>OZ244065.1:4800000-6177771 GCA_965215505.1 Capsulimonadaceae bacterium | reverse complement strand
GCGCGAACACGGACGGCGAGCATTTCGACGCGCCGGGCCAGCTCAGTCACCACCTCAGCCCGGTCACGGCGGAGACATGCAACACTTACAACATGCTGAAGCTGACCCGGCATCTGTTTGAATGGACTCCGAATGCCGAGTACGCCGACTTTTACGAGCGCGCCCTGTACAACCACATCCTGGCCTCGCAGGACCCCGTGCGCGGCATGATGACCTACTACGTCTCCCTGAAGCCGGGCCACTTCAAGACCTACAGCTCCCCCACCGAGTCGTTCTGGTGCTGCGTCGGGACCGGCATGGAGAACCACGTCAAGTACGGCGACAGCATCTACTTCCACGACGACAGATCTCTTTACGTCAATCTGTTCATCCCGTCCGTGCTGAGGTGGCAGGCGAAGGGCCTGAGCGTCCGGCAGGAGACGAAGTTTCCCGACAGCGACACGACGCACCTGACCCTGACGTGCGCGAAGCCGATAGCCATGGCCCTGCGTGTCCGCTACCCGTCCTGGGCGCGCGGCATGACGGTTTCGGTCAACGGACAGGCCCAGACGATCACGGCGACGCCCGGCAGCTACGCCACGCTGGCGCGGCGCTGGAAGAGCGGCGACCGCGTAGACATCAGGCTGCCGATGCATCTGTACCAGGAGGCGATGCCGGACGACCCGACGAAGGTCGCCATCCTCTACGGCCCGCTCGTGCTGGCCGGGCAGCTCGGCAGCGACGGCCTCAAGGACCCCATGCCCTACGCGACCGGCGATCAGGGGGCGTACTTCCGGGTGAGCGACCCGAAAGTCCCGGTCTTAGTCACCGCCAGCCAGCCGCTGGACTCGTGGCTGAAGCCGGTCGCCGGGCAGCCCCTGACGTTCCGCACGGCGGGCGCGGGGCGGCCCAACGATGTCACTTTGAAGCCGTTTTACAGCACCTACTTCGGGCGCTATACCGTCTACTGGGACACCTTCACCCCGGCGGCGTGGACGCAGCACCAGGCAGACTATGAGGCCGTGCAGGGGCGGGCGCGCGCTCTAGAAGCCCGGACGGTGGACGTGATGCAGCCCGGCGAGCAGCAGCCGGAACACGACCACGCCCTGCAAAGCGAGAAGTCTTATACCGGCGACGGCCCCGACGGCGGCCCGCACTGGCGCGACGCCCGCGACGGCGGATGGTTCTCCTTCGACATCAAGACGCTACCCGACGCGCCGCAGGATTTGGTGTGTACCTACTGGGGGTCGGAGCTAGGCGACCGCACCTTCGACATCCTGGTAGACGGAACGAGGGTCGCCACGCAGACCTTGCACGAGGACAAGCCGGGCGAATACTTCGACGTGGTGACGCCCCTCCCGGCGGCACTGGTCGCGGGCAAGTCCAAAGTGACGGTGCGCTTCCAATCCCGCCCCGGCGCGATGGCCGGCGGCCTGTTCGGGTGCCGGGTGGTACGACACAATCCATGAGAATGAGAACAATGAAAAGCACGATCATAACCCTCGCGGCTCTCGCCTCCCTTAGCCCACTCTTTCCCTCCCCCGCCCGCGCGGACCAGGCAGTTTTGCTGTCTTCGCTCGACTTGACGAAGGCCACGCAGGGCTATGGCACACCGCGGGTGGACAAGTCCATAGACGGCCACCCGCTGACGCTGGGAGGCAAGACCTATGCACATGGATTCGGGACACATGCACGCGGCCTGCTGGCCGTCGTCCTGGACGGCGGCGCGAAACGGTTCACGGCGACGGTCGGCATCGACGACGAGGCGGGCCGCAGGGGCAGCGCGGAGTTCCAGGTCATCGGGGACAATCGCAAGACGCTGTGGACGAGCGGCGTCCTGCGCGGCGGGCAGCCGCCCAAAACCGTAGATGTGGACGTTACCGGCCAGAAGATGGTCCTGCTGCGCGTCACCGACGGCGGCGACGGCACCGACTACGACCACGCCGATTGGGCCGACGCGCGGTTCGAGGTGGCGGGCGTCAGCCCCCACACGCTCGCGCTGACGGCGCGCGAGCCGGTCATCGCCTTTAGCTCCGCGCCGGCAGCGCCGGAGATCAACGGGCCGACTGTCGTCGGCGTCCAGCCCGGCCTGCCGTTCCTGTGGAAGATCCCCGCTCTGAGCGGACGCCCGCTGAGCTTCTCCGCCGACCTGCCTGGCGGGCTTGCACTCTCTCCGTCGGGGGTCATTACGGGGACTCTGGCGAAGCCGGGCGACTACGCCGTCCGCGTCACCGCCCGCAACGGCGCGGGCATGGCCTCACGCACCGTGCATTTCGTCGTCGGTCCGATGCTGGCCCGGACGCCGCCCATGGGCTGGAACAGCTACGACGCTTACGGCAGCCGTGTGACCGAGGAACAGACGCTCGCCAACGCACGCTATCTGCGCCAGAACATGCAGCCCTTCGGCTGGCAGTACGTCGTGGTGGATTACCGCTGGTACGACCCGAACGCGGCCACGGCCCATGACGCAGGCGATCCGGGCGAGACGCTGACGATGGACGCGAACGGCCGCCTGCTGCCCTCCCCCAACCGCTTCCCCTCGGCGGCGAGTGGGCCGGGCTTCAAGGGCCTGGCCGATCAGGTCCACGCCATGGGACTGCGGTTCGGCATCCACATCATGCGCGGCATCCCGCGCAATGCCGTCGCCGCCAACCTGCCCATCGAAGGCTCCCCCTACAAGGCCGCCGACGCGGCGAACACGACCGACACCTGCCCCTGGTGCCCCGACATGTTCGGCGTCCGGGGCGACACGCCCGCCGGTCAGGCCTACTACGACTCGCTGTTCCGCCTGTATGCCTCCTGGGGCGTGGACTTCGTGAAGATGGACGACACCTCCCGGCCGTACCACACCGCCGAGATCGAGGCCGTTCGGAAGTCCATTGACAAGTGCGGGCGGTCCATCGTCTACAGCCTGTCGCCGGGCGCGACGCCCATCACGCAGGCCGCCCATGTCATCACCCACGCCAACATGTGGCGTGAGTCCGACGACTTCTGGGACGGCTGGGACGCTTTGGACCACGAGTTCACGCTTGGGGCGCAGTGGCACGACTACGCCGCGCCGGGCCACTGGCCGGACGGCGACATGCTGCCGCTGGGCCACCTCTCGCTCGGAGGCCGCCCGGTCGGGGCGGACCGGCAGACGCGCTTCACGCACAACGAACAGATGACCCTGGTGTCGCTCTGGTCGCTGCTGCCCTCCCCGCTGATCGTCGGGGCCAACCTCCCGGACAACGACCCCTGGACGCTGGCCCTGCTGACGAACCCGGAAGTGCTTGCCGTCAACCAGGACAGCCTGGGCGCGGCGGGCGGGCCGGTTTCGCAGCAGGACGGCCTGGAGGTCTGGTCCAAGAAGCTTGCCGACGGGTCGCTCGCCGTCGGCCTGTTCAACCGGAGCGACCTGGAGGAAACAGTCACCGCCGACTGGCCCAAGATGGGCCTCACGGGCCGCTACGCCGTCCGCGACCTGTGGCTCCGCAAGGACCTGGGCCGCTTCGGCGACAAGTATGCCGCCTCCATCCCGAGCCACGGCGTCATCCTGCTACGGCTGACGAAGGCCCGGTGAATGCCACGGGTTGAGGCCCAGGGCTGAACCCCTGGGCTTTAGAAAAGCGAATCCCCGCCTGTGCGGCCATCGGAAAGTCTGAGATCTTCGCCCGCGTAGGCGGGGGCTTGCCCTGCCACAGCACGGGGGTTCAGCCCCGTGAGATCAACCTCATGAAGCCGAACCTCCGCGCCCTGACCCTGGCCCTCTTCATCGCCCTCGCGGCGCTCCCGGCCCACGCGCAGACGTCGCGCACCTTCGCGCCCGACACCTGGGCCGCGAGCGACGCTCTTGGGCGGACACTCCCGATGGCGGGCGCGGCACCCGCCCCCCGCCCCGGCAGGTTCGTGGGTGTCTTTTACTTTCTCTGGCACGGGCAGCACGGCACGGGCGGCCCCTACGATAATACGCTCACGGCCGCCGACCCCATTGCCCATCCTTATGGGCCGATGGGGGCGTTTCACTGGTGGGGCGAGCCTGCCGTCGGCTATTTCCTCTCCGATGACCCCTGGGTCCACCGCCACAACCTGCAAATGCTGGCCGACGTGGGTGTGGACGTGATCTTCTTCGATGTCACCAACGCCTTCACTTACCCCAAGATTTACACCCTCGTCTGCCGCATTGCCTCAGCGATGCGCCGGGCGGGCATCCCCGCCCCGCAAATCGCCTTCCTGACACACGCCGCGCCGGGCAAAACGGTCACACAGCTTTACGACGACTTCTACTCCAAAGGCGAGTACAAAGACCTCTGGTTCCAGTGGCAGGGCAAGCCTCTTCTTCTCGGCGACAGGGCCGGCAAGATGGATGACGGCTCGCCGATGGACCCGAAGGTCGTGGACTTTTTCACCTGGCGCAACTCCTGGGCCTGGGACCCCGGACAGGACAAGTGGCAGTGGATCGACAAGTACCCGCAGCGCGCGGGCTGGCACGACGACCCAAGCCGGCCTGAAGAGGTGCCGGTCTCGGTCGCCGGGCACCCGACGGACAGCCTGGGGCGCTCCTACCACAGCGACCAGCAGTGGGGACACGGGACGGAGCCGCCCGTTGACGGACAGTACCGGACGGCGGACAGCGACAAGGGGCCTCAGTTCGCCCAGCAGTGGGAGCAGGCCCTGAAGATCGATCCGCAGTTCATCCTCATCACCGGCTGGAACGAGTGGGTCGCCCAGCGGTTCGCGGCGGGCGGGCCGGGGACGTTCGCCGGACGCCCGCAGACTAAGGGCGGGACGTTCTTCGTGGACGAGTTCACCGAGGAGTTCAGCCGGGACATCATGCCCATGAAGGGCGGCTACGGCGACGATTATTACCTGCAAATGGTCGCCGGCATCCGCCGCTTCAAAGGCGTCCGCGCCACGCCGATCACGCACGGCTTCGATACGCCGAGATCATTTTCGGCCTGGCAGGCTGTTCAACCGACTTATCTTGACGCTGTTAGCGACACGGAACATCGGGACCACGACGGCTGGGGCAAGCTGCACTACACGGACACCTCGGGCCGCAACGACATCGTGAGCGCGAAAGTCGCCTGCGACGCGAAGAACGTCTATTTCTACGTCCGTACCCACGACGCCCTGACGCCTCACACGGGCAAGGACTGGATGCAGCTACTCATTGACGCCGACCGGAACCCGAAGACCGGCTGGAACGGGTATGATTTCGTCGTCAACAGCCGGGTGATCGACGGCGGCACGACGACGCTCAAGCGGCTGTCCGACGGCAGGACGTGGCCTGTCCACTATCGCGCGGCGGGGAACGAGATGGTCGTCACCATCCCGCGCGCCCTGCTCGGCCTGACGGACACGGCGCGAACGGCATTCGACTTCCACTGGGTAGACAATGCGCCCGTCGGCGGCGACCCGGCCAAGATCGCTGATTGGTGGTACGCCGGCGACAGCGCCCCGGACGGGCGGTTCAATTACCGCTACGTCAACGTGACGCCGCCCTGAGAGTGCGGGAGGGGAATACAATGAGCCAGACCAGCGCCCAAGACCGTGAACGCGCCGTTCAGGCGATCACGCGGCGGAACATGCTTGAACGACGTATCAAGCGCACACAGCGGCGGATGGCCTCCCTTCAAGGCGAGGCACGGCAGGCGCTTGAAGACAGCCTTGCCGCCGATCAGGCGGCGTTGTCTGAGATGATCCCGGCACTAGAAGCAGTCAAAGCGGTCATGCGGCAGGAGGAAGAGCGCAGGCGCTGGGAGCTTCAGGAAGAGCTACGCCACATCGCACGGTGGCGTACCAGTCAGTACCCGCCCTTTCCAAGTGGCAGCGATCAACGGGGTCCAGGCCAAACATTCGCTCTTGTCGTGATCCTCGCGGCGATGGCTATTATGATTGCCGTAGTACTCTTGAACAGGTAGCGGCGGCAACCACGGTCGAGAGGATCAAGAGGGCGCGATGAATCGCGCCCCTACATCCGGCCCTCGGCTCGCACGGGGACGACGACTCCCGCCAGATCGCGCGTCATGTCCGGCAAGGCGACCTCGACCGAACCCGCCCGCGTCTCGGCCTGAAGTAGGGCGATCTCGCGGCCCTGCCACGGGTCCCACAGGCGGATGGTGTAGCGGCCTGGAGCCAGGCCGGTCAAGACCAGCGTTGCCTTGGCGGACGTCACAGCGCTGCGGTCGCGGGTGTAGGCCCAGAAGACGGCGCTGCGCGCGTCGCCTTTGGCCAGCGCGGCGACGGGCGGAGCATAATGAGTGACGGCCAGGCGGTGGACGACGAACCAGTCAGGACCGGTATTGAACACCGTGACGCGGTGCGGCCCCACCGGGAGGTCTACGGAGAGCGTCTGCGCCGCGTCATGGTTGGCATCGGCGGCGGGGAAGTCGGCTTCCGCGCCCGGCTTGCCGTCCAGGGTCAGGACGGGATGCGCCCCGGCGCGGGCGACGTTGCCGATGTCGAGCCGGAACTGGCTGGGGGCCGGACAATCCACGACGAACGTGACCGGGCGCGGCAGCATGTCGCGGTGGTTCTGCCCCTGGAAGAAGGCGGGGAGGCCGGACAGGTCCGGCGTCTGGCCGTCGGGGGACAGCGTGACCGTCTCGCGCGTGGCCGTCTCGAAGCCACCGGGGGGCGTGAAGGACAGGTCGCCATACGCACCGGCCACCCGCACGCGCGGGCTGAGTGAGGCCAGACCGGGGTGGCTGGTCACGGAGAAGCTTTTGAGGAAGCCCGAGGCGGAGGCGTACTGCGGCCACCAGGCGTGCGGGATGACCTGATCCCAGAACCAGAACTGGCCCGCCCCCGCCGTCGGGGCCATCAGCGAAGACCAGAGGCCGTCATGCAGGAACGACTCGGTCATGTCCCTTCCGGCGTTCCCCGGCCCCCATTCGCCGGTGAAGAGGGGTAGGTCAGCCCCGCGCTGGGCGGCGAAGAAGGAGAGGATGTCGCTGGGATAGGTATGCACCTGGTCATAGTCCAGGCCGATGTGGGCCAGCGGGTCATCGGCGGGCGAGTTGCTGGTGGTCACCAGGTGGTGGTTGATGTCCTCGGCGCGGACCGTCAGGGCCATCTCCTTGTGCCAGTTCACGACATCGTCAAAATGGCTGCGGGCCTCGGTGATGTTCTGCACCTCGTTGAACAGCTCCCAGTCCATCAGGTGCGTGGAGTAGCCCCAGCGGGCGACGATGTAGCGGTACTTGTTCCGGGTCAGCAGCCGCGCCCGTGAGTCGGTGAAGAAATCGTCGGGGTGGGCCAGGAAGCCGCCATTAGCCTTGTTGAACGGGTTGTCCCGCCAGTTCGGGTCGGTCCGCTCGGTGTACGGGCCGTGGTGCTGCAAGGTCATTTGGACGAAGATGCCGTTCCTGTCGGCGGCATCCATGATCGCGTCCCAGCGGCGGGCTGCGGCCAGGTCGTACCGCCCGATAGGCGGGTTCTGCGTTTTGTCCGCCGTCCACTCAAGATTCGTGCCGTCCCAATAGGTCATCCAGATGCGCGCCCAGTTCATCCCGGCCGCGTGCATCTTGGCGAAGGTCGGCGCAAACTCGGGCATCTGCTGGTTCGTCCAGGCGGCGTCCATGCCCAGCGGGTAGAAGGTCCGGCCGTTGTCAAAAACAAACCGCTGGATGACCTTCGGGTCGCGCCGGACGAAGCCGTAGGAGGCGGACGGGACGCATCGGAAGTCGGCGGGGCGCAGGCCCACGGGCGCGACGTCCTGCCCGTTGCGGCGGACGCTCAGGGAATACGCGCCGGTCTGGGTGGGGGCGAAGCGGACGCGCCAGCGGTCGCCGTCCCAGAAGGCGGGCACCGTCACCGGCGAATGGCCCGGCCCGGCGAACGTCACCCGCACGTCGTTGTCGGCGGGGTCGAACGGGTTGCCGGTCTGGTTCGGCAATGTCCACGACGCCTCAAACTTGGCGTAGCGCGGGACCATGGGCGGGGCGGTCTGGGCCGCGAGTGCGGCGGGCAGGAGCGCCAGCAGCAGGGCGAAGCAGAGGCGTAAATTCATAAGGCTTTATTGTAGCACGGGGCGCGCGTTCTGTCAAAGCCTTGACAGGCGGGGGCTGATGGGCTATCATAGCGGCAATTCGACTCGGCTCGCCTGGGCCACGGAAACGGAAACCCTATTGCTATTGAACATCACGAAGCAGACTCTTTCGACCGGATGGCGCGTGCGGGAAGTGCCGCGCGCCGGAACCGCCGTCCACAACCGGCTCCCCTGGCTGCCCGCGCTCGTGCCCGGTGGCGTCCACCTGGACCTGATGCGGGCGGGCGTCATCCCCGACCCGCTGGCGCGGCTCTACGAACACGGCGTCGCCTGGGTGGATGAGAGCGACTGGGCCTATGAGACGACGTTTGACGTTGACGGCCCGCCCCCGGCCTGCGCGTTCCTGCACTTCCACGGGCTGGACACATTAGCCGAGATCGCCCTGAACGGCGAGGCGCTGGGGCAGGCCGAAGACATGTTCATCCCGCACGAGTTTCCCGTCGGCGGCAGGCTGAAGGTAGGGGAGAACACTCTGAGCGTCACGTTCCGGTCGGCCCTGCGCGTCGGGCGGGAGCGGCAGGCGGCCTGGGATGCGGGCGGCAACGACACCCTGCCCTACCATTGGGATAACTGGGCCGAGCGCGCCTTCGTCCGCAAGGCGCAGTACCAGTACGGCTGGGACTGGGGGCCGGTCCTGCGCGGCTGCGGCCTGTGGCAGCCCGTCGAGTTGGTGACTGTCCCCGTGGCCCGCCTGGGCGACTGGAAGCATTCGGTCGAGTTCCGCGAGGACGGCCATGCGACGCTGATGGTGACGGCCGAAGTCGAGCGCGCACCGGGGCAGGAGGAGACGCCTCTGACCCTGTCGGTGTCGCTTGCGGGTGCGAACCCGATCAGCCTGCCTGCCCCCACCGGCACGGGCGATGTCAGCGTGTCAGGGACGGTCACAGTCGCCGCGCCGCGCCGCTGGCAGCCGAACGGCTACGGCGAGGCGGCCCTGTATGACCTGACGCTGGCGATTGTCGGCGCGGACAGTGAGGCAGTAGACTGGCGCGCGGCGAAGATCGGCCTTCGGACGATCGAACTCCTTCATGAGCCGGACGCCGACGGCAAAGGCGAGGGCTTCAAGTTCCGCGTCAACGGCGTGGACATTTACGCCAAAGGTGCGAACTGGATTCCTGACCACTCGTTCCCCAGCCTGATTACACCGGCCCGCCTGCGCGAGCGCATCGTGCAGGCGCGGGACGCGGGGATGACGATGCTCCGCGTCTGGGGCGGCGGCTTCTACGAGTCGGAAGACTTTTACGCCCTGTGCGATGAGATGGGCCTTTTGGTCTGGCAGGATTTTCCCTACGGCTGCTCCTACTACCCTGATACGGGCGAGTACGCTGAACTGGCTCGCACCGAGGCCACGGCCGCCGTGCGCCGCATCCGCAGCCATCCCTCCCTTGCCCTGTGGTGCGGCAACAACGAGAACCACACCATGTTCGAGGGCAACTGGACGGGCACGCGGCCACCGCGCCTGCTGGGCGAGCACCTGTACCACGAGATCCTGCCCGCCGTGGTCGCCGCCGAGGACCCGCAGACCCCCTACTGGCCCGGCTCGCCCTACGGCGGCCCCGCCGGCGACTCGAACAGCGCCGACTTCGGCGACTGCCACAACTGGGACGTCTGGCACGGGCGCGGCGACTGGGTGCATTATGTGGAGAACGACAGCCGCTTCTGCTCCGAGTTCGGCTTCGCCGCCTCCTGCGGGCTGGGCGCGTGGGACGAGTCCCTGGCGGTCACTGACCGCTCGCCCCACTCCCCCGCCGTCCGCTGGCACGACAAGACGCGCAAGGGCTACGACACCTATCTGGGCTACATCGCCCTGCACTTCCCGGAGGCGCAGTCGCTGGAGGACCTAGTCTATTTCAGTCAGATCAACCAGGCCGAGGCTTTGAAGTGCGGCGTGGAACACTACCGGCGGCGCAAGGGCCGCTGCTGGGGGACGCTGTTCTGGCAGCTCAACGACTGCTGGCCGGTGCAATCGTGGTCGGTAATCGACTCGACCGGCGAGCCGAAGGCGGCCTACTTCGCCTCGAAAAAGTTCTACGCGCCCGTGCTGTTGTCCCTGGTGCGGGAGGGTGAGAGCGTTCAGGCCCACCTCATCAGCGACCTGCTGACGCCGCTGTCGGGCCGAATCACTTGGACGCTGGCGACGCTGGACGGGGAAACGCTTTCGGAGGAGACGGCGGACGTATCGGTCGCCGCCAACGCGGCGGCCCAGGTCGGCTCATTCTCGGTGTCGGCGGCATCGGGCCATGAGCGCGCGGTGTACGTCTCCGCCCGCTTCGCCTCAGACGACGGAACGACGGCCGATAACCTCCTGCTGCTCTGCGAGCCGAAGGATTTGCAGCGCGCCGACCCCGCCCTGACTCTGACCGTCGCGGAGGCTGGCGATGCTCTGATCACTAGCGTCAGCGCCAAGCGGTTTGCCCCCTATGTCTGGCTGCGGCGGACGGACAACGCGCCCCTGCCGGGCCTGGGGGACAACTTCTTCCACCTGCGGCCCGGCGAAACCCGGACACTGACGGTCGCCAAGGCAGCAGGGATGGAGACGGCGGACGCTCTGCGCGGGCGGCTGGCGGTGCGGACGCTGTAACAACCCTCGGCGTGGTGATGGTTTAAATCCGCGAATCCAGACAGCCGCCCGGCGTTGCCGGGCGGCTGTTCTCGTCTTGCGGTCACATCCTGCCGTTGGAAAAAAGATCGCTTGTGTTGTGGACCTCATGGCCGCCGGGCGGGGGCGTGAAGGCGAAGTCGGAGGGAGGCAGCTTTGGATTGACCTCAATGCCGTTAATCAGTTCAGTCCGCGTGTCCATGTCCGTTGGGCTGACAGGGTCCGTTGCGGTGAGCTTGTACAGTAAGTGATCCCGCTGGCCGATGTAGTAGGTCACGACTTCTTCGGCACCCTTCCAATCCCTGTTCGGCGTCCCAACACGATAAGGAATGCGGGCGATGACTACGTCGAACGGCATCGGTCCCGGCTGACCGGACAGATCCAGTACGACAGGCGGGCCCAATGAGTATTCAGGAGCGGCCATTTGGGAGGAAAGGTTGTGGTGCAGCCTGATGCCCAGTACGACATCGGGCATCCCAGCATACGGTTCGGTCCCCCATGCGCCAAGGCCCCCAAAAGCCCCAAACAGACTGCTGTAATCCGTTGGACCGCCCAGCGGCATTTTCGCGTAATGATCTGCCAGCCCCTTGTTCTCCGTGCAGGTCACTGACAGGCTACTCCCATTGCTGACGGCGAGCGCCTGGCCGGACATCTCCGGGTCGCCGAGGAGTGTGGCACGACGGAAGCGAATTTTGTTGGGCCGCTCGATCTCGTAGGAAGCGTCCTGATCGGTACTCAGTGGATCTTCATGGATCCTGACACTGCACCGGAACGAGTGCATGGCCGCGTAGGTCGCGTACATGCGGTCCAAGACGGCGAGCGCGCGGGCTTGGTCCTGACGATTTGCGGCAGCCTTTACCGCGAGGGCAGCACGGGCCTTGACCTGAGTGTGGACGCGGACGGCGCTTGTCGCGCCGATGGAAAGAAGGGCCACGAGGGCGGCGGCTCCAAGTTGGAGTCTGAGGCGGTTGAGGTTCATGGTGTGGATCGCTCCTTGGGCGATTGCGTGGACGGTCGGGTCCGGGGCGGCGGGCGGCAGGGCAAGGCGCAGAATGTTCTCGGCGCAGCGGGCGGGGGCGGGACGGACGGCCAACGGCAGCAGGGAGGCGAGGGCGGCGGCAGGCAGGATGACGTTCCGGGCGGCGAAGAAGCGCCGCATCCGGTCCAGGGCGCGGTTCAGGCGCATCCGGGCGGCGTCCTCGGAGATGCCCAAGGCGGCACCGACCTCGGCCAGCGGGCGGCCTTCCAGGAAGCGTTCCAAGACCAGCCCACGCTGGGCGTCAGGCAAGGCATCAAGCGCCTCGTTCAGCAGCGGCTCGATCTCCTCCCAGCCGGACGGCCTGGTCGGCGTCATCCGTTCCATCTCCAGCGCCTCCATTTCTGATGTCAGCCGCTGCTCGCGCGCCTGTCGCCGCCGCTCCCGCTTGGACACGTTCTTGGAGGTCAGCACGGCCGTTTGGAAGAGCCAGCTCGACAGCGTGGTCCCCGGCCGGAAGGCCGGGGCCTTGCGAGCGAGGATGAGAAAGACGGCCTGGGCGGCGTCCTCGGCCAGCGACGGTTCTCCGAGCGCGCGCAGGCAGGTACAGTAGACCAGGTCCGTGTGCCGCCGGACGAGGGCGCTGAAGGCGGCCTGCCTGTCGCCTCCTGCATATTGTTTGATGAGCTGCCAGTCGGTCAGGTCCGTCATGGGTGTCCTCCTCGCTCATGTATGTCCGCGCCCGTGGCGGAGCGAACGGATACGGCCCGGAAAAGCAAAAAAGCTGCCCGGCGATGCCGGACAGCCTTCTTTGTGCATTCCTACTGGATGCCGTGGGCCTTGTTGTAGGCGTCCACCTGGCGGCGGAGTTCGATGGAGTAGTTGGCGACCTGGGTGCGGAAGGCGTCGAGCTGGGACTCGGGCAGGTTCGCGAGCGGCTTGTCCAGGAAAGTCTTGACGTAGCCCTCGGCCTCCGAGACGAGCGGCTTCGCGATGTGGGCGTCCTTGCACTCGCGCAGGGCGGCGTACATCGTGGTCAGATAGCGGACGTCGTTGACGCCCTCGCGGCAGGCCTCCCACTGCAAGGTGTCCACGACGCCGTCTTTGACCGGATAGGTCAGCATCAGGGGGCGGAAGGCGGCCTTGGCCGGGGCCGCGCCCGCCGAGTCCTCGTCGTAGGGGTCCGCGCCGAAGGCGGTCTGGTAGTCGGGCAGGAACGCACCGTAGAGGTTGGAGCGCCACAGCAGCAGGCCCGAGTCCACGCGGTTCGTCACCGGGTCCGAGGCGGCGGCGGGCCAGTACCACCAGTCGCGGGTCATGGAGACGCGCTGGCCCTTGTTGCGGAGGAGCTGCTGCGGGTACTCCGAGTCGCGGTTGTAAAGCGCGATGTCGGTGGTCGCCCCGAGCGCGCCGAAGTCGGACTGGCGCGGGATGTAGGTCGCGTTGGGGATGCCCGCCTTGGACAGCGGGGCCATGCGCGACTGGGCGGCATCGTTCGGCTCCGGGTCGGTGTAGTAGGTCAAGGCGGGGGCCTGGTGGTCGCCGCGCGCTTTCTCGACCGTTTTGGGGTCGCCGGCACCTTTGTACAGGTTGTACGGCGTCCCCAGCCCAAAGGCGCGGTACTCGTTGACGGCGTTCCAGAGGGTGTCCGGTGAGTCGTAGAGCGAGGCGATGGTGAAGCCGTGCGCGTAGATGTCCGCGAGCTGGCGGTCCAGGGTGTCCTTGGAGACGAAGTCCGTCACCAGGTCGTGCCCGTCTGCGGAGGGCAGGGTCGCGGGCGGGGCGTCCAGGCGCGAGCGCAGGTCGATCCCGTACTGTTTGGCGGGCGAATACAGGCGCAGCGGCAGGACGTTCAGGACGGCACGGACGGTGAACGGGGCCAGGCCGCGCCCGGACACGACGAAGCGGCCGACGTAGGACCCGTGCGGCGTGTTGCGCGGGACGTTGAAGGTCAGCCAGAACTGCTTGGAGGTGTCGGCGGGGATGTCGCAGACGGCCGGCCCGGTCAGGCGGAGGGGCGTGTAGGCCCCAGCTAGCGGTACGCGGTCGTCCTTGACAAGCAGGGCGGGGGCCGGGCCGGACGTGTCCGGGTCGCGCAGCATCCCGCCGCCGCTCCGGGGGCGGACCTCGACCACATGCACCTCGACGTCACTCTTGGGGATGACGTGGCCGATGCCCTGCAAGTCCTGCGGGAGCGAGACGGCGACGCCGGACAGCGCGGCCGGGCTGTACAGGCAGAAGGTCGCCGCCGCCGTCTGCTCCGGACAAGCCGTGAGGGTGACCTCGGGGGCAACGCTGGGGCGCAGCGGCAGGCTGTCCGGTAGGACCCGCGCGAACAGCGACGGGGGTAGCCAGACCAGGCAGGGCTGGCCGGACGCCTCCATGGCCTGCCGGGCGTAGGACTGGAGGGACCGACGCAGCAGGCCAGGCGGCGTGACGGTGAGCCGGAAGGCGACCCGGCCTCCGTGGACCAGGCCGGGCTGGGTGGACACGCCGTAAGAGACGGCGGCGGCCGATTCGGGAGTGCCGACCGGCTTCCAGGCCCCGACGTTGCCCTGCTCGAAGTCGGCGACGGGGGTGTCAGCCGTCCCCTGCCCACTCGCGTCGAGCGTCACCCAGGCGATGTCGTCCACGATCAGGGTCGCCTGGCGGGACGTCGTCACGTCGAGCGCCAGCCCGGTCGAGGCCGCCCAATCGGGTGCGGCGGCGGGCGCATCGGCCGCGCCCATCGGCTGGGCGTCGGCGGGCAGAGCCATGTCCAGCGCGGCCACGGAGGCGGAGGCGGAGCGGCGGCTGAACTTGGACTGCGGCAGGACGAACTCGCGCCACCCGGCGAACGTGACGGGGATCGGCGTCGAGATCCACTCGTCGCGCGGCTCGACGGCGTCGGCGGTCGGCGAGGCGGCCACCGGCGGGGGGGCCAGTACGCGGACGCGCAGGTCCGCCCCGCTGGCGTCGCCGTGGACCCAGAGCCGGACCCCGTTGTTTGTACCCATGGCGGGCAGGCCGTCACGGACGAGCAGGGTCTGGGCGGGCGTCGGGGACCGGCCCACCAAAGTGGGCGCGAGCGGTGTCATGCGGGTGGTGCGCGCGGGGCGCTTGACGGCGCGGGCCTGTGCGGGCGCGGAAGAGGCCGGGAGGCCGAAGGAAGCGAGAACACAAGAAGTCAGGGCGGCGGATGCGGTTACGGGGATCGCCTTGCCGCTGCGGCGAGGCATTTGGAAAATCAAGCGGGGAGTCCTCCTCAGAACGGGGTCTTACAGGTATTCTGACGGGGGCGATAGTGGGAAAAGTTCCCGGCGGAGCGCACGGGTCGTGTGAGGCATGAAAAGAAGGGCGAATGGGAGAAGAAGGGCGAACACAATGTTCGCCCCTACGGCACGTCTGTCTATTCGGTCGGCACCAGATCGCGATCGGACGAACCCACTTCGATGATGTACCACTGGCCGTCGCGGTGGCGCAGGGTGTAGGAGACATAGACGGTCTTCTCCGTGCCCACTGCGGGGTCACCAGACTTGTCATACGGGGACGCCTGCTGGCCCGTGTCGCCCGCCGCGTTCGGGTCGGCCCCGTTCTGGTCGAACGGCACCGTGGCCGTGTCCGAACCGCCCGCACTGTCGCCGGTCCGGTAGACGTGGGTGCCGTAGGCGGTCACGTCGCCGGACTTGGACTTACGCAGGCGCGTGAGGTCGAACGAGACCGTGTGGAGCCGGTCCAGGGCATCCCGCGTGATCTGGGTAAAGTCGCCCGAGGCGATGGAGTACGAGTACTTCTTGTTCAGGAAGACGCTGACGCGCGTGTCGGCGTCGCGGATGTGCTTCCGCAACGGCGCGATATCGCCCTCCGTCCAGGCCCGCGCGATGTCGGCGAAGGCGGCCTGGTAGGAGTCGGCGGGGTAGGCGTTCTTGATCGCCTCGCGGGCGGGGGCACCGCCCCCCTCGATCTGGCTGACCCGGCCCTCGTTGGCGACGTAGTAGTTGTTCTGGTTGTACGTCACCGTATAGTTGGGCGTGTCGAACGGCAGGTAGGGCGTCACATACTGCACGATCGTCGGCTGGCCGACGGTGATGATGTTCGCCGCCGGGTTGTAGATGTACGGCGGGAGGCCGTCATAGGCCGAGTAGACGGACGGATAGGTCCCCACCTGTGCGTAGGTGTCGCAGTAGCCGGCGTAGTAGTACCCGCCGAGCAGCGGCGGCGCACCCACGATGGTTGTCAAGGAGTTGCCGCTGTTGCTGTAATTGTTGTAGATGTAGTTGTTGTGGTAGACCGTCGGCGGCACCACCTGCGACCCGCGCGAGGTCGTGATCCGGAAGCTCCTCCCGCCGGAAGCCCCGCCACTGGAGTACCCGTAGGCAGGCCCGACCGGGCGAAGGGAGCGGGTGCCTTCGGTGTTCGAGTACGTCTGAGAAGCGCCGAATTGGGAACCGGACTGGTTGTAGCCGCCGTTCACCGCCCCGCCGAACCTGCCGCCGCGCAGGCGATTGTCGCCGACGTTCGGCCTGCCCTCATAGGGATTAGGAACGCTGACGGTCGGGCCAAAGGAGCGCTCGCTGCGGTAGAACGACCCGCCGTTGTACGAGGGCGTGCTGTTGTAACCCGGATTGTTGTAGCCAGGGTTATAGGCAGGCACATTGTTGTAGACCGGTGCCCCATAGTTCATGCCGTTGAAGGCAGGCGGGTTGTAGACAGGCTGATTGAAACCGGGCTGGTTAAAGCCGGGCTGGTTGAAGTTAGGCTGATTGTAGACAGCGGGCGGCGCGAACGCCCCACCGGGCCGCCCGTAGACCGTCCCGCCCCGCATCGGCGCGAACGCCTGCGGGGACTGGCTGGGAACCGGCATGGACACGCCGGGCCTGCCGACGACGCCGGAGCCGACAACGCCGGACCGGACGAAGCCGTTGCCTACGACCTGCGCGGAGGCCGCCTGCGGCATGGCAGCCAGCAGGGCGAGCGCGCCGGCCACGACGGCCGGGGAGAATGTACGGCAAGAGTTCTTCATGGGTAGACTTCTTTCCGAAGCACGAACGGTTGACAGAGAAGAGCGCCACTCTGGGAGCCGCGCAGGTGCCTCCCCTTCGCCTTCGCGGGCGGCGGAAGCAGACCCTCTTAGTATACCCATTTGTGAAGAGATCGTGAGGAAAACATTCAGCGTCTTGGCGGGGGCGGCCACGAACCGCTTTGATGCGGCGCGCGTTCCATGACAGTGACACCGTGCCCCTTCAGGAACGCCTGGAAAATGACTACGAGCGCAACTTCATCCCGAAAAGCTGCCGCCTCACGCGGGGCGAACGCGATCACGGCAGCCGTCAGTCCTCTGTAACGCCGGTCACGCGCGAACTCGACTGTCAGCAGGGCCTCGATCTGAGCCGCCCTCCCAGGGCTGCGGTCCTCTCCGATGACGTACCCAGCCAAAAGGCGGAGCAGATGGTCATGCACCGGCCTCGCGCGCTTCACCCACAGCAAGCGCCAGAGCGCCCCTCCGCCCGCCGCAAACAAGAGCGCCAGCAGACCGAGGCAGCCGCTCATCACTTCCATTCCAGCGTCTTCGGCTTGCAACCCTCTGAATTCCCCTTCGTTCCCAAGCCCCAAAGTGCCGAGCCGCAGAGTGCTTCAGAGCCGGGGCGACGGGGCTGTCTGTCCCGGCGGCGGAGGCCACACCCGCTCATCCGGAGCGGCAAACGCCTCCTTCTCTTTCCGCCGGATTTGTCTCTGCTCGCAGACGGCAGGCACTATAAGCCCGGCCCCCAATCCCACGACGGCCCCCAAGCCCGCGCCCAGCATCGCCAGAAAGAGGATCGCGATCCCATCACCAGGCCCGCCGTCGGAGTTCCGCAGCAGCAGGACCGCTATGAGTGCGGCGGCGGCGGTGCCGACGAGCAGCCCAAGCATCAAGCCCGCCACGGCGAAGACAATTCGCGAGAAGATGTGCATCGTGCCGCCCTCTTGGAAACAGAGTCAGTCGGCACTCAGCCGCGCGTCCATCTCGTCACAGACGGCCTGGGCCAGCGGGACGTAGAGGCAGACGGTGCGCTCGTAGAGGGCCAGCAGCTCGGCCAGGGTCAGCCGGCGGAGGAGGCTGCGGTAGAGGGTGGCGTCATGCAGGAGCATGGGGAGTATCCTTCCCGCGCCCGCCCTGGCCCGGAGGCTGTGCGTGCGCGTCATGTGTGTTCTGTGCGTCGAGCGTATTCTGTTCGTCGTGTGCGTCTTGGGCGTCGTGCGCGCCGTGTTTCGCGCGGGCGTGGCGGCGGGCCATGCGCCAGGCGAGGCCATCCATCCAGACGTCGAAGGCGGCGTAGAGCAGCCACAGGAAGGCCCCGAAGGCCAGGAGGAAGCCCAGCAGGGCCGGATGGGCGAGGGTGGCGGCGGTGGTCGCCAGCACCCCTTCCAGGCGGTCCGGGTGGACCAGGTCCCACGAATTGAAGCGGCCGGCCGTCAGGCCCAAATAGACGCCCAGGGCGCAGAGCGGGAAGATCAGCGGGCGCAGGGCGGCTCCCGCCCAGCCCAGGCGGCGGCGGGTCAGGCGGTCGAGCGGCCAGACGGCGAGGAAGAAGGCGAGCAGGCCCGCGCCGCTGTAGATAAGGTAGAAGGCGGTGACGAGGAAGAAGTCGGTCCGCCCCCCGCGGCTCTGCCGGGCCTGCGTGAAGAGCGTACTCTGCGTCAGTGTCTCGAAGAAGTGCCGCCACTCGGTCAGCAGGTAGCAGGAGTTCGGCAGGAAGGCCAGCCAGACGACGCCGAGCGGCAACCACAGGCCCCAGCGGATGCGGCCCGTCTCGCGCATGTCCCGCCGCGCCCCGCGCGCGATGGCGAAGGCCAGCGCGACCGGGATGACGGCCAGCAGTAGGTTCCAGGCGACATTGGAGGCGGGGCGCATGGGGTCAGCCTTCCCCCGTCTCTGATTCGCCCGAACGCCCCTGGCCCGCCGACTGCACGATGCGTTCCAGGGCGGCGAGGTAGCCGTGGAAGGCCGCCCGGCCCGCCTCGGTGGGCGCGTAGGTGGTGTGGGGCTTTTTGCGGACGAACTCCTTGGCGCTGACGACGTAGCCCGCGTCCTCCAGCTTGCTCAGGTGGATGGACAGGTTGCCGTCGGTGACGCTCAGGGTTTCCTTCAGGAACCGGAAGTCCGTCTCGCCGCGCGCCATCAGGGCGGACATGATGCCCAGGCGCACCTTCTGGTGGATCACCTCGTCAATCGCCTCCAGCGACTCGACGACGGCGGCGTACCCGGCTTGAACGACTGCCCCGGCTTGGATCACTGCCATGGGTCTACCACCCGTGTTTCCGCGCCATCAGGACGCCGTACAGGATGTGGAAGCCGCCGAAGGACAGCGCCATCATGGGCAGGTGCGCGGCCACGGGCAGCAGGAGGGTGACCGCGCCCGCCAGCACGAAGGCCGCGCCGAGGTAGGAGACGGGCCGGATGGAGAACAGGCCGACGGCGCAGATCGCCAGCCCGTAGCAGAGCATCCAGGCCGCCCAGACGTAGGAGGGCAGGCCGTGGAGGTAGAGGAAGAGGGTCAGCAGGGCGGCGGCGAAGAAGGCGGGCAGGGCCGCGACGAGGATGTGCGCCCCCAGGGGGGACCCGACCCGCTTGCCGATGTGGACCGCCCGCCGCTTGTTGCAGGCGAACTCGATGCCGACGGCCAGCGCCAGCACAAGGAGCCAGACCGGGCCGAGCGTCAGATAATCGCCCCGGTCCAGCGGGTGTGCGGCCTGGGCGCGCACCAGCATGGCCCGCGAGACGGCCACGCCGACGATGGCCGCCACGCCGATCAGGACGCCGGACAGGCCGGACAGCGTCGAGTACTTGGTCGAGCGCTCCATGGTCTGCCGGATGACCCGCAGGTTCTCGCGGGCCTCCTCCAGCGGGGCGGTCAGGACGGGCATCGGTTTCTCCTCGTTCATGCTTTACAATGCAAAGTGCTTTGGTTGCAGTATGGCACAGCGGAGGGAGGTCTGTCAAGGGCAGGAGAAAAGCCGGTATAAGAACGGGGAAGAGGCGGGAGGAGGCGGCAGCGGGAGAAGAAGGGCGAACACGGACAAAAAGGGCGAACACAAGGTTCGCCCCTACCCGCCCCGCAGCGTTCCGCGATGTGCCCGGCTGGGTAGACTCACCCCAAACCGCAAGAGGAACCCGCTATGCCCATCGCCTCCATCAACCCCGCCACGGGGGAGACGCTTCAGACGTTTGCCCCGCTCACCGACGCCGAAGTTCAGGACAAGCTCCAACTCGCCGCCGACGCCTTCCGGGCGCACCGGCGAACGACTTTCGCCGACCGCGCGGCCAAGATGACGCGGGTGAGCGAGATATTGGACGCCGAGAAACACGCCATCGCCCGGACGATGACGCTGGAAGTCGGCAAGACATTGCGGTCGTCGGCCGAGGAGGCCGAGAAGTGCGCCCGCGCCTGCCGCTACTATGCCGAGAACGCCGAAAGGATGCTGGCCGACCAGCCCTACCAGGTAGACGGCGCGCGGGCCTTCGTGCGCTGTCTCCCGCTCGGCCCAATCCTGGCCGTCATGCCCTGGAACTTCCCGCTCTGGCAGGTGATCCGGTTCGCCGCCCCCGCGCTCATGGCCGGCAACGTCGGCCTGCTGAAACACGCGCCCAGCGTCCCGCAGTGCGCCCTCTTCCTGGAAGACCTGTTCCGGCGCGCGGGGTTTGCCGAGGGCGTCTTCCAGACATTGCTAATTGAAACCGAGCAGGTGCCGGCCGTCCTGGACGACCCGCGCGTCGCGGCGGCGACGCTCACCGGCAGCGAGCGGGCCGGGAGCGCCGTGGCCGGTCAGGCGGGCCGTCGGCTCAAAAAGACGGTGATGGAACTGGGCGGCAGCGACCCGTTCATCGTCATGCCCTCGGCAGACCTTGACGCCGCCGTGTCGGCGGCGGTGAAGTCCAGGACGCTCAACAACGGCCAGTCCTGCATCGCCGCCAAGCGGTTCCTGGTGCATGAGTCCATCGCGGACGACTGGACGCGCCGCTTCGTGGACGCCATGGCGTCACTCAAAGTCGGCGACCCGATGGACGCGGCCACGGACATCGGCCCGCTGGCGACACCGAGTATCCTGGAAGGGCTGGCCTCGCAGGTGGAGCGGAGCGTCGCGGCGGGCGGGCGCGTCCTGCTCGGCGGCCACCGTTTGGACGGTCCGGGCAACTTCTACGCGCCCACGGTCCTCGCCGACATCCCCGAAGCCGCCCCAGCTTACCATGAGGAACTGTTCGGCCCCGTCGCCCTGCTGTTCCGGGTCAAGGACATCGCCGACGCCGTCCGGCAGGCCAACGACACCCCGTTCGGCCTGGGCAGCAGCGCGTGGACGAGCGACGCCGCCGAGCAGGAGCGGTTCATCGAAGAGATCGAGGCGGGCATGACGTTCGTGAACGGCATGGTCGCGTCAGACCCGCGCCTGCCCTTCGGCGGCATCAAGCATTCCGGGTACGGGCGTGAGCTGTCCGAACACGGCCTACGGGAGTTCGTCAACATGAAAACGGTATATGTCGTGTCCCCCAAGGATGACGGGGAGCCGCAGGCGCGGCGGGGGGAACGGGACACGGAATAGGGACGCGGCGGAGGAATGTCTGCGCGGCCTCATGGGTGGGCGGCGAGGAGCTTCCGGGCGACTGGCGTGATGGCCGGATCGTTGAGCGCGATTGCCTTCCCCCACTCGGCACGCGCCTCCCCCTTCCGGCCCTGGCCGATGTAGGCTTCGGCCAGGTTCTCATGGGCGCAGGCATCCCGCTCATTGTAGCCGAGCGTCACGTTGCTCTGGGCGATGCTGCTTTCCCAGTCCTTTTTGTGCAGGTAGGCATCCGCCACCGCGTCGTGTACGCTCGGCTCCGTCTCGCCGTTCGCGTCCCCCTGTTCCGTCAGAATGTGGTCTGCCTCCCGCCCCGCCGTGATGGCCCCTTTATACTGACCGCACTCGTCCAAGACGCCCGGCAGGCTGATCCACGCGCCCAGGCAGTAATACGACATGCGGATCGCCTCGCTGTACTCCGCCGCCGCCGGCTTGTACTGGCGCTGCATGTTCAGCATCTCGCCGAGCGCGTAGTGGGCGTCGGCGTTACGGGGGTCCAGCTTCAGCGCCAGGCGCAGCTCGGGGAGCGCCTCCGCGAAGCGGTGTTCGCGCTTCAGGAGGAAGCCGAGGGAGACGTGTACGGCCGTGTCGAACGGGTCGAGCGCCAGGGCCTTCCGGTACTCCGCGACGGCTTCCTCCGTGCGGTGCCGCAGGTCGAGTACGTCCGCCAGCCCGCTATGGATCGCGGGGGCGTTCGGCATCAGGTGTTCGGCGATGCGGTACTCCAGGGATGCTTCGCGCAGGCTCGGCGGGGTGTTCTGGGCGGCGAGGGCGGCGGCAAGGTTCCAGTGCGCCACGGCGTCGGCGGGTGCCTGGGCCGTGACGGCGCGCTGCCGGGCAATGAAGGAGGCCAGCACCTGCGCCGCCTCCGCCTTGAAGCCAGCGGAGGCCAGCGACTCGGCGGCGTATGTGGCCGCGCCGGAGTCGCCCCACGGCTCGGCGGCGGCCAGCGCGGCGATCTTCCTGAGCGTCGCCGCCCCCGCGCTACCGCTCCATTTGGGCTGGTACATCTGGAGGCCCCACGAACAGACCTCCCCCTTATCCGCGTCCATGGCGAGGGCTTTGCCGAACGCAGCGTCCGCCCGGACCGAGTCGCCGGAAAAGGTCGCGGACTCCGCCAGCGCCTTCCAGGCGTGGCCGTCACGCGGGTCCAGCGCCGTGGCCTGGAGCGCAGCCGCCTCCTGCTGCCCGTAGAGCCGCCCGAGGGCCGCCCAGTCCGCCGGCGAGAGGTCGGTCGCCAGGCGGCCCTGGCGCAGGTCGTTTGCGATGTTCGCAAGGGTCGCGGCACGGGTGAGCCAGGAGTAGGGGTCGCCGGGCGCGTCCCGGCAGACCCGCTGCGTCGCCTGCCACTCCCCGGCGCGGTTCCCCCAGACCCGCTGCTGCCAGACGTCGGTGTGCGCGAGCAGGGCACTGGCCGGGCAGCGCCCGAAGAGCGTTTGGGTGGAGGCCGCGAAGGGGCGCAAAGCTTCCGGCTTTACGCTCCCGAGGTGAGCGAGGGCGAGGGTGTTCTCCGGGAGCTGGGCGAGGAGCGTCTTGACCATGCCGTTCAGCAGGACCTGGTCGCCGGCCGCCCGTGTGCCGACGTAGTACATGCCCGCCAGGGGCGAGCGCGCGCTCAAGCGTGATAGGGCTAGAAGGTCGGCATCGCTGGGGGTACTCTTGCCGCCGATCGCCTCGACCTGGATCAGTTCCTCGGGCGAGAGCGCGACCGAGGGGGGCACGCGCGGCACGCGGACGCCGAGGCGGGCGTCGAGAGCCTTCGCCATGCCGGGGAGGGCGGCGACGACCTGCTGCTCCGTGCCGGCCTGGACGATCATCGGCCCGACCGGCTTGCCGCCCGGCAGCGCGTACAGCCCATACGTCAGAGTGCAGCGGGCGGGAGTGCCGGTGAGTGTGCCGCAGGCGGCATGGGTGGCCCCGGTCATCCCGGCCAGGGGTGCGACCTGGGCGGGGGTAAGGCAGAAGTCGGTGCGGCCCATCTCCCGCTTGATGCGGCCCCGCGCCTCCCAGAAGGGGGTCCGGCCCAGTTCCGGTTGGCCCGCCGCGATCAGGTCCAGCCAGCGCCCGCAGGCCGTGCCGAACGTCGTCAGGGCCGCGCCGGCGGGGACGGGGTCACACACGATCAGGCCGGCGTTCGGCGTCGTGCCCGCCGGCGGGGGCGGGGTCGCGGCGGCCTGGTGGGCCAGCGGTCCGGAGTCGGGCGGGCGGGGCGGGAGGGCGGCGCGGGACACCTGCTGCTCGGGCGGTGCCCCCGGTGCCAGAACGGCGGTGAAGAGGGCCGGGGCGGGCGGGAGCGCGCCCGGCGTGTCCGGCGTCGGCCTGAAGCCGACCGCCGGGGGCAGGCCGCGGTCGTCGGCGGCATTGTGACAGCCGGGGGTGAGGAGCAGCATCCCCAGCAGCCCCGCTCCGAGGGCGGGCCGGCAGATCGTTCGGCGAAGGCGGCAAGAAACCATGACATTCCTCCGGGCTGAGGCAGGGAGCGTGGCGGCGCAACCCCGCTTTGGCGATCCAGAAGCTCAACCCATTATTATATGATATGTGGGTTCGCGCTCGGGGATCAGTATTCCTCCTCGGCACCGCAGCAGCAGAAACAGGAGAACGGGTGAGGTGGGGGGAGCGATTTGCGGTCGTGCGGCATTCGCCCATACGGCCTGTCGCGCGCTAATTCCCGTCATAGCGCCCGTCCGTTCTGACGGGCGGCGGCCAGACACCGGCCTGAGCCTCGGCGGCCCGCCGCGTCCGCGCCTGCTGCTCCGCGAGACGCCGCGCCCGCCCTTCTTGCTGCGGGCCGTAAGCGTAGGGGTGGTGGCGGAGCGCGGCGGGAAGGGCATCGGAGCCAAACATCAGCCCGAAGACGCAGCCGCCGAAGGGGCGCCCAGCGCGTCCGCATCTTGTTCGGGTCCTCGTGCGTACCTGTATTGCGCTGGCTAGTCATGGATCTGGGCACCGGCGGACGATGGCCCGGTGCCCTTTTGTTCGCGGTGCGCTGCCGCTGTTCCTGCGTCCAGCGTACAAAAAAGGGGGGCGCGGGCAAAGTCCATTCGCCCGCGCTCCGCTGAGGCTCAGGCCGACGCCTTCTTCCGCTTGGCGGCGACCACAAGCCCGGCCAACCCCAGGGCCAGCAGCAGGCCGAGGCTGACGGGCGTGGAGGCTTCCGGGACCGGGGCGGGGGTGCCGCTGAAGTTGACGTTGTCGAAGCGCCAGTTGCCGGACGTATTGTTCAGCGGCGTCCCCAGGGTGCTGAGGTACTTCCCGGAGGCCGGGTCAACTGTGGAGACCAGGCGGACGCCGAAGTTGGGGTCGTTGTTCGCGGCCGTGCCGAACGAGAAGGTCAGGCCGTCCTCGTTCGCCACCGCAGGGACGGAGGCGGTGGCAATGTCGGTGAAGAGGGCCGCGTTCTGGAAAGCCTTGCCATCGGTGGTGTATTGGAGTTCGAGGTCGCCGACTCCCTGAGCAGTCGGTGCCCAGTCGAAGGTGAGGCTGATGTTCTGCTCGCCGGCCGTGCTGGTGAGGAACTGGGCACCCTGAGTGTAGATGGGGGCCAGGGACGACCAGCCGTTGGCGGCGGAGGTGCCGCCGGTCGGCTCACCGCCCCGGACGCGCCAGGACTGGTCGCTGGGGTTAATGGTGCCGAGGGAGGTGGAGGTCCCGGTCTGGACCAGGATATCCGAGATGTCCACGCTGGGGCCGGGCGTCCCGTAGGTGTTGGTCATGCCCAGTGTCGAGGCGGTCCCGGTGCCGAGCGCAGTCGCCGGAGAAGAAGTGGCGCCGATCGTGCCATTGTTAAAGGTCCACGAGGTGAAAACGGCCTGGGCCTGGGCGGCGGTGCTTGCCAGGCCGAGAGCGGCGAGTGCGGCCAGCGTGAGGCCGGCGCGGCGGTTGAAGAAGGCGGTCATTGAAAAGCTCCTTGAGAATCCTATGATACAGGCGGCATACCGTCACTGGGACGGTCGCGTGTCTAGTATACAAGCACTCTGCGGGCGATCGTGTTAAGCGAAGATTAAGCTTTTCAGGATGACCGTTCCGACGACGCAGGGGGACTGTCACCCGTCGTAGGATGACGAAAGAAGGCGCGGGTGAAGCCATTCACCCGCGCCCTGCTGCTTTGCGATGCCAGGCCGTTGCCGGCGGCATCAGGTGACGCTCCCGTGCGGGCCGAGGATGAGGATCAGGTCTTCCTCGTCGCGGAGCCGGAAGCGGGTCGCCGTGAGGTTGCCGCAGCTCATCAGGTAGACGTAGATGGGCGCGGTCCTGGCATAAGGCCCCAGGATGGTGGGGAGGTCGTTCAGGCGGACGGGTTCGGTCACGGCTGGAAGCATGGTATGTTTTCCTTTGGGTCTGCTGCTGGGTCTGTCGTCTTTGGGAAGACGGTCTCCACGTCACACACCGTCATTGGCGTCACACACCGTCCTCGGTGAAACCTTTCTCGTGAAGCTTGCGGGACTTCCAAAAGCCTGCGGCTTGTCGTGTGCCGCGTGCCGGAACGCCCGCCCTCCTATGAGTATCGGGAGAGGGAACGAGTATCTTCAGAGAGCATCATCGCCGGCGGCGGGAGGTATCAGAGGAAGCCGTACTGATGCCTACTGCACAAACCGTGCCAAGCTTGGCTGCTAAACAGGAATAACAGGGGATGACGAGGAAAGGCGCGGGTAAATCGGGTTCACCCGCGCCTCGCTGTGTTCTGTCGCAGGGCAACTCAGAGGGCGGGCCGGGCCTTTTTGCGCTTGGCGGCGAAGACCAGGCCGCCCAGGCCCAGGGCCAGCAGCAGGCCGAAGGAGACGACGGTGGAGGCTTCGGGGACCGGGGCCGCCGTGGCGATCAGGCTCCCGGCAGTGATCGGACGGACGGCTTGGGACCCGCCGACGGGTCGGGTGACCTCCCCGCTGTTGGAAAGCTGGAATGGACCGGAACTGGTGCCCGGCTGCAAGGGCTGCACGCCGGGAACACGGTCATCAACGCCGACGCTCAAAACAAGAGTGTTGAGGCCGGAGGTGAATGAAAACGCGAAGTACGGGCTATTGGCTGGGGTAGTCGTCGCCGTAACGTAGTGGGTCCCAGGCAGGCCATCCGTCAGGCCGCTGGTCGTGGTGATGTCAAGGGTGCCGAAAACACCCGTGGTCGGGTTGGCGTTGAAGAATCCTGTGGCGGTGGCACCGTCCGCGAACGTGACGCCGCTGAGTGTATACAGCAGGTTTTGGGCGGCGGCCGGGCGGGCGGCGGTGACGCCCAGGGCGCAAAGGCCGGTGAGCGCCAGCCCGAGACGGAGCGTGCGTGCGGAGTGCATGGGGGCGGACCTTTCTGTGAGCCGTCGGTTGGTAGATCGCGTGTCGGGACGCTTGATCTTCGGCGACCAGCGAGGGTGAAGGCTTGACTGCCTGCGGCGGGGAGTGGTGCGGGACGCCAGTAGTTTTACCTACTGCACAAACCATGCCAAGTAAGCGGTATGATGTGATGGAACGTAAAATTGCCTCCACATTTTTCTCGTTCGGCTTTCAAGCCAGCTGAGACGCACGCCATTATCCCAGTATTCATACTTGGCACGGTTTATGCAGGGGGGAAGGGCATCACACACGCCAGGGAGGCAAACATGCTCGTTCTATCACGTCGGACGGGTGCCGGGGACCGGTCCACCATCTGCATCGGGGAAGACATGGAGATCACGCTGATCGAGGTGCGCGGAGATGAGGTACGCATCGGGGTCAAGGCCCCGAACGAGGCCGTTGTGGACGGCAGCGCGCTGTGGAAGCAGATGCCGCCAGAAGTGGGCGGCGCGGGGAGGAGCGCGGCGGGTCACTGACGGCGGACGGCCCTTTCTACTCCCCTACCCTGAACGGCGGGGTTTCGGTGGTTTTCAGCCCAGGGGTTCAGCCCTGGGCCATTTCATGTCTGAGGATCTATGGGCACTTCTTTCGTTACACAATTGACTTGCTGGGCCTGCGGGACCGCCTACCCGGCTGACCGGTGGCGCAACCTGTGCGACTGCGGGAAGCCGCTGCGGGTGGATTACGATCTGGCCGCAGTCGGCCGGGCCGTCTCCCGCGACGACCTGGCCGGGCGGACGCGGTCGCTGTGGCGCTGGCGCGAGGTGCTGCCGCTGCCCCTGGGCGAAGAAACCCTGACATTGGGCGAGGGGGGGACGCCGCTGCTGGCTGCGGGCGGCCTGGGGGAAGAACTCGGCATGAACGTGGGGTCGCTGTGGGTCAAGGACGAGGCCGTCAACCCGACCGGCTCGTTCAAGGCGCGCGGCATGGCCGTCGCGGTCGCGATGGCCCGGCATTTCGGGGCGCAGAAGCTGGCCGTGCCCTCGGCGGGCAACGCGGGCGGGGCGCTGGCCGCCTATGCCGCGCGGGCGGGGATCGAGGCGTTCGTCTTCATGCCGCGCGACGTGCCCGCCGCCAACCGGCTGGAATGCCTGATCGCCGGGGCGCGCGTGACTCTGGTGGAGGGCCTGATCAACGACTGCGCGAAACTCGTCCAGGCGGGGCAGGCGCAGGAGGGCTGGTGGGACGTGTCCACGCTGCGCGAGCCGTACCGGGTCGAGGGCAAGAAGACGATGGGCTACGAGATCGCCGAGGCGCTGGGCTGGACACTGCCCGACGTCATCCTTTACCCGACCGGCGGCGGGACCGGGCTGATCGGCATGGGCAAGGCCTTCGACGAGATGGAGGCGCTGGGCTGGATCGGCCCAAAGCGCCCCCGCCTGGTCAGCGTCCAGGCGGAGGGCTGCGCGCCCATCGCCCGCGCCTTCGCATCGGGCGCGGGCGAGGCCGGGCTGTTCGAGAACGCCCGGACGGTCGCATCCGGCCTGCGCGTCCCGCGCGCCATCGGCGACTTCGTCATGCTGGACATGATTCGGCGCGGCGGCGGGGTCGCCGTCACCGTGTCCGACGCCGCGCTGATGGCCGACGCCTACGCCCTGAGCGCCGCCACCGGCATCTGCGCCGCCCCGGAGGGCGGGGCGTGCCTCGCCGCCCTGCGCCGCCTGCGCGCCCAGGAGTGGGTGAAGCCGCACGAGAAGGTCGTCCTGTTCAACACCGGCACGGGCCTGAAATATGCCGAGGCGTTCGCCGCATATCCCCCGGCCGATGTGTGAATATGTCTGACAAGACGTGTGACAAATGGCACAACGACGTGCCGCATGCAGGGTCATAATCACCTCGTCAGCAGGGAACCTCCCAGGCTGACACGCCCGGCCCGGTGCCTGGCTCTGATCAGAGGAGATCGTAACCGGTGAAAGCACTCAGCGACACGGGCGCGACCGTGCCCACGGAAGTCTTTTCCGAGGATGACGAAGTGGTCATCCTCTCAGCGTCGAACCCGACGCTGCCCTCACTGCCCGCCGTCGAGGGAAAGCCCCTGCGCTTCGCGTCGGGGGAGGCCGTCACCTTACGCGCCCTGCCGGCGGTGAAGCCGGGGAAAAGGGCGCGGCCCCGGACCTATTCGGACCTGTTTGACGCGGCAGTGGTCCTCCTGATGATCGTCTGCGCGGCGGCCTGCGTTTACCGCCTCTTCTGGGCGATCCAGCCTTAGAGTGCATGGGAGGAGGCCGCCGGCATGAGGCCGGCGGCTTTTTCTTTGGAAACCTTTCTCAAATCATCATTGTTACTGATTATACGTAGGCAGGACGAAACACACCAACCCGGAGGCCGGACATGACGCAGAACCTTGATCCAGACAAGCCGGTGCCCTCTCAAGCGGCGACACGCGCCAGGAGCGCGCCCCTGCCGCCCAGCCTCTCGGTCTGGACGGGCTACCTGCTGGGCCGGGCGGCCCAACAGTGCCGCAGCCACTTCGACGCCCTGGCCGAGCCGCTGGGCATCCACGGCCGCCACTTCGCCGTGCTGGCCGTACTCGGCGAGGGAAAGCCGATGTCTCAGGTAGAAATGGGCGAGCGGCTGGGTATAGACCGCAACACGATGGTTCTGCTGCTGGATGATCTGGAGGGGCGGGACCTGGTCACGCGCCGCCGCGACCCGCGCGACCGCCGCGCCCACCTGGTCAGCCTGACCGACGGTGGCCGGGGCGTGCTGGCCGAGGGTACAGCACTGGCGCAGCGTACAAATGATGAGGTGTTCGCGCCGCTCTCCCCGCAGGAGCGCGCCCAGCTTCACTCCCTGTTAAGCCGCCTGCTCTAGACGGCCGTTCAGGAGAATTCCGAGTGCAAAATGGCAGTTGATATCGCACACCGGAGCCGGACCGTCGGCTCTACCCCTCAGCCCGAGAGCGCCAAGCCGGCGGCGAGCAGTCCGGTCGCCGCGCCCGGCGACGTACCCGCCGATGTCAGCGCACACCGCTGGTGGATCATGCTCGGGCTGATCATGGCGGCGGCCCTGGAGATCCTGGACACCACGGTCGTCAACGTCGCCCTGCCGCAGATGTCCGGCAACCTCGGCGCGACCACCGACGAGATCGCCTGGGTCTCTACGGGCTACATCCTCGCCAACGTCATCGTCCTGCCGATGACCGCCTGGCTCTCGGGGCGGTTCGGGCGCAAGCGCTATTTGATGGCCTCCATCCTGATCTTCAACATCGCCCGGTTCATGTGCGGGCTGTCGGGGAGCCTGGGGGAGATCATCTTCTGGCGGCTGATCCAGGGCGCGGGCGGGGCCGCGCTCATCTCGACCGCCCAGTCCACCATCGTCGAGATCTTCCCGCGTTCCCAGATCGCCACGGTCCAGTCCATCTTCGGCCTGGGGCTGATCGTGACCCCTACTCTGGGGCCGCTCCTGGGCGGCTACATCACGGACAACTATTCCTGGCGGACCATCTTCTTCATCCACGTCCCGCTGGCGTTCGCCTCACTCGCCCTGGTCGGCCTGTTCCTCCAGGACTCGCGGCACCAGAAGCGGGTCAACACGGTGGACGTCTGGGGGATCGTCATGCTGGCGGCGGGCATGGGGTCGCTGCAATATGTGCTGGAAGAGGGGGAGCGGTACGACTGGTTCTCGGACCCGACCATCGCCCGGCTGGCCGTCCTCGCCGTTGCCGCATTGGTCGGCTTCGTCTGGTGGGAGCTGTCGCCGCGCAACCATGCGCCCATCCTGGACCTGCGCGTTTTGAAGGACCGGGGGCTGTCCGCGTCCGTCATCCTGGGGCTGGTACTCGGCTTCGGGCTGTACGGCGGCGTCTTCATCTACCCGCTGTTCGTGCAGTCCATCCTCGGGTTCACCCCGACGGCGACCGGGCTGGCCCTGCTTCCGGGCGGCATCATGACGGCCGTGGCCGTGATCCTCTGCGGGCGCGTCTTGCAGCGCGGCTTTGACGCGCGCATCCTGATCATCTCCGGCATGTTCATCTACATGGGCGCGATGTGGATGCTGGGACACCTGACGACGCAGAGCGGGCAGTCGGACACGCAGGCGGGCCTGATGGTGCGCGGCTTCGGCCTGGGACTGGTCTTCATCCCCATCAGCACGGTCGCCTTCGCCGGGCTGAAGGGGGCGGAGATCGCGCAGGGGTCCGCGCTTTACAACCTGATGCGCCAGCTCGGCGGGTCCTTCGGCATCGCCGTCTTGAACACCTACATCGTCAACATGACCGCCTACCACCGGGCCGAGCTGGTCGCCAACCTACATTCCGGCGACGCCGCCTTCCAGGCCCGGCTGAACGGCGGGGCGGGCGCGCTGATGGGGGGCGGCTACAGCCCCACCGCAGCCCTGTCGGCCTCCCTGCACCTGCTCGACCGGGCGGTCCAGGCGCAGGCGATGACGATGGCCTACAACAACGCCTTCATCCTGCTGGGCCTGACCTTCCTGCTGGCCCTGCCCGCCACGCTGCTGCTGCGGAAGCCCAGGCGCGGCGGGGCGGCCCCCGCCGAGGCGCATTAGCCAAGCCCGACCTCGGATGCGCCGACGATCTTTCGGCTGCCGCGCTCCTGCACGAAGACGACGGCGGACAGGTTTTCCCGCCGCCAGCTTGGCGAAAGTGAGACGGTCGGCGCGGCGCTGAACGCGCCGCCCGAGACGGTGCCCAGCGGCGTGAGCTGCCGGACCACAGCGCAGTGCCCGAGCCGCCGCCCGGCGTTCTCCCCGCCGCCGACGGACGAACTCAGGCCGCCCTCGGTGATCGCCAGCAGGACCTCATCGGCTTCGTTCTCTGCGGACGGCGGCAGGTGATCCACCCGGACCGAAAGCCTCTCCCCCACCCGCGTCAGGGCGACGCGCGCCTTCGGCCGGCGCGCGGCCCGCGTGATCGCCGCCCGCGCCGCGTCCTCGTCGCTGCCCACGAACTGCGCCTGACCGTCCACGATCATCTGCGGCGTGTAGACAGTGTCCTTACGGAAGGCGTTGGCGTAGTCGCTCTGGCGCGCGCTGAAGCGGCGCGACGAGAACCGGTCCGCCCAGCCGCCATGGTCCCAATAATCCACATGTTCGCCCAGGGCGATCACGTCCGCGCCCGCCACCGGCTGGCTCTTGGTAAGCTCCGACAGCAGGGCGTCGGCGGGCGGGCAGCTCGAACAGCCCTCCGAGGTGAACAGCTCGACGATCACCGGCGTCCGGGCCGGGGCGAGGGCGGGCGCGGCCTGCGCCGGGCGCGTCGCCGTGTGCGCGGTCAAGGCGGCCCCGGCGAGCGCGCCCGCCGCCAGCAGGGTGATGAGAGTTGGTTTCATGGTCAAGATACTCCTGCCCTACTTTACAAACGCGCCGGGCCGGGAGTTCCACCGCGCTCCATAGGAACCCGCATGGAAGCCGCTTTGACAGGAACCGGAACGATGAGTATAATGGGTGCAACTCCGATCATGATGGCGGGGTGGGCAAAGAACAGGAAGTGATCTAGGAATGACCACTGTAGGAATCACCCCGGCGGACCTTGCAGAAACTGCAAAGGCGCATCTGCGCGATGCGAAGATACTGCGGGACAACGGGAGCCATGACGGCGCGGTATGCCTGTGTGGCTATGCAGTGGAACTCGCGCTGAAGTCCCGCATCTGCCAGACTTTGGGGTGGCCGACGTTTCCGCCGGTGAAAAATGACGACAACACGAAGGCGGAAGGAGACTTCAGGGGCTTGTTCACCCACGACCCTAATACCCTCCTGTGGTTCTCCGGGATGGTCCAGAGCATCAAGCCTAAATACCTCGCCGAGCGGTCTATCGTCGGCGAGTGGAAGCCTGATCTGCGTTACAGCCCCGTTGGCTCGACCACCTCAGTGACGGCCAACGGGAGGATCGAGGCTACGGAAGCCTTCCTGGGAGTTTTGCTATGAACCTAGTAGAGATGGGCCGGATTGATCCGACCCGAGTTGATGCGGGCTTGGTCGAGAAGTTCCGGGATGCCGAAGAGAAAGTCGCAGGCGAGAAGGGCGGATTCGTCCTCTTCGTCCTCTGTGAGCGGGACGACTCGCCGGGACAATGGGACGTCATAGCGTCGGCACCGTGGCTAACGACCGACCGCGCGGGCATCGCGGAGCTGGTCAACCTGCTCGGCTCCGAAATGAGCTTTCTCGACTGGCTGCCGATCGCACGGCTGGTTCCCCTGAGTTCGTCGGATGATCTGGTCCGTACCACTACGGCCTTGTACAGCGTGGAACATCAGATAGTCAGTCTACCTTATGGCAACTTCGGGGGCGTGCGTGTTCGCCGGACATATCTCATCACAGCCAACCCACGCCTGGCTATGATCGCCGACAAGACAACGGCTGAAGAAGCCGCAAGAGATGGGGTGCAGGATGCGGCGTCATCTGGCTCCGCCCTTCAGAAAACGGCCATGTCCGGGAAAGCGGCGTGACTAGAACTCGTTGGACACCCTGGTTAATGACGCGGCCTGGCGATTCGCAGCTCAGTAAAAATCACCGACACGGCATTGTCTGACTGGCTGATGGCCGTTGACGCCCGCGCTCCATTTTTCTCCCCCACTCCTTGATCCCGCACCGGTACGCACAAGGGGGGCGGTGTCGCCCTCGACATCGTCTCCAACAACGCCTACAGCGTTGAGGCGAAGGAAAAGGCACCTGTCTTGTGCCGGTTCAGCATGGCATGAGAAAATAGTGCCAAAAAATTGGCATAACCTCTTGACATCCTACCCATGCATATGCCAAAATCTTGGCACTAACATAAGCAGAGTGGGGGTTGATGCCGATGCTTCCGCCGAATCCCGAAGGACTCAGCCGCCGCGAGCGGCAGATCATGGACATCCTGCACCGGCTGGGGCGGGCTTCGCCGGCCCAGGTGCGCGAGGCCCTTCCCGATCCGCCGACCTATACCGCCGTCAACACGCTGCTGCGTATCCTGGGGGAGCGCGGGCACGTCAGCCGCGTCCAGGAAGGCCAGCGCTATGTCTACTCTCCGACGCTGCCCCGTCAGAGCGCGGCCCGCTCGGCGGCGCGGCAGCTCGTGGAAACATTCTTCGGCGGCAGCGTCGAGCGCGCCGTCACGACCATGCTCACGGAAGCCGAAACGGATCTGACCGAAGAGGAGTTGGATCACCTCAGCGCGGCCATCGAGCGATTCAAGGGCAAAGACAAACACAAGGGCGGCCACGACGGAGGAGAAGCACGATGATGACATCCACGGCGAATCTCATGATCATTCTTGGGGACGCGACGATCAAGGTCACCCTTCTGCTCGGGCTGGCGGCAGGCATCGTGTTCCTGCTGCGGCCCGCGTCCGCCGCTGCCAGGCACCTCGTTTGGTCGCTCGGCCTCGTGGGCGCGTTGTGCCTGCCGCTCCTCGCCCAGACGCTGCCGCGTTTGGATCTGGCGCTGCCCCGAGTCCACCGGCCGCAGGCACGATCTTTGCCGCCTGCCGCGCCGACCGACGCCATGCCGGTCGGCGCGGAGGGTGCCCCAGAGCCTGCGATCGCGCCAAACATCTCACCCGAAGCACAACCGCTTTCCTTGTGGCCCCTGTATGTCCTTGTGATCTGGGCGGCGGGCATCGGCCTGACACTGATGCGGCTTTTCTCCAGCGCTGCGTCGGTGCGGAAGATCGCGCGGGCGAGCGTCACCATCGAAGGCGGGCCTCTTGCGGCTTCGGCGGCGGCGGCCCGCCGCAGACTCGCGCTCCATCGGCCAGTTGACTTCCGCCGCGCGTCCGTGCCCGGCGGGGTGTCTGTCCCGATGGGCTGGGGCTGCCTCCGTCCGACCGTCATCCTGCCCGCCGAGGCCACCCAGTGGCCTCGGGGACAGGTGGAGGCGGCGCTGCTCCATGAGCTGGCCCACGTCAAGCGGCAGGACTGGCTCGTGCAGACTTTGGCCCAGGTCGTCTGCGTCCTCTACTGGTTCCATCCCCTCGTCTGGCTTGCCGCCCGGCAGGCACGGCAGGAGAGCGAGTATGCCAGTGACAACCTCGTGCTGGGGTCGGGCATCGGACCCGCCGACTACGCGGGGCATCTCGTCGGCGTGGTCCGTTCGGCCCAGGCTTTCCGCGCGACGCCCGCCACGGTGGTCGCCCTGGTGCGCCCGTCCGCGCTGAACCGCCGCGTGAGCGCGATCCTCGCATCGCATCCGAGCCGCCAGGGCCGGACGCCCAGGATGGCGGCGGTCGCGGTGGCGCTGGCGGCGGTCATCGCCTGCCCCCTGGCGGCGCTCCGGCCCGTCGGGGCGGCGGGCCGGGTTTCCTCCGAGATGGTCGGCACGATCGTAGTCGTGGACGCGGGACACGGCGGGCGGGACACGGGGGGAGTCGGTCGAGGCGGGGTGACGGAGAAGGCCCTGGACCTGGAGATCGCGAGACGCCTCCGCGCGGAACTGGTACAGCGCGGGGCGGTGGTCTTCATGACCCGTGATGCCGACACCCTTCCCAGCATGGGAGCGCGCACCCAGCTCGCGAACGCGAAACACGCGAACTACTTCATCAGCGTTCACTGTGACAGCGGGCCTATCAGCAAAGCAGGGTCTGTCGTCTTTTACCACGGTCAGGGGCCGGTGGGCCGTCGTCTGGCGGCGAGTGTGGCCCAAGGGATGCGACCGCCGACCGGAGAACCCGGCGGAGTAGTTTCCGACACCACGCGGTTTCAACGAGGCTACTATGTTCTCCGGACAGCCGCCATGCCTTCGGTCTTGGTCGAGTGCGGCAGCATGACCGATTCGGGTGACCTGGCGCGGCTCCAGGGCGCGGAGGGGCAGCAGCGCATCGCCGAGGGGATCGCGGCGGGCCTCAGCGCGTTCCAGGAAGGCCGACGGAAAACGCCCGGCAGAGATAAGGCCGCAGGGATGGCAACGCCCGGCGTTCTGTGGCCCGTGCAACTTTTACCGGCTTCCCGTGTCAGAGAACAGGGAGCGCCGAACGGCTGAGTCGTTCAGGCCGGGGCCGCGCCCGAAGGCCGTAATCTAATGACATCCCCTTGCTTCCCGTTCCTCCGTACCGTTGGGGGCGCTTTCGCAGCCGCCACCACCGTCGCCGCGCTCGCCGGGTGCAGTCATGTCAAGGCGGCTTTCCAGTCGCCCGAATCCTCACCGCCAGTACAGACCCCTCATCTCCCGGACCAGCAGCAGGGGGCACTCTATCAGCAGCAGGGAGTGATGACCAAACAGGATTACCTCCGCCTTGTGAAGATCCAAGACGGTATTGATAGGACGCAAAGGATTTCGGATGAGGATGTCGCGTTCATCGCGCGTGAGCTGAACTCCTTACCGGTCCAGAACGCTTCCAAGAGCGCGGTTCAGGCACAAGAGATGGTACTGGCACACACCTACGCCTCGCCCGGACACAAGCCCAAGCAGTTGACGCCCTCCCAACGGGGCCGCTTGTACAACGCAATCCTTCCTTACACGGGCAGCTCGGACCAATGGGTGCAGGTGGGCGCTTCACTCGCCCTGGCCGGAACACGCGACCCGCGGGCGATTGGAGTGCTGAACCGCATGGCTCAAAGCAGTCAATACCCCGTCGTGCGTATGGACGCCAGGACATGGCTCAAGCGCCTCCGGGAAGTGGGAGTGACGGCGGATAAGGCCGGCCGGTGATTAGCCGCCTCTGCTCACCGGATTGAAATCCGGGGAAATCAGGCAAGAGAGGTAGGAAGGGGCCTGACCAGTGAAGCACGACTTAGAAGCCGGTGCCGGCCAGGGCGTAGACGCCGTAGGCGGCGCTCGACGCCATCAGACCCAGGACGCCGACCATATCCCACCGGCGGGCCAGGGTCCGCAGGGCGCGGGCGGCGCGGGGCATCCAGGGCGTGTTGTTCGCGACGGTGACGGCGGCTGTGCTGAAGGACGGGCTGTAAACGGCGGTGTTCTGCATGGTCTTCTCCGGGGAGCGGTGCGGCTCGGTTGATGGCTCTAGTATAACCGCGTCCGGGGGAGGGTTGGAGGAAGGGCGTCACAGTGGTAGTGTGAAAGAAGTCACAGGGGAGATCATCGCTCCGTCAGGTGTGGCGCAAGAGCCGCACCACGCACGCGGCCCCGACGAGGAGGACCAGCCACGCCACAGACAGCCGCAGCCCCCAAAGCCCCTCCGGCGTCCTCCGTGCCGCGTAGCCGAGCGCCAGAGACAGCAGCGCGGACACGCTGAAGAGCGTCAGCAGCAGTAGCGATTTGTCCGGGGGCAGGAACAGCCCCAGATGCTTGCCGAAAGTAAGGACGCCCAAAGCGCCGAGGCTGGCCCCCAGGGCCGACAAGGAAAGCAGGCCGACACCTTCCTCTTGTCGCAGGGGGATGGGCCTCTCGCGCCGTTGTACCTCGGAGAACCGCGTGAGAAGGTTTACTGTCGGTGCCGACAACGTGAAGACAGCCAGCCACAGGAAGTGTCCACGGTCCCTTGCCCCAAGCGTGCCCCGGAAGAAGGTCAGGTTGAGCGCGAACAGCACGGCGACCTGGATCAGCCATGACGGCAGCGGGTTCGACTGTGCGTAGTTCTGGTAGCGTCTCAGCATCGTAGTGTTCTCAGCGGTCTTCCTCGATGCGGCACGGCTGTCAGGGCTTGAGCAGGACTTTGAGGCTTTCCGTGCCCGCGTGGACCAGGTTCAGGCCGTACTCGAACTCCTCCAGGGCCAGTTCATGCGTGACGAAGACGCCGCCGTCCACGGCCCCGGAGGCGAGGGACTGGATGACGCTGGGGTAGCAGTTCGGCCCCAGGTGACCGCCCCGGATGGTCAGCTCTTTGGTGTCCCCGATGACCGTCCAGTCAGTCGTGACGGGGGCACCCATGACGGAGAACTCGACGAACGTCCCGGCTTTGCGGATGGCCCGCAAACCCTGCTCGACTGAGGCGGGGGCACCGGTAGCCTCGATATAAACATCGCAGCCGTAGCCCTCGGTCATGTCCAAGATTGCCTGTACCACGTCTTCGGAGCGCGGGTTGAGGGTGTGGGTCGCGCCAAGCTGTTTGGCACGGGCCAGGCGGTCGTCGGACAGGTCAACGGCGACGACAGCGCCTGGAGACTTCATACGGGCGTAGGCGACGATGCCGAGGCCGATGGTTCCGCAGCCAGCGACGACGACCACGTCGCCGAACTCGATCCCGCCGCGCTTGACGGCGTGCATGGAGCAGGCTAATGGCTCGATGAGGGCGGCGTGTTCGACTTTGAGGCTTTGCGGGACTCGGTGGTTGATCGCGCCCGTCGGGAACTTCATGTACTCGGCCCAGCCGCCCGGCGTCCGCCGCCGGAAGCCGTAGATGTCGTGGACGGCGCACAGGTGGTACAGGCCGCGCCGGCAGTAGCGGCACGACCAGCAGGGGACGATCTGCTCCGAGATGGCCCGGTCGCCCAGGGCCAGCCCGTACTGGTCCGCCGCGTTTTCGCCTAGCGCAATGACCGTCCCGATGAACTCGTGCCCCACCGTGACGGGTGCCTGGCAGTAGCCCTCGCGGTGGGCGTCGCCCCAGAGCATCGGTGCGCCGGTGTAGCACTTGACGTCGGAGGCGCAGATGCCCGCCACGTCCACGCGGATGACGACCTCGCCCGGCCCGGCCTGCGGCACGGGCTTCTCTTCCAGGCGGTAATCGCCGGGCGCGTGGCAGACGACGGCCCGCATGGTGCGCGGCAGGGGTTCGGCGGTCTGGGTCGGCATGACTGTCTCCTTACAAGTCCTGGCCCTGCGGCAGTATCACGAGGTCGCGGATGGTGACGTGCGGGGGCTGGGACAGCATGAACACGGCGGCCTCGGCCACGTCCTCGGAGCGCAGCCAGGCGCGTTCCGTCACGCCCCGCGCGATCTCGGCCTCGTCGGTGATGCCCCACAGCTCGTTGGCGACCTTCCCCGGCGCGAGCGACATGACGCGGACCCCCGACGGCGAAAACTGGCGGCGCAGGGTGTGAACGAGTCCCTGGACGGCGTGCTTGGAGGCGCTGTAGATCGGCTCGCCGTGGATGTCGATGAAGCCGGAGATGGAGCTGGTGACGAGGATGTCGCCGGCCCCCTGCGCCGTCAGGTGCGGCACGACGGCGTGGACGCAGCGCAGGACGCCGTTGATGTTGACGTCCAGCACGCGCGCCCACTCGTCCGGGCCGCTGTCCAGGAGCGGCTCCCGGAGGAAGATTCCGGCGTTGGCGAAGAGCGCGTCCACGCGCCCGAACCGCGCCAACGTCTGCTCCACCATCCGGGCGGCGTCCGCGCTCTGTGTGACGTTGGTCGGCACGGCCAGCACGTCCGGGCCGATCTCTTCGGCCAGTGCGTTTAGCTTATCCGCCGAGCGGGCGGCGAGGGTCAATCGGCAGCCGCACCGGGCGAGGGCGCGGGCGGTCGCCGCGCCGATGCCCGACGACGCGCCGGTGATAAGGACGACTCGGCCCGCGAGTGGGTGTGACATGTGTTTCTCCTGTGGGTAGAGGGCGCAGGTTTTAATCTACGGCATATTCGGCGAGCAAGCCATCAAGAACACCCGGCACCCGCCAGGATCTGTCCGGCGTTCACCTCAACGGCGTACCGGCCCCTCGCTTCCCCCACAGCACAAGGGGACCAGGCCACAGCGAAATGTATCTGGCACTGCTGGCCTGCCGCCAGTGGCGGCAAGGGAACGGGAACGCCTCTATCTCCCACCTCATAGTGAACCATCTGCAAGGAGAACCAGTCAAAGCTGTTGGCGGTCGAGCGAAAATACGGTTCCCATTCAGACGGAAGACCATCAGCGCACTTCGCGCGATTGGCAAGCCCCTCTGAGTCATCTGTACCAATGGATGCTTCCGTCCGCCCATCGTCCCATGTCTTCGCATACAATCCCTGGCCGCTGTTCGGGCCGCCCTGCGTCCAGGCGTAGCCCTCTTCCCAGATGGCAACAAATGTAGAGGAGGCTATAGTTTCCCGTGCCCGCAGCCGCCAGAGAGCCGCCCAGCCATCTGTTGACGGCGTTCCGAGCGGCGGGGTGAGTGCCGGGCGGCAGAGCAGCAGTTCCAAGTCAAAGCCGGGCCGGTGCCAGCAGATGATACCGCCGCCGGACGGGAGCCGGCAAGTTTGGCTGGGCGGTTCCTGAGCCACGTTGATGCCGTCCAGGATGGCGTCAAGGCGGACAACGCCGAGCGGCGTTTGAAGGGCGACGGGGACGGCCACGGCTTCGGGCCTGGCATCGGCACAACGGAACAGGTTCATGGAAAGGCTCCTCCGAAACGCGCGCTTGACGTAGGCGGCCATGATACAATCCACTCAACCTGTTGGCCCTCTGAACGGCCCATGATAACACGCGCCCGCCTGCCTGTCAAGGGAAACGGCTTGGCCGTCACTCCTTCGGCACGGGCGGCATGGGCCAGTTTTTCTCCCGGCCTTCCTTGATGATCAAGACGAGCTGGTCATAACTGATGTTGAACTGGTTGCAGAAATGGGCGTGGTGCTTCTCCAGGAGATAGGCGTTGAACTGCGCCTGCCGCAAGGCCTGGTCGAGCGCCTTCTGCTTGGTGTAGCCGCGCCAGGACGGGTCCGGCACCGGGTAAGTTTTGACCGCCTGCTGATGGGCGTGCAGGTCGATCTCGGCCAGTTCCCAGGCCAGGCGCTGGCGCTGGCCGATGACGAATTTGCTGCTGACGGCCGCATAGGGGTCCGGCAGTTTCTTCGGGAGCAGCAGGGGATGATACAGGACCGTGCCGCGCGTGTCCCCGCCGGAATTGGCGCTTACGCCCGTTGACACTGGAATGGGGGCAGGCGGCGGGGGCGGCTTGGAACAGCCCGCCGCAATCAAGGCGGCCGTCGCCAGTGCGGCGGGCAGGAACGCGGGCCGCGTCGGGAAGAAACTCATGTCCCCTTTTATACCTCATGCCCCCGCCGATTTCCAGCCCGATGCTGCGGGCGAGAGGAGGGAAGAGCGGGCGGGGCGGCGAACTAGGCGGGGCGGGTTCCACCTCTTATGAAAAAAGCACTTGTTCTCACCCTGGACATGGGGACCTCTTCGGTCCGGGCCATGCTCTTCGACGCGCATGGGCGCGCACTGCCTAAGGCGGAGGCACAGATCCCCTACGCGCAGACCACGACCGGCGACGGCGGGGTCGAGACGGACGCCGAGGCGCTGCTCGCCCTGACGGTCCGGTGCTTGGGGCAGCTCCTGAAGGCCACGGACAAGGAGACGGCGGGCCGGATCGCGGGCGTCGGCATCTCGTGCTTCTGGCACAGCCTGGTCGGAGTCGGCGAGGAGAGCAGGGCGGTGACGCCGCTGTTCTCCTGGGCGGACACGCGCGCGCGGACACAGGCGGCGGCATTGCAAGCCGAGATGGACGAGGCCGCCTACCATGCCCGGACGGGGTGCGTCCTGCACACCTCCTATTGGCCCGCCAAGCTGCGCTGGCTGCACGAGACGCGCGGGGCCGAGTTCGGCTTGGTCCGGCACTGGATGTCCTTCGGCGAGTACGTCGCCCTGCGTCTGTTCGGGGAGGCCAAATGCAGCCTGTCCATGGCATCCGGCACGGGCCTGTTCGACCCGAACGCGAAGGCGTGGGACGACGCGACGTTGAAGGACCTCCCCATCGCGGCGGGCCAGCTTAACGCCGTCGCGGGCGAGAAAGAGTCGCAGTCGGGGTTGACGAATGAATGGGGCAAGGCGCTCGCACCTCTCCAGAACCTTCCCTGGTTCCCGGCCTGGGGCGATGGGGCCTGCTCGAACGTCGGCAGCGGCGCGACCGACGCGAACCGGCTGGCCATCAACCTGGGCACGTCCGGCGCGATGCGGGCGGCCGTCCGGGCGGACCATGTGGACATCCCCGCCGGCCTGTTCTGCTACCGCGTGGACGGGGCACGGATGCTGGTGGGCGGGGCGTTCGCGAACGGCGGCAACGTCTTCGCCTGGGCGCAGAAGGCTCTCCTCTTCGGCGACCCGAAGGCGGCGGCGCGGGCCGTGGCCGCAGTTCCGCCGGACGGGCACGGGCTGACGGTCCTGCCCTTCTGGGCCGGGGAGCGTTCGCCGGGCTGGCACGTCGGCGCGCGGGCCACCGTCTCGGGGATGAACCTGCACACGACGCCCGCCGACATCCTGCGCGCCTCCCAGGAGGCCGTCGCCTACACATTCGCGGCAGTCCGCGACCTGCTGGTGGCGCAGTACCCCTCCGCCTCCGAGATCGTCGCCTCCGGCGGCGCGCTGACCCACGACCCGTCCTGGACCCAGATCATGGCCGACACCTTCGGCGTCCCGGTGACGACCAGCCGCGTCTTCGAGGCGTCCAGCCGTGGCGCGGCCCTGCTGGCTTTGGACGGCCTGGGGCTGATTGATGACCTGGGGGATGTACCGGCCTACCTGGGGAAGACGTATGCGCCTGACGCCGAGCGGCACGAGATTTACGTCAAGGCGCGGGCGCGGCAGGAGGCGCTCTACGCGCAGATGCTGGGCGGGGTGAAGTCGTGAGGCGGAACCTTCTATGAGTGAAGCGTTACGCCGCGCGGCACAGCAAGGCCGGACGGAATTCGTCCGCCGCTTACTGGACAGAGGGGATGAGGCTGATACCGCAGAGGAAGAAGATGGCATCACGGCGCTAATGTACGCGGCGGAAGATGGTCATGTTGACACCATGCGGCTGCTGCTGGATCGCGGGGCGCAGGTTGACGCCAAGGACATCGGCGGCGTCACGGCTTTGATGGTCGCGGCCTACGGAGGCCACACGGAAACTCTCCGCTTGCTCATTAACCGAGGGGCTAACATACACGTCACGGACAACGATGGAGGGACAGCCTTAGACCGCGCCGTCTATGGTGCCAGCACGGACAAAGTGACCAATCTGAGGCAACCCCCTCGGCTTTACAGCGCCCACGGGAGCATCGAAGCGGTCCGCCTTCTGCTGGATGAGGGGGCGGATGTCAACGGCACAGATACGACGGGCGGGACAACCCTAATGATGGCGATGGGAGCGGGACACCTGGAAGTGGTACGACTTCTGCTTGACTCGGGCGCAAATGTTCATGCCAAGGATGAGAACGGCATGACTGCCCTTTACTGGGCAGAGCAATACGGGCACACGGAGGTTTCGGAACTGCTAAGACGGGCGGGCGCGGCAGACTGACGAGCAGACACCCCCACCCCTCCCTTCACCGCGCTGCCGAGGCCCTGCGAGCAGGGGCCGCAAGCGGGAGAGGGGAGTCAGATGACGGACAGAAAGGGAGAGAACAGGAGGGCGGGGGGACCCCGCCCCTACATCATGCACCCGTAGGGGTTGGGTCCCCCAACCCTCCCCTCTTTATCCTTCCGCCTCCTGCTCCCCCAGGATTGGGGGCTGGGGGGCATCATGCTCCCTCTCTTGCTTCTGCATCAGCGCCTCCAATCCGGCCTCCATCGAGGGCCGGATGTGCCAGAAGTCTCGGAAGGCGGCGTACTCCGCCGAGGGCGGCTTGGGGCCGGCCTTGCCGCCGCGACGGACGGCGCGGATCAGCAGGTTCTTGGCGGTGTGTTCCAGGGCGATGAACTCCAAGACCTGAACGGAATACCCGGCCCTCTCCAGCAGGCTGGCGCGGACGCTGTCCGTGACCAGGGCGGTCAGCCGCTCCTTCAGGATGCCGTGTTTGAGCAGCGGTTTCAGCACGTCGCTGGCGAGCTGGCCGAACAGCTCGTGCTGGCAGCACGGCACGGACAGGATGACGCGGGCGTCCCAGGCCACGGCTTTGACCAGGGCGTCGTCGGTGGCGGTGTCGCAGGCGTGCAGCGCCACGACCATGTCCACCGACCCCTCCCCGTCCGGCGCGTAGCCGCCGATCTCCCCGACGGCGAAGGTCAGGCCCTCGCAGCCCAGGTCACGCGCGACTTCGGCGCAGAAGGCGACCACATCCTGCTTCAAATCCAGGCCGACCAGGCGCACTTCCCGCCCTTTAATCGCCGTCAGGTAATGGTACAGGGCAAACGTCAGGTACGCCTTGCCGCAGCCGAAGTCTATGACGTGCAGCGGGCCGCTGGCGGGCAGGCTGCCTGCCACATCCTCCACCATCTCCAGAAAGCGATTGATCTGCTTGAACTTGTCCCGCTTGGCGGCGATGACTTTGCCGTCCGCCGCCATCACGCCCAGCCGGACCAGGAACGGGATCGGCTCGCCTTCGGCCAGCAGGTAGTTCTTCTGGCGGTCGTGGCTTGGCGGGGTTCCGGGGGCGGGCACGGCCTGGGAGGAGCCACGCGCGTGGACGGTCACTTTCCCCGACCGGCTGACCGAGACCTGGGATTCACCCGCCGTCGTATAAAAGTAGCCCTGGCGGAACGTCTCGGCCAGCAGGGTCTGTGCGAGCGCCCTGGCCTCGGGCCGCTCCAGGTTCCGGTGCTGCACTTTCTGCGCGTACTGGTACTCGAACTGGTACAGATGCTTCTTGCGGAGGACGACTGGCCGGACCGTCACCTTGCGGACGCCGTCCGGCTCGCGGCTCCGCGCCTCGCTGAGAGTAGCCGAAACCAGGGTCTCCCCGTCGAACGCCTTGTCCACGACTTCGATCTTTTGCACTTCGCTTTCTTGCATGGGAGTCATTATACCCCGCCGCGTTCGCGGGCGTGGGGGCGCAGGGGTATAATGGGGCAAGGCAGGATGCATGAGGGGCCAGGATTGTCACCGATCGAACGTGTTCGGGCGAAGGAAGAGCAGATCAAGTTTAACCGCTTCGAGTCGGCGTTCGCCGTGGACGAGGCTGGGAACGTGCTTATGGACAAGACGGGTGAGCAGTTCCACGTCGGCTTCACTCTTGAGGAGATAGAGCGTCTGCGTGCGGGTCAGGGCGTCATCTTCACGCACAACCACCCGCGCGGCTGGGGATATCCGGAGAGCAGTCCGCTTCGTAGCGGTAGCTCCTTCTCCGACACGGATATAAGGTTCGCCTGTCAGGCGGAACTCGCGGAGATGCGCGTGGTCACGCCGAGGCACCGCTACTTCATGCGCCCATCGGCCCAAGGCTGGAGCCTGGGCTACTGGGATGCGCTCCTGGAGCCAAGCCATACGCACCACGAAGCCGATGTCCGCCGCCACTTTCGCCTTCTCCTCGCTCGGAAGCGGGTGACGCAAGAAGAAGCGGGCACACAAACCGCCCACGAAATCTGGACGCGCGTTGCCGCCGAATGGGGCTTGACATACGGCAGAGAGCAGGAGGGATAAAAATGGCGATGAAAGAACAGGAAGTCGTTTTTATAGATCGAGGCTTTGAAGAATTCCCGATCTATAGCACGATTTGTAGCTACTGCGCGCATTTGGACGAGGGCGGCGCGCGGCGCTGCGCCGCCTTCCCCGGCGGCATCCCGCTCCCGATCTGGCTGGGAGAAAACGACCACCGGCGGCCCTACGCGGGGGACCACGGGATACAGTTTGAAGAATGGAAAGAGGCCGCGGCGGAGGCTCCCGAGGCGGCGATGGCAGAGGTATGACACCAGGAACAGTGTATCTGATCGGCGCGGGGCCGGGCGACCCGAAACTCATCACGGTGGGCGGTGCGGAGGCTCTTAAGCTGGCGGACGTGGTCGTGTATGACCGGCTGGCGCACCCGAGCCTGCTGGACTGGGCGCGGGCGGACGCGGAGCGGGTGTATGTGGGCAAGCAGGCCGACCGGCACGCCATGAAGCAGGAGGACATCAATGCCCTGCTGGCGGACCGAGCGAAGGAAGGCAAGGCGGTGGCGCGGCTGAAGGGCGGCGACCCGTTCGTCTTCGGGCGCGGCGGCGAGGAGGCGGAGTATCTGCGCGAGCGCGGTGTGCCGTTCGTCGTCATTCCGGGCGTCACCAGCGCCATCGCCGCGCCCGCCTACGCGGGCATTCCCGTGACGCATCGGGACGCGGCCTCGTCGTTCGCGGTCATCACCGGCCACGAGCGGGACGACGCGCGCGAGTCGGGAACCCGAACGGCGGGTCAGGCGGAGGGGCGGCGGCGGTGGGACAAGATCGCCCACGCCGCCGACACTTTGCTGTTCCTGATGGGAGTGGAGAACCTGGAAGAGATCGCAAGCCAGCTCCAGGCCAACGGGCGCAGCCCGGAAACGCCGGTCGCCCTGGTGCGATGGGGGACCTGGGCGGGCCAGCAGGAGACGCTGGTCGGGACATTGGGAACCGTCGTCGAGCAGGTGCGGGCGGCTGGCTTCAAAGCGCCCGCCGTGATGGTGGTTGGCGAGGTGGTCCGGCTGCGGGAGCGGCTGCGCTGGTTCGACCTCGGGCCGCTGGCCGGGAAACGAGTGGTAGTGACGCGGGCGCGCGAGCAGGCATCGGGGTTTGCGGAGAAGCTGCGGGTGCGCGGGGCCGAACCGGTCGAGTTCCCGCTGATCCGTCTGGTCCCGCCGACCGACGGCTACGCGGCCCTGGATGCCGCCGTGGTGCGGGCGGGGACCTATGACTGGGTGTGCTTCGCCTCCGCGCCCGCCGTCCACGCCTTCTGCGACCGGCTGGGGCGGGGCGGCAAGGACGGGCGGGCGCTGGCGACGGCGCGGATCGCCGCCGTCGGGCCGGCGACGGCGGAGGCCCTGGCGGCGCGCGGACTGGTCGCGGACTTCCAGCCGCAGGCGACGACCGGGGCGGGCCTGGGCGCGGAACTGCCGGGGGACGTGGGCGGAAACAACATCCTGGTCCCGCGCGCCAAAGAGGGCGACGAGGGTCTGGTCGAGGCGCTGACGGCGCGCGGGGCGGCGGTGGACGCGGCGGTCGCCTATGAGAACGTCCTGGACGGCGCGGGGGCCGACGAGGTGCGCGGGCGGCTCCGGGCCGGGACGATCGACGCCGTGACGTTCACGTCGTCCTCCACGGTGAAGAACTTCGTGGCCGCCCTCGACGGCACGGCCCTGCCCCCAGGCATCGTCGTCGCCTGCATCGGGCCGAGTACGGCGAAGACGGCGCGCGAGATGCTGGGCCGGGAGCCGGAAGTGGTGGCATCGGAACACACGACGGAGGGGCTGGTGGCAGCCCTGGAGGGTTACTGCGCCGCTGTGGCATCCTAGCGAACTGGCGCGAAGCAAAGGCCCGCCCTCGTGACCGAGGGCGGGCCGTTTTGCGTCGAGCATGGGGGAACGTCAGACGCCTTTGCGCCTCTTGCGGGCGATCAGGCTTCCGCAGCCCAGGGCCAGGAGCAGGCCGAGGCTGACGGTCGTGGATGCCTCCGGCACCGGCGAGGACGGCACCAGCGCATAGGTTTGCGCCGGAGACACGGCCCCGCTCGCCGCCTGCGCCATCACTGCCAGCACATCGCCGCCGCTGGGGTCCGTGGTCGCGAAGGCGTCTGCGCCCCCGTCCAGCAGGAAGAACTGGAACGTGCTGCCCTCGTCCGCCGCCCCGCCCGGCGCGGGGGCCGGGAGGGCGGTGTCGAAGCTGAGGCTCTTCCCGAAGGTGAATGCCTGCATCAGCTCGCCGCCGGCCCCGGCATTGCTGACGGCGGCGCTGCCGGGCAGGGCGCCGGTGACGTTGACGCTGCCGCCGCTGTTGACCGCGCCGAGCGCCCCCCCGGTGAGGCCGCTGATGCTGACGCTGCTGTCCAGCGGCGTGGTGCCGTCCGTGTCCGGGGCGAACTGGAAGTCCAGGAAGCCGGACTGGCCGCTGACGGCGGACGTGTCGAAGGTGAAGTGCTGGGAGAGCTGCGCCTGGGCGGCCGTCTCCAGGCAGAGCAGTGTCAGGACACCCGCGATGGGGAGTGCCCGTCGCGGGGACATCGTTTTTGCTTTCATGGTCGTCTCTTTTCTGCCTGTGCGGCCCGTGGCGGTCCGTCAGAGGTGTCGATCACAGGCCGGCGTAGACGGCGGTGCCGTAGCCAAAGCGCGCGTTGGTCGGGTCGGTGAAGTCCACGCGGAACTGGACGGACGCGCCGGGGGCCAGGGCATTCCCTGGGGCGGCGACGGCGGGGCTGCCCGCCATGACGCCGGACGGGGCGGCGACGGTGACGCCGGCGGGCAGGCCGGTGATGCCGAGGAGGAACGGCCCGGACAGGACGCCCGCCCCGGTGTTGGTGAGTGTCAGCACCTGGAAGGGCTGGTGCGTGTGGGAGTCGCGCGTCACCGGCCCGCGCGTCACGGTCACCCCGGCCATGACGGCGGCGACGGGCGCGGGCGTCCCGGCGCTCGGCGTCACCGTCACGCCGGGGTCTTTGTAGAGGATCAGGTCACGTTCGCCGGGCGTGTAGCGGGTGACCAGCAGGCGCATGTCCTGCCCGGCTCTGGAAAGGAACAGCGTCACGTCCATGAAACCGTTCGAGGTGGGGGCCGGGGTGGGCGTCCCCGGCGACGCGAAGGCGTGGAAGGCGGGAGGCGGGGAGGAGCCTGCCTCGGCTCCAGTCAGGACGTTGTCGCCTGCGACGAGCGTACCGCTGGAGTTGCTGACCAGGGCGCTGCCGTTGTCCGTGATCAGGGTGCCGCTGGAGTTGCTGACCAGGCTGCTGCCGTCCTCCCCAATCAGGTTCCCCCCACCCTGTGCGACGATGGTGCCGCTCGAGTTGCTGACCAGTGTGCCGCTGGAATTGCTGACCAGGTTCCCGCCGCCCGCCGCGACGATGTTGCCGCCGCCTTGCGCGACGATGGAGCCGCCATCGTGGCTGACGATGCTGCCGCCATCGTGGCTGACGATGCTGCCGATGGCGGCCTTCTGGAAGGAACTCCCGAGCGGCGACTGGGCAGTGGCCCCGAGTGAGGTGCCCGACCCTAGTAGGCCGGCCCCCTGGATGCTGATCTGGTAGGACGTGGTGGGACGGGCGACGAACCGGCCCTGACTGAAGTAGCCGTCCACGACGCCGAAGGCGACCGTCTGGGATGATCTGTCGTTGGGGCCGGTCACGGACAGGGAATGCGTGTTGTTGTCGGTGATCACGCCGATGAAGAGCGTGATGGTGTTTGCATCATGCACGACGACGCCGTTGCCGGTGTAGGCCACGCCGTCAACCGTCACGGTCGTCTTGCCGTAGTCGGCGTTCGAGTCGTCGAAGTTGCTGCCCTCGATCCGCACGAACGTGCTGGCGGGCACGTCGCCCTGTCCCAGCCCCGTCTGGACCTTGACATGGTCGATGATCGGGCTGTCACTCGTGGCCGCAGACGTCCGGAGCACTCTCCCGGCGGGTCGGGGGCCGGGGGGCTGACTCCGGGCGGCCAGCGAGTTCGGGTCGGGGTTTATCTGCATGAGGTTCGCCGTCCCGCTGAACCCGGCACCCCCCGGCGTCAGGATGACCCCGCTGACCGGCACGGAGTTGTTGACCGTCAGCTCCAGCCCCGTCACCGGGGCGAGGACCGTGAGCGTCGTGCCGTCCGCCTGTCCGTCCGGGTTGGTGACGGTGAAGGTACGGGGGCCGGACGGCAGCGGGTTGAACAGGCTGACCACGATCTGGTCGGCCCCGGTGATCTGGAGCGGCAGGATGACGAGGCCGTTGGAGACGTCCCCGATGGTGACGGCGGCACCGGGGGAGAAGCCCGCGCCCAGGATCGTCACCGTCAGGGCGCTCGGGTCGTAGGCCGCGCTGGTGACGGCGAGGACGTACACCTGGATCTGGGCCGCCCGTCCGTCCGGGTTGGTTTGGGTGAGGGTGTAGACGCCCGCCGGCAGGGGTTCGGAGAATGTGGCCGTGAGCTGCGTGGGGCTGACGCCGCTGACGGTCAGGGTGCCGCCGAGCTTCACCTTCGGGTCGTTCGGCGTGATGTCGGTGGTCCCGGTGCGAACGAAGCTGGTGCCGGAGACGGTCAGCACCCCCTGCCCGCTCACGACCCTGTAAGTCGTCGAAGTGAGCTTGGGCGCGGGAGCCGCGACCACGGTGAACGGGAAGGCCGTGGAGGTGTCCGGCGTGCCGTGGGGGACCCGCGCGGTGTGGCCGCCCGCCGTGAGGGGCTGGGACAGCGTGACCGTGATCTGCTCGTCGGCGGGGTTGGTCAGGTCGCGCCCGGCGACCGTCACCGAGGCGGTCGTGCCGGTGATGACGACCGCGTCCGTGGCGGCGAAGTTCGTGCCGTGGACGATCAGGGTCGTGTCGGCGGTGGTGACGGCCGGGGGACTGCCGCCGGTGACGGCGCTGATGACCGGGGAGACGGCCAGGACCTCCAGGTCATAGGTGTTGGACGCGCGGCCATCCGGTGCGGCGTGGGTGACGGTGACATCATGGTGCCCCGCCGGCAGCGGCAAGGACAGCGTGACGGTGAACTGGGAGCCGCTGTCCAGTGACACATGGGCGAGGGCCGCGCCGCCCGGAGTGCCGACGCTGACGATGTCGCCGGGCGCGAAGCTGTCGCCGTGGATGACCAGCGTGGTGTCGGCGTCGGTGACGGACCCGCCGCCGCCCCGCGTGATCTGGGTGATCCGGGGGGAGAGCAGCGTGACCAGGAAGGCGACGGGGTTGGACACGCGGACTCCCGGCGCGGTGTCGGCGATCACGACCGTGTGCGCGCCCGCCCGCAGCGGGCTGGGCAGGGCGACGGTGATCAGCTCATCCGCCTGGCTGTAGTCGCGGCCGGCGACGGGGGCGTTCACGCCGTCAATCGTGACTGTGTCCCCGGCGGCAAAGCCCGTACCGTGGACGACCAGGGCGGTGTCCCCGGTGGTGACATCGGGCGGCGCGAGGCTGCCGGCGACACCGGTGACGGCGGGCGGGGCGGGCAGGCCCGCATCCAGGGCGAACACCGTCCCCGCGTTGCCGGGGCCGCCGGTGGTCGTCTCGCCGTAAAGCCGCCCGTCGCTGCCCTGGACGAGTGGACCGGAGATTTGGTTCGGGCCGCTGCTCTGGGAGGTGAAGGAGTAGAGCGTGGAGAACGGGCTGGTGACGCTGAACTGGCCGCCGGACGCGGCGATATTGAAGATGGTGCCCACGCTGGAATCGCTGATTCCGCCACTGATTGTAGCCCCGAACAGGCTTCCGTCCGAGACCTGGATCAGCCCGTCAACCGGACGATAGCCGTCAGGGACTTGGCTGAAATCGTGCAGCAACTGGAACGGCGCGTTCGCGCCGAAGACACCGTCCGCACCCGGTTTGATCTGGAAAACCGTCCCGGCGTCAACGTGACCGCCATAAGGGGCGGTGGCGTACAGGCTGCCATCGGACGCGAAGAGCGGAATGCTCTGGGGTTCCCCCCCATCCGGGCCGGCGACGGCAGCCGTGTAGTCGTGGGGGAACGTGTGCAGAACGGTGAACCCCTGGCCGTCAATGCCGACTTTGTAGAGGGTGCCCCAGATCGTCGGGCCGCCCCCCCCTCCAGTGCCTCGGGTGGCACCATACAGGAAGCCGCCAGGCCCCTGAACCACCCCGGAATAGGGGCTCCGGCTGGCACCATCAGCGCCAAAGCCGTAGATCGTCGTGAAGCTCCCGGTGAACGTATCCGTGCCGGAGGGGGTCGTGCGCGGGATGACGCTGAAGTGCCCGCCGTTGTCCGGCCTGATCTGGAAAATGCTGCCCACAGGGTACGCGGCGTTGTAACCGCCGGTCGTGCCGTACAGAGCGCCGTCGGACGCCAGCGACAGGCCGCCCAACGGTTTGCTGCCGTCGGGCTGGCCCGCATCGCCGCCGAAGTTGTGGATGACGCCGAAGCCGGCGGCGTTGTTCGTGGCGCTGACTCTGGCGAGGTCAATGACGAACACCGTGCCTGCGTCACCGTTCACCACATAGCCCGTGCCGCCGGTAGAGCAGGTGCCGAACAGTTGATTGCCCACGAGAAGCAGTCTGGCGGAGGGATAGTAGCCGTCGTTGTAGCCGTCGTTGTGGTTGCTGGTGCTGAACTGGTGCAGGATGTGGAACGTGCCGTCCGGGGTGATCTGGAAGACGGTGCCGGGGTTGGACGCCGTGTACGCCGTGACGCCGTACAAACTGCCGTCCGGCCCCTGGATCACTCCGTACTGGGGCGCATAGCTCCCGGAAGCGTAGTCGAAGCTGTGGAGGATAGTCACCGTGGGCACCGGCGGGGCAGCCGCGCGGGGGACGAGGGGGCCGGGCCGAGCCTCGCTCCTGACTGAGCCTGCCAGGACGGCGAGACAGGCGAGCAGCAGGGCCGCGCGCATGAGTTGAAGTGAAGAGCGTCTCATGATTCCGTGTTCCTTTCGGGAAGCGTCCGGGCCTGACCAGCCCCGGACGACTCTGCCGCGCCAAAAGCGCGGGGAACTTCACAGCACCCGTGCGGCGTGCGGAAGAAGGCGTGCGAAAGAAGAGGGTCCCCCGCAGTCCTGTTTCCGATGCAGAAGTTCTCGTCCGGCCTTAGTATATCGGGCCAGCGTAAACGTATCGTAACAAAACAGCCCCTCCGGTGCATTGCCTTACAGGAATGAGAAATATATTTTTCACGTCCAGGCGCTGGGGCCGGCATCGACCGGCATCAACACGACGGAACACGAGCAAGAGGTGAGACGAGGGGAGGGAAGGAGTGCGGACAGGAGAAAGAGCGCGGACAGGAGAAAGAGCGCGGACAGGAGAAAGAGCGCGGACAGGAGAAAGAGCGCGGACACGAGGTTCGCCCCTACCCCCCGGCCATGACGGTCCGGTTGCGGCCCCCGCGCTTGGCGCGGTAGAGGGCGTTGTCGGCCAGCGTGACGAGGGCCTGGGGATCGTCGGTGACTTCCGGGAAGGTGGCGACGCCGAGGCTGATCGTCTTGAAGACGGCCAGATCGGGGTCGGAGGGGAAGCCGGGGAAGACGGTGCGGGCGACGGTCAGGCGGAGCCGCTCGGCGGCCAGATAGGCCTCGGCGGACGGGGTTTCGGGCAGGACGATGATGAACTCTTCGCCCCCGTAGCGGCCCACGATGTCCACGTCGCGCACGCTCGCGCGCAGGAGGGCGGCGGCCATCCGCAGCAGCACATCGCCCTGGACGTGGCCATAGGTGTCGTTGTAGGTCTTGAAGTTGTCCACGTCCAGCATGATGACCGAGAGCGGGTGCCCGTAGCGGTGGGCGCGGCGGCGCTCTTCGAGCAGGACCTCCTGCATGTAGCGGCGGTTGTACAGGCCCGTCAGGCCGTCGGTGACGGCCTGCTGGTAGACGTCCCGGTGGGAGTGGACGTTGGCGATGGTGGCGGCGGCGAGGCCAGCCAGAGTACGGACGCGGTCCAGGTCCCGGTTGGTGAAGGCGCCGGGCGCATCCCGCTCGAACTGTGCCACGCCCACGGTTTCGTCGCCCGCAACCAGGGGCAGGAGCATCATCGAGAACGGCCCGGCCCGGCGCTGACGCTCATCGGGCGTGAGGCGCGGGTCGCGCGCCCCGTCGCGGACCAGGAGCGGAATCCGGCGCTCGGCGACGCGGCCCACGAGGCCCTCGCCGAAGCGGACGCTGGCCGGCGCGGCATCGGAGGAGCCGGGTCGCTCAGGAGTTTCCGTCATCCGCTTCAGCCGCGTGCGCGCGTCGTCCACCAGCCACAGGGCGGCGCGGTCGCAGGAGACCAGCCCGCCGCCGAGGTGGAGGAACCGCTCGACGACCTTGGGCGCGCTGGTCTGCGAGACGCTGACGGCGCTGATCTTTTCCATCGCCCTGACCTGGGCATGGAGGCCGGCCACTTCGAATCCGAAGTGGGCGACGACCAGCATCAGGGCGAGCAGGGCCGCCGCGCCTCCCACCCCGAGGAGGCCAAGCGTAGGATAAGACAGCGCCATCAGGACGGCGACCGGCGCGGTCAGAACCAGCGTCACGGCCTCCAGGCGCCAGCCCGCCCAGGCGTGACGGCGCGCGGCCTGCCCCCCCCCCCGGTGCCTCCCCGGCCCCCACAGGCTCCCCAAGACGTACACGGCGCCATAAGTCAACGCCACCAGGACTAGCCCCGGAAGCGACAGGGGTACGTCCAGGGCGTGCGGCCCGGTCAGGGCCGAATGCACCAGCCCGCCCGCGAAGACGGCCAGGATCAGGCACAGGCCGCGCCCGTGCGCGCCGCTCCGAAGCAGAGGAGTCTCCCGCGAGAAGGCGTAAGCGGTGTTGGCGAGCAGCAGGGGCAGCAGGGCGACGAGCGGCAGCAACAGCAGGGAAGCCAGCCCGACGGTCGGGGTCAGGCCGACGCGCCGGCCGCTCGGGCCGCTGGCCGGGAACAGCACAGTCAGGAGGAACAGGCCGGCGAAGAACAGGAGGAGCGGCATCCTGGCCATATGGCCCAGGCGCTCGACGGCGACGGTCCCGGCGGACAGCGCGAGGCAGGCCGCGAAGCCGGCGAGACGCACCCCGTAGGACCGGCGGCCGCCGGACGGGGTGGGACTTCGCGTGTCCGGCCGAGCGGCCGACAGAGGCCCCGTCGGCCCTGACGGGTTTGGTTGTAGCGGCGCGATGATCATCGTGTTTCCGACACCATTGTAGCGTATAAACCGGTTGAATGACTTGACGTGAAAGTGCTTTCAGGTTTATTCCACGAGATACCGGGTATTCTCAATCTTTTTTCAGTCCCTGCACCGCTCGTGGCCTGCGCTGGGCCGATGGAGAGACGGCGTCGAAGAAGATCCACTGAGTGCCGAATCACTCCCCTTCCCCGTGCGCCCCGCTGTGTGCCAGGAACCAGTCCTGTGCGCTGAACGGGACCGCGCCCTCGGCGGGACGGAGGCGGACGTAGGAGCCGTCGGGCTGGAGTTCGTGGGCGTTCACCGTGTCCCGCAGATAGACCTCCAGCATTTCGTCGCGGATGTGTTCCCTCAGAGCCTTGTCCTCGACGGGGAACAGGACCTCGACGCGGCGGTCGAGGTTGCGGCGCATCAGGTCGGCGCTGCCGCAATAGACCTGGAAACGACCCGCGTTGTGGAAGTAGTAGACGCGCGAGTGTTCCAGGAAGCGGCCGATGACGCTGACGACGCGGATGTTTTCCGAAACGCCGGGCACGCCGGGGCGCAGGCAGCAGACGCCGCGCACGATCAAATCAATCTTGACGCCGGTCTGTGCGGCGGCATAGAGGGCGCGGATGAGCAGGGTATCGCTGAGGGTATTCGTCTTCAGAATCAGCCGGGCGGGTTTGCCGCGCCGCGCCCACTCGGCCTCGCGGGCGATCATCTGCATCAAGCGTTCGCGCATGTTGACCGGGGCGACCAGGAGCTTGCGGTAGGTGCGCTGGCGCGAGTAGCCGGTCAGGTGGTTGAACAGCTCGGAGACGTCGGCGGCGATGTCCGGGCGGGCGGTGAACAGCGACAGGTCGGTGTAAATGCGGGCAGTGATCGGGTTGTAGTTGCCCGTCCCCAGGTGGACGTAGCGGCGCAGCGCGCCGTCGCGCTCCTTGCGGACGACCAGGGCGACCTTGCAGTGCGTCTTCAGTCCGACCAGGCCGTAGACGACGTGGACGCCCGCCTCCTCCAAGGCTTTGGCCCACTCGATGTTGCTCTCCTCGTCGAAGCGCGCCTTCAGTTCCACCAGGACGGCCACCTGCGTGTCGTCGTCGCGGGCGGCGGCCAGGGATTTGACGATGGGGGAGTTCGAGCCGACCCGGTAGAGGGTCTGCTTGACGGCCAGCACGCCGGTGTCGGTGGAGCCGGCCTTGATGAAGTCCACGATGGGCGCGAACGAGTCGTAGGGGTGGTGCAGCAGCAGGTCCTGCTCGCCAATGACGTCCAGGATGGACGCGCCCTTGTCGGCCAGCGGCGCGGGGATGGCGGGGATCAGGGGCGGGTCTTTGAGGTCGGGCCGGTCCAGCTTCCAGATCTGCATCAGATCGGACAGGCCCAAAGGGCCAGGCACGGCGTAGACGTCGGCGGGGTCCACCAGCAGGTTCTCCACCAGCAGGTCGCGCAGCCGGGGCGGCATGGCCTGGGTGACCTCGAGCCGGGCCACGTCGCCGAACTGGCGACGCCGCAGGCCCTGCTCGACCGTCTGCAAGAGGTCGGCGGCCTCGTCTTCCTGGATCTCCAGGTCGGCGTCGCGCGTGACACGGAATGGGTAGCTTTCGAGTACCTGGAGGCCTGGGAAGAGCGACTCCATGTTGGCGGCGATGACCTGCTCCAGCCAGACGAAGCGGCGGGCTTGATCGCCGCCCTCGGGGGGCAGGGGCACGAAGCGGGGCAGGACGCCGGGGACCTTCATGCGAGCGAACCGCTCGCCGAGGTCCGGGTCGCGCACGACCACGGCGAGGTTCAGGCTGAGGTTCGAGATGTGCGGGAAGGGGTGGCCCGCCCCCAGGGCCAGCGGCGTCAGGACGGGGAAGACGTCGCGCTCAAAGTAGGCGCGCAGGGCGCGCTGCTGGGGCTTCGGCAGGGCGGCATAATCGTGGATCTCGATCCCAGCCTCTCTGAGTTCGGGCCGCAGGGTGCCTTCGAACACCCCGGCGGCGTCCGCCAGCATCGGGCCGACGCGGGCGCGCAGGCGGGTGAGCTGCTCCGCCGAGGTCATGCCGTCGGGCGAGACGTCGGTCATGGCCGCCGCGACCTGCTGCTGCAAGCCCGAGACGCGGACCATGTAATACTCGTCGAGGTTGGAGTGGGCGATGGCGACGAATTTGACCCGCTCCAGCAAGGGCTGGGACCGGTCCCGCGCTTCGCCCAGGACCCGCTCGTTGAAGGCCAGCCAGGACAGCTCGCGGTTCAGGTACAGCGCGGGGTCGTTCAAGGCGGGCGCGGCGGGGTCAGGGACGGCGGGTGGTGTCATTTCAGGGAGCGGCGCGTCTTCGGCGGCGGGCCGGGCGGGGAGCAGAGCCGAGTCGGGCATGGTGCAAATGTCCTCGGCATCAGGTTCGCGCGTGCGTGCCCCGAATCCTGCTTGTGGGCCTGGACAGGCAGGAATCATGCCATGCGACACCGAACCGTGCCGCATGGGAACAGAGGCGCAGGCCCAAACAGAATGGCGCATCGAGATGCTCGGCGGGCTTCAGCTCCGGCGGGAGTCCGGGTGCGTTGAAGTGTCCAACCGTGGGGTGACTCGCGAGCTTCTGATCTGCCTGGCCCTGCGGCTGGGCGAGCGGGGCAGCGACAAGTCCTGTTCACGCGCCGAACTCATCAAGCGCGGCTGGGGCAAGCCGCCGGACGAGGGCCGTGACAACCTGCGGCACGCGCTCCCGCACCTGCACCGGCTTCTCGAACCCGAGGGAATCGCGCCGGGCAGCGTCCTCCGCGAACAAGGGGAAAAGGTTTCCTTGAACCCAGAGCGGGTGGGGACGGATGTCGCGGATTTCCTGGCCGCCTACGAGGAGGCCGCGGGCGCGGAGGGCGCGGCGGAGCAGGCGGAGCGGCTGACGAAGGCGGCGGACCTCTACCATGGCGAGCTGCTGCCCGGTTACGACCAGCCCTGGATCGCGGCCCACCGGAAGCGGCTGGCGGAGCAGAACCGGGACGCGCTGCACCGCCTGAAGGCGGCCCTGCTGGAAACGGACAGGCTGCCGGAGGCGGTCGAGGCGGCCCTCCGGTTGTGCAGCTCCTTCCCGCCCGAAGACGAGGCGTTCCGCGTGGAGAGGGACGAGGCGTGGCAGGACTACCGCGCCCTGCTCGATGAATCATCGCGGAAGCGCAGGGCTTCTCCCCCACTGCCTGGAATCCTGCCGCCCCCGAGCCGCCCCGGCCCCCCGGACGTCTCCCGGCGCGCACCCGTCTTCCTGGCCGGCGCGCTGGCTCTCCTCAGCCTGGCGGTCCTGCTGACGTTTTTCGCGTCACGCGCGCAGAAGCTCCATCGGTCGGAGCAGGAGGCTGCCCAGCGCCTCCACGAGCGTGACCGTCTTTATCAGGAGGGCCGCGCCTCCTGGAACGCGCGGACCGAGGAGGGGCTGCGCCAGAGCCGGGCCGACTTCGCCCGCGTGAACGCCCTGGACCCGGACTATGCGCCGGGCTACGCCGGCCTCGCCGACGCCGACAGCCTCCTCGGCTACTACGGCTGGGTGCCGCCGCGCGAGGCCCTCAAGAGCGCCTTGGACGAGGCGCGGGAGGCCACCGCCCGCGCGCAAAATGACGCGGAAAAGGCGGAATCGTACACGTCGCTGGCATGGGTCGAGATGCTCCTCTGGAAATGGGACCAATCCAAGTCGGACTTCCAGCAGGCCCTCAGTGCCGACCAGCGGTATGCCACGGCACATCAATGGTATTCGCTCTATCTGACGGTCCAGGGGGACGAGGACGGGAGCCTCATCGAGAGCAACCAGGCCGTGGGCAGGGACCCCACGCCGGTGATCTGCATGAGCGCCGCCCAGCGCCTCCACTACAAAGGCGACTATGACTATGCGATCCAGAAGTGCGATGACAGCCTGAAGAAGCACCCCGGCGACCGGCTGACGCATTACTGGCTGGGGCTGGCCTACGAGCAGGAGGGGAACACCGGGGAGGCGCTTGCCGCGATCGGCGATGCGGACAGGCTCTCCGGGGGCCGCGACATGAACATGCGCGCGGGGCTGGCCCACGCCTTCGCGACATCCGGCGACGGGGCGAGGTCCCGCAGACTTTTGGCGGAGATGGAGATGCGGCGGTGCGATGGACTGTCATATGTCTCGCCGGTAGACCTTGCCGTCGTCTACACAGGGTTGTACAACCACGACCGGAACACGGTGGACAAAGCGCAGGCCTTTGAAGAGAAGGAACAGGCCCTGACTCTGCTGGAGCAGGGCTACCGGGAACACGCCTGCCAGCTCTTTCTTCTCGGCATCGAGCCGCGCTTCGCCAGCCTCCGCCGGGAGCCGCGTTTCGCGCGCCTGCTCAAGAAGCTCCACCTCCCCCCCGCCCCGGAATTCGTCTCGATTCGCCGAAATTAGTTTCCCTTCCGCCGCCTTTCCTTCCAGGCTCCTTCCATCATCGGGTTTAATGGCTCCCAGCATAAACAGCCGCCCTGCTGACGATGGCGGGCCGGGAGGGGACTCCGATGAAATTACAGATCAATCCACAAACGCGCGCGCTCCTGGCGGCGCGGGCCGGGTACGCCACGGACGCGGCCCTGTCCGTTTCCTGTGCGCTGATGCTGGCGGACGCATCCGGGGCACCCGGAGTATATCTTTGGCAGGAGGAGCATCTCCGCCTGCTCAGGGGCATCGTCCTCGGCCTTCTCGCCGAGGCCGGGCCAAGCCGCGAGCTTTGCGATCTGGCGAGCGCCCTGTCGCCCGCCGGCGCGGATGAATCGGCAATCGTGGGGGCGACGTGAGAGCGACAGGAATGCGCGCCACCGGCGTCGAACCTGTACCCATGCCCCTCACGCCAAATCTCATCGCGGACTCCGTCAACCCGGCCACGGCGTTCCTGATGCTGGCCGCCCCGCTCGTGACGCCCCGGCCCGTCCGCGCCCCAGAGTATTGGGTCCGCTGCTTCCTGGGCATCGGCCTTGCCGTGGTGCTGGCCGAGAGCGGCAAGCGGTGGGAGGTGTGGCCGGGCCATCGAGGCTTCCCCAGCGGCCACGAGACGTTCTGCCTCGCCGCCGTGACCTGCCTCGCCGTCCGGGACGCCCGCTGGCTGGCGCTGGGCCTGCCGCTGTCCGCCCTCATGGCCTGGGCCTTGGTCGCGGCCCAGTACCACACGCCCGTTGACGTGGCCGGCGCGCTGCTGACTGGGCCGGCACCGGCCCTGCTGTGCCAACTGTACCGCGCGCGGTCCGGGCGTGCGTGACGCGGAGCTGGGGTCATAGTATCAATGCTAGGCTTGCCGTATGTCGGGGTATGTGGTAGAATAACTCCATGCAAGCCCCAGGTCCGCCGAAGAGTCAGGAGCGCACGCGGCGGAACAGACGCCCGTATGTCGTGGGCGCAGCGACCATGCTCTTCGCGCTTCTCATCGGCACCTCCTGGCTGACCGAACCGCATCCGGTCCGGGGAGAGCAGACGAGCGTCATCAAGCCCGCACCAGTCCAGGGTGACCCCACGGCGCAGTGGTTCGCGCGGGACATCTGGCCCCTTCTGACGCGCCCGGACGCGAACTGCGTCGCATGTCACACGGCAAGCAACCCCTCCCAGCTCCACCTCCCCGCCGACGCGCAGAGCGGCTACCGTCAGCTTCTCGCCGAGGGTCGGCTGGACCCGCGTAACCCCTCCTCGCTGCTGGCCCGCGTCTGCGCGACCGATCCCGGACAGCGGATGCCGCCGGTCGGGATGCCGGCCTGGCCGGAGGCCGACAAAACGCGCCTGCGGGAATTCATGGCGTCGCTCGACCGGAACGCCGCGACCGACGCGCACACGCCGCGCCCGGATGAGCAGTTCCCGCCCGCCCTGCTGCTGCCCTACTCGGGGCCGAAGCGGGTCAGCGGACAGGACAATTCCCTCCTCAGCTACTACCAGTTGCGCCACAAGATCGCGACCCTGTTCGGCGACGACTGGCGGCGGGGCGACCGCGACCAGTATCTGGAAAACCTGGCGCAGCTCGGCGGGGCGGATTTCGTCACGCGCTTCGACGAATCCACGCGCGCGACGCCTTCGTACCTGTCGGCAGTCGGCGCGCTGGCGGCGGACGCTTCTTCCCGCGCCTTCCTGGACAAGTCCGGCCCGTTCGCTGGCCGGCCGGAGAGGATGCCGCTCCCCGGCCCCGGTGCCGACAAGGGAGTGCGCGACCAGATCACGCGGCTGTACGGGCGTCTCCTGTTCCGCGCACCCGCCCCCGATGAGATGCGCCGTGCGGAGACGTTCCTGCGCGCCGTGGCCGCCGCCCAGACGGCGCGCGCCAAAAAAGCGGGGCCGCTAATGTTTCAGGTCGTCGTCAGCGGCACCGACGGCCAGGAGGCGATCCAGCAGGCGGAGGTTTCCACGCTGCCGCGGGCGTCGGGTGTCAGCACACTCTTCGTAAACGAGAATGCTACAATAGGCTCAGAAGCCACCTTGGGCGTCTGGGCGCTGAAGCCGGGTGAGGCGGTGCAAAGGCTCGTCGTCTCGAACGGCGGCACGTCCGGCAAAGTCACCTTCCATTCCGTGGTCCTGCGCGGCCCGCTCCCGGCAAAGACCGAGACGGTCATCGGGTCCGACTCGCCGAATGTCGTCGTGGACGGGGCCTGGAACGCCTTCGGCGACCACGCCAAGGAGGGCTACAGCGACGGGAACGACAACAAGGGACAGAGCCGGCTGACCGTGCCGCTGCGCGTCAGGGCGGCGGGGCGGTATGAGGTCGCGCTCACCTGGCGCAAGAACGGGGCCGGGATCAACTCGGAGGCCGTTCCCGTCACGCTCTACGCGCCGGGGCAGTTCCATCTGTCGCTCCCGCCCGCGCCCCCCACCCCGCCGCGCGGCGAGGCGCACTATTTGCTGGACCAAACCGTAGACAACGTCTCTTACTTCGACCTGAAGACCGCCTTCGGGTTTGACCCCCATCAGCCCAAAAGCGGGGTGGAGATCAGCAACAAAGACACACGGAAGCGAGTCGTCGCCGACGCCGTCTCCTTTATCCCGGCAGCCGCCGACGGCGAGACGCCCGCCCTGATCGTGCGCGCCAATGATGCCGTGGGCCACGACCACTGGCCGGTCTTCAAGCCGAGCGATTTCACGCCCTACAACACGGTCGGGCCGGACCTGCGCTCGGATGACAACGCGCACAAGGGCGAGTTGAGCCTGCTGTTCGCGCCGGGCACGGCCCTGCCCCCCGCCGACTACTACCACCTGCGCGTGACCTATCCCGGCCATGTGGACAACGAGACGCAGGTTCCGATCACCGTGTACGCCGCGCGCTCCTCGCCCATCGTCCGCCTCCGCGCCCCCGCCGAAGCGCCGGTCGGGGCGAAGATCACGCTGGACGCCTCCGCGTCCTACAACGTCCAGCACTCCCCGCTGCGCTTCCTCTGGTCGCAGATCGGCGGGCCGCGCGCCACCCTATCCGCGCCGAATGCGCCGACTTTGACCGCCCAGATCGCCGATGAGGATGCCCCACAGATCGCCTGGGAGGGCCTGTGCCGCGCCTTGATCCTCCATCCGGACTTCCTGTTCACCCGGCCCCGGACTCTGTCCGCCACCCACGACCCGGCCACGCGCCGCCGCTTGCAGCTCGTGAAGCTGGCCCAGGACCTTGTAGGGCGACCGCCCACGGAGGGCGAAGTCGCCCGGCTGGACGGGGGCGCGTCCCTTTCCGCCTTGACGGATAGTTACTTGGCTTCGCCGGAATTTGAAAGCTTCTACCATCGCCGTGTGCGCCTGTACCTGGAGAGCCACGGCACGCCGACCCAGGACGAGCCGGCGCGCTTGTGGCGCTACCTCCTACACACGGGCCGGCCTTACACCGAGCTGATGACCGCCGATTACACGATCACGCCGGACGGGCGCAAGACCGCCCGCCCCACCTACTGCGGCCATTCGGGCGTCCTGACCATGCCCGGCTTCATCGAGGGGAAGCCGGGCCTACCGCACTTCAACTATGCCGCCCAGGTCTGCGAGAAGTTCTTGGGCTACGTCTTTGAAGTGACCCCGGAAGTGGTCAAAGCGCGCGGGACATTGACGGCCGCTTCCACCGTGGACACGAAATCCATCTGCTACTCCTGCCACCAGGTCCTGACGCCCCTGGCCTACCAGCGGACGCGCTGGACCGACGACGGCAAGTATAAAGAGAAGGACGACAAGGGCAACGCTATTGACGACTCGGACCGCCATGCCGTCGCCTCCTACCCCTTCAAAGGCGCGGGGCTGGAAGCCTTCGCGCTGGCCGCCCAGCGCAAGGAAAGGTTCCACCGGGCCATCATTCAGACCCACTTCATCTGGTTCTTCGGGCGACCACTGCGCTTTGATGCCGACGAGCGCGGGCTGTACAAGAAACTCTGGGACGGCGTTCATCAGACCCACTTCGCCCTGAAGCCGTTGGTCCGGGCCATCGTGACCAGCCCGGAGTATTTGGGGGATGGGGCCGTTGCTACGCCTGTCAAGCTACGTTTGGCGAGGAGGTAAAGACGAGTCGGAGACGGCGCATCGGCATCGAATCTGTGTTTAGTTCGCCGTGTGAAGCAAAAAGCGAACCAAAAAGAAGTAGATGGGAAAGAACAGAGTCCGCCACATATGGATTGGAATGAAGAGTACAAACAGTGTTTGAGACAGATCATCGAGCGCGATTGCGACGGAAGCCGCATGAACGACACGAAGTGGATGGAAATGCTGGATGTACTCAGAGATTTATGGCTTTGGAGGCGCGTCAAGTGGTTAGACAACGCTAAAGTGTCTAATTGGACACGCCATATTCAGGGAGGCTTTTCCTCCGCCCTCCCCACGCCCTACTTTGAAGGACCGAGTTCGCCTGATATTGTGCTGGCTATTGAATGGATGGAGATTGACCCCATCGGTGCGACAGTTAAAGTTGACTACCGCCAGGAGATCGAAAAACGCCTGGAATCTGTGAACGTGCCTTACACCTGGGAAGGTTCAGCAATCCGCGTGACAGGCCACATCCGAAAAAACAATCCCCGGCCTTGAAAGGCTGGGCTACTGTTGAGTGAAAGCCCCTCCGGGGCTGAAGATCGGCCAGCGCAGGCGGCATTTAGCCCCGAAGGGGCTTCGTCCGGCGAAGCCGGGAGTAGCCCGGCCCTTCAGGGCCGGGTGTGATTTGTACAGCACCGGTCCCGAGAGCAAACCTACTATGAAACCGTTCACGCAGCCCTGCGACGTTGACCATGAGAGCGTCCGGCTGGGACCACCGCCGCCCGAGCCGCAGAACCCGGCGGCGGGGAGCCGCCGCCGGTTCCTCGGACGTTCGGCCCGGCAGGTGGTCGGGGCGCTGACCTGCGCGGACTTCCTCGGCTACTTCCTCAGCCACGGGCTGCCCGCCTACGGCGCGACGCACGAGGGACGCATCCGCGACAAGATCGCCGAGGCCGACAAGCCGCACTATTTGATCTACTGGTTCATGGAGGGCGGCTGGGAGAGCTACGACATGTTCTCGCCGGTCGAGACGCCGAACAACGTCCTGATGCGGATGGACGACCCTTCCAAGGAGCGTTACCGTGTGCTGCACTGGGGGGAGCCGGGGTATCAGATCCAGACGCACGGCAACATTCGCTACGGGTACTTGGCCGAGAAGGGCAAAGACCTGTTCGCGGACATGGCGATCCTGTCCAGCATGTCAACGGGCGACTTCCACTCCGGGGACCGGCTCCGGGCGCACATGGGGTCGTATGACTTCGAGGCGTCCGCCGACCGGGAGGACGATGAGCGCTCGGTGATGCAGGCCTTCTGCGAGGTCTACGGGCAGCCGTATGTCCTGCCGCACGTTTCGTGGCACTACTGGCTCTCTGACGGCGAACTGAACGAGGTGCAGTACACGGGCCGCAAGGGCTACTACACCGGCCTGGGGCCGCCGCAGGCGAACACCGTTTATGGCGGGACGCCAGCCAACCTGCGCCAGATGCTGGCCCGCTTACAGGCCTCGTCTGGCGACCCCGTGAACCTCCAGATCGAGTCGTTCCTGGGCGACGTCCACCAGCACATCCGCTCCGATGCGTCCCTGGACGTGGTCAAGAGCTACGACTCGGCGCGCGAGATGTTCCTCCGCATGACGCGGGCGGGACGCACCCTCGACCCCGCCCGGATCGGGCGGCTGTTCACCGACCCGATCCTGCGGTCCAAGTTCGCCGTGTCGCCCCAGGACGAGCTGATCTCCTACAACAGCATCAACGGCAACAAGGCGCGTTCCAAGTTCTCCCCCAAGACGAACGTACAGGCCATGATGACATTTGAAATGCTGCGTGCGGGGATGGGGTGCGGCTACTGGATCGAGACGCGCGACATCCGCCGGTTCGACAGCCATTTCAACCGCAGCAACCTCTGGGACGGCCCGAAGCGAACGCCGCACGGCCAGCCGGACCAGACGCAGATGATGAACGAGGACCTGTGGGGGCCGCTCCACGCGCTCGTTGACTCGCTGAAGACCACGCAGTACAAGGAGAGCGGCACCAGCCTGTTCGACCACACCAACATCGTGATCACCTCGGAGTTCGGGCGGACGATCCACGGCGACGTGGACGCCATCAAGGCGATGAAGATCACGGACGCCGAGAAGCAGCAGATGATTGACGGCCAGGACATCTCCCAGCACTGGAAGGTGACCTCGGCGGCCTTCCTCGGCGGCGCGGTGAAGGGCAGTACGCAGTACGGCCTGATCGGCCAGAAAAACCTGCTCCCCATCCCGCTGATGCCCGACGGCAGCCTCGACCCCGCTTACGACCCGGCGACGGGAGAACTCAAGGCAGGCGCAAAGCAGAGTGCGCTCTCCTCAATCCCCGACCACGGCGACGTGTACGCCACCGCCCTGCACCTCTCTGGCATCAACCCGCAAGGGCGGGGCCGGAACCAGCGCGGTCCGCTGCGTTTCATCAAACGCACCGGTTGACAGCCCGCGAAGACTTGGGTATAATGCGTCAGAAGGGCCAAATGCGAGCGTAGTTCAGTTGGTTAGAACGCCAGTTTGTGGCACTGGAGGCCGTGGGTTCAAGTCCCATCGTTCGCCCTTCCTCTCGTAGCCCGTCCACGATAAGAGAAGCCCGGCTGCCAAGTGCAGCCGGGCTTCTTTTAGTGTGTCCGTGGCAACGCACAATGCGTCACTCACGCCCGCGCCTTCTTGTAGATGCTCACGACCAGCCAGACGATAGCGAGGACCAGAACGATCGTGATCAGCAGGTGCAGAAAGTCGAACTGTCCCGGATAGTAAGACCCGCCGGAGTAGACCGGCGGCCCGTAGTAGAAGGCCGGGTGGAACGGCGTGTACATGTACCACACGGGGTGCGCCCAGCCGTAAGAGTAATCCGAGTAGCCGCCGTAGTAGTGCGCGTTCCCCGAGTAGCCGCCGTAGGACATGGGCCGGCTCGCGACGGGCGTGCGCGTGGAGTAGGACGAGACGTGGCTGCCCAGGCCGGACCCGCGCGAGCCGCCGAACGTCCCCGACCGCCCGAAGCTGCCGCCGGTCGAGCGCGCCCCGCCGCCGAACGACCCGCTCGACCGACTCCCGCCGAAAGACCCGCCCCCACCGAAGGAGCTGTGGCCGCCCCCGAACGACCCGCCGCCGTGTCCCCCTCCCCCGCCGCCGCGCGCAAGCCCCGCCACCGCCAGCAGCAGGCAGAGCAGCACCGTCGCCGTCACCCTTGCCCAAATATTCTTCATCGCCAGTGTCTCCCTTTTCGTCCCGCCCGTTTTGCTGACATTATAGACCCGCGAGCGGCTGATTTGTTGCAGGCGTCCCGCGCCGGCGGGCTTGACGCCGCCGGGCCTTTCTGTTATGATTGGACATGATGACGCCGATCACCCCCGCCTTCCTCTGCCGCCGCGTCCCCGGCCTGCTCCTCGCCGCCTTGGCGGTCGCCCTGTCCGGGTGTGGCGGGGGCGGCGCGTCACTGCCGACCGCCACCACGCCGGTCATTGACGGGTTCACGGTCAATGGGGCCGCCGTGGTCTTTCCTGGCACCTCCGTTCCCGTCGTCGCCACGCCCACGAACTCTGCCGCCGCCCTTGTCTGCACCGCCCACGACCCCGACCACAGCCCGCTCACCTTCACCTGGTCCGGCATCAACGGGACCTCGCTCACGCAGAACAACGTCAGCACGGCGGGCGACACGCCCACGACCGACGGCGACACGCTCGTCACCTGCACCGTCACCAACGCGCGTGGCGACACGGTGGCGCGCACCGTCACGCTGCGGGCCGGGACGCCCGTCGTGCCCGCGCTGACCGTCCTCCTCTCCGCCGCCTCGGGCGTGGTCACGTCGGGCCAGACGGACCTCCTCACCGCCGTCGTCGCGGGCGGCACCCCCACTTACCACTTCTCCATCGCCACCGGCACGGGCACGGTGGTCCAAAGCGCGACAAACCCCGCCCAGGCGACGTTCACCGCGCCCGCCGCCGCCGAGACGGACACGGTGCTGTGCTACGTCACCGACACGCAGGGCCGCTCCGCCACGGCCACGGCGGTCATTGCTGTTCAATAGGGATGGACCGGCAGGGGACGGGGCACGGAGCTAGACGCTCCAGTCCTCCACCCTGACGCTGGGGATGGGCTGGAAGTGGCGCGTGTTACAGGTGATGACCGTGAAGCCGCTGACGATGGCCGTGGCCGCGATCCGGCAGTCGCGTGTCCCCAGCCGCATGACGGCGGCGGACCAGGATTGGTAGCGGCGGGCCAGGATTGGTACAGGGCCTCGGCATCAGGGGTGTAGGGAAGGTGTTGAAAGTCCTGAAGGTCGCGCAGCGTCTTTAACAGCAGCCCGTAAGCCTGCGGCACACGCAGGGAGTCCACAGCCTGGCTTGGGTTTAGACCAGCAAGCACCGACAATCGGCCACGGAGCTGTTCTTCCACCAAGATGGCTGGGAGCCAAATCCTGCCGCGCGGCGCGGACAGCAGCCGAGCCGTAACCCTTTCATGTCCCTGCTGGAACCGGCTGTATGTGTCGCTATCCAGAAGGTACAAAACGTCACTCGCCCTTCAGGTCCTTCAAGTAGCGCTCGTCTTCCCTGAGGCGCTCATCCTTCATGATTTGGATGAGCTCATCCCAAAAAGGATCATCCTTGTAACTGCCTGCGATGTGCGCCAGCGGGTGATCCTTGCCCAGCAGCGGCGGCTCGGGGTCGGCCTTGTGGAAGCCGTTCGCCCCGTTGTTCGCTGAACCGTTCGTTCCATTGCTCTGCGGGGCCGAGCCGGCGATGCGCCCCCCCGGCCTCCGGATTTTTGCTTTCTGTGCCACGTTCCACCTCCTGCCCCACTGCGTCCGAGTCTACTCCCACTATAGCACAAAAGCAGCGCGCGCCGGGTTTGGCGCGATCAGGCAGAGAGTAAGCCGCCCTGCGGTGCCGGGCGGCTTCCTTCAACCCATCTCTTGTCACAAAGTGATGAACTTTACAGCAAGCCATCTTAGACCTATTTTCAGAACCGCTTGACAAACCGTCGGGGGTAATGCAATGATGAGTGAGGAAGTTGGCGTTGATGACGAAGACCACCACAGCTGGTGAGTCCAAAGGCGGGTCCCACTCATGTACCACTGCCCTCTCGTTCGCCGCGCACGTCTTATATTATATAAGATTTTCGCACTCTCCGGCCTCGCCTTGATGGCGATGCTCTTCTCCTGTCCCAGTGCCAGGGCCGGCTCCTGAACCTATACCATCGTCGGTGACAACAAAGGGACAAGCTTCACGGGTAGCGGGAACCTAGGCTACATCCCCGACTTCCCTTCATACTAAAGATGCAAACGGCAACGCCACAGTTTATCCAGGCTTTAGTGCTGGCGTTGCTGCCTATCAAGTCGCCCGAACAGGCTATTCCAGCGGCACGGGATGCGATCTCACCAGTACCATCAGTGTCCAAGTCACATTCATTTGGAAACCTGCGGATGGTCTGAACTCAACCACCGACCCGCCCCCCGACAACGTGTTGGTGCAGGAGAGCGCGACCGCCTTCTGGTCGGCGGACTCCGGCGACGACCAGCATCCAGGCTCCGTCAGCGGCTCTGCCGCCAATGGCTTGGGGGATAGTGAGGGCGACGTGATGCAATCCCCTTACAGCGAGAAAGGCTGTTCGGGGCCTCCTCCTGACCAGACCTACCCCACCGGCTCAAATATCCAACACTTCAAGAGCTACCCCGTCAGCAACGGAACGGTCGCCGTGGACAAGCACACGGTGACGGCTCACACCACGGTCACTTCCCCCATCTGGTACTATGGTGCCAAAGCCAGCGTCAGCTACGGTGCTTCCATCCACGCACAGCCGTACAATATGCGCCTCACGCCTGATGGCACCAGTCCTGCGGTATATGTAGACAACATCGGCGGACGACTTTCCTTTCACTACTCCATCAGCTCAACAGACGGAAATGTAGCTGATTTGACATCAATCAGTGCCTATGAAACCCTCGGCTGGAGCGGAAACCCTGCACCTCCGGGTGGCTATGTCACTGGATTCTATGTTCCTCCCTCTCCGCCGGTGGCTTTCCGTCAGGATACAGATCCGCCACAGCCATATTCTTACAACACCCCGAACAAGATCAACTTCCCATATCTGCTTCAGGGCTATGTAATAGACGGTTTTAGTCCTCCAACGTCAGGATTCGTCGCGCCCTACCCTACGCCGTCTACATCTTGGTCGGCCACCCAGAACTATCTTTTCGATGACAGCACAACGGGCGAAGTCGGGACGAAAATCCCTGGGCCGGACAACAATTCGCCGTCCACCATCACCCGTACCGTCTCTGCCACTAATGCTGCGGGGACCACCGGCCTATACTCAATCAGCGCCCATGGTCACTCGGCTTTGAAGAGTCTGCCTTAGGAGAAGCAAAATGAAGCAAAATACCGCTCCGATACTGCTCAGGAGAACAGTGGCGGCTTGTACCGCCCTCATCGCACTCGCTGGAGTTTCTGCCCAGGCCCAGACGCCGGGTGCAGACTTGAATGCGGCTATCTCCCTCGCTTCCAGCAGCACCATCACGCAGGGGGAACCGGTCATCCTGAGATACAGCATCAAGAATGAGTTTCAAGCAACCAGATTCATCGGCATGAGAGAAGACTGTAGCAACTGGCTGTCCCTGAGTCTCGTGGATGCGTCGGGCCATGCCGTCGCCGGACGCTCAGTTCCGACCGCCCGCCAGCAGGACTCTGGAAACAGCTTCGGATCACTCACGAGTAATTTCAGCACACCGGGGTTAATCAACGCCCACAGCACCTTGGAAGGCTATGTGGTCGCAAGTCAATGGTTCCCCACGCAGGCCGCCGGGAGATACACTCTGGTGGCTCATGTGCATCTGTTCTACCGTGTCGTCGCTGCTTCGGCACCCGCAGACGGCGAAGTGAGCGCGCAGGACATCAGTTTCCCGCTGACCATCGCCAAAGCAGACACCGCTCGCCTTCGATCTACCGGGCAGAATCTGGAGAAGACTATCCTCCGGTTGAGTCCGGCGGAGCCTGTCGCCAAAAGAAACATACTGATCAATGCCCTGTTTTCCATGCCCAGCGCCCAAGCCGCGCCGAGTTGGCAGGCGCTGCTTTCTGATCCGTCCAGTTCATTCTGGGTTCTTTCCGAGGCGGTCGAGGACTTGGTCTGGCTGAAACCCGCTGACGCGCCGGATATCCTGATGGGGATGCTGCTGAAGCCGGGACCCACCCAGGACAAACACATCACATCAGCCGTCATCAACGGTATGGCTCGGGTGTACCGAGGGAGTAACCCGCTCTTGCGTCAACACATCAGGGCGCTCTACGCCTCGCACGGGGAACCATTAAGCGAAATAGTTCTTGCTCCAGGAAGAGCGGACGGAAACTAAGGGGGCGGAAAAAGGCCGCTGCGTCAACAGACGCAGCGGCTTTTTCACGTCCCATCCCTATCATCTCCCCGCTCTGCGAACGGTTGACAACCCGCGCCGCGTGTGTTACTATAGCGACGCTGACAACGCCACACACTGAGACACCGAAGCCTTATGTCCCTGACACAGAAACGACCCGACACCGCCGCCCCGAAGCCGCAGGCGGCCCGGTGGAGCGGCATCACGCCGCGCGCCTGGATCATCGGCCTGCTCCTGATCCCCCTGCTCGACTTCTGGCTGGAATACACCGAGATCGTTGCCGCCGGCCCGGACCTCGCGGCCATGTCGCTGCCGATGGCCGTCCTGTTCGCCCTGCTGGTCGTGATCGGCATCAACCTGGGCGTCAAGAAGTACCGGCCCGCCCTGGCCTTGACGCAGGCCGAGCTGATGTTCATCTACACCATGAACACGGTCGCCATCTACATCGGCGGCATCGGCATGATGCAGTTCCTGACGCCCGCCCTGGTCGGCTGGAAGTATTACGCGACGCGCGAGAACAAGTGGGACAACTGGCAGCACTTCATTCCGGCCTGGGCCGTTCCCAATGCGGGCACGGCGACCGACTACTACAAGGGCCAGACGACGCTGTTCACCGCCCAGCACCTGGCGGCCTGGGCCGGGCCGGTGGCCGTCTGGACCGGGTTCATCTTCACCCTGCTGTTCTGCTTCTACTGCATCGCCGCCCTGCTCCGGCGTCAGTGGGTGGACCGGGAGCGGCTGATCTTCCCCATCGTCCAGATCCCGCTGGAGATCACGCGCGACGGCGGCAGCACGCCGCTGTGGATGAACCGCCTGCTGTGGCTGGGCGTCGGCATCCCGGTCGTGCTGGAGAGCGTTGCGGCGATCCACTTCACGCTGATCCCGACGTTCCCGTACATCCCGATCAAGCCCGAGATCGGCCTGCAACTGGAGCAGGGCATCAAGACGACACCGTGGAACGCCATTGGATACACGACGATGGCCTTCTACCCGCTCGTCATCGGCCTGACCTACCTGCTGTCGCTGGACGTGTCGTTCTCCTGCTGGTTCTTCTATCTGTTCACCAAGCTTCAGAACGTCGGCGCGACCTCGCTCGGCTTCCGCGATCCGGGCGCGGGCCCGACCCTGGCGAACATGCCTTACACCGCCGAGCAGGGCGTCGGGGCCTTCCTCGGGCTGGCCCTCTACTCGCTGGTCCTGGCCCGGCCGCAGCTTTCCGAGGCCTGGCGTAAGGCGTTCCGGGGGGCGACGGACGTGGATGACTCGGCCGAGCCGATGTCCTACCGGGCGGCCTACCTCGGCCTGTTCGGCTCGTCGGCGCTGCTGGTCGGCTTCGGGGTCGCCCTGGGCCTGTCGCTCTGGGTGTCGCTGATCTTCTGGGTTGGCCTGCTGCTGCTGGCCCTGACCTTCACGCGCATCCGGGCCGAGGCGGGCCTGCCCTGGGGGCAGGCGCCCTACAACCTGACGCACGGGAACATGGTTAACCTGGGCGGGACGGAGGCCTTCGCGCCGCGCGAGCTGGTCGCCTTCTCGTTCGTCCGCTGGTTCGACTCGGACTGGCGCTGCCTGGGCCAGCCCGCCGAGATCGAGGCCATGAAGATCGCCGACTCGACCGGGCCGCGCCCGATGAACCCGCGCCACCTGACTGCGGCCGTCTTCGTCGCCATCCTGGTCGGCTGCCTCGCCGCCTGGGTTTCGTGCCTGGGCATCTACTACCACTTCGGGGCGGCCAGCGCGCACGTCAACGACTGGCGGACGGGGCAGGGCCACTACGGGTTCGACGACTTGCAGGGCTGGCTGAACGCCCCCAAGCCCGCTGACACCGCCCGCATCAGCGCCGCCCTCGTCGGGCTGGTCGTCGTGACGGTCATGGGGTTCCTGCGGACGCGCTTCACCTGGTGGCCGCTGCACCCCATCGGGTACGCCGTGGGCAGCACGGACACCATGACCTGGATCTGGTTCCCGGTGCTTCTGGGCTGGCTCGCCAAGTCCCTGATCCTGCGCTACGGCGGCGTCAAGATGTACCGTTCCGCCCTACCCTTCTTCATCGGCCTGGTGCTTGGCGACTACGGCATCTCCGCCCTCTGGTCCCTGTACTTCCTCGCGACCGGCCACGCGGGGTATCGGACGTTCCCGATCTGAGGCAAAGAGAAGACCGGGAGGCGTGACCGCCTCCCGGTCTTCTTTCGGGAGGCGGACTGGGCCGAGTGATTTCAATCACTCGCGGCCTGAGATGCCTATTGTTTGACATCCGCTCGCAGACGGTCCCGCAGGGCGACGGCATCCGGCGTCAGGGCTTCGTCAGGCTCCCCGGTCAGGCCGTCGTAGAGGAAGGCGAATTCTTCCTGAAGCTGGCTCAAAGCCTCTTCGCGGCTGGCGGAGAAGGCGGACAGGCCATAGGCAGGACACTCGAAGACCCAAAGCCCGTTTTGGCGTGCCGAAAGGGTTTGAACAGGGTGCCCCAGTAGGTAGTTGTGGCTGCCCCAGAGGAACGAACACGTCTCAAAAGGCCGCACCTCGGTTTCGGGTTCTAGAACAGATGTCATGTGCATGACCGGCCTCCTATCGCTCGATTCATTATAGCAGACACGATGGGGAACTTCTCTTGCGGTTCAGGCTTGCTGTAATGCCGGGGAAACGCTATAATTGGATACGGAGGCTCTATGGCAGCACAACATTTTCTGGCCTTCGACCTAGGCGCGGAGAGCGGGCGCGGCATCCTGGGGGCGTTCGATGGGGAACGTCTGACTCTGGAAGAGGTCGGGCGGTTCGCGACGGGGCGGGGGCAGGACGACACCGGCCCGGACGGCGTCCGGCGATGGGACATCGGGCGCATCGGCGGCGAGATCGAGAGCCTGCTGGCCCGCGCGCAGGCGGCGGGGACTCTGCACGGGGTCGGCGTGGACACCTGGGGGGTGGACTTCGGGCTGCTGGACGCGCAGGGCAGGCTGCTGGAAGCGCCCACCCACTACCGCGATGAGCGCCACCCGCCTGCCATGGCCGAGGTCCATTCGCTCATCCCGGTGGAGGAGATCTGGGCCAAGACCGGCGTCCAGTTCCTGCCCCTCAACACACTGTACCAGCTTTACGCACTGCAAGCGCGCTCCCCCGGCCTGCTCGACAAGGCGGCGCATTTGCTGCTGATGCCGGACCTGTTCCACCACCAGTTGACTCAGGGCCGGAGCCTTGTCGATGAGCGCACGAACGCCAGCACGACGCAGATTTTCAACCCGGCCACGCGGGGCTGGGAGCCGTCGCTGCTGACGCGGCTGGGCCTGCCGTCGCACTTCCTGGGCGAGATAGTCCCGGCGGGGACTCGCGTCGGCGAGACCGTCGGCGGGGTGCCCGTCTACGCCCCCGGCTCGCACGACACGGCCTCCGCCGTCGCCGCCACGCCCGCCGCGCCGGGTTCGCGCTGGGCGTTCCTTTCGTCCGGGACGTGGTCCCTGCTGGGCGTCGAACTGCCCAGCCCGAACCTGACGGCGGAGGCGCTCCAGCTCGGGTTCAGCAACGAGTTCGGGGTGGGCGAAACGGTCCGGCTGCTGAAAAACATCATGGGCCTATGGCTGGTGCAGGAGTGCCGCCGGTCACTCGAGGCCACCGAGGGCCGCGACTACTCGTATGCCGAGCTGACCGCGCTGGCCGAGGCCGCCCCGCCCGGCGGGCCGCTCATAGACGCCACCGCCCACCGCTTCCTGGCCCCGCCAGACATGGCAGGGGAGATACGAGATGCGTGCGCCGAGTCGGGTCAGGCCGCGCCCCAGGGCGTCGGCGCGCTCATCCGGTGCTGCCTGGACAGCCTCGCCGACGCCTACCGGGAGGCGCTGGGCGGCCTGGAACGCCTGCTCGGCCTGAAGTTCGACTCACTGCACATCGTCGGCGGGGGGTCGCAGAACCGCCTGCTCAACCGGCTCACGGCGGACGCCTGCGGCATCCCGGTCATCGCCGGGCCGTCCGAGGCGACGGCCATCGGGAACGTCCTCGCCCAGCTCGTCGCGTCCGGCGCGGTCACGGACTGGGAGCAGGCGCGCGCCCTCGCCCGGCTTTCGTTGCCGACGGAGACGTTTACGCCAAGTTAAGGAGACACCATGCCCGACCACGACGCCGCGCACGACGCCAAGCTGCAAGAACTGCTCGCCCTCTCCCATGATCTCGGTGACCCCGCCCACGAGTGGGCCATTCTGGGCGAAGGCAATACGTCCACCCGCATAGACGACGAGACGTTTCTGGTCAAGGCCAGCGGCTCCGAACTCCGGACGCTTCAGCCGGAGCAGGTGAGCCGGGTTCGCTTCGCGCCCGTGCTGGACGCCCTAAACAACGGGTGCGACTACTCCGATGCCGAGGTCAAAGACCTGCTCCTGAATTCCTGCACGGACGGCAGCGGGCGGATGCCCTCGGTGGAAACCCTCTTCCACGGCTTCCTGCTGTCCCTACCCGGCATTGACTTCATCGGGCACACGCACGTCGTCTCCATTAACGGCCTGCTCTGCTCGCGCGAGGGATGGGCGGCCATGCAGGGCGGGGGGCGGATGTTCCCGGACGAGATCGTCGTCTGCGGCGTCGCGCCGTGCTGCGTCCCCTACACCGACCCCGGCATCCCGCTGGCCCGCGCCCTGCGGGACCAGGTGATGGGGTATATCCAGACGCATAGCGCCGCGCCGAAGACCATCTACCTGCAAAACCACGGGTTCATCGCCGTCGGCAAGTCCGCCCAGGAGGTCCGCAACATCCACCTGATGGGCGACAAGGCCGCCCGCATCCTCTTGGGCGCGCTGGCCTGCGGCACGGCGGCCTACCTGACGCCCGACAACGTGACGCGCATCCAGACTCGGCCCGACGAACACTACCGCCAGCTCGCCCTGGGCCTGCGGCCCGATGCCCCGGCGTAGAGGGCGGAATGGCGGCGTGGCAGAAAAAGCCGTGCAGCGTCTCCGGGAGACGCGGCACGGCTTCCGTTGTTCGGGCCGACGGCGGCATCAGCCGATGGCTACTCTTCCGCCCACTGCGCCTCGGCCTCTTCGGCGGTCAGGGAGAGCGTCACGAACTCGCCGACGGACATGACGGCGGTGAGCGGCAGGAAGTGGTGCTTGCCACCCGCCTGCGAGTCGTGGTGTGTCAGCTTCAGCCGGTCGCCGTCCAGGTGGTCCACGATGCCGACGTGCTTGCCGTCGGTGCCGACGACTTCCATATGCTCTTTGATGTCTGAGGGGTTCATCTGAGTGTTCTTGCTTTCTGTCTAGAGAGTGGTGTCACCACTTTACCCACGGGCCGGCCCGCCAAACCAGGCCGTTCGTGGGTATACCTTTCTCGACGGCAAGGAGACTTTAGCAATGAACGAGACGATCGGATTTATCGGGCTGGGCGGCATGGGGTCGGCGATGGCCGGGAATGTTTTAAAGGCGGGCTTCGGGATGCGCGCCTATAACCGCACGCCCGCGCGGGCGAAGCCGCTGGTGGAGCGGGGCGCGGCGCAGGCGGACACACCGGCGGGGGCGGCCCAGACGGGCGGCATCGTGGTCACGATGCTGACAAACGACCAGGCGGTGGAGGCGGTGGCCTTCGGGGCGGACGGGTTCGGGGAGGTGCTGGGCGAGGGCGGCGTCCACGTCTCGATGAGTACGATCTCGCCCGAGATGTCCCGGCATCTGGCCGAGCGTCATGCCGCCCTGGGGACGCGGTACGTCGCCGCGCCGGTCTTCGGCAAGCCGGACGCGGCGGCGATGCAGAAGCTGTGGATCGCGACTTCGGGGCCGGAAGACGCGAAGACGCGCATCCGGCCCCTGCTGGACGCGATGGGCCAGGGCGTCCACGACTTCGGCGAGGACGCGGGCGCGGCCAACATCGTCAAGCTGTGCGGCAACTTCCTGCTCGGCTCGGCCATAGAAGCGATGGCCGAGGCGTTCACGCTGGCCCAGAAGAACGGCATCCCGCGCCAGGCCGTCTACGAGCTGTTCACGAGTACGCTGTTCGCCTGCCCGGTCTACCAGAACTACGGGAAGCTGATCGCCGCCGAACACTACCAGCCGATCGGGGCGGTCCCGTCGCTGATTCGCAAGGACTTCGGCCTGGTACTTCAGGAGGCCAAGAACAGCCACGTCCCCATGCCGCTCGCGAGCCTGGTCCATGACCGGCTGACGGCGATGGTCGCCAAAGGCCGCGAGGACCGCGACTGGGCCGGCTTCGCCCAGGAGGTGTCCGAAAGCGCGGGGCTGAAGAACGGGGAATAGGGACGGAGTGTTTCAGCCCGCGTCGGGCTTGACGGCGAAATAGAACAGGCGGTCGGAGCGTTTCTTGGGCGGGTCGGTGGTGTAGCCGTCGTAGACCGTCACCTCGGCAAACCCGGCCGCCCGGAGCCAGTCGGTCAGTTCGTCCTTGCCGTAGGCGCGCTGCCGGTGGACCTCCAGGAAGCTCTCGCGCTGGCCCGTACCGGGGTCGTAGGAAAAGTCCATGCGGACGGTACACAGGCGCGTCTCGGCATTGTAGCGCGACCGCCAGCGGTAGCGGAGAGGCTCACTGAGGCGCATGCAGCTCTGGTTGAACATGCCCTCGGCGAGCGCGTATTCGGTGTTGACGTCAAAGATGAACGCGCCGCCGGGGACAAGGTGGGTGCAGACGCGGGCGAAGGCGGCCCGCAGGCGTTCCGGCTCCAGAATGTAGTTCAGGCTGTCGAAGAGGCAGACGACGGCATCGAAACGGGATTCGCCAAGGTCAAGTTCGGCGGCGTCCTGCCGATGGAAGGGAATCGGCAGGCCCGCCTCCGCCGCCCGGAGGCGGGCGACATCCAGCATCCCGCCGGACAGATCAACCCCCGCGAGTTCATAGCCGCGCGCCGCCAGCAGACGTGACACGGTCCCCGTCCCGCAGGCGAGGTCCAGGACGGCGTGGGGCGCTTTGCCGTGGAGCGCCCACAGCCGCTCCAAATATTCCACCCAGAAACGGTACGGGACGCCCGCCATGAGGGCGTCATAGTACGGGGCCACCGGGCCGAACGCCGCGTTCTCGATGGAAGGACCGTCAGGCGGGGAAGGAGGCGTGGTCATGGCTCCGCTCGCGCCAATGACTTGGTCCGGGGCGGGTCGGGCGGCGGGGCGGGCGGCGCGAACGCGGAGCGGCCCAGGCCGCCCAACAGGAACCACGCCAGCAGCCCGCACAGGATGTAAGTCACGCCGAAACCGCCGAAGATCGGGCGCAGGGCCGTACTCGCGGGGAAGAAGACGACCAGCGAGGTGGCGAGCGCGCCGCCGACCAGCAGGGAGAGCTTATTGACTAGGCCGACGGTGGCGCTGACGCGCCCCTGGAGATGGTTCGGGGCGGTCGCCAGGAACAGGGTCATCTGCCCCAGATTGGAGAAGGTGTTGGCCACCGCCATCAGGAATACCATCGCGCCCCCGAGATAGATGTTCGCGGAGGCAGCGAACACCAGCCCGGTGATCCCCATCATGGCAAAGCCGGGCGCGACCAGGCGGACCGGGGGGGTGGAACGGATCGGCCCCATTGTCGCGAGGCCGGTGAGGACGGCGGCCAGACCGCTCAGGGTGCCGAGCAGGGCGAATTGTTTTCCGTCGCCGTGCCAGAGGTCCCGGACGAATGGGTACTCCAGCGCGTTGTAGACGGCACCCCCGACGACGACGAGCGACAGCAAGACCAAAGAGGGCCGCAGAATACGGCTGGTCCAGACGTAGTGCAGCCCTTCTCGGGCCTCACGCCACAAGCCGGACACTCCACGCGCCGCTTTAGGCCCCGGCGGCGTCGCGATGTTCGCGATCAGGCGGACGAGCAGGGCCGAGGCGACGAACGTCGCGGAGTCAAAGATGAAGACGCCGCCGGGGTGTAGTTGGGTAACTAGGAGGCCGCCCAGCGCGGGGCCAAGGCAGAGGGTCGCCTGATTGGCGGTCAGCATCAGACTGTTGGCCTGGAGCAGTTTCTCGCGTGGCACCAGGGCGGGCAGCAGCCCCTGCCGCGATGGGGAAAAGAAGCAGGAGAACGAGACCACGAGGAATGACACTGCGTAGACCAGGCCCCGATCATGAGCGCTGAAGTGGCCGTGAAAGTGTGCGTTCGGAATCGAGAGCAGGAGCAGAACGGTGACAGCACGGCCGAGGTCGGCGGCGATCATGGTGCGCCGCCGGTTCCATCGGTCGGCGAAAACGCCGCCCACCAAGCCGAACAGCAGGACGGGCAGTGCGCCGAAGACTACCGTAAGGCCGGACACCGCCTTGTCGTTGGTGCCGTTGTAGACCGTGATCGAAAGGGCGACGGCCAGGGCGGTGTCGCCGAGGTTGGAGATGACGTAGGCAAGCCAGAGCCAGAGGAAGTTCCGGTCTCGGAACAGCAGCAGGCGCGAAGGCTCTTTGACTACCTCGTTTTCACTCGCCATGGGGATTGTCTCTATTATAACACGATTTACACCACGATTCTACCACGGCCCGACATCTTACAACCACAAATATCTTGCGGGCGGGGAGTGCCGCGTGTCGGGGGTATAATAGAGGCATCGGAGGAACGTCATGTCGGTATCACCCCTTCCCGAACTCAGCTATCCCCGCCGGTCCACCCGTGCGGTTCGCGTCGGCCCGGTCGTCATCGGCGGCGGACACCCCATCGTCGTGCAGAGCATGATCACCGAGGAGACCCGCAACGTCGCCGGCTGCGTCGAGCAGATCATTGCCATGCATCAGGCGGGGTGTGAGATCGTCCGCGTCACCACCCCCACCCTGGCCGAAGCACACTGCCTGGGCGAGATCCAGGCGGAAGTCCGGCGGCGCGGCTACGACGTCCCACTCGTCGCCGACGTCCACCACCAGGGCAGCGACATCGCCGTGGCCGTCGCGCGGTTCGTGGACAAGGTCCGCATCAACCCCGGCCTGTTCGTCTTCCGCAAGCCGCGCGGCCGGGCGGACGAGTACACGGATGCCGAGGTCCGCGAGGAGCGCGCGGCCATCGAGGAGTCGCTGCGCCCGGTCATCGCGGTCTGCAAGGAGCGCGACATCGCCATGCGGATCGGGGTCAACCACGGCAGCCTGGCCGAGCGGCTGACCGTCATGCACGGCGACACGCCGGAGGGCATGGTGGAGAGCGCCTTAGAGTACATCCAGATCTGCGAGGCGCACGACTATCGGAACATCGTCATTTCGCTGAAGGCGTCGCGCGTGCCGGTCATGCTGGCGGCCAACCGGCTGATGGCGCGGCGCATGGCCGCCCTGGGCATGGACTACCCGCTGCATCTGGGAGTCACCGAGGCGGGCGACGGCGAGTACGCCCGGATCAAGAGCACGGCGGGCATCGGGACATTGCTGGCCGAGGGAATCGGGGACACGATCCGCGTCTCGCTGTCCGAGGACCCGATCAACGAGATCCCGGCCTGCTACGACATCTTGCAGGCGTTGGGGCTTCGGAAGACGAAAGTGGAGTTCATCGCCTGCCCCTCCTGCGGCCGGACCAAGTTCGAGCTGACCTCGGTGCTGCGGCGGGTGAAGGCGGCGACGAATCATCTGGTGGGCCTGGACATCGCCGTGATGGGCTGCATCGTGAACGGGCCGGGGGAGATGGCCGACGCCGACTACGGCTACGTCGGCAAGGGCGGCGGCGTCATCACTCTCTACCGGGGACGGAACCCGGTCAAGAACGTGTCCCAGGAGGAGGGGGTGTCGGAGCTGGTCGCCCTGATCAAGTCCGACGGCCGCTGGACCGACCCGCCGGAGGGCCTGGCCGTCCCGGCGTCGCCGTTCGCCAAAGAGCTGGCGATGGCGGGGTGAGGGTCAGGCCTCACACCCGCTGGGCCAGCAGGAGGCAGGCGTCATCCGAGAGCGAGCCGCCGGCGAAGGCGCGGGCACCCTCCAGGACGGCGCGGCCGATCTCATGGACGGGGCAGGCCGCCGAGGCGCTCTGCGCCAGCCGGGTCATGCCGTCGTAGTCCAGGAAGTCGCGGCCCCGCCGGGCCTCGGTGATGCCGTCCGTCACCAGGATGACGGCGTCGCCGGGCGCGAGCGTGAAGCCCGCCGCCGCATACTCCATCTCCCGCGTCATGCCAAGCAGGCCGCCCCTGACCGCGAGCGGCTCCGCCGCGCCGCCCGCGCGCAGCAGCAGCGGCGGCTCCGCACCCGCCGCCGCTGCCGCCGCCTCCCCGGTGGCGGGCTGGATGACGACGACGGCCAGCGTCACGAACGTGGTGTCGTCGGCCGCATCCCCTAGCCGGTGGCTGTCGTGGACGAAGACGTTCAGGCGGGACAGGGCGCGGCCCGGCTCGGGCGTCTCGCGGAGGTAGGCCCGCAGGGCGTACTTGACCTCGGCCGTGTGCGCCGCCGCCGCCAGCCCCTTGCCGGACACGTCCCCCACCACCAGCGCGACCAGGCCGCCGTCCAGCGCGAAGGCGTCGAAGAAGTCCCCCCCTACCTGCGCTTCGGTCCAGGCGGCCTCGTACAGTGACGAGACGGCCAGGCCGGGGAAGGCGTCCTCGGCGATCTCGGGCAGCAGGGCGCGCTGGAAGGCGGCGGCGATCCGGCGCTCCTCGGCGTAAGCCTGCGCCAGCCGCTCTTCTTCCTCCTTGCGCGCGGTCTCGTCCCGCATCACTTTGGCGTACCACCGGGGGCTGCCGGCCTTGTCGCGCAGCACGGTGATGACGCCGCTGGACCAGAACCGGGTGCCGTCCTTGCGCTGGTGCCAGCCTTCCTTCCGGGCATGCCCCTCCGCCCGCGCCTTTTCCAGCCGCTGCTGCGGAACCCCGAGCGCCTGGTCTTCCGGCAGGAAGACGAACGAGTAGTCTCTCCCACGCACCTCCGCCTCGGCGTACCCGAAGATGTGTTCCGCGCCAAGGTTCCAGTTCAGCACGCGGCCTTCGGCGTCCAGCAGGATGATGGCGTAGTCGTCCACCCCTTCCACGATCTGCCGGTAGCGGTCGGCCTCGGCTTGGTTGCGGCCCGTCAGGTCACGCACCAGCCAGCGCAGCAGGAGCGGACGGCCATGCGAGTCGCGGACGATGGAGACGGCGATGGCGACCTCGACCACCTCGCGGCGGCGCGGCCTGATCTTCATCTCCCGCTCAACCGTCTCAGACGCCTGGGCCATTTCCAGCAGGAGCTGCCGGAACGTCTGCCGGTCTTCCTCTGCGGCGAAGGTGGCGAAGGGCTTGCCCTTGAGGAAACGCTTGGACAGCCCGAGCAGCCTGACGGGGGCCTGGTTGGCCTCCCGGATCACGCCGTCCATGTCGGTGACGAGGTAGGCGTCCGGGGCCGACTCGAACAGGTCCTCGTAGTGGTGCCTCCACGTCTCCACGACTTCATACGAGGCGGCCAGCGCCTCGTTCTGCTGGCGCATCTCCTCCTCCGCCACGCGCAGCTCCTCGATGGTGCTGTTCATGGTTTCGAAGGCGATATCCAGGAGTGTCTGGCGACTCGTCGGCCCCTCCGTCACCTGTCGGCGAAGATCCATCACATGTTCGTGCAGGTATTGAATGCCGTCCGCGAAAGGGTCACTGGTTCTCACCGTAAGCCTCGTCTTTCCTGTAGCACCCGGCTACATAGACTTATCTTGTTCTTACTATACCCAGAAAAAATAGGGGGGGGTAGCAGGCAAACACACAAAAATCTGAAATCTTCGTGAGATTTCCGTGCGAACCGGGAAGGAACCTGCCGACGATCAACCGCGTCGTAGAGACGAAAAACCCGTACCGACGGCGCGTGACGGTCAGGGCAGGACCAGGACGACGTCGTCCCGTCACGCAGCAAGGACCACCCATGAACCCACAGGACGAGCAGCCGCTCCAGGAAGAGGCGGCGGACCACCTCTGGCGCGCGATCACCGCGCTCCAGGGGATGACGGACCGACTGCTGGCGCAGCACGGCAGGACGGCGCGGGGCCGGGACGCGGACGCCCACGGCCTCCTCAGCCCGCCGCCGGCTAGGGGGTCTTGCCCTGGGGCGGCGGTGCGCCGCTGGTGTTGGCGGTCACGCTCCGCCCGTCCAGCGTGAAGCCGATGCTGCTCGACTGCGTGCTGCCGCCCATCGTGATCCGGTACGGCTCCGTCAGGATCGGCGTCTCGCCCGGCGCACCCTCGGCGGGCTTGGTGTAGGTCCAGGAGACGTGGCCCGGATTGGGGTCGTCGTCCAGGTCGTTGTGCAGCGTCTTGCCGTCGATGGCACCCTCCTGGACGAGCTGCATCAGCGTCTTGGGGTACTTCCCCTTCGCCTGGTGGTAGGCGACGACGGCCTGCTGCAAGCTTTTACCGTCCTGCGCCGCCTTGGCGGCCAGGACGCCGATGCCGATGACGCTGTTCTTGGACGGGTGCGAGAGCTGGTCCTTGGTAGCTCGGACCAGCAGGACGCCGCCGATGGCGGCCAGCAGGAACAGGCCCAGGCAGCCGAAGCCGGCGATCGCCCAGCCGTTGACGCCGCTTTTGCGCGGCGGGGCGCTGTAATAGCCGCCGGGGGGCGGTCCTGGGGGGATACTCATGTCTCTATTATATCATGCCCCCGGCCCACAAGCAAGCAGGAAGCAAGCAGGATTGCGGTTTTTTCGTGAACCCCGCAGTTCCCACAGGCCGTTCGGCACGGTTCCTGCACGAGAAACCCATTCGCCCCGCAGACACCCCTCTAGTTTCCACGCGCCGCCACCAATAATCAGGGACAGATGGTTACGGAAGGCGCTGCCTTCAGACGGCGTTACGGGGGAGTGTTCCAGATGCTCGGACTTTCGCAGATATTCGGCAAAGAAAAGCTCGTCGGCGTGGACATCGGCAGCCGCTTCATCAAACTGGTGCAGGCCGAGGCGGGCCGGACGCCGGGCGCGTGGCAGATCGTCAAGGCCGCCATCGGCCCGACGCCCGGCGACGCCGTCCGAGACGGGATCGTTCTGGACCAGGGCGCACTCGCCCAGGCTTTGAAGGCGCTGATGCAGGGCGCGGGCATCGAGGCGAACGCCGCCGTGGCCGCCATCAGCGGACCCAGCGTGATCGTCCGCCACGTCAAGCTGCCCCGGATGGCCGAGGGCGTCCTGCGCCGGTCGGTGCGCTTCGAGGCCGCCAAGCACATCTCCTCGAACGTGGAAGACAGCATGATCGAGTTCGAGATCACCGGGGACGTGCCGGGCGAGGCCGACAAGATGAGCGTCATGCTGGTCGCCGCGCCCAACGACATGGTGGAGTCGCGGCTGGCCGCGCTGACACTGGCGGGCCTGGAGCCGGTCGGCGTGGACATCGAGGCGTTCGCCTTGCAGCGCGCCCTGGTGGACCTGTCGCCGACGCGGCCCGGCGAGGGGACGACCCTGGCCCTGCTGGACATCGGCGCGACCACCACCGACGTGAATATCGTCACGAACGGGCTGTTCGCGCTGACACGCAACATCCCCATCGCCGGCGACAGCTTCACGCAGGCCCTGAAGGCGCTCGCGCCGGGCGAGGGCTGGAACCTGCTGGAAGAGATGAAGACGCGGGTGGAAATGACCGCCCTGCTCCAGGACGACGCCGACCCGGAGACCACGGCCCTGGCGCGGGCGATGCAGCCCGCGCTGGACGAGCTGCTGCGCGAGGTGCGCCGCTCCACGAACTACTACCAGTCACAGCTCGCCGACCCGGCCAACTCGATCCTGCCGGCGGGGACGACCTCGGAGAACAGCGGCCCCGTCTCGCGGATCATCATCACGGGCGGCAGCGCGAAGATGAAGGGCCTGGAGGCCTACATGGCGGCCCGCCTGGGCATCCCGGTGGAGATCTGGAACCCCCTCGCCGGCCCGGCCCTCGACGCCTCCCGGCTGGCACCCGGCTTCATCGAGGAGAACCACCCCATGCTGGTCACCGGGATCGGGCTGGCCCTCAAGGAGCTGACGCCCTCCCCCGCGCGCCGCGCCGGGAAGGCGGCGGCCCCCCGGTTCCGCAGCCCGCTGGCGAAGGCGGCCTAGAGGGGCGGCCCAGAATAAGAGCGGGCGGAGGAACCCCGCCCCGACACGCGAAAGAAACTCCCATGCCTTCAATCAACATGATCGCCGTGCGCCGCGAAGAAAAGCGGAAGCAGGAACAGAATATCCGCAAGCTCCTCTCCGCGATCGTCGGTGAGATCGGCCTGATCGTCCTGGCCGCCTTCGTCCTGACGGCCCGCATCCTGGTGACTCAGCACGAGGTCGCCCGGCTGTCGGAGCGCGTCACGGCCTTGCAGCCGAGCGTCACCAAGATCCAGCAGCTCCAGAACGAGACGGCCGCCCTGATGCCCAAGGTCCAGACGCTGGACGGGGCCAAGGCCGACACGCTCTTCTGGTACAAAAACTTTTATGCGGTCACCACGAGCCTGCCGCCCAAGACCTGGCTGACCGCGCTGGGGACGGGCGCGGCGGCTGCGGCACCGGCCGGGGCCGCGCCGGGCGCGGCGGGCGGCGACGACCCGACCCTGAACCTGACGGGCGTCGCCATGAGCCAGGCCGTCGTCGGCGAGACGATGCTGCGGATGAACCAGTCCCCCACCCTGGATCATGTGGACCTCGGCTTCGTGCAGCAGCAGAAGCTGGGCGCGGCCCAAGCCGTCGCCTTCCAGATGACCGTCCACCTCAAGCCGGAAGCCGGCCCGGCCGCAGGCACCCTGAAGCCGGCCGCCCCAGGCGGCACCAAGACGGCCGACGCGAAAGGAGCCGTCAATGGCACAAAGTCTTAACGCACAAAGTCCCGGCGCACAGACCCCCGGACTCGTGGGCCACAAGGCCGTCCCGGCGACCAAGCGGATGATGGTGGCGCTGATGGGCGGGGCGGGCCTGGTCCTGCTCGGCGGCGGCGGCGCGCTCCTGGGGCTGAACTCTCACCTCGCCGCCCTCCAGGCGGCCGCACGGCAGAAGCAGACCCAGGTGGACGGCAGCGAGGGAATCGCCAAGCGGTATCTCGTCACGCAGACCGCCTACACCGAGACGCAGGACCGCATCCAGTGCCTGGAAGCCTCCGTCCCGCCCAAGTCCTATGTGCCGACCCTGCTCGGCCAGCTCCAGGCGCTGGCGGCGACGACGCACCTGAACGTCCTCGCCGTCCGGCCCGCCGCGCCGGTCCCGCCGGCCGCACCCGTCCCGGTCCATCCGACGACCGGAGGCGACGCGGCGGCGTCCGGGGCCGCCCCGAAAGCGCCGCCGCCGCCGCCTTACGACACGCTCAGCATTGACGTGGACACGACCGGCACCTACGCCGACACTGCCGCTTTCCTTTACAGCCTGACCCGCTTCCCGAAGATCATCTCGGTGACGGCGGTGCAGATGCACCCGAACACCTCAACGGACAAGGCCAACCCGAAGGCCGCGCCGACGGTGGCGACGAACCTCAAACTGGTCGCCTTCATGTTCCACGCGGACGATGCCGCGCCCGGCGCGGCGTCGGCTGCACTCCAGTCCGCCACCGTCCCCGCGTCCCCGGCCCCGCCCATCGCGGCGGGCACGGTCACCGGGGCGGTGGGCCGGGCGGCGGCGGGCGCGGTCGGGGCGACGAGGGCCGTGAACGCACGCGGGGCCGTCGGGGTAGGCACGCTCTAAACCGGGGAAACCACTATGAACAAGCTAGACAAGAAACAGATCCCGCAGTTTGCCGCCCTGTGCGTCCTTTCAGCAGGCGTCTTCGGCTACTTCGTCATGAAGATCGTCACGCCCTCCCCGGCCGCCGCCGGGACCCGGCCGCGCCCGGCGGGCGAGGTCGCGCAAGCCCCGGCGGCGTCGCCCGCTTCCAGACTGCCTGGGAGCGCAGCACCGGCGGGCGGCAGGGCGGGGGCCGGCCCGGAAGCCGCACCCGCCGGGGATGCGCCGGACGCGCCCGCCCCGACGCCGGGGATGCGCGACCCGTTCGTGGTCGGCTATGTGGACCCGGCGACGGCCCCCGCCCCGGCCGCGCCCGCCGCGCCGGCATCCAAACCGGCTTCGGCCACCGTTCCGGCCAACGCCGCCGTGCCGCAGCTGGCGAGCATCCATGAGGTCGCCCCGGCATCGGTCGGCACGTCCACACTGCCGTTCGGCCTGAAAGGCTTCCCCGCACCCGGTGTCATGCCCGGACCGTCCACCGCCCCCAAGAAGCCGGCCCCGGACGCGCCCGCCGCGCCGGCCTGGACCGTGACCGGCGTGCTGCAAAGCGCGGCGGGCCAGATCGCCGTCCTCCGTGACGGCGATGCCCGGCGCATCGTCCGCACCGGGGACAGCGTGGACGGCCTCTATCGGGTCGTGACGGTGACGCGCGGGGCGGTGGTCCTGCGGCATGGGGTCACACTCTACCGTCTGACGCTGGGGGCGGCTAAGGCCGCCCCGGCCGCGGCACCCGCCCGGCCCGCGCCCTCCGTTCCTGCCGCTCTGCCTGCCCTCGTTCCGACTCCCACGCCGGCCGACGCGCCCGAGAAGGACGCTTCGGCTTTTGCCGACACCCCGGCGGGCCTGGCGACGGGGCTGACCCGGATGGTCCAGGGCGCGCTGCTGATGGCCCGCTCCTACCTGACGCCCGCCGAGGGCCGGATGGATGCCTGGTTCGCCGCGCCAACCGCGCCCCTTACGGAAACCGCCCTGGTTCCTGTGGGACAGGACCCCCTGGACCTCAGCCGGGACGTTTATGGGGACGGGCAGGCCGCCGCGAGCGGCGCGCAGTGGCGATGCGTGACGGCCTCGGACCTGACTACAGACCTGACTACAGACCTGACCACGGCCGGGACGCTGCCGGATCGCTTTATTTGATCACCTTTCACGGAAGACCGCTCGCGCTTCCCTCCGGGGGGCCGCATAGGAGAATGCAATGCCGACCGAACCCATGGCGCACGCCCCCACACTGAGGGCGCGCACGAAGACATTGGCCTCGAACGCCGCCGCGCTGGCCCTGGCGTCCGGCCTGCTGACCGCCCCGGCGGCACAGGCCGCCCCGCGCCCGGTCGCCCACGCCCCTGCCGCGCAGACGGTCCGGGCGGCCGCCGGGGCCGACGACGTTACGCTGGACTTTGTCGGCGCGGACATCAACGACGTCCTCAAGGCCCTGGCGATGCAGACCCACACCAACATCGTCTCGGGCACGGACGTCAAGGGGCCGATCACGGTCTCCCTGGCGCACGTCTCGCTGGAGGAGGCCCTGGACCTGATCACCAAGCTGTCCGGCTTCCAGTACGCCAAGATCGGCCGGACCTACCTGGTCGGGACGCCCGCCGCCGTCGCCACCCTGACCGCGTCGGGCACGGCGCAGGCACCCTCCGTCACGACGGTCCTCTCGTTCAGCTACTCGGACCCCACCGACCTGACGACCGAGATCAAGCAGCTCTACCCGAACGTCAAGGCCTCCACCGGCAAGGCGGCGGGCGGCCAGGCCGGCGGCGGCGTACTCGTCCTCACCGGCACGGGGGACGACATCGAGGGCGTCCGCCGTCTGGTCGCCGACTCAGAGGCGATGATCTCGCGCAACATCGGCACCTCGCATACCGAGGTCTATAACATCAGGTATGTGTCTGCGGACGACCTGCAAGCGGTCCTGAGCCGCCTGGTGCCCGGCGTCATCATCACGCCGGGTCCGACCCAGCGGACCGCGCCGGTGGCCCCAGCGACGGCGGACGCGGGCGGGACCACGGCGACGACGACCTCCTACGGCGCGGCGGCGGGCGGCACGACCACGGCGGTCACGGCCAACCTGCCGACCAAGCCGACGACTTCCTCGCTTCTGCTGACCGGCTCAGACGCGGACCTGACGCGCGCCCGGCAGGTCCTGACCACTGTGGACGTCCGGCCCGCCCAGATCAACTTCGAGGCAAAGATCACCGAAGTCAACCTGAACGCCCAGAAGAACCTGGGGCTTGCCTACAGCTTCGCCGGGGCGCAGACGCGCATCGGCGAGTCCGGGGCGGGCGGTGACAACATCAGCAACGGCCCGCCCAAGCTGGGCGACAGCGGCTTCCCCGGCCGGCCATTCAAGTTCGGCACGTTCTCGCGCACCGCCCTGGGCGACTTGGTGGACGTCAAACTCGACGCGCTCCAGCAGAACGGCGACGTCAAGCTGCTGTCCAACCCGAACATCTCCGCCGTGGACGGGCAGCCGGCCGCCGTCTTCATCGGCGACAACATCACCTACGTCTCCTCGATCACCAGCTCGCCGACGGGGCAGAACGTGACGACGGCGACGGTGAGCGCGGGCATCAAGCTGTTCGTCACCGGCAAGGTCAACAACGACGGCTATGTCACCCTGAACGTCCACCCGGAGGTGTCCTCGGTCACGTTCCAGGCGGGGATCGGCGGGGCGCAGCTCCCGAACATCTCGTCGCGCGAGGCCACGACCACGCTGCGGGTCAAAGACGGCGAGACGATCGCCATCGGCGGCCTGATCAGCCAGCAGGACGTGAAGAACATCCAGAAGGTCCCCCTGCTGGGCGACCTGCCCTTCTTCGGACAGCTCTTCCGCGACACCCAGGTCACGCACAACCGCAACGAGGTCGTGATCTTCATCAAGGTTTCCATCGCAAAAGACGCCATCTAGAGGTCATGACGGGCCGCGCCCGTCTACAGAATGCACCGCGATTCACCGATAATTCCGGCAGGGAGAACTCTCCCTGCCGTTTCTTTTTTGTTCTCGTTGTTCTCTTTTTTCGTTCTCTCCACGTTTCACTCTCACTAGGAAGTCCCATGCAGTCAACAGCGATGGCGGATGTGTTCGTCAGCAGCGGCCTCGTTTCCGACGAGCAGCTTGCACAGGCGGTCGAGAAGCAGCGGCAGCTCAAGACGCAGGAGCCGATCGGCGACCTGCTGGTCTCGATGGGCTTGATCACCGAGCGCGACCGCGTCCGCTGCCTCGGCGAGCAGTGGGGCGTCCCCTATGTGGACCTGACCGAAATCCAGATTCCCGACGATGTCACCAGCGCGGTCACGCAGGAGCTGGCCCGGCGGTTCAAGGTCATCCCCATCGAGCGCAGTCCCAAGCGGCTGACTTTGGCGATGAAGAACCCGCTGGACATCTTCGCCATTGACGAGATACGGCTGATCACGGGCAAAGAGGTCGAAGCCGTCATCGCGACGGAAGAAGACATCATCAACGCCATCTCGGCCAACTACCGGACCGAGGTCAACGTCACCGAGGCCGTGACCAACGTCATGCGGGACCTCGACGAAGCCACCATCACCTTGACCCAGGGCGGCGACGAGGACGGAATCACCATCGAGCAGCTCAAGGAGCTGTCCGGCGAGGCCCCGGTCGTCCGGCTCGCCAACATGATCATCTCGCGCGGCATCACCGACAAGGCCTCGGACATCCACATCGAGCCGGCCAAGGACGGCCTGCGTATCCGCTACCGCGTGGACGGAATCCTCTCGGACGGCATGACCCTCCCGAAGAAGGCGCAGGCGTCCATCACGTCCCGCATCAAGATCATGGCGGACATGGATATCTCCGAGAAGCGCGCCCCCCAGGACGGGCGCATCTCGGCGACCATCGAGGGCCGCCCCTACGACTTCCGCGTCTCGACCCTGCCGGCCGTCTTCGGCGAGAAGATCGTCATGCGCGTCTTGGACAAGTCCAACATCTCGGTCGGCCTGCACAAATTGGGGCTGCTGCCGTACACGTTCGAGATGTTCGAGTCCATGATCCAGCGCACCTACGGCATCATCCTCGTCACCGGCCCGACCGGCTCGGGCAAGTCCACGACGCTGTATTCGGTGCTGGCCAAGCTGAACTCGGGCGAGAAGAACATCCTGACCATCGAGGACCCGGTGGAGTACGAGCTGTCCGGCATCACGCAGTCCATGGTCAACAACCGGGCGGGCATGACCTTCGCGTCCGGCCTGCGCTCCATGCTGCGCCAGGACCCGAACATCATCATGGTCGGCGAGATGCGCGACCAGGAGACGGCCATGATCGCCATCGAGGCGGCCCTCACCGGGCACCTCGTCCTGTCCACTCTGCACACCAACGACGCCCCCGGCTCGGTCGCGCGCCTGCTGGACATGGGGGTGGAGAGCTTCCTGATCGCCTCCTCCATCGCGGGCGTCCTCGCCCAGCGCCTGCTGCGGACGGTCTGCATCAAGTGCAAGGAGCCGTACTCGCCGCCCAAGGACGCCCTCAAGCGGCTGGGCATGAACCTGGACATCCTGGACAAGAGCGAGGTGACGTTTTTCCGGGGACGGGGCTGCGACGCCTGCAAGGGGACGGGCTACAAGGGCCGCATCGGAGTCTACGAGCTGATGCCGGTCAACGACAAGGTGCGCGAGCTGATCCTGGCCCGAGGCTCCTCCTATGCCATCCGCGAGGCGGCCATCGAGGCGGGGATGCGGACGCTGAAGGACGACGCCATGGAGAAGATCCTGCTCGGCATCACCACGCTGGAAGAGTCGCTGCGCGTCATCTACTCGGGGTAACCATCTTATGACCATGACCAACACCGCCCCCCCGCCCGGCAGCACGCCCGGCACCGCGCCGAATGTCTGCCTGAACCCCCTGGACAGCCTGGAGAAGATACTGGACGGCGCGAAAGACCTCGCCGCACTGCCCCAGATCGTGATGCGGGTCATGGACCTGACCAACGACCCGAAGGCGACGGCCCAGGACCTGGAGAGGATCATCGCGCTGGACCAGGCGCTGGCGGTGAAGATCTTGACGCTGGCCAACTCGTCCTATTACGGGCTGCCGCGCCGCGTCTCGACGCTGCGCGAGGCGGTCGTCTTCCTCGGCTTCAAGACGCTGCGGAACCTGGCGATGACCATCACCACCTTCAACATGTTCCTGGGCCGCTCGGACACGCCCGCGCTGGCCCGGCGCAGCCTGTGGCGGCATTCGGTTGACACGGCGCAGTGCGCGCGCGTCATCGTGGGCCTGCTGCCGCCTCCCACCCAGGAGGCGGTCGGCGCGGACCAGGCGTACACCTGCGGCCTGCTGCACGACGTCGGAAAGATGGCCCTGGACCAGAGCCGGCACGCCCTGTTCGTCGCCATCACGAAGATCGCCGCGACGAACGGCGTCCGCTACTCGCGCATCGAGTCCGAGGTGCTCGCCTTCAGCCACGGGCAGATCGGCGCGGCCCTCGCGACCCGCTGGAACCTGCCCCCCATGCTGTGCGAGGCCATCGGCTTCCACCACACGCCGCGCGCCGCCGAGATGAACCCGAAGCTGACGGCGACGGTCTGCCTGGCGAACGAGGTCGCCCATTTCCTGGAAGGCGGGCCTCACCCCGACGAGGCGGCGGCCCAGTCCGCCCTGCACGAGTCCTGCCGGGAAGCGATGTTCCCGCTGCGGGTCAGCGAGGACGGCCTGCACGCGATGACTCGGGCCTGCCGGGTGGAGATCGACAAGGGCCTGAGCGCGCTGACGTTCTGATTTAACGGAGACACGGCTTTATGATCGTCAACAGTGAAGACCTCCTGCCGCTCAACACCGGCAACGGCACCGGCACGAGCAACGGGAAGGGCGGCGGGAAGAGCGCCCCGGCGGCCTACACGCCGCCCGAGGAAGACTTCGGCGACTTCGCCGCCCGCGTGGCGGACACCTTCGACAGCGTGGACCTGCTGCTGTCGGCCCGCGCCGAGGCGGAGGAGGCCGAGGCGAAAGCCAAGGCACTGGGCGAGACCCCGCTGCCCTTCGTCAAGGAGGACAAAAAGCGGGAACAGCAGGCCGCGAAGGCGGGCGGCGGCATGAGCGGCAGGCCGGCGGGGCTGCAAATGAAGACGTTCACGGTGGCCGGGGCGGCCTCGGATGACGAGTCGCCCGCCGCCCTGAACATGCTGGGCGGCCTGGGGACGCTGGGCGACGCCTCCGGCGTACAGACGACGCTCTCCACCAAGGACTTCATGAGCGGGGAGCTGGCGAGCGCGGGCTTCGAGGAGACGGCGGCGCGGGCGGTCGTTAGCGGCGACACGCAGGACCTCGCCGACACGCACATCGACGAGTTGCTGCGCCTGACCGTCCAGTCGGGCGCCTCCGACCTGCACCTGTCGGTGGGCCTGCCGCCGATGGTCCGCAAGGACGGCAAGCTGGTCAAGCTGCCCTTCGAGACGATGCAGGACCGGGACACGCAGCGGATCGTCTTCGACGTGCTGAACAACTCGCAGATCGAGAAGTTCGAGCGCACCCACGAACTGGACTTCTCCTACGGCGTCAAAAGTGTGGGCCGTTTCCGGTTCAACGTCTACCGGCAGCGGTCGTCCGTCGGCTGCGCCATGCGCGTCATCCCAAACGTCGTCCCCAGCATGGAGCAGCTCAAGCTGCCCGCCGTCCTGCGGTCTTTCACCCAGAAGCACTCCGGCCTGATCCTCGTGACCGGCCCGACCGGCTCGGGCAAGTCCACCACCATCGCCTCCCTGATAGATATCATCAATACCGAGCGCGAGGCGCACATCCTGACCATCGAGGACCCCATCGAGTATCTGCACTCGCACAAGAAGAGCATGGTCAACCAGCGGGAACTCGGCACCGACACGGACTCGTTCACGAACGCCCTGCGCGCGTCCCTGCGCGAAGACCCGGACGTCATCCTCGTCGGCGAGATGCGCGACCTGGAAACCATCGCCGCCGCCATCACGCTGGCCGAGACGGGCCACCTGGTCTTCGCCACCCTGCACACGCGCTCGGCCCCGGCGACCATAGACCGCATCATTGACGTCTTCCCCGCCCACCAGCAGGAGCAGGTCCGCGTCCAGCTCTCCACCAGCATCGAGGCCGTCGTCTCCCAGCAGCTCCTCCCGCGCATCGGCGGCGGGCGCGTCTCCGCCATCGAGATCATGGTGGCGACGAGCGCCCTGCGGAACCTGATCCGGGAGGGCAAGAGCTACCAGATCTACTCGGTCATTGAGACCGGCCACCAGTACGGGATGCAGGCGATGGACCGCGTCCTCGCCGACCTCCACCGGGGCGGCCAGGTGTCGTTCGAGGAGGCGGCGACGCGGGCGGTGGACCGCGACAACTTCAACCGGCTGGTGAAGGGGTACTGAGCCGCGCCGGAAGGCGGAAGCAAAGAGGTGGACAGGAAGAGGGCGAGGGGACCTCGCCCCTACACGGTGATCGCGTAGGGGCGGGGTTCCCCCGCCCCCCTGACTCCCCATTGCCTTCTTGACTTGCCTGTCTTGAGGGCTTTGTCACCCCTTCGGCAGCTCGATCCGGCGCAACGCCTCGCGGAACTCGGCCTTGTGGCGCTCCTGGGCGCTCGACGTGTGCAGCTCCTCGGTCCGGTGCGTCTCCTTGTTGGAGCGGTCCACGATGAGGCCCAGGAACCGGAAGAAGCCTTGCAGTTCGCTGGCGTAGCGCGGCAGATAGACGATCCGCAGGGTGTCGCCGTGGACGTGGACCGGCGGCTTCAGGGTGTAGGGCGTCTGCAAGTAGGCCTGGTCGAACTCCTGCACCCAGGCGTCGGTGGGTCGGCCCGAGAGCCGCACACTGAACTCGATGGACTCCCGGTTCTCCTCGATGTTCTCCAAATGGTCCAAGTCTATCTCGCGCATGTGGATGTCCGGCGACGCCACATACTTCAGAGCATCCGTCTCAATCCCTTGTGTCATTCCATTTTCCCCTCAATCAACAGGCAGCGGCACGGGCTGCCCTCCAAACCGGCGAACTTTGGCGGCAGGGCGATCAGCGTGTACGCGCCCGCCTTCACGTCGTCCAGCACCAGTGTTTCCACGACCACGACGCCCGCGCCGAGCAGGATGCGGTGCGTCTCGACATTGGCCGCGCCGTAAGGACCCACCGAAAGGTAGTCCACGCCAACCAGCCGGACGCCAAATGTCACCAGCCACTCCGCCCCGCTCGGCGCGATGCCGACGTAGTTCTTGTGGAACACCCCGTCACGCAGCCGCCCGAGCCGCGTGTTGTCCGTCTTGAACAGGAGGCGCGTGGTTCCCGGCGCGATCCCCGCCTGTATCAAGTCCGCCGCCGTGATCCGGTCCCGCCCATAGACCTCCACCACGAGGGCAGGCCCCACCAGGACGTTGACGTCCAGAGCCTCGACGGTCGCGCCCCCCGGAACGAAATGCAGGGGGGCGTCCAGGTGTGTCCCCGTGTGCGTCCCTTCCGTGAACACGGACAGGTTGCAGGATGCGCCCCCGTGCCCCAGCTTTTCGGCCCATTTGACCGAAAAGCCCTGCTCCGTCCCCTCCCAGGTCAATGTCCGGGGGGAAGTCGTCAGCGTGATGTCGTGAATCTTCATGGGGAGGTTGTACCCGATTTGCCGGCGCTCACAGGCCCAGGTCCAACGTATCGGCGGGGGCGGGCGTCGGTTTGCCGATGACGCCCGCTTGATGCTTCGCCATGTCCACGTTCCCGTTCTCCTTGAACGCCACGCCCTCCGCTTCCAGCAGTTCCCGCTGCCGCTGCGCCAGAAACGGCGACCGCTTGCCGATGGGCAGGTTCCCATTGGCCCCCACCACGCGCTGCCAGGGAACGTCCCCGCCATCCACCGCCTGGTTCATCGCCCACCCTGCCTCCCTCGCCGAGCAGCCCACTTCGTCCCCCACCTGCCCGTAGGACATGACCCGGCCGGGCGGGATGAGGCGGACGCGGGCGTGGACGAGGTCAAGAAGTGTTTCTTCGTTCATGGGAGTTCTCAAGTCTGCTGATAGACCGTAGTAGTCTTTCCACAGGGAGCGCAAAGGAAAGCATAGGCCGTGCCTTCCCAGGAGTCATGGAGATCATCAGTCAGCAACTGGGCAATGAAGGTCATAAGCTCCGCGCAGCCCGGACACTCAGGGTACTCAGCATCCTGCACCCAGGCAGGGTGTCCGCCGACCTGTGAGTGGCCCTGTTCAGTGACCCGCCAATTCGCCTCGTAAGGGCTTCGCCTCTTCACGCCCAATGTCATGCGATTTACTGGCAGACGGCGGTAAACATCGCGTTTTCCTCCTAAGAAGTCTGGTTCAACATCTGCTTCCGCCCAGGACGACTCGCCATTTGTGTCTAGGTCCATGTAAGTAGCCGCGTACAGACTACAACGGTCACACATTACCACCCGGAGTCGCTCGCCCTGAAGGCCAAGAAAATCAAGCCGGGATGAGCCAAGGGCGAAGTCAAAAAGTGTGGTCATCTCCCATCCGCACCACCGGCATAGTTTCGGGTAAACCGCAACAACCGTCACAGGGTTGTCAGCAGGCGCACTCTCCGTCTCCGGCAGCCGGACGAGGGCGTAACAGGTCGGGAAGAATAGGTCACGTCGGCCTCCCTCCGCCGTCAAGACCCAGCCAGCTTCCTGCGCGTATGCCTCCGGCGGGACATGAAGTTTGTCCCGCCATGACGGAGGCGAGTCACGCCATCGACTGAACTGCTGTTGGACGGCAGCGTCACCGATCCACGCAAGAGCCATCAGAAGGTGATTCAGGTTAGCTTCATCCCACACGGTACGCTGGATCAGCGCATCTCTACTTTCAGCATCCGCACCACGATAGATCTCGGCAGGATAGAAGATTTCTCGCGCCACAAGGTCTTGGTGTAAGCCATTAAGGGCGCCAGGGACAAGGCAGGCGAGGCTGACAAAAATGTCTTGCGCGATGTCTTGGGCCTTATCAGCATCCGAGTCCAGTAGCGAAACGGCAAGCCCCCCGAGTTCACGGGCCTCGTCCAGCGACAGGGTGCGGTAGTCGCCTTCCAGCTGAATTTGCCGCTGCCGGTCGTATTGACCCGGCTGCCCCAGCCGCAGAGCGACTTCCAGCATGGCGGCGGCTTTGTTGGCGGGCGGCATCTTGTTGCTCCGCAAGAAACAGGACTAACGCGCGGGCTTTTTCAGTTCCGTCTCCAGCGCCGTCACCACGTCCGGCGAGAGGGGGTCGTGGCCGGCCTGGAAGCGGCCGACGACCTGGCCTTTCCGGTCCACGAGGAACTTGGCGAAGTTCCATTCGATGTCGCCGCCGAACTTGGGGTCGGTCTCCTTGCTGGTCAGGAAGGTGTAGAGCGGGGCCTGGTTCGGGGCCTTGACGGAGATCTTGCTGAAGAGGTCGAAGGTGGCGTTGTACTTGGCCGTGCAGAACTGGCGGATCTCGCCGTTCGTGCCCGGCTCCTGCTGGCCGAAGTCGTTGGCGGGGAAAGCGAGGATGCGGAGGCCCGAGGCTTTGTACTTCTGGTTCAGCTTCTCCAGCGAGGCGTACTGGGGCGTGTTGCCGCAGAGGGAGGCGGTGTTGACGATCATCAGCACCTTGCCCTTGTAGCGCGACAGTGGGACGCTCTTGCCGTCAATGTCCTGGACGGTGTAGCTCAGGACGCCGGCCGGCTTGGGGGGCGCGGCGCGAACGGCGGGCGGCAGGGACGCGGCGACTGTCAGCAGGGAGAGGGCGGCGGCGAGGCGGGTGGTAAATGGATTCGGCATGGTTGTTTTCCTTTTCGTGGCGGCGTTAGGCAACGCTTAGGACGCCGTTCTCGACACCTAGCTTCTTCGCCTCGGCATGGGTGAGGCCGAGGGCGCTGGTGAGATTCAAGAAGGTCCCTGGGCCACGCACCGTTTCATAGGCCTGTAGAATGATGCGGCTCCGCTCTTCTGGACCGATCTGAGACCAACGATCCCAAATGACGGTGACGTGGATGCGATCAGTATAGCGGGCCTCTTCCTCGATAATGAGTGGCGCATCCGGCGAACCCTCGGGCTGCTGCAAACGCAGTTCTTCCGCGATGTCGTTCACCAAGGAAGGGTCAATGACCGGCCTGACTGGGATGATTTTTTTGTAGGGCATAGTTCATTTCCAAAGTACGTCGTAGTTGACAAGAAGCCAATCCACGCTTGCGTGGACTTCTTCCAATTCAGCGTCAGCCGCCATGAGCGAGGTATAGCGCAAAGACTCGCGCCAATGGGAGGCCACGGTCAGAACGTGGCGTTCTATGGTAGCCGCGGTCACGATGCTCCACGGGTTGCCCTGGAAGGAACGGGCGTCGTTCAGCAGAGCAAACCAGCTTCGCAGATCGTGCAGGTTGCCACCACGCCAAGAAGCATTCCGCCGGGCCGCCGTCAGATGCGGTGCGATGTCCTGGCTGGAGGGAACGCCTGTGACTCTGAAGTAGGCGGTCTTCAGGAGCATCTCCGCGACGTACCCCAGCAGATAGATCGCGGCAGCCTCGTGTCCGGCCTCAGCCGTCGCCAGGGCGAGCGAGTCCCAGAACCGCTGCGTCGCCGCCTGTTCCATGCCGGGCCACGTCTCGAACGGCTCGGCTATGGCGAGGCGGGTCAGGAAAGGCAATTCTACCTCATTTCCTGGCCACCCGTCACGTTAATGGCCTGGCCGGTCATGTAGGAGGACTCGTCGGAGGCAAGGAAGACGACGGCGTTTGCAACATCCTCGTAGGTGCAGCCGCGCCCCAGGGGGACCTGGGACTCGTACTTGGCGCGCACCTCGTCGGGGGTGAGGCCCTGCGTCTTGGAATACTGCTCGAAGAGGGAGGCCTGCCAGAGCGTGCCGTCGAGCAGGTTGCCGGGGCAGACGGCGTTGACGCGGATCTTGTGGGGCGCGAGGTCCAGGGCGATGCTCTGGGTCAGGCCGATGCCGGCGAACTTGGAGGCGGCGTAGGCGCTGTTCCGGAAGGAGCCTTTCTTGCCGGACTTGGAGTTGATCTGGACGATGGCCCCGCGCTTGTGCGGGATCATGGCCCGCGCGGCGGCCTGGGCGCAGAGGAAGTAGCCGGTCAGGTTGATGTCCAGGACGGCCTGCCACTCGCTCAGGGGCATCTCAGTGATGTCGTGGGCGCGGAGGATGCCCGCATTGGCGACCAGAATGTCTAATTTGCCGAAGGCGCGGACGGCCTCGTCCACCATCGCCTGCACGTCGGACTCGCTGGCGACGTTGGTCTGGGTCGCGCCGGTGCGGCGGCCCGTGTCGCGCTCGATGGCATCGGCGGCGGCCCGCGCTTTGTCCAGTTTGATGTCGGCCAGCAGGACGTCGCAGCCTTCCATGGCCAGGCGGCGGGCGAGGGCTTCGCCCAGCCCTTGTGCCGCGCCGGTGACGATAGCGGATCTGTTTTCCAGGCGCATGGGGTTATCCTAACTTTTCCCGCAGCAGTTCGTCTTCGGCTTCCTGCGTCCAGAACGCGCCGTCCTGGAGTTTGGCGTAGACGTTCGGCATCTGCACTCTCAGGTCCTCGACGGACAGCAGCGGGAGGTCTGCGATGTGCGGGAAGATGACTGTTTTGCCGGGGTACTTGCCGCTCTTGACGGCGGCCAGTCCGTCCCGGAAGGCACCCAAGCCGCCGATGGCGGCGAGGCTGGCGTTGGTGGAGAGGTCGTCGGACTCGACCAGTTTTAGAGTATGCCGCAGGTCGGCGATGCTCGACCCCGACGTGCCGATGAGCCTTTGGTTCTTCGCCAGGATCGTCCCTAGGTCGAGGTCGGCGGTGACGCCTTTGGCGACGCCCGCGAAGATGTTGTAGACGCCGTTCTCGGCCAGGTGCGGGATGGACTCGGCGACCAATTCGGCGCTTGGCACCATGCTGAGGATGTCGTCGAAGGGGCCGTAGGCGGTCGGGTCGCCGCCCTCGCCCGCGTTCAGCAGGACCAGCTCGATGCCGCGCTCCTGCATCAGCCCGCCGAAGCGCTCCCGGATGCGCGCCAGCCGGTCGTCGTGCCGGTCGCTGACGACGACAAGGGCGGGAGGCGCGTCCAGCATGACGGCCCGCTGGAGATGCATCTGCCCCATCGGCCCGCCCGCGCCGGCCAGCCAGACCTTGCCGCCGGGTCGGAGGTCCCGGCGCGTGTTGCGGGCGTAGGCACCGGCTAGATGGGCGGGGTCGTCGGTGGAGATAAATAGGTGCTGCTCGTAATGCACCCGCCCGATGTCCACGGGGACAGTTCCCAGTAATGGCCGGTCGCGCACGAGGTTCAGGACGCCGCGCGGCCCGAGGCAGCCCATGATCCGGGCCAGGTATTCGGGTTCGGGGGTGCCGTAGACGACGATGTCGTCGAACCCGCGCCCGCCCGTTTCTTGCTGCCGCAAATTCGAAAAGTCCGCCCCATCCACGTTGTCTACGGTGACGACCGACGCCGGCCGGTGGCCCGTGATGCCGAGCGCCGCCGCATTTCCCTTCAGCGCCGGGTTGACGTGAACGACCAGCACGCGGCCACCGTCCACCAGCCCGTCACGGTAGGGGTATTCGTAGGCCGCCACGACGCAGGCCCACGGCTCCACGAGGGCGGCCTCCACATAGCCGGTCGTGTCCGCCAGGGGCAGCAAATAGCACCCCTCGTCGCCGCGCAGGACCTCTTTCGTCACCACCCCGTATTGGGCCATGCCGCCGTCGAGCTGATAGCCGTAGGCGGGATTCGCGCCCTTGTAGTACACGTCGGCTTGGACGATGAACCGCTGGCCGACCTCAAACTGGCCCGCCAGGGTGGCCCCCACCCCGGCCACGGTCAGGGCGACCTCGTGCCCCATGACGACCGGGTGGGCGTCCATGTCCCGCCCCTGCAAACGCGGGTGCTGCGGGCCGAGGTTGATGATCTTGATGTCCGAGAAGCAGATGCCGCAGGCGTCGTGCCGCACCAGCAGCTCGTCCGGCCCATAGGCGGGTAGGGCGATGGTCGCCTCCCGCAACGACTCCAGGCCCGCCCCATGCAGGTGCCAGCGGTGGATCGTCTCCGGCAACGGCCCCCGCGCTGCCCGGTACTCTTCCAGTATTTGCGTCATGGGGGAGGGTTCGCCGCGCGGGGCGGGCTTTCCTGCCGGGGCGACAAAAAACCGGGCGCAGAGTGCGGCCTGTCAGGCCGTGACGCGGGGACGGTCGCCCGGCGGCTTGATCCACTGGTCGGGCGGCACTTTCAGGGTGAACAGCGGCTCCATCGCCGCGCGGTCGAGGGCGGGGTGTTTGCGGAAGAGGTGGTGCATGTTGCGCCGCTGGTCGGCGGCCTTCTGCGGCCCGGCGGGGTGGATCTGGTGCAGGGTGGTGATCGCCGGTTCGAAGCGGAGCGGCAGGCCGGACTGCTGGAGGCGGAGGGCGAGGTCGTTGTCCTCGAAGCCCCACCCCTGGAACTCCTCGTCGAAGCCGCCGACCGCCTCCACGCGCCCGCGCGGGGCGGAGGAGTTCCCGGCCGTCAGGAAGACCCAGCCGAGGCCGCGCTGATGAAAGCGGCCCGCCCGCGTCACCTCGTCGCGCGTGACCGGCGGGCATCCGTGCGTCTGGATGCGCCGGTTCGTGTTCCCGTGAACGACGCCGGGTTCGCCCCGGTGGCGGAGGGCGTGCTGCAAGAGGAAGTCCGGGCCGGTGAGGCGGTCGTCGTCGAGGAAGAGGACGACGTGGCCGCGCGCCAGGGCCAGCGCGTCGTTGCGCGCCCCGGCGCGGCCTCGGTTCTTCGGGGAGCGCCGCGAGACCAGGGGCAGAATCCCGCGCCCGGCGTAGAACTCCAGGACCTGGGGGGTGGCGTCGGCGGAGGCGTCGTCAATGACGATCAGCTCCCACAAGTCGGCGGGGAAGACCTGACATTCCAGGGCGGCCAGAGTCAGGTCCAGGTACGTCGCCTTGCCGCACGTCGGCATGATGACGGACACGGCAAGGCCCGTCGCGCGGCTCAACCCGCGCAGGAATGGGCGGACGCAGGCGCTGAGGGCCGCGCGTCTCAGAAAGGCCAGGCTGTTCCGCCACTCGGTCTGCATGAGGCACGCTCAGGGCGCGAGGTCGGGCTGTCCCGGCCTCGCGCTCAGGTCCCAATTCTGCTTGAACCTGTCCAAGCCCAGCGTGGCCGCATGGCCGTCGGCCATCAGGGTCGTGTAGCGCTTCAGCGACTCGTCGGTGCCGTGCCAGAAGCCGTCCTGGTCGAACAGGATGCTCACCTCGGCGGGGCCGTGCTCCTGGTAAGGCGGGGCGGTCTCATAGAACGCGGCACCGGGGTAGCGCACATAGGCCAGCGCCAGGGCAGTGCGGTAGAAGTAGGAGGTGCCGAACTTCTCAAACGCCGACGGGCGCGCGTCCATCTTCAGCGGGCCATCCTCGCCGACGTGCAGGTCCGAGTCCACCACGTCATAGCCGGTGTCGTCCGGGCAGCGCCAGAGCGTGGCGGAGGCCGTGTAGGGGCGCAGGATGTCTTGCAGCATCGGCATGGCCGCCACCTGCGGGGCGTACTTCGTGCCGTTCCACAAGGACGTGTGCTTGTCTATCGGGTCCGCGCCGTAGGGGTAGAGTTCGTCGGTGTCCTGGGCGTACAGGGCCATCACCATGCCGATCTGATGCAGGTTGGAGACGCAGACGGTGTCGCGGGCGCGGGCGCGGGACGAGGCGAAGACGGGGAACAGGATCGCGGCCAGGATCGAGATGATGCCGACCACGACCAGCAGTTCAATGAGGGTAAAGCCACGCCGTCTCATGTTTCCTCCATAAAGAGCCAGCACAGGCACTCGGAGGGTTGTCACCCTTCGAGTGCCTAACCTGTTGCACGGTAGACTGTGCCTGGGCCTTGCTACCAACAGCCCATTGATGTACAGGTTTTGCCGCTCTCGCCCTTTCTAACCAGATGATAAGAGGTGCCGAGATGCGTTTCTGTGCCATTCGCGTCGCAGAAAACCCCGAAGACCTGGTAGCTGCAACACAGACCACTGGGACTGGTGGCACAATAATAGCTCCCAGACCATCTAGAGACTTGGGTCCCGTTGTCGCAACTTGCGCTCAGGACCGACCAATCCGGCACGCAGTCGCTTCCAAACGCATCGCCGTGCGCGCCATTAGATAGGACGAACACGGACCCTGTTAGGAGGCCGACCAGACCGAGCAGAAAGCTGTTGCCGAGTCTGAAGGCGCGAAGTTTGAGCATTTTCTTCTCCATTTATTTGAGAAAGTCGTAGGGCGGAGCGATTTCTTTCTCCAGCCCATCAACGATGGTCGGCTTGCCTCTGATATGTTGGTCTTGGACGACCATCTCGGTGATACGGCCGTCCGCCCAGAGCGTGATCCGGGAACGCCCGGCGCTCATGGACATGGAAAGAGCGATGTTATGGTACGTCTGAAACTGCCGCTTGTTCATTCCAAGGGTTATGTCATCAGTACGATCACTGGCGGCTTGAGCGCCGGGGTCCGTGCGCGCCCACTCTGCGGCGATCGGCTGTTTGAGTGGACCAGGCTGCCATGTGAAACGCACCGCGTTCGGGTTATCAAGGTCCCCTGGTTTTATGCCGATGTCCGCCAGCGTTATCCCCGTCGCTTGGTTGAGGTGTGCCGAAGACGGCAGGAGCGAACTGACGCGCATCAGCGTGGCGGTGTCACCGGGCGGGGAGTGCCGGAGCTGCCGTAATAGAGCCTGGTGGGCTTCGGCCCACACGCGCCAGTGGTCGCGCAGCAGGCTGGCCTTCGCCAGATACTTCTGCCGCTGGGTCTGCACCTTGCCTGCCGTCTCCGGGCTGTAGACCGAGACGCCGTACTGCAAGTCTTTGGGCCGGTCCTGCGTCAGCCGCGCCTGCTGCATCCGCGAGTAGAGGAGGCGGCCCCCCGTGATGGCGGCGGCGGCCAGGATGAGCAGCACGCCGAGGACAACCAAACGGCGGTTGCGGACGGCATCGGAGGCACCGGCGGTTGACGTATTGTTCATACCATGCCTTTCAGTGAAAGAAGTCGTCCGGAAGGACGCTGCCGGTGATCTGGTGTGTGATGCGGCCGTGCTGAATATTCAGAATAGCCGTGCCTCCTTTCGGCAGCAGACGCGAGAGCGTCTGCGAGGGGATGCTGGAGAGAATCCAGACGTGCGGGTCGGCACGGATTGGGGCGAGGCTGGCACCCTTGGCATCGGCAACCGAGGCCACGACCAGCACGTCCGCATGGTGCTTCGCCCCCTGGCTGATGGCATCGGAGAAATGCGCGCCGCACCCACAGGTAGACGCCCGGTAGGCGATCAGCAGCGTGTTCGGGTGGCTGCCCCAGTTCCACCCCGGAATCACGGGGGCGGCCAGCGTCGCGTAGAGCAGGGGAGTGCCTAAAGTTGCTCGGCAAGTATTCTTCGGCTATAATAGCTCATGCCTAATCCCAGCACCGATCCCAGTTCTGAGCCTTTGCTGATCTGCCCCACTTGCGGAGCAACGACCAAGCAACACCGCGCCGGCAAGAACCAGACCGGCACCCTGCGCCGCGAGTGTCGTCACTGCGGGCGTACCTACACCCCCGTGCCGAAGGCACCGGGCTACGACTTGTCCGTGCGCCGCCAGGCCCTCAAGCTGTATGTGGACGGCACCAACTTCCGGCGCATCGCCCGGCATTTGGGCGTCAACCCGCAATCGGTCGCCAACTGGGTCAACGCCGCCGCCGCCAATCTGCCTGCGCCCCCGTTGCCAACGGAGCGCCAGAAGGAGGCGAGCGTCGAGACGCTGGAACTCGATGAACTCTACACGTTCGTCTCCCAAAAAAAGAGCCGGCTTACCTGCTGACGTGCGTAGACCGGGCCACCCGATGCATCGTGGGCTTCGGCGTGGTCTGGAACCGAGACTGGGAGGCCATGCAGCAGGTCGTGGATGATGCGCCCCCGGCCTACCGCTACTTCAGCGACGGCTTCCCGACCTACGCCCAGCTTCTGTATTCGGGCACTCATGCGGTGGCACCGGGCAAGAGCGAGACATTCAGCGTGGAGGGGGACAACGCCGAGCTGCGGCACTATCTGGCGCGGCTGGCCCGCAAGAGCCGGTGCTTCTCGCGGTGCCTGTGGGCGCTGACGCGGGCAGTGGCCTTGTTCGTGTACGCCTGGAACCGGCGGCAGCGGGCCAAGCGGGCGTTCCCGAAGCTGCCCGCCGAGGGGTGTGACTTTGTTGCCGACTTACTTTAGGCACTCCCTAGAGCAGGGCGAACTTGACTCCGAGAACCATGGTGGCGGCGCTCAGGCAGACGAACAGGAGAGGGCCATCCAGCAGGCGCGCGAGCTTTCGCGCGAACGTCGTCGGTTTTGGTGTGGTGAGTTGTTCAGCGGTCACGGTGGCCTGTCCTCTTGTCCCCTGCTGCCTGAGCGTCTGTGGGTGACAGTGACTATAACGCTCCGAGCGGACAAAACCTCACGCCCCATTTTCTCACGGTCGAGATCATGGTTCTTTGGGATCGGGGGAGTGCCAGCACAGCAGGGGGCCGGGGTCGTCGGTGAGGTACTGGCGCAGTTCGGCTTCCGTCGAGCCATGCCGCTCCAGGGCGGCGCGCAGATGCTTCCGGGAGCGGTAAAGGCTTTGCTCGACGGCATGGGGGGTGCGGCCGGAAGAGGTGGCGATCTCTTCGGCAGACTCGCCGGAAAGGTGGTGGCGAAGGAAGACTTCCCGCGCCATGGGGGAGAGTTCCATCAGAGCCACCATCAGGAGCCGCCGGAGTTCGTCCTGAAGCAGCTCGGCTTCAACGCTCGGCGCTCCATCCTGGCAGTCCCGCTTTACAGGCTGGCCGCTGTCGGAGACAGTCTGCGGCCAGTAGCATTCATGCGTCAGCCGCTTTTGCCGGGCACGGGCATAGTCAATGACATGGTTACGCGCGCTCTCGCGCATCCACGCCTCGACATTAGACGTTGGCAGCGGAGCCGTCAGCATCTTCTGGGCGAAGTGGAGGACACAGTCTTCCGTGTCCTCCACGTTCAGCCCCGCGCGCCGCGCACCGCCATGGGCGAGGGACAAGGCATCGTCAAGGTATTTCGGTTCCACAATAGTCGCCTCCTGGGAGTCCCGTCAGAAGCAGTGTGGCCCGGCCCCCTGGTGCCCGCCCCATTCGGTCCTGGGGTTATGTTAAATGGTTTCGCTGTTGTGCCGGCGTCAGTATTCGCCGCACGGGGCGGGTTTACCTGCCGGGCGGCAAAAAAGGCCCGGCGCATCGCGCGCCCGGTCTACACCGGCGGAGGCCGGCGGCGCGGGGTGCCCGCACTTCCTCGATGCTGCCCATGCCGGGCATCTGCGCGGGCTGTCCGAAAGCCTTCTCGGCGGCGGAAAGGACAGCGCGGGGAGCCGAGCAAGTGATTAAAATCACTCGCTGCCGCCGGATTTGTCCAGGGGACAAGAGGAAAGGGATGGGAGAATGCCGTCTGGCCCCTCCCCCCTTCTGTCCCCTGGACAAGTCCGAGTGGAGCGAGTGATTTCAATCACTCGTCCTCCCCCGTTTATGATGCCCCCGAGGGCGCGTAACATCTGTACTATTCACGGCATACGCAGGCTGCCAAGCGAATGTTACGAATCAAAAAAGGCCGGACGCATCCCGCGCCCGGCCCCTCCGTCCACCCCTCCTACTCGCCCTGCTCCTGCTCTTCTAGGAAGCGCTCGGCGTCCATGGCGGCCTGGCAGCCCGAGCCGGCCGCCGTGATGGCCTGCTTGTACTCGGTGTCCTGCACGTCGCCCGCCGCGAAGACGCCAGCAACGCTCGTCAGGGGGCGGCCCGGCGTGGTGATGATGTAGCCCTGCGGGTCCATCGCGAGGTGCCCGGCGAACAGCTTGGTGTTCGGCGTGTGGCCGATGGCGATGAAGACCCCGTCGGTCGGGAAGAAGCTTTCTTCATCGGTCTTCAGGTTGTGCAGCGTCAGGCCGGTCACCTTACCCGCGTCGGGGTCATGGATCGCTTTGATGGCGGTATCCCAGACGAAGTGGATCTTCGGGTTGTCCATCGCCCGCTTCTGCATGATGTGGGAGGCGCGCAGGGTGTCCCGGCGATGCACGACGGTAACTTTGGAGGCCATGCGGCTCAGGTAGTTCGCTTCTTCCAGGGCCGTGTCCCCGCCGCCGACCACGACGACCTCGCGGTTGCGGAAGAAGAAACCGTCGCAGGTGGCGCAGGCGGACACGCCCTTGCCGTACAGGGCCGTCTCGGTCGGCAGGCCCAGCCACTTGGCCGAGGCACCGGTCGTGACGATGGCGGTCTTGGCCCGGAATGCCTTGCCCTCCTCGGTCTGGATATGGAACGGGCGCTCCGAGAAGTCCACGGCGCTGACGTTCTCCGTCAGGAACTCCGCGCCGACGCGGGCGGCCTGCTGGCGCATCTGGTCCATCAGGTCCGGCCCCATGATGCCGTTGGCGAATCCGGGAAAGTTCTCGACGTCCGAGGTGATCATGAGCTGGCCGCCGGGCAGGTTGGGTGCCCCGCCCTCGATGACCAGCGGGCTGAGGTTGGCGCGGGCGGCGTAGATGGCCGCCGTCAGTCCGGCGGGGCCGGAGCCGATGATCACGACGTTGCGCGGCTCGCTCGCGTCGGGGCTAAAGTTGGGAGTTGTCACCGAATGGCCTCTTGTCTTAGAATTACTTGCCTAGGGTTACTTGGCTGGGACTGGCGGGGCGCGGTCGGCCCCGCTCGTTTCAGCCCATGCTTACCATTTAACAGGCGGCGGGCGGGCGGGGTTCCCTTGACAGCCCCCTCCGTAAAATGCTATCGTAACGCCGTCATGACCCTGCCCGCACACCCTGCCCGACGACGCCTGGCGATCGTCGTCCTGCTCACCCTCCTGCCCTGGCCCGCCGTCTGGCTGGGGATGTACCGGCTGGACAGCATCGCCTGGACCTTCTTCCTGTACCACGGCTGCTGCCTGCTGCCCGCCGCCCTGTGGGGCCGGCGGCTATGGCGCGGGGCCGTCCGCTGGCCGACGCTGCGGCAGTGGGCGGTCCTGCTGGCCGCACTGGTGTGCGTCGTGCCGCTGTCCCTGTTCGGCTACGCCGAGATCGGCAAACGGGTTCTGGACGCGACCGACATCCCCTCCATCGTCACCACGCGCGGCTTCCACGCGGCCTGGCTTCTGCCTTTCGGCGTCTATTTCGTCCTGGTGAACGCGATCCTGGAGGAGCTGTTCTGGCGCGGGGTCGTCCTGAACGAGCTGCGCGGGACGAGCGAGGCGGTCTGGACGGTCGGCGCTGTGTGGACGGCGTTCACCTTCGCGGCCTGGCATTACCTCGTCCTGCGCCTGCTGCTGCGCCCCGGCTGGGCCGAGGCGACGGTGCTTGCGATCGTAGCGGCGGGCGTCTTCTTCGCCTGGCTGTACCGGCAGACGCGCTCGATCATCGTTCCGATCTTGTGGCACGGGCTGGTGTTTGATCTGGGGCTGGTGGTCGTGTTCGGGGCGGTGATGAAGACTTGAGGATGTCCCGGCATGAGAGCGCCGAGCAACGCTAATTAGGGGCCAAATGGGAGACACGCCGCAAGAACATCCGGCCCGCCAGGCACTCCAAGACCAGGCGGACCCCGACGATCCGCTCGCCTCGCTCCGGCCCGGCCACCCGCGACTGCTGGCCTCGGCGGGGACGTGGGGGGCGATCAAAGTGCGGCGGGGCGGGGACGCCCTGCTGGACGCCTTCTTGCGGCGCGGCGAGGTCGAGGCGCGGGCCATCCTCCCCGCCCCACCCGTCGCCTACAAGAAGGACGGGAAGCGGCTCCTACATGTCTCGCGCGTGGCTCTGCGGCGCGTCCTCCTGCTCGCCCTGCACTTCCACCTGACGGACGACGCCGCCCTGGCAGAGCGCGCCGGGCGGGAGATGCTGGCGGCGGCGGCATTCGCCGACTGGAACCCCAGCCATTTCCTGGATGTCGGCGAGATGACGGCGGCCCTAGCCTTCGGCTACGACTGGCTGTACGACATCTTGGACACAGACACGCGCACGGCTATCGCCGACGCCATCGCCGAAAAGGGCCTGCGGGCGGGTCTGGCCCACGACGCCGGGGCGAGTTCGGCGAACAACTGGAACGCGGTCTGCCTGGGCGGCCTGACCCTGGGCGCGCTGGCGGTCGCCGAGGAGGAGCCGGCACTTGCGGCCCAGATCCTGGGCAAGACGCGCCGGAACAATCCGCGCGGGATGGAGCCTTACGCGCCCGACGGCGTCTACCCCGAAGGCCCCATGTACTGGGGCTACGGCACTCTGTTCCAGGCCGTCCTGCTGGCGGCACTTGAGTCCGCGCTGGGGACGGACTGGGGCCTGAGCCGCAGCCCCGGCTTCCTGACGAGTGCCGACGCCCTCCTCCGGCTGCTCGGGCCGAGCGGCAGCTACTTCAACTTCTCCGACGGCGTCGAGCATCCGGGCATGGAACCCGCCCTGTGGTGGTTCGCCCACACCTTGAGGCGCCCCGACCTGCTGCGCTCCGAGCGGGCCGGCCTCCGACTTTACGCGGACTCGACGCGCCCCGCCCGGCCGGACACCGAAGAAGACCGCCTGCTGCCGCTCGCCGCCCTTTGGTGGCCAGACACGCCGGACGCAAACGCCAGTACAGAACAGGACTTGAACTGGTACGGGCGCGGCCCCAACCCGCTGGCCGTCTTTCGGAGCGCCTGGGACGACCTGCGGGCGATGTTTCTGGCCCTGAAGGGCGGCAAGGCCGCACTGAGTCACGCCCACATGGACGCCGGCTCGTTCGTCTTCGAGGCGGACGGCGTGCGCTGGGGGCACGACCTGGGAATGCAGGACTACCTTTCGCTGGAGTCGGAGGGTGTGGACCTGTGGAACACCGCCCAGGTTTCGGGGCGCTGGGACGTCTTCCGGCTCAACAACCTCAGCCACAGCACCCTGACCGTCAACGGGCAGCATCACCGCGTGGATGGGCAGGCCGCGATCACCCACTTCTCGGGGGCCGCCGACGCGGGCGCGGTCGTGGACCTCTCGCCGGTCTTTGCGGGGCAGGCCGCCCGCGTCACGCGCGGCTTCCTGTTCCGCCCCGGCGGTCACGTCCTGATCCGGGACGAGATCGAGGGCCTCCGTCCGGGCGACACGGTGCGCTGGGCGATGCTCACCAGGGCCGAGATCACCGTTTCTGATGCGTCTGATGCCCCTGCGGCCCTCCTGACCGAGAATGGCCGCCACCTGCGCGTCGGCCTCCAGGCGTCGGCGGATGCCCGGTTCGAGGTCATCCCGGCGGACCCGCCCCCCGCAGCCATTGACGCCCCCAACCCCGGCTTCCGCCTGCTCACCGCCGCCGTGACTGCCCCCGCCTCGGGGCGCGTCGCCCTCGACGTCACTTTGCAGCTGACTGCCCTGTCGGAGGCGGCCAAGCCGGTTCAGGACAGGCTGGCGGGAACCGACCTCAGCCGCTGGCCCCAGCCGCCCACGGGATAGGCTGGCGGAGTATCGGCCCGGCAGGACTGTCCACTCGCGGGTATTGTACGGCACTACAAAATAGCACTTGACACTATAAGACTTATATGATAAGATGGTGTCATCTTACCTCGCCCGATGTCCGCACTGAGAGGACCCCATCATGAAATCGAAGCAACGAAGCTCCCCGAAAAGACAGGGCTTCACCCTGATCGAGCTGCTTGTGGTTATTGCGATCATCGCGATTCTCGCCGCCATCCTCTTCCCAGTTTTCCAAAAAGTCCGCGAGAACGCCCGCCGCGCCTCCTGCGCCTCAAACATCAAGCAGCTCACGCTGGCCCTGACCCAGTACTGCCAGGATGCCGACGAGAAGTTCCCGCAGTGGCAGTGGGGCACTAACTATTATGGGGCTTCAGCAGCCGGTTCCACACCCAACAACGCCACCGCTCTGTGGTGCAACGCTATCTACCCGTTCGTGAAGGCCCCTGGCGCTTACCACTGTCCCGACGATCCAAATACCAACATCGCCAAGGGGTACGGCAACTGGTTCCAGCCCAGCAACGGAGCCGCAGTTGCGGACAACATCCCCGTCATCGCCGACGGCATGTATGCCCCAATGACGACCGCAGTCATGAGCTACGGGGGCAACGAGCCTCTCTTTAACTCCAATCCCGGCCTGTCACAGATAGACACGCCCGCAGACACATTCATCGTCGCGGACTGCCGAACCCTTCTGAGCGGGTACGACGGCTACGGCGACTGGCAAGCCCTGAAAGCGGCGGGAAACCCTCAGGGGGATTCTCGTCAGGCAGAGCGGATCACGCGCGTGGCCTACCCAAACGGGGACACGAACAACAACATCCCGAATTATTATACGACTGCCTATTTGGGGCCATTCCCAGGGACCTATGACGCCTATTCGCGTCATGCCGGTACCGGCAACAACATCGGGTTCGCCGACGGACATGCCAAGTACTTCCGCACCGACCAGACGACCATCCACCTATATGGCGTAACGCAGTAGCGCCCTGGAGTCGCCTCCCATGACGCCCCGCCCCTCCGGGACGCGCCCCCTTCCAGGGGCGCGTCCCCGTTCACGCTTCCTCCTCGCGCTCCTCACCCTGGTCGTGCTAGGCTCGCTCACCTCCCTGCCCTGGCAGATCCGCAACTGGCGGGAGGCGTCCGCCCTGCGGCGCGACGCCTCCCGCCAGCAGGCATACCTCCAGCAGCTCCAGCAGGCGAAGGCCGACCTGAGCCGCGCCCAGGATGCCTTGCGCGCCGCCCCCTCCGACCCCAACGCCCGGCTTGCCCTGGCACAGCAGCTCACCCAGAGCGGGGACATCCCCGGTGCATCGGCGCAGCTCCGCGCCCTGGAGCCGACGGCCATGCGCTCGCCCGAACTTGCCGACGCGGCGGCCGGCCTGTACCAGCAGATCGGCTACATTGACCGGGCGGTTGCCTTAGCCCGGCAGGCGCGGCGGCTCGCGCCCGACTCGCCCCAAACCCTGCTGCGCCTGGCGGTTCTGGATACCGAGATCGGCTGGCAGCCCGAGGCCCATGCATTGCTCCGCCGCGCCGTGGCCCTTGCGCCCGCCGCTCCCGAGATACACCTCGCTCTGGCGCTGGACGCGATCCAGGGAGGGGATCGCCCGGACGCGATACGGGAACTGACAGCCGCCCGCCGCCTGCGGCCCGACGACTGGCACATCGCTTCGCTTGTGGCCGAGAACCTGAACGTGTCTGGGCGCGACGAAGAAGCCCTCCAGGCTGTCACGGACGCCCTGCGCCTCGCCCCGCAGGAGCCGAGGCTCTATGCCCAGCAGGCCGCCCTCCTGCTGGGACAGGCCCAGGCGAGGGAGGGGCAGGCAAATCGCGCGCCCGCCATGCGGGCCGCGCGGCAGTGTCTGTCGCTCGACCCGGACAATGCCGGGGCGCACTACACGCTTGGCCTGGCCTACCGGGATGCCGGGGCGGACGCGGATGCGCGCCGCGAGTGGGAACGCGCCTATGCGCTCGACCCCGGCCTGGCCGGGCTGCGCTTCCGCCTGGGCCGCCTGCTGATAGGTCAGGGCGAGGGCGCACGGGGGAGGGATATTTTGGCGGAAGACCTGCGCGCGACCGTAGAAGGCGCAGGATGGAACCGGCTAGTGATCCTGGCGGGTACGCTCCCGAACGACCCCTCCCGCCACCGCCAGGCTGCCCGCTGGTGCCAGGCCCACGGGCGGCTCTCGCGCGGCATCTTTGAGTGGCAGGAGGTGCTGGCCCTGCTGCCGCAGGACGCGGAAGCCCGGCAGGGGGCGGCGCTGCTCCTCAAGCGGCGCGGGTGACGGCGGGGGGACCGGACAAAGCAGAGCCACCTCGGGGGATATTCTCCGAGGCGGCTTTTTTGTTTAGACCGTCATCTGCACCAGGGGCGGGGGTGCCTCGCTCGGCGTCCAGTCTTCCTGCTGGAGCTGGTAGGAGCGCTCGATGAGGAAGTGCAGCAGGTGGTTACGAATCTTATAGTACAGGGGGTGTTCAATAATCGTCTCGCGGCGGCGGGGGCGCGGGATGGCGATCTCGACGATGCGCGCCCGTGGGCCATTCGTCATCAGCACGATCTTGTCGGAGAGCAGGATCGCTTCGTCCACGTCGTGCGTCACCATGAAAACGGTGTTCTGCGTCTCGGTCCACATCTGCACCAGCTCATCCTGGATCATGCCGCGCGTCAGGGCGTCGATCTGGCCGAACGGCTCATCCAGCAGCAGCACTTTGGGGCCGACGGCGAAGGCGCGGGCCAGGCCGACGCGCTGGCGCATCCCGCCGGAGAGGGCAGCGGGGCGCTTGTGGCCCGGCCAGGCCCATGATGGCGAGGTACTTTTCGGTGTGCGCCTTGATCTGTGCGCCGTCCCAGTCCTTGTGGGCGGAGGCGACGGCCAGGCGGACGTTCTCGTAGGCGGTCAGTCAGGGGATCAGGGCGAACGACTGGAAGACGACCATCCGGTCCAGCCCCGGCTTGCGGATGCGCTGCCCTTCCAGCATGACGTGGCCTTCGGAGGCTTTGTCCAGGCCAGCGATGATGTTCAGGATCGTACTCTTGCCGCAGCCCGAATGGCCGACCATCGTGACGAATTCGCCCGCCTCGGTCTGGAAGGAAACGTCCTGGAAGACGCACAGCGTCCCGTTCCCGCTCTGCTCAGGGAAGCGTTTGGTCACGCGCTCGATCTCTAAAATCGCTAACACACCTCTATAGGAACTGAAAATGCTGCTCTACTCGGCGTAGGTGACGCGCTTGGCGAGAAAGCCCAAGACACCGTCGAGCAGGACGCCGAGCAGGCCGATCAGGATGATGGACAGGATGACGCTGTTCAGGTTCAGGTTGTTGTACTCGTTCCACAGGAAGTAGCCGATGCCCGGTGAGGACAGCAGGGCCTCCACAGCGACGATGGCGACCCAAGCACTCCCCAGCGGCCATGATGATCGGCGCAGCGCAGGTGATGGGGATGAAACCGATCTTCAGGTCACGCTTCTCCAGCGGCCCGATCGGGTCTGAGACGAGGGCCTTGGCCGCTTCCATCGGGAACACCGAGGCAAGCACGGCGGAGGCGGTCGCCGCCCCGACCAGACGGATGAACTCACGCCAGTTCGCCTCACCCCCGAACACGGCCTGGCCCACCGACTCTTCCACCAGATGGTGCGTCAGGCCGTCGCCTTTCAGCGCGTTCGGCGTTTCTTCGTCTCCGCCCCGCATGATGCACATTCTGTTCGTGTCCCCTTAGTCTTAGTTGTTGTTATTTGTCATACTGCTGTTTTCATGTCGTTCTGGAGCTTCTTGAGGTGTTTAAGGGCGGGCGTGACGATGGCGACGAAGTAGGACTCGCGCAGCTTGCGCTCCGCCGCCGCGCCGATGCGGTAGCCCGCCGCGCCGGTGTGCAGCATGGCGGCCTGCGAGGCGCGCAGGGACAGCTCGGAGGCGAGGATGCGGCACTGGATGGCCTCGCGCGTCGCCTCCGGCCCCAAGGCCGTTTCGCCGCAGCCGATCTGGTCGGCCAGGGCGTAAGTGCGGCAACGGGCCTCCTGCAAGTCCGCCTTGATCTCGTCCGCGCCGTCGTCTAAAAACTGGTTGACGTGGCCAACCCGTTCGTTCGAGCGGCGCATCAGGTCCACGCAGCTCGCGATCAGGCCGAGTCCGAAGCCGGACTGGGCGAGGATGAAGCCGGGCCGGATGCGGGCGACGTAATCCTTGCAGGGGGCGGCGAGGATCTGTTCCTCGGGCAGAAACATGTCCTTGAAGACGGCATTGTGGGTGCTGCTGCCCTCCAGAGCGATGAAGTGGCCGCCGTCCCCGAGTGTCAGGCCGGGCGCATCGCCAGGCGTCACAGCCATCAGGTACGCCTCTTCCCCGGCGATCTGGGCGACGAAGGCGAAGCAGTGGTCCGTGCCGGCGTTGGAGACCCAGGGAAGTGCGCCGTTCACCTTGAAGCCGCCCGGAGCGCGCGTGGCGGTGACGCGGATCTTCTCGATGCCCGCGAAGTGCTTCATCGGGTTGGACAGCCCGGTCCCCGCCAGCATCCTCCCGTCAGCCACTTTGGGCAGGAACTCCCGTTTCAAGAAGTCGCTTGCGCCGTTCTGGATGTACCAGCCGCAGACCGTCTGGCACCAGACGCAGAAGCCGGTACTCAGACAGTCCTTGGAGACCTCCTCCATGACCCGAATGGTGCCAGCCATGCCGCGCCCCGACCCGCCATACTCGGTCGGGACGGCCTGACCGAAGCCGCCCAATGCGCCGACGCGCTGCATGAACGCGCGCGGGTAGAATCCGCGCGCGTCGATTTCGGCGACATTCGGCCGCAGGTCCTGGGCGATGGCATCGCTCAGGTCGGCCATGACGGTCTCAAAAGCCGGTATATCGCAGGCGAGGGCTGCGGGCATGACGGGTTTCCAGTTCTAAGTGGTCAGTTTCCAAGCGGTCAGGCGCGGACGGCGGGGCGGCTGGGGTCGGGCGCTCCCTCCTCGATGGGCAGCGAGAAGTCGCGGGACCACTCGTTCCAGGAGGCGAAGTAGATCTTGACGTTCTTGATCCCGGCCTCGTTCAGCGCGACGAAGGTATTGGAAGCGCGCGCGCCTTTGAAGCAGTAGATGTTCACGGTCGAGTCCGGCGTGATGCCTACTTTGGCGGCGATCTCTTTGATCTCCTCCTTAGACTTGAACATGGGCACGTCCGAGGCGGGCTTCATCAGCGTGTACCACTCGATCAGGACGGCGTCGGGGATGCGCCCCTTGCGCGGGGTGAAGTCCTTGCCGTAGGGCGAGGAGCTTTCACCGACCCATTCATCCCAGTCGCGCACGTCCAGTTTGACGATGGAAGGGTCATCCAGCGACTTCAGCATCTCGGGCGTCGTCACCATCAGTGATTCGTCCACATTCAGCGGAAAGTTCTTCGTCTCGGGGGTGGAAGCCTCCGCCGTGACCGGTAAGCCCGCATCGGTCCACGCCTTCAGCCCACCATGCAGAATGGAGACTTTGGAGTAGCCCAAATACTTGAGCAGGAAGTACCCACGGCAGGACTGGCCATAACCGTTGTTCATGGCATCTTCGTAGATGACCGCGTGTTCCGCCCCGGACAGGCCGGCATCGCCCAGAAGCGTGGCGAATGTCTGGTGCATCGTGACCAGGCCCTCGGGGGTGGATGTGGCGAGGAAGCTGAAGATCTCGCGGATATTGACCGCGCCAGGGATGTGGGCGGCGGCGTACTCCTCGGGGGCGCGGGTGTCAATGACGACGACCGGCTCGGTTTCCATGAGGGCGACCACCTGTTTGGCGTCGAGCAGTGTTTCCTTCTCCATGTCGTTTCTCCATTCTTATGGCCCGGAACCGGGCGTCAGCCCGAGGCGTGACGGGCAAACAGGAGCGGCGCGGCGGTGCGAGGCTGGGAACGCATGAGGAGGGTCGTCGGTGACCGGGGCGGCAGGGACCGAGAGGAAGGCCCCCGCCCCCGGCATCGGGGGCGGGAGGGGGCGGGTGTGTCAGGCCAGCTCGGCCGTGACCTTGACGTTGTTGCGGAGTGTAGAGGCCACCGGAGACCAGCGGTTGGCGTTCTGGACGATCTCGTCCAACTGCTCGCGGGAGGCGTTGCCTTCGAGGTGCGCCTTGACGCGGATGGCCGTGAAGCCGGCGACCTTGTCCTCGGGAACGTCGCCCAGCCCCCAGACGGCGGAGACGTCAATGTCGCCTTCCATCTCGATCTTGACGGCGCTGAGGACGATGCCGACATGGCTGGCACCCGCCACATAGCCGACCGCGAGGCAGGCACCGAGCGCGGCCAGGACGGCCTCGGACGGGTTCGGGGCGGTGTTCTCGCCCAGCAGGTGCGGCGGCTCGTCAATGACGGTGGGGGCGAGGTCGCGGATGTAGGTCAGGTTCCGCATCTGGCCTTCGGTGATGGTGGTCGCGCGCAGCGTCACCTTGCCGCCGGCGGGGTTGGCCTTGTTCTTGTCCACGAGCTTGGTCAGGCCCATGCAGTCAATGGGGCGCAGGGCTTCGGTCGGCTTCAGCTCTGTCGTCGGGGTCAGTTCGGCAGTCGGCATCGGAATACCTCCAGAGAAGTTTATGCATTCGGCGTGAAAATGGTCGGCATGAGAAACGGGGGCGCGGCGTCTGTGCCGAGCCGTTCCGGTGGAACGCAGGCATTATACCACCGCGCTTTTCGCGTTGTCAACCTACTAGTAGGTAGAAAGTCGCCTTTTGTTGACATTTTTCATCCCCCATCGGGTATGCTTACGGGTGACACCGGGAGGAACTGTGGAAATGGCGGAAAAAGCGAGCGTCGCGACTCAGATACTGGATGCCGCGCAGAGGATGGTCCAGACGCGCGGCTACAACGGGTTCAGTTACGCGGACATCTCGGATAAGGTCGGACTGCGGAAGGCCAGCATCCATCACTATTTTCCTGGCAAGGCCGACCTGTGCCTCGCCCTGGTCGTGCGCTATCGGGAAGAGATCGGCCGCCGGCGGGCATTCCTTGACCTAGTCGCGGACGGGCCGGATCAGAAGCTGATCGGGTACGCGCACGTCTGCCGCGATATGCTGCGCGATGGAAACCGCATGTGCCTCTGCGGCGCGCTGGCGCTGGACCTGGTGTGCCTGCCAAAGACGGTGCAGGCGGAGGTCCAGGCCTTCTTCGCCGAGAACGAGGGCTGGCTGGCCGAAGCGCTGACGGCAGGCCGCGAGGCCGGGACCCTCCGTTTCGAGGGTTCGCCCCGGTCGCAGGCGGAGGCGTTCCTGTCCGGCGTGGAGGGGGCGATGCTGCTCGCGCGTGCCCACCAGGACGTGACGCGGTACTGCGCGGTGGCGCACCAGCACCTCGCCCAGCTCGGCCTGGGTGGCCGGGTAGACGCGGTCGCCCTCGCCTAAGCATCCCCCCTGAAGTTTCCGCCGGGGGCGGGCCGGGGATAGTAACCCGCAGTAAACGGCGAAAGCGGAGGGAACTCATGGCAGAACGATTGGCAGGAAAAGTGGCCCTGATCACGGGGGCGAGTGCGGGGATCGGTCAGGCGTGTGCGCGCGCTCTGGCGGCGGAGGGGGCCTCACTGATCCTGACGGCGCGGCGGCGCGAGCGGCTGGAATCTCTGGCGGAAGAGGTGCGGGCATTGGGCGGTGACGCCTCCCTGGTCATCGGGGATGCGCGCGAGGAGGAGACGGCCCGGCAGGCGGCGGCGACGGCGTCCGAGACGTTCGGGCGGCTCGACATCCTAATCAACAACGCGGGCGTCGGCAACTACAAGAACCTCGTGGACACGAGCGCCGATGATTACGACGAGATGATGGACAGCAACGTCCGCTCGACGTTCCTTTTCACGCGCCACGCGGTGCCGACGATGCTGGCGCAGGGGGCCGGGACGGTCCTGATGATCTCCTCGATGGCGGGCCTGTACGGCTTCGCGGGCGAGGCGGTCTATTGCGCCACGAAGTTCGCGCAGGTCGGCTTCGCGCAGGCCCTGGACCGGGAGCTTCGCGGGCAGGGCATCAAGGTCGGCCTCATCTGCCCCGGCGGCGTCAAGACCGAGTTCGCCTTAGGCAAGGGCCGCACGGAGCAGAGCGTGGCCGAGTCGGGGATGCTGACCCCGGAAGACGTCGCGGACGCCGTCCTGCTGGCCTGCACACAGTCCGCCGGCTCGCGCATCATCGAGATCCAGATGCGGACTATGGCGGAGCCGCTGGCCTGACGGCGTGGTTCAAGACGGTAACTTTGGCGGCCCCGGAGGAGTGTTCCTTCGGGGCTTTTTTGTCCAAATGATGGCGCACGGAACTTTCCCCTGGCCTGATTTGTAACACTATTGTAGCCAGCTTTTGAGTCTGGATCCGGCACTAGAAGTGCCGGCCTACTGTTGAATGAGAGTCGCCCCGCGACTGAAGAACAGATAGGAACAGAGGATACGGGAAACGGCGTTCGCCGCCCAGAAGGGCGAACACAAGGTTCACCCCTACGGCCTTCGGTCGCGGACCTTTCTTCAAAACCGGAGCCGTTCTAGGAAGCGCGATTAGAGAACAAGAGGCCAAACCGTGGCGACCATAACACTGGACAAGAATCCGGCGACTTCAAGCGGGGAAAAGGCCGTCGTCCGCAAGCACCACTGGCTGGTGCGCTGGACGCACTGGGCGAACATCCCGGCCTTGCTGGGGCTGGCCCTGTCGGGCATTTCTATCTACTGGGCCGCGCCGGTCTACCACCATGAACCCCACGAAGCGACGGGCGGCAGCACCGACTACCTGGCCGACATCGGCCTTTGGGTGGCACGGCACGAACCCTGGCGTCAGTCTTACGGGACGTCCGACTCGTGGGTGGACGCAAACACGCCCGCCGGGCACTATAACACGAACTGGTTCTACGACCACTTCAGCCTGGGGACGGGGATACTGGCGGAGGCTCTGAACATCCACTGGATATTCGCCTACCTGTTCATCGCGATCGGCGTCCTGTACCTCGTCGGCCTGGGTCTGGGCGGCGGCTACAAGGCCCTATTGCCTCGGCGCGGCGACCTCAAGAACGCCGTCCGGATGCAGATCTATTATGTCGGCCTGCCGCTCGCCAAACTGACGCGCCGCCCGTGGCCGCACCCCGAGGTGAAGACCAAGTATAACGCCTTGCAGCGGCTGGCCTACTTCTCCATGCCGGTCATGGCGACGTTGTCGGCGCTGACGGGCTGGGCGATCCACAAGCCGGACCAGCTCGGCTGGCTGCAAGCCTTGTTCGGCGGCTATGACCTGGCCCGCGTGTGGCATTTCTGGCTGACCTGGGTGTTCATGGCCTTCGTCATCCCCCATGTGATTTTGGTGTTCGCCGACGGCTGGGACACGTTCCGCTCCATGATCGTCGGCTGGTCGGACCGCGTAGAAGGACAGAGTCATGGCAAATAAGAAGCCGATCCCCGAACCGAAGGCCCCGGACGCCTCGCACCTGGCGCGCACCGACCTGGTAGACCGCCTGGACACCCTGCGGGCGCGGCAGCCTCGGGGCCGACGCCTCGCCCCGGAGGCGCAAGCCGCCGCCCTGCCGCCGGACCCAGACGAGAAGCCGGGGCGACTGGCCGAGACGCCCCCGCCCCGCCTCCTCGTCCCGGACGGCAAGATCAAGGCGCAGACCCGCCGTGACTTCCTGATCTACGGCGCGGGCGTCGCCGCCCTCGCCGCCGGGTTCCTGTGGGTGCTGCCCGATGAGACGCGCACCCGTCTCGGCATCAAGCCGCCCGCCACGCCCGACCCGGCCAAACAGCGGCTCCTGAGCCGCGTCCTGACCTTCGACGACGACGTGGCGGCCGCGCTTTACTCGCCCGACCGCCTCGTACCGACCTATGATCTTTCGCAGGCGTCGCGGGAGCTTCGCAACAACTACGACGGCCAGACGCCCGACCCTTCCACCTATCTGGCCGACTGGACCTTGACCGTCAAGGGGCTGGCGTCGGGCAAAGAGGAGCATCTGACCGCCCCCATGATCGCGCGCATGACCGAGCAGTTCGGGCGCTTGGACCAGACGACCCGCCTAGTCTGCGTCGAGGGCTGGAGCATGATTGCCGGCTGGGGCGGCATGCGCTTCGCGGACTTCCTGCAAGCCTACCCGCCGAAGCCGGGTACGAAATGGGTGAGCCTGACGTCAAGCGTCAACCTGGACAGCGACGGCAACTCGGACCCCTATTACGTCTCGATTGATCTGCCCACCGCCCAGCACCCGCAGACCTTGCTGGCGACCCACCAAAACGACGCGAGCCTGCAAATGGTCCCGCTGACCGTGGAACACGGTGCCCCCCTGCGCCTGCTGGTCCCGATGAAGCTGGGCCTGAAGAACATCAAGGCCATCACCGGCATCGAGTATATGGAGAACGAACCGCCCGACTATTGGGCCGAGCGCGGCTACTCCAAGTACGATGGACTGTAGAGGCTTTGCCTAGTGTGGCAAACGGCATAACATAGAAGGGCAACGGCTCCCTAGGCTCCCTAGAAATGGGGCCGCTGCCTTGTTTGCTCATCAGTCCGCCCGGCAATGCCTGCGGCGAGGTCAGAACGTCGGCGGTGAGTCGCTCGGTGCAGGAGGCCATATGCCTTCGCCCGCCTCTAAAGGGCTGATTGCCCGGATGTAGAAGAAGTCATGGCTGTTGGCGTGGACACCCAGCAATGCCCCGAGCGGCCCGAAATTGCATCCGCACTCGAATTCAGCCACCGAGCCGTCTCTCCCCATGAAGACGAACGGCGGACTGACGCACCAGTCCATCTTGACTGATAACTCGTGCCGCCCACCGCTGATGGGGAACGACTTGCTTTGGTTATACGACACGCTCCCCACTTTGACCCCGTCCAGAAGTACATCTAATTGGCGAAAGACCCCGTAGTACTGTTTGCCTCTATATAGAACGATTTCGGCCATGATCGCTACCCGTGCGTGAATATGGGCCTAAAGCGCCGCCCCGTTCACCCGGAGGGCCTGGCCGGTGATGAATCCGGAGAGGTCGCTGCACAGGAACAGGACGGCCCCGGCGACATCGTCCGGGACGCCGGTACGGCCCAAAGCATTATGAGTCGTGCCGTCCTGCTTGACGCTCGGAGAAGGCGCGTTCCCCTGGAATTTGGTGTCCGTGCCGCCGGGCGAGACGACGTTGGCGCGGATGCCCTCCGGCCCGACTTCCTGGGCCAGATCGGCGATGAACATGTTGAGGGCGGCTTTGGAGGCCCCATAGAAGGCGAGGCCGGGGATGGGGTCGTGGCCAGAGCCGCTGCCGATGGCGACGATGGAGCCGCCCCGGCGCATGACAGGGACGAGGCCGCGCGTTAGCAGGAAGGCCGAGCCGAGGTTCACGTCCAGCATCCGCCGCCATTGGGCCGGCTCGATCTCCGTCACCTTGCCGCCCAGGCCGATCCCGGCGTTCAGGATGAGCAGGTCCAAGCCGTCGTCATGGTCGGCGCGGAACTGCGCGATCAGTTCGTCAATCTGGCTCTCCTCGCCAATATCCGCCTGATAGTTCCGGTGTGTGCCCAGGCCGAACGCCTGCCGTTCAGCGAGAGATGCCTCGGCGGTCGCCGCGTCGCCGCGCCAAACGGCGGCGGTGTTCGCGCCCGCTTCGGCCAGGCGGCGGCTGATGGCCCGCCCGATGCCGCGCGTCCCGCCCGTGACAAGCGCGTTCTTTCCGGCAAGGTCAATCGTAATCATGCTGTCGTCTCCAAGAGGGCCTGCACCGTCTGCGGCGTCAGGCCGTGCGGCGTGGCCCCTAAATACGTCGTCGCCAGCGCGCCGCAGGCATTGGCGTAGCGCAGTGCGTCGGCGAGGTGCGGCGCGAAGCCGTCCAGCGTGGCGTTCGCGTCAGGCCCCTGATCCAGCAGGTAAGCAAGGAGGCCCGCCGTGAAGGCGTCCCCCGCCCCGGTCGCATCCACGAAATTGACGCCGAAGCCGGGCGCGTCGGCGAAGCCACCGTCGCGGGTGTAGCCCCGGCTGCCCAGCGCGCCCTCCGTGACGGCGATGAGCCGCAGCGGGTACTCCTGCATCAGCGCGGCGACGGCGGCGGCCTCATCGGCGGCCTCGGGGACCAGGAACACCAGCTCGTCCACGCTGATCTTGACCACGTCGGCGACGGTGAAGCCGAGCAGGACGCCGCCGCGCATGGCCTTGGCGTCCGGCCAGAGCCACGGGCGCAGGTTCGGGTCGTAGGAGCAGAGGGCAGTCCCCGCCCCGATCAGGTTCCCGGCGGCGGCCAGTGTCGCGCTGCGGCTCGGCTCGGCGATCAGGGAGATGCTGCCGTAGTGGAGGACGCGGGCGGTGTCCAGCCAGCCGAAGTCCATCTCGTCCGGGCGCAGGGCGAGGTCGCGGGCGGGGTCGAAGTAGAACAGGAAGTCGCGGCTGCCGTCGGGCATGACGGAGACGAAGGCGAGGCCCGTCCGTGCCGCCTTGTCTTTGATGACGCGGGTGGTGTCTACGCCCAGCCCGGCGAAGGTGCGGATGATGCTCTCGCCGAAGGGGTCATCGCCGACTTTGCTGAGGAAGGCCGTTCCCAGGCCCAGCTTGGCGGCGACCACGGCGACATTGGCGGGTGCCCCGGCGGGGACTTTGGCAAAGCCGGGCGCGTCAGCGAGCGAGACGCCGGATTGGGTGGCGGGCAGGTCAATCAAGGCCTCGCCCAGTGTGATGATGTCGAGGGGCATGATAAACGATCAGCCCCCCAGCCTCTATGACAGGGCTGGGGGGCTATTCCCTACTTGTTGAAGGTCGTCACGAACTCGTCATAGAGGGCCTGGGAAACCAATTTCCACTGCTTGACGGCGTCCTGGATGGGGACGGCGACGATCTCCGTGCCCTGCAAGGCGACCATCTTGCCGAAGTCGCCTTCGTGGACAAGCTCGGCGGCCTTGATGCCGACGCGCGTTCCCAGGATGCGGTCGAAGAGGGTCGGCGAGCCGCCGCGCACGACATGGCCCAGGACTGCGCTGCGGGTCGGTATGCCGGTCCGGCTCTCGATCTCCTTGGCGACGGCAGGCCCGATGCCGACTTCGCCGAGCTGATGATGCCCGAAGGCGTCCAGGGCGGCATCGTCGGCCTTCTGCGCGCCGGGGATCTCGACGCCCTCGCTGACTGCCACTATGCCATGGGTCTTGCCACGCGCGTAGTTCGCCTTCAGGTGGGCGCACATGGCGTCCATGTCGAAGGGGACTTCGGGGATCAGAATCCAGTCCGCGCCGCCCGCGACGCCCGACCACAGCGCCATCCAGCCGGCGTGGCGGCCCATGATCTCGACGACGATGACGCGGTCGTGCGACTTGGCTGTGTCACGCAGACGGTCAATGGAGTCCAGGGCGACCGAGGCGGCCGAGTCGAAGCCAAAGGTGTAGTCGGTCAGGCTCAGGTCGTTGTCCATCGTCTTAGGAACGCCGACCGTCTTGACCCCGTGCTGCGTGTACAGCTTGGAGGCGACTCCTAGGGTGTCTTCACCGCCCAGCGCAACCAATGCGTCGAGTTCGAACTTCTTGATGTTGGCAAGCACGGCCTCAAGCTGGGCTTCTTTGCCCGGCGCGAACGGATTGGTGCGCGAGGAGCGCAGGATGGTCCCGCCCTGGTCAATGATGCCCTCGACCCGTTCCAGCGTCAGCGGCTCCGTGTTGCCTTCGACGAGACCCTTCCAGCCCTGCGTGAAGCCGATGACCTCATCGCCGTAGTCCAGCAGGCGCAGGACGGCCCCGCGGATGGCCGGGTTCAAGCCGGGGCAGTCGCCGCCGCCGGTCAGCATACCGATCTTCATGTTCTGAGTATTCTCCCCAAAAATTAGTGCCAAGCCTGTTCAGGCAGCCGGGTCATTATACCTGACATACGGGGCTAAAGGGCCAGAGGTTCATCAGCGGCTTCCGCCATCTACGCCAGATGGTAGATGTCTAGATTGAAGCCGACCGTCAGCGCCGCTACGGGTCAGCAGGCAGGGCATTTCATGGCAGAGGGGCATGAACGATCTCAGCACTTCGCCTGTTCGCCAACATACTGCAATATCTTCTCGCGCAGCTCCACGATCTCCTGCGGGAGAAACGGAACCAAGTTCTGCTCGTCATAGTCTAGCCACGGCGTGAACATGGCGAACCGTTTGTTCGGGTCGCTGAAGCCGTTGCCGCTGAGGCGAAACTCTCGCTCGTTCGGGATGTCGTGCGTCCTCACGATTGTTACTGTCTCGCAACGCGGCAGTTCCAGGATGAGTCGGAACATCGGGTATTGCCCCTGCGCCCCGCCTGTGATTTGCGCCGTGACCGCCCGGATGTTCCGTAGCGGCCCGACTGTATACCCATTGCGGATAAAGACGCCTTGGTTCCTGTCGAAGACGAAAGTCTCTTTCCCGAAAAGCCGGTTGACCGACTGGAACCCCATTGCTACGATCGGAAAGCACAGGAAAACAAGGGGGCCGACGGGCGACCCGGAAGCTGACATGCCATGAAACCAATCGTGTACGGCTTTTGGAAAGAGCGCATAGTAGACGAGGAAGGAGACTGCACTCCCACCGAACGTGAGAAATGTGTTGCGAAAATTGCGAAGGGCCGGGCCGTTGGACTGGCGTATGACCAAACGCCCATCACTCTCCTCCACATGAGCCAGGGGGAAATCCCGGCCCAATATCGGCATAAAGATTTGCTTGATTGACATCCTCAAAACTCGCGGGACGAGGGTTTCCGGCCCGCCCACACGGCCTGCCCGACCAGCTCCCGCGCCTCCTGTTTGTCGGCGAACGGGCCTCCGCCTTGGCTCTCTTCCACAACATCCAGCAGTAGGAAAAGCGTTTCCAGTAGCTCGTCCTGCCCGTGTTCAGGGTGGCGTTCTGCCCATTGACGCAGGGCAGGGCGTGCGGCGGCGATCTTCGGCAAGGTCCGGGCACCAATGACCTGATACTCCAGGCGCTGCCGCTCGGTCCAGGAGGGCGACTGACCGGGGGGTGAGTCGTCTTCCAGGAGGGCATCCTCTATCAGCGACAACTGCTCTCCGGCGTCCAGGATGCCCCAGTCCTCCGGGTAACGCTCGCGCCAGAGGCGCAGCGCCGCCTGGGCGGCATGGATTTCCGGCAGGGTGTCTGCGCTCAGAATCTGCCGCGTCAACCGGTCTCGTTCTGGGTTATCCTGATAGTTCATAAAGCCCCCTCATCAGGGCAGACGCCCACTCTAAAAAGGCAGCGGGAGGCAGAACTGTGTCTCAGAGTGGCCGCATGAGAAGCGTACAACTGCAAGGGCACGGGTCCTTTCCTTAGCACGTTGTCGCCAATCGTAGGGCGGTTTATTCAAGCCACTTTCAGCCCAAAGGAAGAGTCAGGCGTTCCCACGCGCCGGGCGAACGCGAAACCGGCGACCAGTCCCCCGAAAACAGCGAGTGTCATCACGACGCCCGTAAGCAGACCCGTGTAGTAACCCAGGCAAAAGAGGTCGGCAATCATGTCACCGAAATCGTGGACGGCGGGCTTCGCTGATTTAGGCGCGAGCGCAAGATGTTGGGCCAGAGGGGTGCCTGCCAAGCGCATCAGACACACTCCAAATGCTGTTCCTACTGCGGTAGAAGCGAGGACGATAATGGATCGGTAAAGCCGTTTCATGCTGTAGACTCCTGAGGGGCAGGACTATTCTCAGAACGATTCAAGGGGCAGGCTTAACAAGCCTGCCCCTCGGGTGAAGCCCTAGATCTTCGGGACGACCAGGCCGTAGTTGCCGTCGCGGCGGCGGTAGACCACCTGGGTCATGTGGGTGTCCATGTCCAGGTAGACGTACCACTCGTGGTCGGTCAGTTCCAGCATCTGGACGGCGTCGTCGATGCCCATCGGCTTCATGGTGACGGCCTTGGTGCGGACGATGCGCGGGCTGTCGTCCACGTCCTCCTCACTGTCGGCGGCGAGGATGCCGTCCATGCCCGCCCCGTTCGAGATGTCCATGTTGGTGCGGAGGCTTTGCTGGTGGTTGCGGAGGTGGGTGTGCTTGGCCTTGAACTTCCGCAGGCGCGCTTCCAGTTTGTCCACGACGCGGTCGAGGGAGGCATACATGTCGTTGGTGCGCTCCTCGCCGCGCAGCAGGAGGCCGTCACCCTGGAGGGTGACCTCGACCCGGTGCTGTGCGCCCTCGACGCTCTCGACGACGATGACCTCGCGGATGTTCTGGAAGTAGGTTTCCAGCTTCTGGAGGCGGTTCTGGGCGTGTTCGCGCAGGCCCTCCGTGACCTGAAGATGCTTGCCCTTGACGGTGACGGCGATAGCCATGACTGTTCCCCTTTCCTTTAGTCCCTTTTCTTTAGGGACCGATGATGGCGGCGACGGCGTGGGCGGCGATGCCCTCCCCGCGCCCCAGCGACCCGAGTCCCTCGTTCGTGGTCGCTTTTATACCCACGCGGGCGGGTTCGATACGCAGAGCCTCGGCGATGAGCGCGCGCATCTGCGGCACATGGGGGGCGATCTTGGGGGCCTCGGCGATGAGGGTGAGGTCCACATTGCCGACCTGGTAGCCCGCCGCGACGGTGCGCGCGCAGACCTGGCGCAGAAGCTCCAGGCTGGAGATGCCTTTGTAGGCGGGGTCGGTGTTCGGGAAGAGGTTCCCGATGTCCGGCAGGCCCGCCGCGCCGAGCAGGGCATCGCAGAGGGCGTGGAGGAGGACGTCGGCGTCGGAGTGCCCGTCGAGGCCGCGCGGGCTGGGAATCTCGACGCCGCCGAGCATGAGCTTCCGGCCAACGATGAAGGGGTGGATGTCGTAGCCGAAGCCAATGCGGGTCTGTGCCATGGGTCCGTCCATCCGGGCGCGCAGGACCGCCTCGGCAAGATTTAGATCGGCGGGGCGCGTGACCTTGAAATTGTCGGGGCCACCGAGGACGAGGTGGACCGGCTCGCTGCCGTACCTCTCCACCAAAGAAGCCTCGTCGGTGCCGGTCCAGCCCTGATCGCGGGCGGCGATGTGGGCCTCAAACAGAGTCGCCATGCGGAAGGCCTGCGGCGTCTGGACCGCCCACAGCCCTTCACGGTCTACGGTGCGCTGGACGGCCTGCTGTGCGTCCACGGCTTTCAGGGTGTCGGCCACGGGCAAGGCGGCGACGGCGTTGCCGAATTCGCGCGCGCCTTCCAGGCAGCGCGTGATGATGTCCGGCGTGACCAGGGGCCGCGCGCCGTCGTGGACCAGGACGAGGTCGTCGGCGGCCCCGCCCAGGGTGAACAGGCCAATGGCGACCGAAGCCTGCCGCGTCTCACCGCCGGGGATGATCGAGAGCAGTTTGTCCACTCCGGCCAGCGCCTCGCGGCAACGGGCGACCTCGCCCGCACCGGCGACCACCAGGATGCCGTCAATGGCGGCATGGGCGGCGAAGGCTTCCACGGTCCAACGCAGCAGGGGCCGGCCCGCCAGGGGCGCGAAGACCTTGTTCCCCTCGGGGCCTCCGTCAGTGCTGAATCTTGCGGCGCGGCCCGCCGCCGGGATAAGCGCGTAGGTTGCGGTCATACCCCTCTTCTTCCTCGGTCTCATCACGCAGCCGGGCGAAGATCATCTTGCCGGCCACAGTCTGAAGGACGGTGCTGGTGACGACGGTGAGCGTCTCGCCGATGTGGCGGCGTCCGCCTTCCACGACGATCATGGTGCCGTCATCGAGGTAGGCGACGCCCTGGTCCGGCTCCTTGCCGATCTTGATGATGGTGACGGGCATCTCCTCGCCGGGCAGGACGACCGGCTTGACGGCGTTCGCCAGCTCGTTGATGTTCAGCACGGCGACGCCCTGAAGCTCGGCGACTTTGTTCAGGTTGTAGTCGTTGGTGACGATCTTGCCGCCCAGCTTCTTCGCCAGCTTGACCAGCTTGGCGTCCACTTCGTCCCGGTCGTTCGGGTCGGTGCTGTCGTAGGTGCGGACCATCATCTTCTGCTCGGTCCGCATGGCGTTCAGGATGTCAAGCCCGCGCCGGCCCCGCGCCCGTTTGAGGCTATCCGCCGAGTCGGCGATGTGCTGGAGTTCATCCAGCACGAAGCCGGGGACGTAGATGGGGCCTTCGATGAAACCGGTGCGGCAGATATCGGCGACGCGGCCGTCAATAATGACATTAGTGTCGAGTATCTTGCACTGTTCCGGCGGCGTGTCTTTGGCGTCGGCGGGCAGGGCCGGGGCACCCGGCAGGAACAGGCGGACTTCGTCCTTCATGCTCCAGGTCGCGACGATGCCGAGGTAGATCAGGACGATGCCGACGACGGCGGTGCCCCAGATGCCGAGGAAGGGGAAGCACGAGCGCAGCATCAGGGTCAGCAGCAGGCCGACCATGACTCCGACGAAGGTGGCGACCTTCTCGTTCGGCTTCATCTCCTTGAGGCGGTCCCCGGCGAGGACGAGCCGCTGGAAGGCGGGCGTCGAGACCAGCCGGGCGAACAGGATGCCAAGCAGCGTGAAGGCGGCGAGGGCGATTGTGCGGCCCGTGCCCGCCCCCATGCTCTCGCGTGAGGCCAGGAGGACGGGGTTCGTGTTGTTCGGGTTGTTGACCCAGGTGACGATCTGTGCTCCGGCCTGGAAGCCGAGGATGCCGCCGAGAACCAGCAGGGCGCTCACGAAGAGCAGGCGCCAGACTTTCAGCGCCGTGTTATTCTCATGTGCCAAAAGCGTTTGTCTCCCTCTTCCCGCAGAGGTACTTGCCGGCACGAATCATCCAATGTTGGATTGAAAGGTTCGTTCTTGCATTTTTGTCCGCAATCCGTGCGGCTGTCTTACTTTAATCTCATCGCCGGCTGCGGGAGACGCGGATGCGCGTCTCGGCGTGGGCGAGCGACCGCCGCGCCTCCGCCTGCTGGTCGGAGCCGGCCTCGGTCCCGGCCAACATCTGCTGGGCGGCGGCGAGGTCCGCCTCGGCCCGCGTGAGGTCTATTTCGTCGGCGCGCTCGGCGTTGTCCGCGAGGATCGTCGTCCGCCCGCCGCCGGGCGCGACCTCCATGAAGCCGCCGGAGATGACGATGTGTGCGGTCGTCCGGCCATCGGCCAGGGTCGCCAGGATCTCGCCGGGGGCGAGTTCGGTCATCAGCGGCGCGTGGTTCGCGAGGATGCCGAGCTGCCCCTCGGTGCCGGGCGCGACGGTCTGCGTCACCGGCTCACTGAGCATGATGCGCTCCGGGGTGACCACGTCTAGGGTATACGTTGCTGCCATGGGTGTTTGTCTCAGAAAAATCGCAGGCCCGGCACCGGGGGGTGAGCGGTCACTCCCCGACGCCAGGCCCAATCGGGAACTAGGCCCCCATCGCCTTGGCCTTCTCGACCGCGTGTTCGATCGGGCCGCAGTTGAGGAAGGACTGCTCCGGCAGGTCGTCATGCTCGCCGTTCAGGATGGACTTGAAGGAGCGCACGGTATCCTCGCGGCGCACATACTGGCCCGGCAGTCCGGTGAACTGCTCGGCGACGGAGAAGGGCTGGCCGAGGAAGTTGCGGATCTTGCGGGCGCGGGCGACGGTTAGTTTGTCCTCGTCGGAAAGTTCGTCAATGCCGAGGATCGCGATGATGTCCTGAAGCTCCTTGTAGCGCTGGAGGATGTTTTGGACGCCCCGCGCGACGTCGTAATGCTCCTGGCCGACGATGTTGGGGTCCAGGATGCGCGAGGTCGAGACGAGCGGGTCCACGGCGGGGAAGATGCCGATGGCGGCCAGGCTGCGCTCCAGGTACGTCGTGGCGTCCAGGAAGGCAAAGGTCGTGGCCGGGGCCGGGTCGGTCGGGTCGTCGGCGGGGACGTAGACGGCCTGGACGGACGTGACCGAGCCTTTCTTGGTGCTGGTGATGCGCTCCTGGAGCGCGCCCATCTCGGAAGCCAGGGTGGGCTGGTAGCCGACGGCGCTGGGCATGCGCCCGAGCAGCGCGGACACTTCGGAGCCGGCCTGGACGAACCGGAAGATGTTGTCCACGAACAGCAGGACGTCTTGCCCCTGCTCATCGCGGAAATACTCGGCCATGGTCAGGCCGGACAGGGCGACGCGGAGGCGCGCGCCGGGCGGCTCGTTCATCTGGCCGAAGACCATGGCGGTCTTGTCAATGACGTGGGCGGTATTGCCCTCGGCGTCCTTGAACTCGGTCTCGGACATCTCCAGCCACAAGTCGTTGCCTTCGCGCGTCCGCTCCCCCACCCCGGCGAAGACCGAGACGCCGCCGAACTCGACGGCGATGTTGCGGATCAGCTCCTGGATGGTGACGGTCTTGCCGACGCCCGCGCCGCCGAAGAGGCCGATCTTGCCGCCCTTCGGGTAGGGGCAGAGCAGGTCAATGACCTTGATGCCGGTCTCCAGGATCTCGATGGTCGCCGCCTGGTCTTCCAGGGAGGGCGCGGCGCGGTGGATGGGGTAGCGTAGGCTGCCGGGGGCCAGTTCGCCGCGCTCGTCGATGGTCTTGCCGAGCAGGTTGAAGACGCGGCCCAGCGTCTGGGGACCGACCGGGACGGTGATGGGGCCGCCGGTGTCGTTGACATCCATGCCGCGCGTCAGGCCGTCCGTGGACGACATGGCGATGCACCGGACGACGTCATTGCCGAGGTGCTGGGCGACCTCCACGGTGAGGCTGATGTCCCGCCCCTCGTCCGCGATGGTGAGCGCGTTCAAGATGTTGGGCAGGCTGCCCGCCGCGAATTCCGCGTCCACCACGGGTCCCTGGACCTGTACAATTTTACCGACAGCCATAGTCTGTGTCTATTCTCCTCTGAAAAGCTTTTAACCTTCTGTTTATCTGTGAAAAAGTGCGCTAAGTTGAACTGAGTATAGCCGAAAGGGGGGGCAGGTGTCAAGCGAGAGGGACGAACCTGGCATGGCGATGAGGCGTTCTTGACCATGCCATGAATGGCACGGCTATCCGGCGCGGACGCCGAGAAGCCGCCGCTTCGCGGGGCTGAGAGTCCAGCCGAGTGCCGCGAAGCGGTACTGCCTGGCCGAAGGCCGGTTAGCCGTGCCATTCATGGCGTGGTCCGATCGTGGAAAGAGGGCAGTATCAAGAGGCAATCGCCCTGCTTTGGAACATCTACACAGTAGGCTTTTGGTCCAAATAGCCGCTGCCTTGAAACGAAGGCCAGATGTCTGGGCAGAACTCCTTGATCTGCGACAGCCAGCGATGCCTCTGTTCAGGGGAAAGCTTTATGGTGCCAACAATGAGCATCGGCGTCCCATTTGCGTGCTGCCAGAGCAAGACGCTGTCCTGGCCTTCAACGGCAACGTAGAGAGCATGATGCACCTCTGACAGCAAGAGGGAGCATCGAACATCGTAGCCCTCAAACTGCCCGGCTATTGGGGCTAATTCGTTGTCATCGCCTAACGCTCCCAGAAGCCTACTGGCGATGTGCCGAACATCATCTGCTCCCAGAAACCTCCGTTCGCCCGCCTCTAAGTAACAGCCGCACCACCCATTTTTGCTGACCACTTCGAGCGAGAGAGTACCGCCGTTGCCCTGCAATGTGAGCGCGTCGGGCACGTTTACCTCAGCGCCTCGGCACCGCCGACGATCTCGGCGATCTCCTTGGTGATGGTCGCCTGGCGGGCGCGGTTGAGCGAGAGGGTGAGGTTGGAGATCATCTTGCCGGCGTTGTCGGTGGCGCTGGACATGGAGGTCATGCGCGCGCCGTGTTCGGAGGCGATGCTCTCGACGACGGCCTGGTAGACCTGGGTGTCCACATAGCGGGGGAGGAGGCCGCCTAATATCTGCTCAGGGTCCGGCTCGAAGATGTAGTCCACCGGCTGGGCGGGCGCGGCCCCGGCCGCCGCTGTTGGTGGCTGGATCGGGAGGATGGTGAGGGTCTGGGGCCGCTGAGTCATGGCCGACTGGAACTGCGTGTAGATGAGGTAGAGGGCATCCACCTGGCCCGACGCGAACAGCTCGCGGGCCGTCCGCGAGATGGCCTGGGCGTCGGCGAAGCTGATTCCGGTGGCGGGAACGGGGTTCTCGGCGGCCACGTCATACCCGCGCCGCCGGAAGAAGGTCGCGCCCTTCTTGCCGACGCAGACGAGTTTGGCCCGGTCCGGCCCGAACGGCTTGACGAGGTCATTGGCGCGTCGGATGACGCTGGAGTTATAGGCCCCGCACAGGCCGCGGTCCGCCGTCACGAGGATGACGCCGATGGTCTGAGGCTCGCCCTCGACCCGGCGCAGGAGCGGGTGCCGGACGCTGCTGCCGCCGCTGTCGCCGAGGCTCTGCATGACGTCCCGCATCTTCTCGGCGTAAGGCCGGGCCGCGCCGACCGCCTCCTGGGCGCGGCGCAGGCGGGCGGCGGCGACCATCTTCATCGCCTTGGTGATCTGCTGGATGTTCTTGGCGACACGGATACGGCCGCGGATCTGTCGTGGGGTTGCCATGGTGGGTCCTTAAAGTCGGGTGCTGGGAAGGAAAATCTTTGGGCTTATGATACCGCATCGCCGCCGGGTTGTCAACGCGGCATCAAGGCAACGAGGCATAGAGGCGGCCCAGGTCGGTCAGCGAACCGTCCTTGCCGAACAGGGCGGACGCGCCCAGGGCGGCGTCATCGGGGGAGGCGGAGTACCAGGAGTAGCGCTGCACATAGTCCAGCCTGTCCATGCCCGGCAGGGCTACCCGCATGAAGTCGGCGGCCTGCTGCGGCGTAACTCCATGGTGTCCCGACCAGTCGGCGGGTGCGAACTCCGTCACCCAGAGCGGGCGGTGGTACAGGGCGTGGACGCGGGCGAGGTAGGCAAGGAATCCCTGCGGGTCCGCGCCGCCGTACCAGTGAATCGTGATGAAGTCCACCCTGTAGTGCTTCGCCTCGGCACCCGCCATGAAAGCCTTCATCCAGTCGCCGTCGGCGTGGACGGCGGCGGGGCTGCCCAGGGGGAGAGCCGTTTGCATGAGATACGGCCAGCCCTCTAAGGCACGTTCCACGCTCAGGTTGGCCTGGTCCTTGCCGTCCGGCTCATTGAAGCCGAGCAGGGCAGGGACACCGGGCTGTGCCTTGACCTTCGCCAGCCACTTCACCAGGCTGTCGTCCTTGTTGCCGTAGTAGCCCCAATCCATCGGCACGAACTGGATGCCGGGGGGCAGGTCAGGCGGCTCGTCGCCGCCCCAGCTATAAAACCAGTGGGCGCGCAGGGCGGTGACCTGTGCGCGCCACTTGCCGTCGGGCCGGACGACGGCGTCGAAGCCTTTTTTGAGGCTGACGAACTTTTTGGCCGGGGGCGCGGCCTGGGCGAGCGCGGGGGTGCAGAGGGCGGCGGCCAGCAGGAGCGGGGCAAGGATGTTGACGGCGGTGTTTCGGAGTGTCATGCGGCACTAGCCTTTCTTACTGGATCGGACGAGTGATTAAAATCACTCGCTTCGGTAGGATTTGTCCAAGGGACAAGCGGACAGGAGCCATGGCCGATGGTCCACGTTTTCCGTCTTCTGTCCCCTGGACAGGTCCGACGGGAGCGAGTGATTTTAATCACTCGTCCGATCCTGATCGCGCATCATGGTTTGTGTGGCAGCGTACCGCCTTCATCGCTCAACACTAGAAAGTAGGTGTCGCTCGGCTTCATGGCGGGAGCGTATCGGCTCACATGATGAAGCACGGCGATGGGCATCAGGCCGTCCTCAATGTCGTAGACGCGCACAGTGGCAAATGATTTGCCGAAGCCGATAGTGTCTGAGGCGGCGTGTTCCGTGCCGTTCATTAGCTGCTCGGACCAGGCGACGACGACGAACTCGCCGGTCGGCTTCTGCATCACGAGATGACTCACGGCGGGGTCCGAGAAGGTCGCGGCGAGCGGCTTGGGGGTGAAGGCGTGCGGCGTTCCGGGGCCGTAGCCGCCGCTGGAACTCTTCAGCAGGGTCGTCATCGTGTGGAAGTAGTCGGCGGCCTCGTGCGGCTTGCCGCCGGGGAAGGCGTAAAAGCCGTAGGAGCGCTCGGGGGCGCTGTCTTGAAGGCCGTAGACGAGGTAGGCGGCGTCGCCGCCTGCCGCGCTGTCGAGCGCGCCCATGACGAGGAACTGGCCGAAGACGCGGGTGGAGAGGTTCGCCTGTGTGTAAGCCCCCACTTCGGTGTGGGCGACCGGCTTGCCCGGCGTCGTCAGGTGGGCACGGGTCCGCAGGCCGTTCAGCACGTCAACGGGCTTCTGGGTCGGGTTGCTGAGGTAGGTGTGTGCGCCCGCGAAGTCGGCGGGGCCGGGCGTGTAAGGCTGGTGAAGGCCCGTGTTTGCCGGGTTGTAATCGCCCTGCCAGTCGTTCGCCGCCGTCCAGCCCGCCCCGAACTCCATCTGGCTGACGGGGACACTGCGCCCGCCCGAGTGCGCCCAGGTGTAAAGGGACCGCTGCACCAGCGCGGAGTCGGGCAGGGTCGCACCCTGCGCCTGCGGGTAGGTGTTGTCCTCCTCGTTCGGGCCACCCATCGCGTAGATCAGGCCCGGATAGGTCTGCTGGATCGTTTCCTCGAAGCCTAAGTCTTTGCGCTGGTTTGCGGGACTGGCCTCATCAATGGAGGTCCAGAAGCGCCCGTAAGGCCCCCACACCGCCTGGACGGCCTTCCACTTCCGCCCGTCGGCGACCGACCAGGCCCAGTCGCGGTCGAGCCGGACGCCGATGTATTTTAGCTGTGAGGCGACCTGGGCCGCATCGGTGTTCCAGGGGTCGTCTTTGGTCAGGCCGTTGAGGTGGGTGTTGACGCCGAGGCGGTTGAGGAAGTCTTCAGTGGATAGGGCAGCAGTCTGAGCGCGGGTGGCGGGCGCGGCGCTGAGGGTGAGGCAGAGAGCGGCGGCGATGCCGAGCAGGGTGAGCGGGTATGTTTTCACGGGGTTCGTCCTGACGAGAGGAGCCACGGGTTGAAACCCGAGGCTGACAAAAGCCCACCGTCCAGGGGACGGAAGACAAGGACGTAAGAAGGGGGAAGCAAAGCCGTATGTCTCGGGGCGTCCCCTGGACGCTGGGCACTTCCTAGCCTCGGGTTTCAACCCGTGGCGCTCCTAGTCGAAAGCCCAGTCAGGATTCATTTCCTGAAGCGTCTTCCAGTCGATCTGATACTTCTGCTTCAGAATCCGCTTCTTAGCCATGTCTAGCACAGAACCATACCCAAAACCTCTACTGCGGTCTTTGGCAGCAAGTTCCGCATGAGCCTCTTCTTCAGCCATCTCCAGATAGATCTGCATGATCGGATCGTCTTCTATGGGATCGCGTAGAACGACCGGATACTGAACTTTCTGACGCTTGCTCCGCATTGCTCTTCACCGTGTACAAAGGGCGTCATTCAGACACATTCCACGCTGCTGGGAAGAAGTGCTGCTTGAACTTCATGGTGGCGTAGCGGTCCGTCATGCCCGCGATGAAGTCCGTGACGCGGCGGGCGCGGTCCTCCACGGACAGGCCCTCGAAGGTGCCGGGGGCGAAGTCCTCCATCGGCAGGAGCATCTGCGAGGACCCCATGTAGAGCCGGAACAGCTCTTTGAGCATGAACTGCGCCTTGTGCAGCTCGACGTTGCCGCGCGTGTCCATTGTGTAGACGTTCGCGTACATGTAGTCCTTGAGCTTGTTGGTGGCCGCCAGGACCTCGCCGGTCATCCTGACTTCCGCCTGACCGACGCTGCTTTCCAGGACGTTCATCACCATCGTGCCGATGCGCCCCGAATGGGAGCGGCCCAGCACGTCCAGGGTATCTTGAGGCAGGTCCGCCAGGTCGAGGACGCCCGCCCGGACGCTGTCGTCAATGTCGTGGTTGATGTAGGCGATGCGGTCGGCGATGCGGACACACATGCCCTCCAAAGAGGTCGGCAGGTTTGTCCCCTCCACGATGCCTAGATCTTTGCTGCCCTTGGAGTGGCCCAAGATGCCGTCGCGGACCTCCCAGGTCAGGTTCAGGCCCTCGCCGTGCTTTTCCAGCACGTCCACGATGCGGAGGCTCTGGTCATAGTGCTTGAACTCCGCGCCAGGGACGTACTCGCGTAGGACTTGGTCAAGCGCCTCCTCGCCGCCATGGCCGAAGGGGGTATGGCCCAAATCGTGGGCCAGGGTGATGGCCTCGGTCAAGTCTTCGTTCAGGCGCAGGGCGCGGGCCAGGGTGCGCGCGATTTGGGCCACTTCCAGCGTGTGCGTGAGCCGAGTCCGGTAGTGGTCTTCCTCGGGGTCGATAAAGACCTGCGTCTTGTGCTTGAGCCGCCGGAAGGCTTTGGAGTGCAGAATCCGGTCCCGGTCCCGCTGGAACTCGGTGCGGATCGGGTCCGGCTCCTCGGGCTTTGCCCGCCCGCGCGTGTTCGCGGCCTGGACCGCGTAGGGCGACAAGATCTGAGCCTCGAGCGCTTCCTGATGCTGCCGGAACTGTGAGAGCGTAAGACTGTCCTGGATCATAGTCCCATTGTACCCGCAAAGGGGCGAAGGCGGCGTTTCGGGTACAATAACGGTATGACGACACTAGCTGCCCCCACCCCGTCGCGGGTCCCCGAAGCGAGCATCCCCGCCGAGATAGACGACGCCGTCAACGCGGCCATCCTGGCGGTTTCGGAAGACACCATCCAGGGCTTCACGCCAGACCCGTTCGGCGAGATCGCCGCCCGTTCCGAGGTCCCCCTGCCGGTCGTGATCGAGCGCATCCAGGCGATGCTGCGGGCAGGAACGATCCGCCGCGTCCGGCAGACGCTCATGGCGACGAACCTGGCGCAAGGCTCGCTCGTCGCCTGGCAGGTGCCCGCCGACAGGCTGGATGCTGCCTTCTCCTATCTCTTCGACCAGGACCCGTTTTCGGGCCACGTCGTCATCCGCTCGGCGGACGCCGCCACGCCCGGCTCGCAGTACCGGCTGTGGACGACGCTGAAGGTGCCGCAGGGCTATTCGCTGGTCAAGCACGCGGACTTCTTAGCTGCCAAGATCGGGGCCGAGAGCTACCGCCTGATGCCCGCGAACCGCCTGTTCGCCCTGGGCGTCGGCCACATCCGCCGCAAGGGCCTCGCCATCGGCAGCAAAGCCGATGTCCCCGCCGAGGTGCTGGACACGCAGATCGTCCAGCTCAGTGACCTGGACTGGCAGGTATTGACGGCTCTGAAGCGGGAGTTCGAGCCGGAGGAGATCGTCCGGGACCTGTGGCGGGCGCGGGCCGCCGAGGCTGGTGTTGATCTGGACACGTTCCTGACGGTCGCAACGTCACTGCACGACCGGGGCGTCATCGGGCGCTTCTCGACGTTCCTGGAACACGTCAAGCCGACGGCGGGCGACCAGCGCGTGACCCGCTACAACGCCCTGTTCCACTGGGCGGTGCCCGTCGGACGCGAGATCGAGGCGGGGCGCGAGGTGGGCCGGTTCCACATCATGACCCACGCCTACTGGCGCGAGGGCGGCCCGGAGTTTAGGAACGTCAACATCATGGGGGTCGCGCACGGCCTGGACAAGTCGGTCCTGCTGGCCCACAAAGCCGCAATGGACGCGCATCTGGAGAGTGTCGGCATCCCGGTCGGCTACACGAACGTCTTCTGGGGGGGCCGCAGCGAGATCAAGCCGTCAGAGATCGCGCCGGACGCCTACCGGGCCTGGTGCCGGAGCGTGGGGGTAGACCCGGAGGCGATGCGGGAGTAGAAAGCAGGGCGTCGGGGAGAGGGTGGGCGAACACAAGGTTCGCCCCTACGACCCCGAGCCTGCCCTACATCGGCTTGAACGAGCGCGGCGGGCAGGTCTCGGCGTTGGACAGCGGCTGCTTCTCGCGCATGATTCCCAGGAGATGCTGGTAAAAGGCGTAGTCCGGGTTGTCGGGGTCGCGCGGCAGACCCTTCCGCTCCGCCAGCCGCGTATCCGCCGACGCCTGATAACGCTGCCGTTCCCGTTGCCCCCGCTCCTTGAAGTCGCCCAGATCACGGCCCGCCCGCTCGGCCAGGAGGGGCAGCCAGCGGTGGGCGTACTGGACATGCGTCGTCTCGTCAATGATGTCGAACAGCATCATCTCCGCCGATTCCAGATCGCCCCCCGCCTTGAAGTCCGCATACGCCTCGTGCTTGACGGGGAAGTGGCCCGTTTCGGCGCACATGCCGATGAAGAAAACGACCTCGTACAAGTCGTCCGCCGACATCGGTTTGGCAATACCCGGCGCTTCTTCAGGCGCGGTCCCGTAGTTCGCGAAGCCGACATCCTGGACCGTGATGCCGAAGTCCAGCAGCCGGGAGTGGCCCGAATCGCCGTGCCGGGACTCGTCCCACAGGTGCCGGGATACGTCCTGCAAGAACTCCCACGGCATGTCCGGTGCGTCCCACAGCCAGCGCATCTGGTCGTCGGCGAGGTTCTGTTCCAGCAGGTAGCCGTAGCACCAGAACAGGCGTCGCGCCTCGATGCTGTCCGTGAAGTCGGCCTCGAGGAACGGCATGAAGTCGTGGCGCGGTTCGCTGCCCGGAGGCACCCCCGCCCGCGATGGCAGCCGGAAGTCCGTGCCGACGCCGACGGGCCGCGCCCCCGCGCCCTCCACGGGGAGTGCCTCGTGGATGTCGCCGCAGGCCGCCAGCGCCGTCTCCACCGCCGCCTTGTAGGCCGCGTCAGTCGTGTGCGGGTGCCGCCGCCGGCAGTCGCGGAGCCAGAGCCGTTGCCCCTCCTTGATCCTCACGATCTCTTGCAGCATCGCGGTCGTCGGCGCGTCGTGGACGGGGTGCGCGTGCTCCACATAATGCAGGTAGGACCGCACCAGGGCGCCCGTCAGCAGTTGGTACACGCCGTCCACGGCGTCCTCATGCGACGGGGCCAGCAGGACGGTGTTCGCCAGCGCCTCCAGTTTCCCCGAGACTGGCGCGTCCAGGTTGCTTGTCGTGCCGGGGAACTCGGTCAGCCGCTCCCGCAGCCGCCGGACGCATTCGGCCTGCTCCCAAACGTGCCGGCAGACCGCCCGCTTGTCTTCCCAGTCAGTGAAGTGCCTCGCCCACGCCGTCACCAGCCGGTGCAGGGAGCGTTCCAGATACTGCCAGTCCCCCATCTGCGTCACGATCTTGGGCTTCTTCCCGCTGCTGGCCTCTATTTGGAGCGCGCGCAGGGAGGGGTAGGCGGGTGTCTCGGACTCTGCTGCTATAGGCATGGACGGGGTCTCCGTTAGGTGAAGGTGTTGCGGTTATTGTATCACATGTGGAGGAGAAACCGGCGCTGGAAGTGCCGGCCTACTCTTGAATGAAAACCTCTCCGGGGTTGAAGAAGGGAGGACGTGAGAATAGCGCGACGGGAAAAAGGCCGTAGCAAGCAGCGCCCCTACGGCAGATTATCCTCATTGCCGGAGGCACTTTCATTCAGCAGTAGGCCGGCCTTTCAAGGTCGGTTTTCCTCATGGCTCCATAGGGGGAGGCGGCCACACACCTTCCATCGGGCGCAGTTCGCTTGCCGACTTGGCTTGCTGTCTTGCTTCCGCTTCTTTGGCCGCAACGACGCGCACCAGCGTTAGAAGGGCCAACACCGTAATGGTGAAAGCGATGCCGCCAAGCGCGTTCATCAGCAGCCAGGGCTTCTGAGCATTCGGCAGGTGCCAAGATTTCTCCATGATGAATAGGGACGCCGAGAAGCTATCAGCGGCAACAGCAAAGAGCAGCCATGTAAGTCCGGTCATCTTTGCAATCGGCAGAGGCTTGCGGAACTCCATCGCGCTGAGTATCAGCAGAGCCAGCCCTGAAAAGCCGACGAGTGCGGCAGCGAAACTCAGACTCGGCATGGTTTACCTTCGGCTTGCCTCTTGGGCATCTCTAGTCCGGCACGTTTTCTTGTAGTTCTTTGAGCCACACTGTTGCCTCCGAGTCGGAGGGCGCGCGCCAGTCGCCGCGCGGGGAGAGGGAGCCGCCGGAGCCGACTTTGGGGCCGTTGGGGACGGCGGAGCGTTTGAACTGGCTGGTCTGGAAGAAGCGGAAGAGGAACAGGCCGAGCCACTTCTTGATGGCGGGCAGGGCGTACTCGTTCTTCTTGTCGTCGGGGAACGGGTCGGGCCACGCGCCGCGCGTCTTGTCGGCCCAGGCATTGTGGGCGAGGAAGGCGACCTTGGAGGGGCGGAAGCCGTAGCGCGTCGTATAGTAGAGGTGGAAGTCTTGCAGCTCGTAGGGGCCGATCTTCTCCTGGGTGGATTGGAGGGGCGAGGTGTCAGCTTCACCAGAATGCGGGACGAGTTCGGGGGAGATCTCGGTGTCCACGATGGCCTGAATGAGTTCACTCGCCTGGCCGCTGAACTGGCGGGTGGCGATGACCCAGCGCAGGAGGTACTGGATGAGGGTCTTGGGAACCGAGGCATTGACGTTGTAATGGGACATGTGATCGCCGACACCGTAGGTCGCCCACCCCAAGGCCAGCTCGCTCAGGTCGCCCGTGCCGAGGACGAGGCCGTTCTGGAAGTTCGCCAGGCGGAACAGGTGCGAGGTGCGCTCCCCGGCCTGGACGTTCTCGAAGGTGATGTCGTAGACCGGCTCGCCGCCGATGAACGGGTGGCCGATGTCGCGCAGCATCTGGAGGCAGGATGGCTTGATGTCTATCTCGTGAGACGTGACGCCCAAGGCGTCCATCAGACCCAGGGCGTTGGAGCGAGTTCCGCTGCTGGTGGCGAAGCCGGGCATGGTGTAGCCGAGAATGTTTTGGCGCGGCAGGCCCAGCCGGTCCATGGTCCGGGCGGCGACGATGAGGGCGTGGGTCGAGTCCAGGCCGCCCGAAACGCCGATGACGATCTTCTCGATGCGCGCGCTCTGGAGCCGCTTCATCAGGCCGTGAACCTGGATGTTGTAGGCCTCATAGCAGCGCTCGTCGCGCACGGCGCGGTCGTTGGGGACGTAGGGGAAGCGCTCGACGGAGCGGTGCAGCGCGGAGACGCCGTCGGGGGTCTGGAAGGTGAAAGGGACGCGGCGCATGGCGCGGACGCGGTCTTTGTGGTCGCCGACCGAGTCCTGGAAGGAGGTCAGCCGCATCCGGTCCTGGGCGAGTCTCTCCAGGTCAATGTCGGCGGCGATGATCTGCTCGTGGGCCGCGAATCGCTCCGTCTCGGCCAGCCGCTCGTTATTCTCGTAGATGAGCGCGTGGCCGTCCCAGGCAAGGTCGGTGGTGGACTCGCCCGGCCCCGCCGCCGAGTACAGGTAGGCGGCGACGCACCGGCCCGACTGGGAGGCGCACAAGTCGCGCCGGTACTCGGCCTTGCCGATGGTGATGTTGGAGGCGGAGAGGTTTGCGAGGATGGTTGCCCCGGCCAGGGCAGCATAGGTGGAGGGCGGGACGGGCGTCCAGACGTCCTCGCAGATCTCGGTGTGGACCGCGAAGTCGGGGACGTTCTCGGCCTGATAGATCAGGTCATTGCCCAGCGGGACGCGCTGGCCGAGCAGCGTCACCTCGCGGCTGACGGCGTCGCGGGCGGATGTGAACTGACGCTTCTCATAGAACTCCCGGTAGTTCGGCAGATAGGACTTGGGCGTCAGGCCAAGTATCCGGCCCCGGTAGACGGCGACGGCGCAGTTGAAGAGTTGGCCGCCGAAGCGCAGGGGTGCCCCGACGAGCAGGAGCGGGGTCAGGTCGCGGCTCTCGTCTACGAAGTGTTCCAGCGCGGCCAGAGTCCCTTCCAGTAAGGCGTCCTGATGGAACAGGTCTTCATTGGAGTAGGCGGACAGACCGAGTTCGGGGAACAGGGCGACGGCCGCGCCCATGTCCGACGCCTGCCGGGCCAGCCCGAGCGTTTGGGCAACATTGTAGTCGGGGTCGGCCACGCGCAGGAAGGGAATGCAGACGCAGGCGCGGACGAAGCCGTGGGCATAGATGGAGTGGAACGGAGCGTTCATGGGTCCATTATCGCCCATGGGTGCCGGGATGTCAAGCCGCCAGGAGAGGCCATGTTACGAAATAGGACCATGTGTTGAAACACATGGCTAGACGGCCTTCGGCCACCAAGCACCGCTTCGCGGCACTCAGAAAAGAGTCTTAGCCCCGCGAAGCGGTGCTTTCTAGCCGAAGGCTGTCTAGCCGTGCCATTCATGGCATGGTATTAATAGCATGGTGCCCGATAGACTATAGGCCCGCCGCCCGGAAGGCCGCGCCGACGATCTCCTGCGCCTCCTCCTGAATACGATGCAAGTGATCCGCGCCCAAGAAGCTCTCGGCGTAGATTTTGTAAACCGGCTCCGTGCCGGAAGGGCGGGCGGCAAACCAGCCGTTCTCCGTCACGACTTTCAGCCCGCCGATGGGGGCGTCGTTCGCGGGAGCGCGGGTCAGCCGAGCGGTGATCTTCTCGCCGGCCAGTTCTTCGGCCTTGACCTGCTCCGGCGACAGGTTGGAAAGGATGGTTTGCTGCTCGGACGTGGCGGGGGCGTCCATGCGTTCATAGACGGGGGCACCGAACCGCTCGGTCAGGGTTGCGTAGTGCAGGCCGGGGTCGCGGCCCGTCTTCGCCGTGATCTCCGCCGCCAGCAGGTCGAGAATGATGCCGTCTTTGTCCGTCGTCCATGCGCCGCCGTCGCGGCGCAGGAACGAGGCCCCGGCGCTCTCCTCGCCGCCGAAGCCGTAGCTGCCATCCAGCAGCCCCTCGACGAACCACTTGAAGCCCACCGGCACCTCGGCCAGAGGCCGGTTCAGGGAGGCGGCCACCCGGTCAATCATCCCGCTGGACACCAATGTCTTGCCCACGGCGGCATCGGCCCGCCAGTCGGGGCGGTTCTGGAACAGGTAGGAGATCGCGACGGCGAGGTAGTGGTTCGGGTTCAGCAGGCCCGCGCTGGGCGTCACGATCCCGTGCCGGTCCGTGTCCGGGTCATTGCCGAATGCGACATCGTAGCGGTCTTTAAGGCCGATCAGAGACGCCATGGCATAGGGCGAGGAACAGTCCATGCGTATCTTGCCATCTTTGTCCACGGTCATGAAGGCGAACGTCGGGTCCACGTTCGGGTTGACAACATCTATGTCCAGCCTGTAGCACTCCTTGATCGGCTCCCAGTAGGCCAGCCCCGCCCCGCCCATCGGATCCGCCCCGATCTTCAGCCCGGCCTTGGCGATGGCCTCCATGTCGATGACGGTCGCCAGAGCTTCGACGTAGGGCGTCACATAGTCATGCGGCTGGGTCGTCTCGGCTCGGAGCGCACTCGCATACGACAGCCGCTTGACTTCTACCAGGCCGCCTTGCAGCAGGGCGTTCGCCCGGTCCTGGATGCGCTTCGTCGTGTTCGTGTCGGCGGGACCGCCGGAGGGTGGGTCGTATTTGAATCCGCCGTCTTCCGGCGGGTTGTGCGAGGGCGTGATGACGACGCCATCCGCCCGCCCAGCCGTCCGGCCTTTGTTGTAGTTGAGGATGGCGAACGAGATCACAGGCGTCGGCGTGTACCCGCCGCCCGCCTGTATCCGCACCTCCACGCCGTTCCCCGCGAAGACTTCAACGGCAGTCCGGTGGGCCGGCTCGGACAGGGCGTGCGTGTCCATGCCCATGAACAGCGGCCCCGTCGCGCCCTCCGCCGCCCGCTGTTCGGCGATGGCCTGGCAGATCGCCAGGATGTGGTCCTCGTTAAAAGTCTGTTTGAGCGACGAGCCGCGATGCCCCGACGTGCCGAAGGAAACCCTGTGCGCCGCCTCGGCGGGGTCCGGCTTCTCGGTGTAGTAGGCGGCGATGAGCCTTGGAATGTTGGTCAATAGGTCGTGCGGGGCGGGTTTCCCGGCGAGCGGGGACAGGGCCATAATCATTCTCCTGGTCAAATCAAGGCAGCAATAGCTTCATGCCCTCATGCGAGGCGACGAAGCCCAGCCGTTCATAAAAGCGGTGGGCGCCGTGGCGGCTTTTGTCGGTCGTGAGCTGTACCAGCCGGCAGCCTTCCTGCCGGGCGCGGCCGATGGCCCAGAGTAGAAGAGCGCGCCCGATCCCCTCGCCACGGCAGCGCGCGTCAACGTGGACGGCTTCTATCTGTGCCCTCTTAGCGCCTAATCGGGCGATGCCGGGGAGGAAGGTTAGTTGCAGGGTGCCGATGACCGTGCCGTCCCTTTCGGCGACGACCAGCTCATGGTGCGCGTCCGCGTTGATCTCCTTAAAGGCATCATAGTAGGCTTGCGGGAGCGGGTCCTGGAACTGCTCGCGCTGGCTCCCCAAAGGGTCATCGGCCAGCATCCGGACGATCTCCCGCACATCGTCGCGCCGGGCACGGCGGATGAGTAGGTCTAGACTGTCTTCCGGCGGCTGCATGCGGGCCTCTTTTTTTCGGACAACCGGGTAGAATGCCCTATGTTAATTCGCCCAATGGCCGCCGCCGATGCCGCCGCCGTCGCGGCGCTGTGTACACAGCTCGGCTACGACCACACTCCGCCATCGCTCATCGCGGAGCGGCTTGAGTCTTTCGCACTTGACCACGGCTTTTACGTCGCCGAACAGGGCGGCGGCGTAATCGGCTGGGTGGAGGTCTTCGGCGTCCACATGCTCATTTCCCCGCGCTTCTTCGCCGAGATCGGTGGCCTGGTCGTGGACGTCGGAGCGCGTCGGCGGGGCGCAGGCCGCGCCCTGATGGCGCAGGCCGAGGCGTGGGCGCAGGCAAACGGCTACTCCGAAGTGCGCCTGCGTTCCGGCCTGCACCGGACCGAGGCGCACGAGTTCTACCAAAGCATTGGCTACGATCTGGCCAAGACGAGCCACATGTTCCGCAAGATGCTCCCCGCTAGTCCTGCTTTTTCCGTCCCACCGCCTCCCGGACTACCTCGTCCAGACTCAGCGGCGTGTCCATGATCCGGGTGACGCCCCAATGCCGCCGGTCTTTCAGGTCGGCAATGGCCGTGAATGCCTTGAAGTAGAAGAACGACGGCGAGGGGTCGCTGCCACCCTGCTTCAGCAGCTTCTCCCCCTCTGCCCGGTCGAATGAGGTGGATTGGGCGACGTAGTCACAGTAGCCCTCCTGCTTCCAGGAAGGCGTCCGCAGCATCCGGACCTGCCCGAACCGCCCTGCCAGGAGCGTGTGAGTGCATTCGTGGGCGATCACGCCGCTCAGGGTGCGCCGGTCGTGTTCTCCCGTGCCCGTCGTCACCACGTCCGCTTTGACATCGGCGGTGTTCACGAAGATGTTGTGTACGAATGGCAGGTTGTCGGCGAATGCCGTGCGCGCTCCCGGCGCGAAGAACGCGAAGGCGGCATGGCTGGGGCACAGGAAGACACGGTAGGAAACGCGGGGGTCGTTGATCTCCGAGGCGGCGAGCTTCCGCTCGGCTTTGTCCAAGTCCGTGTAGATGCTGCCGTCTATGGGGGCGGTGGAGTAGACCCGGAAGTTATGATAGGTCACGCTCCGGGCGAAGACCACCTGGGGGAAGCTCAGGAGGAGCAGATAGGCAAGCAGGAGCGTCAGCATCAGCGCCTCCGTGACCTTCTGGGACTTGCTCTTGGGCTTCTTCCTTATCGCCTTGATGTGTCCCCAGAGCGGTCCCCATTGCCGTAGTTTCGAGGTCTGCATTCTACTCTTCCCCAGCCTGCTGCCTTCTCCCATCACCGCTTCTTCGTCTGACCGACCTGCCCGTAGGCGCATCCACTTCGAATCGGGCAGCGCGAACAGACCGGGACCGACGGCAGGCAGATCGCCCGGCCATGCTGCAAGAACAAGCGGTTGCTGCCCGCCCACAGGTCGGGCGGCATGACCTTTTCCAGTGCCTTCTCGGTCGCGTCCGGCGTCTTCGTCGTCACCCAACCCAGCCGGTTCGTGATCCGGTGCATGTGCGTGTCCACGCAGAGGGCGGACTTGCTGAAGGCGTAGATCAGGACGCAGTTGGCTGTCTTGCGCCCGACGCCTGGCAGGGTCAGCAGCGCCTCCACGGTGTCCGGCACCGCGCCGCCGTGTTCGTCGCGCAGGAGCCGGGCCATGACGATCAGACGGGGCGCTTTCTCCTCACGGTACTCGCTGCCTTGCAGAAGATCATACAGCTCCGGCTCCTCGGCGGAGGCAAGGGCGGGGATGTCCGGGTAGCGGGCAAAGACGCGCTCCGAAACCGCCGCCGTCTGCTCCTCGCGCGTCCGCTGCGAGATGACCGTGGCGACTAGCACTTTGTACGGGTCGCCTAGCTCCACCGCCCCGCGCCCGTGGTAGGTGGCGGCGAGGGTGTCCATGACGGCGCGAACATCATTAGGCGCAGGCGGCATAGGCTTTTGCTCCCTAGTGGTCACTGCCCATCAGGTAGGGGTACATGGACGCCCGCCTTTTCCAGTGCTTCGATCTCTTCTGCCGCCGTCGGCTGAGAGCGGCGGTACTCTGCGCCGAGACGCATCGCCTCATCATAGATCTCATCGTTCTGGAAGGCCCCGAACTGCCGTTGCCGCCAAGGGGCGTCGGTGTTCGCCGCCTGCTTCTCCGCCAGCAGACGCGCTAACTGCGCTTCCAACGCGCTCACATGCTCTTCCAGCGTTGTCGCCATCATCCCATTCCCTTTCTCCCCGGCTGGGGTGCCGGTCAGGCCATCTGCGGCTCGCGGTAGACGGCATACTCGGCGGGCGTCAGCGTGATGATGGACGAGATGCCCAGTTGATCCTCGCGGTTGAAGTGAGCGCGGATCGCACGCCAGAGTAGGCCCTGGCGGTCGATGGGTTCGAGTCCGGCGAAGCCCGTCCAGGCCAGAATGCCGCTTAACTTGGCCCCTTGACGGCCGGCGTCGAATGACACTTGTGCGCCGGGGAATTGATGCGGCAACCGTTGTTCCAGTTCTTGTTCTAGACGCTTTATTTGAGTACCCCCTGGCAACAATCATGATAGCGTGGCTGTCATGGCGTCACCCTCGCCCGGAAGTTGTTGATTTCGATCACCAGCTCATTCACATCAGCATCAAGCATGGCTTGTGGAATGAATATCTGGCTTCTGGCGCTGACATTAGGGTCCATCCTCATTTCCTGACTCATCAAGACGGGTTGCCGCCTGAGCAGACTGTTCATGTCTCTGATTACGAAGGCGATTCCCGACCAGGCTCTTTTCACGCCCCGATGGCGATCCCAGGAGTATTGTGTCGTGCTGATTACCGAGGCGATGTCCGCCCAGGGGATGAGGCCAACAACATAGGTAGAAGCGTTGTCCTGAACCCCCGCTCGGTTTATTACAAGGGCGGGCTGACTCTCCTTCAGCGTCTTCGCGGAAGATTTCGCCTGCTGTATTCCGGGCCAAGCCATTATGCCGACCAACAGCGGCAGCAACAGAGAGATGGCAGCGAGGATGATGCCCGCCTTACGTTGTGTCGGATCAATGATCGCTATGTACACGCCCATCGCGGGAAAGGCCAAGAACCCTACAGCCATGGCCACTCCCATTGTTGCTGTAGCCGATAATACATCTTGACGCCGCCGTGATCTGTCTAGGTTCAGCGGCACCCTGATCTCGTCACGCCCAGATACAGAGCCGGTGCGCGATGTTCTTGTCGAATGGCGACCCATCCGTATCACTCCCATTCGATAGTCGCCGGGGGCTTGCTGGTGATGTCCAGGACGACGCGGTTGACGCCGGGGACCTCGTTGACGATGCGGCTGGAGATACGGTCGAGGACTTCGTAGGGGAGCCGCGCCCAGTCCGCCGTCATGGCGTCCTCGGAAGTGACGGCGCGGATGACGATGGGGTAGGCGTAGGTGCGCTGGTCGCCCATGACGCCGACGCTCTTGGTGGGGATGAGGACGGCGAAGGACTGCCAGACTTTGCGGTAGAGGCCCGCGCGCTTGATCTCGTCGATGATGATCCAGTCGGCGGAGCGCAGAAGGTCCAGGTGGTCCTTGGTGACTTCGCCCAGGATGCGGATGGCGAGGCCGGGACCGGGGAAGGGCTGACGCCAGACGAGGTCGGAGGGCAGGCCGAGTTCCTCGGCGACGGCGCGGACTTCATCCTTGAAGAGAAATCTCAGCGGCTCGACCAGCTTGAACTGCATGTCTTCGGGCAGGCCGACGTTGTGGTGGGTCTTGATCTTGGCGGCCTTGCCGGTGCCCGACTCGATGACGTCCGGGTAGAGGGTGCCTTGGGCCAGGAAGTCGGCGTCTTTGAGCTTGTTGGACTCCTCCTCGAAGACGCGCACGAACTCCTCGCCGATGATCTTGCGCTTCTGCTCGGGGTCTATCACTCCGGCCAGGCGGCGCAGGAACCGCTCCTCGGCGTCCACGGTGATCAGGTTGATGTTGAGGGCGGCGGCGAACCGGCGCTGGACGTCCTCGGCCTCGCCCTTGCGGAGCAGGCCGTGGTTGACGAAGATGCAGACGAGCTGGTCGCCGACGGCCTTGTGCATCAGCGCGGCGACGGTGCAGCTATCAATGCCCCCAGACAGGCCGCAGACGACCTTGCTTGCCCCGACCTGCGCGCGGATGAGCCGCACCTGCTGCTCGACGAAGCTCTCCATGTGCCACAGGCCCCGCGTCCCGCAGACCTTCTCGACGAAGCCGCGGATGACCTCGGTGCCCCAAGGGGTGTGCACGACCTCGGGGTGGAACTGGACGGCATAAAAGCGGCGCTCGGCGTCGTACATGGCCGCGCAGGGGCAGTTGTCGGTGGCGGCGGCGACAGTAAAGCCGGGCGGGGGCGCTTCGACGGTGTCGCCGTGGCTCATCCAGCAGACCAGTTCTGGGTTCAGGCCTTCAAACAGGACCTTGGGGTCCAGCACGTCCAGCCGCGTCTTGCCGAACTCTTTGAGGGTTGCCGCCGACACCTTACCGCCCAGGTCGTGCGCCATCGCCTGCATCCCGTAGCAGATGCCTAAAATCGGCAGGCCCAGGTCATAAACGGCGCGGTCTATCTGCGGTGCCCCCTCGTCATAGACGGAGGACGGCCCGCCGGACAGGATCAGGCCGACCGCATTACGCGCCTTGATGACGTCCAGGGGCGTGTCGTAGGGCAGGATCTCGCAGTAGACGTGGCACTCCCGGATGCGCCGGGCGATGAGCTGGGTGTATTGCGCGCCGAAGTCCAGGACGAGGACAAGCTCCGGCGGCGTCATGCCGTCCCCGCTGACGGAAGCGCCGCGCGGAGCGTAGTTGGTCAGGACCGGCTGGTCCTGGTGCTGGGGGGTCAGAGACATGGCTGCCCCCACCCCACCTGCATTAGAGAGTAGTTTGTTCTCGCAACATCACTCATGATTGTTATCATCATCTTAAGACATCCCCAACTGAAACTTGATAATTCGATCTACGTTCGCCATATCAGCGTCCGAGAGTTCGCCTACCTTGCCGCCGACCCGTAGTTTGCTGACGGTCGTGAGTTGATCCGCCATGACCTTCCGCACCTGGCCGTTCAAAGTCACGATGGCTTCCGCCGCGTATACTCGGTTTACCTGACTTGATACGGCAACGACTTGTAGCCGATTCAATGAAGCGTTCGCGCTGTCGTTACTGACGATGACAGCAGGGCGCGTTTTCTGGATTTCACCGCCGACGGACGGATCGAAGGCGACCCACCAGACTTCACCGCGTTTCATCTAAAAACATGCCCCAGAGTGCCTTCGCTCCACTCCATGGCTTCCGCTTCTCGTTCTTCATCCGCAGCCATTGCTCGGTAAGAGGCTTCTATCTCAGACTTACTCATGCGCCGGGTATCGTCCACCAGTACATTCGATAAGAGGGCGTCAGCGAGTTCGCTCGGATCTGCTTCGTCGCGCAACGCCCTTTCCCGCAGGCGGGCTTCCGTTTCCGGTCTCAATGTGATAGTCATTGTTTCGTCTTCTCCACCTTGCTGACAGTTTTGAAGACAGCAAGCAGCTCCCGAGAGACTTCTGCTCTGCCGTCAAACTCGTAGACGGAAAATGTCTCCCCTTCCTGAATCCAGATGTTGTTGCATTGCCAACAGAGGGATGCTTCCAGAAACATCTCACCTGCGGCGAAAAACTTCAGTGCAAAAGGCGGCACATGGCATCTTGCCTGTCCGGCTGGAGGCAATCCGCGCCAGAGTCCTGCGATATGCTGAGTCCGGTGTTCATCGGCCTGAACAGAAGCAGTCACCGCAAACTCGGCCCAATCCTTTATCGAGAAAGGAGACTCACCATCGCTACCTGTGAGTTTGCCGAGGGCCAACACTTCCACACCTTCTACTTCGGGAAGCAGAGCAGGCTCATACTTCGACATACCGGATTGCCCTTTACCGTCCCTGGCCGACGTGCTGGGCGCGCTGCATGGACTTGCCTTCGGTCTGGATCTGGGGGGCGACGACCATCTCGGCCTGCTGCATCTCTTGGATGGTCTTCGCGCCGCAGGTGGCCATGGAGAGGCGCAGGGCGCCGACGAGGTTCATGGTGCCGTCATCGCGGTGGGCGGGGCCGAGCAAGATCTCGCGCAGCGTCCCCATGACGTTGACCTTGATGCGCGTCCCGCGCGGCAGGTCGGCGTTGGACATCGCCATGCCCCAGGAGTAGCCGGGGGCGGGGGCCTCGGAGGAGGCGGCGACCGACGACCCGAGCATGACGGCGTCCGCACCGGCGGCGACGGCTTTCGCCAGGTCGCCGCCGTTCTTGATGCCGCCGTCGGCAAGGAGGGGGACGTAGCGGCCCGTGCGCTCGTTGTAGGCGTCGCGGGCGGCGGCGCAGTCGGCGACGGCGGTGACCTGGGGGACGCCGACGCCCAGGACGGTGCGGGTGGTGCAGATCGCGCCCGGCCCGACCCCGACGAGGAGGGCGGCGGCTCCCGCCTCCATCAGCTCGGTCGCCCCCTGGAACGAGACGCAGTTGCCGACCATGACCGGGACGGGCGAGTCGCGGCAGAACCGGGCGAGGTCCACGGTGCCGGCGTGGGTGGAGTAGTGGCGGGCGGTGGCGACCTGGCTGGAGACGACGAACAGGTCCGCGCCCGCCTCGACGGCGACGGCGGCCAGGCGCGGGGCGGTCGGCGGGATGGAGGCGAGGGCGGCGAAGCCGCCGCCCGCCTTGATCTCCTGGATGCGGCGCGCGACCAGGTCCTCGCGGACGGGGGCGGTGTAGAGCTTCTGCATCCTCTCGATGATGCCCTCCGCCCCGGCCTCGGCGATCTCCAGCAGGATGCCCTCGGCGTCCTCGTAGCGGGTCTGGAGTCCCTCGCCGTTCAAGACAGCGAAGCCGCCGAGACGGGTCATCTCGACGGCCACACGGGGGTTGACTGCGGCATCCATCGCGCTCGCGACGATGGGGATGGCAAACCGGTGCCGCCCCAGGGTCCAGGCGGTGTCCACGTCGCGCGGGTCAACTGACAGGGCGGAGGGCACCAGAGCCACTTCATCGAAGCCGTAAGCGCGGCGCGCTTTCTTATTCCCCCCCAGCGTGATGGTCTGTTCCAAATCGGCCCCTCCCAAACTTTTCCGGTTAGTATACCCGACTCGGGGCCGAGACTGTCAATCACAGGGGCCGGGAGTGGGGGCCTCCTCGTAGGAAGTCGTCACGTCGGCATGCCCCTCGGACTTGTTCAGCCGGTCGGCGGCGGCGGCGGCGGCGTCCGTGCGGTAGTGCAGCTTCTTCTCCGCACAGACGGTGGTGCCGTGCGGGTCGGTCCGGCGGAACTCCAGGTGGTCGGAGAGCTTCTGGATCAGGGTCATGCCGTAGCCGCCGATGCGCTCGCCGCCCCCGAAGTCCGCCCGGCTCGTCCCGGCCTGGGGCACGTCTTTGAACGAGAAGCCCTGCCCCCGGTCCTGGACCATGATGCCGACGTGGTCGCTGAAGTATTCCAGCACGACATGGAAAAGCTCGTCGTGGCCCTGGGCGTGGCGCAGGACGTTGGAACACAGCTCGCCGACCAGGATCTCGATGTCGTTGATGTCGGTCGCGTCAACCTGTAGGTGTTCCAGCAGCGCCCGGCCTAATATCCGCGTGATCTTGATGTAGGCCAGGTCTTCCGGCAGTTCCAGCGAGAGGCGCAGAATCATGGGACACCAACTTTCTCGCGCGGCGGCGCGCTGCCGACGTTTTACCCTTGCGGCCAGGCTCTCTAACGGCCTGAGTCAATGATGATGGTGGTGTTCGTGCGTCATGGCTTTCATACTGCGGAGGTGGGCGGCGGCGAGGAAGGCCGCCGCGGCGAGGGCGAGGAGGTCCAGCCAGGTCGTGTAGTTCCAGGCGAAGTGCGCCTGCGAGAGCGCGGAGGCGGGGCGCGGGCCGGTCGGGATCAGGTGCAGCGTGCCGAACAGCAGGTCCACGACCAGCCCTGCGATCACCATGGAGGCGAACAGAACGAGGGTGATGTAGGCGGCGGCGCGGCGCCCGTAATACTTGCCGTAGACGATGATGAGCGGGACGATGATCAGGTCGGCGTAGATGAAGGCGATCACGCCGCCGAAGGAGATGCCGCCCGACCACAGGATGCTCGCCAGCGGGACGTTCCCGATGGAGCAGACGAAAGACAGCACGGCGATCAGCGGCCCGACGACGGCGTTTTCCAGCAGCCGCAGGGCGGGCGAGCCGGAGTGTGTCAGGAACAAAGCCCGCCACATCCCGTTGGACACCAGCACGGCTAGAAACCCGGCGATGATGAAGCCGAGGAGCATCTCCTTCCACAGCATGCCCCAGTCCATCGCGAAGGCGTCGGCCACGGCTCTCAGCCTGCCGCCGCCCATGTAATGCCCTCCGTGGTCATGCCCTCCGTGGTCGTGTCCTCCGTGGTCGCCATCTTTCGCCTCCTCGTGGGCGCGGGCCTCGTCTTCCAGTCCGTGCGGCAGCGTCAGCGTGACCAACAGCCACATGACGGCGATCAGGACGAACGCGCCGACCGTCTCGGCCAGCACGAACTGCCAGCCCATCAGGAGCCACAGGACGAACCCCAGCTCGAAGACGAGGTTCGTGGAGGCGAACATGAAGGCCAAGGTCGGGGCGAGGGCCGCGCCCTTCTGGAAGGCGGTCCGGGCCGCCGCGACGGCGGCATAGGAGCAGGAGGAAGAGGCCGCGCCGAAGGCGGTCGCCAGGGCCATCTCGCGCGGCCCCGCCCGGCCCAGAGCCTGCGTCATGCGCTCCTTGCTGACGAACACTTGCAGCAGGGCGGAGACGGCGAAGCCGAGGACGAGCGCCCACAGGACCTCCCAGAACATCGCCGCCGACTCGAAGAGGCTGCGCCACAGCCAGGCCAGTTGATGGGGCATCGTTTCCATGTCTCTGTCTCCCCATGGTCGCTGTCAGGGGGCAGGAGTGGCAGCCCCGGTCCATGACCGGGGCTGCCGAGCGGCTTACATTTTCGTGCCGCCCGTCGCCTTGCCGGTCGGGGCCGCCGTGACGGGGACCAGCTTCCCGCCGTCCATCGGGTCCTTGTAGCCGTCCTTCTTAGCGACCGCCGCCGTGACCTTCATGTGGCAGGACTGGCACTGGTACATGGTCGCGGCCGTCTTGGCCGTCTTGGCGTGGCGTGTCGGCGCGGCGTTCGCGGTCAAGGGGAGCAGGGTCAGCGCGAGTGCGCTGAGTGCGAGCATCTTGTTCATCGGGTTCTTCCTTTCGCGTGAGAGATCATGTCCAACGGTCACATCTTCCGGTATTTGCCCTTGGCGGCGGCGGCGATGATCCTGCCGGGGTTCTTGTCGAAGGCGGGCTTGCAGTCCGGGCAGCAGAAGTAGTAGGTCTTGCCCTTGTAGGTCTCGTGGTTGTAGGCTTTGGCGGCGGAGGCGATCTTGTCGCCCGAGACGGGGCAGATCAGGGCGGCCTTGACCGCGCCCGGCTTGGGGGCGTGAGCGGGGGCGGCTGTCGCCCCGCTCGTCAGCGCCGCGAGGGCGGCGGTCGTCAGTAGGAGTGTCTTCATGGTGTTCCTTCCGAGGCGCTGTGGCGTCGTCGTGTGTGCGCACAGTCGTCTCTATTTGGCGCTGAAATCGAAGGCTTTGGTCTGGGGCTTCCGGCCCGGCGCGGTGACTTTCACCTGTACGCGCCAGGGGCCGGCCATGCTGAAATTGACGGTCGCGGCGTACTGGCCGCCGCCCTTCTCCGTGACGGACGGGTGCGTCGTGCCCATGTCCATGCTGGTCATCGCCACGCTTGTTGTGATGGAGGCCCCGGCGACGGGCTTGCCGTCCGCGTCGGTGATGCTGATGGTCAGCGGGTTGTCGCCCGCTCTGGGCGCGGCGGCCGTAGTCGCGGCGATCTTCATGGGCGCGGATGTCGGCGCGGTGCCAGGCATCGGCGCGGCCATGTCCATTCCCGGCATCGCCTTTGCGTCACCGGGCGCCTCGTCCGGCTTGGCCGCAGGGGGAGCAGCGTCCATCTTCATGCCGTCCATCTTCATGCCGTCCATCTTCATGCCGTCCATCTTCATGCCGTCCATCTTCATGCCGTCCATCTTCATGCCGTCCATCTTCATGCGCGAGGGCCGCAGGCGGAGGTAAATCTGGAACGAGACCGGGGTGCCCGTACCGTAGTCGGCGTTCAGGGCGGAGGGCTTGGTGTTCGCCGTCACGGCGAAGCCGAGGCCGGTGTCAATGCCCGTCCCGTGGGTCAGGTCACGCACATAGCCCAGCGTGTACGCGCCCAGGGTGAACTTGCGCCCTTGCAGGCTGTCTTCGGGCAGGACCAGCTCGTGTCCAGACTTCTGGATGTTCTCGATGCGCGTGAAAAGGGTGTCTCGGCCGTGCTGGTAGTCGGCCTCGGCCAAATAGGAGTTGGTCTTGCCCTCGGTCGTCAGGTTGTTCTGCCCCCACACCAATGCCGTCGTGAAGTTCGCGTCCTCGCCCAGGGGCCGGTTATACAGCCAGGAGGCGGTGATGCGGTGCTGATTGGCCCCGTCCCCCTCGGCGTTCTTGATGAAGCCGTAGGAGAATTGCAGGGCATCGTTAGCGTCCGGGTTATACGACAATCGCCCGCTGTAGCTGTCGAAGCGGGGCTTGTCGAAGGAATAGCGGTTCTCGTCCGGCTCGCGGCCGGTGAAGTCGCTCGCCTCGACCTTGACCTTGCTGCCGAAGTTCAGGCCCGCCGTGGCGACGCCGAAGGTGATGTGGGTCGCGTCCTGCCAGTGGTGCCCGACGGGCGCATCCGCCAGGTCATAGGCCAGCAGCCGGTGCATGTAGGTGGGGGGACCCAGGGCGGGTTCACCGGGGTAGCCGACGTAAAGGTAGGCCGACCGCCCGCCCCCAAGGAGGTGCGAATAGGTGGCCGCAAGCTCGCTCACCAGGTCATGCGGGTGCTGCCGGTCGTGGAGGGGCTGACCGTGCCAGGACTCGCCGGTCTGGAACAGCAACGGGTAGCCGTAGCCGCCCTCGGTGACCGGGTCGAGGCTGAACATGCCGCGCAGGCCGAGCTGCGACCTGGCATCCAGGGGGTGGCTGTACATGCCCATGAACCAGTTGGGCACGTCGAAGCGGCGGTCGCCGCGCTTGGAACCGGTGTCGGTGTAGCGGGCCATGGCAGCCCCGTGGAGCATCAGCATGTCGCCATTTTTGCCCATGACCATCTTGCCGTACATCGGCGAGGACGCGGGGAGCCAGGCCGTGCCCGACGCCTCCTGGCTCATGGGGTCATTGAGGTCAACGGAGGACGACATTCCGGTCATGCTCATGCCGGGCATGGCGTCCGCACCGCGCTGGTGGTCGGCCTTCGGGTCGGAGTGGGCGGCCGGGGCGAGCGAAAGAAAGGCAAGGGGAATGGCGGCGCGGGCAAACGCCCGGCAGCCGCGCGGCATCGCGTGTTTCAAGATTCTGTCTCCTGTGAGGGTGAGTGGTAACGTGGAGAAGCATCGGGTCGGCGGCGGTCGCCGGGACACGACGGAATCAGGAAAGTGGGGGCGCGCGGAGGCCGTGGGCGGAGGCGTGGGTCAGGGAGGCAAGAGGGATCGGCGGGCCGCGCGGGGCGGCCGTGACCACCGGGGAATGGAGCAAAAGCGGACGGGCCTGCGGGAAGTCAGCGGGGGCCACATCGGCAGCGATCAGCAGTGCAAAGGCGGCGGTAAGGCGGGCGACAGGCGTAGGCGCAGCCGGCGTGACGGTCGGCTTGCAGGGGGGCGCGTGCAGGGAGGCCCGCTGCGGCGTCTCGGAGGAGGCAGTCCGGCAGCAGGCCATAGGCGTCCGGTGCGCCATACGGCAGGGCATGGCGTTGGGGGAGGCAGGCAGGAGCGTGATGGATTGGGCGGCGTGGGCGCACTGCCAGACGGATTCACGGGGCAGCCCAGTCCCGAGGAGCGGGAGGACCAGACACCAGACGATGAGTTGTAACCGCCGAAGTTGGGCCAAGATGGAGATATTGTACCCGATGAGGCCACGAAAAAGCGTGAACGCGGCAGACAGGAGAAGATAGAGCGAGAGGGCGGGGTCCCCCCGCCCCTACGCCGAAACACGCAGGGGCGAGGCTCAGGGCAGTCACCGGACACCGAGCAGCAGATCGAAGACGAGCTGGTCCAGCTTCTCGTAGGGCAGCGGCCGAGCGGCCAGGGCTTCGGCGTCGAAGGTCATGCCCTTCAAGGCCTGGGCGTTCTGGGGGCTGAACTTGCCGTCCAGGATCGGGTCCAGGTCGGCATCCTGCTTGTAGGTTTCGGCCACCAGGGCCTGGATCTCCGGGTCGGCGTTGAACTGGGCGGCCTTCTCCTTGAAGATCAGGTACGTCCGCATGCAGCCCTTGGCGAATTCCCACACGTCGTCGGGGTCCGAGGTCCGCAGGGGGTGAGCATCGAAGTGCTTGGGGCCTTCATAGCCGTAGTCTTCCAGCAGCTTCACCAGGAAGAAGTTCTGCTTGTAGTCCTCCTGGCCGAACCGGAAGTCCTGGTCGTAGCGCCCCGGCTTCTGGCCGTTCAAGTCAATGTGGAACAGTTTGCCGGCTTCGAGCGCCTGGGCGACGGCGTGGTAGAAGGACAGGCCGGCCATCGTCTCGTGCGCGAACTCGGGGTTGACGCCCACCATCTCCGGGTGGGCCAGAGTCGCGATGAAGCCGAGCATCGCGCCGGTCGTCGGCAGGTAGATGTCGCCGCGCGGCTCGTTCGGCTTGGCCTCCAGGGCGAACTTGAGGTTGTAGCCCTGCGACTGCGAATACTCGCAGAAGAAGTCGATGGCGTCCCGGAAGCGCTTGGCGGCGGTCACGGGGTCCTTGGAGGCCTCGATCTCGACGCCCTCGCGCCCGCCCCAGAAGACGTAGATGGGGGCACCAAGCTCGACGCCGAGGTCCATGGAGCGCATGACCTTCTGCCGGGCGAGGGCGCGCACCTGGGGGTCATTTGAGGTGAACGCGCCGTCCTTAAAGACGGCGTGGGTGAACAGGTTCGTGGTCGCCATGGCGCAGACGACGCCGCTGTCTGAAAGCGCCTGCTTGAATTCTTTGACGATGGCGTCCTGCTCGGCGGCGGTCGCGCCGAAGGGGACGAGGTCGTTGTCATGGAGGTTGACGCCGTAGGCACCGAGTTCGCCTAATCTGCGGACGCGCTCGACGGGCGTGACGGGGGTGCGGACGGCCCCACCGAAGGGGTCCACGCCGGGGTTGCCGACGGTCCACAGGCCGAACGTGAATTTGTCCGATTTCTGGGGCTGGTAGTTGCTCATGTCTTCGCGCTGTCTCCTTTGCCGATGACGAAGTGAATGTTGGAGTTCAGTTCGTGGCGGCGGGGTGCTTTTCCTGCACGATTCCTGAGTATGCGGCCCGAAAACTGGGTTTGGGCATGGTTCGTGCAGACACCAGTAGATACAGCAGGATCGGGTACGCTTTTGTGCAGGACGCCTGCTGTTGAGGGAATCCAACATGACAGATCACGGCGACAGCACACCCACGGCGTCTCGCCGGATCTCGCGCCCGACACTCTTCCTTGCCGGCTCCCTCCTGCTCTGCGCCCTCCCCGCCCCGGCGCAGACGATCACCGTCAGTTCCGGCACGGCCACGGTCAGCGGCACCGGGACCTCTGTTGTCGGCGGTGGCACTATCTTCGGCGGCGCGAGCATCTCTACCACCAACTATGCGACGGGGCAAGTAGGGGGAAATCCCAATGTTGGCCCCTACATAAACCTCAATGTTTAGGATGGCGGGACCATCCAAAACATCACGGTAGGCAACAACGGCGCCGCCAACATCGCCGGGGGGACCGTCGGGAATGTCACGGGTAACAACGTATTCATCAGCGGCGGGATGGTTCAAACTGCGAGTACAGGCTTCAGTAATGGGCAGGTCATCATCTCCGGCGGGACGGTCCAGAATGCGGACACGGGGACAGGCGTAACCAGCACGTTCAACCGACTGACCATCTCCGGCGGGACCGTCGGGAAGGTGACCACTGACAGAGCAGGAGTCCAGGTCACGGGCGGGACGGTCGGATTTATCGGCTCGGATTCTTTTCAGTCAGCATCCACAGGAAGAATCAGTGTTTCCGGCGGGAATGTTCAGAGAATATCTACACCCAGCGGCGTCTTTATCAGCAGCGGAACCGTCAACACCGCAGATTCGGGTTCATCTTTTGGCATAACCGGCGGCATCATCCAGAGTTTCTCTGTCTCGGGCGGTAATGACAGTGTCTCAGGGGGGACGATCGCCAGCTTCACCGCCGGAGGCAGTTTCGCCGATACTGTGATCTCCGGCGGGAGCCTCCAGTCCATCACAGACAGTGGTTTCCAGGATGTCATCAACATCACCGGGACGGGCTTACAAGAGATCGGGACGCCGCCAGTCGGGGACATCCAATCAGCTCCAATTCAACGGCGTGAAAGCCACTCCGTCGCCCGTTCCCGAGGCGTCCACGGTCGTCTCGCTGGGCGGGATGCTCCTAATAGGCAGCGCGGGCCTTGCCTTCCGCGCCCGCAAGCGCGCCCCGGCATGACCGGCCCGAGAACCTTTCCCCGCTCGTCCGCCCCCTCCCCGAGCATGGCATCAGGGAGGGGGCTGATTCTTGTCATACTCATTCCTCCTGAGCAGCACCCCGGCAATCGCCATAATCCGGGTAACGCACGCCAATTGACAAGATCGTTAAGAAAGTCCAACCGAATTATGAAGTCCGCCGCAAAACGCGCCGCCTGCTCCGGGCACGGGGAGGCCTGCCTCCGCTGTCAGGTGACGGATCGCAGCCCTTCCGGTCAGAACACCCATCTGCTGCTGGGGCCGCATAACAACAACGTCCGCGAGGCCCTGATCCGGAGCCTGGAGGCGGCCAACACCCCATACCGGGCCTGGAAAAATGTCCTCGCCCTGCCCACGCTCCGGCCGCGCGTCTCGGGCCTGACTGCGGCCTTCCTGGAGCAGTTGCCGGACTCGGTCGCGCAGGACGTGACGGGCGTATTCTTCTCCGGCGATCTGGACGACGCGGAGAGCGCCCTGGCCGCGTTCATCCAGGCGGAGCCGCTGACTGCCCTGGTGCAGCGCGCGCAGCACGACTGGGTGCGGGACGCCCTTGAGGACGGCTGGCTGTTCAGCCTCTTCCACCCGATCGTGGACGCCGAAACCGGTGCCGTGTTCGCGCACGAGGCCCTGATCCGCGCCCGCGACCCCCGGACTCAGGAGGTCATCGGGGCCGGGCCGATCATTGACGCCTCGGTCAAGCTGAACCTGGAGCATGTGCTGGACCAGCGGGCGCGGCAGGTGGCCATCCGCAACGCCGCCGTCCTGCACATGCCCGACACGCGGCTGTTCATTAACTTCATGCCAAACACCATCTACGACCCGGAGGTCTGCCTGCGGACCACGATGGAGACGGCGGAGGAGTGCGGCACGGAGCTTTCGAGCCTGGTCTTCGAGGTCGTGGAGTCGGAACACATCCCGGACATGAGGCGGCTCAAACACATCCTGGACTACTACAAGTCACGCGGGGTGGGCACGGCGGTGGATGACATGGGCGCGGGCTTCTCCACGCTGGAATACCTCACCGCCCTGCGTCCGGACTACGTCAAGCTGGACCGTGCGCTGATCGTCCGCGCCGAACACGACCGGAGCGCGCGTCAGAACCTCGACCTGGTCGTCGCCCAGGCCCGGCGGCTCGAGATCCAGGTGATCGCCGAGGGCATCGAGACCGAGAGCCAGATGCACATGTGCCGGGAGGCGGGCGCGGACTTCATGCAGGGGTTCCTGTTTGCGCGCCCGGCGAACCCGCCGGAAGCGGCTCGCCCGTTCCTGCGCCTGCTGTCGGCGGCGGCTTGAGACCGTCCGTTGTCTGAAACTTGAGACCGTCTATGGTTTGAAAGAAGTTCCTGTTATGTCCCCCCTCCCACTGACGGACCTCCCGCCGGATGAGGCGCTGCACCTGCTCCAGGCGGCGGTCGAGCAGGCCGGCGAGGCGATTCTGATCACGGACGCCGTGATCGAGCAGCCCGGCCCGCACATCCTCTATGTGAACCCGGCGTTCCTGGCGATGACCGGTTACACGGCGGGCGAGGTGCTGGGCCGGACGCCGAGACTCCTCCAGGGGCCGGAAACCGACCGGGCACTGCTATGTCATCTGCGGCACTGCCTGGCGGACGGCATCCCGTTCCACGGCCGGGGCATCAACTACCGCAAAGGTTCCGTGCCCTATCACGCCGAGTGGCGCATCAATCCGGTCCGGTCGGTCGGCGGCGGCATCACGCACTTCATGGCGACGCTGCGCGATGTCACGGAACACAAGCAGTACGAGGAGCGGCTTGAGGCGCAGAAGGCCGCCCTGGAGGAGGCGAACACTCAGCTCCGCGCGCTCGCCACCACGGACGGCCTGACCGGCCTGCGGAACCACCGCGAGTTCCACGCGCAGATGGAACACGAGCGTGCGCGGGCAGCGCGTGACGGCACCCCCCTGTCACTCGTCATGCTGGACGTGGACCACTTCAAGCAGTACAACGACGCCTTCGGGCACCCCGCAGGGGACGAGGTGCTGAAGACCCTGGCCGGGCTGCTGCGCGGCTACGCTCGGACGGTGGACCTCGTCGCGCGCTACGGCGGGGAGGAATTTGCCATCCTGCTGCCGGGGGCGGAGGGGGCCGGGGCGCGGGCCGTCGCGGAGCGGCTGCGGGCGGCGGTCGCGGCCCACGGGTGGCCCGCGCGGCCCGTGACCGTCAGCCTGGGCGCCGCCACGCTGCGGCCGGGCGAGGACCCCGCCTGGCCCCTGCTGGACCAGGCGGACAAGGCGCTCTACCACTCCTAGGCGGCCGGGCGCGACCGCGTCACGCACTTCGGCTGCCTGCCTACCTAGGGGGCACTTCTAACTCGGAGGCTACTTCTAAATCTCGCCGGGACGCACCTCGCCGATCTCGCGCCCGTCCGGACGCAGGCGCAGCCCGCCGAGCCAGACCTGGGCGACGGCGGCCGGCTTGCGGCACGGCGTCAGCACGGAGAGGGTGCGGCGGGGGAAGTCTATCCGCTCGATCAGCCCCAGCCCGAGCAGCGCGCCGCCCGCCGAGACCAGGCCGACCAGCAGGCCGGCGAACTTCTGGGCCGCCGTGATCGAGACGGCGCGGGTCGCGAAGTGGCTCTCGACGGCCGCCAGGCCCGACGCATCCCAGCCCTCGCCGTTGAGGACGACGTACAGGCCGCCGCCGGGCGTCCGCTCCGCGTGCAGGGCGGGCCGGCCCAGCGACTGGCTGAGGAAGAGGGTCAGGTGGTGCGGCAGAGGCTCCCCCAGGCCGAGCCAGGTCCCTTGCAGGGCGACCGAGTCGAGCGGGAAGGTGAGCGGCTGCGCGCCCGCCAGCGCGGAGAGGAACCGGGCCGCCCGGCGGGTCGTCCGGGCGGCGGGCGTCTTGCGCGCGGCCTCGGGGTGGGCGGGAACACGCCAGACTTCGGGGGCGTCCAGACGGGAGAAGGCGGTCAGGAGGGGGGCAAGCTCGTCGCCGCGCGCCAGGGCGACGACGACCTGCGGCAGCAGCAGCTCGGCCAAGCGCCGCTTGACCTCGCGGGCCGAGGCCCCCCCGATCATGCCGTCGGTATCTATCAGGAGCAGGTCGGGTCGGCGCTTCTTGGCGACGCGCGCCATCTGGACCGCACCGACGCAGACGTCCAGCAGGTGCCGGGCGGGCGAGACGGCCCCGACGAAATAGGCGGCCAGGACCGGCAGGTCGCGCAGGGAGCGGAATTCGGCGTTCGGGGCGGCCCATCCGGCCCCGACGGTTGCGGGCGGCCCGATCTCGCCCTGCCCCAGGTCGCAGTCCACGACGGCGACAGCCCGGCCCGCCCCGCTGAGGGCGAAGACGCCGTCGCGCGTCCAGGTGGTCTTGCCGCTGTCCGTCCCACCCAGCAGGAGGACGGAGGCACCGCGCGGCAGGGCCAGCAGGCGCGGCAGCAGGTCGGTCGGGGACTGCGGCGTATCAAAGACAGTTTCAGGCATGATCGGACGGGGCGGCCTCCGGCCTCGCGCGGCCCTAAAGCCAGGGACACTTTTTTCCGATGATGGAAAAAGTACCGCAAAGACCAGGCGGCATTGACGTTGAAAAGATGTATGAAAACGAGTAAAATGGGAAAGAACATGGAACCGGCAATGACGCCGCCCGTTCATTCTTGCTCTCGGTTGGCTCACGACGAGGAGGTCGTATGAAACCGCTCATGTTAATTCCGCCCGCCCAGGCGGAAGCCCTCTGCGACGCCCACGAGGAGGCTCCGGTCTGTGACCGCCTCGCCTCGCTGCTCTGGCTGGATGACGACACCTCCGAAGAAGACTCGCGCCTCGCCTCGCCCGCGCGGGCACCGGACGCCCGGAACGAACGCCGGCCCCGGCGGTGGGCCGCCTAGCGGAACGCCCAGCACTGCCCCAATTCGTCGAACAGCTCCCGGTGGAAGTCCTGCGAACCGTTCCAAAGCCGCCCAAACCAGGAGTCCAGCGCGGCGAGGCTTTCCGCGTCGCGCACGGCGACGTTCAACTCGGTCGGGTGCGCCTCCCCGCCCAGGGTGAGGTTGCTCGACCCGACGATCCCGACGCCGGGCGCGTCCGGGTGTCCCTCGGGATATTCCAGCAGCGTCACTTTGGCGTGGATGCGCCCGCGCGTGTACAGCCGCACCCGGAGGTGGCCCTGCGCCACGCGCCCGGCGAGTGTCAGCAGGAGCGCCCGGTTCTCCGGCGTCGGCGGGAGCGCGGCGATGGTCGCGCGCAGGTTGAGGGCGGTCTCGGCGGCGGCACGGTCGTGCCCGTCGCGCAGCGTCGCCGCCACGTCTTCCCCGCCCCGGACCAGGTTCTCCCCGCCCCGCTGCCGTGCCGCCGATTCCTCGCGCACCTGCTCCTCGGTCAAGCGGTTCACCACGTTGCCGATGAGGATCTCAAGCGACCCGAGCCGCTCGATCTGCGCCCGCAAGGGGGCCAAGCCGTCCAGGAACAGGTAGCCCACGGCGAGCCGCGCGCTCACCGCCCCCGCCTCCATCCGGTCCCGGACGCACAGGGCGAGCCTGCGCTCCTGGTTGTCAATGATCGCGTTCACCGTAGCCGGGAGTATACCGGATGCGCGGCACGATTGCAAGACGATTGCAAGAAGGGTACGGGGGAGCGCCGGAAGAAAAAGGCCGGCATCAGGCATGAAATCCGGCGGACTGTGGTATACTAGAGAGGTTTTGCCCGGAAGTCAGGGCTTGAGGCCGCTCTAAAGCTAAAAATCTGACCTCGTTGAGATGACGCGCAGGAGATCACCATGAACACCGAAGCAGAGATGCTTGCCCCCGGCACACAGTTGGCCGACGCCCCCTCCGTGGATTTTATCCACGCGATTTCCGAGTTCTTCGACACCGACCCTGACGACCTGCTCGTCGAGCTGGGCTACTACTCCCGCGAGGAGAGCAGCCCGTCGGCCAATGCCTGACCTGCGGCGGCGGTCAAACAAAAGCCCGCGCCCTTCGCCCCAAGCGAAAGGCGCGGGCTTTTTCTCGTCACGACGCCTTCACGCCGTGGGAGTGTCCCGGCCGAGCCGGTGCTGATACAGGTGCCGGGCCAGGGCGGGGATGAACCGCGTCACTTCCTCGCCCCGCACGAGCTGGGCGGCGCATTCAAACGCCCGACGCCCCGGCAGAGTCAGGATCTGGCTGCGGCGGACGATGGCCCGGACGCGGTGGACGTGCGCGCCGAGGCTGATCTGGATCTCGACCAGGGAGCCGGGCGGGTGCGGGCGGTTGGAGACGAAGACCAGGCCGGACAGGCTGGCGTTCGTCACGAGGGCGGTCGTCACCCCCCGGCGGCGCAGGACGCCGTTTTCCGGGGCCGGCTGCACCAGGACCGTCAGGCTCACGGGGTATCGCTGGAAGGCCCGCCGCTGGCCGGACCGCTCCGTCAGGGCTTCGCTGAGTGACAGTGTCATGCCGTCATTATCGGCAGGCCGAGCCGTTTCTGTACGCCGCTGAGTTTCTGTGCCTGCTTATGCTATAACGAGTGCATCATGAACAAATTAGCAGCGGGAATGATCCGCCGCGCCGCCGCGCCGCTCCTGGCAGCCGTTTTCGGCCTTTTCAGCTTACAACCGGGCGTACTGGGCGCGGGGCGGGGGCGCGTCTTCCACGTCGCCCCCGCCCCGCTCCCGGCTGTTGATGGGGACCATCAGTTCCGCACCATCGGCGCGGCGGCGCAGTCGGTCAAGCCTGGCGACACGGTGCTGATCCACGCGGGGGTCTATCGGGAGAGCGTCACCGTCGGGATGGATGGGACAGCGGCCAGGCCCATTCGGTTTGAGGCCGCGCCCGCCGCGAACGTGGTCGTCACAGGCGCGGACCGGCTGACGGGGTGGCGGAAGGAACCCGGCCCGGATGCGGTCTATAGCGTCCCCTGGCCCTACACGTTCCTCGGCGGGCCGGCGCACACGCACCCGGACGACGACTACCACCTGCTGATCGGGCGGGCCGAGCAGGTCTTTGTCAGGAACTACATGCTGCACCAGGTCCTGCGCCGGGAGGCCCTGGGCCGGGGGGACTTCTTCGCCGACCTGGACGGGAAGCGGCTGTACGCCTGGAGCGCGGGCGGCGAGGACCTGAACGCCGTGCCCACAGAGGCGTCCACGCGCGCCGTCTTGTGGGAATGCAAGGGGAATTACGTCTCGCTGCGCGGGGTCAGGTTCCGGTACGCCGCCAATGCCGCCCAGCAGGGGGCGATCCGGTTTGCGGGGCGTCACGACGTGGTCCAGGACTGCACGGCCGAGCGCACCAACGGCAGCGGGGCCTCGTTCGTCGCCCCCGACATCACCGTGGAGCGCTGTGCCTTCCAGGACAACGGCCAGCTCGGCTTCGGCGCGGGCGGCGCGGACCGGCTGCGGCTGACGGACTGCCTGGTCCGCAACAACAACACGAAAGACTTCAGCCGGGGCTGGGAGGCGGGCGGGCTGAAGATCGTGCTGTCGCGCCACCCCGTCCTGGACCACTGCCGCATCCTGGAGAACCGGGGCGCGGGCGTCTGGTTCGACATCGGCAACGAGGACGCCGAGGTGAGCCGCTGCCTGATTTCGGGCAACGAGGATGCGGGCATCTTCTACGAGATCTCATTCGGCCTTCGCGCCCACGACAACGTGATCGTAGGCAACGGCCTGGCGGACACGCCGGGCGGTTGGGGGGCGCAGGCGGGCATCTGCCTGTCCTCGTCGCCGGGCTGCGTCATCGAGCGCAACCTGCTGGTTGCCAACAGGGAAGGCTTTGACTTTCGCGAACAGGGGCGGACGACGCCGCGCCGGGGCGCGAAGCCGGGCACGCCCGAGGAGGCAGTCTGGAACCACGACGAGGTCATCCGGCACAACGTCATCGCGGGCAACCGGGACGCGCAGACGTGGGGGTGGTTCGACGTGGGCGACGAGCGCCACTGGCCGCGGGCGAGGCAGGGGAAGAAGGCCGATGCCGGGCAGGCGGCGCAGAACCTGGCCGGGGATTACGTCGCGAAGGACGCCAAAGGCCAGCCGATGGGGCTGTCCTTGGAGACTCTGCGGCTGACGTTCGCGGACAACTTTTACTCCAACCCCGACGGGCCGGCTCTGTTCCATTGGGGGGCGGCCTGGCGGCGGAACAAGCAGTACGACACACTGGCCGCCGTCCGCAACGACCTGGGGCTGGAGCAGGGCAGCACAGTGGGCGCGTTCACCTTCGGGGATTATGTGACCAGCGACTTCCGCGTTCCCGCCGCCAGCCCGGCCTTGAAGATGGGCTGCTACCCGACCGGGGACGTGGCGGGCGTCCGGCTGGGCGTGCTGCCGGGGACCCGGACCGTCCGCCGGTCGCCGCCCTGAGCGAGCAGGAACTCGGCGGCCTCGGGGATGAACCGCAGGACGGCCTCGGTCCGCACGAACTGTGTCCCGTAGTGGTACAGCAGGTCGCCGGGCAGATCGAGCCGGCGGCACCGGCAGACGCGCGCGAGCAGGAGATAAGCCCGAGCCTCAAGCGTGATCTCGAGTTCGACCATGGCCTCAGGCTCGAAGTGTTCCAGGCAGACGAAGCCGATGCCACTCAGACTGATGTTGTGTGCCAGACCCGGCACGGCGGCCCTCCCGGCGTTCTCATGGACGAACAGGGGGAGATTGACGCGGTAACGCTTGAACGTCCGTTCTTGCCCGCGATCATCCTTCATTAGATCAAGTAATGGCATTCCCATCATGGCAGTATTATCGGGAGAATCCGCCGTTTCTGTATGTTCGGATCTGTCCGCTCCGACCGCTCGTTGACGCCGACTCCCATTCCGGGTATACTCTCAGGTGTGGTAGAACATCAATTTGAGAGTTTGATCGGGCACACGACGGAAGAAATCCGCGCCCTCGTGGCCGAGGCGGCGGGCCTGCCGGCGTACCGGGGGTCGCAGGTGGCCGAATGGCTGTACCGCCGCCCCATGCCCGAAGAGGGCGGCGGGTTTGCGGCGGACTTCGCCGCCATGACCGACCTGCCTCGGAGCGCGCGGGGTGCCCTGACGGAACACTTCGCCGGGCCGCCCCTCGCACTGACGCAGAAGCAGGAAGACCCGCGCGACGGCACGGTGAAGGCCCTGGCGAAGCTGACGAAGGGCGGGCACCCCATCGAGTGCGTCCTGCTGCCCGACGAGAAGCGCGTCTCGGTGTGCCTCTCGACGCAGGCGGGCTGCCCGATGGCCTGCGCCTTCTGCGCGACGGGGACGCAGGGGTTGACGCGCAACCTTTCGGCGGGCGAGATCGTGTCTCAGTACCTTCTGCTCCAGTCTCTGTCAGCGCGCCGCATCAGCCACATCGTTCTGATGGGCATGGGCGAGCCGCTGCTGAACTACGACGCCGTGCTGAAGGCGATCAAAATCCTAAACGCCGAGTGCGGGATCGCCATGCGCCACATCACGCTGTCCACGGTCGGCATCGTCCCGAACATCGAGAAGCTGGCCGCCGAAAACTTGCAGCTCACCCTGGCCGTGTCGCTCCACGCGCCGAACGACGTTCTGCGGACACGTCTGGTCCCCGTTAACAAGACCTACCCCTTGGATCGGCTGATGACGGCCTGCCGGGGCTACGCCGAACACACGGGGCGGCGGCTGACCTTTGAGTATGTCCTGCTGCGCAATGTCAACGATGAGCCGGAACACGCCCGCGAGCTGGCCCGGCTGATCAAGGGGATGGGGGCGGCGGTGAACGTCATCCCCTACAACCCGACGTCCGTGGCGGAGCCGTTCGGGCGGCCCGAGTCCTCGCGCATCTTTGCCTTCCGCAAGATACTGGAGGACGCCGGCATCACCGTGACCCAGCGCAAGGAGCGCGGGAAACAGATCGCCGCCGCCTGCGGGCAGCTCGTGACCGAGGCGACCCGGCGGCGGCCCGCCGAGCGGCCCCTGCCCGTCCTGGCAGGGGCGGCCTGAGCCATGGAAGAGGACGCCCCGGTCGCAAACGACCCGGAGCCGGCGAAGGCTGAAACCGCCGAACCCGAAGCGGAACCGCTCGACGCGGCCACGGTGCGGGGCTGGCTTTCCCGCGTCCGGCCCGCCGCCGTCCTCGCCCTGCTCAAAGACCCGGACCACGGATTCGGCGTCAGCCAGGCTTTTCTCGGCTTCCGCACGGACGCCAAGGGCTATGCCAATCCCCTCGTCCGCACCCGGCTCGTCCTCGCCGCCGTGAAGGACGCCGCGCTGGCCGACAAGCTGCGCGAGATCGCCGAGGTGGAGCCTGCACCCGCGCCCGCCCCCCCGAAGACGCCCCCCACCCCACCCCGAGCGTCCCCGACTCCCGATAAGCCGGACGCGGTGGCCGCCGTCCGTGCCGAGCGGGACCAGCGGCGGCGGGAGCGCGACGAGGCGCGGCAGGCCCTTGGGATGGCTCAGGCGGAAACAGAAGCGGCACTGAAGGCCAGGAGAGCGGCGGAGGCGGGGCGCGACGAGTCGCTCGCCCTCGCCAAAAAGCAGGCGGACCGGATCAGCCGCCTGGAGCGTCAGGTGGCGCGCGCGGAGCAGACGGAGACGCGGCTGCTGAAGGCGCTCAGTGAGGACAAAGTCTCGCCGCCGCCTTCCTTGCCCGCCCGTTCCACGCGCGCCGCCTCGGCCGGGGCGGTCCCCACCGTTTCTCCGTGGCTGACGGCGGCGCGGCACCTGCTGGACAAGGGCAAACATGATGTGGCGCTGGCGCTGGCCGAGGACGTGCTGAAGGCGGATGCGGACGACGCCGACGCCCTGGACATCGCGAGCCGGGCGATGGAGGGCAAAAAGGACCTCCGTTCCGCCGCCGCCTATGCCCGTCGCCTGCTGGGCGTCGAGATCACGCGGCAGGAGACGGTTGCCGCCGCCGAAACCCTGCGACGCCTGCTGCGGCTGGTGGCACGCCCCGAGGGGGCGGAGGCCGAGGCCCGGCAGTATTTGTCTGCGCTCTCGCCCGCCGACGCGGCGGGCGTCGAGGCGGGCCGTCTTCTGCTGTCCAAGCTGCGCGGGGCGGACCCCTACGCACACGGCTGGCTGGCGAACATCATCGTGACGCAGACGCCGCTGGCCCCCGTCCTGATGCCGCCGCCCGGCGCGCTCGGGCCGGACGACCCTCTGCCGCTGAAACTGGCGATGAGACTGGAACCGGGCCTGACAGCGACCGCGCGCTCGGTCATCGAGGCCGTAGATCGCGGCGGGGCGCTCGTGGACGCCGTCCGCTCCGCCCTGGTTGCCCTGGGAGCCGCCGACCCCGCCGGCCACGCCCGCATCTGGGCCGCGCTGGAACAGGCCGCCTCGGACGACCCCGCCCGCCTCATCCCGTTGCGCCGGACGCCGCGCGGGCCGGCCGTGGTGGACGGCAGCAACGTCGCCTGGTTCGACCAGGAATCGCTGGTCCACGGTCAGCCGCGCCTGCGCCACCTGCGGGCCGTGCGGCGCGCACTGTGGGCGCGCGGCTTCTTCCCGGTCGTCCTGTACGCCGACGCCAACCTGCCCTATTCCATTGACGAACCGGCCGCCCTGCGCGGCCTGCGCGACAACTCGGAACTCCTGCTGGTGGATGCCGGCACCCAGGCGGATGAGGTGCTGCTGCGGGCGGCCAAACTGCTGGGAGCGCCCCTGGTCACGAACGACCGCATGGAAGATTGGGACCCCGAACATGAGGTCACGAAACTCCGCTACACGATCTCGCCGGGCGGCGAGGCCCACCTGCTGAACGAGAGATGAGGGGGGAAGGAAGTGACGCCCGCCACAGGTAAGCTCCTGGGCGGGTTCGCTATGGGTCCGCTGACGCATCATGACACTCGAAGAACAATTCTCAAGGCTGATCCAGATCCTCCAACTGATTGACCGGGAGCCGTACACCTGGGACGCCGCCGAACTGGAAAAGAAGTTCGACGTGTCCCGCGCCACCATCGAGCGGGACATCGCCGTCCTGCGGCAGTGGGGACAGGTCAAGCGCAAGGACGGCAAGTTCGGGCTGGCCGAAATGAAGTTCCTGCCGACCTCCTTCACGCCCCCCGAAGCCCTCGCCCTGCGGCTGGCCGGGACCAGCTTCGCCAACCAAGCTGGGGCGGCCTACAAGGGCGCTCTGGCGTCCGCCCTGAAGAAGATCGACCTCATCCTGCCCCGGCGCATCGCCTCCGAGATCAAGAAGTCGGACGAGCGCGTTTCCATCGGCCTGCCGGTCGTCCGGGACTTTTCCGCCGTCATCTACCAGGATTTGCAGTCGGCCATCATGCGCCACCACCCTGTAGACATTACTTACCTCTCCCGGAACCGGCCCGAACCGACCAAGCGGCGCGTGGACCCCTATGGGCTGACCTACAAGATCGGGGCCTGGTATCTGGTCGGCTACTGCCACCTGCGCTCGGGCATCCGCACCTTCGGCCTGGACCGAATCAAGTGGCTGCGCGTCAACGAGGATGCCCGATTTCAGTACCCCAAGGACTTCGATCTGGCCGAGTGGCTGAGTCGCGGCTGGCAGTTGCAGGCGGGCGGGGAGCCGACCGAGGTGGTCATCCATTTCGACCGGGAGGTGGCCGGCTGGATCGCCGGGGGGCAGTGGCACACCACCCAAAAGATCGAGAAGCAGCCCGACGGCAGCCTGCTCTTCCGCGTGACCGTCCATGGCTACGAGGAAATGCTCTACTGGGTGCTGTCCTTCGGCGCGCAGGCCGAAGTCATCGAACCCGTCCCGCTGCGGGCCGCCGTCGCCGAGGCGGCCCGCAAGATGACGGCCCGCTACCTGATAGACATGGAAAAAGCCCCCGACGCCGCGATTGAAGCGGAGCCGGAGGCTCTTGCCTTTTGATGGGAAAGAGGGCGCGATGAATCGCGCCCCTACAGTCATCCCGCCAGGTTCGGCTTGCCGAGCAGCTTGTTCCAGATCTCGTAATCCACGGCCTTTTTCGGCACCAGAAGCTCCTCATGGACTTCTTCCTCGCCGTGCGCGACCAGCTCACCCCGCTCCTTGAACCGCAGGTCGCAGTAGATGTCGCCCTGCGCCAGCCGCGTTCCGGGGGAGACGATCAGGAGCCGCCGCAGCTCGTCCTTGTGCCAGTCGGGCAGCATGTCGCGGAGTTGCTTGATCTCCGTCCCCTCGATGAGTCCGCCGCCCACCGGCATCATCCCCTGCTGGCCCGTGTGGTTGTCCGCCTTCAGGACCGCCGCGTTCAGCGCGTCTTCCTCGCGCGCTTCTTCGCGTGCCTGCTTCTCCATCTTCGCCGTATGCTCGAAAGCCTGTTTCGTCGCTTGATCGTGAGACATGATGACCCTCCGTATTCCAGGTCCTAGTTACCCGGCGGCGGCGCGGCATAAACGGTCTACGAGAGGAACGGTCTACGAGGCACCCGCCGCCTTCAAGGCGTCTTCGAGCGCAGTGCCGCCTTCCTCGTAGCCGACGATGCTCTTGACGACCCGGCCGTCCTTCCCGATGACGTACTGCGTCGGGATGCCGGACACGCCGTAGAGGCCCGTCGCGATGCCTTTGGCGTCGTCTTTGGCCGGGTCAATCAGGAAGTTGAGGCCGCCGTACTGCGGGTGCTTGGGCAGCCAGGCCTGAAACAACTCGGGCTTGTCCCAGACGTTGACGGCCAGGACGGTCACGCCCTTGTCGGCATACTGCTTGGCGACGGCCGTGGTGTGCGGCAGGGACATCTGGCACGGGCCGCACCAGGTCGCCCAGAAGTCCAGCACGACGGTCTTCCCCTTGTAGTCGGAGAGCTTGACCGGGTGGCCGTCCTTGTCGTTCGCGGTGAAGTCCGGTGCCGGCGTCCCGTTTGCCAGCAGCTTCGGCGGGCTGTAGAGGGTGGCCGTCGCGGGCGGCGCATAGGCGAACTTGGCGTCATCAATGGGCGCGTCCAGCTTCCAGTCGGTGAACAGGATGCGCTCCGCCGGCACCTCGGGCGTCTTGCTCGGCTTGATGAAGATGGAAATGGAGGCGGGCAGTCCCGTCGCCTGGTCGAGCGCCAGGACTTCCTCGATGGTTCTCGCCCCCTGCTTCCCCAGCGGCATCCGGTAGACACCGGCGGCATCACTCGTGGCATGGTGGAACTTGGCGAACGATTCGGGGGTGAGGAAGTCCGTCAGGACAGAGAGGGCGAGCGTGCCGGAGTTCAGATCGGCGAGACGAGCGGCAGCGCCGGACGTGGTGTAGCGGCTGCGAGGCCGGTTGTACTCGGTCTGGGTCTTGCCGTCGGAGGCATACACCGTGGAAAGTGTATTTGACTTGGCGACGGTGTCCTGGATGAACGCCTTGTTCGGCTGTGCCAGAGAAGCGACGGAGACTCTGACGGGAGTGTCCCCCGGCCCCATTACTTGGGTGGCCGTGAACTGGATCGTCTTGGCCGCGCCCAGCACGGCGGGCGGCGTCAGGGGTGCGGCGGGAGTCTGAGCAATGGCAGGTACGGCCAGTGCCAGCAGGGCGAAGGCGGGGAGGCAGGTCTGCTTTGTCATGGGGTTTTCCTTTGTTCGGCCAGCAGGGCGTCTAGTGTTTTGGAGAGTGAAACCTCGACGTTCTCATTGGGGTCGTAGCCGTTGACGACCGAGCGCGCGCGCCCTTTGCCGTCGACGACGACCAGCAGGGGGATGGAGTCCGCGCCGTAGAGGAACGAGACGGAGTGATTGGGATCACTGAGCGTGGGGAAGGTCAAGCCGCTCTGGCTTGTGAAGGCCATGATGATGTGCGGCGTGTCGCTGGAATCCACGCCGTAGAACGCGACGCGGCCCTTGTACTTGCGCGACAGCGTTTCGAGGTGCGGCAGTTCCGCCTGACACGGCGCGCACCAGGTCGCCCAGAAGTCCAGCACGACCGGCCCGGCCTTCTCGGCGTTCGCCAGCCGCAGCGGGCGGCCCGTCGCGGCGACCGGCAGCGTGAAGTCAACGGCGGGCTTGGCGTCTCCGGCGGCGATCAGCCCGCGCGAGGTCTGGTCGGCGATTTTGGACGTCCGGACGCTGAAGAACAGCAGCCCGAAGGCGGCGGCGACGAACAGGACAGCGAGCGTGTTTTTGGTTCGGTCCATTGATCCCGGCTCTCTAAGAGCGTCACGAGAAGACGAGGCGCACCCGGTACGACAGGTAATCCACCAGGTTGACGAGGACGATCAGCAGGGCCACGATCACCCCGGCATCCAGCAGCTTGAACAGGTTGATGGCGTTGTAGAGCTGGAAGCCCAGCCCGCCCGCGCCGACGATTCCAACGATGAAAGAGTCCTTCAGGTTGAACTCCAGCGAGTAGAGCGTCGTGGACAGGAACGACGGGAAGACCTGCGGGAGCATCCCGAACACGAAGACCTGGGCGGCGTTGCCACCCGCCGCGCGCACGGCCTCGATCGGCCCGGCGGCGACCGACTCCAGGCTCTCCGCCCACAGCTTGGCGAGCGAGACGAAGGTGACGAACGAGATCGCCAGCGCGCCTGCCGACGGCCCCAGCCCAATGGCCGAGACGACGATGAGGGCGTAAATGATGGTCGGCACGGCCCGCGAGACGTTCAGATAGGTCTTGATCAGGGCGCTCAGGGGCCGCGGGACGGCACCGGTCCGGGCGGCCAGGAACGAGAACGGGAACGCCAGGAGCGCGCCCAGGGTCGTGCCGACGATCGCCATCTGCACCGTGGTCAGGAAGGGCGCCCAGAGGTCGCGCCCCAGGGCAAGGTCGTACCGCCAGTCCGCGCCCTTGCGCGGGAACATGCGCCCGACGTACTCCGCGCCGGACCGGACGCCGGTGCGGAAGTGGGTGAAGTCGAATTGCAGGCCAATGAAGGCCCAGACGATCAGGGCCAGGACGGCGAGCGCCAGCAGCAGGCGGCCCGCGGCGGCGAACACGGGCTTAAGCGAAGACATGCGGCGACCGCTCCAGGACATCGGCGATGGCGTCATCGCTCAGGGCATCGGGGGCGGCGTCGAAGGTGATCCGGCCCTGCTTCAGGCCGACGATGCGCGTACAGTAGCGCTTGGCGAGCGGCAGGTCGTGCATGGACAAAATCAGAGTCCTGTTCCGCTCCCGCGCCAGGTCCCGGAGCAGGGCCATGATGTCGTCCTTGGTCAGCACGTCGAGGTTCGCCGTCGCCTCGTCCGCCAGGATGATCTCCGCGCCCTGCGCCATCGTCCTAGCGATGGCGACGCGCTGCTTCTGGCCGCCGGACAGGTCGCGGACGCGGCGCATTTCCAGCCCCTCCAGCCCCACCTGCGCCAGACACTCGCGCGCCAGGCGCACGTCGGCGGCGGAAAAGCGGTGCAGGCAGGAAGGCAGCGTGGGCGTGTAGCCGAGCCGCCCGATCAGGACGTTCTTCTGCACCGTCAGCCGCTCCATCAGGTTGAACTCCTGGAAGATCATCCCGATCCGCCGCCGCAGCAGGCGCATCTGCCCCTCCGCCAGCGACTCGACCGGCGTTCCCAGCACGACGCAGGCCCCGCCGGTGGGCCGCACCAGGCCGTTGATGCAGCGCAGCAGGGTGCTCTTGCCCGCCCCGGACAGGCCGATCAGCCCCACGATCTCGCCCGGCGCGACGTGCAGGTCCACGCCGCGCAGGACGGGGACGCCCACCTTGTACGAGTGGGTCAGGCTGTCAATGGCAATGACATCGGGCATGAGAGGCTACTTCTTCTTCTCGTCCAGCGCCTTGATGTCCAGGCCGAAAATCTGAGCGTTCTCGCGCACGGGATTGAAGATCGAGTCGTCGGCGGGCACGATCTTGTCCCAGGGGATCACCTTCAGGGCGGCCTGCCCGTCGGGGTCGGTGTTGATGTTCGCCAGCGCGGCCTTCAGCTTGTCCAGCGTCGCCGGGTCCAGGTTCCCGCGCGCCACGAACATGCCGTTCGGGATGGGGTCGGTGGTCGCGATGATCTTGAACTGGCTTACTTTGGCCTGATCCACCTTCTTTGTCGCCGGATCGGTGAAGGCCTGCTGGATGCCCGTCTCGTAGATCGCGCCCGCGTCAACCTGCTTGTTGAAGACGGCCAGCACGCCCGCCGTTCCGCTGATGTTGACCGGCTTCAGGTCCTTCTCCGGGTCAATGCCGGCCTTCTTGAGCATCCCCGCCGGGTACAGGAAGCTGGACGTGGAGGTCCGGTCGCCGAAGGCGAAGCTCCTGCCTTTGAGGTCCTTGAGCGAGTTGATGCCCGAGTCGGCCCGCACGAAGATGACGCCCTTGTAGGTCAGGCTGTGGTGGAAGTAGGGCATCGAGATGGGGACCAGCTTTTCCGGCGTATTCGCGAACTGCTGGGTCGCCAGCACATAGGAAAGCGGGTTGAGGTAGGCGCAGTCTATCTGGTCGGCCTGCAAGGCTTGCAGCACGCCGGCATAGGAGGGGGTGACGAACACCTGCCCGTCGGGCCGGCCGCTCTTCTTGCCCAGATAAGTTGAGTACGGCTGGAACGCTTTCGTGATGGCATCCACATCCTCGAACGGGATGATGCCGACCTTGAGCGGCGCGGACGGCACTGCGGACGGTGCCCCGCCGGTTCCGGCCGCGTCGTGGTTGCCGCAGCCGGTGAGGAGAAGCAGGGCGGCGGCAGAAAGAAGGCTTGCGAGTTTGAGGCGCATGTGTCGTGAGGGTCCTTTTCGGTCGGATGTCGGAGGGAAACTAGCCAACGGCCGCAAAATTGTCTTCAGCATCCCAGAGGTCGGCCGGAAGCGGCGCTACGGCTACGATTGCGTCACGCAGACGGCAGATGTCACTGCCGTAGTCAAGGGCCATGTAATCATCCCGATGCTTCAGCACCCACTCGAGGTGCAGCGCGACCGCTTTGTCGGCGGCGGCGACCGTCCTCAGCAGGAGGAGGTCTTCGATCTCCTGGAACACCTTCTCGCGCTCCGCGAGGACGTGCGGCGGGAAGTCATAGCGATAAATGATTGCCATGCGTGACACCTTTTGGTTGTTCCGACTAGCGCAGCCTGCCCACCGTGTAGGCGAACAGGCGATGGAAGTCCGGTTCGGGCCTGAGTGACCTGACGAACGCGAGGCGCACGTTCAGGGGGCGTCCAGAGGAGGCGCAAGAAGTGGGCCTCCGACTCCGCCCCCAGGAACAAGCGGAGTTCTTCAAGGGCCTTGATATAGTGGTTGAGTCTCCACGTCCGGTCCCCGTCAAAAAATGCGGCCTCCGGCGTATCCGCGCCGACGAGGCCCAAAACCCTCTCGCGGAGGAGGCGCTGCGTTTGCTCAACGACGCCCTCCTCCCAACCCCGGAAGCGGCCGAGGTCGGCCTCGTTAAGCCCCACGGACACGGAATGGAGCATCTCGTGGGCATACGTCCGCCATCGCAGGGGGGAGCTGACGATGGCTGTACTCACCAGCACGTCACAGGCCCACCGTTTTTCGGCGGAAACGAGCGTGCCTTTCAGCGCCACGATCTCCGGCGGGGCCAGCAGGATCACGTTCCCGCTCCACCGGGAGCGCAGGCCGGTCAACTGCTCTACGGCTTCCTTCACGGCATTTAGTTCGCCCCGAACCCGGTCTTCATCCATGGCGTTCTGCTCCGGTTTGTCGCGGCACCCCTATTATGGCACGAATCACAGCAAAACGCCGACGACGCAGGCGGCCATGAGGGAGGACAGGGCACCGCCGAACATGGCGACCATCCCCAGCCGGGAGAGGTCGGAGCGGCGGGTCGGGGCCATGCCGCTGATGCCGCCGACTTGGATGGCGACGCTGGAGAAGTTGGCGAAGCCGCAGAGGGCGTAGATGGCGATGACGGCGGAGCGCGGGGTGATGAAGTGCGGGTTCGTCCCCAGCGTCTGGGACATCTGGAGGTAGGCGACGAACTCGTTCACGGCCGTTTTTATGCCCAGCAAGGGGCCGACCTGCTGGGCGTCGTGCCAGGGCATCCCGGTCATCCAGGCGAAGGGGGTTGCGATCCAGCCGAGTATTTGCTGGAACGACAGGGCAGGATAGCCGAAGAAGTGGCCGGCCCACCCGAGGACGGCGTTCAGCAGGGCGATCATGGCGACGAAGACGATCAAGACGGCCCCGACATTGAGCGCGAGCTGCAAGCCTTCCAAAGCGCCGCGCGTGAGCGCGTCCACGGCGTTGACGTCGGTGCGCGTGACCTTAATCTTGACGCTCCCGGCCGTCTCGGGCGTCCGGGTTTCGGGCAGGATCAGCTTGGCGACGACCAGCGACGACGGGGCGGACAGGAGCGAGGCGGCCAGCAGGTGGCCGGCCGCGTCGGGGAAGAAGCCGGAGAGCATGGCGGCGTAGGCGGCGAGGACGCCCGAAGCGATGTTGGCGAAGCCCGCCGTCATCATCGCCATCAGCTCCGAATTGGTGGCGTTCGCGAGGAACGGCTTGACCATCAGCGGCGCTTCCGTCTGGCCGACGAAGATGTTGGTGGCCGCCGCCAGTGTCTCGGCCCCGGACGTGCCCATGGACTTCTGCATGACCCAGGCCATCCCCTGGATGACCCACTGCATGATTCCGGAGTAGTAGAGCAGCGTGGTCAGGGCGCAGAAGAAGACGATGGTCGGCAGGACGTAGAAGGCGAAGTAGCCGCCGACGTGCGCGTAGGCCGCCGGGTGCAGGACCGGCCCCATCGCCGGGTCGCCCAGGGGCATCCCGACGGGGATGTTGTTGCCCAGGGCGAGGTCGCCGAAGACGAAGCTCGCGCCTTCCTTGGTGAAGTCTAGGAGATGCTTGACGCCCGCGCTGACGGCGGCGAAGCCGGCTTCACCGGGGGCCGTCTTCAGCACCAACGCGGCGAAGACGAACTGGATGGCGAAGCCCCATAGGATCAGCCGCAGGGGCGGCGTGGTACGCGCCCCGCGAAGCCGCCCGACGCCCCAGGCGACGGCGGCGAAGACGAACAGGCCCAGGAGGGAGCGCCCGCGCAGGAGCCAAGAGCCGCTCTCCGCCGCGCGGGCGGCGGCCTCGGTGGTGAACGGCGGGCCGGCGGCAGCGGTGACGGCGAGGACCGGCGCCTGGGCGTGGGCGACGGCGGCACAGATCAATCCCAGCAGGCAGAGAGACAGCAGCAGGCGGCGCAGCGGTGACAGGGCGGTGAGTGTCATGGAGGCGGCAACTTCCTTCGGCGAGAGAGTCAGTGTGGAGTCAGGGCGGCGCCGCCGTGCAGGGGAGCATTCAACGCCGGCGGGGCGGATTCCTTGTTTGCCTGGGGTATAATCGGGGCGACATTCAAAGACCTTTGATGAGGAGCAACCACAAGCCCATGATCGTGACCACCAAGACGCTGTTCGAGCACGCCTACGGCAAGTACGCCGTCGGGGCGTATAATATCAACAACGCCGAGCAGGCCTTGGGCCTGTTCCGGGGCAGCATAGACGCCAAATCGCCCTTCATCATCCAGATTTCCAAGGGCGCGCGCTCCTACACCGACAAGCGGATGCTGGAAGCGATCATCCGGGCCTGCGACGAGATCTACCCGGAAGCGGTCTTCGCGGTGCATCTGGATCACGGCGACGAGAAGACCTGCATGGAGTGCATCGAGAGCGGCTTCTATTCGAGCGTGATGATCGACGCCTCCCACGACCCGTTTGAAGAGAACGTCGCCATCACCAAGCGTGTCGTGGACGCGGCCCACGCGAAAGGCCTCAGCGTCGAGGCGGAACTAGGCATGCTGGGCGGCGTGGAGGAAGACATCGCCGTGGATGAGAAGAACGCGCTCCTGACGGACCCGTTCGAGGCAAAAGAGTTCGTCGCCCAGTCCGGCTGCGACAGCCTTGCCTGCGCCATCGGGACCTCCCACGGGGCCTACAAGTTCTCAGGCGGCCAGGGCCTTCACTTCGACCGGATCAAGGCCATCCAGGAGCAGCTCCCCGGCTTCCCGCTCGTCATGCACGGGTCGTCCTCGGTCCCGCAGGACGAGGTGGCCCGCATCAACGCGGCGGGCGGCAAGCTGAAGGAAGGCGCGAAGGGCGTGGACGCCGACCAGTATTTGCCCGCCGCAAAGCTCGGCGTCTGCAAGGTCAACATCGACACGGACGGCCGGCTGGTCTGGACGCGGGTCCACCGCGAGTTCTTCCAGGACAAGCCCGAGGACTTCGACCTGCGCTCGCCCGGAAAGGTCTTCATCGCCGAGTACGCCAAATTCATCGTCAGCCGCTCGGAGTACCTAGGGTCGGCGGGCCAGCTTGAGTCGGTGCGCGCACACGCGGAGAGCAAGGGCAAGTAGCCGCCGCCGGGGCGGGGCCATCCCCGCCCCAATCCCTTCTTTCACTCAGACTGGAGGCCCTGGATGAACACGCGTGATATCGCGGTAGTTTCTGCCTGCGCTGCCGGGGCGGGTCTGCTGCTGTTCTCCCAGGCCGGGCGACACCGCACCCTCCCGCGCCTGACGGTCGGAACCCCGGCAGAGGCGCAGGCCCCTGCCGACGCCCTGGTCCATGTGCAGGAAGTGCCGGACATGGACGCAACGCCGGAACATCTCTGGCACCGCTACCAGATCACCGTCCCACCCCAGTCTCCGCCTCTGGAGATGCACCTCACCTTCTTCCTGGACCGCAAGGGGTACGACTTCATCTACCAGCGGCGCGACGCCTGGCCGCAGACGATCCCCCTGGCCTACCGTCTGGACAAAGACGAAGACGCGCGGGTCAAGACGATCCTGGAGGCGCAGGGCCTGCCGATCAGGAAGCGGGCGGTGACGTATCACATCGAAGCCGCGACCGATTCGGGCACGATCGCGATAGACCAGACGCTCACGTTCCGGCATGGGCCGGCGGGGGCGGTTGAAGAGATCGGCCCCAGCAGTGCCCCGGCGGCGGTCGGCCGGGAAGTGCTCCTTGAGGATGAACTGCTGTCCGAGGCCGACGTGCCGGGCGACCCGCCCGACTGGCAGCGGGCGGGGTACTTCGCGGGCCACCCCCTGCAACACCGCCTGACCGTCTCCGTCACGTTCAAACCCTACCACGGCCCGCCGGTCAGAGAACAGAAAACATATGCCCGGCAGATCACCCGTGCGTGAGGAGCGCCCGCCTCCGCCGCTTTCAGAAAGGTCAATATCTCCGTGTCACTCCACCCCCGCCTCGGCGTCTCCACCTGGAGCCTGAACAAGTCCATCACGGCAGGCACGCCTCTTCTGAACATCCCCGCCCAGGCCGCCGCGCACGGGCTGTCCAAGCTGGAGGTCTGCCACTTCCACTTCCCCAGCACCGTCCCCGGCTACCTCGCCGAGTTCAAAGCGGCCCTGGAAGCGGCCCACGTCGAGTTCTACACGCTGCTGATTGACACCGGCGACCTGACTCACCCGGACCCCGCCGAGCGGGCCAAGGTGGTCGCCATGATGCAGCACTGGATCGAGGTCGCCGCCGCCTGCGGCGGCAGGCGCGTCCGGGTCATCGCCGGGGACGCCGCGCCGAGCGCGGAGGCGCTGGCCGTCAGCGAAGCGGGTTTGGAAGAAGTTTTGGCCCACGCCGACGCGCACGGCATCCGGGTCGTGGTGGAAAACTGGCACGCGCTGCTGGACAAGCCCGCCGAGGTCGTCACCCTGCTGGAAGACATGGGGGGGCGAGTCGGCCTGAAACTGGACTTCGGAAACTGGCCGGGTGAGCGCAAGTATACCGACCTGCCGAAGATCGCGCCCATGGCCGAATGTACGCACGCCAAGGCGAGTTTCCCGACGCCGGGCCAGATGAACCGTGAGGACTTCGTGCGCTGCCTGGACATCTGCAAAGACGCGGGCTTTGCGGGGCCGCACATCCTGATCTACGACAGCCCCGGCGACGAGTGGCAGTCGCTCGACCAGATGCGCGAGGTCGTCCGCCCCTACATCGGGGACGCGGCGTGATCTACGCCGTCGGCGACGTTCACGGGGAGGCGGGGGCGCTGCGCGAACTTCTGGCAAAGCTGCCCGTTCAGCCCTCCGACCTCGTGGTCTTCCTCGGCGACGTCATCAACCGTGGGCTGGACCCATTCGACTGCATCGAGCAGATCGTCGCCTTCGACCGCTGCCCTAGGGTCTTCATCCAGGGCAACCACGAGGAGGCCATGCTGCTCTTCCTGGAGGAAGGCGACATCGCGACGCTGGCCAGCCTGAATGGTCAGGCCACGCTCGACTCCTACGACCGTGCCGGGTACGCACTCGCGCCGGGCGACCCGAACTCCCTGCCCCTGCCCCACCTGCACCTGTACGCCCAGCTTCATCCCTGGACCCTGCCCTTCTACATCACCGACAAATACATCTTCACACACGCCGGGTGGGACCTTGCCTTGCCGCTCCCGATGCAGTCCACGGGTGCCTTGCGCTGGGGCAAAGTCAAAGGCGAGGGTCAGCCGTGGTGGAAGCAGACCGTCGTGCGCGGCCACACCCCGTTCCCCAAAGTCATGTTCGCGCGGACGAAGCAGTACATCGGCGTGGACACCGGCTGCGGCATGGGCGGCTTCCTGAGCGCCGTCGCGCTGCCCTCCGGCGAGGTGTTCACCGCCCGCCCCGCCTCCTACCGCCCGGACTGGTTCCCGCAGCTTCGGGGTGGCATTTACCGAATTTCTTAGCGTGGGCTTGCAAAGTTTACGCCCTGCCGATGCGTGGAAGAAGGAAGCATGGCACCTCCCCCAGTCCAGTGCGAGGCGCGGCGTTTTGAGACACTGCTGCTGGAGCGCTATACCCTTGCGCCGGACTTCTCGCGGGCACTGCCGAGGCACGTCCACGAGGAGTATCAGGTCAGCCTCTCGCTGACCGACCCGTGCCGCCACTTCTACCGGGGGGGCAGTCACGCCGCGCCGGCCGGACTCCTCAGCGTCCTGCACCCCGGCGAGGTGCATTCCAGTCCCGACCTGCTGGTCAGTCCTGCCCCGAGCGTCTTTCATGTCTTATATGTTCCGCCCGAGGCGATGCGCTTGATGGCGGCGGACCGGACAGCGCGGCTGGTCGCGGAGCCGTTCTTCGCCGCGCCCGTCTTGAATGACACCGCCTTAGCCGGGCGGTTCCGGCAGCTCTGGCGATGCCTGACCGGTCCCGCCCCGCGTTTGGAGCAGGATAGTCTGCTGCTCCTGGTGCTGACCCAGATGATTGGGCGCCACGCCCCGAACCGCCCGCCAGCCGCCCCGTCCCTCCCGGATGCTCGCTCCCTAGCGGCAGCCCGCGACTATTTGCACGCTCACTATGCCGAGGACCTGACTCTGGACGCGCTGGCCCGCCTCGCCGGCCTCAGCCCGTCCCACTTCTGCCGCGCCTTCCACCGCGAGTTCGGCCTGCCTCCGCATTCCTACCAGACGCAGGTACGGATCGACCGGGCCAAGTCACTGCTGGCGCGCGGCCTGGCACCCTGCGATGTCGCCTTTGAGTCGGGGTTTTACGGCCCCAGCCACTTCGGCTGGCACTTCAAGCGCCTGGTAGGCGTCTCCCCCGGTGCCTATGCCCGCGCGGCGGCCTCCTGACGCCGCTTTCTGCGCGACAGCAATTTTTTGATAACGCTGCCGCCCTTCCCCCGGCCATACTCCTTCACAGGAGACAGATATATCATGCCTGATGCCGATCTGCCCCCGGATTTGGCCGCGTTCCACGACAGCTACGCCGCCCTATTCGGGATGGTTCCGCCGCTGCCCGCCGCCAAGTTCGCCTTTAGTGGGGCGGTAGACCCCGAAGCGCTGCGCCTGTCCGAGCAGGCCCGCGCCCACGCCTTCGTCTCGGACATCTTTGACGTCAAGACCACCAACCTCGTGATCTTCGGTATGCTGCTGGCCCAGGAGTCGCCCGCCGCCCAGTTCCACGCCCTCGCCGCCCGCCGGGCCGGTGCGACCTGGGGGGAGCTGCACAAAGTGGCCGAACTCGCCTCGGTCGTCCAGAGCCTGGGGCCGCTGAACAGCGGTGCGGCCCTGCTGAAGAAGATCAAAGATGAGGAAAAAGATGAGGAAAAAGATGAGGAAGAGGAGACACACCGATGAACGACAGCCTGTATGAATCGCTCACCCCGGATAACTGCGCCGTGCTCCTGATCGACCACCAGGCGGGCCTGTTCCTGGGGGTGCAGAGCATGGACCAGCAGACGCTCAGGAACAACGTCCTCGCCCTGGCGAAGACGGCCCAAGCGCTTAAGCTGCCGACTGTCCTCACCACCAGTTCGGCCCATGGGCCGAACGGCCCGACCATCCCCGAGCTGCGGGGGCTTTTTCCGGACATCACGCCCATTGACCGGTCTCCAATCAACCTTTGGAACGATGACGCTTCGCGCCAGGCGGTAGAGGCGACGGGCCGGAAGAAGCTGATCATGGCGGCCATCACGACCGACGTCTGCCTACTATTCCCGGCCCTGTCCGCCGTCAGGGCCGGCTACGATGTGTACGCCGTCATTGACGCCTCGGGCACATGGAGTCCCGCCGCCGAGTTCGCCACCTTCCTGCGTCTGACCCAAGCGGGCGTGATCCCGACCAACTGGATCTCGGTGGTCGCGGAACTCAAGAACAGCGAGTCCGAGCCATGGACTCAGGCCATTAACCAGGACGTATTCGGCAAGCACATGGGCTTGTACGGATTCCTGGGTGACATCGCGCAGGCGGGGAAGGGCTAGGAGAACGGCATGGCAGGCATAAGAGGCGAAGACCTGACGACCGCCCTGCGGCGGGTACTGGACGAGAACGCCATCCTGGGCCTGATGGCCCGCTTCGACGACGCAATCCTGCGGCGCGACAAGGCGGCCATGCGCGCCCTCTGGTCGCCGGAGGGCGTCTGGGAGATCGGCCAATTCAACCCGGACGGGTCGAAGAACATCGCGCCCCTGCGCGCGCAGGGGATGGACCAGATCCTGGCCGCGCAGCAGCAGTTCAACGACATGAACGAGTTCTTCTTCCGCACCACGCTCCGGGCCGTCATCACCCTGGACGGCGATCGGGCGACGGCCACAGCACCGTCCACCGAATTCGCCCGGCGCAAGGACGGGCACGGCTACAACAACGTGGCGCTGTACGAGGACGTACTGGAGCGGCGGGGCGACGCCTGGGTGTTCGTCTCGCGCCAGTACTACTATCTCTGGGTGGACAGCGTCTCCCCCATCCCCGGCGGCGACGCCGTCCCGCTCCCGCCCGAAATGACCGGGCAGGGTTGACAAACATTTTCGCAACCTGTATACTGTGGACATCATGCAACTCGGCAGTGACAGCCTGACTTCCTGGTGGTGGCGCTCCCATTTCGACGGGGAACGCTGATCGCCTTTTGTCGGCTTGCTGCTGCAAACCACTATCTCAAGAGGGCCGGGGCGTTTCCTGAATCATCAGGACGTCCCGGCCCTCTTTTGCTTGCCCGCGTCCGCCCACACCGACTGAGGTATACTCCATGCCAACGATGACATCGCCGACCCGTGACCAGTTTATTGAGAAAGCCAAGCAGGGCAACCTCATCCCCGTCTGGCGCGAGGCGCTGGCGGACATGGAGACGCCGGTCTCGGCCTTCCGCAAGGTCGCCGGCGGCCGGCCGAACTCGTTCCTGCTGGAAAGCGTGGAGGGCGGCGAGCGGCTGGCACGCTACTCGTTTTTGGGCACTGACCCGTTCATGGTCTTCCGCTCCAAGGGGGACACGGCGACGATCACCGAGGGCGATCAAACCGAGACGCTGACGTTAAAGGCGGGCGAGCGCGACCCCCTGCACGTTCTGAAGGAATTGCTGGGCCGGTATACCTACGTCTCCAGCCCGGAGCTGCCGCCGTTCGTCGGCGGCGCGGTCGGCATGATCGGCTACGACACGGTGCGCTTCTTCGAGAAGCTGCCGGTTTTGGCGACGGACGACCTGGGGCTTGACGACTGCATCTTCCTGTTCACCGACGCGCTGCTGATCTTCGACAACGTCAAGCACAAGATTTTGGCGCTGTGCAATGCCCGCATCGCGCCGGGTGAGGATCCTGGCGCGGCCTATGACGCGGCGGCCCTGAAGGTGGGAGAGCTGTTGGGGCGGCTACGGGCGGCCCCCCCCGCCCCCAATTCTGGGGGTGCCGGATTAGGAGAGGATACTAAAGAAGAGGGCGCGGCAAGCGGCGCTCCTACGGCTGCATCTTCTCCGGCACCCCCAGAATTGGGGGCGGGGGGGGCCTTTGTCCCGAACCGCACCGAGGCGGACTACAAGGCCGCCGTGCTGCGGGCCAAGGAATATATCACGGCGGGGGACACGTTCCAGGCGCAGATCGGGCAGCGGTTGTCCAAGACGCTCCACGCCGACCCGTTCGACGTCTACCGTGCCCTGCGCTCCATCAACCCGTCGCCGTACATGTTCTATCTGGACTTCGGGGACACCAAGCTGGTCGGCGCGTCGCCCGAAATCCTGGTCGGCGAGCGCGGGGGCAAGATCACCGTCCGGCCCATCGCCGGGTCGCGGCACGGGCGCGGCGCGACACCCGCCGAGGATGACGCCATCGCTGCCGACCTCTTGGCCGACGAGAAGGAGCGGGCGGAACACATCATGCTGGTGGACCTCGCCCGCAACGACATCGGCCGGGTCGCCAAGTACGGCACGGTCAGCGTTGATGAGCTGATGGTGATCGAGAAATACTCGCACGTCATGCACATCGTCTCCGAGGTGACGGGAACTCTGCGGGACGGCCTGGACCAATTCGACGTGCTGCGCGCCTCCTTCCCGGCGGGGACCCTGACGGGTGCCCCGAAGGTGCGGACGATGGAGATCATCGAGGAACTGGAGCCGACCCGGCGCGGCCACTACGGCGGCGGCATCGGGTACTTCTCCTTCAGCGGCGACATGGACACGGCAATCACGATTCGCACCGCCCTGGTCAAAGAGGGCACGATCTACGTCCAGGCGGCGGGCGGCGTCGTCGCCGACTCGGTGCCGGAGTACGAGTATAGGGAGACGCTCGCCAAGATGCGCGCCCTGACGCGGGCGGTGGAGTGGGCGGAAGAGGGGCTGGAGTAGGAGGAAAGGCGAAGAGGAGCCGAGCGAAGCCGAGTGGTTGAAAACCACTCGCTAGGAGAAGCGTCCTTCGGACGTTAAGGCAAGGAGGTTGCGACATGAGGCGGAGCAAATCGGAGATCTATTTACATCTGGTGTGGGCGACGAGGGAACGGCAACCGCTCATCACGCCTGCAATCCGGGAGCGGCTATACCCCTTTCTCGAGATGCAGGCAAAACATCTGGGATGCCACGTCCTTGCCCTCGGCGGGATGCCCGACCACATCCATCTGGTGGTCCGCACACCGGCAACAGTTTGTGCGGCACAACTGGTGAAACAAGTCAAAGGAAGTTCGTCGGCCCTCGTGAACGACCTGACCAAGCGGACTCCATACTTCCGCTGGCAGGACGGCTACGGCGTGTTCAGCCTCTGCCGCCCGCTACTCAGCAAAGTAGTTCGCTACGCGGAAAACCAAGAGCGCCATCATTCTCAGGGTCCACTCTGGGGCGAATGGGAGGAGGCAGACGAAGAAGTGCCAGACGAAGAAGTGCCAGACGAAGAAGTGCCAGGCGAACAAACGCCTAGCACCCGCCTCACCTCCTACGTCCGCAGGACGCTTCTCCTAGCGAGTGGTTTTCAACCACTCGGCTTCGCTCGGCTTATGGATGTGCTACGATGGCTCAAAAAGACTCCCTCGGCGACCGGATGAAGGGCCACTACGAGGACCGGACGCGCTTCCTGCTGCCCCGGCGGACCTATACCATCCTCCGCATTGACGGCAAGGCGTTCCACTCCTACACGAAGGACTGCGCCCGGCCCTTCGACGCGCCCCTGATGGAAGACATGGACATGACGGCGGCTGCCCTCTGCCGGCAGATCGAGGGGGCGCAGATCGCCTACATCCAGTCGGACGAGATCAGCCTGCTGCTGACGGACTTCGCCGACAGCCACACGCAGGCGTGGTTCGACGGAAACCTGCAAAAGCTGACCTCGATCTCCGCCTCCATCGCCACGGCGCATTTCAACGCGGCCCGCTGGCAGCGGCTCCTTGACGGTCAGGAGGGGGCAGACCTGCGCGGGGGACCGACCGCCTACTTCGACAGCCGCGCGTTCACGATCCCCGATGCGGGTGAGGTGGAGAACTACTTCATCTGGCGTCAGCAGGACGCGACGCGCAACTCGGTCTCCATGACCGCGCAGGCGCACCTCCCGCATGAGCGGCTGCAAGGGAAGACGTCGGACGAGATGCAGGAGATGCTGTGGCAGGAATGCGGCATCAACTGGAACGACATGCCCGGCGGCTTCAAGCGGGGCCGCTGCATAGTCCGCGGCCTGGTCGTTGAAGACAGGGACTATGTAGACAAGCGGACCGGCGAGACGCGGACGGCGACGGGCGTCGAGCGCCGCGTCTGGCAGCCGGTCACGCCGCCCGTCTACACGCGGGAGCGGGCCTGGCTCCAAGGGCACATCCCGCAGCAAAAGGGAATTTGAGGAGGAATCTGATGACGACCGTACTCCTGACCGGCTTCGCCCCCTTCGGCGACTCCAAGATGAACCCCTCCCAGCAGATCGCCGAGCGTCTGCACGGCGAGACGGTCGGCGGCGCGGCCGTCGTCGGCCTGACGCTGCCGGTGCGGATGGGCGAGGACGCCGACCAACTCACGGCGGCCATCGCCGACCACGGCCCGACGCTCGTGCTGTCGCTGGGGCTGGCGGCGGGCGCGGCCTGCCTGGAGGTGGAGCGGTTCGCGGTCAACCTGCGCTTCGCAGGGGATGTGGACCCGAACAAACCCGTCGCGCCCAACCTGCCGCAGTCGGCCATCATCGCGGACGGGATAGCCGGGCTGTTCGCGACCGTTGACGCCGAGCGCATCGCCGCCGCAATCCGCGCGGCGGGCGTCCCGGCGCGGGCGCACGGGTACGCGGGGGCGTATGCCTGCAACCACATCCTCTACAACGCCCTGCACTACGCGGCGCAGTGGGACATGCGCTACCGGGCCGGGTTCATCCACCTTCCGCTGTCTTCGGAGCAGGTGATCTCGGAGGACAGGATGCACCAGGCCTCGCTGCCGCTGGACCTGATGACGGCCGGGGTGCGGGCGGCCATCGCGGCGGCCCTCTCGCACACGGACGCGGACCACGGGTGAAGTCCCTCGCGGCAGAAAGAGGCAGGCAATGAACCAGGAAGAAGAGCGATCAGCGACGGCAACGACGCGGCGGCAGTTCCTAACGCGGAGCATTCTCACGGCGGCGGGCCTGTCCCTGACGGGCGCATCGCTTGCGGACGCTCTGGGCAAAGGGGATGGGGCCGGCCCGCTCGTCTTGGGCCGGGGCGCGCACCGGTACGAGTGGGTGCCGGACTGGCTGACGCCCCCGCCCTCCATCCAGTGGGGGGACACGCAGGGCATCGCGCAGGACGCGCGGGGGCGCATCTACATCGCGCACACCGTCCACCCGAGCAGCCCGGTCGGCCATGCCATCGTGGTCTTCGACAAGGGCGGCAAGTTCCTGACGTCGTGGGGCGAGCAGTTCCGGGGCGGCGGGCACGGGCTGGACTTGCGGAAAGAGGGCAGGCAGGAGTTCCTGTACCACTGCGACACCGCCCACAAGACCGTGACCAAGACGACTTTGGACGGGAAGGTCGTGTGGCAGAAGGGGACGCCCGCCGAGGCGAACGTCTACAAGGACGGCCGCCCGTTCGTGCCGACCAACGTCGCCTTCGGACCGGACGGCGGGTTCTACGTCGCGGACGGCTACGGGTCGAGCTTTATACACCAGTACTCGGCGCAGGCCGAGTACGTCCGCACCTTCGGCGGCGCGGGCACGCAGCCTGGCAAGCTGCACACGCCCCACGGGCTGTGGGTGGATGACAGGCTGGGCGAGCCGGCCCTGGTCGTGGCGGACCGGGCGAACCACCGCCTGCAATACTTCACGCTCGACGGCAAGCCCCGCTCGGTCGTCACGGCCGGGATGCGGCAGCCCTGCCACTTCAAGCTGCGCGGGGACGAGATGCTGGTGCCGGACCTCGACAGCGTCCTGACGATCTTGGACAAGGAAAACCGCGTCGTGGCCTCCCTCGGCGACGGCTACCCGGCCGGCCTGCGGGACGCCCCGCGCTCGGCGTTCCTCCCCGGCAAGTTCATCCACCCCCACGCCGCGAACTTCCTGCACAACGGCGACATCCTGATCGCCGAGTGGGTGCCCATCGGGCGGATCACCTTGCTCCGCAAGCTGCCCCCGGCCTAGCAGGTTTGGCGGGCGGCGCGGCGTAGGTAAAGACCACGCATGAACCAGACCACTGAAGACGTCATCGAGTACCTGAACTATGCCGAATCGGACTTCGGCACCTCGCCCCTGGATGCCGAGCTGCTGCAAGAGCCGACCCTGCTGCGCGACCGGGTCGCCGCCCTGCTGGACGCGCCCCAGCCGCCCGACAGCCGCGCTCTCGGCGAGTCGCTGCGGGGCCGTCTGGATGAGGCGGACTGGGCCGTCGTCTCGCGCGAGATGCAGGGACGGCTGAACGTAACGGGCGGGTTCTTCGACCCCGTGGAAGAAAACATCAAGCAGGCGACTAAGTAGACGGCGGGCGTCTGGTATAATGGCCTAGTGTCACCCATCAAGGCCATCTTCTTCGACATCGGAGACACGCTTGTCTATGACGACCCGCCGCTGCTGACGCGGCTGGCGCTGGCGGCGCGGCAGAGCGGCTTTTCCTTAGAGGAGGCGCATCTGCCTGCGGCCTTTCGCGTCGGCGAGGCGTATGCAGTGGGCCGCTACGTCGCGGGTGTCCTCTGGGACGCCCCCGACTCCCTGCGCGAGACCGTGTCCCGCATCTGGCGGGCGCTCGGCTGCCCGCCTCTCGGCGACGAAGAGTGGCAGGCATTCGGCGTGGCGTTCGCCGCCGTCCCATTCAGCCGCTACCTTCACCCGGACGCATTGGCCCTGCTACGGGAACTCCGGCGGTGCGGCTTCACCCTCGGCGCGATCTCCGACTGGGAGGCGACCCTACCTGCCCTGCTGGACGAGCTAGGCATCGCGCCCCTGCTGGATGCCCTGGCCGTGTCCGAGATCGTCGGCGTCACCAAGCCCAGCCCGCGCCTGTTCCAAGAGGCACTGCGCCAGGCGGACGCCACCCCCGAAACCTCCCTGCACGTCGGCGACTGGTACGAACTGGATGTCGCGGGCGCGCGGGCGGCGGGGATGTCGGCCCTCCTATTTGACCACGCGAGCCGCCGCCCCGATGCCGACTGCCCGCGCGTCCAGACGTTCGATGCACTGGCCGTCTCTTTACTGACACTCCCGCCCCCCGCTTAGGAAGTTCTGTTCATGCCTCAACAAGTCTTCGCCCCCATCCTCGCCAACGACGTGATCATTGCGGACCATAAGGTCATCACATGCGAGGCACCCGGCCTCGCCGCTCTGGCCCGGCCCGGCCACTTCGTCAATGCGCTCACAGCGGAGCGGACCGACCCGCTGCTCCGCAAGCCCTTCTCCATCTACACCGTGGACCGCGACCGGGGCCGGATCAGCCTGCTGTATTCCATCGTCGGCGCGACGACGCAGGGCATGGCGCGCAAGGTCCCCGGCGACGTGCTGGACCTAGTCGGCCCGCTGGGCGGGCGCATCTTCCGGCCCGACGACCGCCCCGGCGCAGCCCACATCATGGTCGGCGGCGGCTACGGCGTCCCGCCACTAGTTTTTCTGACCCGCGAACTGCGAGCGGCTGACGCCGCCTCCGACATCCTTTTCATCATCGGCGCGCGCCGCAAAGACCTCCTGCTGTGTGAGGCCGAACTGATGGCGGCGGGTGTGGACGCGCGGGCGGCGACCGAGGACGGCTCCCACGGGACGCCGGGGCGCGTCACGGACGCCCTGGAGCCGGTACTGCGCGAGCGTTCGGGCCGGCCGGTCACGGTCTACTGCTGCGGGCCGACCCCGATGATGCGGGCGGTCGGCGACCTCTGTAAGTCGCTCGGCGTCCCCTGCCAGTTGTCCGTCGAGGTGTCCATGCCTTGCGGCATCGGGGTCTGCATGGGGTGCGTGCTGGACCTCGCCGACGGCCGCCGCGTCCGCTGCTGCGTGGACGGGCCGGTCTTTGAAGCGTCGGAGGTGAAGTGGTGAATACGTCCGTCAAGATCGGCAGCCTGACGCTGCGGAACCCCGTCGTCACGGGGTCGGGGACATTCGGCTTCGGCAATGAGATGGCCGGCATCGTGGACCTGACCAAGATAGGAGCGTGCGTCGTCAAGAGCACGTCGCGCGAGCCGCGCCTGGGCAACCCGACGCCGCGCATCGTCGAGACCCCTTCGGGGATACTGAACGCCATCGGCCTGCAAAACGGCGGCATCGACAATTTTCTCACCGAAAAGCTGCCCTTCCTGCGGCAGTTCGACGTTCCGGTCATCGTCAACCTCGTCGGCTATGAGGTCGCCGACTATGTCTATCTCGCCGAGCGGCTGACGGCGGTGGGCGGGGTGCATGGCCTGGAAATCAACATCTCCTGCCCCAACGTCAAGCACGGCTGCGACTTCGCCGTGGACCCGGCTTTAACGGGCGAACTCATCCGCGAGATTCGGAAAGTCACCGACCTGACGCTGATCACCAAGCTCTCACCCAATGTCACCGATCTGGTCCCCATCGCCCGCGCCGCCGTGGAGGCCGGCTCGGACGGCCTTTCGCTCATCAACACCCTGCTCGGCACGGCGATAGATGTCCGTAAGCGCAAGTTCCGGCTCGCCAACATCACCGGCGGCCTGAGCGGCCCTGCCGTCAAGCCCGTCGCCCTGCGCTGCGTCTGGCAGGTGCATCGCGCCCTGCCGGACGTGCCGCTGATCGGCATGGGCGGCATCATGTCCGCCACCGACGCCATCGAGTTCCTGCTGGCCGGCGCGACGGCGGTCGCCGTCGGCACAGCGACCTTCGTGAACCCGACGGCGGTGACAGACGTAGTGACGGGAATCGAGGCTTATCTGGCGGAGAATGGGATCGAGGACGTGAACGAGCTGGTCGGGGCGGTGACTTGAGGAGTAGGTGATGCAGGAGGACAGTCCGGTCCAAGCCGGGAAGGCATGGCCGTTGATGCGCCAATGGGTCATCTGCGTCGTGTCCTACGCGCTCATCTGGGCCTACTCATTCAGCCTGCTGTGGTTTTTGGAAAGCAGTGGCCCGGAATATCTTCGGCACCCTGAAGAACTGTGGAGCATCCTGCTGGCCCTCGCGTGGAACACGCTCTGCCCCGACTGGCCGTTTCTCGCCACGGGCCTGCTCCTGGGCCTACTCACCTGTGCCTGTCTCCCGAGAGCCGGTGGCGCAGTGAAGTCCAGTCTGCTTTGGAGCCTGCTACCGGCGGGAGGCATCTTCGCGATGTTCGGCTTTACTGCTTCTGGTTTCCTGCCTGCGCTCCTGGCGGTGGCAGCGTCCTATCTTGCGGCCACTGTTGTTGCCCGTGCCTGGCAGCAGCCCCTCTTTTCTGTGCCAATCGCGGGCAGCCCCCTAGCTCCCAGAAAGGTTATCGTGGTCCTGGTATGGCTTGCTGCGTTGGGCGTGCCTTTCCGGCTGTTCGATCTACTCGGGGCAGCGTGGTCGCGGGGCATGGGCACGGAGGTGACCCAATCCGACCCGGCACCATCCCCGGACGGGGCTTATGTCGCCGTGATACACAACGTCAACCCCGGCGCGGCCGGTGACTACTCGGATGTCATCGTCCGCCCCCGGCATACGGTCCTTGATCTGTTCCACACCAACTCCGCAAGCAGCCAATTCGGAGGAATAGGCCGCATCCAATGGGCGGGCCGTCATACGCTCTACATCTGGCGCGATTATAACGCCGGGCAAGAACAGTGGCATGATGTTCGGATCGTCTACAAGGACACGCGAAGCGCGGAAGAAAGAAAAAAAGACGCCTGGATGAAATGATCCTGCTCACAGGAGAGGTGGAGGGACTGTGATTTCCTTTGACTTTGACCGGGCCAAAATGCGGCGGCGGCTGTCAGTTTACAGCGCAATCGTTCTAGGCGCTATCGTGTTTGGCGTGACCCTGTTCCATGTCGCCGGGAGGGGCTGGGCTGAGTGGGCTGTTCTTGGTCTAGTTTATGCGCTCTTGCCCAGTTACTTCGGAACGATGCAGTGGGTGGGCGTTCTCGTGCGTGGCCTGAAACGAGCAGACGAAGCCGTTTGTGTCAATCAGAAGGGCCTTGTGGACAATGCCTCTGGATACGCTCTCGGACAGCTCGCTTGGGATGAGATCGAGAAGATGTATCCCTCTGACTTGGATATCCGGCTGTTCGCCAGCTGGTGGGACAGAATGCCCGTCATCAGCAAACAGCGCGGAGTTGTGGTGATGCTGAAGGATGGCGTGGACTTTCAACGCTGTCTGCGGGGCAAGCCAAAGCTCATCCAATCGCTGAGTAGGCCGTGGTATGCCGCCGGTCGCAGGCGCTGGCTGTTCATCCCGGAGATGGCGCTTGCCGTCACCGCCGACGAATTGATGACGCGCCTCAACGCCTTTTACATAGCAGAGATGAGAAGCGCGGCGTAGCCGGGGCTACAAGCAGCAGTAACGACGGCACGCGGTGGGACGGAAAGCGCCGGAGTTCTAGTAGAGGCATTGGGGTGAAGCGGGAGGTGCAGAGTGGCCGAAGATGCTGCGATACAGATCGCTTATAACCGGAAGGCACTGAGCCGGCTGATAGTGCTCCATGCCGTCCTGTGTGTCGCCCTCCTTCCGATGACAGCCTTTCTCGGTTGGGCTTTCTTCGATTTTGTGATGGCAAAGGGCTGGCCCAACCGCATCCTGGGTTTCCTGGGTCTGTTTGAGATTGGGGTGTTGATAGCGGGCACCCCCTATCTCGTCAGCTACCTTTCCACTTTAAGGCGAAGTCTGCGACTCGGCGAACCGGCCCTTGTCATCAACAGAACCGGCATCGTGGCGCGTGCGTCCGGCTACATGGTCGGTCAACTCGCCTGGGACGAAATCCAGAAGATGCATCTTTGGACCGACGAGCGCCGTCTCATATCGAACCGCTTCTTCAAAACACGCATCATCGCAAGATACCGGATGATCGTCATTGTCATGAAAGACAAGTCCTACCTGCAACGACTCCCGCGCGTCACTGCGTTTCAGATCAAGATAGACAACAGGTGTAGAAACGGAGGATTGGTGTTTGTGCCCGAATACCTTCTGGAGATCACCTCCGACGAGGTGATGACGCGCCTCAACGCCTACTACATCGCTGAGGTGCGCGGCGCGTAGCCGGGCGCCACCAGGGACAGCAGCATCGGGGCGATGGCGTCGAGCGCCAGGATGTGGTCCACGCCGCCGGTCTCGATGGCCGCGCGGGGCATGGAGAACGACTCGCTGCTGGCCTCGTCCTGGGCGATGGTCAGCCCGCCGGCGTCCTTGACCGCAAGCAGGCCCGTCGCGCCGTCGCCGTCGCCGCCGGTGAGGATGACCACGACGGCCCCCGCGCCGTAACAGGCCGCGACCGACTCGAACAGCACGTCCCCGGACGGGCGGACGTGATGGACTTTCTCGGTCAGGGTGAGGGAAACCGTTTGCTGCCCGGTCACGAGCAGGTGCTGATCGGGCGGCGCGAGGTAGACGTGGCCGGGCCGCAGCGCCTCGCCGTCCCGCGCCTGCGTGACGGGCAGGGCGGTCCGGCGCGAGAGGATGTCCGCCATCAGGCTGGGCAGGCGCGGGCTGAGGTGCTGGACGATGACGATGGGCACGGGGAAGTCGCGCGGCAGGGCGGCCAGCACGGCGCTGATCGCCTTCAGCCCCCCCGCGGAGGCCAGCAGGGCGACGATCTTGACGGCGTGAACCGGAGTATGCGTTGGCGGCGGAACGGCGAGGACATCCATCCGGTCTCCTCTCTCGGCGCGTCTCGGGCGCGAGGGAAATGTTCCGCGGCAGGAAGTCGCCGTGACACGGTATTGTAGCACATCGGACAGCGATATGGCGCGCGGGCAGGAGAAAGAGTAGGCGGACGCCAACTTAGCGCCATGCTGTCCGGAGAAAGGTTCGTGATCTGGGGCCTGTGCCGCCTCTCGGTGCGCGTGGCGCAGGCGATGGCGGCGGGCCGGGCGCAGGTGACGGTCATCCGACTGGGCGGGGAAGCCGACGCGCTGCTGCCCCTGCTCGGGGACGGGGTGCGGGTGGTGGATGCCCTGGCCGGAGTTCCCGGCGAGACGCTGCGCGCGGCGGGCCTGGCCGGGGCGACCGCGCTGCTCGCCCTGTCCGAGAGCGACCTGAAGAACCTGCACGCCACCGTCGCGGCCCGCGACGTGGCCCCCGATGTCCCGGTCGTCCTGCGCGCCTTCGACCCCCTGCTCGCCGACCAACTGGAGCAGGGCTGGAACGTCCGCCGCGCCTACAGCGTCTCGGCCCTCGCCACGCCCGCCTTCGTCGCCGCCGCCTGCGGCGACACCGTCCTGGAAACCCTGCGGCTGGGGGACGGCGAGGTCCCCCTGTGCCGGCTGACGGTCCGGGCCGGGTCGCCCCTGCTCGGGCTGGCCGCAGCCGAGGTCAAGGCCCGCTTCGGCTGTGCAGTCCTCGCACGCCTCGGCCCGAAGGCGGAGTGGAGCGCCGTCCCCGGGAACGCCGATGATGAGCCTCTGACCGTGGGCGAGGAGCTGCTGATCGGCGGCCCACGCGAGTCGGTCCTGCGCGCCGTCACGCGCAACCGGGGGTGGCGGCGGACGCGGAGGCCCTTTTGGCAGCGTCGGCCCAGGGCGCACGGGCACCGCCGGCCGACGCCGACCCGGCTGCTGCCCACGGCGGCCGTCCTCGCCGCCGTGCTGGTCGCCTCGGTCTTCGTCTTCCGCCATGCCCTGCGCCTCAGCCCCGTGGACGCCCTCTATTTCGTCGTCACCACGGCGACCACGACCGGCTACGGCGACATCAGCCTCAAGGACACCCCCGACTGGGTGAAGCTCTACGGCTGCGCCGTGATGCTGATCGGCGGCGCGCTGCTCGGCATCGTCTTTTCCTACCTCGCCGCCCTGGCGACGGCGGAACGGCTGGACGAAACCCTGAGCCGCCGCGCGGGCGGCCTGACCGGGCACGTCATCGTCGCGGGCCTGGGCAACGTGGGCTACCGCGTGGCCCGGCAGTTTAGTGACCTGGGGCTGGACGTGGCCGTGCTGGACCTCGCGCCCCGTCCGCGCTTTGCCGAGTCCCTTCGCGACCGCGCGCCGGTGCTGACGGGCGACGCCTCGCTGCCGGACAACCTGGAGCGGGTGGCCGCCGGGTCCGCCGCCGCGTTCCTGGCCTGCACCAATGACGACCTCGCCAACATCCAGGCCTGCCTCCATGCCAAGCGCCTGAACCCGAAGATCACGACGGTGGCGCGCATCTTCGACGACACCCTGGCCGAGCAGCTCCCCCACGCCTTCGCCATTGACCGCGCCCTGTCCGCCTCGGAGGCCGCCGTCAGCGCGTTCGTCGGCGCGGCCACCGATGAGCTGGCCCTGCGCCCCCTGCACCTCGGCGGCCTGACCTTCCTCGCCGGCCGCCACCAGACCGACGCGCCGCTGACCGCCGACCTCCTGGACTCGTGGCGCGCGGCGGGCGTCCGGCAGCTCGCCTTCCGCCTCAAGGGTGGTCCGCTGCAAGCCGCCTCGGAACTCGCCCCGCCCCACCCCGCCGGGACCGAGCTGATCCTCTGCGGGCCTGCGGACATCGTGCGCGAGATCATCGCGGCCTAGCGCGCCGGTGAACAGGTCAACAAAAACGCCCGCGCCTCTGGCCCAGAGGCGGGGGCTTATTCGTTTCAACCTTTCCGCGCGAACTCGGGTCTTATCAGTAGGCACCACTCGATATGAGCGATTTGACATGAGCGATTTGACATGAGCGATTTGACATGAGCGATTTGACATGAGCGATTTGACATGAGCGATTTGACATGAGCGATTTGACATGAGCGATTTGACATGAGCGATTTGACATGAGCGATGAGGAAACAGCGCGGCAGGTGCGGCGGGCGCAGGCGGGAAATTTGGAAGCGTTCAACTGGCTCGTCCGGCGCTTCCAGGACCGCGCGGCTGCCTACGCCGCGACGGTCCTGGGCAGTTTCCACGAGGGGCAGGACGCCGCCCAAGAGGCGTTCGTGGAGGCGCATCGCCTACTGCCTGGCCTGCGCGCGCCGGAGGCCTTCCCGGTCTGGTTCAGGAAGATCGTCTTCAAGCAGTGCGACCGCCTGACCCGGAACAAGCGTGTGGACACGGTTCCACTCCAACACGCCGAACACCTGCCCGCCTCCACGCCCGGTTTAGAGGAGATCGCGCAGCGGCATCAGGTCGAGGAAGAAGTCGGCCGGGCCATCCAGTCGCTGCCGTCCGGCCAGCGGGAGGTGATCACGCTCTTTTATTTCGGGGAACGGTCACACCAGGACATCGCCGAGTTTCTCGGCCTGCCCATGACGACGGTAAAGAGCCGGCTCAATCAGGGCCGACAGCGGTTGAAAGGGAGGATCCTTGCCATGGTCAACGACAGTCTTTCGGAGTCTCGCCCTTCGCGGGATGACGCTTTCGTGTCTCGCGTGAATGGAGACATCGCCGGTGCGCTGGCCTCCGTCGCCACCGACACCGGGCGCGAGACGTTCTATCGCGATCACCCGGTCCAGGCCCTACAGCACTCCCTGCTGGTGTGGGCCATCGAGGCGAAAGCGACCGAAATGCGATTCCTTCCTGAAGGCGGGCAGGTGCGTGTTCAGCTACGCGGCGAGGGCTTGTCCGATCAAGTCCTCCCACTCCCGAAATCACTTCAGGAGCCGACGACCTTCAAAATCAAGGTCATGGCGGAGATGGACATCACCCGGAGTGATGTGCCGCAAGAGGGCATGTTTCCCATCAGGTACAACAATGCCGACTATGACGCCTTCGTCACCAGTCACCCCTCAGAACATGGCGAAAGCCTCACGATCCGCTTCGTCGCGAATTGAAGATGGGGATGGGAAGGGCGGGGGGACCCGCCCCTACATGCAATGCGAAGGGGCAGGGTATCCCTGCCCTCTTTCTTTATCCTCCCCTAACAGGGAGGGGTCGGCGCTCGCCCTCCGGGTAGCCAGTGCTGCGCCGGGGGTAGGTCAGTGCCGGATCAGCGCGTACAGCCCTACCCGCTCCGGCTCGTCCGGGTCGTACAGCACCGTCACCGGCTGGCCGACGTGGAACAGCTTCCACTGGTCCATGCTGACCTGCTCCTCGTGTTCCCGCCCCTTCCCCGGCTCCTCGCCCTGCCCAAAAGCGTAGCCGTAACGGAGGTAGTAGCGCACCATGTCCTCGGCCTCGGTCCGCTTGTGCGTGATCGTCCCGACCGTCGCCGTCCCCAGGCGCAGCAGGTGCAGACGCTCCCCGATCCACCTCAGGAGCCGCCGCAGGAGGAGCAGGCTGACCAGCAGGACCAGGCTGCCGGAAAGGATCAGGGTCAGGACCCGCCCGCGCGGGTCGGGCACCCAGGGCTGGGAGGCGACGCCGCCGAACCAGGAGGCGTAGCGAATCGGCACCGGCTGGCCCGCGCGCAGGGCGGGCGCGGGGAAAGTCGGCTTGGGGACGGCCCGCCCCGGCCCATTGATCCCGACGGCCCCATTGGCGGGCGCGGCGGGCGTGCCCAGCCCGATCCAGCCCTCCCGGTGGATGGTCCCCGAGGGGCCGGCCAGGTCAGCCGCATACCGGACGGCGACCGGGCGCGGCGGCTGTCCCTTGACTTCGGACGGCTCCGTCGCGACGCGGACGATGCGGCCGGTCACAGTATGCCCCGCCGCCGCCAGCCAGCTCAACCGGGCTGCCTCCCACAAGGCCCGCCCGCTGCCGGCGGCGAACACGCCCAGCAGCAGGATCGCGACTGCCAGCAGGAGTGTCAGCCGCAGGGGCAGCCGCGTCCGGCGCGGGGCGGGTCCGGCGATCTCCGGCTCTAATGTGTGTTCAATTAGGGCTTCCATAATAACAAGCAATGGGAAAGTCTCCTTTAGGTGACAGGAAGATTGCTTCCTATCTGCCGAAGGCGTATTCCACCTCGCGTCTCCTTTTAAGTGTTGTAAAACCGTACTGCTGTATAGTATAACTGAAGCATGGACAGAACATTGCGGTTGTCTCTGAACCCCACAGCGGAGCAGGCCAAAAGCCTGCTGGAAACGATTCGCCAGTTCACGCAGTCGTTCAATGCTGTCTGCTCGCAAGGGTGGCGGCTCCGCGAAGGAAATGCTTACACTTTGCACCGCCTCACCCACCGAGAATGCAAGGCGGCTTACCCCGCCCTTGTCTCCGACCTGCACGTTCAGGCGCGGCAAAAGGCAGCAGAGGCCGTCAAGTCTGCGATGGCACTTGCGAGGAAGGGCAAGAAGGGCAACACCCCTCAGTCCACGCTCTGCCCGCCCCGCTACAACGTCAACTCGTTCTCTGTGGACTGGCAGAAGGGTTTCGCCAACCTCGCGACCGTCGTGGGGCGTCAAAAGGTCGCTTTCTGCGTTCCTGCCTATGCGTCGGCATTGACTGGAAATCGTGTCTCCACTGCCGACCTCATGTACCGCAAGGGGCGGTTCACCCTGCACGTCGTCCTGAAACTGGAGGACATGGAGTTCACCGACAACGGCACAGCTCTTGGCGTTGATCTGGGCGTGACTCGCCCGGCCGTCACCTCCGATGGCAGGCTTCACGGCAAGAAACGCTGGCGGGAAGTCAGCAAGCGTCGCTTCCGCTTGAAGCGCAAACTTCAGTCGAAAGGCACGAAGTCGGCCAAACGCCGCCTTCGACGCCTCGCGGGTCGTGAGCAACGATTCCGACGCGACTGTGATCATGTGCTTTCGAAGAGCATCCTTGACGGCACCACGGCGGGAATGACCGTCGTAGTAGAGAACCTGACGAACATCAGGGCGCGGGTGAAGGCCAGCAGAGGAGAGGCCAAACGGCGTCTTCACTCCTGGTCGTTCGCCCAACTCCGCTCGTTCTTGGACTACAAGGCTGAAGCTCTGGGTTGCCGCGTGGTCGGGATTGACCCGCGCCATGCGAGCCAGCGGTGTGCCGCCTGCGGTCACAGCTACCGAGGCAACCGCCCGTCCCAGTCCAAGTTTGTTTGTTTGTCGCTCGTGTGGTCATCGTGCCAATGCGGACAAGAATGCCGCGCTCAATATCCGTGACAAACACCTTGTCGGTTGGTCTTCACCTTCCGACGCGGCTCCGTCAGAAGCCGTATCGTCCCAGACACGCGACTGCCAAGTGCATTCGCTATCGGTCTAGGGACAAGCCGCCTCGTTCACAGGACGGTGTCTGACGGTTCCAACTTTCCAGCAGTGACAATGCGACTTCGGATGTGCCGACCGCTTCCGCCCCGGCCTCCAGCAGGTCCCGCCAGAGCGCGCCCGCCGCGCCGCCGGTGAAGTCGCGGGCATTGAAGTCGTCCGGCGGCCCGTTCAGGCAGATGACAGGCTTGCCCGCCCGGCGCAGGGCCAGGGCGGCTTCGAGGTTCGCCAGGTTCGCCCGGCCGAAAGGAACGTCCGTCAGCAGGACCACGTCCGCCGGTTGGGCCAGGCGCGCGGCTTCATGCAGAACCTCGGGGGAGAGCGACGAGAAGGACGCCTCGCGGGCGAACGAGACGCCAAGCATCGCCGCCACCTCGGCGTCGGTGTCGCCCGCGTTCAGGCCCGCCGCCGTCACCGCCCAGCCCCGGCCGTGCAGGGCGAGCAGCAGGGCCGTCCCCGTGCCGCCGCCGCAAATGACGTGGACGCGCAGGGTGCCGGGGGTTTCGGACGGGTCCATCATCTCGGGCAGGGTCAGGACCAGGGGCCGGCCCGAGGCGGGGTGGCGGCGCACCCAGACGCGCGCCCCGTAGACCTCCTGCAAGTTCTCCGCCGTCACGACCTGCTCCGGCGGCCCCTGCGCGACGATCCGGCCCGCGTCGAGCAGGACCAGCATGTCACAGTAGGCGGAGGCCAGGTTGACGTCGTGCAGCACGGCCAAAACCGCCTTGCCGCCGTGCGCCAGGTCCCGCGCCAGCGTCAGCGCCTCGGTCTGGTGGCGCAGGTCCAGGTGCGCGGTCGGCTCATCCAGCAGGATCACGCCGGGCTGCTGGGCCAGGGCGCGCGCGAACAGGACGCGCTGCCGCTCGCCCCCGGACAGAGTCGGGACGGCCCGGTCTGCCAGCCCTTCCACCTGCGCGTCACGCATGGCGGCGGCCACGATCCTTTCGTCCTCGGCGGTTTCGGAGGCGAACGGGCGGCGCGGCAGGTGCGGGGCGCGGCCCATCCGCACGACCTCGCGGACCGTGAAGTCGAGCGAAACCGATGTCTCCTGCGGCACGACGCCGATGGCCCGCGCCGCCTCGCGCGCGGACGTCCCTGAGTACAGGTCGCCCTCGTCCAGCAGCACCGCCCCCGCCACGGGCCGCAGAGCGCGGGACAGGGCGCGGACCAGGGTGGACTTGCCGGAGCCGTTCGGCCCGACGATGCCCAGGAAGACGCCGGGCCGGACGTCGAGCGAGAACTGCGTCAGGACGGGCGGCGAGTCGGGCGCGTATCGGATTGTGATCGCCTCGGCGGCAAGCCGGGTCGGCATGTCAAGCGGTTCTCCAGAGTCGGCTTCCAAACCCATTGTAGCAGAAACGGCGGGCGTTGACGAAAATCGCTCCAAAAATCCAGGTAGTCTTAGAGGACAAATGGGGAAGGAACATGGACAGCACACGGCGAACTAGAGGGATGTGTCAACGGAGACGCGGCGCGGCTTTTTGTTTTACGGTGGAAGTCAAGCAACGCATGACCACGACAGCCGATCATTTTTTCAACGGCGTGCCCGAGGACGACGCGCGGGATACCCCGGCGTTGGGCCGCCCGCCCGCGCCGGAAGCGCCCGTCATGGGGTCGTTCGCGGACGACCTCGCCTCCTACATCAACCGCCTGACCCGCACCAAGCTGCTGACGGCGACCGAGGAGAAATCTCTGTCCCGCAAGGCGCGTTACGGGGACAACACGGCGAAGGAGCGCCTGATCGAGTCCAACATGCGGCTGGTCGTCTCCATCGCCAAGAACTATCTGGCGAGCGGCATCCCGATGGAGGATCTCATCCAGGAAGGCGCCATCGGCCTGATGACGGCCACGGAGCGGTTCGACCCGCGCATGGGCTACCGGTTCAGCACCTACGCGACCCAGTGGATACGCCAGTCCATCGGCCGGGCCATTGACAACAAGGCCAAGGCCATCCGGCTGCCCGCGCACATCTCCGAGTCGCTGCGGAAGATAGACAAGTCCCGCGCCGAATTGCACCGCGTCTTGGGCCAGGAGCCGACCGTCGAACAGATCGCCGACCACGCCGGCCTGTCCCTGAAGAAGATGAACAGCCTGCTGCAAACGACCCAGGAGCCGGTTTCGCTGGACATGACGGTCGGCGACGACGACAGCACCTCGCTTGGCAGCCTCGTCCTGGACCGCAACGCCCCGAACCCGCAGGACGAGCTGATCGCCCAGGAGATGCGCGGCGAGATCGAGGCCATCCTGAACACGCTGGACGACCGCGAGAAGGTCATCATGCGGAAGCGATTCGGCTTCGACGAGGACGACAAGAGCGTCTTGCAGCAGATCGGGGACGAGCTGCACATCTCCCGCGAGCGCGTCCGCCAGATCGAGTCCCAGGCCCTGCGTAAGCTGCGCTCCGCCGCCCGTAAAAAGCGCCTGCGCGACTATTTACAGTCCTGAACACACGGTCATGAACGGCAAGAGGGCGGGGATTATCCCCGCCCTCTTTTCCGTCAGGCTTTCTGTCAGGCTTTCTGTCAGGCTCCGTGCCCTGCCTTCTCCTCCAGCGCCTCCTCGAAGGCGTGAACGATCGGGCTGTCCTCGCCCTCATGCTGGTGCAGCGTCTCCTCGACCAGATGAACGACCGGCTCCACCATCGGCGTCTCGCTGACGGTCGCCGAAGGCGTCACGCCGGCGGCACCCGCCGTGGCCTCAGCCTGTTTCTTCCCCTTGAGCGCTAGGTAGGCGGCCCCCACGACGGCCAGCAGTACCACGATATTCCGCTTCTTCATTGGCTTGTCCCCCGCCCCACTCTACCCGCATGCCTACGCCGACTAAACGGCAGGACGCTAAACGGCTAACGGATTTCGAGCAGCTTGTGCGTTTGCAAAGACAGCCGCAGCCGTTCCGGGTGCTGCTTCACGGCCTCGATGCACAGGGCGACGGCGTCCGGGTTGAGCGCGTTCGGCTGTACGAACGTCGTCCGCCCGTGCCGCCGGGCACCGTCCAGGGCGCGCGCCAGATCGGCCGCGTCGTCCACCACATACTTGAACTCCGCCGCGTGCCCCTCATACCACGGATGCAGACGCCCGCCCTGCGGCTGCTTGGGCGAGACGGTCACATGGTCAACCCCCCACTCGGGCCGGGGCCGCGTACCGTTCGTCTCCATTTGCAGGCGGTAACCCCGCCCGTGCAGCATTTCGCACAGCCCTTGCAGGTCGTGGATCGTCGGCTCGCCCCCCGTGAAGCAGACCCAGCGGCACCCGCCGCCCACGCGCCCGATCTCCTCGGCCAGCTCACCCACCGTGTACGTCGCGTTGACCCGGAAGTCCGTGTCGCAGAACTCGCAGGCTAGGTTGCAGCCCGCGAACCGCACGAAGACCGTCGCCTGCCCAGTGCGCCCCCCTTCGCCTTGCAGCGAGTAGAAGACCTCCACGAGCGGCAGGCGGCCGTCTTTGACCAGCCTCATCGCCTCCCGCGTCGCCTGGGCCGGGTCGGGCGTCGCACCCCGATACGCTTTACCGGAAATCGTTTGCACCATGCCCTTAGTATACCCGAACCGATTTGCGGTGTTCCTCCGTTATACAGGCATGAACAGCAGCCCGAAAGTCCCCCGTCCGAAGATCCCTTGGTCACGCGGGGACAAGTTCCTGATGCTCCTCCTCGGCCTCGTCCTGCCGTTGACGCTGGGTATTTTCCTGTGGTTCCGCGCCCTGAACCAAAACCCGGACGCCGCCATCCCGACGCCCACCATGCCTACGGCGAATGCCCGCGACTATTACATCGCCGCGAGCAAGGTCATCGTGGACGAAGGCAAAATCGAATACGCGAATGGGCGGTGGAACCCGGCGACCAAACCGTCAGGCGACAATCACTTCTACTCGCCGGCAGATAAAGAGAAACTCGTGGCCGAAAACGTCGGGGCGATCAAGACCCTCCACGCTGGCTTCCAATACCCCTATCAGGAGCCGCCGTACCGGTCCTTCTGCGCCGGCTTCCCGCACTACCAGAAGATCCGGGCGCTGGCGCGCTTTCTCTCCCTGCAAGCGCAGGTGGACGCCGCGAAGGGCGACGCGGGCGCGGCCATGGGCGCGAGCCTGGACGCCGTTCAGATGGGCGAGACGATGCCGCGCGGCGGCCCGCTCATCGGCATGCTGGTCGGGGTCGCCTGCCAGGCCATCGGGCGGCGGCAGGCGTGGAAGTCGGCGGGCCGGCTGGACGCCGCCCAGGCGCGGGCGGCGGCACGGCGGCTGGAAACCATCCGCGCGGGCCATGTACCCTTCGCGGACACGCTGCAAGAGGAAGAATGGGAAGTACAGGGAAGCCTGCTGGAACTGATGCGTAAGCCCGACTGGCCCGCCAACCTGCTGACCGCCATGGCACCGGATCAGCAGCAGGACCAGGCCGCGTCGAGCTGGCCGATAGCGGCACACATCCGGCTGATGGGGAAGCGGACGATCATGGCAAACTTCACCCGCTACATGGAGCAGAGCATTGCCGACGCCCGGCAGCCTTACGCGACCCATCCCGCGCCGCCGCCTCTGCCGACTGACCCCGTCAACCAGATCCTGGTCCCGATCTTATCCGCAGGCCGATTGGACGAAGTGAAGGCCGATACGGAAAACGCCTTGCTGCTGGTCACGCTGGCCCTGCGCGCCTACAAAATGGATCACGGCGCGTACCCGCCGACGCTGACCGCACTCGCGCCGGGGTACATCAGAGCCATCCCCGCCGATCCATTCTCCCTGTCCGGGCCGCTGCGCTACAAGCGCGCGGGGGCAGGCTATGTCCTCTACAGCGTCGGCCCGGACGGCAAAGACGACGGCGGCGCGGCGATCTTCGACCATGCGCTCCCCGTCCCGACCACCGCTGACGGGTACGATCGCCGCCGCCTGGTGCAGGAGAACAGTGTGGGCGACATCGTGGCGGGAGTCAACGTCAACTAGGAAAGCCCCGGCCCATCAGTCACCCGTTCTGTAAGTCTCATATCGCGCCCCGAACCGATTGCCGCGCTTTCCCGTTATACCGACATGAACAGCCGCAACCGCCGCCCCCGAGTCGCCTGGTCCGCCGGCGACAGACTGCTGATGATCCTCCTCGTCCTCGTCCTGCCGCTCGCCATGGGCGTATTCCTCTGGTTCCGCGCCCTGGACCGGAACCCCGACATTTCGGTCCCGACACCGGCCATGCCTGCGACGAACGCCCGCGACTATTACATCGCCGCGACCAATGCCATCGTGGACGGCGGCAAGATCGGCAACGCCGTCGGCACCTGGAACCCGGCAACCAAGCCGGTCGGCGACATGCACTTCTACTCACTGGCGGACAAGGAGAAGCTGGTGGCGGAGAATGCCGGGGCCGTCCAGACCCTGCATGCCGGCTTCCAGTACTCCTACCAGGAGGTGCCGGCACGGTCGTTCAGCGCCCCGTTCCCGCACTACCAGAAGATCCGTGGGCTGGCGCGGCTCTTGTCCCTGCAAGCGCAGGTGGACGCCGCGAAGGGCGACGCGGGCGGGGCCATGGGCGCGAGCCTGGACGCCGTTCAGATGGGCGGGACGATGCCGCGCGGCGGCCCGCTCATCGGCATGCTGGTCGGGGTCGCCTGCCAGGCCATCGGGCGGCGGCAGGCGTGGAAGTCGGCGGGCCGGCTGGACGCCGCCCAGGCGCGGGCGGCGGCGCGTCGCCTGACGCAGATCCGGGCACTTCACGTTCCTTATGCGGACACGCTCCAGGAGGAGGAATGGTTGGGCCAGGCAGGTCTGCTGGAAGTGATGCGGCAGCGGGGCTGGCCCGGCAACATGGGGACCTTCACGGGGGATGCCTCCAATGTTTTGCCGACCCAAGCGTTCCTGATGCGATGCCGTTTGTCGGGGAAGCGCACCATCATGGCGAACTACACCCGGTACATGGACGAGTCCATCACCGATGCCCGTAAGCCCTATGCGGCTCACCCGAGTGCCCCCACAGTGCCGAGTGACCCCGTGGACCAATTCCTGCTGCCGGCCTTTACTGGAGTGCGTTTGATTGAGGCGAAGGCCGACGCGGAGAACGCTTTGCTGCTGGTGACGCTGGCCCTGCGCGCCTACAGGCTGGACCACGGCGCATACCCAGCCAGCCTGGCGGCGCTCACGCCGGCTTATCTCCCGTCCGTCCCCGCCGACCCGTTCGCCGCGTCCGGGCCGCTGCGCTACAAGCGCACCGGCGCGGGCTATGTCCTCTACAGCGTCGGCCCGGACGGCAAGGACGACGGCGGGGCGGCGATCTTCGACCGCACAAAACCCGCGCCGACGCCCCCCGACGGCAGCGACCAGCGCCGGTATGTCATGCAAGACAGCCAGGGCGACATCGTGGCGGGCGTCAACACCAACTAGGACGATAGGAAAGAGGGCGGGGGAATCCCGCCCCTACGCCATGCACATGATGCATGTGTAGGGGCGAGGTTCCCTCGCCCTTTCTCCAATCTTCGCCCTCTTTCGGTTCCCACGCTGGCCTAAGTCACCCGTTCCACGGGTGCGCCTTGTTCTTCGCCGGGGCGGTCGGGTCGCCCCCCTGCCCCGTCTCGTCCGCCGAGCGGGTGCTGTCCGGGTCTATGTCCCCGGCGGGGAGCTGATCGCCCGCCGTCGTCGTGTCGTCCGTGGTCGTGTTGGGGATGATGCCGCCTGCCGCCTCGGTCGTCTCGACCTGCCCTGTGCTACCCTGTCCCATTGGCACCCTCCTCTTTTGTCTTCGACGGTTCGGCAGAGGCGTCCGGGGCGGGATATTCCCCCCCGCTGTGGCCCATGCCCAGGGCGCTGTGGGCCGGGGCGTCTTTGCCGCCGGGCGCGTCGGACGAGCCGCTGCCCGTCTGATGCGGGTCCTGCGGGTGCGTCTCCTCGGGTTCGGTGACCGGTGTGTCTTTGGTTAGCTGCACGGTGTCATTCTCCTTGATGCCCCGTTTTACCCGCCCCCCGATTGCAGGCAAACGCGGCCCTCAGCCCACCTCGGCGCGCATCCCCGACTCCCCCCCGTCCGCGATGCCGCTGTCGGTGGTCACTGTCTCGCGCAGGTGCAGACCGCGCACAGGCGGCAGTTCCTCCGTCGAGTCGTCCTGGGGCGCGTAGCCGACCAATTCGCGGGCGTCGGAAATGTCCAGCCGCTTGAACCGGTTGTCGCTCAGGCCGTGCAGGACAGCGAACTGGACGTTCTCCACGTCAACACACCGATTGATGAGCTGGTCCAAATCGCGGTGCGAGACGAAGGAGTCCAGCATCCCGATTCCTTTTTCGTCCTGCACCGACTCCAACGGCTGGAAGGCCCCGATCCGCAGGGCGATGGCGCTGACGCCTTCCTTCTCCGCCATGTACCGGCACAGGGCCTCCCCGAAGCACTTGGAAACGCCGTAGATGTCGCCGGGGTTGACCGGCTCGCTCGTCTTCACCTGCACGTCGGGCGGGTAGCCTGAAACCGCGTGGATGGACGAGGCATAGATGACGCGCCGCACATTAGCCGTCTTCGCCGCTGCGAAAATGTTATACGTCCCGATGATGTTGGTTTCCAACAGGCTCTGCCACAGCGACGACGGCCCCGGATCGCCCGCCATGTGGACGACGGTGTCCACGCCCGCGCAAACTTCCTTCAGCCGGTCCAGGTCGCCCAGCTCCGCCTCCACCACCTCGCCGAAGGCTCTGATGGGCTCTATCCCCTCTTCGTCGCCCCGCACCATCAGCCGCAGCGCGTACTTGTCCCGCGCGTGTTCGGCGAAGTACGACCCGATACGCCCCGCCGCGCCCGTCACCAGGACGAGCCGCTTCGCCCCCTCCGCCGTCTTCGCCAGCGCCCCCGCCTCCGTCGCCGTAAATGACTGTGCCATCCGCCGTGTCCTCCGTTGGTAGGAATGCCAGCCGTTTTTTCCCCGGCGGCATCCGCAGGAAACGCGGCAGGCATAGCATTCCCGGAGTATCACGCCTTCACGACCTAAGCCTTCACTTCCTTCTGCTCCAGCTTCACCGCCGCCTCGTGTTCCGCCGCAATGGCCTGGAGGTCTTCGTCGGCGACCTGGCACTGGAGGTGGCGCATCAAATGAATCATCAGGTCGGTGTTGTGTTCCAAATGCTTCAGGATGACCACGATCTCCTTCTCGGCCTTTTGGTTGATCTCGAAATCAAGCTGCGCCCGGATCTCCGAGTGCCGGCTCTGGACGTTCTGCCCCACCATGATGAGGGGCATGAGCAGGATCTGGATGACGTTGCTGATCAGCAGGTACGCGACGAACGCCGGGAACGGGTCAAACGACTTCCAGTGCAGGGCAGGCACCTCCGAGGCGAGGATGTTGTAGCCCGTCCACAGGATGGTCCAGGTCAGGATGAGTAGGAAGAACCCCATCGAGCCGACCTTGTCGGTGATGGCCGCCGCCAGCTTGTCCAGCGGGCTTAACCCCTGCTGGTAGACCTCATTGGCGTTGACGACGGGCGTTTTCGGGTGCGTGTAGTGCATCCGCAGCCGCTCCCAGAGGTCCGCGCGGTCTTTATCGCCCGGCTCCTCCGGGACTATCGGCAGTGAATTGGAGATGGACATAAGAAAGCCTCCTCGGCGGTTGATGCCCAGAGGTTCGCCGCCGGGCGGCGGAAATCCTTTCAAGCGAGCGGCCTATGCTGAGGACGAAGCTGTCTCGGAAAATGAACATGAGGAAAGTTCATAGAATGTGCTATAATAACATTGCCCATCCGTGGAGACCCCATCAGGGGCAGTCGGGCAGCCGGGGTTCTAGGAAACTGGAATAGCCTTCGAGCCGGAAAGCGGAGAAATCCGTCAAAGATCATAGCCGCCAGGCGGGTTGCTACGGCCATAAATGAAAAAGAAGAAGGGCGAGGCTTTATGCCTCGCCCTTCTTCACGTTGGGATACAATGCTTTGCCAGCGCGACGGCGGTTAGCCCAGCCTTTTTGGTCTATGGGGAACGCTGTCACGAGAACCACTATGCCTCTTATATCCCTTTCTGCGACCACGCAGTAGAATTCTTGTGTCAGGTTGTGTTCGGGATCAGCCTCCACTATGAACAAGTAGTTGAGGCGGTTCTCGATCTCCCTATCCGGCCTTATTTCTGTTCGCGGGTCATTGAGTGCAGACATGATCCAGGGTATGCGTTCGGCTCGCTCCTGTGACCAAATGTTACGCGGGCGGCGTGCCGAGCGGTCATCTTCATCGCGCTTGAAGCAGATATGCCAGCAAGAACCTGGCGGAAAGACTACGATGTTTCCCAAGATGTCGTAGACACGGCGGTTTTGGTACAGTTGGCCGAATTCCTTTTCGTAGGCTTTGAGGGCTTCTTCGCCCCCGAGTTGGAGCAGAGGCGGGCGTGTTTCTTCGCTCATGACCGCCTCCTTTATTCGCCGTCCTGGACCTTCTTGGGGCGACCGGGTTTCCGGCGCTGGGCTTCAAATTCTGGTAGGTCACCGTACCCTACTGCATCAGCCAGGGTTTTGGTGCAGTAGGCGTTCAGTGTCATGTCTCCTGAGGCGCGAGAGAGAGCGAAGTGAAGGCCGACAGGAAGGCGCAGGGTGACCCGCTTTTCATCGTTGAGTTTGTCTAGTAGCTCCTCATAGCTGATGACATCCATGCCTATCTCATAAAACAGAAGACGCTCCGCTCGTTCTCCGTATTCGCGAGGGTCTATCATATCCTTTAAGGGATACCACTCTTCTTCTGGAAGCACCGTGTACAGGCCCCACTGGTAAGTATGTCCTGATTGCGTCAACACCTCCTTGATTTGTTTCAGAGTTGTTCCCACGGGAACGTCCGTCACGCGCATCTCAGGATGTGTTTCAGCAACATTGTCATTGTCATCATATTCGCGTCGCACGACCAGATAGTTGTTTATAGTGTTCTCCTGACGTTTGGTATTTTAATTATACTAGATGCTTAATTATTTGTCAATACTAATTCAGATTTATTTATATAGTATTAATGCACCATCCAAATGCGTACCCTTGACTATCCCCCTCTCCCACTAGTATACTAAAGCCAACAACTCAGGAACCGAGCACGAACACACAATGGCGTTGGACGAGAAATATAACTTCCGCGAGATCGAGGCGAAGTGGCAGGCCCGGTGGGCCGAGGCCGACCTGTACCACGCCGAAATGGACCCTACCAAGCCCAAGTACTACGGGTTGGAGTTCTTCCCCTACCCCTCCGGCGCGGGGCTGTCGGTGGGGCACTTCAAGAACTACGCGCCTACCGATGCCTTCCTGCGGCTGAAGGCGATGCAGGGCTTCAACGTCCTGCACCCGATGGGCTGGGACGCCTTCGGACAGCCCGCCGAGAACGAGGCCATCAAGCGGCAGCGCAACCCCGGCCCGATGGTGGCGGAGTTCGCGGCCACTTACAAGCGGCAGATGAACCTCATCGGCATGGGCTATGACTGGGACCGGGAGGTCAATTCCAGTGACCCCGCCTACTACAAGTGGACGCAGTGGATCTTCCTGCTGCTCTACAAGCGCGGCCTGGCCTACCGGCAGAACGCGCCCGTCAACTGGTGCCCGCAGGACAAGACGGTCCTCGCCAACGAGGAGGTCGTCAACGGCCGGTGCTGGCGTTGCGGGACGCAGGTCGAAAAGAAGGCCATGCCGCAGTGGTATCTGAAGATCACGGCCTACGCCGACCGCCTGATTAACGACCTGGACAAGCTGGACTGGTCCGAGGGCATCAAGCAGCAGCAGCGCAAGTGGATCGGGCGGAGCGAGGGCGCGGAGGTGCATTTCAAGGCGGGCGGCGAGACGATCACCGTCTTCACCACGCGCCCGGACACGCTCTGGGGGGCGACCTTCATGGTCATCGCCCCCGAGCATCCCCTGGTCGCTGCACTGACTACCCCCGAGCAGAGCGACGCCGTGGCGGCTTATGCGGCGCGGGCGGGGCGCGAGACGGAGATGGACCGGCAGGCGGAGGGGCGCGAGAAGACGGGCGTCTGGACGGGCGCGTATGCCACCAACCCGGTCAACGGGCAGCCTGTCCCCGTCTGGATCGCCGACTACGTCCTGATGGGCTACGGCACCGGCGCGATCATGGCCGTCCCCGCCCACGACCAGCGCGACTTCGACTTCGCCCGCAAGTTCGGCCTGCCCATCGTTCCCGTCTATCAGGAGCCGGGGCAGGAGGTTGACGGCGACACGATGACAGCGGCAACCACGGACAAGGGCGTCCTGGTCCATTCGGGGCCGTTCGACGGGCTGGCCTACAGCAAAGAAACGGTGCGAAAAGTCGCCGAATGGCTGGAAGCGGATGGCTTAGGCAAGCCGGTCGTCACCTACCGATTCCGCGACTGGCTGCTCTCGCGGCAGCGGTATTGGGGCGTCCCCATCCCGATCATCCACTGCCCGACGCACGGCGAGGTGCCGGTTCCCGATGACCAGTTGCCGGTCGTCCTGCCGCCCGTCGAGCATTACCAGCCGACCGGGACGGGCGAGGGGCCGCTGGCGAGCATCGCGGAATTCGTCGAAACGAACTGCCCGATCTGCGGGGAGCCGGCCCGGCGCGAGACGGACACGATGGCGGGCTTCGCCTGCTCCTCGTGGTACTTCCTGCGCTTCGCCGATCCGCACGACGACGCGGCCCCCTTCTCGCGCGAGGCCGTGGATTACTGGCTGCCCGTGGACACCTATGTCGGCGGCGCGGAACATGCGGTCATGCACCTCTTGTACGCCCGCTTCTGGAACAAGGTGCTGTTTGATGCCGGGATGCTGGGCTTCGATGAGCCGTTCACCCGCCTGCGGAACCAGGGCATGATGCTGGCCTACACGCCGGGCCGCAAGCCGTCCGCAGGTGAAGAAGGCGAGGAGGAAGCCGAGGAGAAGATCGAGGACTGGAAGGCGGTCAAGCCGGAAGACCTGGCCCGCTTTGAACCGTCCGAGATCACTTACCGGTGGGCCAAGATGTCCAAGTCGGCGGGCAACGTCGTCACACCCGATGAGGCCGCCGAGCGGTTCGGTGCAGACAGCCTGCGCGTCTACGAGATGTTCGTCGCCCCCTTTGAAGAGACCGTGCAATGGAGCGAGGAGGGCATCCGGGGATCATCCAAGTTCCTTGCCCGCGTCTACCGCCTGGTCGCGTCGTGGGGCGAGGGCTGGACTCCGGACTGGCGGGCCACGGCGGGCGAGGCTTCCGGCAAAGACCGGGACCTGCGACGCAAGACGCATCAGACCCTGCTGCGGGTCGCCGACGACCTGGAAAGCTTCCGCTTCAACACGGCAGTCGCGGGGCTGATGGAATGGGTCAACATGGCTTACGAGGTCGCCAACGTCCTGCCGGCCGGTGCGCGCTCGGCGGCCCTGGATGAAGCCGTCGAGTACCTGACTCTTGCCCTCGCCCCGTTCGCCCCGCACCTCGCCGACGAGCTGTGGACAGAGGGACTGGGCCGGGCCGGCTTCCTTTACCGGCACTCCTGGCCGCAGGCGGACCCGGAAGTCGCCAAGAAGGACGAGATCACCCTCGTCGTCCAGGTCAACGGCAAGGTGCGCGACAAGATGACCGCCCCCGCCGACGCCGACCAGGACACCTTACAGGCGCTGGCCCTCGCCAGCCCGAAGGTGGCCGAGGCTTTGAACGGCGGTGCGCCCAAGAAGGTCATCGTCGTCCCCGGCAAGCTGGTGAATGTGGTCATCTAACCCGTGCCAAGCGCCGCCGCCAGCTCTCCGGGCCGCTGCGAGCCGACCAGGACACGGCGGCCATCCCGGAGCGTCAGGCGGACGCCCCGGTTGCCGCGCGCGTTCAGGGCAAGGCCGCCCCGCCCCCACTTGATGCCCCAGCCGCCGTAGTCGGCGATGGGCGAGTACGTCACCACTTCAAAGGAGACGATGTCCGCTTTGGGGATGCTCCGCTGGTACAACGGGAACAGGGCACCGAAGCGGACGGTCACCTGCGCCTCCGTCACCGTCGTCCGCAGGCAGAGCAGATTGAAGGCCATGCCGAGCAGCAGGACAGGCCAGAGCAGTCCCGACCAGACGACCGCGACCGCCGAGAGGCCCAATACACCGTAGGCGATGGTTGGAAATGTCTGCGTTTCTGTGAATTTCGTCATGTCAGTGTCTCCCTATCCACTGAGACACCGGCCGCCCCGGAAAGTTGCGCCAGCCCCATCAAGGAAGAAATACCATGCAGGATGCCCGGACCCGCCTCGCGCTGCTGATCGTCTGCCTGGCCTGCCTGCTCGGCAGCGGCTTCGTCCTGCTTGCAGGACACAAGGCCGCGCCGCCTCCCATCACGATCAGACAGCCGCCGGAGGCGACCGATGCCGCCTCTCCACCCGTCACACCGCCCTCGCAAGCCCCCCAAACCGCGCCCAAGCTCGCCGGCCTCGTGTATGTGGACGTGGCTGGGGCGGTCCGGCGACCGTCGCTCTACGCGCTCCGTCCGGGGAGCCGGGTCATGCAGGCCATCCTCGCCGCCGGCGGCCCCACCGGGGAGGCCGACATGGACGCCGTAAACCTCGCCGAGAAAGTGACCGACGAAGAGAAAGTCTTCGTCCCCAAGCGCGGTGCCGTGCCGCCGGTCTTGACGCCTTCCGCAACTCCCCCGGCGACAGCGCACGCGGCGGTAAAGTCGGCGAAGGGGAATGGGGGTGGGCGCGGCGGCAAGGTCACGGCAGACTCGGGCGAGTTGATCGCGCTGAACACGGCCACCGACACGGACTTGGAGCGCCTGCCCGGCGTCGGTCCCAGCATGGCGGGCCGCATCCTCGCCTACCGCCAGTCGGCGGGCCGGTTCGAGAAGGTGGAAGACCTAATGATGGTCACCGGCATCGGCCCCAAGAAGTTCGCCAAGATCGCCCCGCTCGTCAAATTGCAGTGAGGTCTGTCGCGCTTCGTCAGGCCGCCCTCTGGAGCGCCGGGGCCGCACGGCCCGGCTCCGCCGCACCGTCCGCGTCGAGACGGAACCGGCGGATCGTCGAGTTGAGCTGCTCGGCCATCTGCTGCAACTCGGCGGCGGCGGCGCTGACCTGCGCCACGCCCCCCTGCTGCTGCGCCGTCATGGCCGCCGCACTGGATAGCGAGGCGGACACCTCCCCCGCCGCCTGGCTCATGCCCTCGGCGGCGGCGCTGCTGCCCTCCGCCACGGCGGATACCTCGGCGGTGGAGGCCGATACCGCCGCCGAGGCCGCCGTCATCTGCGCCGTAGCCGCCTCAATCGCCCGCACCTGCGCCGACACGCCCGCGACCGTGGCCTGGATCTCCGCCAGGGCGCTCCCCGCCTGCTCCGACAGGGCCATCCCGGCCGCCACCTCGCGCGTCCCCGCCTGCATCGCCCCGACCGCCAGACGGGTCCGCGCCTGGATGTCCTCGATGAGCGACCCGATCTCGCGCGTCGCCGCGCTCGACCGCTCCGCCAGCTTCCGCACCTCGTCGGCCACCACGGCGAAGCCCCGGCCCGCATCCCCCGCCCGTGCCGCCTCAATGGCCGCATTCAGGGCCAGGAGGTTGGTCTGGGAGGCGATCTGGTCGATGGTCGCCACGATACCGCCGATCTGGTCTGAGGCCGTCCCGAGCGACCCGATGACCTCAGCCGCCTCGGAGACGGTGTGCCGGATCGTCTCCATGCCCAGCACCGCCTGCCGGACCGTCTCGCCGCCCGAGGCGGCCACCTCGGACGCCCGCCCGGTGGCCTCGGTCGCGGACCGGGCATCCCCGGCGGCCTCCCCGATCGTCCGGGTGAGCTGCCTCAGCAGCGCGGCGCTCTCCGAAACCGCGCGGGTCTGCGCGCCGCTGCCGCGCGCCACCTCCTCGGCACCTCGGGCCGACGACGCGCCGGCCTGCGCCACGTCCTGGAGCGCGGCGCTGATACGCTCCACCGCCGCGCCGATCTGCCCGCTGGTGGCCGCCAGCGTTCTCGAAGCGGACGTGACCGTCGCGGCGTTTTCCGAGAGGCTCCCGATCAGGCCGCGCAGAGTCGCGACCATGCCGGCGAAGGCCTGTCCCAGCGCGTCCCGCTCCGATCGCGGCCGGACGATTACCGTCAGGTCGCCCCCGGCGATGCCCATGGCTGCGTCGGCCGTCTCCCGGAGGTAGGAGACGGCACGGCGCAGGGCATGGTTCAGGGCGACGATCTCCTCGTCTCCGTCTTCCGCGATCTTGTGGTCCACCTCGCCGCCCGCGATCCCGTCGGCCACGGCGGCGATGCGGTTCAGCCGGGCCGCCAGGCCGCGCGCGAACCGCCACGCGACGAACGCGCCGAGCAGGGCGAGGAGCAGGCCCATCCCGACGAAGATCGCCAGCATCCGGTTCCGGCCCGCTTCCAGCCTGGCCTGGAACGCGCCGAAGTCCTCGGGTGCGGCGGTGACCCCGATCACCCAGTCCCAGGGCGCATAATAAAGCAGCCGGGCGACTTTCTCGTGCGGCGCGTTCACGCCCTCGTCCTTCCACAGATAGCGCGTGCCGACCGAGTCTCCCGGAGCCAGCGCCAGCGCTTTAGCGATCATCTCCTGGGTGATCAGCCGGCCCGAAGCGTCTTTCGTCTGCCACGCATTCTGCCCGTCCTGCGCGCCGTTCCGGGAGATGACATATTGGCCACGGTCCACCCCGGTCCCGCGCAGCGCGAAGATATAGCCGGTTTTGCCGATGTGCGCGCCGACGATCGCCTGACGCAGCGACGCGACACTCTCCTGCTTGATGCCGACATAGAGCGCCCCCACGACCTCATGCCGGTCGTTGAACAGGGGCGTGTAATCGGAGACGTACCAAGCGTTGACCACGAAGGCGTTGCCCCGGTAGGTCTTGCCGTGGAGGACTGAGGAGACCACGGGGTTTGGCTTGCCGTCCGGGTTCACTGCGGGGATGAAGGTGCCGAGGGCGCGCTTGCCGTCGAGCTTCTGGACGTTGGTGGCGACCCGGAGCAGCCCGCCGGATGAGTCCATACGCTGAAAGATGGTGACGGTCGCGCCGGTCAGCCCCTTGACCTCGTCCACCACCGGGGTCGGGGTCTTGATCTCGGTGTTCCGCCCCAGCCACAGCCCGCCGACGGTCATTTCCGGCAGCGTGACCGCCGTTTTGGCTTTTGTGAACTGGTTCGTCGCCTGCCAGGCGACCCGGCTCTGGGACAGGCGCAGCGCGCCGTGGCTCTGGAGTACATGGGTGGCCACGTTCAGGTCGGAATCCACCTGGAGCCGCAGAGCCTGGTCCTGCGCCTGGATCATGCTGTAGGTCGTCCGCGCCAGATGGTCGAGGTCGTCGTCCACCATCCGCCCGATCTCCGCCTGCGCCTGCGTCGTGAACACGCGGCTCTGCCAGGCCCCGATCCCGATGAGCGAGAGTGCCGTCGCCAAAATGCCGCCCGCCCCCATACAAAGCAGCCGCGTCTGGGTCTTCATGCGAGTCTCTTCCTCCGGCCCGCTAGAAACGTCCGGGTTTCATTCAATCCTGACAAGAATGTCGGCGTTTTGAGGCCGCTTCTCTACCCGATTTTTGCTGAGCCTGTTCGGCAGTCAAGCGGAAGTGGATGAAAGCAGGAAGAGGAACACGGTGGGGAAAACAGCAGGCGTACCAAAGCCGGCCTACCTTGCGGGAAGCTCAGGGCCGGAGGATCACGACCCACCATGATAACGCCGGGAGGTGGCGGCATAGTTTGACCACCACTTGTTCCGCCGCTTGGGCCGAGAAGGAACATGAGCGAGTGCAACGGCATCGGCTTGGCGGATTCCCGCCGAAACCGGCACTGTGGACGGAGGCAGAAGGGCCACGTGTGCCTGCGGTACTGCGGATGTAAGATGCTTCGACACCCCCTTCTGCCCCGCGCTGACAGTCACGGCGCTGGACGGGAGCAGTGCCGACGCCAGAACGGGGGACGGGGCCGCTACGGTCTTTAGGACGCTGGCGACGGTCTTCGGGCGGTGCCCGATCAGTCCCCAAGCCAGACACGCCAGCGCCAGGACCGCAAGGGGCACGGGCCAGAAGCGGGCCACACCGTCGGGGCGTCGCGGCGGAAGTACGGGCGACGGAGCGGGAACAGCGGGGATCGGAAGCGGAGGCGGGACAGGCTCAGTGACGATGGGCACGGCTTCATGCAGGGCCGGCGCGGCGGCCCCGACGACCGCGCCCGCAACAAGCGGAGCGCCTGCAATGAGCGGGGCATGTGCGGCCTCCTCCAGCGCTTCTGCCCGTGGAACATGGATCATCAGGCTCTCGCCGGCGGAGGTTTCCAGGAGTTCGGCGGCGACGCCGAAGGCAGCGGCCTGGGCCGGAATGCCGGCCTGGAGTCGGCGCATGGCCGCCGTCATGGCCTCCACCGAGCCGAAGTCTCCGCTTCGGGCGATTTCCTGGCGGTTCCCCGCTCGGATGGCGAAAAAGTGCTGCCCATTCTCCTGCGCGGCCTCATAACGGGCAGGGTTTGCGCCCAATCGGATCAGGCTCCGGACGCCCTGATCGCGGCCTGCGCTGGTCTTGTAGCCCTGGCTGAACAGGAGGGGGCGGCCATCCTCGCCGTTGAACAGGAAGTAGTGACGCCGGTCGGCAGCCCGAAGCATCTCGAAACCCGCGAGGCCCGTCAGGGAAGCCAGGGCGAGGTTGAAGAGGCCCCTGCGGCTCCCGCCGCCCTTGCGGACCTTCGTCTGCGCTGCGGCCTGCTCCGCCTGACGCGGCATCTCCAGACACAGCCAGGCCAGCGCCGCCTCCATCGCGCCCAACGTCAGGAACGCGCGGCTCCGCGCGATCTCCTGCCCGTTGCGGCCTTTGAGGATGAAAAAATGGCTTCCGTTCTCCTCCCGCCGCTCATAACGCTGCTCGGCCTCGCCGCTCGCGATCACCGCCCGCAGGCGCTTGTTCCGCTGGGAGGTATCGCCGAACCCACGGCTGTAAAGCAGCGCCTCCCCCTGCGCGTCGTTGAAGTGAAAATAGTGCCGCCCGTCGCGGTCGTTCAGGAAGGACTCGAATCCGGTCAGGCCGGAGGAGGAAAGCCGGGCGAAATCGTAGTCACCGGCGGAGATCATGCGGGCGGTCTGGAAGGACGCCGGCACCGTCACGGCCCGCGCGCCCATCGTCGGCGGCAGATCGATCTGGTATTCCTCCTGCTCGGACGCGGCTTCCCCCAAGGCATCCCGGAGTGCTTCGGCCGCTTCCTCGCCTTGAGGCCGGCTGCGCGCCAGGGTCTGCCCGTCCGGCCCGCTCAGTTCCAGGACATGCCCCCCCGGCACGGCGCGGACCGAAAACGGCTCGTCATCGTTCAGCGCCCCGGCGACCTTACGGATGGCGGCGAGGCAGGCGTCCCGGTCCACGAAGTCGCCCGCCGCCGACAGCGCCTCCTCCCCGTCCCGGAGGAGAAGGAAGGTCAGGCCAGCCCCCTCCGGGGCCGGCGTCATTCGGAACTTCAGGTCTGCCATGTGAACTCCTCGCGTGTCGTGCGTCCAGGGGGCCGGGGTGCCCGGCCCGCCCTCTTTTGGAAGGCGGGCCGCTTTTCATGCCCGTCGGCGACTTACATCTCCTGCTGGTGGGTAGCGGGTGCGAACCCGCCGCCCGGAGCCGCCGGCTCCTTGACCACGCGCGAGGTGCAGATCACCTTCTCCAGCACCTGCGCGAACCCGCCGATGCTGTCCTGCTGCGTGAAGGCGTGCCCGCCCGTCTCGTGGGCGACGCGGGCGAACTCGGCCTGCAAGTCGGCCTTGTAGCGGCTCTTGGTGGTGCCGAAGTAGGTGTGTACCGTGACCCCACCCCCCTGGGCCGCCGCGATGGCCTTGTCGCCCGCCGCCGTCTGCTCCGGCGTGATCATGTCGCCGCCGCCTTCAAGCGCCTCGTCGCTGAGGTAGAAGATCGCGCGGGCCACGCCCTCGCGCCAGTCGAAGTGGTGCGTGATGTCCTCCATGTTGCGCGCGCCGTCCTCCTGCGCGCCGCCGTCCGCCACCTCGCCCTTCTTGCGGCCCCGGAGGGCGTCCGCAGGGACGCCGACGCCGCCAAGGTAGGCATGAACGCTCTGGTCAAAGCTGGTGCCTTTCCAGACGCCTTCCAGGCCGAGCCACTTGACGCGCAGGTCGGATGGGCATTTGGTGCTGGCGACTTCGATGGCGGCCTCCGCCGCCGCGCTGAGGCCGACGGCCTCGTCTTTCATGGAAACGCTGGTGTCGATCAGGATGACGAGATCAACGGGGATGGAACCGTTAGAAGTTTGGGCCACGGTGTGTTTCTCCTTACGGGCCGCCTTCAATGGGCGGCCTCGATGATTGCAGGGTGTATGGCAAGTGCCATGCGGGACGTGGTCGGGACGGGATGCGCTTTCAGTGGTCTGTGCCACCAGTTTCGTCCTCGACCCAGGTTCGGATCAGGTGCCGGTAATGTGAGATGAAGCCCTCCTGTTCGTGATGTGGGAATGTGGAACAAACTTTCTGCACCAGGATGGCGTCGAACTCCGCCGACCGCGCGAAGTTTCGGGCGCACCCGTCCAGACCTTGCAGGTGCGTGGCGCAGAAGTCTTGGAATGCTTCCGTGGTGAAGTGGGCGTCCGCCAATCTCTCGTAGGCGTCCATCTTCTCCTCGGGGGTGCGCGCCGAGTCGGCGACGGCAAAATAGGGCGCGGCGTCGGGCATCAGCCGCATCGGGCGGTCGGTGACGGCGCAGTAGACCAGCCACGACAGCAGGGATTTGAGGACGCCGGGGAAGAAGGCGTGCAGGCTCGTCAGGGCCATGTCCGGGCAGGCGTTGGCGAAGTCTATCAGCCACCCCCGGCCGCCCTGCCAGATGGTCTCGCAGGTGTTGAGGTCCCACAGGAAGAAGGCGTTGATCACTTTGATGACCCGCCCCGCCTCCCGCGCCTCGGCCTCGTCCGGCCTGTCCAGCCGGTAGCGGGCGTGCATCGGCTGCCCGATGTCATAACGCACGGTCAAGGCCTGCGGGCCGATGCCCAGCGTCCGCAGCATCCCGCCCGGACCCACGCCGGCTTGAGCGAGCAGGAGCGCCTGCCCCGACTCCGCATACGATTGGGCTAAGGCGTCTTCGCCGTCCACCCGGCTCACGTCTCGCCCGCCCGCGCCGTCGTAGGGCTTCAGATAAAGGGGATAACCCGTCCGCGCCCCGATCCCCGCCAGGTCGGGGGGGTCCTGATAGCGGGACGTGGTGACGCGGTACTTGTAGGTGTTGACCCCCTCCGCCACGGGGAGGAGCCACGTCTGCGGGACCGGCAGCCCGAGCCGGTGCATGGCGGCATAGGCGGCGTGTTTGTCGAAGCACTGGAAGGTGAAAGGGTTATTGAGCAGGTAGGCGTCATCCACCAGCGCGGCCTTTTTGAGCCACTGCCGGGGCTGGAAGTGCCAGTGGCTCAGGCGGTCCAGGACGACATCATAAGGGACGGGCTGGTCAAGCGCGAAGGGCCGGAGGCGGACACGTTCCATCGCCACGCGCCAAGTTTCGCCTCCATAGGAAATCTGCGGCTGAAGGCGGCGCAGGATCGCTTCCAGGGCATCAGGCCAGTCCGTTTCATCGCCCAATAACAGGCCGATCTTCTTCACTGGCATTCTTGCTTGCCCACCGGCTTTCTGCTTTTCTGCCGCGTCCGTGCGGCTCCGCCGCCCATGCTTGCATGGTTGACCGGGTAATTATACCTGTATGTTTGAGTGTTTGGCGCGGAACAACGTGAGAGTTCGGTTAAATTCTCGCCTATTTTCCGTGAGCATCGCTACGGGAAATCCGCAGTGTCTTGTCGGTCGGGCTGATGAGGGGCGGAGGTATAATAAGGCCCTAGCAGACGCAAAGGATACATCGAACATGTCAGTGACGGCCATTTCACCGGTTGACGGGCGCTACGCGGCGCAGACGGAGGACCTGACCTCCGAGTTCTCTGAGTACGCCCTCATCAAGTACCGGGTACGGGTGGAAGTGGAGTGGCTCCTGTTCCTCGCCGAGCAGCCCGGCATCACGGACGTCCGGCCACTCTCCGGCGAGGAGCAAAGCTATCTGCGCGCCATCATCACACAGTTTGACCCGGCGCAGGCGGGCCGCGTCAAGGAGATCGAGCAGACCACGCGCCATGACGTCAAGGCCGTCGAGTATTACTTGCAGGAGCGGCTGCGGGAGACATCGCTTGCCGATGTCATCCCCTTCCTCCACTTCTGCTGCACCTCGGAGGACATCAACAACCTGTCCTATGGCCTGATGCTCCAGAATGGGATTCGGGGGAGGTGGCTGCCGCTGGCGGCCCGGATGGTGGACCGGGTCGCCGTGCTGGCCCAGGACACGCGCGGAGTCGCCATCCTCGCCCGGACCCACGGCCAGCCCGCCAGCCCGACCACCTTGGGCAAGGAGATGGCCGTCTTCGTCCACCGCTGGCGGCGTCAAATCCGGCAGATCGAGGCGGTCGAGTATCTGGGCAAGTTCAACGGCACGGTCGGCAACTTCCACACCCACACCGCTGCCTACCCGGATTTGCCCTGGGAGGATCTGTCACGCGCCTTCGTCGAGCATCTGGGGCTGACGTTCAATCCGCTGACGACCCAGATTGAGTCGCACGACTGGATCGCGGAGCTGGCCCACGCCCTGATCCGCTTCAACACGGTCACACTGGGCTTCGACCAGGACGTCTGGACCTACATCTCGCTGGCCTACTTCAAGCAGCGGGCCGTGGCCGGGGAGGTCGGCTCCTCCACCATGCCGCACAAGGTCAACCCCATCAACTTCGAGAACTCTGAGGCCAATCTCGGTGTGTCCAATGCCCTGCTGACCCACCTCGCCGCCAAGCTGCCGGTCTCCCGGCTCCAGCGCGACCTGACCGATTCGAGCGCCCTCCGCAACGTCGGGGCTGCCGTCGCCCACTCCTACGTCGCCCTCCAGTCCACCCTGCGCGGCCTGGGCGTCTTAGAGGTCAACCCGGCCGCCATCGCGCGCGACCTGGGGGACGCCTGGGAGGTGCTGGCCGAGCCGATCCAGACGGTCATGCGCCGCGCCGGCACCCCCGACGCCTACGAGCGGCTGAAGGAGCTGACGCGCGGCGCGGGCATCACCAAAGAAGGCATCCAAACCTTCATCACTGATTTGGACCTGCCTGACGACGACAAGCAGCGCCTCCTCAGCCTGACGCCCGCGACTTACACCGGGCTGGCCGCCCAGCTCGTCCGGCACGTCCAGCCGGAATAATGAACCAAGCGGCCTCTGGCACGTCTTGGCAATCAATGGTATAATGACTGCACAGGTGGTTGCATAGAACGCCCCCATGAAGGAAGATAGGTCGTCGCCATGCTTTACCGAGTGATGCTGCTCAAATCAGAGGAAGGCTACAGCGTTTCCTGTCCGGCTCTGCCGGGCTGCTGGTCCCAGGGCGAGACGAGGCAGGAGGCACTGGACAACATTCGCGAAGCGATTTCCGAATACAAAGCGGCCGTTGCAGAGATGCAGGCATGAGAAGTAGGGAGACATTCGGACTTAGGTGGGCAGCCGTCATCCTGATGGTATTTTGTTTTTGTCGTCCGCTAGAGGCACAAATGAGCCAGCCGTTGTTCCCATGGTCGGGGATGACGACTTACTCCCCCCTTCCATGGCGAGTCGGGCACATTTACCACATCATGGAACACATCGCCCCCTCTACGTCAGGAACACGCCCGGCACCTCCCGTTGCGGCGGTCGTCGCCTCCGGCAGGTGTCGCGTGTCCCATTTTACGGCAAAGCTGTGGAAGCCACGCCGGTCGAACATTCTGCTGGTCAACTATGATTACACGCCACTGGACACCGCGACACTTCACGCCCATGTCATTCACCTGCTGAACAAATCAGGTGGGGTGGCCTCCGAAATGACGTACACGGTGTACAAAAAATAACGAAATTTGCAAAAACGAACGGGAGAAGTAATGGTGCAGGTCAAGGTTTATGTGACGCTCAAGCCGTCCCTGCTGGACGCGCAGGGCAAGGTGGTCCAGGGGGCCTTGCAGCAGCTCGGCTACGGCGGCGTGGAGCAGGTGCGGATCGGCAAGTATGTGGAGATGACGGTGGCGGACGGGGCGGAGATGGACACGCAGATTCGCGAGATGTGCGACAAGCTGCTGGCGAACCCGGTCATCGAGGACTACCGCTATGAGGTGGTCGCGTGAAATTCGGCGTGATCAAATTTCCAGGCTCCAACTGCGATCAGGACGCCTACCACACGCTTAAAGACGTCATGGGCCAGCCGACCGAGTATTTGTGGCACCAGGACGCGGACCTGAAGGGCGTGGACTGCGTCGTCGTGCCGGGCGGCTTTTCCTATGGCGACTATCTGCGCTGCGGGGCCATCGCGCGGTTCGCGCCCGCCATGGCGGCCACGCAGGAGTTCGCGGCGGGTGGCGGGCTGGTCCTGGGCATTTGCAACGGCTTCCAGGTGCTGTGCGAGTCCCACTTGCTGCCGGGCGCGCTGCTCCGCAACGACAACCAGAAGTTCGTCTGCAAGCAGGTCCACCTGCGCGCCGAGAACACGGACACGCCCTTCACGAACGCGCTCACGGCGGGACAGATATTGCAAGTCCCCGTCGCGCACGGCGAGGGCAAGTACGTCTGCGACGACGCCACGCTCGAAGAGCTGAAGGCGAAGAACCGGGTCCTGTTTCGGTACACGCACCCGGAAGAAATGGCGGATGGGGTGCCGACGGACGGCGCGAACCCGAACGGTTCGCGGGACGACATCGCCGGCATCGCCAACGAGGGCTTTAACGTCCTCGGCCTGATGCCGCACCCGGAGCGGGCCGCCGACCCGGCCCTCGGCTCGGGCGACGGCCGCGCGGTCTTCGAGTCCCTGCTGCGTTTCTGGCGCTGAAGGCGAGGCTGGAAGGGGATGATCTTGCTGGCGAGGTCCGGTATTCACCAGCATCCGGCGGAGTCTGACCGGCTCCGGCGGGACGCGGCAAGGCATCAAGAGGCATTCAACGATGAGAACTGTGGACGTGCTGCTGTATGAAGGGGTGGACGAACTCGACTTTTGCGGGCCTTACGAGGTGCTGGCCTCCTGCCGCCGCGTCGTGGACGGGCGATGGAGCGAGAAACCGGCGTTCCACGTCCAGACCGTCGCGGACCGGCGGGCGACGGTTCAGTGCGCGCACAAGCTCTGCATCCTGCCCGACAAGTCTCTGGCCGAAGCCTTCGAGGCCGACATCATCATCATCCCCGGCGGGCCAGGCTCGCGCAAAGAGAACCTGCCACTTCATGTGATGGAGTTCCTGCGGAAAGCGAGCGACTCGGCCGAGGTGATCGCCTCGGTCAGTACGGGCGCGTACATCCTCGCCAAGACCGGCCTTGCCGACGGCCACCGGATCACCACCCATGCGTCCCACCTGGAGACGATGGCGAAGGCGTATCCGGCCATCAAAGTCGTCAAAGGCTCCCGCGTGGTCAGCAGCGGCAAGACGATCATGTCGTGCGGGGGCATCTCGGCGGGGCTTGACCTCGCCCTCGCCATCATCGAGCGGTTCGAAGGCAAGGAAACGGCGAAGCTGGCCGCACGACGCCTGGAATGGAACGGCACCTGGGCCGAAACCGCCTGCCACCCGGTCAGCGCCCCCGCCGCGTCCCCCGCCCAGTCGGGCGGCCCCGCCATCGCCCGACCGTAGAAGAAGGAGTCCGCATGAAAGCCTGGAGGGCCGTTTTCTGGATCAGCCTCGGCGCGCTGATCGACCATCTATGGCTGGGTGAGAACCATTTCAGCACGTTCCCGATGGTCCTGCTCCTGCTTGTCGCCGCCCTGGGCTGGGGATGGACCGCGCTGCTGACGGGCGCGCGCGCCCTCGGCCGCCAGGCGGCCTCCCTGCTGCTGGGCCGCCCGCTGCCCCTGCCGCGCACGGACCCTCGGGCGCTGGCCGCCGAGGTCGCCGCGCTGAACGCCCAGCTCGCCCAGCTCCGCGACACGGCCACCTCTTTTGACGTGTCCTTCGACCAGACTTTAGAGCGGACGGACGAGCGCCTGCGCCGCGTCGAGCAGCAGTCGCCCTATGTCCAGGTCAGGCGCGGCTGACACCGAACCCGACACGAAAAAGCGGCGAGAGGAGCATTCCTCTCGCCGCTTTTGCCGTCGTCTGAAAATGGTCGGGGTGACAGGACTCGAACCTGCGACCTTGAAGCCCCCAGCTTCACGCGCTAACCAACTGTGCTACACCCCGGACTGGTTCCAAACACCGACAGGACCATTGTAGCAGATACGGCGGGTTTTGTCAACAGCGGGCATCAGAATTCCATCACCGCCGGGTACACTTCTCGCAGCAAACCGACAGGGAGCGAACGTGACCCGTATTCTACTGGCCCGCCACGGCGAAACCGAATGGAACGCCATCCGCCGCGTCCAAGGCTGGACCGACATCCCCCTCAGCGCGAAGGGCTTGGCGCAGGCCGAGGCGCTGGCGACCCGGCTGTCTCACACCCGCCTTAACGCCGTCTACACCAGCGACCTGTCCCGCGCCGCCCGGACCGCCGCGCCGACCGCCGCCCGGCACGGGCTGACGGTCCAGACGGTGCCGGAGTTGCGCGAGAAGGGCTTCGGGGACTGGGAGGGGCTGAACCAGGCCGACCTGGAGCGGGACTACCCGGACCTGTGGCACCGGTATCATGTCGCCCGCGACCTTGAGGCCCTCGTCCCCGGCGGCGAGACCTGGCCGCAGGTGCAGGAGCGGCTGTCCACCGTCCTGCGCCGCGTCCTGGCCGCGCACCCCGGCCCGGAAGAAACCGTCTTGCTGGTCGGGCACGGCGGGTCCGGCCGCGCGCTGGTCCTGGAAGCCTTGCAGGCCGCCCTCCCCACCCTCCTGTGCCTGCACCTGGACAACGCCTCCCTGAGCCGCCTCGACTTTCACAAGCCGGGGGACAGCCGCGTCCTGTTCCTGAACGACACCAGCCATCTGGCAGGGCTGGCCGAATGACCGGCCTCGTCCTCGGGCTGGACGGCGGCGGGACGCAGACCCGCGTCGCCGCCGCCACTTCGTCGGGCGAGATCATCGGGCGGGGACAAGTGGGGGCCTGCAACCTGGCCGCCGTCCCGCCGTCCGAGGCTCTGACCACGGCCCTAACAGCGGCCGATCTGGCGCTGAGGGAAGCAGGACAGGGCCGCGACGATGTTTCCGCCCTCTGCGCGGGCGTCGCGGGCGTATCCTTCACACTGCGCCGGGACCAGTTTCGGGCCGGTCTTCTGTCTGCTTTCCCCCAAGCCCGTGTCGCCGTCGAGCCGGACTACGCCATCGCCTTGACCGGGGCGACCGGGGGCAGGCCGGGCGTGATCGTCATCGCGGGGACCGGCTCGGCGGCGTATGGCGAGAACGCGGCGGGCGAACGCCACAAGGCCGGGGCCTACGGCTACCTCATTGATGACGGCGGCAGCGGCTACGGCGTGGGCCGCGCCGCCCTCGCCGCCGTCCTGCATGCTGCCGACGGCACCGGCGAGCCGACCAGCCTGAGCGGACGCATCCTGGAAGGGCTGGGCCTGTCCGACCCTGCCGAGTTGATCCCCGGCGTCTACGGCGGGGGGCTGACCCGCGTGAAGATCGCGGGGCTGGCCCGCACCGTCGCCGCCGCCGCCGAGGAAGACGACGACGCCGTCGCCCGCGCCATCCTGATGCGGGCGGGCGGGACGCTGGCACACCTCGCCCACGGCGTCACCAGGCGGCTCTTCGCCGATGCCGGGACGCCGTTCCCGGTCGCCCCCATCGGCGGGCTTTGGAACGCGGGCGACTTCGTGGCCGACGTCTTCACCCGCTCCCTGCGTCGCTTCGCCCCGCTCGCGGAGATGACGCCGCCCCTCCAGTCGCCGGTCGAGGGGGCGGTCCGCCGCGCCGTGATGCTCCTGACGCCTCCCTAAAAAAGTCGCCACGCCCCTTGACACCCGCACGCCGATTGAGGTATATTCTTCTACGTTCGGGCCGCATTCCCTGGGGGTGTAGCTCAATTGGTTAGAGCGCTGCCCTGTCAAGGCAGAGGCCGCGGGTTCAAGTCCCGTCATCCCCGCTGAGGCCGCCTGAACAGAAAACGCCCCCGGCGACAGCACACGCTGTTGTCGGGGGCGTTTTTGCGTTCATCCCCTTACCAGTTGATGCGGCGGTAGGCTTGCAGTAAAACATCGCCGCCTTTGGGGGCCGCTGGGTTCCAGTTGGGCGAGTAGACGCGCCCGTTGTTGTGACGCCAGTTGGCCGCCAGGGTCCAGTCGCGCGTCGCGACCCACCGCACCCCCAGCGTGACCTGACGGCTTTCGGCATAGTCGCTCCCCGGCTTGAGGCGCTCCAGGCGGCCCACCAGGCTCCAATGCTCATGCCCTGGGAGTCGGTAGTAGGCGTCCGCATACCAGCCGCTCATGTGGTCGCCAGCCAGAGTCCCGAGCAGGTACTCGCCCCGGACGAGAAGTTGGGTCTTCGTGTAGCGCAGGTCCAGACCCGTCATGTGGACGGACTGGATGGCCGGCGTCGCCGTAGGGTCTTGCAGCGCCCCGTCCCAGCGGCTGAGTCCGAAGATCGCGCCCCCGGAATAGGTCTGCGCCCGCGCCGCGACCCCACGGACCAGCGATTGGTTGTCCCAGATCCCCGTCCCGCGCCCGCTGAACCCCGCCGCCTCCACCTGCAACTGCGGCGGACCACCGCTCCACGCCACGCCCGGCACCCCCCAGTCCACGGAGTGGGTGTAATAGTCGCCGCGCGCCAGCGGGTAGTCGATCAGGCCCGAGGCGTAGGTTTCGCGCGGGTCGTAGATGCCGAACGGCAGCCGGACCAGGCCCGCCTGGGCGCGGCCCGCGTTCCCGCCCCACTCCTTCTCCACGACCGCCTCCTGGGCGGCGAGTGTTCCGTACCGGTCCGCCCCATAAGTGCGGAAACGGACACCCTGCCCCAGTTCCGTCCCCAGGCGCAACGTGGTCGCGTGCAGCTCATCCCCCGAATGGCCGACGGCGGCGATCCGCGCCCGCAGGTCCAGGTCCAGCTCCCCGACGGTCGTCCCCTGCGCCGTCGGCATCTGGGCATGGGCCGCGCCGCCCGCACAGAGCAGCCCGAGTATCAGCGCCGACGCGCGCCGCAGCGACCTCGGCCTCCGCCAGGCGCCCGCCTGTTTGTCCGCTTGTTTCATGTGTCCCATTATGGCGGCAGCGGGGGCGCTCGTTAGGGGCCTAAAGCGCGCCGGGCCGATTGCCGATAACAGAACAAATACCGGGCAACCCGAGAGGCACACTCCTAATGCGCTCACTGATCACACTGCTTTGTCTGTTGGTCGGCCTTTCCGCCGCTCCCATGCTCCCGGCCCGCGCCGCAGGACTCACCGGCAGAGTGACTTTGCCGCACGGCGCGGCGCGCGAAGCCGTCGTCTATCTGGAGGGCAGCGTCCCCGCACCGCCACTGCCGCACGCGGTCGTGGACCAGCGGGACAAGATGTTCCTGCCGCACGTCCTGGTCGTGACGCGCGGCACGACCGTCCGCTTTCCCAACGACGACACCATCTTCCACAACGTCTTCGCCTACTTCCAGGCGAAGAAGTTCGACCTGGGCATGTACCCGCGCGGCGCGACCAAGTCCATCACCTTCGACAAGACCGGCCTGGTCGTCCTGCTCTGCAACGTCCACTCGGACATGAGCGCCTACATCATGGTCGTGGACACCCCCTATTATGCGGTCACGGACGCGCAGGGCCGGTTCCGAATGCCGAACGTGCCGCCGGGGACCTACACCCTGCACGGCTGGCACGAGAGCGGGGCCGTTCTCACCCAGACTATCACCGTCGGCGACAAGCCGGCCCCGCTGGCGCTGGCGCTCGTTCGGAAGTAGTAAGCAGGCAATGAACAGGCAATGAACAGGCAATGAACAGGCAATGAACAGGCAATGAACAGGCAATGAAACTGAGTCTGCGCGCCAAGATCCTCCTGCTCGTCGCCGGCACGGCGGTCGGCCTGGTGTCCGTCATCCTGCTCGCCTTCACCGTCCTCGTGTCCCGCGAGGTGGGCCGGGCCGTGCAGGCGGACGTCCGCACGACCGGCGGCGTACTGGGCCAGCTCATGCGCGAGCGGACCTCCGTCCTGCGCGACCAGTCCCGCCTGATCACCAATCTGCCGGTCTTGCGGGCGGCGATCAGCACCAATAATCCGGCGACCGTGCTATACGAGTTGCGCGGCTACCGGCAGAAGTTGGGCGTGGACGAGATCATCGTGACCAACCTTGACGGGCATGTCCTGGCCGACGCCGGGGGGGGGCTACGCGCGGGGACGGACATGAGCGCCGATGCTGGGGTCGCCGCCGCAATAGACAACCGTGAATGGCAGGGGATCGTCGCGCGGGGGGGGAGGCTCGTGCTGGCCGTCTGCGTACCGGTGCAGATCCACGCCTATCCGTGGGGGACTTTCACCGCCTACCGCGCCATTGACCCCGCCGTGGCCGTACACCTGCGCGCCTCATTAGGAACCGATGTGGCGTTCCTCTACCACGGCAAAGTCGTGGGCGCTTCCTGCCCGCTGCCCCCCACCTTGCCGACTCCCCGCACGCCCACGGTGGTGGTGCTGAACGGCACCCGCTACTTTGCCCTCTACGCGCCGCTCCCCGACACCGACCCCAAGGCCGGCATGGGGTTCGTCACCCTGCGCCCCTATGGGCCGGCGATGGCGCTCTACCACCGATGCCTGCTGGCGTTCCTCGCCGCCTCCGCCCTGACGCTGCTGCTGGCCCTGGCCGGCGGTGCGTTCCTCGCGCGCGGCCTGACCCGCCCCCTTGGAGGTGTCGTCGAGGCCGCCGAGACGCTGCGCCGGGGGGAGTGGCCCGCCCGTTTCGAGGTCCGCCGGGCCGATGAGATCGGACTGCTCCAGACCGTGTTCAATGAGATGACGGCGTCCCTGCGCGGCAGCCAGGAACGCCTGTTGGCCCTGATAGACACGGACCCCTTGACCGGCCTGGACAACCACCGCCGGTTCCAGGAGCGGCTCGACCAGGAGGCTCGGCGCTGCGCGCACTCCGGCGAGCGCCTGTCCCTACTCCTGCTGGACCTGGACCACTTCGGGCAGTACAACCAGCGGCACGGCCACGCAGCGGGCGACCTGGCGGTGCGTGACGTGGCCGAGACGCTCCAAGCCTGCATGCCTCAAGTCGCGGTCGCGGCCCGGTACGGCGGCGAGGAGTTCGCCGTCCTGCTGCCGCAGCGCGATCTGGCACAGGCGGAGGCCCTGGCGGAGATGATCCGGGCGGCCGTCGCCGGGCTGGACCACGGCCTGACACTCAGCATCGGCTGCGCCGAGTTCGGCACCCACACGGCGGAGGGGGAAGGCCTGGTGCTGGCCGCCGAACTTGCCGTCTCACGCGCCAAGCAGCTCGGGCGCGACCGCGTCTGCCGCTTCGACAGCGTGCCGGGCGCGGACGCTGGTGCCGACCCCTACCAGCTCCATCGCTTCCTGAAGGACGAAAGCCTCCCCACGATCCAGGCGCTGGCCGCCGCCGTGGACGCCAAAGACCCCTACACCCAGGGTCACTCCCAGCGCGTCGCGGAATACGCCGTCGCCCTGGCAGGCCGGGCGGGCCTGACCGCCGACGAGGTCGCCCTGGTCCACATGACCGGCACCCTGCACGATGTCGGCAAGATCGGCGTGCCCGACGCCATCCTCAAGAAGCCGGGCCGGATGGACGACGAAGAGCGCCGGGTCATGGAGACGCATCCCGCCCTGGGCGAAGTCATCGTCCGCAAAGCCCCCAAACTCGCCGCCGCCCTGCCGGGCGTCCGCCACCACCACGAGCGGTGGGACGGCGGCGGCTACCCGGACGGGCTGGCGGGCGAACAGATCCCGCTCCTGGCCCGCATCCTCGCCCTGGCCGACACGTTCGACGCCATGACCAGCGACCGCCCGTACCGGAAAGGGCTGTCTTGGGAGACGGCCCTGGGCGAAGTCGCGCGCGGGGCGGGGACGCAGTTCGATCCCTCACTCGCCCCCCTGTTCGTCAGCCTCATGCGCGAGGGCATGGGGAGGGAGGACACCGGGAATGGCGAGGCGGCGCTCCGCCAGGCGGCCTGAAACCGGTGCCGTTTCCGGCATTCGGGCCGCTCCCCCTTCTCAAAGCCCGCGGAGTGTGATACAATGAGGGATGAGCAATGGAAACAAGCTCTCTTTCAGAGGAGAACTACTACCGATGAAGGCTATCACTCAGGCTCTCATCCCCGCCCTCGTAATTTTTGCGGTCTACGGCTTCGGTGGCGCGGCGTCCGCCCAGGCACCGACCGTGACCGTGCTGGTCAAGCCGTCCCCAACCCCCATCCCGCTCACGGTCGTGCGGGGCACCCTCGTCGTGTTCCAGGGGACGATCAGCCAGCAGATGATGATGACCACGTTCGCCCTCCGCAACGACTACGGCGAGTTCACCAAGGGCGACTTCCTGGACTCGTGGAAGCTGGTGTGGAACACGGCCATCGAACACGACCCGACCGAGCAGATCGCGGTCTACTGGAGCCGGGGGGGCGGGGCGGTCACCCGGATGACTCGCTACAACGTCAAGCTCATCGACGCCGTGCCCTTCACGATGAAGGTGGAAACCATCGTCGGCAAGACCAGCGTCACGATTACGCCGACGGGGGCGCTCACGGCGCAGAAGTTCACCCTCAGCCTCGACGGTGCCCCGACGCCCCTGACGGTGGACGGGTCGGGCAAAGTGACGATAGACACCTCCCTCTTCCGCCCCGGCGACCACACGCTCGGGGCCAGCGCCCTGATGGCGGACGGCAGCGTCACCGCCCTCACGCCGGTCACGTTCCTCGTCAGCCCCGTGTCCCATACAAAGCCCCACAAGCCCGCCGCCTCCGTCACGGCCAAGCGCAAGCCCGCTCATCCGGCCAAGACCCACGGCTCATAGGCTACTCCCGCCGGGACTCGAACCCGGATCACGCTCTTATAAGGGGCGCGCTTTGTCCAGTTAAGCGACGGAAGCAGAAAAACACCCGGCCCGGAAGGGCCGGGTGTGAGCCTAGTCCCGAAACGGGTCTGCCACGTCCTCGCCTGCCATCGCCACGCCGAGCGGCGTCAGCGTGTGCAGGACGCGGATGGACCCGGCGTGGTGCGCCAGCACGTCCGGAAGCCGTTTGTAACAATGCGGCGACTCGTCCGTGCCCGCGCCGCGCAGCTCGACGTTCTTCTCGCGCAGCCACTCCTGCATCATCGCGCGCGAGACCACGCCCGGCGAGATCACCTGGCCCGTCTTGCGGTTGACCTTGCCGCGCGCCTGCGTCCGGCTCATCACGCGGCCCGCACCATGCACCGTCGAATGCAGCGCGTCCGTCGCCTCGTCCGAAGCCAGGCCCTCCAGGATGACCGACTGGTCCCCCATCGAGCCGCCAACGAATCCCTTCTGGCCGGGGAAGGCCGGCGTCGCCCCCTTGCGGACCACCCACAGGTCCCGCCCGCCGTGCGTCTCCTTCCAGGCGAAGTTGTGGTGGTTGTGTACTTCCTCCAGGATGTTCGCCCCCAGCAGCCGCGCCACCTCGGCGCAGACCCAGTCGCGCCCCGCGTAGGCGTAGCGCCCGGCCAGGGCCATGCAGGCGAGGTAGTCGCCGCCGAGCGACGAGCGCACGTCGAGGACCAGAGGGTCCACGTCCATGCCGTCCTTCGCCCCGCCCGCCTCCAGGAAGAAGGTCGCCGTCTTGTGCCCCAGCCCGCGCGATCCGAAGTGCGCGCCGATCCAGGTCCGGTCCTGCTCATCGGCGAAGATGTCCACATAGTGGTTCAGTCTGTTATCTGTTTTGCTTTTTATGCGGTTCCTGCCGCGAAAAAGCAAAACCATCCAGGTCGTTTCCGCCTGGCTCTGCATGTTCGTTTTCCATGCAGTTCGGAGCACACCTTCAGCCTGTTCCCAGGCTGCCCAAGTCCCTCTGCTCTCTACGGGGTGTTGGCTCGCGCCAGCGCACTTCCCTCGGAATTACCCTCACAGGCGTTTCCCGATTTGGACGGGTTTCTCATCGCATCTTACAATGCGAGGCGGCTGACACCGCTGCCGATTGTCCCAAGCTGGTTGCGGGCCATCTGCTTTAGCGACTTCATCGGCGACAGCTTCCATGCCTCGTCGTCGAACAGCTCGTGGTCCACATGCGTGTCGTTCGTCCGACCGATGCCAAATTCCAGGTGGCTCCAGACGTCATCCATGATCTTCTTGATCTTGCCCCGCACCTGCGAGGCGGGAACGTCCAGGCGCACGGCTTTGTTGCCGCAGGCGATATCGAACCCTATTCCGGACGGGCTGATCTTGTCCTCGTAGGCGATCACGCCCCCGATGGGCACGGCGTAGCCCTTGTGGCCGTCCGCGCACAGGACGGCGCCTCGGACCGACTCGGGGGAGGCCGAGCGCGTGATCTGGGCCAACGTGGACTCCTCGTGGTCTCCGAAGATCTTGATGTTTTCCTTTTCCATGTTTTTCCCTTTCTCGAAATGTCAAACGTCGTGGCTGTCCGTGACGTTCTTGGCGAACAGGTACGGGTCGCCGATGTATTTCAGGCAGACCCGGCCCACCTTCGGGTCATTGCGCTCCCGCACCGGGCGGACGACGACGCCCTCGCGGATGTGGTCCGCGCCCAAGGTCGTCGCGCCCTCGGACAGCGCCTTGACTGTCTCCAGGCTGTACGGCCCCCGGTACAGGACGGGGACGGCGAGTACCTCGAACCGCGCGCACAAGGCCGCGAAGTCGTCTGCGTCCAGGTACTTGCCGTCGGCCAGTAGGTCGAAGGCGCGGAAGCCGGTCGCCCCGGTCTGACCATAGGCCAGGCTCTGGACCTTGCTGCCGAAGACCTCGCCGTACAGGATCACCTGCCGGTGCGAGGCGCCCAGGTGACTCAGCAGGGCCTCGACATCCGGCAGGGCCATCGGCTGCCAGTAGATGCTCCCCGACAGCTCCTCGGGCCGGCGTCGGCGCACCGACATGGAGCCGGCCATCCACTCGCCCTCGACCAGCCCCAACCGGCATGATGTCCCATGAATCTTCTCCGACACCGACACCTCCTCGCCTTCCGTGAAGACGGCGGGGAAGTTCCGCAGGTTCTCGACGTCCGTGTACTCGACGAACAGCGGGTGGGACGGGGCGGCGTCGCCCGCGCTGATCTTGACCGGCGGGACGTACTTGGTGATGCCGTAGAAGTCCTGGATGTCCCTACCCTCCGGCCATTCTTTATTGTCGCGGTCCACGATGACGCCGAAGCTCGGCTCGCCGCGCAGGCGCGCGCACCGGACCCGCCCGTTGGACAGGTACTTGGTGATGCCCCAGCGGTCCGAATGCTCGGCCGGGATGACCGCATCAATGGGGATGTAGGTCACCAGGTCGCCCGGCGCGTACTTCCCCTTCGGGATGACGCACTGCCAGCCCTTGATTTGAGCCAGATCCAGCGCGTCCGCGTTGTCATGCGCCAGCACTTTTTCGATTTTGCAGACCTCCACGATAAGCGTAGACATTTCCTATTCCTCCTCCGCCCCGGCGGGCGCGACCGCCAGCCATTCCACCAGGCGGTCCGGGTGGAGCCGCCTGAAGCACTCATCCATGTCGTTGCCGTCCCGCAGCCAGAACAGCATCGGCGAGAACGGGTGGCGCAAGGCCTCCGCCGCGAACCCGCGCCGGTCCTCGATCCCGGCAAGCGCCTCGAACGTCTCCGCCACCTCCCGGCGGAACGCCACCAGATGTGCCTGGAGCGACAGCATCTCGTCCCGCACTTGGGGCGGGAGCTGCGGCACCATGTCGTCGAACTGCGCGGACAGCACCGCTTCCACCTTGCGGCGGGGCGTGCTGAGGGCACTCAGGATGCGGTCCACCATCAGGTAGGACGCGCTCTTGATCTTGACGCGCCGGTGGGCCGCGTCCCGCACGATGAAGCCCTCGGCGGCGAACGGCGCGATGGCCCCCACCGCCGTCATCACCTCGTCCAGAGTCCGCAGCGGGTACTCCCGGACGCGCGGGGTGGGCAGGTCGGGCAGCGCCTCAATGTCCAGCTCTTCCAAGGTCCGCGCATCCCACGCCGCCAGCCAGGTCAGGCGGCGGTCTTCATAGGGGACGATGATGCGGTTCTCAGGCGCGGTCAGCTCGAAGGAGTAGAAGACCGCCGGGTCGAGATGTGCCGTCAGGCCCTCGAACGAGCTTCCCATCTCGGCCAGCGTCTGCTTGACCAGGTCCGCGAAGGTGATCGGGTGGCTGTTCACCGGCCCGGAGGCGTCCGGCGTTCCCTTCGTCGCGACCCGCCACTGCCCTCGGTGGAAGTAGAGGCAGACCAGGCTGCCGTCCAGCTTTTCCTGCACCCGCGCCGTCTTCCAATCAACCTCGTGGGCGTTCGGCTCCCCCAGATTGAAGAACTTGAAGAAGCTCCGCGAAACCACGTCCCAGGTGCCCATTTCGAGCAGCAGGGCGCGGCACTCCTGGCAGATCATTTCGGCCATCGGCGAGGCGATCTGGTTGTAGTTCAGCATGACGACGCCGAGATCGACATCGGCTTTCGCCTTGATGCCGTAGGTGGCCGTCAGATCTGCGAGCGTCCCGCCGCCGCGTAAAAATCGCTGTACTTCCAGTTCGCTCATTCGCGTCGCCTCCCTTCGGAATGGTCGGTCAAGTCGGTTGGGTGGGATTCGAACCCACACTCCACAACGGGAACTGGTTTTACAGACCAGAGCAGCAAACCGTATCTGCCTCCAACCGATGTTCTGTCTTGCTTTTGTGGCTTTCGCCGTGACGCGAAGAGGCAAAGAAAAAGGCCCCTGGCTTTGCGCCGGGGGCCGATTGCTCTGCTGAATGTCGTTGGGGGAGGAAAAACTAAGGATGTCTCTCCTGGTGACATGAGGCAGGCGCAACCGGCGGCGCGGGATAATCTGGGGTTATGGCTTGGCCGGGCTGATAGGCGGCGGAGGGCGCGAAACAGCCCGCCGCGCCCGTACCGAAACCGTCGGCCAGGCGTGACGCGGCGAGGGGCGACCAGAACGAGGGTGTCTGGATGCCGGGGGTCGCCGCGAGCAGGTTATGGTTTCGTGAAGTCATGGGTCCGGGCGAGATAATAGCACACGGTTTCGGGGATTGTCAAGGGCTGACCAAAAATCGGCGCGGAATGCGGTAAACTAACGGGGTGAACTACACCCTTTTCCAGCGCACCCTCCTGTGCGCGTCCCTCCTCTGCCTGCTCCTCCCCGCCGCCGCCCTGCCGCCCGCCGCGCTGACACTCAACGAGGTGCTGGCGCGGCACCAGCGGGCCACCGGCTCGCCGACCGCTTTCCCGGACACGGGGATGCAGGAAACTGTCTACACGATGAGCGCGGGCGGCCTGAGCGGCACGATGACGACCTACGAGGCGTCAAAGCACCGCAGCCGCACGGAGGTCCGGCTGGGGCCGATCTCCAACACGTCCGGCAGCGACGGCAAGACGACCTGGGAGCAGGACGGCAACGGCAACGTCCGCATCCTGGGCGGCGAGGAGCTGGCCGAGAACAAGGCCGACAACGGCTTCTCGCTCGAAAGCGTGGACCCACTCAAGCACACCTCCAAAGGCGGCAGTGGCACTATCACGCTCCGGCCGGGGCGCGACGTCGAGACGGGGTGTTATGTGCTGGACGTCTTGCCGAAGGGCGGGACCAAGCAGACGATCTATTTGGACCCGAAGACGTACCTCATCCGCAAGTCGGTCGTGCGGAAGGGCGGGATCAGCACGACGATCAGCATCCTGACCTACAAGCCGCTGTTCGGGTTGCAGACGCCCAGCCACCTCCAGATCCAGCCGGCGGGGCTGCCGCTGACCATTGATGCCGCGCTGACCCAGGCGACGCGGGCGACGCTCGTCGCTTCGCTGTTCGTGCTGCCGAGGCCGGCGCGAGACTGGCAGTTCCTGACGCCCGGTGCCACCACCCAGGCCGCGTTCCCTTTCGTGACCGACGAGAACGAGGTCATCGTCTTCGTCTCGGTCAATGGCCACCCCCTCCGCTTCCTGCTGGACAGCGGGGCGGGCGGGGCGTTCATCACCGCCCAGGCCGCCCAGGAGGCGGGGCTGAACACGCAGGGCAACCTGCCCACCCTCGGGTACGGCGGCTCCTCGGACACCGGGATCGCGACGCAGGCGACGCTCGAACTCGGCGGCGCGGTCCGCCTGTCCGGCCAGCTCCTGCACGTCATCAAGGACCCGAATGTCGGCAAGCGCCTCAGCGCGCAGGGCCGCGTGGACGGCGGCATCGGCTACGAGCTGCTTTCCCGCTTCGTCACGCGGATCGACTATGCCCAGAAGACCGTCACCCTGACCGACCCCGCCGCGCCGCGCGTCCCCGACGGGGCGGGCGTCACGGTCCCGCTCAAGCTGGAGGGGCGGGTGCCGACGATCCTCGCCTCCGTGGACGGCCACCCGCCCGCCCGGTTCCTGGTTGATACGGGCGACGCGGGCGGCGTCCACCTGTACGGAGACTACGCCCAGGCGAACGGCCTGCTGCCGCGCCCGAACGACCCGCGCGCCCGGATTCTCTCCGGCAGTGGGGTGGGCGGGGTGGTCCAAGAGACGATCACGCCGGGGCACACGATGGGCGTCGGGACCCTGAAGTTCAGCGGCCTGGACGTGGCGACACTGACCGGGCCGGGGATCGCCCGCGTCTCCACGAACGCCGGCGGGATCGGCAACCAGGTACTGAACCGCTTCCAGGTGACGTTCGACTACGCGCACAGCCGGATGCAGCTCACGGCCGGCCCGCCCCCGCCCCCCGCCCCCGCGCCGCTCGTGCCGCCCGCCTTGCCGAGCGCCCTGCGAACGCGGGCGGGGGGCGCACACTTCTCCCTGGTGGCGGACGTGATGACCCCGCCCGTGCCGACAGACCCGCCGATGACGCTGGCGATGCTGATGCAGAAGCACCTGACCGCCCTAGGCGGCGCGGACGTCATCATGGCCCTCAAGAACACCAAGGTCGTTTCCAGCGTCTCGACGGGCGGCATCCAGGGGACGATCACGACCATCTACGCCGCACCCGACCGGGAGTACGAGGAGGACAAGCTCGGGATTCTGGATATCACCCAGGGCTACGACGGCAAGAGCGCCTGGCAGCGCGACACCAACGGCAACGTCCGCCCGCTGGCGGGCGAAGAGCTGAAGGACCTGCGCGTCCAGCTCTTCTTCGACACCAATTCCTATGTCCTGCCCGGCCGCATCCCCGGCCGGCTGACCCTGCGCCCCCAGCCGGACCCCGAAACGGGCGACTGGGTCGTGGACGCCCTGCCCGACGGCGGCAAGCCCAGCACGCTCTTCTTCGACCCGCACACGTTCCTGATCGTCCGGGAGCAGCACCTCGACGACAACATCCTGGTGACGACCGGCTACGGCGACTACCGGGCCGTGGACGGGGCGCGCTTTCCCTTCAGCATGACGACGACGAACGGCACCGCACGCTACGACATCGTCGGGAAAGTCACCCGGCTCCAGAACAACATCACGCTGCCGCCGGACCTGTTCGCGCCGCCGACCGGCGGCGACAAGTTCCGCTTCATTAGGCCCGGCCAGACATCCGCGACGGTCCCCTTCGACACCGACGACGGCGAGATCGGACTCGACCTGCGGCTCAACGGGCAGCCCAGCCGCGTCTTCCTGGACAGCGGGGCCAGCGGCATCGCCCTCTCCCAGCAGACGGCGACTCGTCTGGGGCTGAAAAGCAGCGGCTTCCTGGAGGCGCGCGGCTACGGCGGCTCGACCGACCTGCACCCGGTCCTCGTCAGCCGCGTGGAGGTGCCGGGCGCGGTCCAGCTCACCGATGTGACGGCGATCGCGATTGACCTGCCGGACACCCTGAACTCCTACTTCACCCGCCCGATCTCCGGCTTCGTCGGCTACGACCTGCTCTCCCATTTCGTCGTCCGCCTGGACTTCGCGCGCAAGAAGCTGACCTTCCTGCGGCCCGACGCCTTCCACCCGACTGCCTCGGACGGCGTCGCCCTTCCTCTCGAACTGGACAATGACGTTCCCTCCGTCGTCGCCCAGTTCGACGCCCTGCCGCCCCAGAGGTTCCTCATTGACACCGGCGATGAAGCCGCCCTGCGGCTCTACAGCCCCTTCGTCGCCCAATATGGCTTGGACAAGAAGTACCCGCACGGCCTCCTGACGACCGGCGGCGGCATCGGCGGCGTCTCGCGCTCCCGCGTCACGCGCACCGGGTCCCTCCGAGTCGCGGGCGTCACCCTGCGCGGCGTGCCCACCGATTTTTCCCTCGACCCCAAGGGCGGCGCGTCCCTCATCAACGCCGGGTCGCTCGGCGTGTCCCTGCTGTCCCGGTTCGTCGTCACCTTCGACTACCCGCACTCCCGCGTCTTCTTCGCACCCACCTCGGCCACCCGCGCCCCCTTTGTCACCAAGACGACGGGCCTGACGTTGATGGAAACGAAGGACCCGCAGGGCCACGGTCACGTCATACTCGCCGAGGTGCAGGCGCGCGACCCCGTTGTCCGCGCCGCCCTCAACACGTTCGACGAAGTGCTGGAGATTGACGGCCACAAAACGGCGGGCTTGGGCCTGACCGCCGCGCGAAAGCTGCTGTTGCCTTCGGCCGGAAAGCAGAGTCACACACTGCTCGTCCAGTCCACCATCGGCAAGCCGCGCACCGTCATCGTGCCGCTGTTCGACCCGCTGCAATAGGAACCTACCCCCCAGTCAACCGCCGAACCAGGAACACGCCCAGCAAGACCTCTTCCCCCGACGGCGTCTCTCCGTCCCGCGCGTCCAGCGCCAGCAGTATCTCGCAGGCGGGCAGGGCCGGGTCGGAGGGCAGCAGACGCGCCAGACGCGCCAGACGGTCCAGGCATGCCTTGTTGTCGCCCAGGGTGTAAGCCGCCAGCGCGCGCTTGGCCAGGATCGAGATGCGGGCCGCGCCCGGCTCCTTCTTCTGCGCCGCCCGCGCCCGGTAGCGCCGCTGGATGTTCATCAGGATCTTCCCGACTGTCTCATCCCGCGCATACGAGTCGAGGGCCAGATAAGGGTAGAAGGCGTCGCGCCCGCCGCCCAGGCTGCCGACGGCGTTGAGTATCTCCCGCTTCACGGTCGGTGAGGCGCTCCGGCCCAGCGCGTGGAGCAGCGGCAGGGCGGCTTCCGGCTCGCCAAGCCGGCCCAGGGCGTCGGCCAGGACAGCGAGGTTCGCCGGCTCCTGCTCCGCCCCGAGCTGCGCGATCAGGCCAGGCAGGCTGGCCGGGTCCTCGCGCTCCGCCAGGGCGCGCAGGGCCGCCGTGCGGACGGCCGCGTCCGGGTCGCGCATCAGCGCGCCCAGGATGTCGGAGACGGACGGGTCGGACAGCCGGCCCAGCGCCTCCAAAGCGGCGAGCTGGCGCGGCGGCGGGCCGAGCTGTGCGGCGGCGGCGAGGGCCGGCAGGGCGGCCCGATCCCCGATCTTGCCCAGTGCGGTCGCCGCCGCCCCGCTGATGCCCGAGGCCGGGTCAGCCAGCTTGTGGACCAAATGCATCGTCGCGCGCGGGTCCCGGATCTCCCCCAGCGCGACGGCGGCCTGCTCCCGGACGGAGAGCGAGACGTCGTCCAGAGTCCGCACCAATTCTTCCACCGCCAGCGGCGTCTTCAGCCGGCCCAGCGACTCCACCGCCTGGATGCGCGCCTGCGAGCTGCCCGCCCGCGACAGCTTCTGGATGCCAGCGAAGGAGCCGACGGGCTTGGACGCTTTGAGCTGCTTCAGCACATAGGTCGCCTGCCGGCTGCCCGCCTCATGGATCGGGCGGACCAGGAACAGGGCGACGACGCGCAGTGCCGCCGACAGGATGAACAGGACGTGGTAGTTGCTGCGGATCAGGCCGTGCGCCGGGAAGGGCAGGTGCGCCATCGCCTCCATCAAGGCCCCGCCCGCCACCGGGGCAAGGCCGCCGGCCAGGCCGGACACGGCGGCGATTGCGCTGATATACACCGTCCGCTTGTCGGCGGGCGAGGCCCCGATGATCAGGTTGAACTGCGTCAGGCCGACCCCTGCCCACCCGACGCCGGACAGGACGTTCAGGGCGATGATGTCGAGCTTGGTCAGGGACACGCGCAGGTGGCCGTGCGCGTCGTGCCCCCACAGGCCGGCCAGACCGTCGGGGTAGGCCGGTATCCACATCAGCGGCGGGATCAGCACCAGTCCGCAGCAGATGATCAGGATCGGCTTGTTGCCGTACTTGTCTGAGAGGTAGCCCCACAGCGGCATGGACCCGAGCGAGGCCAGCGCGGCGGCGGCGGCCAGCAGTTGGAGGGAGGTGAAGTTCAGGGCGAGGTACTGGATCTGGTAGGCCGTGAAGAACTGGCCCGCGATGGACTGGGCCACGACCATCATGGCGACATAAGCGGTCACGCGGCGGAAGTTCAGGTCCGCGAACGGCGCGCGGTAATAGTCCAGTGCCGCCGCCCACCCCCCGCCCCCGTCGGCCCCCGAACGCTCCTGCGGCACGTCCGGGCTTTGCGAGGCCAGCCCGAGCGAGCCGCCCGCGAACAGCGTCGCCGCCCCGAAGATGACCGCGAAGGCCGCCGCCTGGCCCCAGGTGGGGTTCTTGGAGGCGGCATCGAGGAAGTAGCCGCCCGCGATGGGGACGATCATCCCGACCCAGCCGCCGTACATGTTCTTGCGCCCGAAGTAGCGCCCCCGGTTGTCGTCCGGGACGAGGTCGGTGATCCAGGCCGTCCAGAGGGGCGCGGAAACGTTGCCGAGGAGCGCGGCGAGGAGCGTGAGCAGCAGGAACGTCCCGACCCACCACGGGCGCGGCAGGATGAAGGGGATCAGCAGCATCGGCACCCAGAGCAGGCGCGAGGCGAACGAGAACCACATGACCAGAGGCTTGCGCTGCCCGTACCGCTGGGCGAGGTAGGAGGAGAGGAGCTGGACCAGCCCGGCGAGGGCCGGGATGCCGCCCAGCGCGCCCAGCCAGAACGGGCTGCACCCCAGGAACAGGGCGAAGCCGGTCTGGAACGCGCCCGTCGTCAGCGAGCCTTGGACGGTGGCGACGCAGCCCTCCAGGGTCCAGAGCCGCAGGGCGCGGCGCACTTGCAGGCGCGACAGCCCGGAGGGCAGCGTTTCCGGGGCGGGGTTCTCGGCCGGCGGGTTTTCAGGGATGACGGTCACGCCTTACAATTACCGCCGACCCGACTTTATTCCTGCCTGTCTTGCGGCGGATACCGTGGCGGGTACTGCGGGTAAAGCGGCGTCTGCCCCGGCAGCCAGCCCTGCGGCTTGCCGGCGAAGTAGTAGATCAGCGCCCCCAGGCCGTGCGCGAGGATGACGACGAGCAGCCAGAGCAGCTTCGTGTTCGGGTCCCGGAACTCGCGCCGGGCGACGTCCACGATCTCGACGATCCAGAAGACGAAAGAGGCGAGGCCCAGCAGGATGAGAAAGCCGTACAGCAGAACAAAGCCGGCGATGATCCCGCCGCTCGGGTCGGGGGAGTTGTTCATGGCGCGTACCTCCGTGGTTACTGGAGACTCTGACACGCGCCGCCGGGAAAAGTTGCGGGAGGGGCCATGCGGCCATCAGATCACCCAGCCAGGAGGTCATGCAGGCGGCGGACGTTGACCTCGTGCATCGTCTCGCTCTCGGGCGTCTCCACGATGACCGGCAGGCCCGCCAAGCGCGGGTCGTTCACCAGCAGCCGGAAAGCCTCCAGCCCGATCTCCCCCTCCCCGATGTGCGCGTGCCGGTCGGCGTGACTTCCGAACGCCTTCTGCGAGTCGTTGGCGTGGATGACTTGCAGGTTCGCCAGCCCGATGACCTCGTCGAACAGCCGCATCGTCTCCTGGTACGCCTCGGGCGTCCGTATGTCGTAGCCCGCCGCGAAGACGTGGCAGGTGTCCAGGCAGACGGCCAGCCGGGACGGGTCTTCGACGCCGCTGAGGATGCGCGCGATCTGCTCGAAGCGCCCGCCCAGATAAGTCCCCTGCCCCGCCGTCGTTTCGATGGCGACGCGCACATTCGCCCCCGCCGTTTCGCGGTGGATGATGTCCAGGCTCTCGATCAGCCGCGCGATCCCGACATCCTCCCCCGCCCCGCCGTGCGCGCCGGGGTGGGAAACCAGGAAGTCCACGCCCAAAGTCTCGGCCCGCTCGATCTCCGCCCGGAAGGCGGCCCGCGACTTCGCCAGCACGTCGCTCCCCGGCTCGGCGGCCAGGTTGATCAGATACGAGTCGTGCGCGACCGTCTTGGTGATGCCGCTCTCGCGCACGACCTGCTTGAATTTCTCGGCCACTTCGGGCGCGATGGCCGGTGCCCGCCACTGGCGCGGCGAGGCCGTGAAGATCTGGACGCTGCGGCACCCGATGGCCGCGCCGTCCGTGATGGCGTTGTGGTGCCCCCCCGCCGTCGGCATGTGCGCGCCGAGCAGGGGCTTCATCAGTGTGGTGACGGTCGTGTCGAGGGCTTCGCCGAGAAGGGGTTCAGAAAGGGTCATGAGGGTTTATGTGTCCAAGTTCGTCGTTAATGCGGCGAGCAGTTGAGTCACTTTGTTGGCGACAACATCCCAAATGATGTCGTTATTGACGGAAAAATACCTGTGGATGACATGGTCGCGGAAGCGGGCGATCTGCTTCCACTCCACCGCCGGGTATTGTCCGCGCACTTCTTCGGGAAGTTGCTTAACGGCCTCGCCGATGATAATGAGGTGACGCAGGGTGGCGTCGTAAGTTTTTCATCCGCTAAGAACTGCTCTTCCGTGAAGCCATTGGTGTAACGAATTACGCGCTCACAGGAGCGGCGGATGTCGTCAAGAAACGGGCGATAATCCTTTGACCTCACAAGCATCCTCCTCTACGCCTTCACGCATAAACGGGCGAATCATACTCGGGGTTGCCAAGTCCACGGGCCGCCGCAGAAGGTCTTCCAGGCGATCGTTCAGGCCCGCGTAACGGTCCAGCGTTGCCTTGCCCTCAAACTCCACGAGTACATCCACATCGCTGTCCGGTCCGGCCTCGTCGCGCGCCACTGAACCAAACAGTGCCAGGCGGCGCAGGCCGAAGGCGGCCAATTCAGAGCGGTGGGCGGTCAGGACGGCCAGGGCCTCGGCGCGCGTCATGCTAGTCACCCTTCTGCTGGACCAGCGGCAGCCCCTTACTCATGTCCAGCATCCTCTGGACCGGGCGCAGGGCGCGCAGGCGCGTCCCCTCGTCCATCGTGATCTCGGGCCGCTTGTCGCGCATGGCGAGGTAGAGCTTTTCCAACGTGTTCAGCCGCATGTACGGGCAGGAGGCGCAGTTACAGCCCGAATTGGGCGGGGAGCAGATGAACTCGGCATCGGGCCGCGCCTTCTCCATCTGGTGCAGGATGCCGACCTCGGTGGCGACGATGAACTGCTTGTGCTGCGGGTGCGTCTGGACATAGCGCAGCAGGGCCAGCGTCGAGCCGATGAAGTCCGCCTGCTCCAAAACGGCCTCCTCGCACTCCGGGTGGGCGATAAGCCGCGCCTGCGGGTAGGCCGCCCGCGTCTTGGCCAGGCGGCGGGCGTTGAACTGCTCGTGGACGATGCAGAAGCCCGGCCACAGCACCATCTCGCGCCCCGTCTCCTTCTCCACCCAGCGGCCCAGGTGCCGGTCCGGGCCGAACACGATGGGCGTGTCCAGGGGGAGCTGCCGGACGATGTCGGCGGCGTTGGAAGAGGTCACGATGATGTCCGAGACGGCCTTGACGGCCGCAGACGAATTGATGTAATTGATGACCGTATGGCCGGGATACTGCTTCAGCCACTCGGCGTACTCGTCAATCGGGCAGCGGTCGGCCAGGGAGCAGCCGGCGTCAAGGTCCGGCAGGAGGACCAGCTTGTCGGGGTTAAGGATCTTCGCCGTCTCGGCCATAAAGTGGACGCCGCAGAAGACGATCACGTCGGCGTCGGTCGCCGCCGCCGCCTGCGCGAGTGCCAGGCTGTCCCCCACATGGTCGGCCAGGTCCTGGATGTCCGAGTCCTGGTAGTAGTGCGCCAGGATGACGGCGTTCAGCTCTTTCTTCAGGCGCAGGATCTCGGCCTCGAGGTCCAGGGCGGGGTCAATCGCGCGGACGCGCAGGGACAGGTCGTTTTCCTGTCCGAAGCTCTGCGCGGGCGGGTTCGCGTCGGTGCGGGCCATCGTCAGTGGTTGTGTCAGCGTTTCCATAATATGAGTGTACCTTCTAAGGCTGCCTTATCCCCCTAACGGCGGGCAGACGGGGCGGGTTCCCGCCGGGCATGCCACCCGTCATTGGTGCAGGCAGGAGAATGACCTGCCGCCCGCGAACTAGGCCCCACATGGATACCGCAGACACCCCGCCGGCCTGGCCCCCGGCCCCCACCGTTCCCCCGGAGACGCCGGCGGCACTGGCGCGCGCGCCGCTCCCGCTGGCCGGCATCCTCTGGTACAGCCTGGCGAACCTGGGCTACGGGATGTTCTACGCCTTCAACAACTTCGTGATCCCGCTGTGGCTCCAGGCGTACACGCAGAACGCGGTCGTGCTGGGGATCATGGGCGGGTCGCACTCGTTCGAGGGCGTCTTCATCCAGCCCGTCGTCGGCTCGATCAGCGACCGCCTGCGCGGGCCGGGCGGGCGGCGGCGGCCCTTCATGCGGGTCTTCATCCTGGTCTCCGCCCTGTTCCTGCTGCTCGCGCCCGCCGCCGCCCACCTGCCGCCCGGCCTCCGGCTGGCGGGCGTCGTCCTGTGCATCTTCCTGTTCACGCTCACCTTCAACGTCGCCATGGACCCGTACCAGGCACTCTTGGCGGACATCACGACGCCGGAGCAGCGCGGCAAGGTGACCGGCTTCTGGTTCTTTGTCGGGGCGCTGGGGCAGATCACGATCCTTGCTCTGATCGCCGTCCTGCACCTGCCGCTGGCCGTGGGCTTCACCCTCGTCGGCCTGCTGATGCTGGGGACGACACTGCTGACCTGCGCGCGGACCTCGGAGCCGGCGGTGACGCCGCCGCCGGAGACGCGGCGCGGGCAGATGGACGACGTCAAGCTCGCCCTGGCCGGGCTTCGGACTCTGAGGCAGGCGCGGGTCTATATGGCGATGTTTCTGCTGTTCGGGGCCGGCATCGGGGCGGTGACGCCCTACCTGACCACGTTCATCAAGCGCATCACGCACTGCTCCGACGGGACTTCCCTGCTCATGTCCGTGCTGCTGCTCGTCTGCACCGGGCTGGGCAGCCTCCTCTTCGGCCCGCTGGTCAACCGCTTCGGGCCGAAGCGGCTGCTGCTGTTCAGCCTCGCCCTGATCACGGTCGCCGCCGCGAACGCGCTCTGGGTGACGACGCTCGCGCAGGTCGCGGTCGTCCTGGGCCTGGCGGGGCTTGGCATCGGCGCGCAGAACGCCTCCGCCTACCCGCTGCTGACCCGGCTCGTGCCGCCCAAAGAGATCGGCTTCTATGTCGGCTTGCAGACGGCCGCCGCCTCCATCTCCGGGCCGGGCGCGGTCGCGCTGACGGGGACGCTCATCAACCTGAGCAGCCACAACGGGCAGGGCGGCTACCGCGTCATCTTCGCCGTCTGCGCCGTCTGCCTGGCACTCGGCTTCGGCGTCCTCTCGCTGCTGCGCGAGCGGGAGGCGGCGGGCGAGGTCGCGGCCCGGATGGGGGAAATCCGGGCATGATCTACTTCCTCAGCTATCCCCTTTTGTTCGCCTCCCTGCGCCTGATCCTGCGCGTCCTGGGCCGCCTGCGGTCGAGCGGCGAGGGCAACGTCCCGCGCCGGGGCGGGGTGCTGTACTGCCCGAACCACATCAGCGATGCCGACCCGACGGCGATCTTCGTCACCGCCCCGCGCCGCTGCTGGATGGTGGGCAAGAAGGAGCTGTTCCAGATCCCCGTCCTGGGGCCGTGGTTCGCCCGGCTCCAGGGCATCCAGATCCACCGGGACACGCCGGACCGTGCGGCCCTGCGGCGCATCGAGGAGGTTTTGAAGGGCGGCGAGCCGGTCCTGCTGTTCCCCGAAGGCCGCGCTTCGGAGGACGGCCGCTTGCAGCGCCTCCAGCCGGGCGTCGCCCTGGTCGCCCTGCGGACGGGGACGCCGATCATCCCGGTCGGCCTGGAGAACGTCAACGGCGTCCTGCCCTACGGCACGCTGACCCCGCGCTGGTCCCCCAGGCCGGTCGTCGTCACCTACGGCCCGCCGATCCGCCCCCAGGACTTCGGCGGGATGCCGCGCGGCCGGGCCATCGAGGCCATCACGCAGGAGCTTGGCCGGGAGCTGGCGCGGCTGACCCATCAGCCGTCGCCGCCCGCCTGACCGCCCCCATTTGCCCGCTTAACACAAACTTAATCCAAGCTTAATCTTGTCTTAATCGAAACTCTCCTTGTCCGGCTGTAGACTATAGGTGGCCGCGCACACATCGCAGGCGGCCCAGTCTAAGAAGAAAGAGACAATAATGCTGGACAGCCCCAACCGCTCCCACGTCAAGCACCGACCGGGCTTCACGCTGATCGAGCTGCTCGTCGTCATCGCCATCATCGCGATCCTCGCCGCCATCCTCTTCCCCGTCTTCCAGAAGGTAAGGGAGAATGCCCGCCGCACCCAATGCCTGAGCAACCTCAAGCAGATCGGCGTCGCGACGATCCAGTACACGCAGGACTCGGACGAGAAGTTCTACCCCCACCGCTACGACTGCGGCGCGGCCGGGTCGTACTGCAACCCGATGGCCCAGTCCAACGGCGGCCCCACCCCGAACGCCGGCCTGACTCAGAACGCCGAACACCGTACCTTCTGGATCAGCATGCTCCAGCCGTTCGTCAAGAGCTACGACGTGTTCAAGTGCCCCGACGCCCCGAACGCCTGGGTCGGCACGAACGACCCGACGGGGTCTGCGGCCAACGGGTGTGGCCAGAACGCCACGGGATGCAGCGGCACCGGGTATGGCGGCGAGAACAGCTACGGGCACAACGACGCATGGATGAGTCCCGCCGGCACTTATGCCACCGGCGGCGCCCCGGCCCACATCGTCTCCCTGGCGGAAGTGACCCGCCCCGCCGGCACGATCCTGATGACCGACGCGACCTACTACGGCGTCTGCCCTGACGTCAACAATCAGAGCGGCATGACCGTCACCGACAACCTGAACACCGACCCGACGAACGGCGACGTGCCCTTCCTGAACAACCAGGGCGGCCAGTACAAGAGCTACTGGATGAACATCGGCAACTCGAACTGGAGCTGGAGCACGGGGAGCGCCGTCACCCCCGCTCAGGCCTTGCAGATGATCCCGAGCCGCCACATCAGCCTGATCAACTGCCAGTTCGCGGACGGGCACGTCAAGGCGATCCGCTACGAGAAGGTGGTCGGGGATGTCTGCCTGTGGGCGACCGACTTCAACGGCCCGCACCCGAACTGCAACTGACTCGGCCCGGTCAACTCGGGGCGGCCCGCAACCAGGAAGTGGTTGCGGGCCGTTTCTCTCATTTCCCGATCTTCCACTTCCCCTCGGCGTACCCTCAGCACACCTAAAGCACGCGGAAGGCCTGCGTCAGAGCAAGGTCGGCCTCATACGCCCTGGCCTCCCGCGCCCGGCGGTCGGCATCCCAGCCGAGCAGGGCGGCCATCGTCTCCACGGCGGCGGGGACGGCGGACCGCCCGCCGTCCGCCGCCCATGCCAGAGCCGAGCGGCGTTCGAGAAAGTCGCGCAGAGTGCGGCACTCCTCCTCGGCCACCGCCCACTCCACGGCGGCGCGGAGGGCCGCATCATCCGGGGCGGGCGCGTCGAGCGTAGGGCCTGCGGGCGCGGGCAGCGGCGTCGAGTCGGTCCGGCAGGGCGGCGTGGAGAGCGCGCGGCCCAGTTTGCGGCAGGCAAGATCCACGACCTCCTCGGCGACGGCGCGCGTACCGGTCACCCGGCTCGCGGCCGCCTTCACCAGGCCCTCCTGTGCCCCCCCGTTGGCCGCGTGGTCCCGGATGTCATGGGCCGGCGCGGCGGTGCCGAACGAGGGGGAGTGATGCGGCAGGGGCGCATACACGGCGGCCTGCGCGCCCGCCGTGTCCTCCCAGGCCACATCCGGCAGGAAGTCACGGACGAGGCGGAGCAAGGCCGAGACTTCCACCCCCGTTGCGTGCGCGGTGTCCAGGTCCCCATCAAAGTCGGCCTCGACGCTGCCGACGCGGCAGCCCTTCGGCCAGGATGTGACCGTGAGCAGACCGCCTTCCTCCTCGCGCGGGAATATGAGGGCGTCCCCGCGCCCCGGCAGCGGCGGGCCGATGATGGACACGCTCTTGACCAGGCGCGGCGGGGGCGCGGCGGGCAGGGCCAGCCCGGACTCCCAGGCACCCGCGGCGACGACAACTAGGCCTGCGTCCGTGCGGCCCTCTTCGCCGGTGAGACGGTCCACCCACTGAACGCCGGTGACCTGCTCCCGGCCCCGCCCGGCCCGCTCCGCGCGGAGCGCCTCGACCCGCGTGTGCGTCCGCAGCGAAGCCCCGTGCCGGCGCGCGTCCAGGGCGAGTTCGAGGGCAAGCCTCTCGATTCGGGGCACGGATGCTTCCCAGACCAGCGCGGCCCCCACCAGCCCTTCGGCGCGCAGGCCGGGGGCGCGCGCGCGCGCCTCCGACGGGGACAGAACCTGATGCACGGGGAGGGACTGGTCGAAGCCCAGGGCGTCGGTGAGTGCGAGGCTCGCCCGCAGCCGGGTCTGGGCCAGCACGCCCTGGCCGTAGAAGGGGAGGAGGCAGGGCTGCGCCTGGACCAGATGCGGCGCGGTCCGGCGCAGGACCTCCCGCTCCCGGATGTCCTCGCGGACGCGCGTGAAGTCCAGGGACTCGAGCGCGTTCAGCCCGCCGGTGACCAGCCGGCTGTCCCGCGACGTCGCCCCCGCGCCGAAGTCCTCCTGCTCGAACAGGCAGACGGACAGGCCGCGCCCTGCGGCGTCCCGCGCGATGCTCACGCCGAGAAGGCCGCCCCCGATCACGACGATGTCATAGGTCATGCTTCTGATTATACCTACTCTGCGGCCACGCGGCGGCTTCTTAATGTTCTCTTTACATTGCCCTAGTATACTGGCCACACAGAAACCAGTGTTTGGAGGAGAACGCCCATGTCAGAACTCTTGCCGCCGCTCCGCCCCGGAAGTCGCCGGGGCTACACTCAAGCGTTTACGCTGATCGAGCTGCTCGTCGTCATCGCCATCATTGCGATTCTTGCCGCCATCCTCTTCCCGGTCTTCCAGTCCGTCCGGGAGCGGGCGCGGGCCACGACCTGCCTCTCCAACGAGAAGCAGCTCGGACTCGCCGTTTCGCAGTACATCAACGACAGCGACGAGAAGCTCTTCTTCTACGCCGACACGGTCGCCGCCCACTCGCGGAGCGGCGTTGTCCGCCCCGCCGCCAGCTACACGATCAAGTGGTGGAACCAGATCATGCCGTATGTCAAGAGCAACGCGGTTTTCACCTGCCCCAGTGACGCCGGCCCCACCCTCAGCGCGGACGCCGGCAACAACCTCGTGATCCCGCGCTCCTACATCGCCTGCCGCTCGGCGGAAAGCCTCCCGCTGGCCAAGATTGATGACCCAGTCGAGACGGCGGTAATCGTGGAGAAGTGGGACAGAGACTCGGCCGGCACTATCGGCGACACCTGGATCGAGGCATTCAACGGCGACTTTGACCCGGACTACGGCGGGAATACGGCGCACATGTGGCACTCTGGCAACCGGCATCAGGGCCGCATGAACGCCATTTTCTATGACGGCCATGCGAAGGCTTACAATGCCACCACGTTCCAGAACAGCAAAGACCTGACCGGGTGCGAGCTGATCTACAACAACCCAATTCCTGGGGTGATGGACACGACGGTACAGAGTTCACAGAGCGCCGGGCCGAACGAACCCAATATCTGCGCTGCCGGGAACACCCAGCCGGGGATGCCCAGCTTCACCTATCCCTAGAACACGGAGGACCTTATGAGGTCGAAGACACCTTTCACTGCGGCGGTCGTTCTCGCCGCCGTTGCTCTGCTCGCCGTTCCGCCTGCCGCCCATGCCGCACACCGACATCACGGACGCAAGATGGTCGCCTACGATGCCAAGGACAAGCGCTACTATTCGGTGGCCTACGCGCGGGCGCACGGGATGCACGACAAGGGCGGCGACCCGCTCACCATCGTGCGGATGTCCAGCCTGCCGCGCGCAGCCAGGGAGAGCCGGGCGATGCGCGGCGCGAAGATGTAAGGCAAACGTGTAGGCACGCAGGGACGAAGGCCGGATGACCGAGGCCGCCCGCCATACCGATGGTGGGCGGCCTTCTTATGTCTGGCACAGAGGGCGGAGGGGGCGCGCATGGGGGGAGGGCGCGATGAATCACGCCCGTACATCTTGCCCCGTAGGGGCGAACCTTGTGTTCGCCCTTCCTGCCGCATCCGCTCCCCCAACGTCGAGCCTTGACGGGGGAAAGCCCCGCGTCCACTGCTTGGACGCGGGGCTTCCTATGTGGAGGCGAGGGCGGCTAGTCGCCGTCTTTGACGGCGGCATGGGCCGCCGCCTTGGGGGACGCGGGGCGCGTCAGCACGAGGCCGCTGTGGTGCGTCGCGGGGACCTTAGCGTTCATGCCCTTGACGCTCTTCCATTCCATCTCGGTCAGCAGGGCGGCCGGCGCGCTGTCCGGGTGGATCAGGTCGAGCTTGCTCGCCAGCTTCGCCAGGTGGTAGGCCATCGTGCCCGGCTTCAGGGACGACAACACGGGGTTGGTGTCCGTGATGATCGCCTGGGCCGGCTGGAGGGCCGTGTAGGTCCCGCCGTTGTTCGGCGCGGTATCGAAGTCCAGGAACGGGGTCGCCACGGCATCATACTGGCTCATCGGCGGCAGTCCCAGCAGCAGCTCCATCGTCTTCAGCACGCTGTCCGTGTTGTAAAACGTATGGTCTACAGAAGCCTGCTTGATGTAAGGGCTGATGACGTAGCAGGTGGAGCGGTGGGCGTCCACATGGTCGGGTCCGTCCTGGGCGTCGTCCTCGATGATGAAGATCGCCGTACTGTTCCAGATGCTGCTCTTGCTGACCGCATCCACGAGCTGGCCCACGGCATAGTCGTTGTCGGCGACGTGCGCCTGCGGCGAGGCCACGCCGGACGCAAGGCCGGCGGTGTGGTCATTCATGAAGCGGACCATCGAGAACGTCGGGACGGCGTTGGCCGCGAGCTGCGCCTGGAACTCGCGGCTCCATTCGGTGAAGCGGCTCTTGGCGCTGAACGCGCCGTAAGCCTGCGTCGGGTAGCCCTGGAAGCCGTACAGGGCCGGCGCATCGCTATCGGGATAGGCAGTGTCGAAGCGGCGGAAGTCGAAGTCGGTGATGCCGTTCGCCACGGGGTCCAGCGCGCCGGACGTGTAGCGGCCCGGAGGCAGTAGGCCCTTGGCCGTCGGGTAATTGTCCGGCAGGACCGTGCCGACGCCGAACGAGGTGAAGAAGCCGTAGTTGCGGTAGGACAGTTTGGCGCTTGCGACCAGGTCCCAGATGTGTCCGGCGGGCGCTTCGGAGACGTCGGGGATGGCGGGTGCCCCGTTCGTGAAGACGGTGGAGTTCGTCTTGCCGTTGGGGTCCTTGGCCGCGAAGCCGCCCACGAGGTAGCCGTTGTTCTGGCCCTCGAAGTCATAGTTCCGGCCCCGGCCGCTGTAGTTGTAGGGCAGGTTCTTGATGACGTATTCGGTGGCGATGCCCTGGGTGGACCAGGGCCAGCCGTCGCCGGAGGCCTCGCCGCAGTCATAGAAGTTGTCCAGCAGGACGAATCGGGAGGCCAGGGCGTGCAGGTTCGGTGTCACCTTCTGGCCGAAGATGGCGAGGTCAGGCTCGCCGTTGCCCTGGGGCAGATCGCCGAGGACCTGGTCGTAGGTCCGGTTCTCCTTGACGATGTAGATGACGTGCTGGATGCCGCCCGCCTTCAAGCCGATCTGGCCGAACGGGGCGGGGACGACCCCGATCTGTGTGAGCCGGTTGTTGAGGACCACCTGCTGCGTCTGGGCCGCGAGCTGTGCCGGGTTGGGGACCGGCATCGTCTGCACCTGGCCCTCGATGATGTTCAGGTCATAGAACCGGCCCGCGCTATCGGTACTCTTGCCGCCTGGCAGGTCGTACACCTTCTGGCCGGGGTTCGGGTTGCGCGTGGCGGTCCCCTTGGCGTCGGCGACCAGGATCTGCTTCCTGAATGGCGAGGCCACCACGGCGGTCGGATACCAGCCGGTCGGGATGTAGCCGACCGTCGCCCCCGCCGTCAGGTCCACGACGGCGACGGCGTTCATGTCGCCCAGGGTCACATACAGGCGGCTCTCGTCCGGCGTCAAGGCCAGGCCGGTCGGCGTCGCGCCCGCCAATGTCGTCGCACCGCTCGGCCGGAGCAGGACCGTCGCGGCGGCGCTGTTGTCCGCCGTGTTGATGACCGAGACGGTGTCGGAGTGGGCGTTGGCGACGTAGAGCTTGGTCTGCGCCCGGTTCAGCAGCAGCGCGTCCGGGTGCGCGCCGGTCGGCAGGACGCCGGCCGCCGCCGTGGCGGCGGGGACGGAGGCATTGAAGACATACACCGCGCCGTCGCGCTGGCTGGAGACGTAGACCTTGCTGCCGTCGCCCAGTGCGGCCACGGCCAGGGGGAAGGAGTTGAGCAGGGCTGCATTCCCCACCGAGACGCGGGCGACCTCGGCGGCGGGGCTGACGGCGGTGTTATAGACCAGGAGCCGGCCGGGCTGCGTGAGCGGCCCCGTCGGGTCCGGGCCGCCATAATATTCGTTGACGGCCACATACAGGTAGCCGCGCGCGTCGGTCGCGAGTCCGGCCGCGAAGTCGCCCGGCTTGAGGGGGATGGTACCCGTCGAGGTCAGAGTGCCGTTCGCCAGGCTGTAGACTCCGACGGCGGCATTGCTGCCCTGGGACGCATACAGGGTGTAGCTGCCATCGGGGTTGGCGGTCGGCGCGAAGGCCAGCCCGTAGTAGAGGTTGATCTTCTTGGGGTCGCCGGCGTTGACGCCGGGCTGGTTCGGGTCCGGGAAGAACGGCGTCTGCGAGAGGACCGCGCCGGTCGAGGTGTCCAGGACCGACAGCGCCTGCCGGAAGCCCATGTCGGTGGCGACGGCGTACCGGCCGTCAGGGCTGAGGATCATGTTCATCGGCAGGCTGCCGACGTTCGCCTGCGTCCCGAGCGGCGGCAGGGTGATCCGCTTGCCCGTGACGAGTGGGTTCGTGTTCTGCGCCCCGACAGGGACGCCGAGTAGGGCGACGGCGGCGGCACCGAGCAGGGCTAACGAGTTTCGCTTACTTATGTTTCGTGTGCAGAGCATCATTGTCTCCAAACGGGCGAAAAAAGCCCCAGCTTGGGGAAGCCGGGGCAGTGGGTTCTAGTCGCCGTCGGTGTCGCCGGCTTTGGGGCCGTTGACGACGCGCACGGCGGCCTGGTAGACGCGGGCCTGGGCAGCTTTGTACCCGGTCGTGTGCAGGCGGTTCTTCTTCGCCGCCTGATGGTGCAGCGAGTCGGCCTGCATTGAGAGCAGGGTGACGAGGCTCAGGCGCTGGCTGTCCTGGTCCGGGGAGGACGAGTCCAGTTTCTCGGAAAGCTTCCAGACCTTGCGGCCCTCCGCTGTCGCCACATAAGTACTCTTGCTGTGGAGCTTGATGAGCGCCTTGCCGCTCTTCGTCTGGATCAGAGTCAGGCCGTCCGGCCCGAGCGCGATGCCGTTGTAGCTCGACTGGAACATGTCGCGCAGGTCGGTGGCGAACAGGTCGCCGTAGTTGTTCGGCGGCAGGCCCAGCAGCAGTTCTTCGGTCTTGACGATGGAAGCCGTCGAGTAGTGGCGCGTCCCCAGGAAGCCGGGCTTGGCGTAGGGGCTGATGACGATCATCGGCGTCCGGTGCGGGTCCAGGTGGTCCCGGCCGGATTGGGCATCGTCGTAGGTCATGAAGATCGCGCTGCCGGTGCCGTCGGCGCTGTTGTAGTAGGTGGGGGTGCCCATGATGTGCTTCACCACCATGCCGAGGGCCGTGTCGCCGTCGGCGATCAGTTCCGCGCCCGAGGGACTGCCGCCGGTGATGCTGATGTTGGTCGTGGCGGCGGGGTTGCCGGAGTGGTCGTTCGGCTGGTAGAGGTAGATGAACTGCGGCAGCGTGCCCGCGGCGCTCATGCGGTCGAAGTCCTTGATGAACTCCAGGGCGCGGCGCTGGTCGGAAATGCCGAAGTTGTAGCCCGGATAGTTCACGTCCAGGTGCGGCTCGCCGTTGGCGTTCGCTTCGCCCAAAATGGCGAGGATCGGGTTCTTCAGGAAGTAGGACTGGCCCAGCCCTTGAGTCGCCGAGGTGACATCGCTGCCGGGCACCTCGACGACCGTAGTGGAGGCGGACGGAGCACTAGTGGTGTTCTGGCCGTTGAGGACCGGGTTGCTCTCGGCCCCGAGGGTGACGCCGTTGACCGTCGGCCCCGTCACCAGTGGCAGGCCGCCCCCGCCGCTGGGCGGGTCAATGGTCTTGGCCGGGTTGGCGTAGCCGTTGTCGGTGCCGGTGACGCGGATGAGCGCCCCGTAATCCTTGAAGGAGACGCCGTTGCGGGCGGCGTTGTTGAAGATGTAGCCGCCCTCCGGGTAGTCCTCCGGCTCCATGTTCTTGTTGGCGAGCAGGCCGCGCCCGCCCTTGACGAGAAGCGTCTTTTCGGTGTAGTCGCTGGCCGTGCCCGAGGCGCTGAACTGATGCCCGCCGTCGCTCTCCTCGGCGTCCGAGTAGTAGTTGACGCCGGTGGCGAAGGTGTCGGCCAGCGCCTGCGTGTTGTAGGCGAGCTGCGTGAAGCCGGTCGGCCCGGTCACCGCGTACTCGGTGTCCAGGCTGGTCGTGCCATTCGCCAGATTATAGTTCTGGTTGGCGAAGGCGCCGAAGTGGGCCTGATTGCCGAGCATGGAGTCGAAGGTCTTGTTCTCGTGCAGGATGAAGATCACATGCTTGATCTTGTTCGAGGCCGGGCCGCCGAGCGGCACGATGGAGGTGTCGAGTTTGCCGGACTGGACGGCGAAGTTGTTCGCCAGGGCGGTGGTCTGGTCAGGCGTGTAGCGGGTCAGGTCAACCTTCTGCAAGGTGCCGAAGATGGAGTTGGAGTTGCTGAACGACTCGATGCCGCTGGCCGTCGGGTTGGTGGCGAGGTTCGTCGCCGGGTTGATGTCCTCGCCGACGCCCTTGTCGCTGACGATATAGAGGGTCCTGCCGTCCGCGCTGACGCTCAGGGCAGTGGGATACCAGCCGGTGGGGATGCGCCCGATCAGGACGGGGGCCATCGGGTTGGTCGTGTCGAGCACGGCCACCGAGTTCAGGCCCGCCTCGGCGACATAAAGCCGCGTGTTGTCCGGCGAGACCGCCAAAGCGTTAGGATAGGTGCCGTGGACGGTGTGGCTGTCCAGGTTCAGATTGAGCGGAGACAGGTCCACGTCTTGCAGCTTGCGGCTGTTGGCGACCAGGATCAGCCCCAGGGCGTCGCTGCCGGCCTTGGCGACGTACTCCACCTCGATAGTGCCGCGACGCACGATGGCCGAAGCGGAGGGGTGGGTCTCGCCGACGATGCTGCGGTCGTCCAGCCCGGCGGGCTGGCCCTCGTAGATGCTGCCCAGGAGGGTGGCGCTGGCGGGGTTACCGCCGGGGACGGAGACGACGGACACCGAAGAGGTCTGCGGGTTGGTGCCCGCCGTACTGGTGACCGGCACGAAGAACAGGCCGCTGACGTTCGGGGCGCTGGGGGTGACTGAGGCAAGGGCGGTCACGTTGCCGTTCCCATCGAGCGTCGGGGGGGCGAGGAAGCTGTACTGCTGGACGCCCCAGTTGGAGACGAGGACCTTGGAACCGTCGCGGCTGACCGAGACGCCGTAGGGCAGGAAGCCGACCGGGACCTGCTTGATGACTGTGTTGGTGGTGGTGTCAATGACGGCCAGGCTGTTGTCGGCGTTGCAGGCGACATACAAGTAGCGGCCGGTCGGGCTGAGGGCGGAGCCGGCCGGGAAGGTCAGCCGGTTGCCGCTGCCGCTGCCAACGACGCCGCCGCTGTTGCCGCTGTTCTCCGGGAAGTCGCCGCCGTTGAAGGCACCGGTGTTAGGGAGCGCGGCGAAGTTGGTGGCCGTGCCGTTCGGCGTGATCGGGTTGATCTTGATGGGCGTCCCCGACGTCAGCGTGCCGAGCGAGGTCGCGGTGGCCGGGGGGGTGAACGTCAGGACCTTGACGTTGTGGTCGCCGCCGCCGGAAGCGTAGACGGTGTAGCCGCCTGCGCCGTTCGCAACCACTTGAAGGCCGACGAACAGCGGGCCGACGTTGGCCTGGGCAGCGACCTTCATGTCCGAGGTCCGCAGGACGGTGACCGAGTAGCCGCCGAGCAGGTTGACCGTGGTTCCCGCCGTAGTCGGCGAAGGCTGCGTCGAGAGGCCGCCGGTGATGTTGCGCTCGTCGTCGCACGAGAGGATGATGTACTGGCCGTCGGGCGTCAAGGCGCTGCCCAGCGGGTGCATACCGATCTGGGCGACGACGCCCGCAGGCGTGACCTTCTTGCCGTTGGGCAGGACGCCGTCGAAGTAGGTGGGCGTCAGTGTGGACGGGAGCGACAGTTCTCCGGACTTGTTCGGCCCGGCGAGCAGTTCGGCGGCGCTGTAGGTCCCGTTCGCGACGGCCGTTTCCGAGGTGCCGTAGACGGGGGTGGTGATGGTGCCCCAGTTGGTGCCGTCCACCTGCGCCGTCGCGGCGGAGCCGGCGAGCAGCCCGAGCAGGGCCGCGCCCAGGGCTGCCGCCCCGTTCTTGAGTTGATTTCGCTTCTTGAGTTGATTTCGCTTCATCGTGATGTTCCTCCTCATCGTAAAAACGCCTTCACTTGGCGGCACGGCGGCGCGTGACGGCCAGCCCGCCCAGGCCGAGGGCCAGCATCAGCCCCAGGGAAACGACCGTGGAGGCCTCCGGCACGGCCGGGGCGACGACGATCTCGGTGGGGGCAGCTCCGAAGAGGGGATTGCCGCCGGCCTCCAGGGAAAACTGTCCGACGCTGATGCTGCCCGCCGGTGCGGCGCTGAAGGGGCTGAGGCTCAGGGTCGTCGAGAAGGCGGTGCTGATGTACTGACTCGTCGTGGGGCCGCCGGGCGACTTCTGCAAGGCCACGTTCAGGACACTGGTCGCGGGGAACCCGTCGATGCCCAGGGTGCCGCTCAACACGGCGGTAGCCAGCGCGCCGTGGACGGGGTCATACAGGGTGGCCGGCGTCTCGGTGAAGAGGGTGCCCGTGTTCAGGCTGCCCAAAGAGATCGGGGTGATGAAGCCGTCGCTGAAAGTCTCCGTCACTACGAGGTTGTTGAAGGTGAGGTCGTCGGTGACGGACTCGACGGGGTCGCCCCCGGAGAGCGTCCCATTAATGATCTGGAAGGCATAGGGCGAGTTCTGGGCGGACGCGCTCCCGGCGCACAGGAAGGCCGCGGCGGCGAGGCCGAGCAAGGCGGCGTGGCTCAGGGGCCGACGAAGGGATAAGGATTTCACGGATGCTGCTCCTTTAGGTATTCGGGTGAATGTCACACTGCGCCAGGTCATTTTACTGGCCCAATGTTAAACGAGCTTTAAGCGAATGTTAAGGATTTGTTAAGAGGAAAGGGAACACACCAAGGCTGTAAACTATTCGGCGGCGGGCGCAGGCGTGGGGGGCGTAGACGTGGTAAAGTGTAGTGCCGCCTGGAGAGTCCCGGCGGTCTTCACCACAGTGGGAGCAGGAAGGAAAGCCATGAAAGACCGCAGCCGAATGGCTGGGAGGACGAAGCGGCGCACCAAGCCGCCTGGGGAGGTCCCCGAGACGTCGGCAGGGCAGACGGCGGGCCGCGACCCGCTCGCGGCCACGCCCGAAAAGATGATGCCGTTCGTGCGCGCCCTGGCGGGCGACACGGAGAGGCGGCTCGGGGCGTACCTGGGTCGGCCGGTCACGCCCCCGGCGCTGTCGGCGGCGGCGCGCGAAGCCCATGACGGCTACGACCAGACCTGGCGCTATGTCCAGAGCCTGAACGTCGTCCAACACGACTGCCGGGCCGGCTGCTCCTTCTGCTGCTATCTGACGGTCGAGGCATCGGCCCCCGAGGTGTTCCTGATCGCCGGACACCTGCGCGCGACGCGCACGGAGGCACAGCTCGCACTGCTGCGGGAGAGGCTTCGGTGGACCTCCGCGACCATTCGGGGCCTGACTCCGACCGGGCGGGTGCGCGCCGCCGTCCCCTGCGCGCTGCTGGAGGACGGCCTCTGCTCGGCCCACGGCGTCCGGCCCCTCGCCTGCCGCTCCTGGAACAGCCGCGACGTGGCCGCGTGCGAGCGCGTCATGGAAGACGGGGGCGGCGACCTACGGGCCGTGCAGGACCAGCGGCCCCTGGGCGTCAACGCGGGCATCCAGGCGGGCCTCGTCGGGGCGGTGCGCCGCGCGGGCCTGCCCGAAGACGCGGACCACAGGTGCGAGCTGAACAGCGGCCTGCTGATCGCTCTGGACCGGCCACAGGCCGTGGAACGGTGGGTGTCCGGCGAGGACGTTTTGGGGCCGGCCCGCGCGACGGTATCCTACGGCGACTAATGCGCCGCCCGACTAGGTGATGCCGCCGTAGCGGGCGAGGGCGGCTTCCTGGGCGGTCGGCCGGGGTTTGTTGAAGACCTGGAGGAAGACGGTGGTGCCATGTGAATCCGTGCAGAGGGCGAGCGCATCGGTTGACTGGAGCATCAGGTGAAAGCCCATGCCGAGCGAGACGCGGGTGGAAAAGCCCTGTTCCAGGGTGGCCCGCGCCAGATGGGCCGGCGCGATGCCCGTGCCGTGGTCCGCGATCTGGACGGTGACGGCTTCACGGCCAGCCCAGACCGTCGCCAGGCCGCCGTTGCCGTGCTTGACGGCATTGGTCGCCGCTTCGGTGGTGGCCGTGCAGAGGTCGTCAACGCGCTCGGCATCCATGCCGGTTTCCTGTCCCAGCCGCACCAGGGCGTGGCGCAGGCGGCTGGCGTCCTGCGGCACGCGCAAGACCTGCGTCATGGTGGGGGTTTCGGAGACGAGGTCGCGCGGCGGCATCTCGTCGTGTTCCACGAGCCGCAGCTTGCCGCCGGTGATGGCCAGCAGGACGTCCCGGTTGAAGACGCGCCGCTGCTGCTCGCTCTCGGTCAGCCGGGCATTCGCCGCCTGCAAATTCCCGTTCGTCCGGTTCAGCTCGCCCAGGGTCGAGCGCAGACGTCCGGTGATGAACGCGATGGTGAGAGTCCCCGAGAGAAGCGCGAAGAACTCGATCGTCTCGGCGACGCTGGGGAATGATACCAGCGCGAACCCGTGCTTGTTGTCGGTGAATAGGTACAGCCGCGCGAGAAGGACGGCGGCAAGGGCGGATAGAATGCCGCCGCGTATGCCAAGAAGCGCTGCCCCGACGGCGACCGGAATGAGGTAAAAGATCGTGTAGGGGCGGTTGACCCCGGCGAGGTCCTTGATGAACAGCTCGCCCCAGGTGCAGAGCGCCAGCAGGAGGGCCGTCAGGAGGATCGCGGCGGCGTTGTGAAGCGGCAGGTGGTTGTTTTTATTCACGTTGAGGTGCCGGGTTTAGATGCCGAAGGCGACAAAGCGCCGCAGGCCGCCGCGCCAGAGCCGGGACGCCAGCAGCAGACCCAGGGCGATCCAAACGACCTGGCCGGCCAGCCCGATCCATAGCTGTGTGCCGTCTACTTTACCCAGGAATATGCCGGCGGGAAACGCGAGCGTGTAGGGGAATGGGGTCCACCGGACGAAGGCTTGTAAGCCCGGCGGCAGCAGGGCGAGGGGGGCAAGCTGACCGGAGAAGATGATCAGCGGCAGATAATAAAAGTTGAAAACGGAGCGCGTCTCGTACAGCCACAGGGCCAGCAGCCCGAAGGCGTAAGTGATAGCGAACGACACCCAATGCCCCAGGATCACGGCGAGCCAGAAGACCGGCCCGGCGTGGTAGTGTCCAGCCCCCAGGTCGGGCAGGTAGCGGCGGAAGGCGAGGGCGACCAGCGCGAACAGCGGCACGGCCAGCAGGGTCCGCATGACGCGCCACCCGAGGTTCGAGGCGTACATGTACATCAGGTACGAGACCGGGCGGATGAGATAGATGTTGAACTTGCCCGCCTTGACGTCGGCGGCCATGTCCCACATGCAGTGGGACTCGATGAACCCGGTGAGCGAGAGCATGACGAGGTAATAAACGACCATCTCGGAGGGCGCGAAGCCGTGGATCTGCGCCCGGCCGTTGTAGGAGGCGAGCCAGATCAGGGGCATGGTGACGGCGGTGACGACGTCGGTCATGATCCAGATGATCAGGTTCGCCTTGTAGGCCAGCCCGTCCTGGACGAACATGCCGACCAGCGCGCGCCACTTGCGCCAGGCCCAGTAGAGGCGGCTTTTCATCGGACTGTTCATGGATGCGCCTCCGGCGTCACCGGGATGGTAAACAGGAAGCGGCTGCCCTTGCCCAGCCGACTCTCCACCCAGATCCGCCCACCGTGCGCCTCGGCGACCAGCTTGCAGAAGGTCAGGCCCAGGCCCGTGGACATGCGTCGACCCGCCTTGCGGCTCTCGACCTGGCCGAACTTGTCGAAGATGCGCCGGACCTGGTGGGCGGGGATGCCCTCGCCCGTGTCGCCGACCGCGAAGACGACGCCCCCCTCGGCGGCTTCATAGGAGGCCGAGACGGTCACGATGCCCCCGCGCGGGGTGAACTTGACGGCGTTGCCGAGCAGGTTGACCAGGGACCGCCGCAGCATATCCCGGTCGGCCTCCACGGGAGGCAGGTCGGGGGGGATGTTGCGGGCGACCCGCAGGCCGTTCCGCCGGGCCAGCGGGGTGGTCTGGGCCAGGGCATACTCGATCACGTCGGCGGGCTGGAGCGGCTGCCTGTCCAGGACGAGCGACCCGCTTTCCCATTTGCTGATGTCCAGAAGGTCGTTCACCATGACCAGCAGCGTCTCGCCGCCGGCGATGGCGTTGTCCAGGATCTCCTGCTCGGCGGGCTGATGCCCACCGACGAAGCGGAGCGCCTGGAGGCCGGACAGCAGCGACGTGAGCGGCGTCCGCAGGTCGTGGACGACCATGCCGGTCAGGTCGTCGCGCAGCGTCTCGGCCTGCTTGCGGCCCGTGATGTCCGAGAACGTGACCACCGCCCCGCGCAGGACACCCCCCGCCAGGATCGGCGAGGCGAGTGTGGTGGCGTGGAAGCAGGAGCCGTCCCGCCGCCACAACAGGTCGTCATCCCGCCGCACGACCTCGCCGGTCCGCAGGACCGTTCGCAGCGGGCTTTCTTCGGGCGTCTCGGCGGGCGACCCCGCATCCTCATCGGGGTTCCAGCCCAGAAGCGTGGCCATCTCTTTGCCCCAGAGTTCCTTCGGCTGATACCCGAGCAGGGCCGCGCCGGCCGGGTTGATGTAGGTGCAGGAGCCGCGCGCGTCCACCTGGTAGATCCCCTCCCCCGTCGCATTCAGGAGGGCATCACGCCGCTCCAGTTCGGCCTGAACCCGGTCGGCCTCCAGGTCCAGCCGCTGTGACAGGATCATCGCCGCCGCGACCAGGGCCAGCAGAATGCCCCCTCCCAGCCCGGAAACCATCCAGGCAAGGGTGCGGCGCCACTCCGCGCGGTCCCGGAGGCGGTCGGCGAGGGAGCGACAGGCGGCGCCGAGGGCGGAGGTCTGCGGCCAGGTCGCCCGCCCGTACTGATGCAGGGAGTCCGCGAAGCCCGCCCAAGCCACATCGAGCGCGCCCGTGTCGTGCGGGTACGCAGCGCGCAGGTGGCCCTGCCCGACCCGCATCGCCGCGAACAGCCTGGACCAGTCGCCCGATGGAGGCGCGTCGCCGGGCAGTGCCGGAGGCTCCGGCGCGGAAGCGGGCGGGACCAGGGGCGCGAGGCCGGGCGACGGGGCGGGCGGAGTCAGGTCGGGGGGCAGCAGCGGGTCGGGGGGACGCGCCGGCAACAACGCTCCGGGCGGAGGGGCGGCGGGCGTCAGGCGGGGCTGCGTCACCCCCCAGACCCAGAAGGCGTCGGAGGAGAGGAAGGCGCACTGCCGGGCGGCGTCCAGGTCCCGCTCGGCCAGCCGGTTCTCGGCGAGGACGAACAGGAGCAGGCCGGCGGCGCAGGCGGCCAGGGCGAACAGGAGGCCGGGGAGCAGCCGCGCGTCGCGCCCCGCCGTCCGCAGGGGGATGGCCGAAGCCGAGGGAATGGCCGGAGTCATGGCGTCCGCGGCTACCCCCGCTCCGGGCGCAGGAGCGGGAACAGGATGACGTCACGGATGGAGGGCGCGTCGGTCAGGATGATCGCCAGCCGGTCCACGCCGCCGCCGAAGCCGCCCGTCGGCGGCATCCCGTACTCCATCGCGCGCAGGAAGTCCTCGTCCATCGGGTGCGCCTCGGCGTCGCCGCCCGCCCGCAGGTCCGACTGGGCGGCGAACCGCTCGCGCTGGTCCAGGGGGTCGTTGATCTCGCTGAAGGCGTTGCCGAGTTCGGCCCCGGCCATGTAGACCTCGAACCGGCGCGTCAGGCGCGGGTCGCCGGGCATCTTCTTGGCGAGCGGCGAGGTTTCGGTCGGGAACTCGGTGATGAAGGTTGGCTGCGTCAGGGTCGGCTGCGTGTACTTCTCGTGCAGCTTCTCGATGATGCCGCCGACGGTCGGCTCCTTCTCGGTCGGCAGGCCGAGCCGGGTCAGTACGGTGTGGGCCGACTCCAGCGTCGCCAGCTCCTCGGGTTCGACCCCGGCGTTCAGCCGGATGCCCTCCAGGATGGGCAGGCGGGCGAAGTTCGGCGCGAGGTCTATCTCCTGCCCCTGATAGGTAAACTGCTCCCGGCCATGCAGGGCGCGGCATATGTGCCGGTACATGCCCTCCACCAGTGTCATCATGTCGTCGAGGTTCGCGTAGGCGGCGTACACCTCCATCAAGGTGAACTCCGGGTTGTGCCGCGTCGAGATGCCCTCGTTGCGGAAGACGCGCCCGATCTCATAGACGCGGTCCAAGCCGCCGATGATCAGCCGCTTCAAGTAGAGCTCCAGCGAGATCCGTAGGTGCAGCTCCAGATCGAGCGCGTTGTGGTGGGTCAGGAAGGGCCGCGCGGCCGCGCCGCCCGCGACCATTTGCAGCACGGGCGTCTCGACCTCCAGATAGTCGTGCTTGTCCAGGTACTCACGCATGGCCCGCGTGACCGTCATCCGCCCGAGCAGCCGCTCGCGCGACTCGCGGTTGACCAGCAGGTCTACGGACCGCTGCCGGTAGCGCGCCTCGGGGTCCTTCAGGCCGCCCGCGTGCTTCTCCTCGCCCGCCTCGGTCTCGTACTCCTTGCCCAGAGGCAGGGGGCGCAGGGATTTGGCGAGCAGAGTCCACTCGCGGACATGCACGGAGGTTTCGCCGGTCTTGGTCTTGAAGACGAAGCCCAAGACGCCCGCGATGTCTCCGAGGTCCAGGTGGTGCTGGATGTCGCCGTAAAGTTCGTCGCCGATCTCGTCCCGGCGCAGATAAAGCTGGATGCGCCCGGTTGCGTCGGTCAGGTCCAGGAAGGCGGCCTTGCCCATCAGCCGCAGGGAGGTGATGCGCCCTGCGAGGAAGACGGTGTGCCCTTCCAGTCGCTCGAAATCGCCGACGATCTCGGCGGCGTGGTGGGTGACGTCGAACCGCTCGGCGGCGAATGGGTCACGCCCCGCCGCCCGCAGGGCGTCGAGCTTCTGCCGGCGGATGGGGTCGATGCCCTCGGCGGGCGTCGTGTTCTGGGTCGTTACGTCTTCGGGCAAGCGGGGCGCTCCTTCAGTGTCGGGTGAGTGGCAGCAAGCGAAAAGGGCGGGGCAAGCCCCGCCCTTTAGTTCTTGGGAGTCTACTTGCGGATGGCGACGATCCGGTACTTGGTCCGACCGGCGGGCGTGGAGACGGAAACAGAGTCGCCGACCTTCTTGCCGAACAGGGCCTCGCCGACGGGGGACTCGTCGCTAATCTTTTCGAGGTTGGGGTTTGCCTCGACGGGCGAAACCAGGGTAAACTCCCAGTCCTCATCCTCGTCGTTGACCGTGACGACCGAGCCAAGGCCGACGTGGTCGGTCGGGATCTCTTCCGGGTCGAGCGGGCGGGCGATCTGCATGATGTGCTTCAGGTCCTCAATGCGGCCTTCCAGGAACGCCTGCGCGTTTTTGGCGTCCTCGTATTCGGAGTTCTCCGTCAGCTCGCCGTAGGTGATGGCATCGCGGATGCGCTCGGCGACTTCGCGCCGCTCCGTGGTCCGCAGGGATTCCAGTTCGTCCGCCAGCTCTTTGTAGCCGGCGGGAGTCAGCACGATCTCTTCAATGTCACCCAAGTCGTCATTCTCCTTGCACGGGAGTTATTTTTGTTGTTTTTTGCGCCCAGCCTCGGGGCTAGAGCGCGGAAGCACCCGCCGCGACCGCGGCCGGTGCTTCCTATACGTCGTGTCCAGGAGCGATTGTTGCCAAAGTTTGCGCGTTATTATACCCGCGCGGCCTCGGATTTGTCAACAGTCGGGCGCGTCCGCCGCTTACGCAGGAGCGGGCGGATGCGGGCGGCGGCGTCCTTGAGTCCGTCGCCGTAGAGCTGACGCAGCCGGGACGGCGACAGCGTGTGCCCCGTGCTGTAATACACGGCGGCGGCCTTGCCCACGGTGTAGGTCCCGGCATAGGCGATGCAGCCCTTGACCAGCAGCCCGACCCCGCCCGGCACCAGGCCGAGCAGCTCGCGGGCCGCCGCGCGCCAGCCGAACGCGCTGCCGACGACTGGCAGCAGCTCGCGCGTCCGTTCCCGCAGGTCCATCTCCTTGCCGTAGGCGGCGGCGATCCGCAGCAGAAGCAGGATCTGGTTCTTGGTCAGCAGCACCATGTCGCCCAGGGCGGTCGCGGGCAGCAGGAAGGCGGCGGCCGGGATGACGCCCGGCACGGCGGAAATGAGGGCGATCTTGGCATTGTCCCGCGACGCTTCGGCGATCAGGCAGGTGACGACCGCGGGCCGGAAGGCCGGGACGTGCCGGGCCAGTGCCAGCCGCAGGTCTGGCTGTTCGGCCACGACGGCAGCCAGCGCGGCAGCTAGGCGGGCCTCGTCCGCCGTCAAGGCCTCGGCGTCCAGCAGCACACTGCTTGGCGGGGTTTCGGCCCGGTTGCCGTACCGGGCGGCGTAAGCCCGGATGTCCGCAGGACCCGACGGCCCCAGGTCGCGCGGGGCGGCAGATTCCAGGGCCAGACGCGCCATCAGCAGGTGCGCGTGGTCCTCCGCCCCGACCAGCGCGAGGTGGAACGGGCGGTCGGCGGCCTCGGCGATGTCCTGGACATTGAGCGACTTCAAAAGCGTCCACAGGCGCATCGCGCCGCCGACCTGGCCGGGGACCGCCTTCAGGGCGGGGGAGGCGAACGGTGATCTTAGCATACGGTCCTCCTGTCGCCGTGGTTATACCCCGAATCGCGGCGATCATGCAGGAAAATACTCCCCCGACGCCGAACAAGCGGGCGAACATGAGATTTCTGCCCCTTCCGCGATCCATCAGCCGCCGTGCCGCCCTCGCGCTCGCGCTCCTCGGCCTCCTGCCCGCCGGCTGCGCGGTGCCTCTCCCTCCCCTACAGTCGCTTGCCGCCGCACAGCCGCTCGTCGGCCGCTGGCGCGGGGCGATGGCGGGGGGCAATGCCGCCGTGCCGTCGATTTGGGAGATGCGGGCCGACGGCACACAGTCGGTGACGCTCACGCTGCCGCAGGGCGCGATGACGGCGGAGGGGACGTGGGTGGCCGAGGGCGGCGTCCTGACCGAGCGGACGACGATCCGGACCATCGCCCTCGGCGGGGAACAGAAGACAGTCGTACTCGCCGGCCCGATGGAGACGATGTTCACTTATCAGTTGCAAGGCGACACGCTGACGCTGACGCGGTCCGACGGGCATCAGCGGGTCGTGCTGAGGCGGGAGGCAAGTGTGGATGCCCAGTAGCGCCGTCGCGCTTCCTGCCGCCGTGTCCGGCAGGGATTCACCGGCAGCATCTCGAACAGCAGCGCAGACAGACCACAGACTTGAGGAGGCGCTATCGCTTTGATCCGCCCGTTCACACCCGAAGACTACCCCACCCTCGCGCGCATCGCCAGCGCGGCGTCCCCCGAATATCCTGTGTCCGCCGAAGAAAAAGAGTTCGGCGACGCGCGCCGGGACGCCAAGTGCCGCCACGGGCGCTGGCTCATCGAGCGGGAGGGCCGGGCAGTCGGCTACGGCGAGTACGGCCAGCGGTCCGGCTCCTACCACCCGCGCCGGTTCCGTATCAACGTCATCGTCGAGCCGGAGTGGCAGGGGCGGGGGCTGGGCAGAGCCTTGTATGAGCAGGTGATGTCCGCGCTGGCACCGCTCGATCCGCTCTCCGTCCGCGTTGAGATCCGGGAGGACGGCGCGCGGAGCCTCCGGTTCCTGCAAGACCGGGGCTTCGCCGAAGACATGCGCTCCTATGAGTCACGGCTGGATGTGACCGCCTTCGACCCGGCCCCGTATGTGAATGCCGAAGCGCGGGTGCGGGCATTCGGGGTCGAGTTCAAGACGCTACGGGAACTGGAAAATCTGCCGGGGCATTGGCAGAAGCATTACGAGATGACGCAGGACCTGCGGGCGGACGTGCCCTCTTCCGAGCCGCGCACAGATTTGGAGAAGAGCGTCTGGCTCTCGGCGTTCCTCAAGAACCCCGGCCTGATCCGCGACGCTTATCTGTTAGCCCTCAAAGACGGGGAGTACGTCGGCGTGACGGCGCTGAGGTCGAGTCGGAGCGAGAGCGGCCTGACGACGGGGCTGACCGGCGTGAAACGTGAGTACCGGCGGCAGGGGATCGCGCTGGCTTTGAAGGTGAGGAACATCGCCTGGGCGAAGGAAAACGGGTATCCTTCGATCAAGACCTGGAACGAGGCGAACAACCGGGGGATGCTCGGCATCAACGAGCGGCTGGGCTTCGTCCGGCAGCCCGCGTGGCTTGACATGGTGAAGGTGCTGAAAGAGGAAAGCGAATGACATTACCGGTCGTGCATCTGACGGGGACGGCGTATGAGCAGGGCGTCCAGCACGGGCAGGCTCTGAAAGGCCAGATCGCCCATAACTTAGAGGTCTATTTCGCCCGCTTCGAGCGGGAGACGGGGCTGGCCCGCCCCGAGGTCCTGGACCGGGCGCGGCGCTATGCGAGGGCGATCGAGCGGCAGAATGCGGACTACTTCGAGGGGATGCGGGGCGTGTCCGACGGCTCAGGTTTCGCGCCGGACGACATCGCCGCCTTGCAGGTGCGCTACGAGATTCTGTACTACCAGTTCGGCAAGAACGCCCAGAGCGAGGACGTGGACGGCTGCACCGCCTTCGCCGTCCTGCCGGAAGCGTCGGCCAACGGGCACCTGCTGGTCGGCCAGAACTGGGACTGGATTCCGCAGGTGCAGGGGGCCGTCCTGCACACGACCGACCCGGACGGCATGGAAACGCTGGCCTTCACCGAGGCCGGGATCGTCGGCGGCAAGATCGGCCTGAACAGCGCGGGCATCGGACTGGCGATTAACGGCATGACCAGCACCGACGATGACTGGTCCACGCTGGCGAAGCCCTTCCACGTCCGCTGCTACGAGATCATGCGCGCCCGCGACTTCGAGGCTGCCGTGGCGGTCGTGACGGGCGAAGACCGCGCCTGCTCCACAAACTTCCTGATCGCCCAAACCCCCGACAAGGTGGTGGACATCGAGGCCGCCCCGGACAAACTGCGGCTGCTGGCCTGCGAGCGGGGGCGGCTGACCCACACCAACAACTTCACCGACCCCGCCGAGATCGGCGTCGCCGAGCCGCCGAATCCCAAGCGTGTCTTCTCCATCGGCCGCCGTTCACGCCTGGGCGAGCTGCTGGGGGCGCACGAAAAAGTCTCCGTTTCGGACATCGAGGACGGCCTGCGCGACCACCTCCGTTACCCCTATGGCGTCTGCCGCCACGCCGCCGAGGGGCTGGAGCCGCCGGAACACCATTACATCACCGTCACCTCGGTCATCATGGACCTGACCGCCAAGACGCTGCGGCTGACCGACGGCGTGCCGTGCGAGAACGAGTATCAGGCGGTGGCGCTGGACTAAGGCGAGAAGCAAAGGGGGGCGAGTGATTTTGATCACTCCCTCGTCTCAGAGTGTTATCGCCTCACATCTTCATGGCACGAAGCCAGTACCGCTTTAGCTATCGGAGCTGGCTTTTACGGGTTCTAATCCACTTGTAAGCCCGAAACAATCTGGGTAGACAGATCAGAATCCAAACGGCGGCCAGAAGGTAGCCTCGGAGATGAAATACGTCATCAGCGATGTAGGCCCCGATGGCGAGGGCGATGATTCGCCCGGCGACTTCATTGAACCAGAGAGCCGTAGCGATGGGGTGCCCTTTCTGCGACTGTGCAGACCTCAACATAAGAGGTGAAGTGACTATTGGCGGGCGGTATCGTTCTGCATCCCAGATAGCCCGATAATGGTGGCCTCGCTTTGTGACGTACCGCTGGCTGCTCTGACGGCTCCTAGCCCGTGACAATGCTCCTTTGGATCTGATGGTTGTGCGTCTGGAATGAAACACCTTCCGCATAGACTTAACCTTGGTCAGCTACCTGGCTCGGCGCTACGTCGCACAATCAGGACGTAACCCAAATGGGGTAAATCTTCACCGTGCGACCTCCCCGTGCCAAGGCATTACGGCAATCTTACAACTGGTCCTGTTCGTCCGGCGGAGCGTCACTGACTTTAGTCATGGCCTGCTCGAATAGGCTGCGGTCCCCTTGGTCCGCCATTTCATTGGTTTTTTGCTTGAAGTAGCCACCGACGTATTCCCGGTTCACCCAAACCGAAAGGTCTATGAGATGCCGAAGCGGCGGCCCTTCTAGCCGCCCATTTCCTTGGCTATCCATCTCTACTGCTTTGAGCGCCGTTTTGACGGTCTGGACGAGTTGTTCCGTCTTCTCGTTGTTTACCTCGACTGACTCAACAGCTTGCTGGCAAAAACCGAGATGATTTAGCAAATAAGAGCCTGAACCGTCAAGCACATCCCAAGCCATCGCAAGAAGCATCACCAAACAACCGTCACGGATGAAGCAACGCTCCTCATCAGGCATCCGCCGAACACTCAAGTTCAGGAAGTCCCAATAGGGCAGCGTGTATATAAGGCCATAAGCTAAATCACCCTCGATGCCGGGATATTCGGAAAGTTCGTGGTACAGAAAGCAGATGTCGCGCTCGACTTTCCAGATTTGTTCCCAATCCGGTTCACTCATTATTTATTCCCGCCTCCGTTCGTCTAATCGTTTGAGCCTCACCTATCGCACGACTTCCCCGCGCGCAAGGGCGTTGCCGGGGTCGTCTTCCAGGACGCGGGCGAACTCGTTAGAGGCCTCGTCGGGGCGGCCCGCTGCGCGCAGAGTTAGGGCAAGGTTAGTGCGGGCCTCGGTGTATTTGGGGTTGAGGGCGAGGGCGGCACGGAAGGACTCGACGGCCTCCGGGTACAGCCCCTGGGCGTTGAAGGTGATGCCCAGATGGTTGTGGATGTCGGCGTAGTCGGGGTTGAGGGCGAGCGCCTTCTGGAACTCGGAGACGGCCTCGGCGTACATGCCGCGCCGGTAGAGGTCGGCACCGAGGCGGGAGTGGAACATGATGTCGTCCACGTCGGTCTCGGCGATGCGGGCGAAGAGCGCCTGGGCCGTGGCGTAGTCGCCGGCCTGGTGGGCGGCCACGGCTTCCTCGAAGTGGGGGGCGTGGAAACCAGGGTCAAGAGCGGCGGCTTCCTGGATCGAGGCCAGGCCGGCATCGGGCAGGCCCGCCTCGTACCGGGTCAGGCCGCAGAGGAAGAGCGCCTTCGCGTAGCGCGGGTTGATGGTAAGCGCGGACTCGAAGGCGGCGAGGGCGAGGCGGGTGACGCCCGCCCCGCGCGCCGCCCGCCCGTACTGGTAGTGGAGGTCGGCGTAGTGCGGGTTGATCTCCAGCGCCTTGCCCAGAGCGTCCTGGGCCTGGACGTACCTCTGCGATTCGAGCGCGGCCAGGCCCAGCTTGGAGTAAGCCTCGGCGATGTAGAACGACGCCAGCCGGTCGGTCAGCTCGTCGGGGCTGTTCTGGGGGGCCTGGCTGAGTTCGCCGATGGCGTCTTCATAAAGGCCCTGGTCGAAGAGGCGGATGCCCCGGTCATAGTGTTCATTCCGGCCGAACCCGAACAGCCTTCCCAGCATGGACATGGCGATTGTCTCCTTTTGGACTCTTCTTGGCCCGCTACGGGCGGAGGCGGAGCGGCCCGGCGCTCGGGACGGTGACGGACAGCAGACGGGAGGCGGAATCATAGGTGAACGGCAGGGCGGCACCTTCCATAGACACCTCGGCCGGCTCATGCTCCGACCAGGCGATGAAGGGGCCGCCGTCGCGCAGGACCACGTCGCAGACGCCGTCAGGCCGGGCGACCGAGGCGATGGTTCCGCCGCTGTTGAACTTGTCGGCCAAGCCGAGGGGTGCCAGCCCGTCGGTGAGGGGAACGATGGTAAAGACTTCGGCCGTCAGGGGCGGCAGGGCGACATCCCAAGTGTCTTCGCGGCCCAGGACGCGGACTTCGCCCGTCGAGTGTTCGTAGACGGCGAATCGTTCCCCGACCAGCCCTTCCACATCGGCGGGGCGGACGACACCGGCGATGGGCGGCAGGGCGTTCTCGGCATCATACCGAGCGTTGAAGACGCCGACGACCCCGCCATTCCCGTTGCGGCTGAAGATTTTCAGGAGGACGTCCTCGCGGGTCGGGTCGTGGAACAGGCAGTCCCGCGTGGGCCGGCCGGGCAGGTCGGCGCGGGCGACCGAGCCGTCAGCCAGCACCAGCTTACGCAGCAGGGTGAAGTCGTGGGCGTCGGGCTTGTCCGAGACGTAGACGGGTGCGCCGCTGACGGCGCGGCCGGCGGCGTGGTAGGCCCCCATCGGGTGCCCGGACTGGAACATGTCCCAGTCGGGGTGGACGAACTCGCCGAACCAAGCGCCGACCTGGGCATTCGTATAGAGGTGCAGGCCGTGCGAGGCCGGGTCGTTGGGCCAGAAGTCGGTCGAGGTGCGGGTCAGCGTAGAAGCCGGGGCGCTGTAGAACATCTCATTGGCACAGGACATGCAGTTGATGAGGGTGCCGCCGAAGTGGGTCTGCGCCGCCCCTTCCAGAGCCTCATGGTAGCGCTGCATGAGGGTGACGCGCCCGCCGAGGCCCGCCGCGACGGCCTCCAGACTGGCCTGGTTGTCCACCTTCACGCCGTCCACCCCCTGCGCGCGCAGGTGCCGGTGGTAGTCCTGGAAGAACCGGGCGATGTGGCGGGGCGGGACGACGCTCACGAACCCGCCGAAGTACTCGTTGAGGCTCGTGGTCCAGCCGGGTTCAAACTTCAGGATGCCGGGCGAGTGGTCGCGGCGCATCGGGCGGGCGTCATAGCCCGGCAGGGCGGCGTCGTCCACGCCGCCCCAGTAGCCGTTGAGAGCGTGCCAGACGAGGAACGTCTCGACGCCAAACTCGCCCTTCGCCATCCGCACGGTCGGGGCGAGATCGCCGGGGAACTTCTCATTAGCTCTAAATGCCGTCAGCCGCGTCTCGCCCGTGGGCATCTTCTGGACGCTCTGCCAGCCGTCGTCCAGGATCAAATAGCGCGGGAACAGGCCGCCGGCGCGGAAGCTTTCCAGCCCTTGCCGCACCTTGTCGTGCGAAACCTCGCCATAGAAGGCATCCCAGGTACACCAGCCGAACTCGTCCGCGAAGGCGGGCAGCGGCTTCTCCGCCCGCAGCCTACCCGTCCCGAGGTGCGTCATCACGCTGCGCGCGGCCTGCTCCAAGAGGGCGTAGGGGTCAGCCCCGGCGGCGACAAAAAGCCCGACGATCTGGTCCGTGACCGTCGCCGGGTCGCCCGACTCGGCGACGATCTCCAGGCCGTCCTCGCCCGCCCCTTGCAGGCTGGCCCGGGACGCGCCGTCAATCAGTGGGACGTACAGGACGCAGGAGCCGTCCTCCTGCTCGGTGAGTAGGTATTGGGTCTCGACAGGCACCTGGCCCGCCCGCATCCCGGCGTGCGGCTTCATCCAGAACGGCTCATAGCGGGCGCAGCAGGTGAAGCGGCTCATGCCCGTCACCGTGCCGACGGGGAAGACGTGGCGCGCGCCAGCCTCGGAGGCCGTGAAGCGCAGGAAGACGCCGACGCCCGTCGGGTCAGCCTCCACAGTGATGTTTTCCGCCAGAGAGCTTAAGAAGTTCAGGTCAGTCAAAGACGATCACGACCTTCCCCGACTGGCCCTTGTCGGCCACGTCATACGCCTCGGCGGCCTCTTCCAGCTTGAACCGGTGTGTGACGGTCTTTTCCGGGTGCAGGTCCCACCGCGACAGGCGCTCCACCAGGTCCTCCATATGATTGAGTGATGTCACCCAGGACCCGTACAGGGTGATCTGCGGGTGGATCAAGTACGGCGACACGTCGAAGTTTACGCTCCCACCCTCGCCGACAAATACGCACCGTCCCCACTGGCGCGTCCCTTGCAGGGCCAGCTTGCGGGCGGGCGCAGCCCCCGAACAGTCTATGCTCGTCTCGCACCCCTTGCCACCCGTCACGGCCTTGATCTTGTCCAAGGCCCCGGCGTCGCTCAGAAAAGCCTCATCCACCAGGCCAAGTTCCAGCGCCAGGTCAATCCGGCCCTGGCTCGTGTCCACGCCAATCACCTGGGACGCGCCTAAAGCCTTGCCGAGCATGGCAGCCGCCAGCCCCACCGGCCCCAAACCGGTCACCAGCAGCCGGTCGCGCCCGCCGACGTTGATGCGCGTCAGGGCCTCCCAGGCCGTGCCGAAGCCGCAGGCGACCAGGGCACCGTCCACATAGGTCAGGTTGTCGGGGAGCGCGATGCAGGTGTTTTCCTCGGCCAGCAGGAACGGCGCGTGGCCACCGTCCCGCTGCCAGCCGTAGGCGGCCCGGAACGAGGAATGGCAGGAGATCATATAGCCGGCCTTGCAGTCCTCGCAGACGCCGCACCCGCTGATATGGTACAGCACGACTCGGTCGCCGGCCTTGAACCGCTTGCAGCCCGGCCCGACCTCGGCGATCTGGCCGCACGGCTCATGCCCGGCCAGTACGTTCCGGTAGGCCTCATCCCCCACCCCCAGGTGTTCCCGGTAGATGGCGCGGATGTCGCTGCCGCAGATGGAAGACGCCTTCATCTGGACCAGCACCTGCCCATGCCCCGGCACGGGGATGGGCTGCTCCCGGAACGCGACGGTGCTGTTTCCGGGCAGGACGACGCCCTGCATGGTGCGGGGTTGGGGGGTTCGTTCTTGCAAAACTGTCATGGTTTGTTTCCCTAGTGGCCGGGACCCAGGGCTGAACCCCTGGGCTTTAGAAGTGCAACTCCCCGCCTTCGCGGGCAAAAGTCGCGGAGATGTAGGGGAGGGCTTGTCCCTCCCTTCCCATTCGGCTTATCCTGCTCATGCGTTACCGTTTCTGTAGCACATGGAAAACGAAGCCTTGAAGTTAGCCAGTGCCTCTTCCAAAGACGCAACCTGACCAGCATCCACTTCCGCTAAACCTCGCCAGATTTTCACCACTGCATCATCATCCAACAGAAAGTCTTCTTCATCGAAGGCACTATAGCGATCCGTGACCGCCTCCGTTGCGAGTTCGGCGATAGGCCGTCCCTCAACCCGCGCCCGCTCATTCAAGATTGCGGCGGTGTCTTCCGGTAGGTCAATCGTGATGGTCATTCGTTACTCCTATGCTTCGGCAAGTGGCTTGTCCGGCCTCCGGCGACATTGGGCGCAGGCAACGTCGCCACACTTCTCGTCAGTCCAGATGTTCTCAGCGGGGCAAAAATTAGCATCATACTTGTCGGCGTACACTAGCTTCTCCCCACACCGGGGACAGGGTGTGTCGGTGATGTGGCCGATGAGCTTATGGCCGTTGATACTGACACGGCCTTTGTGTTCTTGAACTTGCATCGGTTCTGCTTTGAAGGGCTTGAGGCATTGGTGCGCGCTCAGATCAACCGGCCCCGAAGTCTGCGCTTTTATATAGCTCGGCGAGTGTCAGCGTCAGGTTAAGTGCGGGCAAAGGGATTAGGGCGTCCCGGTCCTCCCATGCCTCGAAACGCCAGCCGGCCTCCTCGCGCGTGTACAGCTCGACGCGCGGCCGGTTTGCAGTGAGCAGCAGGTAATGCTGCAAGGTCGGGATTGTCTGATAATTCGCGCGTTTCTTGTTGCGGTCATCGCCCTCAGTTGAGGGGGAGAACACTTCAGCGACCAGGATGGGGTTAGTCACCGTATCACGCCGTCCGGGGTGGTAGATAAGTGCGCCGCACACGATGCTGACGTCTGGGTATGTCGTGCGTTCGTCAACGGTGCGGACCTTTAGGTCCGAGCCATAGACTTCACACATTTCGTTTCCTGCGCTTTCGAGCGCATTACCCAGCCTTCGGCCCAGACGCATGGCGAGGGCGCTATACTTCGGGCTGCCCCCACTCATGGCGCGGATGCGGCCCAGGCGCGGCCCGTTTGGGTTCGGCGGGTCATCAGGCAGGAACTCCCAGCGGTGGGGGGAGCGGTCTTCAAGGGCGAAGTATTCGTCCTCCGTATACCAGTCTTTGTTTAGCAGCGGTTCTTTGGCGTAGAGCGCGGGCAGTGCCATGATATGGCCTCCAGGGATGATGCGGCGTGCTGTCATTGTACCGCATAAGCGGTCGCTACGGCGGGGTGATCTCGCCGGTCACGTCCCACAGGTCCTCCCACGTCTGGCCGTCTTTCCACAAAAAGACGTGGCCTTTGATCAGGCGGTTATTTTTGTCAATGCCGGCGATCTCCTGCATCTCCTCCAAGGTCAAAGGCTCGGCGACGATGGCCTGCAAGGTACTGAGGTACTGCGCGCGCTTGACCGAGAAGGGGATGGGGATGTGGCCATGCTGGACGCCCCACTTGACGCAGACGACGGCGGGGTGGACGTTGAGCCGCTGGGCAATGCGGAGGATGACGGGGTCGTCCACGTCCACGGTGTCTTCGGGCGTCCGGTCGCGCTCGGGGCGGGAGGGCGAGCCGATGGGGGAGTAGCCGATGGGCAGGATGCCATTGCCGACCACGAAGTCGAAGAGGTCCGGCTGCTGGAAATGCGGGTGCAGTTCCATCTCGTTTGCGGCGGGCTTGATCGCCGCGTCGCGCAGGAGCAGTTCCAGTTTGGGGATTGTCATGTTGGAGGTGCCGATGTGCTTGACCAGGCCCATGCCGATCAACTGCTCCATCTGCTGCCAGGTCTTCATGTAGTCATCGTGGATGTAGGGTTTGGCGTGCGGGTCGCGGGCCGAGGCGTCCACACCTTTGGCGTGGAAGTTCGGGAAGGGCCAGTGGACGAGGTAGAGGTCGAGGTAGTCAAGCTGCAAGTCTTGGAGGGACTGCTTGCAGGACTCAATGACCTGACCGTGTTTGTCGTTCCAGACCTTGGAGGTGATCCAGAGATCTTCGCGCGGGACACCGCCCTGTAGGATGGTCTGGAGGGAGCGGCCCACGGCGTCCTCGTTGCCGTAGACGGAGGCGCAGTCGAAGTGCCGGTAGCCTACGGAGGCCGCGCCGATGACGGCCTCAGCGATCTGTTCGGTGGTGTAGTTGTCCGACCCGAAGGTGCCCAGCCCGATGGCGGGGACGGTCACGCCGCTTGGCAGGAGCATCTTGGGGACGAGGTTCGGGTTGACGCCATCGGCGGTGCGGGTGAAGGTGTTTGTCGTAGGCATTGGGTTTCCTGGCAATCACAGAAGGGCGCATACGGATCAAGGAGGGCGAACGCGCCATAAGGAGGGCGAACGCGCAGGTGCGCCCCTACGGGCGTCGGGTCATCGCATTTTGACCCAGACGGTACCATCGCGGCGTAGGGGCGCACCTGCGTGTGCGCCCTCGAGGGGCTTCTATCCCATCGGGTTCTGGACGAACTCGGTCCGGCAGCGCTTCAGGTAGTTCAAGCCGTGGACCTGGCCGGTCATCTCCAGGTCGCCTCTGTAGACGGGATCGTGCCAGCCCTCAATGTCAATCGAGCCGGTGTAGCCATTGCGGCGCAGCTCGCTGATGACCTGGGTCCAGTCCGAGTCGCCGAAGCCGGGCGTTCGGTGGTAGGCGAACGGCGTCGGGCCGATGACGCCCTCGCGCTTCACGACATCCCAATGGATGGTCGCGTCCTTGCCGTGGACGTGGAAGATCTTGGAGGCATACTTGGGGATCTGCGGCATCGGGTCTATCAGGGCGACGAGCTGGTGGCACGGCTCCCATTCCAGGCCGACGTTCTCGGCGGGCAGGGCGTCAAACAGCACCTCCCAGGCGACAGGGGAGTGGGCGATGTTCCAGTCGCCGCTCTGCCAGTCGCCGCCCATCGCGCAGTTTTCAAACGCGATCTTGACGCCCTTGTCGGCAGCGCGCTGGGCGAGTGGGCCGAAGACCTCGCGGTAGCGGGGCAGCGAATCGGGGAGCGGCTTGCCGCGCAGGCGGCCCGTGAACCCGGCGACGATGTTGGCACCGAACAGGTGGGCGTTGTCAATGGCGCTCTCCCAGGCCCGCAGGCTGTCCAGGTCACGCTCCTCGCCTTCCAAGGGGTTGCCGAAGACGGCGAGCGAACTGATGACGGCCCGGTCGCCGAGGGTGTCCTTGACGCGGGCGGCCATGTCGGGCAGGTCCGCGCCGCCGGTCGTCTGCCAGAAGGTGATCTGAAAGCTTTCAAACCCGTGCGGCAAGATCTGCTTGATGTACCCGGCGGGGTCGGCCCCGTTGCCGCTGACGAGTGTGCCGATACGGATGTCGTTTGGTTGTGTCATGCGCCCTTATTCGCCGCAGGCGGGAGGAATCCTGCTCAGGTCGCGAACGTGCGGAACAGGCTGAGGTGGAAAAGCGTCCCGATCAGGCTCCAGACCGAGCCGGTGACGTAGTCACCGAGAATGAGGCCCAGGAAGAACGGCAAAGCCTGCCGGTACAGCTTGATGCCGCCGTAGCGCAGGACGCACGTCTTGATGAGCCAGGCGAGGAGCATATCGCCCCAGAAGAAGTCGTTGGCAAAGCTCAGGTTCAGGGCGTAGGCGGCGGGGTGCAGCGGGAAGCCGACGAACCGGGTGCGGAGGGCGGACAGCAGGAAGACGATCAGGGCGCCGCCGACCATCGCGCCCAGGGCGGTCCCGTTCGCCGCCTTCGGGTTTTGCAGGGCGTTTTGCAGGTTCACCCACGGCTCCGACCCTTTGCTGATGCGCCAGGAGTTGACGTTGCCGCCCGCCGCGCCGTTGACGTAGTAGAGCTGGAGGTCCCACAGCAGGGCGGCGACGATGGCGACGGCGGCGGCCAGCAGCAGGGCCGTGACGAGCGGGCTGAGGCGGCCCCCCGCGCGCCGAAGCCCGACGAAGGCTTCCAGTTGGTGCGGCATCGCCGCCGCCCGGTAGTCGCCGTTGAACCAGGACAACATGCCGATGTGCGCTAGGTCAGGCTGGGACAGCGCGGTCGTACCCGTCAGCACCGTGATCATGCTCTGGGGGTTGATCCAGACCAGCTCGCTGGAAATCATGGCGGTCTCGGCCCGGATGCGCGAGAGAGTCACGATGAGCAGCAGGTAGACCGCCAGGAACACGACCGGCAGCCACCACGACCCGCCGGACGACCAAACGAAGGCGCTCAGGGCCAGGAAACCAGCGAGGAAGCCGAAGACTGCCAGACGCGCGCTCATCGGCTCATCCCTGTCTACACCCCTTTTGTCGCCACGGAAGGCGCGGGCGAAGTAGGCGCGGAAGTAGGAACGTCCGGCCCACAGGGTGGCGAGGCTCAGGGCCAGCCAGGCCCCCCATCCCTGGTAGCTGAAATACGGGAACTGGCCGTTGCTGTCCACATACCAGCCCGTCGCCGGGTCGCGCCAGTTCTGGGCCGTGGCCCAGACGTCCAGGGCCTTCCGGGCGAGGTAGAAGAACCAGAGCGAGAAGGAGACATCGGTATTGATCAGGAACCCGAAGCCGACGCCGGACGGGTGGAGCTGATAGAACAGCGTCCCGGCCCCCGTCAGAGGGTACTGGAGGACGGCGTCGGGGATGAGGTCGTGGACGCTGTTGATCTGCATCGTCGGCAGGGTCGGGAAGAGGCTTTGCAGGGAGTTGAGCGAGTGCAGGACGGCGGGGATGGCGAAGCCGCCCCAGAGCAGGGGCTGGCGGTACAGGGGTGCGCCCTCGCGGGTCATCTCCAGCGGCAGGGCGAGGACGGGGAACGGCAGGTGTTCCTCGTCCTCCCAGCGGCGGCGCAGGATGGCGGCGAGGCAAAGGGTCGTCCAGAGCAGGACCAGGAAGAAGACGCTCCACACGGCCAGGGGGTAGGCCCAGGCCGCGAGGATGTGCGGCTCAAAGGCGGTCGAATGCCCCAGAAAGAAGCCGCGCAGGATGGCGGGGTCGCGCGGGCCGATGTAGGGGGGCAGCAGATGCCAGAAGGACGACCAGCCGTTGGCGGTGGTCTGGTAGTAGAAGGGGTTGGCGAGGAACGGCAGGAAGAAGCCCAGGTGCCCAACGCCCGCCACGACGCTGGACATGGAGAGGACCGAGTACAGCGCCATCAGCTCCGGCTGGCGCATGGCGGCCCGTCCTCCGGCGAGGCGTGCCAGCAGCAGGTTCAGCAGCGTCAGCACGAACAGCAGGAAGGTGACGCCCAGGAAGAGGGTGGAGATGGTCAGCTCGGTGACGCCCGTTTTCATCTCCGAGTTCGCGATCCACCCGCAGTTCAGCACGATCAGCGGCAGGGCGACGCCGGCGACGTAGGCCCAGCGGACGGGCCGATGCCCGGCGCGCGCAGGCTCCGTCGTGGGCGGCGCTTTTTCGACGAGGGCCATGTCTTTCCTTCAATCGCGTCTAATAGTAGGCGTCGAACAATTCGCTCACGCTGTCGTCGTGGTGGATTCGGGAGATGGCGCTCGCCAGCAATGGGGCAACCGAGATCACGGTCGTCTTGCTGCTGCGGGCCGCCTTTCCGTCGTCGAACGGGATGGTGTCGGTGATGACCAGCTCGGCGATGGGCGAGTCCTCGATCCGGCCTACGGCCCCGTCGGACAGGATCGCGTGGGTGCAGCAGGCGAAGACGCGCCGCGCCCCGCGCTCCATCAGGGCGCAGGCCCCCAGGACGGTGCTGCCGCCCGTGTCGATCATGTCGTCCACCATGACGCACGTCTTGCCGCGCACGTCGCCGATGATCTCCATGATCTCCACCTTGTTCGGCTCGGGGCGGCGCTTGGCGATGATGGCGATGGGCGCGTGCAGCATCTCGGCCATGCCGCGCGCCCGGCCCACGCCCCCGACGTCCGGCGAGACGACGACCGTGTCGCCGTCGCTCAGGCCCTTCTCCGCGAGGTAAGCAGCCAGCAGCGGTCCGGCGTAGAGATGGTCCAGGGGGAGCTGGAAGAAGCCCTGGATCTGGCCCGCGTGCAGGTCCACGGCCAGGACGCGGTGCGCGCCCGCCGCCGTGATCATGTCGGCGACCAGCCGGGCGGTGACGGGTTCGCGCGGCTTGATCTTCTTGTCCTGCCGCGAGTACCCGTAGTAGGGCATGACCAGGGTGATGCGCTTGGCGGACGCCCGCCGGAAGGCGTCCACCATGATCAGCAGCTCCATCAGGGTGTCATTGACCGGCGCGCAGGTCGGCTGGACGATGAACACGTCCATGCCGCGCACGCTCTCCTCGATCTTGACGCGGATCTCGCCGTCGGCGAAGCGCGTGCAGTGTATCTTGCCGAGCGACCGGCCCAGGTGGTAGGCGATCTTCTCGGCCAGGGCCGGGTTGGCGTTGCCGCTGAAGAGGCGCAGGGTGTCTTCGTCCGCTCCCATGTGGTGTGATCTCCCCGAGTAGCGTCTGATACTGACGATCGCCGCTCAATCGGCGGCTTTGGTGGTGAGTTAGGAACGAGTGACTGAATTCACTCGCTGACGCAAGACCTGTCCAGGGGACAGAAGATGTATCATGGAACGGAGGGTAGGGACAAGCCCTACCCCTACGGTCACGGCAACCGGCATGGCGGGGCCGCGTAGGGGCGGGGCTTGGTCCCCGCCCCTCCTGTCTCGTCTCTACAGGCCATGACGTCAGGCCGCGCTCCCGTGCCTGCGGAAAACGAACACGTCCACCGGCTCATAGACCGGTTCGTCGGGCGGCTGCTCATCCGCCCACACCTTGAAGCGCTCCATACCGCGCGCAAAAGCCTCGTCGCTGATGGCAATGAGCGAAGATAGACCGCGCTGGCCGACCTTTGCGTAATAGTCCCGGTACGAAGCCGCGAACAACTGCCGGAAGGTCTGCCGGGTGACGAGCTCGAACGGTCGGCGGCAGACCGTCTCTTCCAGGGCATCCCGCGTTGGGATGCGCCGGGCGTCGAAGGCCAGGGCCTTGGGGAAGCACTGGAGCCACTCCGTTTCCTCATTGTTCTCCGCCGTCCCGTTACGGATGATCAGGCTGCCTCCGGGCGTCAGAACGCGGTGGATCTCCCGCAAAGCCTCCTGCGGCTTGTTCAGGTGATGGAACACCTGTGACATGAAGACCAGCCGGACCGACCCGCTCTCCAAAGGGATGTCCTCGGCGCTCCCCTGCTTCCACTCCACCTCGGGGATGGCCTCCGCCCGCGCGACGGCAAGCATCGCTACCGAAGGCTCCACGCCGACGACCGGGCAGGCGAAAGTCTGTGCCAACACCGCCGTGAACCGGCCCGTCCCACAGCCCAAGTCCAGACACCGCCCGACAGGGACTTCAGGCAGAACCGCCTTGAGGCTGTCCATCCAGAACGCCTTCGTCTCCTCGGGCAGATGCCGGGCGGCGTTGTAGCGGCTGGCGGCTGCCGGGTCGGCGTACAGGTTGCTCATGGCTTGCGCTGGTTCTCGGCCCTAGCGCTTGCTTTGGTGAGGCGCATTAGGTGTTCCAGCCGCATGTAATCGTCAAGCTCTGTCGCCTCTTCCGCGCTCAGGCCGTTGCCTTTTTCCCGTGCGAGGAGGTCATAGGCACGCGCCCGCGCTTCCTCGGAAAGGCGAAACTCTATGATCTCGTCTGGGTTTCGGCTCGCCGCGAGGAAATCAGTCACTTCCTGACGGGCTTTAGAGGTGATCATGTGGTTCTCTTCACCCGCCCCGGATCGTCCAAGAACTCCCGATACAGCCGCGCCATTGCCTGCAATGCTTCCTGATCGTCTGGGAACAGGTGGCGTATTTTCCCAAACCATGCTAGACTGCGCGGGACTCCCTTCAAGCCCTCGCACTTGTCGGAGAGCCAGTACCCGAATGCATAGAGGCAGTCGGCCCTGACATCAGCAGGAGCGAATTGGGTCACGCCATGGGTATAGCCATCCAGAAAGGTGGCGACCTCCTCAAAGCTACCGGACCTCACGAACATCGTCGGCCGCAAACAAACGCATTCGATAAACTCGATAAACTTATCGTCTTTGTGGATGGACATGAAGCTCTACTCGCCGCTCTTGCGCCGCTTCTTGGCCCGCGCCCAGCCCTCTTTGTTCACCTGCCGGGCACGCCCGATGCCGAGCGCACCGGCGGGGACGTTCTCGGTGATGGCCGAGCCGGCGGCGGTCCAGGCCCCTTCGCCCAGGGTGACTGGGGCGACGAGGGTGGAGTGGGTGCCGACGAAGGCGTCCGCGCCGATGACGGTGCGGTGCTTGTCTATGCCGTCGTAGTTGCAGGTGATCGTGCCGGCCCCGATGTTGGTGCGCGGGCCGACCTCGGCGTCGCCGAGGTACGTCAGGTGGCCCGCCGAGACGCCGTCGCCCAGGGTGGCGTTCTTCGTCTCCACGAAGTCGCCGATCTTGACATTGCGGCCCAGGACGGTTCCGGGGCGGAGGTTGGCGAAGGGGCCGATGCGGCACCCGTCGCCGACCTCGGAGGCGGTGACGTGCGAGTCGCGGACGGAGACGCCGCTGCCCAGGCGGGAGTCGCTGATACGGGCACCCGGCCCGATCTCGCAGTCCTCGCCGATGTCGGTGACGCCGGACAGGAGGGTGAAGGGGTGAACAACAGTGTCCGGCCCGATCTTGACCGTCGCGTCAATGTGGGTGGTCAGGGGGTCCAGGATGGTGACGCCGGCAAGGCCGTGGGCCTGGTGGATGCGGGCCTGCATCAGCGCGCGCAGCTCGCCGAGTTCCGGGCGGGTGTTGACGCCGCGCACGACATCGGCGTCGGGGGAGACGAGCGCCTCGACGACGCGGCCCTGACCGGCGAGCAGGGCCACGGCGTCGGTCAGATAGTATTCGCCCTGGGCGTTCTGCGGGGTGATCCGGCCTAGCGCGTCGAACAGGGCGGCGGGGTCGAAGGCGTAGACGGAGGTGCCGATCTCGCGGATGAGGAGCTGTTCGGGGGAGGCGTCGCGGGCCTCGACGATGGCTTGGACGCGGCCCGTCTCGCCGTCGCGGACGATGCGGCCATAGGAACCGGCGTCATCCAAAACCGCCGTCAGCAGGGTCGCCGCCGCGCCGGAACGAGTGTGGTGGGCCAGCAGGGCTTCTAAGAGCGAGTCGGACAGCAGGGGGGCGTCACCCGGCAGGACGAGCAGGGGGCCGTCCCAGTCCCGCAGCAGAACCTCGGCCATCTGGACGGCGTGGCCGGTGCCCTTCTGCTCGGCCTGGAGGACGTACTCCAGGTCAGGCCCCATCGCCTCGCGGACCATCTCGGCCTGGTGCCCGACCACGAGGACCGTCCGGGCCGCGCCCGCGCCTCGGGCGGCGTCCACAGCCCAGCGCAGGAGGGGCTGGCCGAGCAGGGCGTGGAGGGCCTTGGGCCGCCGCGATTTCATGCGCGTACTCTTGCCGGCGGCCAGAATCAGCGCGGCGACTCGGCCGGCCTGGGGCGACGATGGATCGGGCATGACGGGTACTCCTGCGGACGCGCCGGGGCGTCGGTGACGGCCTATTATAACCGCTGGCCCCCACGGAGTCAAGCAAAATCGCGGGGAAGTCGCCGCGCGTCGGGAACTCCCGGCCCCGGCCTTGCGTCCAAAGAAGGGAGGGTTTAATTCGTGACGTCCGAGATGCGCCGCTTGAGTTTCTGCTTCCTGGCCTCGCTCCTGGTGAACGCCGCCGCGTTCGTCCTGATGGGCTGGGTCTGGCGGTCGCCGTCCGCCCCGCTCGCGGCGGTGTTCCCCCGGCTCCGGATGGTGCGGCTGGCGTGGCACCCCGCGCCGCCCCCGCCGGTCATCGTCCCCGTCGTCCCGCCCCCGCCGCAGCCGGTGAAACCCACCGTCGCCAGGCCGCGCCCGGTCAAGCTGCCCCGCCCGAAGGCGCCCCGGCGGCCCGGCGCGCGCGTCCATTCGGCCCAGCCCGCGCCGCCCGCCGCGCCCTCGGGGGGGCAGGAGGCGGGTGCCCCGGCACCCGCGATGGCCGCGCCGCCTGCCGCGCCCGCCCCGGCCGTGGCGACGACCCGGCGGGCCGCACCGTTCGTCGTCCACAACGTCATCGCGCCCCCCATGCCCGCCCTCGCGCCAGTCGCCGTCAGCGCGCCCTCCCCCACCCCGCCGACGGCCCCGGTCGCGCCGCCCGCCGCCGTGACCGGCAGCGGCGCGGGCGGCGCGTCGGCTGGCCGGGGCGCAGGCGCGGGCGTCGGAACCGGCAAGGGGGGCGGGGCGGGGGCCGGGGGGGGCCGCGACGCCGGGGAGCCGTTCGGCCTCGGCAGGGGCATGGCGGGCGACGGCGCCCCGCGCCATGTGGTTTATGTGTTGGACATCTCGGGCAGCATGACCAGCCGCATTGACCGGGCCGACATGGAGCTGCGGCTGGCCCTTCACGGCCTGCGGCCCGGCGAGACTTTCAACATCATCGCCTTCAGCAGCGAGGTCCGCTCGTTCGACGTCGGCATGGCACCCGCGACGCCCGAAATGGTGCAGAAGGCTTCGGACTACCTCGACACGCTCCAGGTGGACGGCGGGACGAACCTGGAGGCGGCCATGCTCCGCGCCCTGACCCGGCCCCATGTCAACGAGATCGTACTGCTGACCGACGGCGTCCCGACCGAGGGCGAGACGGACTTCGGGGCGCTCGCCCGCGAGATCCGTCGGCTCAACTCGGGCCACGCCCGCATCTCCGCCGTCGGCATGGTCGGCAAGAACCCGGACGGCACAGACGACAGTTTCGAGGCGGCGCACCTGTTGCAGCAGATCGCCCGCGACAGCGGCGGAGTGGCCGAGGTGGTGACGGTGGGGGTCGCCAGCCCGTAAGCTCGTCCTGTTCGTCTCTTGTGCAGGCGGGTATACTGTGGGAAGATGTTCGCGCACTCCGCCGCCCCCGCGGCGAGACCAGGTCCGTCAGAAGGAGAAGGCCATGCGTCCTCACGTCATCGTTCTCCGCGCCGCGCTCAGCACAGCGGCAAGCGCCACTGTGCTGCACGCCGCCCCGGCGACGCCCGTCGGCCAACAGACAGTCCCGTCCCAGGCTATCCTCACCAAAGGCACACCGATTCGGCTGCGCCTGGAAATGGATCTGCGCTCGGGCCGGGACAAGACCGGGGAGCCGGTCCTCTTCACGGTGGACCAGAACGTCTACGGGCCGGGCCACACGCTGCTCCTGGGGAAAGGCGCTCTGGCGCGCGGGCACGTCACCGAGTCCGCCGGGCACGGCGCGCTGGGCCGGGCGGGCAAGCTGACATTCACCTGCGACTACGCGCGCACCGATGACGGGGCGCTCGTCCCCCTCACGCTCGCGGTCTCCCCTGGGACCATCAGGACGATCAGCGGGTCAACGGGCGAGATCGGGGCATCGATCAGCACGGGAGCGCGCGGCTACTCCTACCCACCGTATTCACCTTACGGGTATGGCGGCGAATATCCCGGCGGGTACTACCAGCAGGCGGGCGTTTCGGGCGATGTCAGCGCCGACCTCGGGCGCGTATTGGCGGGCGGCGAGGACGTGACGGCGGCGCGGGGCCAGCAGTACGACGCGAAGGTCGTTGCCGACACGCCTCTGGCACCGGCCCCTCCCCCCACATCACCCCCCACACAGCTCTTCACGCTGAAAGACAAGACGCAGGTGGTGGGCGCGCTGGCGTCCTTCGACGGCCGGAACTACACCGTGGAGACGCTGGCCGGTCGCCGGAGCATCAGCGCCGCCGATGTGCGGTCCATCCAGGCTATTTCTTCCGTGTCCGTGCCTTAGCTGCTTCCCGCCCGGCCCCGTCGTGTGACCGTGACGGGGCCGAACCGCAGGGGAAACTCTGCGCCACGGCGCGGCGTTCTACTTTGCGATGAACGACTCATTGACAGCAGATGCGCGCCGTTTCCGCATCAGCCTGGCGGCCTCGGTCCTCCTGAACCTGGGCCTGCTGGGCCTAATCGGACGGCTCGGCGGGCTGCCTGACCTCAGCAGTCCACCCGGCCAGCCCCATTTGCGGATGGTGACGTTTTCAAGGCGTCTCGCGCCGCCCTCCTCGGGCCGCCGTGGCATGATGACCGCTTCGAGGCTGACGGCGGCGATGAGCCTGTCACCCCCGCGTCCGCAGACAGTCCCGCGCCCACGGAGAGACCCGCGCCGCCTGGTTCGCCCTCGGCGGCCCGTGCGGGAGGCCGTTGCGCCGACCCCTATTTTCCGCATCGTCACCGCCATACGCCCCACTGCACCGGTCTCGTATCTGCCGGCACCTGCCGTCCCGGCTCAGACCTCTTTCGACCCGCCGGTACAGGCACCGCCTCGGCCTCACACCCTCTTGCCCGTCCGACTCACCCCTTTGCCCCTCAGCAGCGCGGCGGTTCCAGCGGTTTCCATCCCCGTGCCGCCCCCCGTGCCTGACGCACGGCTCACCAAGCCTGCGCCTTCTGCTTCGTCCCCGCCCGCCGCGCCGACTGAGGTGGCCCGCGTTCCCGCTCAAACGGAGGCCAGCCGGGGAGCGTCCGGGGGAGGCGCGGGGTGGGACGCCGGCGCGGGTGCCTACACTGGGCGAAAGGCGGGCGGGCCGTTCGGGATCGGGGACGGCCTGGCCGCGGACGGGGTGACGCGCCACATCGTTTATGTGCTGGATACCTCGGGCAGCATGAAAAGCCGGCTGGACCGGGCTGAGGATGAGTTGAGGGAGGCGCTCCACGGCCTGCGGCCCGGCGAGACGTTCAACATCGTCACCTTCAGCGGCGGGAGCGAGATGTTCGACCCGGACATGGCCGAAGCGGCACCGGGCAATCTCCAGAGGGCCTCGGCCTTCCTGGGCGGGCTGGAGGCGTCCGGGGACACCGACCTGGAAGACGCCGTCGTCCGGGCGCTGATGCTGCGCGACGTCAACGAGGTCGTCATCCTGACCGACGGCGTCCCGACCGTCGGCGAGACGGACCCGGAGAAGCTGACACAGGCGCTGAGGCGGTTCAACGTCCGGCGCGCGCGCATCTCCACCATCGGCCTCGTGGGCCGGAATCCGGACGGAACGGACGACAGTTTTGCCGCCGCGCGGCTCTTGCAGCGCATCGCCAGCGATAGCGGCGGGGCCTCAAAACTGGTCAGTCTAGGCTCGGTAAACCCATGAATCATGTTTTGGCATGAATACATTAGTTTTGGCATGAATTTTGCAGTATGACTACTTTGCAGTAGGATTATTGGGCCGGCCGTGTCTCTGCAAAGTGAGCCACTTGGCGGGGGCGTGTCCGATGTGCCTCTCGCATCCGGCCGGCAGCATGAGCACAGAGGAGTCATCAACATGGAACAAGCGCAGGTCGCAGACACGCCGGAAGTCGTGGAACCCATCGGGAAGCCGATCATGACTGATCTATTCGTTTTCCGCCCTCTAGCCGCCCCGACGCCGCCGCCGAGCGCACAGCGGCCGTCTTCTTCCAAGCGGGGCGGCATTTCGCCCTTCCTGCTCCGATTCCGGCCCGCACCGCCGCCCCCCGTCCGGGTGGCGCCTTCAACCCCGCCAAACCCACGCGAGACCCTGCGCGGCCCCGATGAGGCGCGTTTCCGCTCCCTGCTGGACCAATACCGCACGTTCAGGACGGACGGGGCGGACCCGGCGGCGTGTCTCCATTTCGACCTACAGGCGATCAGCACCATCTACGATCTGACCGCGAGATCCGAGCGCCATACGCTGACCTATGCGGACCTACACCAGCTTGAGCTTGCCGTGCTGCGCGTGACGCCCGAGGCCGTGCTGCGCCGCGAAGCCAATGACCGGCGTGCCCGTTACCGTGCCGCTGTTTCCCCCACACAGTACCGACAATACATGCGCTCGAAGACGACGCCCAAGGACGACGCGGCGGGTCCCATTGAGGCACTGCGCGCCGAAATGGCTCTGCTCCTGGTACAGACCCAACACAACCGGTCGAGTCCCTCTTCAGGAGCCGACGCACGCGCCATTGCCTGGCAGGTCTCGGCCTGCTGGGCATTCGGGCTTTGCATCATGGGGATACTCGGGTTCGTTCTGATCCACCTCTCTCCCGTCCCGGACGGCGTTGCGCCCGCTGTTCCTCTGGTCATGGCGCTGACGGGCGGCGGGGCGGCGGCCCTGGCCTACATCCGCCGGGAACACCCGTAGGATTTTTGGCAGATCGGCTTCTTGACAGATGCAAGCCCATGGTTTATACTGCGGCATGACCATGCGCGTCTTTCGGGTCGGAGCTTTGGTTCTCTCGCTGTTTGGCGGCGGACGCGGCGACGCGCAGACCGCCGCCCCGGCGGCCTATCACGTTGAAACGGTCCCGGTGAGACACATCCGGGCCACTCTCAGGGACACATGGGAAACCCGAAGGACACGCCACGACGCTGGGCCGTCTTCACACCGGTTCCTCTGCCCTCGCCGGGGCAGGACCATGTGAAAGCCAGCCTTTTCCTCGATGGTCTTCCTCAAGGCCAGGGACGGACGGCTGAACTCAGCCAGCTTCAGCGACCAGTCTTGTGGGCGCGTACCATGCCGAACGGACCGGCGCAGCGGGCGCTGACCATCTAGGTTTTATACGAGGCAACGCTTTATTCCCGCCGCATACTGCTTGGCCCCCCGGCAGCCCCCATCCCGCCGCTCTCTGCCTCGGATCGGCTTCTCAGCCTGCGGAGCAGTCGAACAATGGATTTCCAGTCGCCCCCGTTCCAGCACTGGCTGGACGATACCGATTTGCATAGGTCTGCCTCGGAGCGTGATCTTGATTTTGGTTTCCGCGTCTATCAGACGATACGGAAGCGCTATCACTACCACTACGACCCAAAACAGGATCGGAGTGCTTCCAAGATATGCCTGACTGACCAGTCCGACTGCGGCGGCCTCTCCTACCTGTTCGTCTCCGCGATGCGCGCTAACGGCGTTCCCGCTCACTCCCTCGCTGGCCGCCTGGCGAAATCGGCATTAACCACCCTAGACTATGGGCAGTGTCACGTCCGGTCCGAGTTCTATGCGGATGGAATCGGGTGGGTGCCGGTGGACATGTCGTTTGGCGTAGGATCTTCAGACAGGAACGCCGGGCTGTATTTCGGGAACGATCCCGGTGACCTGCTTGTCATCCATCGGGACACAGATTTGGTGCTGGACCCCAAGCCGTTCGGGCCAGCGTCCCTCTACAGCATGCAAACTCCGGTACATTATCTCTGGGGTTCTGGCAGCTTTAGCGGCAGCAAAGACACGGAGACCTGGCAGGTGGAAGAGTTGCCGATCAAGGCCGGCTGAAGCCGTTCAGCCCCACAACAGAATACTCCAACTCGGTACTCCTGCGGGCACGGTTCAGGCAGGGCGGGTTGCTTTGACCTCTGATTCCGACCAATGCAGAAGGAGGAAAAGCCGATGCAAGACCAGACAAGCGTCGCAGACCCCGGCGTCACCGCTAATGGGGCTGCGCCGAAAGCGCCGGGGGAGGGCGGGGGTACGCCGCCGCTCCCCGTCAACCAGCGCTCGCCCAAGGGGAAGTGTCTCCCCGACTATGCCGTCGAGTACTTCAACCAGCTCGTCGCGCAGTACCTGACGCTCCCCGGCGTGGACCCAGACCCGCGAAACCTCGCCGCCAATGAGCTTGCCAAATACCTCGTCCGGGAACAGCAGAAGCAGGAAGAGGAGGGGCAGCGCTTCCACTGGCCCTGGGAGCGTAAAAAGCATGACCTCAACTGGGCCGATGTCAGCGGGATGGAAATGGCGCTGCTCCAGCTTCTGCCCGAAGCCTACCTCCAGCGCTACGCCTGGAACCTGCGCGCCCGCTACCACGAGGTCGCCGGGCAGTCCTGGTATGACGGCTATCAGAAGTCCAAGCCGCCCGGCGACGGGGACCCACCACATGGTGACTCCTCACCGGGGGCGGGCGCGGAAGGGAAGCCCTCCGCAGTCTCCGTCACCAGCATCCCGCGCGGGGCGACCGGCTTTTTCCTGCTGACACCGGCCCCGCCGGAGCCGCCCGTTGAGGCCCCGCCAGGCCACTCTACGGGCGACTCCCCCGCCGCCGCCACGCTGCGCGCGGACCTGAGCATCCTGCTGAGTGACCTCCAGCGCCTCCGCTCCACCATCAACGCGCGGGAGGAGAAGAACAGCCGGATCTCGCGGATCGGTGCCATGTCGGCCTCCATCAGCCTGCTGCTCGCGCTCTTCCTCTACGGCGCTCCAGGCTTCTCCCCAAGGTCCTTCGCCGGGCTTGCTGTTCCGACGCGCTCGGCGATCGTGGCCGCGCCCGTTCCCGCAGCCCCCACCCCGCCGGTGAAGCCCGCGACGCCTACGGCTGTCACGCCCGGCACGAAGGACGGCGGCCCGGCCGCCCCGGTCGCTCCGCCGGAAGCGATCTCTTCCCCGCTCCAGGTCCTGCAAGTCTCCGCCCTAGTCATCCTGTGCGGAGTCCTGGGCGGGCTGATCAGCATGCTGCGCCGCCTCCAGGCGCTGCCCGCCGGGAACACGCCGCTGCTGGATACCATCGCGCTCAATGCCGGACAGTTCGGCATCAGTCTGGCCCCAACTTATGGGGGCATCTTCGCCATGATGCTCTACCTGATCTTCCTCAGCAACCTGCCGGCTTCGATCATCGCCTCGTCGGTGGAGGGGGTGTTCCCGAAGTTTACGGACGCGACCCCGGCCACGACGCCCGACGCCGCCAAGTTGCTGGTCTGGGCTTTCGTCGCCGGCTTCGCCGAGCAGCTAGTCCCCGATGTCCTCAACCGCTTGACGGCCCGGAATGCGGCGAAAGCGGCCGAGGCGGCCGGCGCGGACACGCCCCCTCGTTAGCGGCACCCCCGCCCGGCATAGCTGGGTATACTAGGGGGAAAGTGGAGGGGCAACATGGAAGCACTGATTCTGGAAGAGACGAAAAAGCTGGCACTGGGCGACATCACTCTGGCCGAGCCGCTGGGGCCGCGCGACGTCCGCATCGCGATCAAGACCGTCGGCATCTGTGGGTCGGACATTCACTACTACCAGCATGGGCGCATCGGGCCGTTCGTCGTCAACGCGCCGATGGTGCTGGGGCATGAGGCGTCCGGCATCGTCACCGATATCGGCGAAGATGTCACGACGCTGAAGCCGGGCGACCGGGTGTGCATGGAGCCGGGCATTCCCGATCCGAACAGCCGGGCCTCGCGGCTGGGCATGTATAATTTGGACCCGGCCGTCCGGTTCTGGGCGACGCCGCCCATCCACGGCGTCCTGCGGCCCTCGGTCGTCCACCCCGCCGATTACACGTTCAAAATCCCCGACAACGTCTCGTTCGGCGAGGCGGCCATGGTCGAGCCGCTGGCGGTCGGGATGCAGGCGGCGAAGAAGGCCCGGATCGAGGCGGGCGATCTGGCCGTCGTCCTGGGCGCGGGGCCGATCGGGATGGTGACCGCGTTGGCCGCGCTCGCGGGCGGGTGCAGCCGGGTCATTTTGGCTGACACGCAGCAGCCGAAGCTGGACCTGGGCGCGAAGCTGGGGCCGATCACGCCGGTCAATGTCGCATCCGAGAGCGTGGCCGAAGTCGTCCGCGGCCTGACCGACGGCTGGGGCGCGGACGTCGTGTTTGAGTGCAGCGGCAGCGAGCGGGCGATCTCGGGCGTATTTGAGCCGCTCCGTCCGGGCGGCTGCGTGGTCCTGGTGGGGATGCCGGGCGGGCCGACGCCCTACGACGTCGTAGGCGCGCAGATCAAGGAGGCGCGGGTCGAACACGTCTTCCGCTACGCGCACGTCTTCCCGCGCGCCCTGTCCCTGATGGGCAGCGGCAAGATAGACGTCAAGCCGCTGATCACCGACACGTTCGCCTTCGCCGACAGCGTCGCGGCCTTCGACTTCGCCTCCCACCTGCCGCCGACCTCGGTGAAGGCGCAGATCGAGCTGCCATAGCCTCGCCTGTGAGTGCAGGAATAGGCGGACGGGACAAGAAGGGCGGACGGAGGCGGAAGGGCGAACACAAGGTTCGCCCCTACAAGGCAGGGCGCAGGGGCGCGATTCATCGCGCCCCCTTTTCTCGCCCTTCTCTGTTTCCGCCTTCTCCATTCCTCGCGCATTGCGCCATTGGAAACATACACATCGATGGACATTCCGACCAAGCTGATCGTGGGCCTGGGCAATCCGGGCAAGGAGTACGAGCGCACGCGGCACAACATTGGATTTGATGTGGTGGACGCCTTCGCGCGCATCCACGGCATCGCCGTGACGCGGCGGGAGGGGCAGGCGCTGGTCGGTGACGGGCGCGTGGGTGATGCGCGCGTCTTTCTGCTGAAGCCGCAGACGTTCATGAACCTGTCCGGCCAGTCGGTCGCCGCCTTCCTGCGCCAGAAGCCACTGGCCCTCGTGGATATCCTGGTCGTGACGGACGACATCGCGCTGCCCGTCGGCAAGCTGCGGCTGCGGGCGGAAGGCTCGGCGGGAGGGCATAACGGCCTAAAGTCGCTCATCGCGCACCTGCATGGGCAGGCCTTCCCGCGTCTGCGCTTCGGCGTCGGCGCCCCCCGTGACCCATCCGTGCAGATTGATTTCGTGCTAGGGCGGTTTAGCCGGGCCGAGCAGAAGGATGTAGACGAGACGACTGGCCGGGCCGTCGCCGCACTTGAAGTGTGGCTGGCTGAAGGCATCGAACGGGCGATGAATCGTTTTAATGGGTGAGTTTGGTAGGAGTGGATACCGCTTAACGTGAAGTTAAGCCAGCCTTAACACTGTCTTAACATCGGTGTGCTTTAATCTCCTGTACCCACAAAACTAAGACTGCGGGTGACTACGACAAGGAGATTATCCACGATGCGATTATTTAAGACACTCACCATCGCCGCGATGCTTGCGGCAGGCAGCATGACCGGGGCGATGGCGCAGACGCTTAGCGAAACCAACAGTGCCTACGCCTCAGCGACCAAGGAAGGGACGAGCGCCAACTCAATCTCCGTCGAGTCCAACACGGCCCCCGGCGACGTGGGCTTCGGGGAATTCGGCGTCTTCGACTTCGCCGGCACGAGTGCCTCCACCAGCCCCATCACCAGCTTCACGCTGACGATGACCACCTACTCGGGCAAGTACGGCGTGTCCGGCCCCCTTGACTTCTTCCTGTCCGGCAACACCACCCCGCTCACCGGAACCGGCTCGGAAGGCCTGCTCTACCAGGTTGGCGCTGCGGGGGCAGACGGCCCGAACGATGGCATTGGCACGCAGCTCGGCACCCTGACGTCCCTCGGCACCCAAACCTACACCACCCAGCCTTATACCGCAGGTGGAACGACCGTCAGCGGCCCCGCGAGTTTCACGTTCATCCTGAGCGCGGCGGCACAGACCGCACTCTCCAACGACCTCAAGGCCGGCGACGTCAAGCTCGTCATGGGTGCTCCGGCGGGCGGCACCGTCGGGACGGAGATTGACGGTGCCAAGTACACCGGCGCCGGCTACTCCGCACCGACTCTGGCCCTCAACGCGGGCGTTCCCGCCGTGCCGGAAGCCTCCACGACGGCCAGCTTTGGCCTGCTGCTCGCCCTGGGTCTGGGCGGCGTCGCCATCGCCCGCCGCCGCAAGCGAGCTTAACAAGCGAGCTTTAGACAACAGCATCGTTCAATAACTAAGACGGGGACGTGCCCAGCACGTCCCCGTCTTTCTTTGCGCTTTCACGGCCCCGGCGGTGCCGGCGAGGGCTGCGGGGCGGAAGGCCTCCGGTTGACCAGGCCGACGGCGAGGAGGACGAGGACGGCGCCCGCCACAGTGAACGTGGTGATCGGGTCTCCCAGGAAATAGGCACCGAGGAATGCGCCGGCAACGGGCTGAATGAACAGGAACACGGACATCTCGCCGGCCTCATGCTTGTCCAGGATGGTGAACCAGACCATATAGCCGAACACGGTGCAGGGGAGGATGAGGTAGGCTAGGCTCCACAAGGCAGGCGCGGGCGGGACCGCCAGCGCATGACCCTGGGAGATCATCCGTGTCAGCTCATAGGCGGAGAACGGCGCCAGGGCGACCGCGCCGCTCAACATTTGGTAGGTGACGACCGAGTGGATGGGGTAGCGGGCCACCAGGCCCTTGCCTACGATGCTGGAGGCGGCCTCAAAGGCGAGGGCCAGGGCAATCAGCAAATTCCCTTGTGTCATGCCGGAGAACGCGGGCGGTCTCAGGCCGTTGGCGACGATCAGATAAACGCCGACCAGGCCGAGCGTGATGCCGGCGATTTTGGCCTTCGGCATGGCTTCCCGGAGGAAAAAGAAGGCCAGGAGTGAGAGGAAAACGGTCTCGGTGGCATGCAGCAGAGCGGCATTGGACACCGTAGTCAGCCGCAGACCCATGTATTGCAGCAAGTACGTGAGGGCCAGGCCGAGAACGCCCATCGCCCAGAACATGCCCCAGTCGCGCCGCGCGACCCGGAGGTCTATCTTGAGCGCGAGGGCGAGGGCGTACATCAGCAGAGCGGCGATGGCGAACCGGGCAAACGCCAGGGTCATGGGGGGGATGCTGTGGAGCGCGATCTTGGCCGCGAGGCCCGACCCTGACCACAGAAGATTAATGCCGATCATCAAGCAAAGGATCGGGAGAGGCATACGGCCAGCGTGAGGAGACGCGCCGATGAACATCTGCGAAGGCGCGCGTCGTTCCATGCCCTTATTTTAGCCTATAGGCTCTCGTATGTAAATGCCGGGGGTTTGGCGGGGGGTTAATGTGGGGTTACAATCATGCAGGCACGCACTCCGGGTGCCACCAGTAGTGAGGAAGAATACAGGATACCCAGGGACAGAAATGGGTGCTTTACGCCCCCACCGGAACTTTTCGGAACGTCCGTGCGTAGGTTAAAGGGCGCATGTCCTCCTTTTCAAGATCCGCCTTTCTGGCGGAGCCTGTGGCTGAAACGCTTTCCGCGAATCGGCCACAGGCATTTTTTTGTCTCAGCAAGCGGTCACGCCCGCAGGAGTTTCCGGTTCCGCAGGAGGAAGCGCTGCTGCTCGAAGATGTAGGCGACGATCTCGTCGCGGTCCTCTTCCGTCAGGAGCGGCGGGCCGAGGAAGCGGAGGCGAACCAGGTAGGTGCGCGCCGTGCCTTGGGTCGTCACCCGGCAGTCGAGGGCGTCGGCCTCCACTTCCAGCGGCTCGCCGTCTTTGCCGGACGGGACGCGGAGGCTGACGCGGAGGCCGCCGAGGACTGGCTTGGGGGAGGCGAGGAGCGCGCCGCCGCCGGACAGGTTGACCAGCCGGGCGGGGATGAGGGCGGTGCTGCCGGTCTCACCGCGCACCCGGAAATGGGTATGCGAGTGCAGCGGCAGGCGGTAGAACTGGCGGCGCTGGACGCGCGTGATGAGGCGCGGGCGGGCGACGGTGAGGGTCCCCGCCTTGACCGGCCCGACGACGCGCGTCTCGCACTGGTACAGCTCATCCGCCCGGATGAAGGAGAGCGTCAGCGGCGTATAGACCGGGAGGATGTGGGCGACATCGCCCACCGTCTCCGAGGAACCCGCCGCCTCGGGGCTGTTCAGCGTGATCCGGCGCGGGCCGACAGCGCGGACTCGCGAATGGTAGACGCCGAGGTAGGCATCCCCCACCGCGTGGATCCGGACGGTCTCGCCGACGCGCGGCAGTGGGACGCGCTCGGCCTCCGCCGCGTCCGACGCCCCAGGCAGCCACTGGTTCCATAACGACATCGGGCTTACTTCCTGATCAGGCTTACTTCCTGGCTTCGCTGTTCCTATCCCACAGGCCGAGTTTCTCCTCCGCCGCCTGGGCGGTCAGCATCTCGGTCTGGGCGGCCTTCTCCAGTTTGGAGACGCTGTCGCTCTGCTTGGCATCGCCGGTTTCGATGAAGGCCCGCAGGGTGGCCGCCTCCTGCGCGAGCAGGTTGGTGGAGAGCATCCGGTGCAGGTGAGACAGCTTGTACTCGGCGGGAGGGGTGACGCGGGCGACGAAGCCGGCCAGCGCCTGGGCCTGGGAGTCGGTCGTCTTAGCCCCGTCGTAGAACTGCTCGCGCGTACTCTTGCCGCCGGCGAAGGCCTCGCGCGAGGCTTCGATGGTGCCGCTGAGTGTGTCCGCGCGGTTCTTGACGATCTTGAGGGCCAGCGCGTAACCGTCCTTGCCGGCTTCCTGGAGTGCGGCCAGGCAGTCATCGTAGCGGGCCTGGGTGGCATAAAGCTGGGCGAGGTGGGCATCGGCGGTGTGGTCGCCGGGAGGTGCCAGCCGCTTGGCGGTCTTGTATTCGGTTTCTGCCCCGCTCAGGTCGCCGCTGTTCCACAGGGCCTCGGCCAGCCCGGCATGGGCGGCCGGTTCATCGGCGTTATGCTCGATCAGGACACGGTAGCGGGCCAGGGTGCCGTCTGAGGTGCCGTTCTCCTGGTCCAGTTCGGAGAGGAACTGCTGCACCGGCTGGTTGTCCGGCGCGATCTCCAGCGCGCGCTGTGCCTCGCTGAGTGCCTTCTCGCTCAACCCGCCCTTCTGGTATGCCTGTGCCAGTTTGAGGCGCGGGACAAGGCTCAGAGGAGCGCCGTTGACGGCCTGACGGTACAGAGCGATGGCCCCGACGACGTCGCCGCCTTCCAGGGCGGCGTCGCCCTTCCGCATCAGCGGCGCGATGGCTGCGAGGTCTTCCGCATTAGGGGCAGGCTTGACGGGGGCAATGACGTCACGGGCCGGTGCGGGCCGGGCGGGTGGTATGGCCGTGAAGTCCTGTGGCGTCGGCGGGGCGAAGATGCTCGGGCGTGGCGGCAGGGCAGCCACGAGGGGCACAGGAGCGCGGGGCACGACGGCCGGAGCAGGCGGTGCGGCTTTGGTGGCCTGGGGAACAGGCGCGGCGACGCGGGCAGCAGGCGGCGTGGTGATCGGGACAGGCAACGCAATGACCGGCACGGGCGGCGCGATGACCGGCACGGGCGGCGCGATGACCGGCACGGGCGGCGCGATGACCGGCACGGGCATCGGAGTTGCCACGGATGTCGGCACCGGATTGACCGCGATTCGAGCCGGCTCCGGGACAGGAACAGGTTTGACGACGGGGGCAGGTCCGGCGGGCGATGCTATTACTGGAGGCAACGCAGGCGGCGCAGTGATAAAGGGCCTGGGAGCAGCAGGAGCAACGGGGGCGACCACCACGGGCGCGGGAGCGGGGGCGACCACCACGGGCGCGGGAGCGGGGGCGACCACCACGGGCGCGGGAGCGGGGGCGACCACCACGGGCGCGGGAGCGGGAACGGCGAACGCGGGTGCCGAGATACCGGGAGCCGAAGCCATCGCGCCGGAAGTGGGCGCGGGGATGCTGGCGGCTTGGGCGACCGGCCCGAGCGCGGCTTGGGCCTGAGATTCTAAGGCACGCGCCCCATACTGCCGGTTGACGCCGTACCAGTCGAAAGTGAGGGCGGGCGGGGCGGTTTGGACAAGCTCAATGTGGGTGCTGTCGCTCTGGCGTCCGGGGCTGACCACGGCGTAGAAGGCCACCCCAAGGGCACGGGCCAGGGCCAAGCGGGCGTTGTCGGAGAGCGTCCCAATCAGCCACTCCGGGTGCGAGGTTTCCGATGCCACCCGCTTGACCGAGGCCGAGTCGGGGTCGTAGGTCAGGGCCTGGAGGACGCCGTCGAGACGGAGGCGCGTCCGCAGGTCCACCATCGCGGGCACGTCAGAGGCCGTCGCCGGGAAAAGCAACACGGTCGGCAGCGGGGCTTTGGCACGGGCGGGGGCCAGGCCGCCGGCCAGCAGGCACAGGGCGGCAAGGCCGAGGCGGGCGGCGTCTACTGGCTTTGCTGACAAATCTGAAGTCCTGTCTGGCAGGCCGCGAGGCCGCGCTGGGCGGTTTCCAAGTCCTGCCCGGAAGCAATCTGCGACTCATACGCGCGGATGGCGCGCTGGTAGGCGAGACGCGCCTGCTTGAACTGGCCGCCCTGCTGCAAGGACAGGGCGTTCTCCTGGTAGGAGGCTCCCTTCGCACTGCCGCCGTCCGGCGCGCTCCCGCCACTCGACTCGATCGGGGCGTCGGCGTTGTCGGCGTCGCTGACCTGGTGGACCGTGATGCGGATGTGCGAGGGCGCATCGGGTTGGGCGGGCACGCTGCCCGTCCCGCCCGCGAGCGAGCCGACGACGACCGTGTGCTGGGGGATGGAGGCGATGGACGCCATCGGGGCCGTGACGCCCGCAGGCAGGGTGACCGGCGCGGGCGCGATACCCCCGTCGGAGCTGACCATGGGCAGGGCGGCCAGGCGCAGGGGCGGCAGATCATGGCCGGCTAGTCGGCGTCGCCGGGCAGCCGCCGCGTGGGGGAGTACGGGGGGCAGGGACCAGGCGGGCGAGGCGGTGTCCGGTGGGGTGGGCGCAGGTACGCGCCCGACGAAGGGGTCATGTGTCACGGCCGTTGGGGCCGGATACGAGGCTGTCCCCGAAGGCGGCGCGGGCGTCAGGATGAGCGGCGGGGCGGGTGCGGCGACAGGGGCAGCCGAGGCCACCATTCCGGCGAAGGCTGAACGGCTTGCGGAGCTAGGCTGCGGCGCGGCGGGGACCGTGTTCCCGGCCGTCTGTGTGCCGGCCCAGGGCCGCGCCACAGCCAGGCCCGCCAGCAGGACGACCCCCGCGACCGCGCCCGCCGCATAGAGCGGCCGGCGCTGGAGGCCAAGCCCCGGCTCGCCTGCGCGCAAGGCAGTGGCCTCGGACAGCCCCGCCCACTTCTGCCGCAGTGTCGGCCCGAGCTTCACCAGGACCGGCGGCACCAGCTGGTGCGTGATCGGCGGCGCGACGGCCTTGACGTGGACGCCACGCCGGATCTGGTCCAGCTTGGCGGCATCGGCGGCGCTCTCCGGGTTCAGGGCCAGGACCGCTTCAAAGTGGTTGATGGCCTGGGCGTCGTCGCCCTTCTTCTCGTAGAGCGATCCCAGCAGGGAATGCGCCGTGGTGGAGTTGGGGTTGATCGCGAGGGCCGCCTCACTCGCCGTGATGGCGGCGGCGAGGTTGCCCGCCTCGTTGTGCCAGAAGGCCATGTCCAGCAGGCGCGTCAGACGGTCCAGGGTTTCATCACTCTGGCCTAACGGGAGGTCCTGGACCGACAGCATCATCGTCCGGTATCCCTCGTTGATCTTGGCACCGCATTCTTTACAATATTTGCTGTCCACGGTGTTGGCCGTGTTGCAGTCGTGGCAATGCACTTGCTGCTCCTTACGAAGTCTCTCTTACAAAGTCTCTCGGGTGGTCATTCTGGCGAAGTCTTGTCTAACTTCCTCCCCTAAGAATATCACACATCCGGGGCTTTGTCAAGGGCGAGCGGGCCAGGCTGGGGCGCATCCCTCAGAACAAGCCGCCCTGCCCCGGCTGCTGCGGTGGCGGGGTCAGGCCCAGATGCTCCCAGGCGCGGCGGGTGGCGACCCGCCCGCGCGGCGTCCGCTGCAAGAAGCCCATCTGCATCAGGTACGGCTCGTAGACGTCCTCCAAGGTGTCCCGCTCCTCGGACATGGCGGCCGCCAGGGTTTCGACGCCGACCGGGCCGCCGCCGAACTTCTCGATGAGGATACGCAGCAGACGGCGGTCGAACTCGTCCAGCCCCAGCGCGTCCACCTCCAGCATCGCCAGGGCGGCGGCGGCGACCTCGCGGCTGATGTGGCCGTCCGCCTTCACCTGGGCGAAGTCGCGGACGCGCTTGAGCAGGCGGTTGGCGACGCGCGGCGTCCCGCGCGAGCGACGCGCCAGCTCCCCTGCCCCGTCCAGGTCAATCGGCACGTCCAGGATCGCCGCCGAGCGCGTGATGATCTCCACCAGGTCCTCGGGAGTGTAAAACTCGAACGTGTGCTGGATGCCGAAGCGGTCCCGGAGCGGCGACGACAGCAGGCCCGCCCGCGTGGTCGCGCCGACGAGGGTGAACGGCTGCACGTCCAGCTTGACCGTCCGTGCCGACGGCCCCTGCCCGATGACGATGTCTACCTGGTAGTCTTCCATCGCCGAGTAGAGGATCTCCTCGGCGGGCCGGGACAGCCGGTGAATCTCGTCCAGGAACAGGACGCTGCCTGCTTCCAGGTTCGTCAGGATCGCCACCAGGTCGCCGGGCCGCTCGATGGCCGGCCCGGAGGTTGCCCGCAAGGCCGCCCCCATTTCGTTGGCGATGATCAGCGACAGCGAGGTCTTGCCCAGGCCCGGCGGCCCGTGCAGCAGGACGTGGTCCAGCGCCTCCCCGCGCCGCTGTGCGGCCAGCAGGAAGATGCTCAGGCTCTCCTTGATCTTGGGCTGCCCGATGAACTCGCGCAGCCGTTTGGGCCGCAGCGAATACTCGTCGCTGTCCTCGTCGCCCGCCTGTGGGGAGATCATCCGTTCGCTCATGGGGTCATTGTACCAGTTCGTTTTGACATTTTATCTTGTGTTCTCGCGCCGTCACGCCTTCTCCACTTCCCATTTCGCTGAACAGCACTCTCATCCTACGGCTTGATATTACTCCACAGGTCGGCAGGCACGAACCGGGAGATATGGGCGACGTTGCTGGTCGCCACAATCAAGTCGCCGGTGGGGACGCCGAGGGTCAAGGCCTGGGCGGCGAGGATGACATCAATATCCAGCTTCTTCGGGTCGCCGGTCGGCTGGCCGCTCTGCCGGGACGTTGCCCAGAGATCGGCGGCGAGGAGCATGGCGGGGCTTGTAATCGGCAGGAAGTTGAGCGCGGATTTGAGCCCGTCCAGTTCTCTGATGCTGTTCACTTTGCCCGCCCGCAGTAACTCCCGTCTCAACTCATAATCAATCACTTCTGGGACGTAGAGTTCGTGACCGGCGGCGAGACAGGCCACCGCCCAGCTAGCAATGGGGGCGGCCGTGCCGCGAATGGGCTTTGACAGAAGCCCCAGCGGGCTGGAGTCAAGCAGGATGTGGAGCGTCATGGAAAGAGAGGCCTCTCCCCGGCTTCGATCCGATTCCTGTTCAGATTCTCCATCAGCTCATTGACTTCGGCGTCAGCCGCGCGGATATCTTCCGGGTCATCCGTGGCCTCTTCAGAGATGCGCTGTTTTAAGTAGGCGATGGCGGCGGCGTTCTTGGCAGACACCTTCGGCGCGGCCTCCGGCTCGTAGACGCTGACTTCCAGCACGGCACCGGGGGCGATCTCGCTGCGGCGGCTCATCAGCTCATCCCAGGTGACACGGTAAGTCTTGACTGGCTGCCTCTGTACCATTGCGGCTCACTTTCTTGGCACGGGGAGGGGCCTCGCCCCGCGCGTCTTTTCGTACAGGGCGAAGGCGGCATCCGTCTGAAGCGGCGGTCGCGGTCACGTCCGCATGCGCCCGCGGCTGCCCCGGTCCTTCTCGCCGTCGTCGCCGTGGTCGATGGCGTACTGCAACTGGTCGAAAAAGCCTTTGACGAGGCGGTCGCGCGTCATGTTCTTCATCACGACATCGATCTCGGACCGGAGGTTGACGGTCTTGTCGTCCCGCAGGTGCGTCAGCCGGCCCGTGAGCGTGATCTTGCCGGCCTTGACCTGGACGTCCACCATGGTGGAGTTGATGGGCCGTTTGCCGAGTTCGCGGCGCACGTTGCGCCCGATTTCGGCGTCTTCCGCAGTCATGTCTTGCCTCCTGGACTTCGGCACGTCCGGCCTGCCGGGCTGCGCCGTCGAGAGATTGAGATAATGGGTATTATACCTGTCATGCAGCCATACCGTGACACCGAATTTGCGCCCTCCACCGCGCGGGGCGTCTACCTCAACCATGCCGGCGTTTCGCCCGCCCCGGCCCGCGTCGTCCGCGCCGTCCAGGAGACCGCCGCCCTCTCGGGGCGCGATCCGATGGAGTTCTTCATGGGCGCGGAGGGGGTCATGGCCCGGCGCGAATCAGCGCGGACCCGGCTGGCCCGGCTGATGGGCGTCCCCGCCGAACACCTGGCCCTGGTCAAGAACACGGGGCACGGACTGTCCATCGTCGCGGACGGGCTGCGGCTGGAACCGGGCGACAATGTGGTGAGCGTGGACTGTGAGTACCCGAGCGTCGTCTATCCCTGGTACGCGCAAGCCGACCGAGGTATCGAGACACGCCTGGTCACGCCGCGCGCCGATGGTGTGTTCACGCCGGATGACCTGGCCGCCGTCATGGACGACCGGACGCGCGTCCTGACCCTCTCCTGGGTGCAGTTTGGGACGGGCTTCCGCTGCGACCTGGCCGCCTGCGCCGCTCTGGCCCACGCGCATGGGGCCTTGTTCATCGTGGACGTCATCCAGGGCCTGGGTGTCCTGCCGCTGGAAGCCGAGGCACGGGGGGTGGACATCGCCGTCACCGGCTCGCACAAGTGGCTGATGGCCCCGGCGGGGATGGGCGGGCTGTACATCGCGCCCCACGCCCTGGAGCGGATGCGCCTGGTCAACATGGGGGCGGGCGCGGTTGTGGACGTCGCCAAGTTCGACCCGCTAGACTTCACCGTCAAGCCCACCGCCCAGCGCTTCGAGGAAGGCAGCCCGAACGGGCTGGGGATCGCTGGCCTGGACACGGCCCTGTCGCTGCTGGAAGAGGTCGGGACGGAGGCCATCGCCGCGCAAGTCCTGACCCTGACCGCTCATGCCGCCGAGAAGCTGGAAGCGAAGGGCTGTCAGGTCACGTCGCCCCGCGCCGACCATCAGCGCGCGGGTCTGGTCATGTTCCAGCACCCGACGCACACCAACGAGGCTGTCCTGGAGGCGCTGACGGCGGCGGGCGTGACGGGGGCGGTGCGGGGCGGCAAGCTGCGGTTCTCGCCGCACTTCTATAATACACATGAGGAGATCGAGCGGGCGGTGGAGGCGCTGCCGGAGTAGCAGGTCGCTGCTTCGTTCAAACTGATTTTTCACAAACCATCATAAGGATGGCTAACTGAAGAATCTCAAGCTTGACTAAGCTACTTCTGATTTCTTCAACTGAGTTGGGATTATTGGAAATTGATCCATGAGCGATACCGTGTCGCTTAGACATCACGTTGTCTAGGAAGTCTTCCCAGAAAGTTCGCTTCTTACCAGTAGATGTTCCCATCTGCACAGTCACGACTCCAACATTGAAGGCGGCAGAGTCCAATATGTAGGGGTAGTTTTCGACACCCGTAATGACATAACTTTTGATTCGATTCTTCAACTTGTCGACTTCTGGTGCGGTATCGCTGAATACGGCATCGAGATCGGAACCGTCTAGTACGGTGAAGAATTTACGGACGCCGAAGTTTTCTGTGATCCGGTCAATGACTGATGGGGACGGGTTTTTGTTATAGTCGTGAGAGTCCCTCACCAAAAAAGGCTCAAGCGTGAATTTGGTTTCTAAGCCATCGAAAGTGCTGATTAACTTCTGGATGCGCGACTGAAGTTCCTTGCTATTTACCCCATCCTCTTTTTCCAAGAACGAGCGACAGAATGTTTGCTTCAGAGCTGAAGGAGCTTGCCTAAATGACGAGAACGTGTTGATGTCGTCCAAAATCGCTCGCGCCGCATCTCTCGTAAATCCCTCGAACTGAGCGACCATCAGTACAGAGATAGAGCGGCAGATTGCATTGTAGAGGTCGATATCGCTTGCTCTGCTCTCGGCCTCAGCGATCAACAAATTGATTTCAGACCATCTCGCGTCGAGGGAGTCAACAAGATCGCGAGCGAAAGTTGTCATCCTGACAACGCCTGCCTAGCAGCGTCAATTCTAGTGATAACCTTGGCCTTGTCGGCGGTGCCACCTTCTATGGATGCGAAGAAGCCACTATCTGCAAAGAGGTCGCGGTATCGCTGTACTGCATCCGGCGTTATTCGCGGCTCCAGCGGATCTACCTCTATGGCAACTGCGTTTGATAATGCGTCATAGACAGCGACATTGAAGTTAGACATCTCGATGAAAACACCGTCTTCACACCTGAACTTCGCGAACGCTGAGTCCCCAAAAAACTGGCGGATGATTTTCATCGTTCTTAGAAAGGTTTTCTCAAGATCGAGCAACTGTACGCTGTTTAGGAGAGAAAACTTCTCCATTTCGGTGTCTAAAAATGTCTTAAAGCCACCTCTGAACGTTTTGTAGTTGCCGTTGCTGAGGGCGAAAAACCTCAAAACGAGTTCCGCGTCTTCCATCTTTTTTACACGACTACTATTAATCGGGTTATCTAAGTTGATATGGAGCATGATGCGGAAGTTTGGGTCTGTGGCTAGCCGTTTTATAAGATCGTTGAAAGGACCTCCATATAGGGCGTTCCGAAGCTCCTGCGGTTCCAGCTTGATAGAGCCAGAGTTTAGCCTTTCAAATATATCGTATTTGACTTGGGCATCAACAGTCGAGTCTATCCGGAGGCATTTTATGGTTCGCTCTTCTAGCCTCCGGATTAGAAATGGAGGAAGGTCTTTATAAAAAGCCCCATCAAGTTCCTTGAGGGTTTGTAAATCACTCAGTGCGAATTCATTACTCAGATATTTGGTGATCGCAGTGAGTCTTTGCTGACCGTCGATGACAGAGTACCGCGCGTTATCGTCACTGTCCTCCTCATCAACATCAACATCTTGCGAGAGGTAGATTAGCGGTATCGGAATGTTGAGGATCAGACTCTCAATCAGACGGGAGGAAGTTTCGTCCGACCACCTATGACGCCTCTGATAATCAGGGTCTAGCTTTATTGTTCCGCGCTTGATCTTCTTGACAAGAGTTTCCAGGTCGTACTCAATATTCTGAGTCTTAACTGTGCGCTCCCGAGCCTTTTGCTGTAGCAAAACTAAATTTTCTCTAAGATTGGTCATCCTGTGTCCTGTTCACCAGCTTCAAATTTTTCCCTGACCTAAATATGTTCCTGCTTTTACGACCTTCCCCTTGACCACCGTACAGTAAGTGTACCAGAAAAAGCTGCGGCATCAATAGCTATTTCTGGAGCATCTACGGTGATTGTCAGCTTGTTCTGGTTGCACTGAGAACCCGGCGGCAGAGTTGACAAAATGCCGTTAGCCCCGTTCACAACGCGAGGTTGCCAAGAAGCCAGCGACGCTTTTTCAGCAGACAGACGAAGCCAGCCACATTTTTAACTGTGTCTTCAGTGCCTTTTACCGCCGCCCCAGCTACTCAGTGGGCGATCTCAGGATGCCCCTTGGCGAAGAACTTTTTGAGCGCGGGCCAGACGTCTTCCTTGTCGTTGATCTTGACCAGGACGACGCGCGGGTCGGCGCTGAAGGCCTCCTCGTAGGCCTGGCCGAGCGGGGCGAAGCCGAAGGAAGACTGCCAGCCGTCGCTGCCGATCTCGCCGTAGCCGATCAGGTTGCACAGGTCGCGCATCTTCTTGACCAGGTCCACGCATTCGGCGTCGCCCCAGTTGTAGCCGTCGGAGAAGAGGAACGGGTAGATGTTCCACTCGCGCGGGTTGTAGCGCTTGCCGATGATGTCCAGGGCCAGACGGTAGGCGCTGCTCATGCGCGTCCCGCCGCTGTCGCCGAGGCTGAAGAACTGGTTTTCCGTCACCTCTTTGGCCTCGGTGTGGCAGGTGATGAAGACGATCTCGGTGTTGGTGTATTTTGTTCTGAGGAACTGCGTCATCCAGAAGTAAAACGAGCGGCAGATGTAGGCCTCGAACTCGCCCATGGAGCCGGACACATCGCGCATGGCGAAGACGACGGCGTTGCGCTGCGGCTCGGTGACAAGCTCGTAGTTCTTGAAACGCTTGTCTTCGGGGCGCACCTCCCACTTGTTCTCGTTGCCGAGCCGGGCGTTGCGCCGGTAGGCTTCCAGCAATGTCCGCTTGCGGTCGAGGTTGGAAGCGAGTCCGCGCCGGGTGATGGTGTTGAACTCGGCGTGTTCCGAGAGGATCTGCTTGGCCCCTTTGTCCTCCAGGTTCGGCAGCGACAGGTCTTCGAAGACCATCTGGGCCAGCTCATCCAGGGTGAACTCGGCCTCGTAATAGTCCACGCCGGGGTCCTGGCCGGCTTTCTTGCCGACGCCCTGGCCTTCCTTATTGGAGGGGGCGCGGCCGATGACGTCGCCGGGCTTGGTGCCCCCCGGCCCCTGGCCGATGCGCTGGCGGTCGTGCGGGTCGAAGCGGATGCGCGGCAGCTCCAGCCCGCGCACGGGGACCTTGACGATCTTACCCCGGTCGGCGGTGATGATGTCCTGCTGGGAGATGATGTCGCCGAGGTTCTGCTTGATGACCTCCTTGATCTTGTCGTTGTGACGCCCCCGGTCGCGGTCCGCGCGCCGGTGCAGGTCCCAGGGGTCATTGGAGAGAGAATACAGCGGATCGGCCATAGTTTACACTCTTTCGTTCAGACTCTTTCGTTCAGACTCGTTCGTTCTTACCGTTTCTGTTCTTGCCGTCGCGGGCGGCGACGACCTGTTTGATGGCGAAATACTCTTGGATGTTCTCGCTGGTCACCAGCCCCAGCAGCTTGCCGGGCCGGGCCGGGTCCATGATCAGCAGCGGGCCGGGCTGCGCCTGCAAGGCGGGCAGCGTCTCGCCCAGGTCGTCGTCAGGACCCGCCGAGGCGAACTGCCGGCTCATGGCCCCCGCGACGTAGCCGGACGGCCCGGCTTCGGATAGACCGCGCAGCAGCCCGTTGCGGGTAAGGACCCCTTGCACCTGGTCCCCGTGCAGGACGGGGAAGTCGTGCTGGGCGGTGTCCAGCAGCACGTCGGCGGCCTCTTTCAGTGTGTTACCCACGGTCAAAGTTCGCACGTCGGTCATCATGGCGCTGCGGACGGGGACGCCCGCGATTAACGCGGCCTGCTCATAAGACGACGCCTCCTGGCCCGCGCCGATGTAGATGAACAGGGCAATAAACATCAGCATCCACTGCGGCGGGTGACTCATCACCGCCCAGACCCCCGCCGCGATGGCGATGGACTGGCCGACGCCGGAGGCGATCTGTGTCGCCCGGCTGGGCGGCATGTTGAGCGCGAGGACGGCGCGTAGGACCCGCCCGCCGTCCATGGGGAAGGCGGGGATCAGGTTGAACAGGACCAGCCAGATGTTCGCCTTCAGGATGCCCGCCACGAAGCCGGTCAAGCCCCCGCCGAAGTGGAACAGGTCGGCGGCCAGCGGCAGCTTCCCCTGGGCGGCCAGGACGGCGGCCAGCAGGCCGGCGATAACCACGTTGACGGCGGGGCCGGCGACGGCGATCACGAGTTCCTGACGCGCGTCAGGCCGCTTCTCGATGCTGGCGACGCCGCCGATCGGGTACAGAGTGATGTCGGCCACGGGGATGCCGCAGCGCAGGGCGACCAGGCTGTGCCCCAGCTCGTGCAGCACGACGCACAGGAAGACGGTCAGGACGTACCCGACGCTGACCAGCCGCCCGTTGCTGGGGCTTGCGACATAGATCCAGAGCAGGAACAGCAGGAACGTGAAGTGCAGCCGGATCGGGATGCCCGCCACGGTGGCGATCTTCAGCGCGGAGAAGCCCACCTGCGGCGGCGCGGGCGGCGGTGACGATTGCGGTGACGGTTCGGGCATGAGCGTTTCGGTGTCCTTCTTCCCGTCTCATAAGCTGCTACTCCGAGTATTTTGCGGCCAGCTCCGGCGGCATGCAGTCGGCGACGCCGGACTGCTCGGACTTGCGGATGACGCTGATGGTGCCGTCGAGTTCCAGGAAGGCATACCGCACGTCCCCCAGGGTGATCATGTTCTGCCCCCGCAGACCCGCGTTCAGGTCGGCGCGGGAGACGGCGTGCTTGGTCAGGTTGTCGTCCAGGAGCCGCCCGTTATGCACCAGCAGGATCGGCTCGCCTTCCAAAATGCGGCGGGCCTTGACGCTCTTCGCCGTCCAGCGGTTCAGGCCGGTGCTGAGGAGCAGCAGCGTCACCGCCCCCGCCAGCGACCCCAGGATGGAATTGTCTTCGCCGATTAGAGCGTTCTGCACGATGTTGGACAGCAGCAGGACGATCAGCAGGTCAAAAGTCGTGTTCTGGGTCAGGTCGCGCTTGGACATGAACCGGAAGGCCAGCAGCAGGGCGATGTAGATCAGGATGGGGCGGATGACCTTTTCGGCCCAGGACGGCTTGGGCAGGAACATGTCGTGCCACGGGATGTGAAAGAGCAGGTGTTCCAGTTAGTTTCCCTCTTGGTTCCCTTCGGGCGCTTCCTCGCGCCCCAGCAGTGCGTTGACGGTCCAGGCGGCCTCGGGCGCGGCCAGCGGCGAGAGCGTGTCTGCCCCGGACAGGCGCGTCACCTCCTGGTAGCCCTCCGGCGCCGGTCCCCGGTGGCAGACGATGGCCGCCTCGTTCACCAGGACCACCCAATAGTCGGCGATGCCCGCCTGCGCGTACAGCAACGCTTTACCGCCGAGGTCATAGGCGACCGTGGTATCGGAGAATTCAATCAGCAGCACGACATCTTCCGGCGTTGGATGCTGACTCCCATAATCCTCTTCCCTGGTAAACACCACGTCGGGGATCGGTTCGCCATCGAAGGCGATACGCAGAGGGCACTCCTCACAGACGAAACTGTCCGGCTCTAGAACCGCCCGCAGGCGGCGGGCAATGCGCCTCCGCATACCCGTGTGGCGGCCACCTTCCGGCATCTTCTCCACGATCCTTCCTTGAATGATTTCCATGCGGCCGGGATCGTTGAAGACGCCAGCAGACGCGGCGCGGTGGAACTCTTCTACCGTCCAGTGTCGGTCCTCGGGGCGTTGTTCCGGCAGGGGCGGCGGCGAGAGCGTGACGCTCATAGTGAATCCCCATGCCCGAACAGGGCATCTATGGTCCAGACGACTTCCGGCAGTTCCAGCAGCGAGAGTGGGTCCGCGCCCGACAGCCGCGTCACTTCCTGATAACCCTCCGGCGTCGGGACACGGTGGCGGACGATGGTGGCTTCATTTACCAGCACCACCCAGTAATCCGTGACGCCTGCCTGAGCGTACAGCAGGGCCTTTTCGCCCAGATCGTAAGCCGCTGTGGTGTTTGACACCTCCACTAGAACCGCGATGTCCTTCCCTTCTGGGTGGCGCGCATCGAAATCGGCCTCTGCCCCTCGCAACGCGACGAGATCGGGGGTCAACTCGCCATCGTAGGCGATATGCACCGGGCATTCGTCTATCACGATGAGCTTACCCGCGAAAGCGGCACGGAACCGATTACCAAGACGGACGCGCGCTGACCGATGCAGTGGGTCCTGTGACATGTTCTCGACAATCCTTCCCTGGACAAGTTCCAGCCGTTCGGGATGCTCGAACACCCCGGCATCCAGCGCACGGTAAAGCGCGGCTACGGTCCAGTGATACGGTACGGGTGCCGTTTCGCCGTCCGCCGCCTCCGGCCTCTCAACGTCCTGTTTTTCGAGAAGTGCTGTCGCCATCTGTCACCCCAACTTCGTTCCGCGCCTCTGCTCGCTACTCGTCGTAAAAGATGTGATCAACCGACATCATCAAGCCCAAGACCTGATTGAACATGACACCCTTACCAGCGTCCGATCCCTGTGACGCCAGTGCTAGGTAACCGGCGGCCTCTGACCCCAACACATAAAGAGCGGTAGCAAGCTCTCGGTTCAAGAGAGCCTGCCCCTTTAGCCCGCGCCGAATGACATCAAACGCCTCGATCAGCGGCGCGATGTGTTTATGGTCCGGCTCATGCCCTCGGTGCAGGATGTGAGCCATCGCGTTGTACGGGACGGGTTCAGTCTTCATCCCCCCTTCCAATACCAAAGCGATGGCTTCATCCAGAGTCATCGCCTTACCGATTGAGCAGCGTGCCGACGTACTTCAGCAGCTCGTTGGCGGACTGCTCGGTGTAGCCCTGGTCTTTCACCAGGCGGTCCACCACGTCGTTGATGCGGCGTAGTTGCTCCTGGTTAGGCGTCTTGGTGCTGGTCGTGATCTTGACGATGTCTTTGAGGTCGGAGAACAGCTTCTTCTCCAGCGCTTCTTTCAGGCGCTCGTCGGTGCCGACGCCGAAGGACCCGCCCCGGCGGGAGACGGAGGCGACGGAGCGCATGATGCCCTCGCGGAACTCGCGCTTGGCGTTCTCCGAAACGCCGATCTGCTCTTCGATGCTCCTCATGAGGCGCTCGTCGGGTTCCACGTCGTCGCTGGTGATGGGGTCCTTGACCTTGGTGCGGTTGCAGAAGGCGTCCACGTTGTCCAAATAGTTCTCCAGCAGGGTCTTGGCCGACTCCTCGTAGGAGTAGACGAAGGCGCGCTGGACCTCCTTCTTCGCCAGCTCGTCGTAGTCCTTGCGCGTCTCGTCAATGAAGCCCAGCAGGCGGCGATGCTCCTCCTCGCTGCTGGTGTATTCTTGGAGGCCGTCGCGCATCCCGCGCAGGACGTCAATGGGCGTGACGTAGCCCTTGCCGCCTTTGACCAGGGCGGCGGAGATGCGGTTGATGACGAAGCGGGGGGAGACGCCGCTCATGCCCTCGTCCATGAACTCGTCCTGTAGCTCGCGGATGTGCTTCTGGTCCCAGTCGCCCACCTGCTTCTCGCCGTCGTACAGCTTCAGCTTGGTCATCAGCGACAGCCCCGACTTCTTGGACGGCTTCAGGCGCGTCAGCAGGGCGAACATGGAGGCGGTCCGCAGGGTGTGCGGGGCGATGTGGACGGCGGTCAGGTCCGCGCGGTCCTCGGAGAGCTGGGACTGGCCGATCAGCTTTTCGTAGATCTTGATTTCCTCGGTCAGCCGCAGGTTGTAGGGGACGCGGACGACGAAGATGCGGTCGATCATCGCCTCGTTCTCTTTGTTGCCGAAGTAAGAGTTATACTCGTACTCGTTGGTGTGCGCCAGCACGACCAGGTCCGCGTAGATGAGGGCGAAGCGCGACGCCTTGATGGTCTGCTCGCCCGCGACGGTGTTCAGCTCGTAAAGGAACCGCTTCTCGGCCTTCAGCATCTCGATGAACTCGATGACGCCCCGGTTGGCGATGTTCAGCTCCCCGTCGAAGTTGTAGGCGCGCGGGTCGGACTCCAGGCCGTACTCGGTGAGGGCCTGGATGTTGACCGAGCCGGTCAGCTCGGCCACGTCCTGGGACTTGGGATCGGCGGGCTTGAAGGTGCCGATGCCGCGCCGCTCCCGCTCGGAGAGCGTGATGCGCTCCACGGGCACGTCGTCAATCCGGCCGCCCCACTCGTGCTTGAGCCTATGCGCGTCCACGGGGTCCAGGTCACCTTCAATGTGGATGCCGAACTGCTGTTTGAAGGTGTCGCGCAGGTCCTCGGGGATCAGGTGCAGCGGCTCCTCGTGCATCGGCGAGCCTTTGATGGCGTACACCGCGCCCTCGTCGGTCTTGGAATACTTCTCCAGGCCCTTCTTGAGCAGCGTGGAGAGCGTGGACTTGCCGCCGCCGACCGGGCCGACCAGCATCAGAATCCGCTTGCGGATGTCCAGGCGGCGGGCGGCGGGCGCGAAGTATTCTTCCACGAGGTGCTGGATCGTCCGCTCCATGCCGAACAGCTCGCCCTCAAAGAACTTGTAAACTTTGGGCTGCCCCTCGCCGGGGTCCTCCACGCCCGCCGCGCTGATCATGTCGTACATCCGGGCGTGCGAGAGGTCGGCCACTTTGGGGTTTTTGGCGACGATGTCCAAATAGTCTTTGAACGTGCCCTCCCAGTGCAGCTTGTCTGCCGTCTGCCTCTGCTCTTCCGCCTGCTTCAGAATATCCCAGGTGCTCATTCTGTATCCTTTCCGCGTCCGATAGGTTGTTCGATGATTTGATTGCGTTATGCTGCGTGATGCCTGCACTTTGAAAACGACAAAGCCTCGGCGCTCGTAGTCTGCTACGAAGTCACCGAGGCTGCGATCTGAAAAAGTCCGCGTTCCGTGTTGTCCCTGAGTTGTCCCTAAACCGTGTTCATCCGCCCGCTGTGCCTCGGATCGTGTTATGAAGGTGGGTGGTGGTGGGGTGCTGGCGACAGACGCTCATTGTCCGCTCTTCCTTCCCGCCTTGCCGGGCGCGCTGGCCCGACCAAGCGTTCGTCTTTGAAGCATGGTATCTACTATTATACCATGTTTTCACCGCCTGCTTTGTTGTTTCTCATTACGAGGCCGGTGTCGGGTTTGTTCCGGCCTCTTCCGGTTCGGGCCGCAGGTGGTGCCACAGCCACAGCCCGAACAGGACGACCAGAACGGCGGTGACGGCGAAGTCGGCTTTGTGCAGGGCGGCCTTGATCGTCTCCATGTGTTCGCCGAACTTGACGCCCGCCCAAGCCAGCAGATAGCAGAAAGGGAGGGCCCCGACAAACGTGTAAAGGCAGAACTTGGGGAAGTTCATCCGGGAGATGCCGGCGGGCAGCGAGATGAAGGTGCGGACGATGGGCAGCCACCGGCTGAACAGGGCGGTGATGTCGCCGTGCCTGTGGAAGAACTCGTCGGCCTTGTCAATGTCGCGCTGGCGGATGAGGACGTACTTGCCGTACTTGCTCAGGAAGGGCCGGCCCCCGAAGTGGCCGACCCAGTAGGCGATGACCGAGCCGATCAGGTTGCCCAAGGCCCCGGTGAAGGCCAGCGCCCAGAGGCTGGGGTGGAAGCCGCCGGTCGGGTGGGAGATCTGCGCCCCGGCGAAGGGCATGATCGCCTCGCTGGGGACGGGGATGCAGGCGGACTCCAGGGTCATCAGCAGGAGGACGCCGGGGTAGCCGAGGGCGGAAATGATGTGTGTAATGCCGTCGATTAGGTGTTGCAAACAGTTTACTCCGTGTCGGTCGGACCGACCCTCAGCCTCGCGGCGTCAAGCGGCGCACCGGCCGCTTTCAGCAACAGCAGGAGGCCCTGCACCGTGTTGATGGCGCTCCGGTTCATGTCGGCATAGATTATCGCCTCGTTCACAGGGATCTGCACCACCGTAATCATCGGCTTGCCGTCCGCCCGAACGGGGCTTGTGTTCAGGAAATACTTTTCGCCCTGCTGGCTGCCGACGAAAGGCAGGCTTGGCAGCCCATAGCGCGCCGCGACCGCCGTAATTGTCTTTTGGACCAGCTCACTCCACGATTTGACCGGTTGAGGTGCTTCGCCAAACATTTCCAGCAGGGACGGCTTCTTGCCGGTCACCAGTTCCGGGTGTGCCGCTAGGTCTTGCAGCATATAAAGGCGGTCGGCCTGAACGGCGGGCGGCGGTGGCTTCGGGGCAGGCTTGTCCTTCGGTGTCGGAATGCTGGGAGACGGGAGCAGACTATCAGTAGGGGCTTGCGGATAGGCCGCACCCATCTTCGTAAAGGCCACATCCTCCAGGGCACTGCCGATCAGGCTGTCCGTGACCGCCGTCTGCAACTCTTCCGAGGCGGCTTTCCTGAGCGCCTTACGGACGGCGGAGTTCGGCGTCTGCAACTGCCGCCGCACGATGTCGGCTACCCGGCTTGCCGCCCAAGCCTGCGTCAGCCCCCTATTCATCATCGAGTCGCGCGACAGTCGCGACAGCAGCAGGGCCGCCCCCGGCTCAGTGAACAGGTCCCCGATCTGGAACACGCGCTTCTCGGTGAGAGGCTTGGGATAATGGGCGTTGTAGAAATACCAGGCCCGCCCATTAGTCAGCACCGCCCACTCCGAACCCTGCGCCACCGCATAACTGACTGCTTGATGGGCTTCCGCGTCTTTCAGCGTCAGGTCCAGCCTTTTGACTTCCAGGAACCACTTGTGCGGGCTATTAGGCAGTAGGGTGTAATCAGGAATGTCTTTCGTGATCGCATCGTGCCCCTGCTTGTGCGCCTGCAACGGGCCATAGCCGAGTACCGCAAGCAGCGGGTCAATCACGACAGACTCGGTCTGCGCCTCGTTCCACTTGTACCCGGCCGCTGCCGCTTCCGCGAGCGTGGATTGTATTTCAGTGATCTTCGACTCTAGCGCCGCCAGCAGGGAACCGTTCAAGCCGAACTCCTAGCAACAAAACGATGTTGTTGCTATTCTTCGACTTGGGCCTGTTTTCCTCTCGACTTTTTGCTAGTCGCACCTACCGGGGATCAGAATGCCATGTCTTCGACAACATAGTGCCCCAAATAGGCGGCTAGTTTGAAGATGGCATTCAGGTTCAGTTCCGCCGTCTCGTGCCGACTGTTGACAGCGAATACTGCCGCACCAGGGCCGCGTGGGTACAAATGGTGCTTACATGGCTGATCTTGAACGACCGCAACATAATGATCCGCGAGTTGATCGGCTAACTCATCTACGAAAGACGCATCATGGATTGCACAATCCATTTTTTTTGATTCATCGTCTTCGACTCCACTGTGTAAGCACCAGTCATCATTGCTCCAGACATCGCTCTTCTCATTGAAGCCACTCAGCCCCGCCTTGTCGGTTGTTACGTCCAAATCCCAGCGCCCACAGAAGCGGCTAAATGCTGCTGAGTCCTTTACAGCAAAGAAGTTTGATACCACAGTTGAACCTCCCGGCTGAACGGTCAGCCAGCAGAAGTATCGCTCGAAACTTACGTTCGTGTCAAGTCGAAGGCAGGTAGACGAAAAACTTACCTGACAGTCAACATACCCGACGCGACGCTGTTCTGCAACGTACCCAGGTCCGGCTGCGCGCCGCCCGCGTAGACCTGCCAGGCGTGGGGGTGTAGGGTCCGGTTCCCTTTGGCGTCCAGGAGCATGAGCTGTTCGGGCGCGAGGGTGAAAGGGACGACCGCGCGCCCGTGCGGGGCGAGCGAGACGCGGCTGAAGCCGGCCAGGATGAGGCGCGGCATGGGCTGGCCGGGCGCGATCTGCCGCGCCTTGCCGTTCGGGTCGGGGCGCAGGTAGACCTCCACGACCTCATCGCCCGGCCGGTCGCCGGTGTTCTGCACCGTCACCGTCCCGTGGACGGGCTGGCCGGTGGCCGATTTGGACAGGTGCAGGCCGCTATAGGAGAAGCGGGTGTAGCTCAGGCCGTACCCGAACGGGTAGAGTGGCTTGCCCCCGAAGTAGCGGTAGGTGCGGGTCTTCATGGCGTAGTCGCGGAAGGGCGGGAGCTGGTCCACGCCGGTATAGAAAGTGACGGGGAGGCGGCCCGAGGGGTTCACATCGCCGAACAGGACATCCGCCAGGGCGGTGCCGCCCTCCTCGCCGGGATACCACGCTTCCACGATGGCGGGGAGGTTGGCCTGCGCCCAGTTCACCGAGAGGGCGCTGCCGTTCATCAGGACCAGGATGACCGGCTTGCCGGTGGCATGAAGCGCCTTCAGAAGCTGGTCCTGGACGGCGGGGAGGTCCAGGCTAGTCCGGTCGCCGTTGCCGCCCGTACCCTCCTCGCCTTCAATCTGCGAGGAGATGCCGCCGACGAAGATCACGGCGTCGGCACGGCGGGCCGCCGCCAGGGCGTCATCGAACTTGTTCGAGCCGGGCTGCTTCCATTGCAGCGAAATCTCGGCCCCGCCCTCGGCCTGGTAGTATTCCAGCCGGATGGGACGGCCTGGCCCGCCGTCAGGGTCACGGTGTAGTTCCGCGTCTCCGGCGGGTGGACTGCCCAGTCGTCAATCACCTTCTGGCCGCTGACGTATAACCGGAAGCCGTCATCGCCACGGACGCCGAGGGTGTATTCGCCGTCCGTCGGCGCGACAAGCTCGCCGGTCCAGCGGGCGGAGACGTGGAAGACGGGCAGGCCGGGGACGGGGTTGCCGCGCGCCCAGTTCAGGTCTACCTGCGCGTCCCGGCGCGTGGCGAAGGGGGCACCGGTCAAGTCCTCGGTGGAGAAATACTCGGCGCTCAGGCCTGGCTGTCCCCCGGAGCGCAGGGCGGAGGCGGGAACGGGGGTCAGCTCGCTCACGCCGGTCAGGCTGGTGGCCTTGACATACTCAATGCGGACATTGGCTCCGGCGCGCTGCCGGATGCCGGCCAGGGCGGTGACGGCGTGGGAGGGGGTGCCGTTGTAGTTGCCCAATAGGACGCCCGCATCGTCGGCGTTCGGCCCGATGACGGCCAGCGACTTGATGGCGGGGGACAGCGGCAGTCGTCCGTTCTGGTTCTTGAGCAGCACGATGGACTCGCGGGCGGCCCGGAGTGCGAGCTGCCGGTGGGCCGGGCTGTCTATCACGCTGTCGGGGATCTGCGCGTACTTGACGAGCGCGGGCGGGTCGAACAGGCCGAGCCGCATCCGGGCGGTGAACAGGCGCTTGACCGACTTGTCTATGGTGGCGTCGGTAATCAGCCCTTGCTTGACGGCGTTGGGCAGGGCGCTGTACTCGCCGCCGCAGTCCAGGTCGCAGCCGGCCTTGACGGCGTCGGAAGCGGCCTCCTCCATGCTTTTCGCGTAGTGGTGGTTGTAAAAGATGTCGCCGATGGCCCCGCAGTCGGAGACGACGTAGCCGTCAAAGCCCCACTTGTCGCGCAGGTTTTGTTTCAGCAGCAGATCGCTGGCGTTGGCGGGGACGCCGTAGAGGCTGCTGTAGGCCCCCATGACCGACTGCGCGTGGGCCGACACGACGGTGGCCTGGAAGGCGGGCAAATAGGTGTCGTAGAGGTCGTAGGGGGACACGACGGCGTCAAAGCGGTGCCGCTCCGGCTCGGGGCCGCTATGCACGGCGTAGTGCTTGGCGGTGGCGATGACCTTGAAGTACTTGGGGTCGCTGCCCTGCAACCCCTTGACGTAGACGACGCCGAACCGGGCGGTCAGGTACGGGTCTTCGCCGTATGTCTCCTGCCCCCTGCCCCAGCGCGGGTCGCGGAAGATGTTGATGTTGGGGGCGAAAAAGGTCAGCCCGTGGAAGCCCTGCGGACGGCCCGCGCCGCCGGTCCGGTTGTACCAGGCCCGGTCCTCGTCGGAGATGGCGTCGGCGACCTGCGCGTGCAGGCCCAGATCAAACGTGGCGGCCAGCGCGATGGGTTCGGGGAAGACGGTGGCTGGGCCGACCGCATCCCCGTGCAGGCACTCGCTCCACCAGTAATAGGCGGGGATGCCCAGGCGCGCGATGGCGGGGGCGTCGGTGCCCATCTGCGCGGCCTTCTCGGGCAGCGTCATCCGCGCCACCAGGTCGTCCACCCGCTGCGATGTCGGCAGGGAGGGGTCTTGGAAGGGCATCGGTGCCTGTGCCCCCGCCCGCGCCAGGCCGGCCAGTGCCAGGCCCGCCCCGAAGACCGCCGCCCACCGCCTGCGCCCTTGTTTATGCCTTTGATCCATTCGGCCCCCTGGTAGCACTCCGTTGTGTGCCAATTGATTACAGGGGGAGTGTTCACCAGAGGCGGGCCGTTTCCCTGCTTCGGGGCGCGGTCATTCGTAGGGGCGCTGCTTGCCGCGCCCCTACCCATCCGGCCCAGAAGAAGCGTGGAGCAGGCCTGCCAGCGCCTCCGTTGCGGCTTGGGTCAAGTCGGCAGCGCGGCTGTGGGTGATCGCCTGCGTCCATGCCCCCTTTGCCTCCGCAGTGCGCCCCGCGCCTTCGAGCGCCACTCCCAGATCGTAGTAGGTCTGGGCGTCGGAGGGGGCAAGGCGGAGGGCCTGCTGGTACGCGGCGACGGCGGCGGTCGTCAGCCCCATGTTGTCGTACAGGTCTCCCAGAATCGCATGAAACAGGGACTCGCCGGGGCGGAGCGTGATCGCCTCCTCGTAGGCGTGGGCGGCCTCCTCAAAGCGGCCGAGGTTCCGGAGAACGTCGCCCAGGCCCGCGTATGTGTCCGGGTCATCCGGGCGGAGGCGGAGCGCGTGGCGGAACGTCGCGAGCGCGTCCTCGGGCTGATCGTTGGCGGCGAATGCCAATGCCAGGTTGTGATAGGCGCTGGCGGGATTTTTCTGGAACTCGATGGCCTTGCCGTAGAAGCCGATGGCCTCCCGCAGCAAACCCTCCTGCCTCAAAGCGAGGGCGAGGCTGAAATAAATGTCGCCCCGCTCGGGTGCGATCTGAAGAGCCTTCTTGTATGAGGCGATGGCCGAGCGCGGCTCGCCGGCCTCTTTCAGAGCGCGACCCAGGCCGTAATGCAGTTGTGCATTCTCCGGGTCAGCCTGGAGGGCGTCCCGGTAGACCTGAGCCGATTCCTCCGCCTTGCCGCTGGACAGGAGCGCGTTGCCCAGCGCCGCGTGAGCGTCGCTATCGTCCGGGGTAAGCACGATCAACTGCCGGAACACGCGGGCCGCCTCTTCGAATTGTTCCCTCTGCGCCAGGTTCAGGCCGATGTTGTAGAGGACGCTCGGGTCTTCCGGGGCGAGATTCCGTGCCGCCTCATAGGAGAGCCGGGCGGCTTCCAGGTCGCCCGCCTCGGTGTAGGCGACGCCGAGGTTCAGGAAGTATTCGGAGTTGTTGGGATTCGCTCGGGTCGCCGCGACATACTCCCGGATCGCGGCGTCCCCCTGACCAGACCCGGACAGATGATTGCCTTCATCAAAATGCCGTCTGCCGAGGTCGCGGTTGATTTTTGCCCTTGCCATCGTGCTGTTCTCCCAGAGGATGCTGTGGCGTGATAGTAAGTTCCCCTGCCACCATCATACCGCATTCAAGGCTTTGCGCCGCTCACCGCCGCGAGGGAGCGGAAGCCGGCGATGCGGTGGAAGGTCAAATAGTTCGCGTCGTGGTAGGAGTGCGCGCCGCCAAAGGCCGTGCGCGAGACGGCGACGATGTCGCTGCCGTCGAACTGCCAGTCCACATACTGGAACGCGACCGAGCGGCGGTCGGGGTCGCGGAGGAGGACGGAGGCGACGGCCCAGTGGCGCAGGTCGGCGGAGGAGGTCAGGGCGAGGATATTGCGCTCGGCGGGCGGGTCCTTCTGCGGGTTGACCAGGGACCAGTAGCGGCGCGAAACGGGGTCATAGCGGACCGTGAACTTGGTGTTCCCGCCGGGGAAGTCTATCAGGTCGGCGGCGGGATCGAAGGCCGCCGCCGTGCCGTCCGGGGAGACGCGGACGATGGCCGCGCGGTCCGCGTGAGGCAGTCCGACGCGCAGGATGTCTACCACCGCGCCCTGCGGCGTCACCACGGCGTTGCCTTCCAGCCAGTTGTCGCCGGGCCAGTCCGGATGGAAGTCCAGCGGCCAGCTGGCCGTCCAGCTTGCGGCTTGCAGCAGGTCCGCGCCGAGGGGCGCGGACAGGACGAAGGCGAGGAAGTGGCGGCCCCCGCCCGGCGCGAGGTGTTCCATCGCCCGCCACACGCGCCCGTTCTGGACGACGACCGGGACGGGCGCGCAGTGGAAACGGCCCCCGGAGGCGAGCAGGCCGGTCGAGGCGTCGGCGGGCGTCGTCCAGGTCCGCCCCCCGTCATCCGAGCGGCGGATCACGGCGTCGCCGAACTCGCGGCTGGTGCCCATGAGGTAAAGATGCCCGCCACTGACGAACAGGGTGGACCAGTACTGCCCCCGGAGGTCGGCGAGGGGTGCCCAGGTCTGCCCTTTGTCGTGCGACACGAACAGCCGCGTCTGGTCCGACGTCGAGCCAGGCCCGAACAGGTCATGGGAGGCGACATAATCGCCACTGGGCAGGAGGACGAGGCTGGGCGAGCCGATGTAGCTGCCGGTGGAGGCGGGGGAGTAGTCCACGACGACGCCGGGGACGGGCGCGGTCTTTAGCTCCACGGCGGGCGCGAGGACGATCGTCCCCGTCCAGCCGACCTGCGGGACGGGGAGGGAACCGCCGGCGGGGGATGGGTGCCGGTAGACGACCATCGCGGTCACGTTCTTGTCGGAGTAGTGGAAGGCGAGCGCGGGAACCTCCTCCCAGCCCGGCAGCGCGGCGGACGAGGCGGCATACACGAACCCGGCCGAGCCGGGCGTCACGGTCAGCACCGCCGCCTGTCCGCCGTCGGTCTGCGTGTACTGCCAGCCTTGCAGGGCGGCGGGGACGCCGCGCCACACATAGACGCGGTTGCCGTAGGCCGTGCCGCCCTCGCGCAATGTCTGCACCGTGAAGCCGCTCCCGGACACGCTGACGCTGGGAACGCTGCTGAGTGCGCCCTGAGCGATGGCGGCGGGTCGCCCGGTCAGGAGCGCGGCGAGCAGGAGGAGGGCGTAAAAGAGTGCCCGGCGTGTCTTCATTGCGTTCTGTTCTCTTGTAGTCCGTTCCCCTACAGCCACAGTTTCCCCTCCCCCACCAGGACCGCGCCGCCGCTGATCTGGACGCGCGTCACCTTCCCGCCGTCCGTCTCCAGGCGGACGGCGGCGCTGCCGGGGCGGCCCATGGCGTGGCCCTGCTCGGTGCGGAAGCGCAGGACGCCGCCCGCATCGGGCCGGAGGGGGCCGTGGAGGGCGAGGTAGGCCCCCACTGCGGCGCTGGCCGTACCGGTCACGGGGTCTTCGGGCAGGCCGACGGCGGGGCAGAAGCAGCGGGCGTGAATCTGGGCGTCGGCGCTCTCGGTGTCGGTCGTCCAGACGTAGAAGCCGGCGATGGGGGCGGCCAGGGTGTCGCCGTAGGTGACGAGCGCGGTCATGTCGGGCAGGAGGGCGGACAGGGCGGCGCGGCGGGCGACCGGGACGATGAGGAACGGGGTGCCGGTGGAGACGATCTGGACCGGCAGGCCGCTGTCGGTGATCTCGTGGGCGGGGAGGCCCAGTGCCCCGGCGGCGTCGGCGGCGTCCACGATCTGCCCGTAGTGGGGCAGGGCCTGACTCATCGTGACCGTGCCGCCCTCCGCCACCTCCACGGCCAGGACGCCGACGTCGGTCAGCAGCCGGACCGTGCCGGGGGTATCCAGCCGGCCCGTCTGCGCCAGCACGGTGGCGAGGGCGATGGTGTCGTGGCCGCACAGGGGGATGCGCTGTGCACCGGTGTAGTAGGCGACGAGGTAGTCGGCCTCCGGCCCGTCGTGGGGCGTGGCGAAAGCGGACTCCAGGTGCAACTCGCCCGCGACGGCCAGCATCTGCGCCTCGGTGAGCGGCGCGTCGGGGAAGACGACCCCGGCGGGGTTCCCGGCGTAGCGGGTGGGTGTGAACGAGTCGGCGATGTAGAACGGCATGGTCGGCATGGTCGGGTCCTCTTGGGATAAGTTTAACCGGTCCGGCACATTTTTGCAACAAGGGAACGCCGGATTGAAAATCGGTGTTGGCGTGGTATACTCTGACTAGAATAACAAATCAGTCAGTTGTTCAGCAAGTGAGATAGAGTTCCCATGACACGCAACGGCGACGTGCGGCAGAAAATCCTGGACGCGGCGGAGCAGCGGCTCTGGCACTACGGCTTCAAGAAGACGACGATTGACGAGATCGCCTCTGATGCGGGCGTGGGCAAGGGCACGGTGTACCTCTACTTTGAGGGTAAAGAAGACATCGGGCTGGCGATCATGGCGCAGTACAAGGAAGACAGCCTGGAGAAGAGCCGGGCGGTCGCCTGCGACCCCGGCAAGACGCCGGTGCAGAAGCTGACGGAGATGCTCCAGCGGCCGATGCTCAATGCCTTCCAGCGATGCCACGAGTCTCCGGCGACGCTGGAACTGGTGGTGGCAATCAAGCCCCACTGGCAGGGGCGGATGCGGCCCTACTTGGAGCAGGAATGGGAACTGCTGGCGGGAGTTTTGGAGGAAGGCAACCGGCTCGGCGTCTTCGATGTCCCGGACACCCTGCGGGCGGCCCGCACCCTGAAGACCATGTGCATGGGGTTCCTGCCGCCGCACCCGTGCGTGTCATCCGAGGGCGAGATCGCCTCGGAAATCTCCGAAATTGTGGACCTTACGGTCCGAGGACTTCGCAAATCATGACCAAACGAACACGCGCCCGACGCGCCGCCGCGTCCCTGGGCGTCGCACTCAGTCTCAGCGCCGTCCCGGCACTCGCCGCCGGCCCGCTCGCGCCCGGCTTCATCTTGTTCGGCCAAGCTGGCGGCTCAGGGGCCGGGGCGGGCGGCACGGGGGGTGCCGGGGGGAACACAGGCACGGGCGGCGCGGCGGGGACGGGAGCCAACGGGACCGGCGGCACGGGCGTCGGCGGGTCGGGGGTCGGCGGAACCGGCGTCGGCGCGGGTGCGACCGGCAATGCCGGCGGCACCGGGAACGGGACGGGCAGCGGCGTCGCGGCCCCCGGAACGGCCACGGGAGTCGGGAATGCGAACGGCACCGGGACGGCAGGCGCAGGGAATACAGGTACGAACGGCGCAGGGGGTACGGACGGCGCGGCGGGCACCACCGGCAATACCGGCACAAATGGGAACAATGGCGCTAACGGGACTAACGGGAGCAACGGCGTCGGCTCCTCGCAGAACGGGACGACGGGGACTAACGGCACGAATGGGAGCGGGGACACCGGGACCGGCGGCGCGCAGGGCAGCCTGCCCGTCCCCGGCGCGTCCGGCGGGCCGCAGTTGTTCGACCTGCCGGCGACCATCCGGGCGGCGATCCAGAGCAGCGCGGATGTGCAGACGGCGGCGCGCAACGTCCAGATAGACCGCAAGCGCTCCGACGAGGCCGCCGACGCCGGGCGGCCCAACGTGGATGCCTCGGGGACGGCCATCCGGTACGATCAGGCGACCGAGATCGCCCTCGGCAGCGGCCCGCCCATCCAGGTGACGCCGACGCACCAGGAGATCCTGACGCTCAACGTCAGCAACCGCTTTGATCTGACCGGCCAGATCCGCGCCGCCACCGACCAGGCGCGGCTGCAAAGCCTGGCGGACGAGTTCATCCTGGGGCAGATCCGCAACGCCCGCATCCTGCGGGCGCAGACGATCTACTTCAACACCCTGCGCGCCCAGCACCAGGTGGACGTCGCCCAGGCCGCCCTGAACAACGCCGAGCGGCAGCTCCAGGACGCGACGAACCTCAACGCGGCGGGCGTCGGGCAGCGGATAGATGTCCTGCGCGCGCAGACGCAGGTGGCGACGGCCCAGCAGAACCTGGACAGCGCCCAGAACAATTTCGCCATCGCCCTGACCAGCTTCAATGACCTGGTCGGGCGTCCCCTGCCCGCCCCGGTGCGGCTCGTGGACCCGCCGGGCGTCGTCATCCAGCAGCCGGTGACGGACTTCTCCAGCGTCGGTGCCCCCGACCCGAAGGCCCAGCCGCCGCTGCCGACCGCCCCGAACGAGGTGGGGGCGATCAATGTGAACCGCGCGCTTCAAACAGCGAACGCGCAGAGGCCCGAGATTTTGCAGGCCCAGGTCAATGTGCGCGTGGCCGAGACCGGCGTGAAGCTCTCGCGGGCGGGCCTGGAGCCGACCTTCAGCCTGAGCGCGGCGGGGAACTACTACCCGACGCCCTCGTTCCAGTTCCCGCGCAAGCGGGTCGGACAGCTCACGGCCACGCTCGACATCCCGCTGTATGACGGCGGCCTGACGCGCGACAGGGTGCAGGAGGCGCGGCTGCGGACGCAGAACGCAGAGACGTCTCTTGCCTCCACCCGCTCCGACGTGGCCCTGGACGTCCGGCAGGCGTACCTGAACCTGGCGACGGCGGCCCAGCAGATCGGGGCGGCGAACGCCGCCTTGCAGTCGGCCGTCGGGGCGCGGCAGCTCGCCCAGCTCCGCTATCAGGGCCAGGTCGGGCTTTACCTGGAAGTCACCGACGCCCAGGCCGCGCTCGTGCAGGCGGAAAACAATCAGGTGGACGCGGTCTACAATTATCTGGTCGCGCGTGCCCAGTTCCAGAACGCGGTGGGGACGCCGCAGGTGCAGTAGGACAAGGCAGGAAGGCAAACAAATGGCAGACGAACAGCAGCAGAAAACACAGTCACAGGTCTACCCGGCCCCGGCGAAGGATGTTGTCAACGGCAACGGGAACGGTCACGGCCAGGCCAAGTTCCCCGCCGTCACTCCGGAAGGGCATGACGGCGCGAAGTATGCCGCCCCCAAGGAAGAAAAAAAGGACGATGGCGGCAAGGGGGATGGCGGCAAGGGGGATGGCGGCAAGGCCGATGACAAGGAGGCGGGGAAGAAGCCGGCCAGCCCCGTCAGGAAGCTCATCATCGGGGCGGTCGTAGCCGCCCTGCTGATTGCGGGCCTGATCTATGGCCTTTCCTTCTACCACTACAACCAGGACCACGTCAGCACGGACGACGCCTACGTCCAGGGTAACCTGGTCAATGTCAGCCCGATCATCAGCGGCACCCTGACTCAGCTCCTGGTGGACGAGGGCGACAAGGTCAAAAAGGGCCAGCCCCTCGGGCGGCTCGAAGACAGCGGCCCGCGCGCAGCCGTCCAGCAGGCGCAGGCCACTTATCAGGCCGCCCTCAGCCAGCTCCCGCAGGCCCAGCAGAACCTCCTCTACCAGCAGCAGGCCACGCAGGCCGCCATCCGCAAGGCGCAGGCGGATCTCGCCGCCCAGCAGGCGAGGACCTTCGGGGCACAGCAGCAGGTCGTTCTGAGCAGCGGTCAGGTCCGGAACCAGGTCCGCCAGGCCGAGAGCCAGGTGGAGCAGGCCCGCCAGCAGGCCGCCCAGTATGACGCCCAGGTGCAGACGGCGCGGGCGGCAGTCAACGCCCAGCAGCAGACGGTCCGCACCGCCCAGAGGGCCGCCGACGCCGCCGACTCGACCATCGCGGGCTACCTTGGGACCGCCATCCAGAGGTCCAACGACCAGAAGCGCTACGCCGTCCTGGTCCGCCAGGAGGCCGTCACGCCCCAGCAGTATGACGCCGCCGCGGCAGCCGCCACCAGCGCGCAGTCGCAGCTCGACGCCTCGCGCTACCAGGCGGCCCAGGCGCACTCGCAGGTGAACGCCGCCCGCGCGAACGTCGCCCAGGCGGCAGCCCAGCTCCGGGCCGCCCAGCGGGCCGCCGACGCCTTCCACCAGAACGTCCAGGTCGCCCAGGCGGGGCTTGGCATCGCCCGCGCCAACCTGTCCCAGATCGGCATCCAGCAGGCGAACGTCGTCGGCAACCTGGGCCAGAACTCCGGCGCGCAGGCCGACCTCGCCACCGCCCAGGCCGGGAAGACGCAGATCGCGCTGCGCCGGGACCAGATCAACACCTTCCGCGCCCAGGCGAACTCGGCCAAGGCCGCGCTCGCGAACGCCCTGGTGACTCTGAACGACTGCCTGATCCCCTCGCCCGCCGACGGCACGGTGGTCAAGAAGGCGGTCAACGTCGGGGCGTCCCTCTCGCCCGGCCAGACGGTGGTGACCATCACCCAGGGCGACTATGTCTACGTCACGGCGAACTTCAAGGAGACGCAGCTCCGCGACGTCAAGCCCGGCGAGTCGGCGGAGATCGAGGTGGACTCGTTCCCCGGCCGCGTCTTCAAAGGCCATGTGCAGAGCATCAACGAGGCGACCGGCGCGACCGAGGCCCTGCTGCCTCCGGATAACGCGACGGGCAACTTCACCAAGGTCGTCCAGCGCATCCCCGTCCGCATCGAGCTGGACAAGGCCAATGACGGCGACGACAAGAAGTACGCCCGGATAGACGACATCCACAATCTCCGGCAGGGCATGTCCGTCGTCGCCACGATTGACGTGAGCACGGGCCGGCATAAGGACTAGAGTACAGACGAGGCAGGGATAGAAGGACGGGATAGAAGGACGGGAGCGCGCAGTGGCAACACAGGTACTTGACGGGCGGGACCGCCGCCCCCAGCCGCACGGAGGCGGCGGGGGTGGCGGCGCGCAGGGCGGTCAGCAACAGGGCGGCGGTCCGCAGGGCGGTGGGGCGGGCGCGGCGCCCCCGGACCCGTATCGGTGGATCATCCTGATCGGTCTGATCACGGCGGCCATCATGGAGGTGCTGGACACGACGATCATCAACGTCGCCCTGCCCCAGATGGCCGGCAACCTCAACGCGACGACCGACGAGATCGCCTGGATCTCGACGGCCTACATCCTCGCCAACGTCATCATCCTGCCGATGACGGCGTGGCTGTCGCTGCGCTTCGGGCGCAAGAACTATTTGACGACCTCCATCATCATCTTCATCGTCGCCTCGTTCTTCTGCGGGACGTCGCGCACCTTGAACGAGGTCATCGCGTGGCGCATCTTGCAGGGCGCGGGCGGCGCGGCCCTGCTCTCGACGGGCCAGGCCACTCTGCGGCAGATCTTCCCCAAGGAGCAACAGGGGGTCGTACAGGCCCTGTTCATCCTGGGCATCGTCATGGCCCCCACCCTGGGGCCTGTCGTCGGCGGCTACATCACCGACAATTATAACTGGCCCTGGATCTTCTTCGTGAACATCCCCATCGGGCTGATCTCCGCCTTCCTGGTCGTGACCTTCCTGCACGACTCGCCGAACCAGGGGAAGGCCCCGCCCATCGACGTCCCTGGCATCGCCCTGCTGACCGTCGGCCTGGGGTCCTTGCAGTACGTCCTGGAGGAAGGCAAGCGGGACGACTGGTTCAACAGCGTCGGGATTGTCCGTCTGTCCATCCTGGCCGCCGTCACGCTCGCCGCCATGCTGGCCTGGGAACTGTCGCCCCGCAACAAGGCCCCGATCGTCAATTTCCGGATTCTGAAGAACAAGGACCTGACGGCGGGCCTGGTCCTGTTCCTCGCCTTGGGCTTCGGCCTGTACGGGGGGGTCTTCATCTTCCCCATGTTCGTCCAGAACGTGCTGGGCTTCAGCCCGACCGCGACCGGCCTGGTCCTGCTGCCCGGCGGGCTGGCGACCGGCGCGGCGGCGATGTTCTGCGGGCGCGCGCTCAACGGCGCGAAGCCGCTGGTGGACCCGCGCGTCCTGATCCTCTTCGGCATGGGCATCTTTATCACCTCCATGTGGATGCTGGGCCACCTGACCCCGCAGTCGGGCGAGCCGGACACGCGCATCGGCCTGATCGTGCGCGGGCTGGGGCTGGGCTTCCTGTTCGCCCCCATCAACTTCGTCGTCTTCGCGGCATTAAAGGGGCCGGAGATCCAGCAGGCGTCCGGACTGATCAACCTTGCCCGGCAGCTCGGCGGGTCGTTCGGCATCGCCTACCTGAACACCTACATCTCCAACCAGGAGGCGTATCACCGCGCCAACATCGTCTCCTACCTGACTCCCGGCAACGCGGCTTTCCTGAGCCGCCAGGCCAGCGCCGCCGCCCACTTCGCCTCGGCGGGCTTCAGCGCGACTGGGGCGCATCAGGTGGCGGTGCGCTCGATAGACCGCGTGGTCCAGGTCAACGCCGCCACCATGTCTTATAACGATGCCTTCCTGCTGCTGGGGATCACCTTCGTCCTCGCCACCCCCGCGCTGCTGCTGCTAGGCAAAGCCAAGAAGGCCCCGCCCGGCGGCGGGGGCGGGGGGCATTGAACAGCTGCATCTCTCGTTGCATGGAGCCTATAGGGTGATGCGGTGATTAGCTGCGCCGTCCGTACAGCAGTTAGCATCCTCTTGACAGCCAGCCCCACCCGTGCCATAATCAGGCACCCCCGCGCCGGTTTGTGACAGCGCTGTAACAAGGCTCGCGGCGGGTGATGACCGGTTCCTTGGTCGTCACCCGCGCTTTCATGTTACTCCGTCAAGACCGGCACCCCTCCGTGGGTCCCTCTCCTCCCCGAAAGTTGACGCTCGGCAGTAAGGAAGACAGATGCAAGCGAAATCCTCAATTACCCTGATGCTCTGGCTCATCCTGTCAGGGAGTACCCTGCCTGCCACAGCCGCATTACTTTCTTTGGGCAACAACGGCCGCCCCGCAGTCCGCAGATTCGTCGCGTCCGCATACTACGTTTATGAACAGGGAGTCAAGGAGCATGGCGTAGCCGGGCTTCAGAAGATCACCTCGCCGGATTTCATACTGAGCCTTGACGGCAAAAACTACAAGGGCCAAGAGGCGTTTGCGGCACTGGAACAGCCTTTGAAGGGCTTGCAGGACGGCGTTTTCTATGTGAACATCCCGAAGGTGACGCTCACAAGGAATACGGCGGTCGCCCTGACGGTAGAAACGGCGGGCCGGAAGCTCGACCCTGAAACGACGGTCGTGACAACGCGATACTGGACGCAGACTTGGCGAAAAACGCCGCAGGGGTGGAGGTTGGTGGCGAGCGATCAGAGGCCGCCGGAAATCAAAGGCCCTACCCCTATCATGACGCACTCCTTCGGCTCGTCGTCGGACACTCCCCTGACGCTCAACACGACCGTGATGGGCACGGACCTCGGCACTCCCCCGGCCTCCGGCCCGGTGCGGGACCTGTATGACCCCTACCTCGACGCCCTGAAACACCACGACGAGGCGGCTTTCCGGTCACTTCTGACGCCAGGCTTCACTTGCACCGATGACGGCGAAGTCTTGAGCCATCAAGCCTCCCTGAAACTCGCCGGTCAGATTCACGAGATAATGAAGGAGTTCCCCGGCTATTTCCTCACGGTCAACAAGTTCTTCGTCAAGCCGACCACGGCAGCGGCATTGGTCGAGGAGAGGTTCAAAGGGGCCGGGAAAGACGCCGACATGAGTGTCAGCTACTACTGGGTGCAGCATTGGGTAAAGACGGCGCAAGGGTGGAAAATAGACAACATCACGCGGGCCGGGTGATGAGGCACCGGGCGTGAGACCACCGATGGCGGTACGCGCCGTGCCTGCGCGTCCATGGGTCGCCTGCGGCGGACAGGGGGGTTGATGCATGAAGCCGCGTGAACAACTGCTGTCGTCCATCGCCGTCACCATTGTGGCCTTGATCAGCATCGCGGATGCTCTCGGGATGCACCTGCGCGGCAAGAGCGCACCAGGATGGTACGAGTACGTCATGGCTGTCGGCTGGACCGGGCTGGTCCTCTAGTCCTTGCGCTCCGTCGTGAAACCTCCGCCAAAGGGCTAATGGGACCTGACTATGGCAAGGCGACATGATAACAGGCCCCTGATCGTTGAAGGGAAAAAATACGGCGACTGTCTCCGAGGGACGGCGATCTCGGATCGTTGATCCTATTCACCATCAGTTTTAGCGCTGCGGGGTGTGCGTTTGCCATCATTTGTGCCGACGACTTCCACGCTTCCGGCTGGAATGTCTGGAACGTGACGCGGCTGGAGCCGTTTGCAGCCCTGGCGGCTTCCTGTCTCGCCCTCGTGTGGAGGTATGGCCGCTACAGCCGCTACAAGCGGGAGATCAAGTCTGCCGAGGCGCTCGGCTTCGGAACGGATGAAGAGCAGCAGGGCGTATGGCCACCGTCGCCGCGCCGGCCTGATTAGCGGGGAGAAGCAGATCATGCGGGAGCTACGGCAGACTCAAAGCAGTCCCAGGCCACGGTCAAAGAGCGCGTGGGTCCCTTTGGTGCTGTTGATCGTCCCGGCCGCCACGTTCATCATCTTTCTCCTCCTTTCGTTCCCCATCATGTCGTCAGTAAGAGCGACATCGCCGTCCGCCCCACAACCAGTATGGCTGCATTTCTGCATGACGCATCAGCAGCTCCTATCGAAGATGTTTTTGATCGGGCTGGTGTGTTCGGGGCTGAACTCGCTCGGTGGCATCGTCTGGCTCCGCAAGGGGGAGGCATTTCGGCGGATGCACCACACGGGGGGGATCGACTCAAGCACCCTTTACATCGGCATGGGCTTTTTGCTCGTCACTCTCATAACGGCGGGGGCCTACCTGTACAGAATCCTTTGCCGCCGCCAGGTCCTCAGCAGTCAGGGGGTCCTGAGTGGACTGATCGTTGATTACGTCCTCCCGCTGGGAATGCTTACCCTCATGCTCGGCCTCATCCTCCTGGTGGCCATAACCAGCATCTCGACGCTCATTGAACTATTCACGCGCCTCAAGCGTCCTTCACCCGGTCTATGACCGGGCACCTGTCGCCGTGGCCTGGTAACACCGTCATGGATTCTACCGTATATCAAGGCAGCCCTGCGGTTTTTCTCGAAAGGACTTCCCATGCCTAATCGGCCTGTTCTCGCGTTTTCGCTCTCGGTCGCCGGTCTGCTCGCGGCCCACGCCGCGCCGGCCGCCCTGCCCGCGCCCGCGCCGGCCTTCGACGTGTCCGCCGCCGCGCTCGTCAAGTCCGCGCCGGCGGCGGCCGCTTTCCCGGACGCCTCGGCCATCACGCTGCGCGACGAGAGCGTCGCCAAGCTGAACGCCGACGGCACCAGCACGGACGTGACGCACGAGACGTTCAAAATCTTCAACCAGCGTGGCCACGAGAAGGCCGAGCTGTCCATCCCGTTCAACGCCTCGAACGAGAAGATTACCAATCTTCACGCCCGCACCATCAAGCCGGACGGCACGGTCCTAACGGCAAGCGGCGGGGACATCCACCAGACCGCACCGTTTTCCGAATTCGCCATGTACGACGACGCCAAGGACATCGGCGTCTCCATGCCCGGCGTCGAGGACGGCGTCATCATTGACTACGTCTACACCCGGACGACGACGCGGGCCTTCCTGCCCGGCCAGTACAGCGAGCAGTGGACCTTCCGCGACGGCGTGGACCCGGTCGTCCTCAGCAAGATGACCCTGAGCGCGCCCGCCTCCATGAAGATCCAGACTTTGCCGCACAACACGTCCGGCATGGTCGCGACCGAAACCCCGTCGGCGGACGGCGCGCGCAAGACCTACGTCTGGAAGATGGAGAACCTGGCCCCCATCGTGCCCGAGCCGATGATGCCGCCCGCCTCCACCTTCCTGCCCACCGTGGAGATGTCAACGATCCCCTCCTGGCAGAGCATTTCGCACTGGTATCAGGGGCTGGCGGCGGGCCAGATGGCCGTCTCGCCCGAGATCAGGGACACGGTGAAGACCTTGACGGCGGGAAAGACGACCGACACCGAGAAGGCCAAGGCCATCTACTACTGGGTCGAGGGCCGCACCCGGTACGTTGCCCTGGAACTCGGCCTGTCCGCCTTCCAGCCCCACCCCGCCGGCGAAGTCTGCCGCAACCGGTACGGCGACTGCAAGGACATGGCGACTCTGCTGGTCACCATGCTGCACGAGGCGGGCATCAAGACCGCCTGGCCGGTCCTGCTGGGCGCGGGCAACATCCAGCCGGTGCATGACAAGCTGGCCGCCCCCTACTTCTTCAACCACGCCATCGTGCGCGCCGACATCGACGGCAAGCCGTACTGGTTCGACTCGACGGCGGAGATGTGCCCCTTCGGCCAGATCCCCGGCGGCGACCGGGGCGTGGACGCCTTCGTGGTCCGCGACGGCACGGGCACGTTCGAGACGATCCCGACCGGAGGGCCCGGAGACAACCGGCAGACGACCATCACGAACGTGGACCTGCACGCCGACGGCAGCGCGGACTGCCGGACGACGATCCACCTGGACGGCGACAGCGGCCTGGGCGCGCGGGTCTCCTTCCGGGGCCTCCAGGACGCGCAGGTGAAGCCGGGCTTCCAGAACATGGTCAGCCACTTCAGCCCCAACGCCACCCTCTCCGACTATTCCCTCAGCCCCACCGGGGACCGCGATAAGCCGGTCGTCTTCGACCTGAAGTTCCATGCCCCCTTGTGGGCGGTCAAGACCGGCCACCTGCTCATCCTGAACGGCCAGGACATGACAAGCGCCCCTTACGACCGGGCGGACCGGACCTTCCCGATCTACCAGGCTGCCACCGACCAGGCCGAGGATGACCAGATCATCACCCTGCCGGCGGGCTACACCCTGGAAGACAAGCCCGACGAGATCCACGAGAAGACCGCCCTCGGCTCCTTCGACGAGACGGTCACATTGGTCGGCAACACGTTGACCGTCAAGCTGACGGTCACGTCCCACCCCGGCCTAATCGCGCCCGCCGACTATGCCGCCGCCAAGGCCCAGCACGAGAAGATCGTCACCCTCCGCAAGCAGCCCATCGTCCTGCACCTGGCGGAGAAGGCGGCGGGTGACAAGACGGCGGGGGTGTGAGAGCCACGGCGATAAAAGAGGGGCAGACATGAAGAAAGGGCGAACACAAGGTTCGCCCTTTTTCAGCGGGACGTCAGGCGGCCGCCAGCAGGTCTTCGGTGATGCCGCGCCGCTGCTCTAAAGCCATGCCGGTGCCCAGGGCGACGCAGGAGAGGGGGTCGTCGGCGACGCGGGTGGGGACGTTCGCGGTCTGGGCGATCAGGATGTCCAGGCCGCGCAGCAGGGCGGTCCCGCCGGTCAGGACGATGCCGCGCTCGATGATGTCCGAGGCCAGCTCGGGCGGCGTCTTTTCCAGCACGTTCTTGACCCGGCTGACGATCTGGCTGATCGGCTCGGCCATGCACTCGCGGATCTCTTCTGAGGTGACGGTGACGGTTTGGGGCAGGCCGCTGAGGAGATCGCGCCCGCGCACCTCCATGGCCGTCTCCTCACGCTGCCCGACCGCACTGCCGATGGCGATCTTGATCTCCTCGGCCGTCCGGTCGCCGATCAGCAGGTTGTAGGCCTGGCGGATGTGGCGGATGATGACGTCGTCGAGCTTCATGCCGCCGATCCGCAGGCTGCGCGACAGCACGATGCCGTCGAGCGACAGCACGGCGATGTCGGTAGTCCCGCCGCCGATGTCCACCACCATGTTCCCGCCGGGCGAGGAGATCGGCAGGCCCGCCCCGATGGCCGCCGCCATCGGCTCCTCGATGGTCAGGGCTTCGCCCGCGCCCGCCGCAAGAGCCGCCTGCTTGACGGCCCGCTGCTCGACCGAAGTCACGCCGGAGGGCACGGCGAGCAGGACGCGCGGCTTGAAGAGGCGCTTGACGCCGCAGACTTTGTGCAGGATGTGTTCCAGCATCCTTTGCGTCGTCGTGTAGTCCGCGATGACGCCCTCGGTCATGGGGCGCACGGCGACGATGTTGACGGGGGTGCGGCCCAGCATCTCGCGGGCCTTCTCGCCGACCGCGCGGACCTTCCGGCTGTTGACGTCCATCGCCACCACGGACGGCTCCCGCATGATGATTCCCTTACCATGCACATAAACCAGGACGTTGGCCGTTCCCAGATCAATGCCGATGTCCTGGCTGAAACGCATCAGGAGGCCGCCCCCGTCGCCAGCCGCTTGGCCGCCCCGGTGCCGTTGCCGGGGTGGCCCTTGCCGACGGCCCCGCTCACGTCACCGGTGCGCTCGATCTGCGCGCCCACGGCCCGCAGTTTCGCTTCAAAGCCCTCGTAGCCGCGGTCCAGGAACTGGATGCCGGTGATCTCCGTCCGCCCCTCCGTCGCCAGCCCGGCGAGGACGAGGGCCGCCGTCGCCCGCAAATCCGACCCGGCGACCGGGGCGCTCGTCAGGCGCGTGACGCCCTCGATGATCGCCGCATTGGCCTCGGTCTTGATGTTGGCACCCATGCGCGCCAGTTCGTCAATGTACTTGAAGCGCCGCTCGAAGAGCGTCTCGGTGATCGTCGAGGTCCCCTTCGCCATGGTCAGCATGGCGGCGAACTGCGGCTGCATGTCGGTCGGAAAACCTGGGTACGGGCTGGAAGTGATACGGATGGCGTTCAGGACTTGGTTCGCCGCCACCCGGACGCGCACGCCGTCGTCGTTGTAGTTTACGGCCGCGCCCGCCTCGGCCAGTTTTCGCATGATCGGCTGGACATGTTCTTCCACCGCGCCCCGAATGAACAGGTCGCCGCGCGTGATGGCGGCGGCGACGGCAAAAGTCCCCGCCTCGATGCGGTCGGTCTGCATGGTGTATTCCGCGCCGTGCAGCGACTTCACGCCCTCGATGGTGATCTCTTTCGTCCCCGCCCCGCGCACCCGGCCGCCCATCAGGTTGATGAGGTCGGCGGTCGCCACGACGTCCGGCTCCTGGGCGGCGTTGGAGATGGTCGTCACCCCTTCCGCCAGGGCGGCGGCCGTCATCAGGTGCGTGGTCGCTCCGACGCTGCTGCGGTCCAGGTAGATGTCCGCCCCGTGCAGGCCGTGCGGGATGACCGCCTCGACGTTCCCGTGTTCGACCGTCGTCCGCGCGCCGAGCCGCTCCAGGCCCTTGACGTGGTAGTCCACGGGGCGCGCGCCGATGTCGCAGCCGCCGGGCAGGGCGACGCGCGCCGTGCCGAAGCGGGCCAGCAGCGGCCCCAGCACGAGGAACGAGGCGCGCATCTTGCGGATGAGTTCGTAGGGGGCTTCGGAGGTTGCGAGGGCGGTGGAGTCGAGGGTGACGACGTTATCGGTGAAGTCAACGCCGACGCCGAGGTACTTCAAGATGTCCAGCAGTGTCAGGACATCGCTGATGCGGGGGACGTTCTTCAGTACAGTCTGGCCGGTTGCCGGCAGCAGGGCGGCGGCGAGGATGGCGACGGTGGCGTTCTTGCTGCCGCTCAGGCACACTTCGCCCTCCAGGCGTCGTCCGCCGACGGTTTCTATCTTCTGCAAATGCGGGTCCTCCTGCTCGGGGCGCGTGTCGCCGGTGATTCATTTCGGGCAGGGGTTATGGGGGCGATCACCGGTCAATATCTAGTCAGTAACGATGGGTTCGTCCTAGTATACAAGACTTGGGGCCGATTGTCAAGGGCGGCACTAGCGGTAGGAGGCTCGAGGGCGGCGTACACTCCCGGTCGGAATGCAACTAATTCGCCAATCGCGGGTCAATCTAAGCATGACACCTCGAAACATCATGCGCCCGAGCCTCCCCACCCTCTCGGCGCTGTTCGTGCCGGTCGCGCTCGGTATGCTTCTGCTGGGCATGGCCTTCCAGTCCCACCGGAGCGGGCCACGCATCCCCCAAGAGGTTGTTTTCAGGGACGGCCCCCAGCCGAAGCCGGCCAACTGCAACAAGTCCATGACGGTGTACCTCCAGGCCGAGTATCGCCTCTACCAGCGCCGTCTGGCCGAGGGCCGGCCGCCCTTCACGCCGGAATGCTGGAGGCTCACCCAGGAAGCAGTCCAGGCTTACAACCGAGTCGCGAGCGACACCGACCCGTCGGCCTTTGCCCTGACGAAGCTGCCACGGCATTTGGATGACCCGACCCGCTGACCTCTGCCGGACCCTCACGCCGCCTGGCGCGGGTTTCATGCCATTCTAATCTGGGCCTGTCATAATCACGGTGTCGGTCATGACACGCTTTTGAAAGGCCCACCCTTTATGAAAACATTTTTCCACCACGCGCCACCGGCGGCGCTGCTGGCCGGCGGCGCGCTCCTGGCGGGCGCGGCAGCCCCCCTGCTCGCCGCCCCGGCAGCCGCCCCTTCTTATCACCTCGCCCGCAAGATCACCCTGACCGGGGACGGACGCTGGGACTACCTCTCGCTCGACAGCGCGGCCAAGCGGCTCTACGTCAGCCGCTCCAACCACGTCAACGTGGTGGACCTGACCACGGGAACGGTCGTAGGCGACGTCCCGAACACGTCCGGCGTCCACGGCATCGCCATTGATCCCAAGTCTGGGCACGGGTTCACCTCCAACGGCCGCGCGAACACCGTCACCATCTTCGACCTCAAGACGCTCGCCAAGGTCGCCGAGGTTCCCGTCGGCACCAACCCGGACTGCATCATCTTCGAGCCGGCCACCGAGCGCGTCTTCACCTTCAACGGCGGCAGCAACGACGCGACCGCCATTGACGGGGCGACGGGCAAGGTGCTGGGCACGGTCACGCTGCCGGGCCGCCCCGAGTACGCCGTCGCGGACGGCAAGGGCATGATCTACAACAACATCGAGGACAAGAGCGAGGTGGCGGCGATCAACGCCAAGACGCTCAAGGTGGAGAACTCCTGGTCCATCGCGCCGGGCGACGGCCCTTCGGGCATCTCGATGGACCCGAAGACCAGGCGCGTCTTCTCGGTGTGCAGCAACCAGAAGATGACGGTGCTGGACGCCGACACGGGAAAGATCGTCACGACGCTGCCCATCGGCAACGGCCCCGACGCCAGCGCCTTTGATCCGTCCCTGGGCGTTGCCTTCAGCCCCAACGGCGAGGACGGCACGCTGAACGTGGTCCAGGAGACTGGGGCAAATCTGTTCAAGGTGGTGGCGACGGTCCCCACCCAAGCCGGCGCGCGCACGATGGCGCTGGACCCGAAGACGCACCACGTCTATCTGATGACGGCGACGGAGCAGCCCGCGCCGCCCGCCGACGCCGCCGCGCCCGCCGCCGGGGCAGCGCCGCCACGCCGTGGCCGCCGGGGCGTCGTGCCCGGCTCCTATGTGGTACTGGACTTCGCACCCTAGCCGGCTTCACGGTTAAAACAACAGCGGGCATCGGCAGTGATGCCGGTGCCCTCTCTGTTTTCACGGGGCTGCCCCCCCGTGCTTTAGCCTTGCGACTCCCCACCTCCGCGGGCATCCGAGTAGGGGCGCGATTCATCGCGCCCTCTTTCTCCGGTCTTGGCTGTTGCGTATCCTCGCCCGCGAAGGCGGGGGCTTGCTCTATCAAAGCACGGGGGTTCAGCCCCGTGGAAAACGCCCCCCACTCACCGCTCCGCCAGCAGCCTTTGGATCATCCCGTCCAGCTCTTTGCCTTCGTCCACCGAGTAACCCGCCTGGCTCCAGCGGACGACGCCCTTCTTGTCAATCAGATACTGCGAGGGGAGCGCGTCCGCGTGATAAGCGGCCTGCGCGCGGTTGTTGGCGGCGAGGCCGACGGTGACGGGGTAGGTGATGTGCATGGCCTTGACGAACGGCTTCACCTGGGCCAGCGTGTCGGCCTGGTCCATGCTCATGCCGACCACGCTGAAGCCCCGGCCGTGGAACTTCTGCTGCAAGCCGCGCAGGGTCGGGGTCGCCATGCGGCACGGCCCGCACCAGGTCGCCCAGTAGTCCAGCAGGACCACCTTCCCCCGCAGGTCGCGCAGGGAAAGCGGCTTGCCCGCCAATGTCTTGGTCGTGAAGGCCGGGGCGCGCGTCCCCGCAGGCAGCGGGGGCGGCGGGGCGGTCATCATCTGCTGGGCGGCGGCGGGGACGGCCCAGGCCAGCGAGAGCGCGGCAAGGGCAACAAAGGGGCGAGGCGAATGCATTGGGATACTCCTAAAGAAGAGGGGTTGACAACATCCCCCCAAAAAGGATACCATCAAGGCAGCACTTTCAGTTCCGCCGGCGAGCGACCAAACCCATGACACCCGAAATACAGGCCATCCTGGCGGCGGACTTGTTCGCCGTGGTGGGCGCGTCCCGCGACCCGGACAAGTACGGCTGCCTCGTCTACCGCTCGCTCAAAGCCGCCGGCAAGACGGCGTTGGCCGTCAACCCGAGGGCGACCGAAGTGGACGGCGACCCGTGCTGGCCCAGCCTCTCAGACCTGCCGCAGACGCCCCAGGCCGCAGTCATGGTCGTCCCGCCGCCCGTGACCGAGGCCGCCGTGGCGGAGTGCGCCCGGCTCGGCATCACGAAGGTCTGGATGCAGCCCGGCGCGGAGTCGGAAGCGGCGGTCGCGGCCTGCCACGCGAGCGGCATCCAGGTCGTCTCCGGCGGCCCCTGCATCATGGTGCTGCTGCGGACCGCAAAGTTTCAAAACTAGTAGGACATTATGGAAAAGAAAAGCCGATACCACTGCGTTGACGGGCGCGACTACGAGGTCACGATGACCTGGGACGAAAACTTCAAGGACAAGGACCACATCTTCAAGACGGCCTTCAAAGCCGTGGATCAGGCAACGGGCCGCGCCTACGCCCTGCCGCGCGAGATCGCGACCTATCAGATCGGCGATCCCGACGAGAACCTGGGCGAGCGGACGAAGTGGTACTACGAGGGCAGCCGTGAGCTGCTGATGTCGGATTACCTGACCACGTCCTACCGCCGCGTCTGCGATTACATCGAGCGCGGCAAGTAGGGGCGTGATTCATCGCGCCCTTTTCACGGGGCGTCCGGGAAGGCTTCCAGGCTGAGTGTGCCGTCGGATGCCCGGCCCATCACGACCAGCGTATAGGCGCGGCCCGGTTCGAGGCGCAGTGTGATCGGTCCGACTAGCGTGTCCGGCGTCTCAGCGGGGACGATTTTCAGGTCGTAAGAGCCGCCGTCCAGCGTCAGGGCCGGGCTGCGCTTGCCGTAGGCGACGTTCTGGAGGCCGACGATGTTGCTGACGACCAAATCCACCGGCTCAAGCCCCAACGCCGCGTTGACCAGCCGCAGGGTCGTTTTGCCCTGCTCGACCCGACCCGGCGTGTCGTCCTCCACCACCTGCGCCTCCACCGGCCTCCCCCCATTCCGCATCTGCCCCAGGACAAGCACCGTGTAATCGTGGCCCTTTTCAAACGAAATGGGCCGCACCAGCAGCGTCGCGCCGAACGCGGCAGAATCCAGACGCACCGGGTAGGTTCCGGCATTGACCCCCTGGTAGCCGGTGCTGCTGCGGAACAGCGCCCGCGTCCAGACGCGCCGCCCGTCGGCGGAGACGTTCAGCCCCCCCGAGTCCGGCACGGCATTGATCAGCCGCACCTGGGCCGTCCCCCCCTCCGGCTGCGACCCCGTGCGGCAGCCCGCGCCAAACAGGCCGCACAGCGCGCCGACCAACAGCAGGCCCGAGGGGCCGAAGTGTTTCCTCAAGATCATATGGCCTTTTGTTTCGGCTTCGGCCCTGCCTTCTCCTGCTTCCGGCCTAGCCCGTCCTGTGCGTAAGGCTCCAGCAGGACGCGCCCCCTTTGATAGTCTATCGTGATGCGGTAGCGCCTCATCAGGGCGAGGCCGATCACCCCATCACCTCCATAGAGCGTCGGCGTGACCAGGCCGTCCATTCGCAGAGGGAGAGGAGCCGTGTGCGGCGGCCAGGAACAAGGGAGGGTGACGTTGAGGTCGTGGAGGCGCTCCACCTGTGCGGAGCCGTGCATCGCGCCGAACTGGAATAGATCGTGTTTAGCTCCCCCGACGGAAGGATGGCGCTTCATGAAATCTCCCGTCAGGCCGAGTTCCGGTCCATCCCATCCTGTGTCCAGGGTACACCAGAAAGAAGCCCCGTCAACCGATACCCGAACGGCGGGCCAGCCGTAAAGCCTGCGCTCCTGGTTGTTATCCCCATCGTCCGTCGCCCAACGCATCTGTAAGACTCGATCCCCTTCCTTCAGATGCTGCATGAAGTTGTATTTGGATGGGCGGAGGGTCAACTCCCTGTTCCGGTAATCTACCGTCATCACGGTTTGAATGAAAGCGGCGTTGCCAAGCGTCACTTCAGGATTAACGTCGGTCGGACGAAAGACTGATAGCGGGTTCAGGTCAATCCCTATGGCATCTGTCGGCAGGTCGGCCACTCCATAATTTCCGATGCGAACATCCGGCAGTATGACGGTCTGGGTATCAACACAACTTCCTGTTGGGTCACAGCTTTGTCCATACTCCCTGGTCGGGTTTCCCCGAAGGTGTAACCTTTTCGACCACTCAACTGTGTCCATGCCGGTATCCAACCGGCAGACTTCTTTTTTGCCACCGAACCATGCATTCATGTAAACCTTCCTGTCATTTATAATGAGAGGGACATGAGCCTCCGCTCCGAGCCGCCAAGAAGTACGGGCATTGACTCCAAGGGAGGCAGGGTGTTTGAGATTGTACCAGCCGAGGAGTGTGATCGCGGTAAATGCGGCAGTGACACTGGTGGCAGCAAAACGGCTTCGGGGCGGCGGCTCGAAGGCGGAGCGAGCGGTAGGCACCGCGATTTTACGGTGGCGCTGGAGGTAATACCGGACCAGAGAGATAGGCCATGAAGAAACGCCCCAGCAGATCACTGCTGTTGAAAGAACGACGCTGCCGTCTAAATCTATGGGCACATAGGCAACGACGGCAGCGGCAGAAAACCATACAGAGAACAAGGGGAATGGCAGCAGCCCCCAAAGTGCGTAAAAGCGGCCTGCTATACCTGACATGATCGCAGGGGCAAAGATCATGCCAAGCCCTACGCCTACTATGCCAAGCGAGTCATCGGTATCGAAGCCGAACACCGAGTAGGGAAAAGCAGACTCCAGGAAGCGGCGGGAGGTCGGGTAGCAGGCGCAGAACAGCAGCAGACCGGCGAGGTTGCTCAGGAGCAGGCCGAGGAACCAGGCCCGCTTGTCCCACAAAGGCTCTGAAGGGGAGGAAGATAACACTGTCACATCGTTCGGCGCGGCTGTCCCGGTTTCCTTCTGCCGGAAAAGGGAGCGCGCGTTCACGGGGAACCGAGGTAGAACAGCAGCACCCCGGAAGTGACGCGAGATGCCTCCCGCCAAGAGGACCTAATCGAAGGGGCGGAAGGGCATCAAGCGGGGTTAGTAAACGCGGATGGTGGGCGTCGGATTGGTCCCGTCGTTTTGGTTGTGACGGCCATAGGGCATATAGTAGATGAGAATGTTGACCAGCAGAAACGCGAGGCACATGCCGACGATCCATATCCACGTCCGCGCATCGCCCCAGTCCCAGCGGCTCTGGCGCAGGTCGGCGGCGTCTCCCTCGCGCATCTTGGCGAAGGAGACATCGCCCCGCGCCTGCGCGTCGGCAGCTTCCCGGTCCGCCTGGCGCGCGCCGAACTCACTGCGGCCATCATGGATCGGGCCGGAGCGCCGGTGCGGGCGCGGTTCAACCGGGGGCCGGTTCCACTCGTCCTCTTTCTCATTCTCGCTGTCACGCCCACCGTCGCCGTCCGGCGTATAGCCCCAGCGTACCAGATCAGTCGCCATTTATCTCCGTCTCCGTTTCTAACTTACGCTCTTCAAACCCCGCCGGGGGGACGAACGTCTCCGTGTCCGGTTCTAATGCCTCGGCACCGCGCTTGTGGACGCACGGGAAGTCTTTCTCGATGTAGTAGCGCAGGCCGCCAGCCTGAAGGTAGACGCCCTCGGCGTCCGGCTCGGCAAGCTTTTCGCGGTCCTCCGCCGAGAGGGCGACGCTTGCGGCGCTGCTTTCCGAGGCAAGGGCGGTCTGCGGCCCGGCATTGACGACGATCCGCCAGGCCGCCCCGCCGGGGAAACAAAGCTCCTCCGCGACCTGTTCGCCGCCCAGGATCATCGCCATCTCCGAAGGTGTGATACGCAGGCGGACGCTGTCTCGGTTCCAGCGGACTTTCATGCCGTGCCGCCTCTCTCGCCGGTCGCCAGACGGGATAGGTCCGGGTCGTCGGCGGCGGGCTTGCCGGCGGCGACGAAGGCCGAGCGCAGGGCGAAGCCGCCGGCCAGGGCGGCGAGGCCCGCCGCGACCGTCAGCCAGCGTTTTGCGGGCTTGGGCGCGGGAATGCAGTTCAGCAGTTCCGGCAGGACGATCCCCGCCCCAATCGCGCCCCACAGGTACTCGTGCTTGAACTCGCCCTGCGTCAGCGGCTTCGCCAGCGGGCCGGCCTGCGCCAAGAACCCGGCGTGGCAGACGGCCTCGACGGCGTGGGCCGCCGACTCGACCTTTCCTAATGCTTCGGTCGCCGCGCCCTCCTGCCCCAGCACCTCCAGGGACAGCTTGATGGCCCCCGAGCCAGCCGCGACAGCACTTGCACTGAAGAGGGCACCGATCCAGGAGTTGCGGCTCCATAGCGGGTTTGCCGTCGTGGACAGCAGGACGCCCGTATAGCCGGCCAGCAACAGGCCGAGTGGGACGCCCACGCCGTCGGCGACCAGGCCCGCCGTTTCGTCCACCGCCCTCGCGGTTCCGGTGAGCGGCGCGTCTTTCCGCAGGACCCGCAGGAACTCGCGCAGGGCGGCAATGCCGCCCATGAGGGTGTAAACGGTCAGCGTCCAACTCCCCAGGTTCATCGGCGAGGAGGGCTTCCAGACGCGCAGCATGTGATGGAACCGGGTGCGGTCCCCGAGGTCCCAGATCAGCAGTGGCGCACAGGGCAGGGCCGTCAGGGCGGCGATCGTCGTGCCAACCTGCGTCACGTTCCGGTACTTGCCCCGCCCGAAGCGGTCCGCCATCCGCGCGATGCTGAACGCGCTGGAGGACATGCCGCCCAGGAAGAAGTAGATGCCGACCTCGTGCGTCCAGACCGGCGCTTTCAGCAGCGGGATGTCGTAATAGGCGGGAGTGCCGTCCTTCTTGTCGCCCGTGCTGAAAGCGGGCAGGCCCTCGGTGAAAGGCTTCTGCTTCAAGGTCTGCTCGAAGGGCGTTATGTCGTCGGGTGTCTTGTTGACCGGGATGCCGTCCACGGCGTCCCAGCGGCCCCGCGTCTCTGTCTCAGGCGGCATCACTCGCCCCTTTCGCCAGGAACAGGCCCGCCAGCGCGGTCAAGGCCAGCCCCGTCAGGAGGCTGGCCGCGTAGCGCTTGTTCTGCGTCTTGAGCGGCTGCGGCGGGGCTTCCGGCAGGTTGTAGCGGTTCGGGTGGTCTTCCAGCAGGAAGAACGAATTCAGGCTTCCGTAATCGCCAACCGACTCTGCCCCATAAAGATAGGCGCTGTCGTTGCCCTGCGCGCGCAGGTCCTCGACGCGCTGGCGGGCGTGTTCCCGGAGCTTGTCCACAGGCCCGAACTGGATGGACGCCGTCGGGCAGGCTTTGGCGCAGGCGGGCTGCATCCCGCCCTTCTGGCGGTCATAACAGAGTGTGCATTTGTGGGCGTGGCCGTCTTCTGAGGAGCGCCCGATCACGCCGAATGGGCAGGCCGAGACGCAGTACCCGCAGCCGTTGCAAATGTCATCCTGGACGTAGACGTTGCCGTACTCGTTATAGATCAGCGCCCCGGTCGGGCAGGACTGGACGCAGGGCGCATCCTCGCAGTGCTTACAGACGTCGCTCATCATCAGCCACCGCGACGACGTTTCGCCGATCTGCTCCTGGAACGCGACGTGCCGCCAAGTCGTCGCCGACAGCGCCTCCGTGTTGTCGTAGGAGTTCCCGGTGAACTTGAAGCCGTCCGAGGGCAGTTGGTTCCACTGCTTGCAGGCGACCTCGCAGGCCTTGCAGCCGATGCAAAGGCTGGTGTCGGTGAAGAAGCCCATCTGGTCCTGCCCGTCCGGGCCGGGGCTTGGAACCTCCGTCCGCCGGGGCGGGAAGGCGTTGCCCAGGCTCTGCATCATTTCTAGTTGGATCATGGTTGCTTCTTCTCTACGGGGCCGATGGTCGGCCCGTCCTGACGCAAGTGCCTCCCCAAATGGCCCTCGGGCTGTGCGCCCGCAGGCGTGTCCGGGACCGGCTCACGGTTAGCCCATTGCTCCATCTTCGCCGTCGGCTCGCGCGGCTGGTCGTCGGCCCGGCCCGCGCGGACGCGGCAGGCGAAGACCTTCGCCTCGTGCATCGTCACGTTCGGGTCAGCGACGAGCGAGGTCAAGTCGTTGGCGCTGCTGCCGACCACCTCGCCCGCGAAGCCCCACTGGAACGGGATGCCGACCTGGTGGATCGTCTTGCCGTCAATGACCATCGGCTTGGTGCGCCGCGTCACCAGGGCGCGGGCCTCGATCTTCGCCCGCTTCGACTCGCAGGTCATCCAGTCCCCGTTCGAAATGCCATGCTCGGCGGCGAGTTCCGGGCCGATCTCGATGAACATGGAAGGCATCAGCTCGTTCAGCCACGAGTTGAACCGCGACATCGGGCCGCTCAGGTAGTGTTCCGTCAGCCGGAAGGTGCAGGCGACGACCGGGAAATCATCCTCCGGGTAGCGCGCCAATTGGTTCCCCGGCAGGTCGGCGAAATAGCGCGTCGTCGGGTTGTCCTGCGTCGCATTGTAGAGCAGGTTGCGGACTGGCGACTCGACCGGCTCGTAGTGGGTCGGAAGCGGCGCATCCTTAGTCCCGCCGGGCGCGAACAGCCAGGCCAGGCCGTCCGGGTGCATGATGAACGGCGCATCGCCGTCAATGGCCTTCATCCCAACGGCGTCTTTGGGGGCGCGGTAGGCGGGGTCCTTGTCCGGCTCAAAGTCCGGCTCGTCGTCGCCGGTCCACTTCTTCTCGGCCTTGTCCCACCAGATCAGCTTCTTGCGCTCCGACCAGGGGTTACCCTCGGGGTCCGCGCTGGCCCGATTGTACAGGACGCGCCGGTTATGAGGCCAGGCGTAGCCCCATTTGGGGTCCAGCGGGTTGTCCGGCGTGCGGACCCGGTCGCGGGCGCGGTTGACATTTGGCGCGGGCGTGACGCCGGAATAGATCCAGCCGCCGCAGGCCGTCGTGCCGTCATCCTTGCAGTCCGAGAAGCCCGACAGCAATTTCCACTTGCCAGTCTCCGGGTCTACCTCGGTCGTGTGGTAGCCATTGATCTCCTGAAGCACTTTCAAGGCGTCCGGCTCGCCCTCGATGCGGCTCGACGTGCCGTCCGGCAGCAGTGGATGCTCATCGTAATCGTAGTCCCAGGTCAGGTGCAGGAGGGGCTGGTCTTTCGACTGCGTCGAGCCTTCATACAGCTTTTTTAGTCGCTTGCCCAGGTTGTACAGGAACCACAGGTCCGAGCGGCAGTCGTCCGGCGGGTCAATAGCCTTGTCGTGCCATTGGATGAGCCGCTGCGTGTTGGTCAGCGTCCCCTCTTTCTCCGGGGATGAAGCCGCCGGGATGAAGAACACTTCGGTCGCTACTTGCTCAGGCGGCGGCCCGGTCGGGTCGTTCTTCCAGAAGACGGCGCTCTCCGTCTCGAACCAGTCGGCGACGACGAGCCAGTCCAGGTTCCGCAAGCCTTCGCGGACGACCTTGGCGTTGACCGACCCGGCGGCGGGGTTCTGGCCGAACAGGAAGTAACCCTCAAAGTCGCCCTTCGCCATACGCTGGAAGGCCAGGATCATCGAGTAGTCGTCGTCGAGACGCGGCAGCCAGTTGTAGCAGAAGTCGTTCGCCTTCGTGGCCGCCTCACCGTAATAGGCTTTGAGCAGGCTGACGATGAACTCCTTGAAGTTGGCCCAATAGCCGGTCGGCAGGCCCTCGTATTTCACATACGAGTCCAGCGTATCGTGCGACGGCTCGGAAGTCGGCTGGGGCAGGTAACCCGGCAGCAGATCGTAGAGCGTCGGGATGTCCGTAGATCCCTGGATGCTGGCGTGGCCGCGCAGGGCCATGATGCCGCCTCCCGGCCGCCCCATGTTCCCCAACAAAGTCTGGAGGATGCTGGCCGTGCGGATGATCTGGACGCCGGTCGTGTGCATGGTCCAGCCGACCGCGTAGACGAGGGCGCTGGTGCGCTCCCGGCCCGAATTGTCGCACAAGGTTTCGGCGACTTTGATGACCTGCTCCGGGGTGCAGCCGCAGATGTCGGCGGCCATCTCAGGCGTGTAGCGCGCGAAGTGGCGGCGCAAAAGCTGCATGACGCAGTTCGGGTCCTGCAAAGTCTCGTCGCGCTCGATGTACCCGGCCTTGGACTCCGTGGACTGGCCCTGGGGGGAGTTGTGCGTACTGGCCCCGCCCTGGATGCCCGGCCCGTGGACTCCGTTCGAGTTGCCGGACATTTTGCCGCGAGCGTCGCCATCGCCTTTGTCTTCGCCCTCCGGCTGCTTGTAACTCCAGTAGCCCTCGGAAGGGTCGTAGGAGCGTGTTTCCGGGTCGTAGCCGCTGAACAGGCCGTCCAGCGCCTCCGTATCCTGGAACCGTTCGTCCACGATCGTGGAAGCGTTGGAATATGCCAGCACATACTCTTTAAACCAGCGCTCTTGGGTCAAGACGTAGTTGACCAGCGCACCCAAAAACGCGATGTCCGAGCCAGCCCGGATCTGGACGTGCAGGTCGGCCATCGCCGAGGTGCGCGTGAAGCGGGGGTCCACATGGATGATCTTGCCGCCCTTGGCTTTGGCCTTCATCGGCCAGCGGAAGCCGACCGGGTGCGCCTCGGCCATGTTGGAACCCATGATGAGAATGGCGTCGCTGTTGGCGAGATCCTGCTGGTATTGTGTGGCCGCGCCGCGGCCGAATGTCGCGCCCAGACCGGGCACGGAAGCAGAATGTCAGATGCGCGCCTGATTCTCGACGGAAAGCACTCCCAGCCCCGCCGTGAACAGCTTCTTGATCAGGTAGTTCTCTTCGTTGTCCAGTGTCGCGCCGCCCAGCGTTCCGATGTTGCGGACGGCGTTGATCGTCTGGCCCTGGTCGTCCTTCTCGGTCCAGCCACGTTCGCGGGCGTCGTGGACTTTCTGCGCGATCCGTTCCATCGCCCACTCCAGCGGCTTCCGCTCCCACTCGGTCGCATAGGGCGCGCGATACAGGACATGCTTGACCCGGTGCGGGTTGCGGGCGAGCTGGAAGACGTTCGCGCCCTTTGGGCATAGCGTCCCCTCATTGATCGGCGAGTGCGGGTTGCCCTCGATGTCAATGATCTGGCCGCCCTTGGTGTAGATGTGCTGGCCGCACCCGACCGCACAGTAGGGGCAGACGCTCTCGGTCACGGTCGCGCCTTCGAGCCGCGACTCCTTGTGCTGCGTCATCCGGCTGAACGGCTGGGCCTGGCGCTTCTTCCCATCGCCGCCGCTGGACGAGAAGAGTGGCAGTTTGAACATGGTGGATGAATGCCTTTCCGACTTTCAAAAGGACTGGGGAATATTGCAGGTGGTTATTACGGCTTCTACCCTCTTTTTGTCGCCGTTAATCGGAAAGACGGCATGATCATCTATGGGAGAATCATGCAGGAATGCCGATGAGTGGCGTGGTACTTGTTCCATAAGGCTGCTTTCATGGAAACGTATGTCCCGTCTCTGCCAGTCATTGAAGCAGAGAGCTTCAGTCAGGCGGCTGGAAGCGGCTGTGTAATTGTAATCCTACTCTGGGCGGTCTGGGACCCAACCAGTCGGAGCCTTGATGCCCGGCTGCAACGAATGCGCGAGGGCCACACAAGCCTGCGCTTCTACGCGATGGATCTTGACCAGGAGCAAAATTGGCCGCTCGCAAGAGAATGGGATGTGCTGACTACGCCGACGCTGGTTTGCATTTTCAACGGCTTCCTCCATGAACTACTTGTGGGTTTCAGGTCAGAGCCGCAGATGAAAGCGAAGCTGACAGAGTGGAACAGCTTGGCATTGTGCTAAGAAAACCATGCCCTGAAGGGCACGGCTAGACGGCCTTCGGCCAACAAGCACCGCTTCGCGGGGCTAGTACCTTTTTCCCACTGCCGCGAAGCGGTAGTTCTCGGCGTCTGCGCCGGTTAGCCGTGCCCTTCAGGGCATGGCTCCCTTTGCAGCCGCTGTATGACGCCAAATACTGAGGCATAAATATGTCGGCCCAACCCGTTCCATTCTACACGCCTGAACAGTACATAGAACTGGAAAAAACCTCCGAGTTCAAGAGCGAATACCTGTCCGGCCAGATCTTCGCGATGGCAGGCGGCAGCCCTGAGCATAGTGCCATCGGTAACAACATAGGGCGTGAGATGGGGAACTTGCTCAAGCGCGAGCCGTGCCAAGTCTTCAACAGCGACCTGCGCGTGACAATCATGCAGTCGGGCCTGATGACGCACCCGGACGTGTCGGTCGTCTGCGGGGAGCAGCACCGGCACCCGCTCGACAAGAACAGCATCATCAACCCGACGGTGCTGTTCGAGGTGCTGTCGCCCACGACGGAAGCCTACGACCGGGGCGAGAAGTGGGCGCACTATCGGCGGCTGGACTCGCTGCAAGAGTACATCCTTGTTTCCCAGAACAAGGCGCGCGTCGAGCAGTACGTCCGGCAGGACGATGGTTCCTGGAAGTTCAGGGCCGTGGAGGGGCTGGCGGCCAGCCTGTTCCTCCCCTCTCTCGGCTGCTCCCTGCCCCTATCGGAGGTCTATGACAAGGTTTCCCTGGACGAACCCAGCGCAGTCGGGGAGGACAAAAATGTCTCTGCGTGATACTCTAAAGATGGACAAGTCGAGCCTGTCCATCGTTTCGCTCCATGACCCGTCAGATGAGGCGGACTACTGGAAAACCCAGTCTCCCCAGGCAAGGCTGGAAGCGCTCGAATTGATGCGGCAGGTGATGTATGGCTACGATCCTTCTACCGACCGACTTCAAAGATTTCTTGAAGTTGTTGAACGAGAACGGCGTTGAGTATCTTCTGGTCGGGGGCTACGCGGTCGGGCACCACGGCTACCCCCGTGCTACGGGCGACATGGACATCTGGATAGCGCGTAGCGAAGACAACGCACAGGGAGTGGCGGCTGCATTGCGCGGCTTCGGGTTCTCAAGCGACGATATCGCCGTGGGGGTATTTTTGCAGGCAGATCGTGTCATCCGCATGGGCAACCCTCCATTGCGGATTGAACTGCTTACCAGCATCTCAGGCGTAGAATTCACTGACTGCTGGCTGAAGCGCGAGGTGATCCTTATGGACGGCGTACCCATAAACGTGATTGACATGGACAGCCTCAAGGTCAACAAGCAAGCCAGCGGCAGGCTGAAAGACCTCAGCGATTTAGAACACTTGACATGACACCATCTGCTGCTCGCTCATCAGCACAAGACTATGATGCCGTCGTCATCGGCTCCGGCCCGAACGGGCTGGCCGCCGCCATCCGGTTCGCGCAGGAGGGCCATTCCGTCCTCGTGGTCGAGGCCAAGGACACCCCCGGCGGGGGCTGCCGGTCGGCGGAGCTGACGCTGCCTGGCTTCACGCACGACATCTGCTCGGCCATCCACCCGCTCGGCTACGGGTCGCCGTTCTTTCGGACGCTGCCGCTCGAAAAGCATGGGCTGGAGTGGATACAGCCGCCCGCCGCCCTGGCACACCCATTTGACGACGGGCCGCCCGCACTCTTGTACCAGTCGGTGGAAGAGACGGCGGCGACGCTGGGGGCGGACGCCGACAACTACACGCGCCTGATGGGGCCGCTCGTGCCCGATTGGGAGGAGACTTCCAGGGCGCTGCGCGAGCCGCTGCGGCTGGCGTGTTACCCGTTCGGCCTGGCGCGGTTCGGCCTGAAGGCGATTCTGTCCTCGCAAGCCTTGACCGAAGCCGCGTTCCGGGGGGGCCGGGCGCGGGGCTTCTTCTCCGGCATGGCCGCCCACTCGATGCTGCCCCTGGAACAGTCGCCGAGCGCCGCCTTTGGCATGGCGCTGGGCATCGCCGGCCACGCGGTCGGCTGGCCGTTCCCGCGCGGCGGGTCCCAGAAGATCATTGACGCCCTGGTCGCGCACCTGGAATCGTTGGGCGGCAAGGTGGAAACGGGGCGGGAGGTGAAGTCGCTGGATGACCTGCCGCCGTCGCGCGTCATCATGGGCGACATCACGCCCCGCCAGCTCGTCAAGATCGCCGGGGACAAGCTGCCCACCGGCTACCGGACGCGGCTGGGCCGCTACCGCTACGGCATGGGGGCGTTCAAGCTGGACTATGCCCTGGACGGCCCGGTCCCCTGGAAGTCGCCCGAAGTGACCTCAGCGGGGACCGTGCATTTGGGCGCGACGCGGGCCGAACTCAGCCGCTCCGAGCGGGCCTCGGCGCGCGGCGAGGTCGCGGACGTGCCCTACATCCTGCTGGCCCAGCAGAGCCTCTTTGACCCGACCCGCGCCCCCGATGGCAAGCACACCGTTTGGGCCTACTGCCACGTCCCTAACGGCTGCACCGTGGACATGACGGGCCGCATCGAGGCGCAGATCGAGAGGTTCGCACCGGGCTTCCGGGACCGCATCCTCGCCAAGCACACCATCGGCCCGTCGGCGATGGAGCGGTACAACGCCAACTACATCGGCGGGGACATCAACGGCGGCATCCAGGACTGGCGGCAATTGTTCACCCGCCCCATCGCCCGCTGGACGCCGTGGTCTACGCCCGTCCCCGGCCTGTATCTGTGTTCCTCCGCCACCCCGCCCGGCGGCGGCGTCCACGGCATGGGGGGATACTACGCCGCGATGGCCGCACTCAGCCATCTCAAACACCCGGCTTAGCGTGACCACCTGCTTAGGGTAGCGTGTGTCTTTTGTCACACCGAACCCCGCCGAATGTGGTCACACTACCCGGATATACTGCCTTCAATGCCATAGGCCGTCGTCCCGTATCATCACCCTATAACATCAGCCGGGGAAACCATGCCTACCAGTACAGATTCCGGGGTCCCTTCTCTTTCGCAGCCATTCCAGAACGCCGGCCCCTTTTTCGTCTCCGGCGGGACACTCCATCCGGGCGCACCCTCCTACGTCGAGCGGCAGGCGGACGACGTCCTGTTACAGACGCTCCTTCGGGGTGAGTTCTGCTATATCCTGGACACGCGGCAGGTCGGCAAGTCTTCGCTGATGGTCCGCACGAAGGCGCGGCTTGAGGAAGCCGGGGTGCGTGTGGCCATCCTGGACCTGACGACCGTCGGGCGGCAGGTGAGCATCGCGCAGTGGTACGAAGGCCTCGTGAGCATGCTCGGCGAGCAGTTGGGACTGGAAGACGAGATCGAGGGGTTTTGGGATCGGAACCGGCAGCGGGGTCCCCTCCAGGGGTTTGAGCTGGTGATCCGCAAAGTCGTCCTCCCTGATTGTAGTTCCCCGCTCGTCATCTTCGTGGATGAGATAGATGCCGTCCGCTCGCTGCCTTTCTCCACCGATGAGTTCTTCGCCGCCGTCCGTGCCTTTTTCAATCAGCGGGCGCATGACCCGTCTCTCGCGCGCCTGACGTTCTGCATGCTGGGTGTGGCCTCGCCGGCGGAACTCGTTGAGGACACGAAAACGACGCCATTCAACATCGGCCGGCGCATCGAGCTGACAGACTTTTCCGCCGACGAAGCCGCTCCTCTCGCCGCCGGCCTGGGCCGGGACCGGCGCACGGGGAGCCGACGGCTGCGGCGCGTTCTGTATTGGACGGGGGGACACCCGTACCTCACGCAGCGGCTCTGTGAGGCCGTGGCGGCGGGGGCGGCTCCGAACGTGGACCGCCTGTGCCGGTCATTGTTCTTCACGCAGGAGTCGCCGGAGCAGGACGGCAATCTGGCATTCGTCCGCCGCCGACTGCTGGAGAGTGACACGGACCTGGCCGGCCTGCTGGACTTCTATCGCCGCCTTCGGTATTCCCGGCGGCGCATCCTCTGCGCCGAGGCCGACCCGCGCGCAGGTCTTCTGCGGCTGTCCGGCATCGCAGGCGATGAGGCCGGATGCCTTCGGGTCCGCAACCGCATCTACGCCCGCGTCTTCGACCGGGCCTGGATCAGATCGGTCATGCCGGGGGCGGAACTGCGCCGGCAGCGAGTCGCCTTCTGGAAAGGCGTCTCGCGGACCCTGGCGGTTACCGTGCTGCTTCTCGGCACCGTTTGGTTCGGCGGCGGTGCCTGGCTTGATCGTGACCCGGTCGTTACGATTCCAAAACGCACCGCTCCAGTCCCAAACGCCTATGACGACTTTGAAAATGCCATGCGGTCGCTTACCAGTGCGACCGAAGTCGACGAGGCTTACGCCGGGGCTGACGAACCCATAGCGCCGCAGGACAAGGCTGACATGGTCCAGCGTAATGCGGCAGCCCTGCATTGGCTGCGTCTCGGGCTGGTACACGGGTTCCGACACATGGCGTGGGACAGTGCTGTGGCCGACTACCGTTCACTTGCTAGATTACTGGTATTGGAAGGACAAGTAAGGATTTCCCGTGGAGACTGGGGGGCCGCCGCCCAGAGCGACCTGGATGCCATTGCCCTCGGTGAGCGTGTCATGGAAAATGGCCCCCTCGTAAATCGGGAGATCGGAGTGGCCTTTGAAGCAATCGGGCAGCGCGCGCTGGAGAAGACCATTAGCCACCTCAGCATCTCCCAGGCTAACGCCGTGACCGGTCGCCTCACATCTCTTTTTCAGACAAGATTCCCCTTCTGGGAAACCCTGCGAGAGGACAAATGGCAGACAGAGAGCGATCTTATGGCACTGTTTGACAGTCCACATTGGCGGGACACTTATTATAGGAGGCACTGGGAGAATCAATGGAAATGGGACGAAAATTCCGGATTGTCCGCCACACTTCCCAAAGATACAGAACCCTTCGTCTGGGTGCGAGTGGGCGTGAGGATGGAACTCATGACGAGCAGCAAGCGGGCTGCAATGGCAGAGGTTACACAATATGCTGACGCTTGCATTGAACTGACGCGCAAAAACCAATATGGCTCTACCTTGCGGAAGGAGGTGACTGTACCTGATGCACCCGGCGGTATGATCAGCAGCGGCTTCACGCTCCCCCTAAGCTTTTTATGGCTAATTGACACGGCGAGTGAGACTAGGACAAGGCTCCTTCTAATGGCTGCCGCACTCAGAGCATACCGCCTTGCATCAGGCCACTACCCGAAAACCCTCTACCAGCTTAAGCCAACCTACCTCAAGATCCTGCCCGATGATCCTTTTGACAGCGACGACGAGTCCGTCTGGAGTGCCCCTCTTCACTACACCACAATAGGAGATACTTATCTGCTCTACAGTGTCGGACCCGATGGTCGGGATGATCATGGTCAGCCGATCAGACCCGGAGACGTGAACACATCTTCGCCAGGTGATCTCGTCTTCGGACACCTTCTTCCTACACACAAAAGCGAAAAGCGATAATGACGGACGAACCGACACGAATCCCGACGGAGATGGCCCACGTTCTTTTCATGGACCTGGTCGGCCACTCCCGGCTGCCCATGGAGGCACAGGCACGGCAGGTCCAGGGCCTCCGGGAGAGGGTGCAGCAGACCCCCGAATACCGGCGCGCTGAGGGAGAGGGGGACCTGATCTGCCGCGACCAGGGGGACGGCCTGGCGCTGATCTTCTTCCGTGACCCACGCGCCCCGCTCCAGTGCGCCTGCGAAGTCGCCCTCGCTCTGCGGACGCGCCCGGACCTGCCCCTGCGGATGGGACTGCACAGCGGCCCTGTCACCCGACAGCCGGACATTCATGGACAGGATAATGTTTCCGGCAGCGGAATCAATCTCGCGGAGCGCGTGATGGGCTTCGGAGATGCGGGCCACATCCTCATGTCCCATAGCTTCGCCGACGTCATCAGCGAATATGAGAACTGGGCCGCTTTTTTATCCTATCTAGGCGAGTATGAGGTCAAGCATGGGACGACGGTGCGCCTGTTCAACTTCCACACGCCGGACGTTGGTAAGACCGGTCTGCCGGACAGACTTGTCCCGCAAGTCGTGGCAGAGGATGGGCCGGAGCCGGGGCGCGTGGCCATCTTGTACAAGCGTCATGCCGCGCCGGATGCGGGGGTCGTGGCCCTTCTCGATTCCAAGCTGAGCGCCCACGGCCATTCGCTGTTCATCGACCGGCACATCGCGATCGGGGTCGAGTGGGCGGCGGAGATCAAGAGGCAGATCCAATCCGCCCAGGCCGTGATCGTGCTCGTTTCGGAAGCATCCGTCCGCAGTGAGATGTTCGAGTTCGAGGTCCAAACGGCCCACGCCGCCCTCTGGGCAAGAGGAGGACGGCCGCGCCTGCTGCCGGTGCGCGTCGCCTTCACGGAAGCCTTGCCACAATCGCTGGGCGCGATCCTTGATCCGCTGATGTATATCGCCTGGAACGGCCCCGAGGACGATGTGCGGCTCGTGGCGGACCTGGACGCTGCGCTGAAAGAACTTGATGCCGCAATGAAGAAGCCGCCCGAACCGGAGCCTTCCGCCCCGCCGCGGCACGGGTCTGCCGGCGGTGCCGTCCCCCTCGACTCTGCCTTCTATGTCGTCCGGGACGCCGACGACGATCTCCGGGCGGCCATCGCCCGCCGGGATGGCATCGTGCTGCTCAAAGGCTCCCGGCAGATCGGCAAGACTTCGATGCTGGCGCGAGGGCTGCACCAAGCCCGAGCCGCCGGGGTCCGGACTATCCTGACGGACTTGCAGACCTTCAACGCGGAATACCTTCACTCGCCGGAGTCGTTTTACCGGTGTCTGACCGTGATGATCGCCGACGAGATCGGCCTGGATTACGACCCGGCTTCCTGGAGCGAGTATCGGAGTCCGAACATGAACTTCGAGCGGTTCCTTCGCCGGGAAGTCCTGGAGCGGCTGGACGCGCCGCTGGTCTGGGGTCTGGACGAAGTGGATCGCCTGTTCCACTGCGGTTACGGCAGCGACGTGTTCGGCCTCTTCCGCTCCTGGCACAACCGCAGGACCCTCGTTCCGGCAGACCCGTGGAGCCGCCTCACCCTTGTCATCGCCTATGCCACCGAGGCACACCTGTTCATCTCGGACCTCAACCAATCCCCGTTCAACGTGGGGACGCGCCTCTTCCTGCTGGACTTCACGGCGGACCAGGTGGCGGACCTGAACCGACGGCACGGCAGCCCGCTCCGAAACGCACGGGAATTGTCCGGCTTCCAGGCGTTGACCGGCGGACAGCCTGCCCTTTGCGCCTGCGGCCTGAACGAGATGGCCATGGCCGGCCTCGACTTTGCCGCGCTGGAGGCGGGGGCGGACCGGGATGAAGGGATATTCGGCGATCATCTGCGGCGTTTGCTGATCTCCGTCACCCAGGATCCGCAGATGACCGAAAGCCTGCGCGGCCTGCTGCGGGACCGGAAGCCGCCGGAACCGGACAGATTCTTCCGCTTGCGGACGGCGGGCGTCGTGACCGGCAACACGCCGCGCGAAGCCGCGCCGCGCTGCGGGCTTTACGAGCGGTTTCTGAGCCGCCACCTCCTCTGAACTTGGCGTGATGCGAAAGGCCCTTTTGTTGTCCGTCCCCGTTCGTCAGGCCCGGACCCAGCAGAGGATCGCTCCACTCCCGCTGCAATGCTTGACGTAAACGCCTGCTTATGATAGGATGGAGTACGTTAAACGGAAGGAACACCACATGGCCTGGATCAAAACGGTCCCGATGTCCGAAGCCGACGAGCGGCTGGGGGAGCTGATGGGCAAGCAGCGGGAGCTTTATCCCGCCGAGTACGCCACGCCCGTCGAGGGGACGGACGAGGCGGGGCGGACGGACATGCCCAACATCGTCGCGTCACACACGCTCATCCCGGACGCCCTTTTTCACGCCTTCTCCACCTTCGGCGCGCTGATGTCCCCGGACCTGCCGCTGACGCGGCGGCAGCAGGAGATGATCACCACGACCGTCTCCGTCACCAACCGGTGTTTCTATTGAACGGTTTCGCACGCAGAGTTTCTGCGTCGAGTCACCCTGGATGACGGCTTCGTGGAAGCACTGCGCCAGGATTATAGAACCGCACCCATCAGCGAGCAGGACCGGGTGATGCTGGACTACGTCGTCAAGGTCACGAAGGACGCCACGAAGGTCAGCCCCGACGACCACGCGCGCCTGCACGCCGTGGGCTTCGATGACCAGGGCATCTTGCAGATTACACTCATCACGTCCTGGTTCAACTACATCAACCGCGTCGCCGATGCGTTAGGCATCGGGCGCGAGGGATAGCCGTTTGCCGCCCGTGTAGACCGTCATGCCCGTGTCGCGCAGGAAGCCGACCAGCGTCTGGTTGTTGGCCTGGGCCAGTTCCACCGCCAGCGTGGAGGCGGCGGAGACGGAGCAGACGACGGAGATGCGGGCCATGAGCGCCTTCTGCGTGATCTCGAACGAGGCCCGGCCGCTGACCAGCAGGATCAGTGGCTCGGCACCCTCCCAAGGAAGCCAGCCCTGCTCCACACCGAAGCCGATGGCCTTGTCGGTAGCGTTGTGCCGTCCGATGTCTTCAAAGACGCACCGGCAATCCCCCGTTGCGTCGAACAGGCCGACCGCGTGCAGGCCCCCCGTTTGCTTGAAAAGCGCCTGATGACGCCGCAGTGTATGCGGCAGCGACAGCAGTGTCTCGCGGCTCAACATGGGCAGAGTAGGAGGCGGCAGCGGGCACGTCTGCATCCCGACGGCCTCTAAGGCCGCCTTGCCGCATAGGCCGCAGCTCGTCCCCGCCATCAAAGTCCTTTGCCAGAGCTTCTCGGACAGCGGCGGCGTCTTGAGCTGTACGGTGACGATGTTGGGAATGTCCGTGTCCGCCGCCTCGCCCGTATCGCAGTAGCGGATCTGGCCGATGTCGGCTTCGCAGCCGATCACGCCCTCGGTCAGCAGCAGGCCGCGCGTCAGCGCGAAGTCATTGCCCGGCGTCCGCATAGTGACCGTGAACCGCTCCATCCCCAGACGAATCTCCAGCGGCTCCTCGACGACGAGCGTGTCATCAACCTCAGCCAGATGCCCGTCGCGCAGCCGCGCGACGGGCATCGTCTTGACGGTACCAGACTGTTGTGTGTTTTCGGGGAGCATATTGTTTGGCGGAAGCGGATGGGAATCGAACCCACCACCCGCGTGATGCGGGTCACTGGTTTTGAAGACCAGGAGGGCCACCAGACCCCAAACGCCTCCATCTATATTACGAAAACGCGGCCCGCAGACGGCTCCGTCACGTCCCCGACATGGGCCGCCGAGAGGCCCGCCGCCGTCAGCGCGGCGAGTAGAACATTCTTCTTATCCCCCGCCACCGAAACCAGCAAACCGCCCGACGTCTGCGGGTCGTACAGCAGCGACACGATGGCCCCCTCAATACCCTCCGCGACCGTGACGTGCGCGGCGAAGTAGTCCCGGTTTCGCCCCGCCCCGCCCGGACTGACGCCCTGACGCGCCAAATCCAGCGCACCAGTCAGGAATGGCACTTGGCTGGCATGGACGCGGGCCGATACGCCCGACGCACGGAGCATCTGGTACAAATGGCCGAGCAGGCTGAACCCGGTTACGTCCGTGCAGGCGCGCGGGCCGACCGTCGCCACGACGTCCCGCGCGGCCCGGTTGAGCGTCCGCATTGACGTCAAGGCGGCTTCCACGGCGTCGGCAGGCGCGACGCCTTGCTTGATACCGGTCGTGATTGCGCCGACGCCGAGCGGCTTGGTCAGGATCAAGGAGTCCCCCACCCGCGCGCCCGCATTGGTCCAAACGTGCGCCGGGTCTACCATCCCCGTCACGGACAGGCCGAACTTGATCTCCGGGTCATCAACCGTGTGCCCGCCCATCAGCGCAACGCCCGCTTCCAGGCACTTCGATAGGCCGCCGCGCAGGATGCCGTTCAGTATTTCAGGGTCCAGGCCGGACGGGAAGCAGGCGACGTTCAGGGCCGTCAGCGGCAGGCCGCCCATGGCGTAGACGTCCGAAAGCGCGTTCGCCACGGCGATCTCGCCGTAGGCGTAAGGATCGTCCACGACCGGCGTGATGAAGTCCACCGTCTGCACGAGGGCTTGATGCTCGCTCAGGCGGTAGACGCCGGCGTCGTCCAGCGTGCCGAAGCCCACCAGGACGTTCGGGTCACGCGGCACGTCAACGAACAAATCTTTCACTGCGGCGTTCAGGTCCCCCGGACCAAGCTTCGCCGCTCAACCCGCCGAGGAGGCCATCTCCGTCAGGCGCAGCTTCTCGTCTGCCATCGCGTCATCACCCCCTCCCGTTCCAGAGGCGGACGTCGCCCGTGCGTTTCGTCACGCCGAGGCTATCCATGTGTTCCAGCAAGGGAATCGAGAACTTCCGCGTCGTGCCCAGCGCGACGTTGAGCTGAGAAACTGTCTGCCCCTCGCCCCCCGAGAGCGCATCGCGCAGGAGACGCTCGGCCTCGGCCAGCGCGTCTCGGTGGAACACGACCGTCTTGTTGGAGCTACGCTCCGTCGTCGGGACCAGGGCACCCGCCTCGACTAAGAAGTGGTACAGGCTCTTGCGCCGCCGGTCGCTCTTCAGGATGGCGTCCATGTCGGGCGGCTTCAGGCCGCCCGCCCGGAACTCGGCCTCGATCTCCTGGGCGATGCCGCGCTCGACGGCGGACAGCGCGGCCTCGGGCGAGTAGCCCGCCTGCCGCACGAGTCCATCCAGAGTCTGGAGCGTACCGGATGCCGTCAGGTCTTCCAGCAGATGGTGGAAAGCCGCCGGTCTCAGAGCGCGCGGCAGGCGGCGGCGCAGCTCCTCCTGCGGCATCCCCCGCCGCGTCGGGTGGGCGGCGTGGAACTGTGCGATAAGAGCCTGCGTCTGCCCCCGCAATACGCTGAACACGTCCGGGTCAAGCACCAGGCCGCCCGAACAGAACACGGCGGGCAGGGCGGGCGTCAGCGCTTCGGGGGCGATACCTATATCGAGCGCGATCTGCCGTGCGTCGCGCCCTTCCGGCCCCGCCGCGCGCAGCTTCTCGCGCAGCCGCTCCTCCGGGGTGCCGTGTGCCAGCACCTGCACCGCGCGCAGAACGGCCTCATCAACGTGCGTATGCTTGACCGGGCATGGGTCTACGATCCGTCCCCCGCCGACCGTCTCGACCGGCGAGGGCGCGCGGATAACGAACGGCTCACCCGTCGGAACAACGGCGTCTGCGGCCAGCCGGAACTGAACGAACGCCGTGGCCCCCGCTTCGATCTCCGGCCGCCCCAGCGGATAGACGCGCACCGTCAGCTCGCTCGTCCCGAAGTGCAGGACGACGGCCTGACCGCGCTTGACCGGCTTGTCGGCGGAAGACAGCAACGTCAGCTCGGCGTCCAGCAACCGGGTCGGGCGCAACGCGCCGACGGTCGCCAGCGTGTCGCCGTGCGTGATGTCGTCCTTCTTGACCCCGCGCAGGTTGACCGCTGTGCGCCAGCCGGGCGGCGCGGTCGTGACCGCCCGCCCGTGGACTTCCAGGCCCCGCACCTCAGCTCTCAGCCCGCCCGGCCAGATCTCCACCGTCTGCCCCACCCGCACCGGCCCGCGCCGCAATGTGCCCGTGACGATGGTCCCCTGCCCGGTGATCGTAAACGCCCGGTCTACGGGCAGCGTGAAGTACGGCTGCTGGCGCGGCGATTCGGCCTGGGCCAGCAGGTCTTCGAATGCCGCCGTGATCCCGTCCAGCCCCTCGCCGGTAATCGCCGAGGCGAACAGCAACGGCGCATCGCGCAGGAACGTACCGTGCAGGAACTCGCCCAGTTCTTCCGCAACCAGCGCCCGCTCGTCCTCGTCCGGCACCAGGTCACACTTGGACACGACGACCAAGCCCCTCTCGACGCCCAGCAGCCCCATCAGGGCGACGTGTTCCACGGTCTGCGGCTTGACGCGCTCGTTGGCCGCGACCACCAGCAGGGCCGCGTCAATCCCGGTCGCCCCAGCGATCATCGTCTTGACGAACCGCTCGTGACCGGGCACGTCAATCAGATCCACCTCTCCCCCCGGCAGCGCCAGATGCGCGAAGCCGAGCACGATGGACATGCCCCGCTCCCGCTCCTCCTTGAGCCGGTCCGTCTCCGTCCCCGTCAGGGCGCGGACGAGGGCCGTCTTGCCGTGGTCGATGTGGCCCGCAACGCCGACCGTGATGTGCTTCATTCTGCCGCTTCAACCGCCAGGTGGTTAGGCTGGTTCCCCGTGACGTCTCGGACCGCCTGGATAAGCTCCCGCATCTCGTCTTCACGCACCGTCCGCACGTCGAGGGCGAGCCAGCCGTCGGCCAGCATCCCCATGACGGGCGGGTCGTGCCGACGCAGTGCCGAGGCCAGTTCTTCCACGCTCATCGCCTCGGCCCGCACCTGCACCAGCTTCGTCGGCAGCGGGACCGTCGGCAATGCGCCGCCGCCAGTGTAGCCGACGCCGTCTGTCAGGCGCGTTTCCAGGCCGGACATCTTGGCGAGGGCGTTCCGCAGGCGACGGGCGCGGCGCGTCAGTTCCTCTTTGCTCCGCGAGAGCATGTGCAGGACGGGAACCGTCTCGGTCAGACGCTCTTCATCCTCATAGAGCCTCAGCGTTGCCTCTAACGCCGCCAGCGTCAGCTTGTCTGCCCGCAAGGCACGGAACAGCGGGTGCGAGGCCATGCGTGCGATTGGCGCGGCGCGGCCCAAGAGTATGCCGCACTGCGGCCCGCCCAGCAGCTTGTCGCCGCTGACCATCGCCATGTCCACGCCCGCCCTGATCGTCTCCGCGACGGTCGGCTCATAGGGCAGGCCGTAGCGCGTCACGTCTATCAATGCGCCGCTGCCCAGGTCGTTCATGACCAGCAGCCCGTGTTCCCGGCCCAGCGCCACTAGCTCCGGCAGCGATGCCTCCTGCGTGAAGCCGACAATCCGATAGTTGCTGGCGTGGACCTTCAGCAAGACCTTCGTGTCCGCCGTGATCGCCTGCTTGTAGTCCCCGATCCGCGTCTTGTTGGTCGTCCCGACCTCCACCAGCCGCGCCCCGCTCTGCGCGATGACGTCCGGGACGCGGAAGCCGCCGCCGATCTCTACCAGCTCCCCGCGCGAGATGACGACCTCGCCGCCCGACGCCGCCGCCGTCAGGGCCAGTAGCACCGCCGCCGCATTGTTGTTGACGACGAGGGCCGCTTCCGCCCCTGTCAGGCGTTGCAGCAAGTCGCCGATCTGCCCGCCCCGCCCGCCGCGCTTGCCGGTCGCCAGATCTAGTTCCAGATTTGAGTAGTTGCGGGCGGCGCTCGCCACCGCCTTCACCGCCGCCTCGGCCATGGGCGCGCGGCCCATGTTGGTGTGGATGACGATGCCCGTGGCGTTGATGACCCGCTGCAAGCGCCGAAGATCGTTCGCCGCCAGCCGTTCCCGGATCGCCGCGAAGATGTCCGCCTCATCGAACGGCGGCGTGGCCTGCCCCGCGAGGACCTTCCGGCGCAGGGCGTCTACCTCCGCCCGCACTTCGTCCAGGACGACCGGGCGCGGCAGGTCTGCCAGCAACGCCCGCGCCGCCTCGGTTCCAAGCAGGGCATGGACTTTAGGCAGGAAACGCAGGCTCGCTTGGTTGTTATCGGCTGTCGGCAATTGTGCGTTAGTCAGTTCTTGAAGGGGGGCGACAAGGGACCGTTGAGGCATTCGACTTCCCCGGCCTCTTCCGGCGTCAGCCACTTGACGTGACCATCGGCATAGGACCAGTTGCCGCCGCCGGAGTGCAGTGTGCTTCCAGCCCAAGAGTGACCACAGGAGGTCCGGAGGACAAGTCGGCCGTCATGGTACTTTCCGTCTACGTTGCTCTCCCAGGTAGCGTCTGAGTTCAAGTATATGGTAGCAGGAGTGGCCAGCGAATTCTCGTGGGCACCTATCAGATGGCTGAGGCCGTCGACCGGTGGGAGTACCGTGTTGAGGCGGGCGTAAAAATAGTCGTAGTCTATGGACTCCAGGCCGCCCCCTATATTGTGGCTATCGGGGCAGCGGAATACCTGCGTGTCTTTTATATAGGGGTAGACTGCGTACTGCCAACCGCTATTATATGGATCCGGACTTGGAGCGTTGTCTGGTGGGTATACCCCGCCATTGTCCTGAACGTACTGCTGCATGGCAATCGCGATCTGCTTCAGGTTGCTCTGGCAGACCGTCCGCCGGCCCCGCTCCCGCACCGAAGCGAAGACGGGGGACAGGATGGCGGCGATCACGGCCACGATGGCGATGACGACCAGCAGTTCGATGAGCGTGAACCCGACGCGCTTTGTCACACGATTGAAATAGTTCCGCATCTTGCACCTCCGGCAGTGGATGCTGTTATAACGGTGGTGCGTGCGGAAAGGGTTCGGTGGGTTTCACGGGGCTGAACCCCCGTGCTTTAGCCTTGCAAGCCCCCGCCTTCGCGGGCGAAGAGCGGGCGAAGACATGACCGTGTAGGGGCGGGGTCCCCCCGCCCTCTTTAATCCCCCGCCCTCCCCTGCCCGCGAAGGCGGGGAGTCGCTTTACCAAAGCACGAGGGTTCAGCCCCGTGGCGAAGCCTCTTTCTCATACAGCGCCCCGCTCCACGCCCCCCGCTGGAAGTCCCCACACCGCCGGAACCCCAGGCCCTCGTAGTAGCGGCACAACTGCAAGTTCTCCGCCCAGCAGTCGAGCCGGATGTACTTCCGGCCTCGGCTCGCGATCTGCTCCTGCGCCCACCGGAGAAGGCTTTCGCCCACCTTGTGCCCTCGGGCATGGTTGCGGATGGCGAGGGAATGCACATAGCCGCCCCCAAGAGGGTCATCCGGCCACAGTTCAGTATCTTCCCACTCAACACGGAGGGTGCCGATGAGGCTCCTGTCTGCTTCCAGGCGAACCAAAGTGACGTGCCCGAGCGCGATCTGGACTCCCATCCGCTCCCACTCGTGCGGCGGCTGCGGCAAGGCCCACTGCGCGATGCCGCGCGAATGCAGCCAGGCGGCGCACTCGTCGAGGATGCCCATGACGACCGGAAGGTCTTCCGGGCGGGCTGGTTCCAGAACCAAAGGGCCGAGGCCGCTTTGCAGGATGCTCATGCCGGGCCTCAGTGGCGGCGGAACGACCATTTCTGGCAGTCGTTGCCTAGAGACGACCATTCCCCGACCGAGGCCCCGTCGTTGAGGGCGCAGTTGGCGATGTCCAGCACCAGCGCCTTGGCGCTGTTCTTAGAAGAGACCGTGTATGTGCCGTCGTCATTCTGCCCCAAAAACCAGAGCTGCGAGTCGCGCTTGGTGAACGGCGCGAGCGTGAGCTTCGCCCCCGGCTCCGTGCTGTCGCCGGCCACGCTCAGCGCCTTGCCGCCGCTCAGGAGGCTATAATAGCCGTCCCCCTGGTAGCCGAGCGTCCACTGCTGAGGCCCGCCGCCAACGTCCGGCCCTGTCTGAAGCGCCGCGTTCCCCGCAGGCCCCGAGACGGTGAGGAGGTCGTGAGTCGCCAGGAACGAGGCCATCCGGTACGGGCCGGGGTCCAGGACGGCGCGGGGCCAGCCGTCGCCGTCCCAGGCCAGGCGCTGGACGTTCACCGTGGTCGCGCCTTTCTTGTCCCGCGCCCACTCGTAGTGCGTGGAAAGCCAGTCGCCGTCGGCGTCGTGCAGGATGCCGACGTGGCCCGGACCTACCTCTTCGTCCGGGGGGCGTCCGGTGCCGTTGTCATGGACCGCGCCTAGGAACAGCGTCCCGCCGCCAAGCGCCATGTCCTTGCCGTTCTTGTCCAGGTAGGGTCCGGTGACGGCGTGGGAGCGGCCCATGCGGATGTTGTAGTTACTTTTGGACCCGGCGCAGCAGGCGTCCCAGTTGACGAACAGGTAATAGTACCCGTCGTGGAAAGTGATGTAGGAGGCCTCGACCGCCGCGCCCGGCCCGGACTGCCGGGCGGCGATGCTGTAGAGCGTCTTGTCGGTCGCCGAGGCAAGCCCCGTGTCCGGGTCCAGCCGGATCAGCTTGACTCCCGACACATAGGAGCCGTAGGACAGCCACGGCTTGCCGTCCGCGTCCTCGAAGATGCACGGGTCAATGGCGTTGACGTCCCCGCCGTCATGGGAGGCGACCACAAGACCCTGCTCCACCCATGAGTTCGGTGCCAGCGTCGTGCTGGTCGCCAGGCCGATGGCCGAATTGTTCGTGCCCCAGTGCGAGTAGGCCGAATAGAGCCAGTACTTGCCGTGATAGAAGTGGACGTCGGGTGCCCAGACCTCGTTCTTGCTTTCAGGCGACGCCTTGGCGAGCCAGTCCGGCGGCGTGGGCAGGGCGGAACCCCGGTCGAGCCAGTGGAGCTTGTCTTTGGAGGAGAACTGCTCGGTCCCCCGCCCCGTCCCATAGATCCAGTATGTGTCGCCGCGCTTGACGATTGTGGACGGGTCCCGGACCAGGCAGTCCGTCTCGGCGGCGCGGGCTGGGGTGAGAGCCAGCAGGAAGGCGAACGCGGCGAAAAGCCGCAATGAGAAGGTGAAGGGGTGCAGTCGCGTCATTGACAACATTGCGGGCGAACTCTCCTGATGCGGGGATAAATTTGGTAACGGCAGCGTTCGCCACGGGTTGAAACCCGAGGCTCCAAGTGCCCACTGTCCAGCGGACGTTAAGACAGGGACATAGGATACGGCAAGGACACAGGACAGGAAGCAGAGGGCGCAGATAGGAGGGCGGGGGGACCCCGCCCCTACGCTCCCATGCTGACTCTTGCGTCCCCTGGACGCTGGGCACTTCCTAGCCTCGGGTTTCAACCCGTGGTGATCGGTGGCGCGGCCTTCCGGCGCAGGCGATGAACCTCACCCCCCGATGTGCGACATCTCCACCTTTGGCCGCCGCGCCGTCTCCTCCGTCCGCACCTCCGAATAGCGGTCGGTCCGGGCCGACCACAGCGCGCGCACCTTGTCGGCGATCTCGGCGTCGGACGCCTCGCCGCGCAGGAGGGCGCGCAGGTCATAGCCTCCCGCCGCGAACAGGCAGGTGTACAGCCGCCCCTCGGCGGACAGGCGGGCGCGGGAGCAGTCGCCGCAGAAGGGCTGAGTGACGGACGTGATGACGCCGATCTCCCCGCCGCCGTCGGCGTACCGGAAGCGGCGGGCCACCTCACCGGGGTAGTTCGGGGCGGCAGGGACGAGCGGCATCTCCAGCCCGATGCGGCGGACGATCTCGGCGGCGGGGACGACGTCGGCGAGGTGCCAGCCATTTGTTGCGCCCACATCCATGAACTCGATGAAGCGCAGGATGCAGCCCGTTCCATGGAAGTAGCGGGCCATCGGGACGATGCTGTCCTCGTTGACGCCGCGCTGCACCACCATGTTGACCTTGACCGGCCCCAGGCCCGCCGCCTGCGCCGCCGCGATGCCGTCCAACACGCGCGCCACGGGGAAGGCCATGTCGTTCATCGCCTGGAACACGGAGTCGTCCAGCGAGTCCAGGCTGACCGTGACGCGGCTCAGGCCGGCGTCTTTCAGAGCCTGCGCCTTCTTCGCCAGCAACGCGCCGTTCGTCGTCAGGGTGAGGTCATGGAGGCCAGAAAGGTCTGCCAGCATGGCGACCAGTTTCTCCAGGTCGCGCCGCACCAGCGGCTCGCCGCCGGTCAGGCGAATCTTCTCGACGCCGAGGCTAGTGAAGACGCCGGCCAGCCGCGTGATCTCCTCGAAGCTCAGAAGCTGGGCGGGCGGCAGGAAGGCGAAGTCACGGCCGAAGACCTCCTTCGGCATGCAGTAGGTGCAGCGGAAGTTGCAGCGGTCCGTGACCGACACGCGCAGGTCGCGCAGGGGCCGCCGCAGCGCGTCCAGGACCGGCGAAAGGACAGGGAGTGGGATCGGGGCGAACATATGCATCATTCTACCCGTTCCGGCGCGATTGGCGTTCCCCCCGGCCGCGCAGAAACCGCCCAAGCCGGGGCGTTGACGCCGGGCCGACAATTGTGCTATAATTCACGTCCCAAGCGGGAGTTCCCCCGCGTGGCGAACCTCGCCGCAGAGACGCGGCTGGACCGGCCCTTTCAGACCTTCGGAGGACCAGCCCGGCGGACGCCGACCCCTCCTGTACCGTCCTGTTACCGTTCCGCTGCACTTCCCGACCTTTCTTGATCGTTGACTTAGAAGAGGACCTTTCCCGCGATGAAACCCACTGGCCTGCCCCCCAAGCAGGGGCTATATGACCCGGATTTCGAGCATGACTCCTGCGGCGCAGGATTCGTCGTCAACATCAAAGGTAAAAAATCCCACGAGATCATCAGCCAGGCCCTGACCATCCTGCGGAACCTCGCCCACCGGGGCGCCTGCGGCAGCGAGGCGAACTCGGGCGACGGCGCGGGCATCCTGCTCCAGGTCCCGCACGCCTTCCTCGCTCGCGAGATGGCACTGGCGGGTGTCATCCTGCCCCCCGCCGGACAGTACGGCGTCGGCACGGCCTTCCTGCCGCCCGTCGCCGCCACGCGCGAGGCCTGTGAGGAGATACTAGAGGCGGTGACGGCGCAGGAAGGGCAGACGTTCCTCGGCTGGCGCAACGTGCCGACCGACAACTCCACGCTGGGCGAGACGGCGATCGCCGCCCAGCCGGTCATCCGCCAGTTCTTCATCGGGCGCGGCGCGGGCATCACCGACGACCTGCACTTCGAGCGCAAGTTGTGCGTCATCCGCAAGCGGTCCGCCCACACCATCCGCAAGGAAGGCTACGGCGGCAGCGACAAGTTTTACATCCCCAGCCTCTCGGCCCGCACCCTCATCTACAAGGGGATGCTGATGCCCGAACAGGTCGAGGAGTTCTACCCGGACCTTGCCGACCCCGAGATGGAGAGCGCGCTGGCCCTGGTCCATTCGCGCTTCAGCACCAACACCTTCCCGTCGTGGGACCGGGCGCACCCCTACCGCATGATCGCCCACAACGGCGAGATCAACACGATCCGGGGCAACGTCAACTGGCTGCGGGCGCGCGAGTCGCAGTTCGCCTCGGCCCTGTTCGGCGAGGACCTGCCCAAGATGCTGCCGATCATCAACGACGAGGGCAGCGACTCGGCCAGGTTCGACAACTGCCTTGAGTTCCTGACGCTCTCCGGCCGGTCGCTCCCCCACGCCATGATGATGATGATCCCGGAGCCGTGGTCCAACCATGAGAGCATGAGCGCGGAAAAGAAGGCGTTTTATCAGTACCACTCCTGCCTCATGGAGCCGTGGGACGGGCCGGCCTCCATCGGCTTCACCGACGGCATCCAGATCGGGGCGGTCCTGGACCGGAACGGCCTGCGGCCCTCGCGCTACTACGTCACCAAGGACGACCTGGTCATCATGGCCTCCGAGGTCGGTGTGCTGGACATCGCGCCCGAGCGCGTCCTGTCCAAAGGCCGCTTGCAGCCGGGCCGAATGTTCCTCGTGGACACGGCCGAGGGCCGCATCGTCGCCGACGAGGAGATCAAAGAAAGCATCGCCCGCGAGAACCCCTACCGCGAGTGGCTGGACGCGAATCTTGTCAGGCTCTCCGACCTGCCGGACCCGACCGACGTGCCGACGACGACGCACGAAACCGTCTTGCAGCGCCAGCAGGCCTTCGGCTACACGTTCGAGGACCTGCGTATCCTGATGGCGCCCATGGCCCGGCTGGGCGTCGAGGCCATCGGCTCGATGGGCACGGACACGCCGCTTGCCGTCCTCTCGGACAAGCCGCAGTCCCTGTTCAACTACTTCCAGCAGCTCTTCGCCCAGGTCACCAACCCGCCCATCGACTGCATCCGCGAGGAGATCGTCACGTCGTCGGCCATGAGCATCGGGTCCGAAAGGAACCTGCTGGACCCCGGCCCCGAGAACTGCAACCTGATCGCGCTCGACTCGCCGATCCTGACCAACGACGACCTCGCCAAGCTGCGGCAGATAGACCGGCCCGGCTTCCAGTCCGTGACCCTGCCCATCCTGTTCAAAGCCTCGGAAGGGGCAGAAGGCCTGGTGGCGGCCATGGACCGGCTCTGCGCCGAGGCCGACGCCACCATCGCCTTGGGCAAGAACATCCTGATCCTGTCCGACCGGGGCATTGACCACGACAACGCCCCCATCCCCGCCCTGCTGGCCTGCGCGGGCCTGCACCACCACCTGATTAGGCAGGGGACGCGGACGCGCATCGGTCTGGTCCTCGAATCGGGCGAGCCGCGCGAGGTGCATCACTTCTCGCTGCTCGTCGGCTACGGCGTCGCCGCCATCAACCCGTACCTGGCCTTTGAAACGATTGACGACGCCATCCGCGAAAACCTGCTGCGGGAGATCACGCCCTACGCGGCCAAGAAGAACTACGTCAAGGCCGCCGTCAAGGGCATTGTCAAGGTCATCTCCAAGATGGGCATCTCCACCATCGAGAGCTACTGTGGGGCGCAGATCTTCGAGGCCATCGGCCTGCACCCTTCCGTCATTGACCGTTACTTCACCCGCACCGCCTCGCGCATCGGCGGCGTCGGCATGGATGTCCTGGCCCGCGAGGCAACCATCCGCCACTCGCGCGCCTTCCCGGAGCGCGGCACACACCCGCATACCCTGGATGTCGGCGGCCAGTACCAGTGGCGCGCGGACGGCGAATACCACCTGTTCAGCCCGCAGACCGTTCATAAGTTGCAGCAGGCGGTCCGTAACGCCGACTACGGCGTCTTCAAGGAGTATTCGGGCCTGGTCAACGAGCAGCTCGAGAAGAAGGCAACTTTGCGCGGCCTGCTCGGGCTGAAGCTCGCGCCCACCCCGATTCCCTTGGATGAAGTGGAACCCTGGACCGAGATCGTCAAGCGGTTCAAGACCGGTGCCATGTCCTACGGCTCGATCAGCATCGAGGCGCACGAAGCCCTGGCAATCGCCATGAACCGCGTCGGCGGCAAGTCCAACACGGGCGAGGGCGGCGAGGACCCCGCCCGCTACATCCCTGATGCCAACGGCGACTCGCGCTCCAGCGCCATCAAGCAGGTCGCCTCGGGCCGCTTCGGCGTCACCTCGCACTACCTCGTCAACGCCCAAGAACTACAGATCAAGATGGCGCAGGGGGCCAAGCCCGGCGAGGGCGGCCAGCTCCCCGGCTCCAAGGTCTACCCCTGGATCGCCAAAGTGCGCTTCTCGACGCCGGGCGTCGGCCTGATCTCGCCGCCGCCACACCACGACATCTACTCCATCGAGGACCTGGCCGAGCTGATCCATGACCTGAAGAACTCGAACACCCAGGCCCGCATCAGCGTCAAGCTGGTCGCGGAGGTCGGCGTCGGCACCATCGCGGCGGGCGTCGCCAAGGCCAAGGCCGATGTCGTCCTGATCAGCGGCCACGACGGCGGCACCGGTGCCTCCCCGCAGACCTCCATCAAGCATGCCGGCATCCCCTGGGAGCTGGGACTTGCCGAGACGCACCAGACTCTGGTGCTGAACAACCTGCGCTCGCGCATCGCCGTCGAGACCGACGGGCAGCTCAAGACCGGGCGCGACGTGGTCATCGCGGCCTTGCTGGGGGCCGAGGAGTTCGGCTTCGCCACCGCTCCATTGGTCTCGCTGGGGTGCATCATGATGCGGGTCTGCCACCTGAATACCTGCCCGGTGGGCGTCGCCACCCAGGACCCCGAACTGAGGAAGAACTTCACCGGCGACCCCGCTCACGCGGTCAACTTCATGCGCTTCATCGCCGAGGAGGTCCGCGAGATCATGGCCGCCATGGGCTTCCGCACCCTGCTGGAGATGGTCGGCCACACCGACCGTCTGGAAGCGGACAAGGCCGTGGACCACTGGAAGACGCGCGGCCTGGACTTCTCGCACCTGTTCTACCAGCCCGAGGTCGGTGACGAGGTGGGCCGCTACAAGCAGATGGAGCAGGACCACGGCCTGGACGGCGCTCTGGACAACACCTCCCTGCTCGCGCTGTGCGAGCCGGCCCTGGAACGCGGCGAGCGCGTGGAAGCCACCCTGCCGATCAAGAACACAAACCGCGTCGTCGGCACAATCGTCGGCAGCGAGGTGACCCGGAAGTACGGCGCGCAGGGGATGCCCGAGGACACCATCCGGCTGACCTTCAACGGCTCGGCGGGCCAGTCCTTCGGGGCATTCATCCCGGCCGGCATGACCCTGCTCTTGCAGGGCGACGCCAACGACTACGTCGGCAAGGGCCTGTCAGGCGGGCGGATCGTCATCACGCCGCCCGCCGGCTCGACCTTCGTGCCGCGCGAGAACATCATCATCGGCAACACGGCCCTTTACGGCGCGACCTCGGGCGAGATCTACATTCGGGGCGGGGCGGGCGAGCGGTTCGCCGTCCGTAATTCGGGTGCGAACGCCGTCGTGGAGGCCGTCGGCGACCACGGCTGCGAGTACATGACCGGGGGCCGCGTCATCATCCTGGGCGCGACCGGCCGCAACTTCGCGGCGGGCATGTCCGGAGGCATCGCCTACATCCTGGACGTGGACGGCGACTTCGCGACCCGCTGCAACAAGCAGATGGTCGGGCTGGAAAGAATGGAAGACCTGGCCGAGATCGAGGAGGTCCGCCAGATGATCCGCCGCTACGTCGAGTACACGAACGCCGACTACGCGCGGGGCCTGCTGGACCGCTGGGAAGAGACCGTGGCGAAGTTCGTCAAGGTCATCCCGCACGACTACAAGCGGATGCAGGAGGCCATCACCCGCGTCGAGGCGTCCGGCCTGAGCGGCGAGGAGGCCCTGCTGGCGGCTTTCGAGGACAACGCGCGCAGCACGGCACGGGCGGGCGGCGGCTAGGTTCGCCTCTGGGATCGTTTCTGGACTGGGATCGTTTCTGGACTGGAATCGTTGCTGTGGCCGCAGAGCCACTTTAGAAGACACGGTAATCACACATGGGCAAACCCACGGGCTTTATTGAATACCTGCGCGAACTCCCCCTGGACCGGACCGCGACCGAGCGCATCCGGGACTGGAAAGAGTTCCACCTGCACCTGGGCGAGAAGAAGCTGCGCGAACAGGGCGCGCGCTGCATGGACTGCGGCATCCCCTTCTGCCACACCGGCACCCTGCTCAACGGCATGGCGTCCGGCTGCCCGATCAACAACCTGATCCCCGAGTGGAACGACCTGGTCTACCGGGGCCTGTGGCGCGAAGCCCTGGACCGGCTGCACAAGACCAACAACTTCCCCGAGTTCACCGGACGGGTCTGCCCCGCCCCCTGCGAGGGGGCCTGTGTGCTGGGCATCAGCGCGCCGCCGGTCACGATCAAGAACATCGAGTGCGCCATCGTGGACAAGGGCTGGGAGGAGGGCTGGATCGTCCCCGAGCCGCCCGAGTCGCGCACCGGCAAGCGCGTCGCCGTCATCGGCTCTGGCCCGGCGGGGCTGTGCGCCGCCGCCCAGCTCAACAAGGCCGGTCATCTTGTCACGGTCTTCGAGCGCGGCGACCGCGTCGGCGGCCTGCTGACCTACGGCATCCCCAACATGAAGCTGGGCAAGGAACTCGTAGACCGCCGCGTCAATCTGATGGAGCAGGAGGGCATTGCCTTCCTGACGAACACCGAGGTCGGCAAGGATTACTCGGCTGACCTGCTGATGAGGGAGTTCGACGCCGTCATCCTCGCGACCGGCGCGACCAAGCCGCGCGGCCTGTCCGGCATCGAGGGCGGCGACCTCAAGGGCATCCACTACGCGATGGACTTCCTGACCGCCAACACCCAGAACGTCCTGGACGGCGATCCGAACCATGGTTTCATCTCCGCCGAAGGCAAGGACGTCGTCGTCATCGGCGGCGGCGACACCGGGACGGACTGCGTCGGGACCTCCATGCGCCACGTCTGCCACAGCCTTGTCCAGCTCGAGATGCTGCCCAAGCCGCCCATGGCGCGTGCCCTGGACAACCCCTGGCCACAGTGGCCCAAAGTGTACCGCCTGGATTATGGCCAGGAGGAGGCCCTGGCCGTCTTCGGCAATGACCCGCGCGTCTACTGCACCACGGCCAAGAAGTTCGTCGGCGACGAGGACGGCCACGTCAAAGAGGTCCACACCGTCGAGCTTGACTGGCAGAAGGACGAGAAGGGCCGGTTCGTGCCCGTCGAGGTCCCCGGCTCGGAGAAAGTCTCGCCCGCCCAGCTCGTCCTTCTGGCGATGGGTTTTCTTGGTCCCGAGGACGGCCTGCTCCAGCAGCTCGGCGTCGAGCGGGACGCCCGTTCCAACGTCAAGGCCGAGTACGGCCGCTACACGACCAGCCTCCCCGGTGTCTTCGCGGCGGGCGACGCCCGGCGCGGCCAGAGCCTGGTCGTCTGGGCCTTCAACGAGGGCCGCGAGGCGGCCCGCGAGTGCGACCGCTATTTGATGGGCGAGACGAGCCTGCCTTAACATTCTGCTCTAAGATCACACTGCCGAGGCGATGAAGCCCCCGGCTCCGGCGTAGTCACGCGCCGGGGCTGGGGGCTGTTTTCTTATGGAACAAACCCCCTATGACAATCCCCGACCCGACCGCCGAGCGCCAGGAACTCAACGACTACATCAAGCTCAAGCTGATGGTTTCCGGCGGCGAGATGGGCCGGGACGATTTCGTCTCGCGCCTCACCATCCCCCATGAGGTCGTCGCGCACCTCAAGGAGCGCATCCGGTTGTCTTACGCCGAGCCTAGCCCATTGGACGCCCGCGCGCAGGCCTTCCTGGACCGCTACCTGGCCGACGTTTCCCCCGAGCCGCCAATCAAGCTGCCCGGCCTGGGTCAGAGCTTCATCCTGGACCGGCTCGGCATGGCCCGCGAGCTGTCCCTGCCCGAAGACGACGACCATTTCGAGTCGGACATCGTCAGCTCCTACCGGCTGGGGCACGGGCAGGGCGTCCTGCACAACCCCAAGAGCGACCGAAGGACCACGCAGGGCGTCTTCCATGTGGCGGAGGGCGGGGCACCCATCCCCTACGACAAGGTCGCCATCCCCAAGGTCGCCTTCGCGGGCCTCCTGCGCGCCGCCCTGGACGCCCCGCGCTCCCTGCTGCGGCTGCCCTTCACGGCCCAGAGCGAAAAGCCGGTCGAGACGTTCGTCTCGCTGATGACGCGCCCGCTCGTCGTCCCCGGCGTGCCGGGCGTGACGCCGCGCAAGACGATGGAGGTGCGCTTCCTCGTCCCCGGCAACCTCGTCAGCAATGTGGACTTCATCGAGAACATCTTCGGCAACGCCGGCGACCCGCACCTGCCCGAGAATGACGCCGGGCTGGACATCGAACACTGGACCGGACACACCGGCTACGTCATCCTCGCCCCCCACCTGACGACCCTGACCAAGAAGTCGCTCGGCCTGCCCCACCACGATGACGCCACCGACCGCCAGAAGCGCGACCGGATGTGCTGGGCTTCCCCCGACGAGCTTTATAATAACGGCGACGCATTTAAAGCCACCGCGCGGGACGCCCAGGGCGTCATGGTGACGGTCATCGCCGACAACTACTACGGCTACTGCAAGAAAGAGGTCAAGACCCAGATCAACTTCGCCGCCAACCTGCTCGGCATGGTGGAGGAGGAACACGCGGGCGGTGCCCTTGTCCACCCGCAATATGATTTAGGCAAGCTCTTTAGCGTCGCCACGCACCTGCCCAAGACGAAGCACACCTTCGAGCAGGTCCGAAGGATGTTCGGCGACCGGATGGAGATCCAGAAGGAGGGGTACGGCGTTGACAAGAGCCACCCGGACATCTACTACGTCCCCGAGAACGTCGAGATCAACCTGAACACGCAGACCGTCCGCTGGCAGAACCTGAGCGGGCGGCACGCCCTGCCGCTCGACCCGAAGATCACCTACGTCGTCCCGGCGGGCTATAAGATAAGGCTGGAGAAGGAGGCCGACTCGGGTCAGTGGCGGCTCGTCGGGACCACGGCGGAAGGGACACTGTGCCACAAGCCCTCCACCGTCTCCGGCGGCGGCAAGTCCGAAATCTCTAAGTCCATTTCGGACTCAATCATGCACGCCCCGTTCTTCATCGCCGACTTCCACAAGGACATGGACGCCGTGGCCGCCGTCCTGACCCGCGACTACTCGGACCGGTTCCGGGGCCGGGCGGGTGGGGACAGCCGCCCGATTCTCAGCCCCGAGCGCTCGCTCGGCTCGGTCATCAAGCTGCTCACGCCCTCGGGGACCCTCTACACGCCCGAGTACAACCAGTGGCTCGGCACCATCCCGTTCACCATCAAGGAGCTGGTCTACCTCGTCAAGCGGTTCTACCAGCCCGAGATGGGCGACGACTGGCGCGCGCATTTCAGCGTGGACCTGGTCAACGGCCGGCCCGGCAATGAACTCCGCTTCCGGGGCGAGAAGCTGCTCGCGCACTACGCCCGTGTCGGCTTCACCGCCGATGGCAACTGGCGCATCTTCACCCTGCGCTCCGATTTCGTCCCGGCCGAGAAGCTGCAACTGGAAGACGACATCACCGCCTCCCTCGTTGTCCCCGCCGACCGATTGCACAACCTCAACCCACGCTATAACGGCCCCGCCGGGTTCAAGGTCGTCGAGAACACCGAGCGCCGCCTGTTCCAGCGGCCCGACGAGGCCATCCATCGGGGGTACGACAAGCTCACCGAGGCCGATTTCGCCCTGCCGGGTAACTTCTTCTCCAACTATGCCCCGCTGACTCAGAAGGACGCCCAGGAACTGGTCGCCTCCGCCGTCACCCTGAGCGAGTTCACCCCGCCCATGCAGGGCGTCATCCGCCGCGCCGCCCAGACGCCCGGCTTCTTCGTCTCGTCCGCCCACCCGCGCATCGTGGACGGCAAGCCCACCAAGAACCCGCGCTACCTCCAGATCCGTGGCGACCTGAAGGACCCCAGGCCCGCCTACCTGTCCGAAACCGGGATGCGGCTGTACCGGCAGACCCCTCCCGACCAGCCCCTGCCCGCCCCCGTCAACGCCGTCCTGCCGGGCCGCCGCCTGAACCCGCCCGAGCCGGGCATCCGGTCGCTCGCCGTTTACAACCCGGTCCACTACCAGGAGACGCCCGAGCTGTTCATGGAGCTGATCAGCAGCCTCACCGGCAAGTCGCCGTCAACGACCGGCACCGGCTCCGAAGGCGCGCTGACCAAAGGCCCGTTCAACGCCCTCGCCCCCATCATTGACCTGAACAACGCTCTCGTCTCACACATCCTGACCGGCGCGAACGCCTTCGCCACGGCGGCCGGCTTCGTCGGCCCCCAGTTCCGCGTGGACCACGACATCAGCCTGCTCATCCCCGAGATCTGGTCGCGCATGGAGGTCGCGGAGCGCGACCCGCAGTACCTCCTGGAGAACAATTACCTCGAAAAGCTGGAGGACTTCGAACACGAGGGCAAGACGGTCCTGGCGAGCCGGCTGGGCTGGCGCATCACGCCCCATTTCGTCCGCACCTTCTTCGGCATCGTCTTCGACAACCCGAACGACGTGTTCACGCGTGAGATGCTGCGCCCCGAAACGCAGGACCTCGACTCGTTCGTGGACGGCATAGACAACATCGTCTCGACCCAGAAGCGAATCGCCGAGAACTACTTCGATGACGGCTCCATTGCCCTCGCCTGCCCGCCCCTCCACGCCCTCCTCCACGTCATGCGCGACGGCGTGCATGAGGGACAGGGCATCAACGACCCCGCCGTCCGCGCCCTCTTCACCCGCGAGTCGCTGTGGGGGAGCGACTGGTATCGGGAGCGCCTCCAGACCCAGCAGGCCATCGAGGTCCGCCTGTGGAAGCGGCACATCCGCACCCTGCGCGACTTCCTGAACAAGCCCAACCCCCTCTCTCCGGCGCTGCGCCAGGACGTGACCGCTCGCCTGGGCCGGGCGCAGGCACAGTGCGAGCGGGCCGAGGAGCCTGAGTACGTCGAGAGCCTGCGCGGCTTCATCGGGGCCGACCCTGCCGTGCTGATGGAGAAGTGAACACATTCAAAGTGGCTCGACGGCGGTAACCTCTGCTATAATGGGCTATGGAGAACACGCACCCCTGCCCCCATTGCGGCCAGCCCGTCACGGCGGGCACGATCATCTGCCCGTACTGCCAGACCTCCGTTGTGACGCCCCTGGAGGGCGCGGCCTGGGTAGCACCCGTCGTGGACGGCCGGGCCGTCGGCCCGGTCGCCAAGCAGAAGCGCGGCCTGATCGCCGGGGGCCTTCTGGCGGCGAACGTCGTGGCGGCGGGCCTCATCGGGCTGGGGTTCTGGCTGACCAGACTCAACGGGGATGCGGCCAGCGTCCTGATCTCCTCCGACTTCATCCTCGTCCCGCTCGTCATGGGCCTGGTCACGGCGTTCTTCTGGAAGGGGCTTGCCCTGACCACGACCGAGTATTTCCTGTACTCGCTGGTGAACAACGCCCTGGGCCTGGTGACGGCGGGCATCTTCATGCACGAGGGCGTGATCTGCCTGGTCATCGTGTCCCCCTTGATCCTCAGCTTCGTTTTCCTGGGTGCCCTGCTGGGCCGGTGGCTGTTCGGGTTCGCCAACGGCCGCCTCAACCTGTCCCTCGTCCCGCTCGCGCTGGCCTTCCTGGCCTTCGACGTGGTCTCGCCGCACCACTACGAGAACGCCGTCTCGGACCGGATCGTCATCCACGCGCCGCCCGCCCAGGTGTGGACGCACCTGGCTGCCGTGCCGGTGATCACGGAGAAGCCGGACTTCTGGCTGTTCAGGATGGGCCTCCCCTACCCGGTCCAGGCCACCGTCTCGGGCCAGGGAGTCGGCGCAAGCCGCCGGTGCGTCTTCAGCCAGGGCCGCGTCTTCGAAGAGCGCATCGTCGAGTGGCAGCCGGGCAAGCGGCTGACGTTCGACATCACCCACCAGCCGCGCGACCCCGAGATCCTGGGCCACGCCCGCGTCCTTCGCGGCCAGTTCGTCCTTCAGGACAACGGCGACGGCAGCACGACCCTGACCGGCACCTCCTGGTATGAGCTGTATGTCTACCCGTCCTGGTACTACGACCTGTGGGCCGGCAGCATCGCCCGACAGGTGCATGTCCGCGTCATGGACCGCATCAAGGCGGACTGCGAGCGGGAACAGGCAGGGGGGCGCTGACATGACCGACGTTCTGGCCTGGGCGGCCCGACGCCTCTCCCCCCTGCGCCACGTCCCCGGCCTGCCCTCCCTCTTCGACACGCTCCTGATGGGAAAGACTGCCCTGCTCCACCGGGAACGACTGGCCGCCATGCACCGCGTCGAGACCGTTATTCTGTCCTGGCCCGACGTCTCGACGCGGATGCACCGCTTCGGCGGCACCGAGTTCGTCCTCAACACCGCGCAGGGCCGCCGCGAGATCGGGCACCTGCACGGCAACGGGCTGCTCGACATCCCCTTCAGCAAGGCGCTCCGGGATGAGGCCGTGCAGGAAGGCCAGGCGCTGCCGCACCACATCTTCCCGCAGTCCGCCTGGGTCAGCTTCTTCATCCATTCCGAGGAAGACGTCTCCAACGCCGCCACCTTCCTGCGCCGCAACTACGAGCGGCGGCGGGCACCAGACTCCGGCCAGCCCGACCCCTCCGATGTGCTATAATAAAGGCGGACACAAGGCACGGACGAGGAGCAGGCATGGACGCTTGGCAGTTATGGCAGCAGATGGCGCGGGAGTCGGAAGAGGCCGCGCGGCTCGCGGAGGCCGGCGGGTGCCTGCGTCCCGCCGCCAGCCGGTACTACTACGCCGCCTATCAGGCGGTGACGGCTTTGCTGCTGTACCGGGGCCTGACACCACCGGAAGGGCGTGAGGCATGGAGCCATGTTGACACGCCCCAACTTTTACAAGACCAGTTACGGCCTCTGATCCGCTCCAGGAGTGGGCGGAATGACCTGGCGCAAAGGCTGACCGATCTGTACCGTCTCCGGGTTGCGGCTGATTATGAAGGTGCCGAGATCATAGGAACTAGCCGTGTGCAGCGTGCCGGAAAAGACTCCCGGTACATCGTCCGGATTATGAGCGACATCCTCCCGGAAAGGTGAGAGATCATGGTGTTGAAAGAGAGTACATCGCAGGGGCTATTTCAAGAGATCGCAGACTGGCTCTATGCTGAGGCGAAAGCCCGCAAGATCAGTCTCAAAATCTACACCGGGGCGATTGAGGAGCGCACCTCCGAGTGGTACACCTTCATACACATCCCCGTTCATGTCATCGGTGACATAGACGCCTACGATAAGGCCAAAACTCTCGGCAGGCTGGAGAAGCTTTGGAACGAGCGCGAGCCGCGCCCGGAGAAGCTCCTGTTCCTACGCCCGGCCGCCGCGCCGCGTGACGAGAAATGATGCCGATGTACGACTATGACGTGATCATCATCGGCGCGGGCCACGCGGGGGCCGAGGCCGCCCTCGCATCCGCCCGGCTCGGGGCGCAGACATTGTGCCTGACCCTGTCGCTCGACAAAGTGGCGCTGATGCCCTGCAACTGCTCCATCGGCGGCCCGGCCAAGGGCCACCTCGTCCGTGAGGTGGACGCATTGGGCGGACAGATGGGCGTCAACGCCGACAAAACGGTCTCACACATTCGGATGCTCAACACCGGCAAAGGCCCCGCCGTGCAGGCGATCCGCGCTCAGTGCGACAAGGACGCCTACAGCCGGGCCATGCGGCACACCTTGGAGGTCGCCCCCAATCTAACTCTGTGCGAGGGCGTGGTCGAAGACCTGGTCGTCAAGAACGGCGCGGTCACGGGGCTGAGAACGGCGGAGGGGGAGGCGTACCGGGCCAAGAGCGTCGTCATCACGACCGGAACCTTCCTGCGCGGCGTCATGCACCGGGGTACGGAGCGGACGGACGGCGGGCGGCTGGGCGAGAAGCCGGCGGGCGCGCTCTCGGACACCCTGCGCGGCCTCGGCTTCCCCACCCTGCGGCTCAAAACCGGGACAACGCCGCGCATAGATAAAAAAACGGTGGATTTCGCGAAAACGAACCCCATCGAGTCCGAGCCGGAGACGCCGCCGTTCTCCTTTCTGCACACGAAAACGGACAAAACGAACCTGCTGCCGTCGTGGCTGACCTACACCAACGAGCGGACCAAGGCCGTCATTGAGGCGAACCTGCACCGGTCCGCCATGTACGGCGGCATGATCGAGGGCCTGGGGCCGCGCTACTGCCCGTCCATCGAGGACAAGATCGTCCGGTTCAGCACCCGCGACAGCCATCAGGTCTTTCTGGAGCAGGAGGGCTGGGACACCGACTCGCTCTACGTCCAGGGCACCAGCACCTCCCTCCCCGCGGAAGTCCAATTGGAGTTCCTGCACACCATCCCCGGCCTGGAGAAGTGCGTCATGCTGGTCCCCGGCTACGCGGTCGAGTACGACGCGGTGCCGCCCACCGAGCTGACCCACGCGCTGATGACCAAGCGCCTGCCCGGCCTGTTCCTGGCCGGCCAGATCAACGGCACATCCGGCTACGAGGAGGCGGCGGGCCAGGGCCTGATGGCGGGCGCGAACGCCGCCCTGTATTCTCAGGGCCGCGCCCCATTTGTGCTGAAGCGTTCCGAGGCGTACCTGGGCGTGATGATTGACGACCTGGTGACGAAGGGCGCGGACGAGCCGTACCGCCTGCTGACCTCGCGCGCCGAGTACCGCCTGCTGCTGCGCCAGGACAACGCCGACCTGCGCCTGACCGGTCTGGGCCGCGCCGCCGGCCTGGTCCCCGACGACCGCTGGGACCTGTTCACCCGCAAGCGGGACGCCATCGCCGCCGAAACGCGCCGCCTCGAAACCACGCCCGTCAGCGGCGCGGACAACGCCCGGCTGGCCGAGCACGGCCTGCTGCCCGTCTCCCAGCGCGTCCCGCTGTCCGACCTCCTGAAGCGCACCGGCGTCACCTATGAGACGGTCGCCGCCCTCGCGCCGCCTCTGGCAAAGCCCCTGCCGCGCGCCGTAACCGAGCAGGTCGAGATCGGCTGCAAGTACGACGGCTACATACAGCGCCAGTCCGCCCAGGTGGCCTCGGCGGGCCGCCGCGAGGATGTCCCCATCCCGACCGCCTTCGACTTCCGCGCCGTCCGTACCCTCTCCAACGAGAGCCGGGACACACTCACCCGCGTCCGCCCCGTGTCGCTCGGCCAGGCGGCCCGCGTCCCCGGCGTCACCCCCGCCGACATCGCCATCCTCAGCGTCCATCTGGAACAGCAGCGGCGGAGAGCCGCCTGAACCTTCGCGAACGCAGGAAACGGGCGTAAGGAGTACACTGACCATGAGCATCCCCGACACCCCAGACGCGCGCCTGGCCCGCGCCGCCCTCTCCCTGGAAGGCTTGTCGGTCGGTGATGCCTTCGGCGAGCGGTTCTTCTCCTGGTCGGTCGAGGAGATGGCCCCGAAGCGCGTCGCACCGCCCGGCCCCTGGCTCTACACGGACGACACCGAGATGGCCCTATCCCTCGTCTCGGTCCTGCGGCAGACCGGCGAGATGGACCAAGACCGCCTCGCCCGTAGCTTTTCCGAGCATTACGACCCGCAGCGCGGCTACGGCCCCGCCATGCACGACATCGTGCCCATGATGTGGCTGCCCGGCTCCTGGGTGTCCCTCTCGCGCCGCCTCTTCGGCGGGCAGGGGTCGTTCGGCAACGGCGCGGCCATGCGCGTCGCGCCCCTCGGCGCGTACTTCGCCGACGACCTGGAAACGGCCGCGTCGCAGGCGTTCGACTCGGCCATCGTCACCCACGCCCACCCCGAAGCCGCCGCCGGCGCGGTCGCCGTGGCCGTCGGTGCCGCCCTCGCCTGGCAGTGGCGCGACGTGCGCCCCCGCCCCACCCTGCCGGACTTCTTGGGCGGCATCCTGACACTCGTGCCGGAAAGCCATGTGCGGACCGGCATCGAGCGGGCGCGCGACCTTCCGCCCGGAACCGGCGTTTCCCAGGCCGCCCGCATCCTGGGCAATGGCGACGGCGTTTCCGCCCAGGACACCGTGCCGTTCGTCCTCTGGTGCGCCGGGCAGCACCTCGGCAGCTACGAGGACGCCCTGTGGCTGACCGTCAGCGGCCTGGGCGACCGCGACACCACCTGCGCCATGGTCGGCGGCATCGTCGCCCTGTCGGCGGGCGCGGCCAGCATCCCCGACGCCTGGATCGCCGCCCGCGAGCCGCTGCCGACGTGGCCATTCGAAGAGCAAACGAGTCTATGACGGGTCGGGGCGTCGTCACTATGACTGAAGAAGAGACATGGAGGCGGTACGGTCATCAGCTCACCATTCCTGTTCCTCAGAGTTTGGACCGGGTTATCCGCTACATGGCAGAGGCTGCGCCGCCCGAACTTGCCATCCTGGACAAAAGAGTGCGTGAAGGCTCTCAATACCGCCCGCCTGAGCCTCAGTGGCCGAAGATCAGCCCCGATGAGCTGAAGAGGATTGTGAGAACAGCCGAGGGCCCTACAGAACTCGTCGGCCTGGTCAGCTTCCATCCGAGCGGCTACATCCGCGAATTGGCGGTGCGGCGGTTGACACAGATCACCGGCGGGCGGGAACTGCCTTTCCTGCTCCTGCGCCTCAACGACTGGGTAGCCCCTGTGTACCAGACCGCTCTGATGGCCGTGCAGGAACGGGTGACGCCCCGGTACGCGGAGGCGTTTGTCCGCAACATCATGCTTGCGTTCAATCTTGCGGGGCAGAAACGACACGAACATGAGCCGGTGCTGTCCGCGATCACGGCTCTGCTGAAACGGCCGGAATGCGATGCCGCCCTGCGGCAGGGCATGGCTGCGCCCCAGAAACAGGTCCGGCGTCTGTGTTTCCGCGTTCTGAGGGAGGCCGATGACGTCCGCCTTTCCGAAGGCGTGATGCGGATGCTGGCTGATTCAGACCCCGTCATCCGTCATAGTGCTGCCCACTGCGTCCGCGTCAAGCTGCCCGATGACACGCTCCGTGCGTTGCTGCCACTGATGAAGCAGGATGCTTCCCTGCCGGTGCGCCGTGAGGCGCTGTATGCCTGCCTCGAACGTCTGCCTGAACTCGCCCCGGCGGAACTCAGGGCGGCCCTGCTTGATGCCAATGCCGCCATGCGCGGGATCGCGCGCTTCCATCTGCAAAATTCGGGCCGCTTTGACATCCCGGCCTTATACCGGCAGACGTTGACTACCTCGGTACAACCGTCGGAACTCAGCACGGCGATCAGCGGTTTGGGGGAAACTGGTACACCCCTGGATGTCGGTTTGATCCTGCCTTATCTTCCTCATCCGGCGGCGAAGGTGCGGCGGGCGGCGGTCCGGGCGGTGAGCAGGCTGGATGGCGACAACCGGATCGAGGTAATTTTGTCCCTGCTGGCGGACGAGCGACCGAGTGTGACGCGTGAAGCTTGTATGGCGCTCCGACCCCGCCTGGGCCTTTTGGCAGATGGCCTGCTTTGGCGGCTGTTTGGGACTCAAGCCCAGCCCCATGCCCGGCGGGGTATTCTTACGCTTTTGGCTTCTCTGCCGAAATGGGAGGGTATCCCGTTCTTAGTAGAGGCTGCTGTAGACGATGATGCTTTGATCCAAGAGCAGGCCACCGAGCAGCTTCGCGGCTGGTCCTCCGGGTACAATCGCAGCTTCATCAGACCAACATCGGCGCAATTGGCGCGGCTGGAAAAAGCACTTCGGATTAACCCTGATGCTGATTTGGAGGCTCTGGTGCGCGAATGGAGAGTCAGAGGTAAGGTCTGATGCGCGGGAGTCCGTGTATGATACGGCTGCATTCACCGCACCTGGACTGCCGCCCGCGAACCACTGCCGACCTGGCCATTCGAGGAACGGACACAGATGGAAAGAGAGTGAGACATCATGGATCAAGACCCTAACAATTTCCAACCCGCACCGGCCGTCTGGCCGCCGCCGCCGATGAACTCCCCGTACCCGGAGGCGGAGGCCTCACCTTTCGCGGCTCTGAACAATTTTCGCGTGCAGAGCGTCTGGCTGATCCTGTTCCTGACGCTCATCACGCTCGGCATCTATGCGATCTTTTGGCTGAGGAGGCAGAACCAGACGCTGAACATAGTCCGGCCCGATCTGAAGGTCGTGATGCTCTACGGTAACATCGTCCTGGCGGTCGCGTTCGTCAGCGCGGGCCTGGACGTCGCGAGCATGATTGACAGCGCCCCCGGCCTTGAGACGGCGACCAACGGCCTGGACAGGATATTCGGCATCATGGCTCTGCTCCTCACGTTTCAGGTACGGAACGGCTTCAACCTCCTGCTGCGGGCACAGAAGGGCGACGGCCGCTGGTTCAGCGGCCTCTGGACCTGGCTGTTCGGCACCGCCTATCTCCAATACAAGCTAAACAAGAGCATCCAGTCCCAGCAGAACGGCGCAGTGGATTGGACTAACAGGTAGGCAGGGCAGGACATGAATGGATTCCGAGAGAGCCGCCGGATGCAGGCGGTGACGCCGTCACACATCCCCACCGTCAACGCCCTCGTCCGGGAACACCCCGGCACGATCTCGCTGGGGCAGGGGGTGGTACACTACGCGCCGCCGCCCGAGGCGCGGGACTGGGTAGGGCGGTTCTTTGACGACCCCGAGAACCACAAGTACAAGTCCGAGTCGGGCATCCCCCCGCTTATAGACGCCTTCCGGGCGAAGCTGGAGGCCGAGAACGGCATACAGATCGGGCCGGGCAGCCGCGTCGTGGTCACGGCGGGCAGCAACATGGGGTTTCTGAACGCCGTGCTGGCCGTCGCCGATCCGGGCGATGAGGTCATCCTGCCGACGCCCTACTACTTCAACCACGAGATGGCGGTGACGATGGCGGACTGCCGGCCGGTGCTTGTCCCGACGGACGGTGAGTACCGCCTGCGGCTTGACGCATTGGAGGCGGCCATCACGCCGCGCACGCGGGCGATCCTGACGGTTTCGCCGAACAACCCGACCGGCGTCGTCTTCTCCGAGGAGTCGCTGGGTGCCGTGAATGCACTCTGCCGGGCGCGGGGCATCTACCACCTCAGCGACGAGGCGTATGAGCATTTCGTGTACGGCGGCGCGCGCCACTTCTCGCCGGGCAGCATCCCCGGCAGCGAGGGGCACACGATCACGCTGCACACGCTGTCCAAGACCTATGGCTTCGCGAGCTGGCGCATCGGGTCCCTGGTGATCCCCGCCCATCTGAACGAGGCGGTGAAGAAGGCGCAGGAGACGAACGTGATCTGCCCGCCGGTCGTCTCGCAGTTCGCCGCATTGGGGGCATTGGAGGCGGGTGCGGCGTTCCGCGCGCCGCGAATCGCCGAATTCGCCCGCACCCGCGAGATCATGCTGGGGGAACTGGAAGGCTTGGGCGGACGGTGCGACGTGTCGCCGTCCCAGGGGGCGATCTACCTGTTCCTGCGGCTGCATACGGACCGGCACCCGACGGCCGTCGTGGAGCGCCTGATCCGGGAACACGGCGTCGCCGTCATGCCGGGGACGGACTTCGGGCCGTCAGACGCCTGCTGCCTACGCGTCTCCTACGGCGGCTTGCCACAGGCGAAGGCTGCGGAAGGCGTGGGGCGGCTCGTCGGCGGCTTGCAGGCGATTTTGGGAGGAGGCTGAGATGGACGTCCTCGGGGTGCAGTCGGACACGGTTTGGGAAAACAAAGAAGCCAACCATGCGAAGCTGGCGGGGATACTGGCCGCCGCCCCGCCCGCGCCGGGGACGCTGGTCGTCCTGCCGGAGATGTGGGCGACCGGCTTCAGCATGGACGTCGCTGAGGTGTCGGAAACGTCCGACGCCGAGACCGAGGCGCTCCTGTCCGCGCTGGCCCAGGAGTATCGGATCGGCCTGCTGGGGGGCGTCGTGACGACCGGCGCGGACGGGATGGGCCGGAACGAGGCGGTCTTCTTCGGGACGGACGGGGAGGAGGCCGCGCGCTACACCAAGATGCACCCCTTTTCCTACGGCCGGGAGACGCAGCACTACGGGCGCGGCTCCGAAGTCGTCGTCTTCCAGTGGCAGGGTTTCAGTGTCGCGCCGTTCATCTGTTACGACCTGCGGTTCCCGGAAGTTTTCCGGCGGGCGGCCCGGCTCGGGGCCGAGGTCTTTTGCGTCATCGCCAACTGGCCCCAGCCGCGCGTGGACCACTGGGTGACGCTGCTCAAGGCGCGCGCCATCGAGAACCAGGCGTATGTGGTCGGCGTCAACCGCTGCGGGGACGACCCGAGCCTGCGCTATCCCGGCCGGAGCCTGATCTTCGGCCCGCGCGGCGAGGCGCTTGCAGACGGCGGTGCGGGCGAGGGAACCCTGTCGGCGCGTCTGGACCGGGAGGCGCTGCTGTCCTACCGCCGCGAGTTCCCCGCGCTGGACGACATCCACCCGGACTACCAATAGACAGAACGCCCCGCCTTGCCGTTGAGGGCAGGGAGGGGCGTTCTGATGTCACGCGGAACAAGAGAAGGCTCAGGCCTTGGGGGCTTTCGCGGCGCGCTGCTGCTGGCGCATCGCCTTCAGCTTCTCGCGCTGGGCGGGGGTCAGGACCGCCATCATCTGCTTGTTGGCGTTCTTGCCGATCTCCTTCATCTTGTCCATCTTGGCCTGGGGCGTCAGCGCCGTGTTTGCCATGAGCGCCTTCCGCTGCTGCGCGGCGCCCATGAGGATCGGCTTCATCTGCGCCTTCTGGGCGTCGGACAGCCCGAGGGCGTCTGCCATCTTCTGCATCCTCATGCCGGGTGCCTTTGGCCCGTGTGCGCCGGGCGCGGCCTGCGCGAAGGAGGGGGCCACGGATGCGGCGGCCAGGCCGAGGGTGAGGGCGGCCAGTGTGATCGGTAGTGACTTCATCGGTTTCTCCTGTATGGGGCGTAATCGCCCCGTTAGGGAGTAGACGTAAATAGTCCGCGAAATGTTCGCGCTTCTTTGCCTTAAGTACTGGCGGCTAAAATTCCGTCAGTACCAACCCGCCGTGGGAGCGCAGGACCTGTGGCTGACGGGCCTCCGGCGCGGGGCGACTCTCCTGCGGCGGACGGCTCTCCTGCGGCTGGCGGAACTGGAACAGTGAGGGACGAGGGGGAGCCGCCGGGGTGGCTGCCGGCAGAGCGAGCGTCTCGCGCAGGGCCGCCGTCAGCAGGGCATCGTGGGACGCGCCACACCGGCCGGGGACAGCCTCCGCTCCGTCGCCGTCCGGAGCCGGGGTGACCTCGCGGACGCCGACGCCGGACCCTTCGAGCTGGCGCGTCCAGCCTGCGGTCAGGGCCGAAAGGGCGTGTGCGGCGGCGGTGTAGACGGCCTCGGAGGCGACGAACTCCGCCGTCTCGCGCGGCGTCGGGTTGTAGATGACGATCCCGCCCGCGCCCAGGCGGCGCAGGGCGGGGGCGACGGCCTGGACGCCGTACAGGGCGCTCTTGACGTTCACCTGCATCGTCAGGTCGAACTCGTGGTCGCTCACGTCCAGCGCGCCGAGCTTCAGGGCGCGGTTGACGGCGTGGATGAAGCCGTCAATGCGCCCGAACTTCTCTTCCACCTGATGTATGACGGCCTCGGCCTGCGCCCGGTCCGCCATGTCCGTCGTCAGCGGGAAGATGCGCTCCTCGCCGGTCTGCTCGCGCACCTGGGTCGCCAGCGCCTCGATGCGGAAGACGCGGCGGCGGGCCACGGCGACCACGCGCGCGCCCTCAATCTGGGCCAGCCGCCGGGCGGTGCCGTAGCCGATCCCGCTGGACGCCCCGGTGACGATGATCAGCCGCCCGGCCAGGGCCGCATCCCCTCCCCCGTCCGTCCTGCGCTTCATGCCGAATGTCCTCATGGTTTGAGTGTCCTCATGGGTAACAGTATCGGCAGGCCGCATGTCCGCCTAGAGGGTGAAAATGTGGCATAATAGAGACATGGAAACAGAAAGCACGGAGGCCGCCCCCCGCTACCCCGGCCCGCGCAGCCGGGAGATGATCGCCGAGATGCAGCGCTACGTCATCTACCACCCGTGGCCGTTCGTCCTGGACGTTGCGGGCGGCGCGGGCATGTCGCTCGCGACCGTGGACGGGCAGCGGCTTTTCGACTGGGCTGGGTACTACGGCTCCAAGCTGATCGGACACAACCACCCGCGCCTCCAGGAACCCGACTATTTGCAAAGGCTGGCGCGCGCGGCCAACAACAAGGTCGCCAACCCTGATTTCCTGACGGCCGAATGCCTGGACTACTACCGCCTCCTGTACCGCCTGGCCCCCAAGACCATGTGCGGGACGGCAACGCGCGAGGTGTACGCGGTCAACTCGGGTGCCGAGGCCGTCGAGAACATGCTGAAGTATTTGCTCTCGCGGCACAACGCCCGGCGGATGCGGCGCGGCGGGTCGGCCGGCGAATCGTCCCCGCGCCGCTTCCTCTACTTCGACCAGGCGTTCCACGGGCGCACCGTCTACGCCTTGCAGGTCACGCAGACCCTGGACCCGGTCGCGACCCAGGACTTCCAGGGGCTGGCCGCGTCCGGCAACATCAAGGTGCCCTTCCCCGCCGTGGACAACGACGCGCCCCCAGGGGAGAATGACGCCCGCACCCGCCTGAGCCTGGAGATGATCGAGGGCATCCTGGCGCGCGGGGGGGACGAGATCGTCGGCATCATCGTCGAGCCGATCCAGGGCGCGGGCGGCCAGAGGGTCGCCCAGGCGGAGTGGTTCCGGGGCCTGTCCCGGCTGGCCCACCGCTACGACGTCGGCCTGGGCGTGGACGAGGTCCAGACCTCGGCGGGGCCGACCGGGACCCTGTTCGCCATTGACCAGTTCGACCTGCCGTACCCGCCCGAGGCCGTGGCCGTCGGCAAGAAGTTCGCCCTGGGCGCGCTCTTCATGCGCGAGCCGCTGGGCGACATCGGCGTCCTGGACAGCACCTGGGGCGGCGGCCTGGCCGACATGGTCCGCTTCTGCCAGGAGTGGCGCGTCGTCGAGGACGAGGGCCTGATCGAGTCCGCCGCCCGGAGTGGGGAGCAGCTCGCAGGCGGCCTGCGCGACTTGCAGCGGCGCTTCCCGTCCGTCATCCGAAACGTGCGCGGCTTGGGGCTGTATCAGGGCTTCACGCTGGCCCAGCCCGCCATGCGGGGCCGGCTGACCGACATCGCCTTGCAGGAACACGACCTGCTGCTGCTCGGCGCGGGCGCGGACAGCATCCGCACCCGGCCCAACCTGAGCGTGACGCCGGACGAGATCGAGCGGTTCCTCGGCCTGCTGGGCGTTTGTCTGGCAAGGCTATGACCTCCGAGCAGCAGGCGCATACGGCGATGGACGGCCTGGCCGCCCACATCGCGATCCTGGACTGCGAGGGCAAAATCCTCGCGGTCAACGCCGCTTGGCGGGCCTACACCGAGGCGAACTCGCCGGGCGGGAGCGCGATCGGTGAGGGGATGAACTATCTGCGCGTTTGCGACGCGGCGACGGGCGAGTGGTCGGAAGACGCGGGCGGGGCGGCGTCCGGCATCCGCGCGGTCCTCGCGGGCGAGGCGGAGACGTTCGGGCTGGAGTACCCGTGCCATTCGCCGACGCGTCGGTGCTGGTTCAGCCTGCGAGTGACCCGCTTCCCCGGCGGCGGACCCGCGCGGGCCGTCGTCTCCCACGAGGACATCACCGCGCGCCGACTGGCCGAGGAGGCGCTCCTCCACCGGGTGGCGGAGCTTGACGTGATGACCCGGACCCTGGAGCGGCGCAACGCGGAGCTTGACCAGTTCGCCTACATCACCTCGCACGACCTGCGGGCACCCCTGCGCGGCATCGCGAACCTGTCGCGCTGGATCGAGGAAGACCTGGCCGGGGCGATCACGCCCGAGGTGGCCGGCCAGTTCGACCTGCTCCGGGACCGGGTGGGCCGCATGGAGGCGATGATCGAGGGCATTCTGCAATACTCGCGCGTCGGGCGGGCCGAAGTCATCCCCGAGACCGTGGACCTCAAGGCGCTGCTGACCGGGGTGATCGACCTGCTCGCGCCGCCGCCGGGCATCGGCATCACGCTGGACGACGACATGCCCACCGTCCACACGCAGCGCCTCCAGTTGCAGCAGGTCTTCCAGAACCTCCTGAGCAACGCCATCAAGCACCACGACAAGGCGGAAGGCCGCATCCATGTCGGCGTCAGGCGCGGCGAGCGGTGGCACGAGTTCTCGGTCGCCGACGACGGGCCGGGTATCGCGCCCGAGTACCACGACCGGATCTGGACGATCTTCCAGACACTGGACGCCCAGGGCAAGGGGGGGAACACGGGCGTCGGGCTGGCCCTGGTGAAGAAGATCGTCGAGGCCCAGGGGGGGGCGGTCGGCATCACGTCCGGCGGAGGCGAGGGCGCGACGTTCCGTTTCACCTGGCCGGACGCCCCCGCGCCGGACGTCAGGAGGGAGGCGCGACATGTCGGAACAGATGCTCAACATCCTTCTGGTTGAGAACGACGAACTCGACGTGATGAACGTCCGGCGGGCCTTCAAAAAGAACGGTATCCTCAGCCCGCTGTACGTCGCGGGCGACGGCATCGAGGCGCTGGAGATGCTACGCAGGCGGGGGGGCGATCCGCCGGCGTGTCCGGCCGAGCGTCGGATCATCCTGCTGGACCTGAACCTGCCCAGGATGAACGGCATCGAGTTCCTGCGCGCGCTGCGCGCGGACCGCGACCTGCGCCCCATCCCAGTCGTCGTGCTGACCACGTCCGGCGAGGAGCGCGACAAGGTGGACGCCTACCACTTCAACGTCGCCGGCTACATCTTAAAGCCGCTCACCCTGAGCAGTTTCACCGAGACGATGGCCGCCCTGAACAAGTACTGGATGCTGAACGAGCTTCCTTGAGCCGCCGGGAAAGAGCCACCATGCAACGACCGCTGCACATCCTGATCGTGGACGACGACGAACTCGACCGCCGCGTGGCCCGCCGCGCCCTGCTGGCCTCGGACCTGGGGGTCGAGATCACCGAGGTCGGCCTGGGCGCGGAGGCGCTGGCGCGTCTGACGTCGCAGGCGTTTGATGCGGTCCTGCTGGACTTCCGGTTCCCCGATGCGGACGGGCTGGAGATCCTCCGGGAAGCGCGGGCACGCGGCATCACCATCCCGATCATCATGCTGACCGGGTACGGCGACGAGATGCTGGCGGTGGAGATGATCAAGGCGGGCGCGGCCGACTATCTGCCCAAGTCGAGGCTGACGCCCGAGGCACTGGCGCGCGCCCTGCGGAACACCGTGCGCGTCCACCGGGCGGAGGTGGAGGCCGCCCAGGCCGAGTCCGAGCGCGGGCGGCTCATGGAAAGTCTGGCCGCCGAGCAGGGGCAGATGGAGGCCGTGCTGACCAGCATGACGGACGGGCTGGTCGTCAGTGACCTGGACGGCGGCATCATGGCGATGAACCCGGCCGCGCTCGCCATGCTGGGCTACGAAACGCTGGAAGACGTGCGCCGACCGGGGAGCGGGTACGCGGACACGCTCGTGCTGACCACGCAGGACGGTCGGGAACTCGGCCCGGAAGAGTGGCCTCTGGCGCGCGCCCTGTGCGGCGAAACCTTCTCCAACTTCGAGGCCACCGTGCGCCGCCGCGACACGGGCCGCACCTGGACGACCTCCTTCAGCGGCACGCCCGCGCGTGGCAGGACCGGGGAAACCATCCTGGCCGTCGTCACGATGCACGACATCACCGAGATCAAAAAGGCGCAGCGGCGGGCCGCGTTCCTCGCCGAAGCCGGTGCCGTCCTCGCATCCTCCCTGGAGACCGAGGTCACCCTGAAGAACGTCGTCCGCCTGACCGTCGCGCGGCTGGTGGACTGGTGCGCCGTCAACGTCCTGGAGCCTTCCGGCGCGGTCCGGCTGGCGGCGACCGCGCACGCCGACCCCGACGAGGAAGAGCGGGCGGCGGAGATGCAGCGCCTTTATCCGCTGGACCCGGAGGCCCGGATGGGCGTGGGACGCGTATTGCGGACGGGCCAGCCGCAGCTCATCGCCGAGGTGTCCGGAGGAGTTTTGGAAGCAGTCGCGGAGGACGGGGAACACGGTCGCCTCCTTCGCTCGCTCGGCATCCGCTCTTACCTCTGCGTCCCCCTCTGGGCGCGCGGGAGAGTCCTCGGGACGCTCTCCTTCGCCTCGTCACGGAGCGGTAGGATTTATGATGCGGAGGACCTGGTGCTGGCGGAGGAGCTGGGGCAGCGCGTTTCCGCCGCCCTGGACAATGCCCGGCTGTTCGCGGAGGCGCGTCAGCGGGCGGAGCGCGAGGCGCTCATCAACCAGATCGGCCAGGCGCTGCGCGTCACTTTGGACACGGCGGAGATCCTCCTGATCGTCACCGAACGAGTCGGGCAGGCGCTCAAAGTCAGCCGGTGCAGCTGCGCCCGCCTCAACACGGCGCGTGACACCATGGACGTCGTGCCACAGCAGTTCACAGCCCCCGGTGTGCCGGCGCTGACGTTCTCCTACCGGCTGGCCGACTGTCCCGCCGACTCGGTCGAAGCCTGGATTGCGGGCCGCCCGGTCGTCTCGAACGACTACACACAGGATCAGACTTCCCTGGACGCCGGGGTACGGGATCTGACGCGCGCTTTCATCGCCTGCCCCGTCTTCCTGCGGGGTCAGTTCAACGGGCTGTTCATCGTTCACCAGAACGAAATGCGCGTGTGGACCCCGGACGAGGTGGACTTTCTCAGCGCCGTCGCGGACATCCTCGCCCTGGCCCTGGAGAACGCCCGGCTGTACGCGCGGGAACACCGCGTCGCCGACATGCTCCAGAGCGCCTTCCTGACCGACATCCCCGACCGGATGCCCGGCCTGACATTGGGCGCGAACTACAGCACCGGCCTGGACGAGTCGCGCGTCGGGGGTGACTACTACGACGCCTTCCGCCTGCCTGACGGGCGGGTCGCCCTGGTCATCGCCGACGTGTCCGGGAAGGGACTGAGCGCCGCCGTGCAGACGGCCACGGTGAAATACTCCCTGCGCGCCTTCGCGACCGAGGCCGCCGCGCCGGGCCTCGTCCTGACCCGCCTGAACCGGCTGCTGTGCAGCGACTCGTCGGGCCTGGGCGACCACTTCGTCACCCTCTTCTATGCCGTGTTCGACCCCGCCAATGGGCGGCTCGCCTGGACCAGCGCGGGTCACGAGACGATGATCCTCAAGCGGGCCGGCGGCGGCTCGGCGCTCCTGGATGCCAACGGGCCAATCCTGGGAGTCGCAGACCACACCTATGAGCAGGCACTGGACTTTTTGCAGCCGGGGGACGCGCTGATCCTCTACACGGACGGCCTGACCGAAGCGCGCGGGGCCGGCTCGCGCGAGATGCTGGACCTCGCCCGCGTCAGGGACTTGGTCGAGGCGGTGCCGCCGGAGGCCGGGGCGGGGGCACTGGCCGCGCGGCTGCAAGAGGCCGCGATGCAGTGGACGGGGGGCCGGACCCACGACGACATGGCCCTGATGGTCGCGCGCCGGATGCCGTCGGCGGAGAAGGAGGAAGCGGCGCAGGACACGGCCGCCGACAATCTCCTGCCGGCCATGCTCGCCTGGAGGGTCGGGCCCGGCAGTCCTGAAGGCGTCGCCGGGGCGGGCGGGGCCGAGGCGGACGCCGGGGAAAGGCTCTTCGCCTTCCGGTTCCCCTGCCGCGCGGACTGCGCCGCCGAGGTGCGCCAGGCCGTCCGGCACTGGATGCCGACGCTGGGATTCGATCAGGCGGCCACCGAAGACTTCCAGACCGCCGTGACCGAGGCGGTCACCAATGCCGTCCGCCACGGGTCGCCGGCCGGCGAGAGCGACGAGTTCATCATCACGGGGCACCGCACTCCTGACGGCGCGCTGCGGATCGAGGTCACCGACCACGGGGAGGGCCTGGACCCCGCTGCGCTCCCCCCCGCCATGCCCGACCCCGACGCCCTGGGTGGGCGGGGCCTGCCCCTCATGCAGCACCTCGCCGACGCCCTGGAGTTCCGCCCCACCGCCGAAGGCCACAGCGTCGTCCTCGTCAAGCGCCGGCCTGGGTGATTTCAGGCCGCTTGGCCGTATATCTATCCACCGTCATCACCTCGAACGCCTCGCCGACCTGCCGGGTCGCGAGGGCGGTGTGCAAGGCACGGGCGGTGTCAAGGGAGGTCAGGCAGGGGATGGAGTGTTCAACCGAGGCGCGGCGGATCAGGGCGGCCTCTTTCTCGATCCGCTTGTCCTTGGAGACCGTGTTGATGAGCAGCGCGACGCGCCCGCCCCGGATCAGGTCCAGCAGGTTGGGCGTCCCCTCGCTGATTTTCTTCGCCGCCGTCACTTCCAGGCCGTGTGTGGTCAAGAAGCGGGCGGTCCCGCCGGTCGCGTAGAGCTGGAAGCCCAGCGCGGCGAAGTCCTTTATGATCGGCAGGGCCTCCTCCTTGTCGCCGTCGGCCAGCGTCACCAGCAGGGCGGCCCCCTTGCCGCCGGCGGGGACATCAATGCCGCTCGCCACCATCGCTTTGTACAGGGCGCGCGAGAAGTCCGTGTCGATCCCCAGGATCTCGCCCGTAGACTTCATCTCAGGTCCCAGGTTGATGTCCACGTCGGTCAGTTTGGCGAAGGAGAACACGGGTGCCTTGACCGCGATGTTGGGCTGATCCGGGTGCAGGCCATTGGTATATCCCTGCTCGGCCAGACTCCGGCCCAGCGTGGCCCAGGTCGCCGCCTTCACCATAGGGATGCCGGTGATCTTGCTCAGGTACGGGACGGTGCGGGAGGCACGCGGGTTGACCTCGATGATATAGGCCTGATCGTCCTCGATGACGAACTGGATGTTCATCAGGCCGACTACGTTCAGGGCCTCCGAAAGCCGCGTGGCATAGGCGACCATCTGCTCGATGGTCTCGCGCTTGATGGTCTGCGGGGGGTAGACCGCCATCGAGTCGCCCGAATGCACTCCGGCCCGCTCGATGTGTTCCATGATGCCGGGCAGGAGGCAGCCGCCTTTGCCGTCGGCAATCACGTCCACCTCGGCCTCCTTCCCCACGATATAGCGGTCCACCAGGATGGGCGCCCCGTCCGAGATGTCGGCGGCGTAACGCATGTACTCGCGCAGGTCGGCGTGGTTGTAGACGATCTCCATCGCCCGCCCGCCCAGAACGTAGGAGGGCCGCACCAAGACCGGGTAGCCGATCTCGTCCGCCACGGAGACGGCGGCCTCGGTGGAAGTGACCGCCCGGCCCGCCGGCTTGGGGATGTTGAGCCGGGCCAGCAGGCCCTCGAACCGGTCCCGGTCTTCGGCCAGGTCGATGCTGTCGAACGACGAGCCGAGGATGGGCACGCCCGCGTCGGACAGCGGCCTCGCCAGGTTGATCGCCGTCTGCCCGCCGAACTGAACGATGACGCCCTCGATCGGGCTTTCGCGCTCGATGACGTGCAGCACGTCCTCGGCCGTCAGCGGCTCGAAGTAGAGCCGGTCCGAAGTGTCGAAGTCCGTCGAAACCGTCTCGGGGTTGTTATTGATGATGATCGCCTCATACCCCGCCTCGCGCAAGGCGCGGACGCAGTGGACGCTGGCATAATCGAACTCGATCCCCTGCCCGATGCGGATGGGGCCGCTGCCCAGCACGACGACTTTCTTTTTCATGGTTTCTGTGTTGAGGTTTGTGTTGGCGTTTGTCATAGTTGTTTATTCGGCGGCAGCAGGTCGGCGGCCGTGATAGGTTTTTGCGGCGCGTTCAGCGGGGCGCCGCTTCTTTCAGGCCCCGGTCTTTGGCGAGTACGCTGTCTGTCTGATACCTCGACGGCAAGTAGCAGCTCGTCCGGGCCGGGGTGGTGTTCCAGATAATCGAGGGGCGTCCCCGGCGCGACGGCGACATCAGGCTCCGGCTCCGTCTCGTCCGGCAGCGCAATGGGCATTCGTACCCTGACCTCTAGCGTGCCCGCGAACGCGTCCTCCAACGAGAGCTGTGTGATCCGTTCCAGTCGTGTGCGGCGTCATCTGTCCGGCCATGTCCCAGATCAGCCCTTCCAGAAATTCCCCCATCCATCGTCGAAGAAGCCGGCTTCGATGAGGCGGTGACACTGCTCCCGCGTCCAATGGTGGAGGCCGGAGATGTGTGCCTGCCGGATGCTGCCACCAAGCAGCTCCACGCGGTCGCCTTTGAAGAGATTCATGGCGATCATGCGATGGCACTCGTCGGGTGTCCAGCGCCGCAGGCCACCCCGTGGTTCGTCTTCCGGTCGCTGCGCTGTTCCCGACCTCCTGGTGTTCTGGGGGCTGAAGGTAATCGTCAAGGCTTCGCTCCTTCCGGTAGGATCGTCCGCTATTATACCTGACTCGCCCCGGCAATTTTTCTTGTCATACATTTCATCCCAAATACACCGTTAGTGCCACGTTTTAACAGTCGTTGACACTGGGTAAACACCCAGCACGACGGCGAACCCATACTCCGGGCCATACGGAGTGCCGACCCCTCGCCGCGTGTCTGGGTCCCGCAGACGTTCGTGCTTCCTATCCGGGCAGTGGCGTTTTCCGCCCTACTGCCGGCATTGATGCCGCCCGGCCTTGTAGTCAGAAACCAGTCTCCCGTCTCTTTTGGAGGAAGCATGTCTGCCCAATATGACTTGATCTGCCTTTCGCACCTGCGCTGGGATTTTGTTTACCAGAGGCCACAGCACCTGATCAGCCGCTTTGCGCCGCAGCACCGCGTCTTCTTCGTGGAAGAGCCGGTGTTTGACTCGGAAAACCCTTGGCTGCATGTCACTCCCCGGACCGGCGGCGTCCAGGTCCTCGTCGCACACCTGCCCTGGGGGCCGACCGAGGAGGAACACGGGCACATGTACCGACGCCTGCTCGGCGACTTCATGCAGGAACACGCCGTCGCCGACTACGTCCTCTGGTACTACACGCCGATGATGGTGACTTGGACCTCGGACCTGACGCCCAAAGCCGTCGCGTTCGACGTCATGGACGATCTGGCGTCCTTCGCCGGTGCCCACCCTGAGCTGTTGGGGCGGGAAGCGCGGCTGCTGGAGCGTGCCGACTTGGTTTTCGCAGGCGGCCCGACGCTGTACGAAGGTAAGAAGGACAGGCATCCGCGCGTCTTCTATTTTGCCAGCGCCGTGGACGTACCTCACTTCGGGCAGGCCAGATCGGGTCCGGCCGACCCAGCCGACCAGAAGGACATCCCCCACCCCCGCCTTGGGTTCTTCGGCGTACTGGACGAGCGCATTGATTTTGACCTGCTGGCCGGGGTGGCTGACCTGCGGCCCGGGTGGCAGTGGGTCATCGTCGGCCCCGTTTCCGGCAAGATCCCGGAAACCGCCCTGGCTCGGCGTGCGAACATTCACTACCTCGGCGGCAAAGATTACGCTGACCTCCCGGCCTACCTCGCCGGCTGGGACGTGGCGATCATGCCGTTCGCCCGCAACGACTCGACGCGCTCTATCAGCCCGACGAAAACGCCCGAGTATCTCGCCGCCGGCAAGCCCGTGGTTTCCACTTCCATTAAAGACGTGGTGAGCATGTACGGCGAACAGGGATTAGTCCGCGTCGCAGACACGCCGGGAGACTTCGTGGCGGCCTGCGAGGCAGCCATGCGGGAGGACAAGGCGGAGCGCCTGGCACATGTGGACCCGCTGCTGGCGGAGATGTCCTGGGACAAGATCTGGGGACAGATCCACGCCCTCATCGGCGGCGTCGTTCAGGACCGGGAAGCAGCACAGAAATAAACCAGAGAGAAGAAAGAAGCGATGTTTGACTACCTAATCGTCGGGGCCGGGTTCGCCGGGAGTGTCTTGGCCGAGCGGCTGGCTTCCCAAGCCGGGAAGAAGGTGCTGCTGATCGACAAGCGCAGCCACATCGGCGGTAATGCCTACGACCGGTACGACACCGAGGGCATCCTGATCCATCCTTATGGGCCTCACATCTTCCACACGAACTCGGAGCGCATCTTTGACTACCTCTCTCAGTTCACCGAATGGCGCGCGTATGAACACCGCGTGGTCGCCATTGTGGACGGGGAGATGTTCCCGATCCCGATCAACCGCACCACGGTCAACCGCATGTACGGCCTGAACCTCCAGACGGAGGCCGAATGCGAAGCATTCTTCCAGTCCCGCGCCGAATCCATCGGTCACGCCCGGACGTCCGAGGACGTCGTCGTGAGCCGGGTCGGGCGCGAGCTGTACGAGAAGTTTTTCCGGGGCTATACCCGCAAGATGTGGGGCATGGACCCTTCGGAGCTTGACGCGCAGGTGACAGCCCGCATCCCCACTCGGACGAACACGGACGACCGGTATTTCACGGACACCTTTCAGTCCATGCCCAAGCATGGGTACACACGGATGTTCGAGGCGATGCTCAATCACCCTAACATCAAGATCATGCTGAACACGGACTGGCGGGAGATCAAGAACATGGTGCCGTGCCGGGAGGTCATCTTTACCGGCCCCGTGGATGAATACTTCGATCACCGCTTCGGCCGGCTGCCCTACCGCTCGCTGGAGTTCCGGCACGAAACCAGGGACGCCGCCGACGGCCTGCCCTATGCGACGGTCAACTGCCCGAACGATCACGCACACACCCGTATGACCGAGTTCAAGTGGATCACCGGGCAGCAGCACGCAAAGACGGACATCGTTTATGAATACCCGCGCGCGGACGGTGACCCGTACTACCCCGTGCCCAGCCCAGCCTGCAATGCGCTGTATGCCCGCTACAAGGACCTGGCTGACAGTACGCGCGGTGTCCACTTCGTCGGGCGTCTCGGCACCTACAAGTACTACAACATGGACCAGGTCGTCGGCCAGGCCCTTGCCATGTTCGACAAATTGCACGGAAGCCGCGCCGAGCGAATCGTCGTGCCCGCTGCCGTACCTGTTGCGAGCGTCAAAAGCGCCGCTAACGGTGCCCCGCAGCCCGTCTGAAGGAGTAACACGCCGCCGGGCGACCCATGGATATGCCACCGGAACTGAGACCGCTGGAACTCTGGGGCGGCGTTGAATGCACCCTGAACCGCGTCGGCGACACGCACTTCGATCAGCTCGAATGGAGCGGTCATGGCCGCCGCATCGAGGACCTCGATTTGTTCGCCGGCCTCGGCCTCAGCGCGTTGCGTTACCCGGTTCTCTGGGAGCGTACTGCCCCGGAGGGCGTCGCCCAGGCCGACTGGTCCTGGGCAGACGCCCGGTTGGGGCGTCTACGCCAACTCGGCATCGAGCCGATCGTGGGGCTGCTCCATCATGGCAGCGGCCCCGCTTCCACTCACTTTCTTGATCCCCTGTTCCCGGAGCGGCTGGCCGAGTATGCCGGTGCCGTCGCACGGCGCTATCCCTGGGTGTCCGCCTACACGCCGGTCAATGAACCCATGACGACCGCGCGTTTCAGCGGCATCTATGGGCACTGGCACCCGCACGGCAGTGACGCGCTGACATGGGCGCGCATCCTGCTGGCGCAGTGCCGGGCGATTGTCCTGGCGATGCGGGCGATCCGCGAAGTGAATCCCCAGGCGAAACTTGTGCAGACGGAGGATGTGGGCAAAACGTACAGCACGCCCCACATGGCGTACCAGGCCGAGTTCGAGAACGAGCGGCGCTGGCTGAGCTTTGATCTGCTCTGCGGGCGGGTAGACGACGGCCACCCGATGGCCCATTATTTGCGCTGGCTCGGCGTGGCTGACCACGAGTGGCGCGTCTTCCTGGACGAGCCGTGTCCGCCGGACACACTCGGGTGCGACCACTACGTCACAAGCGAGCGGTTTCTGGACGAGCGACTGGAACACTACCCCCCCCCGGTCTGGGGCAGTAACCAGAGGGACCGCTACGCGGACGTCGAGGCGGTCCGTGTCTGCGCCGAGCCGAGCGAGGGTCCGGCCGCCCTGCTGCGCGAGGCATGGGGGCGTTACGGGCTGCCACTGGCGCTGACCGAGGCGCACCTGGCTTCCACCTGCGACGAACAGATGCGCTGGTTCCAGGAGAACTGGGATGCCGCCCTGACGTTGCGCCGTGAGGGTGCCGACGTGAGGGCGGTCACTTCCTGGGCGTTGCTCGGGTCTTACGAGTGGAACAGCCTCGTCACGCGCGTCGAGGGCTATTATGAGGCCGGCGCGTTTGAGGTCAGCGGCTCCGGCCCGCCGCGCCCGACCCAACTGGCGGTGATGCTGCGCGATTTGGCGGCGCGCGGCTTCCACGACGCGCCCGAACTCCATTCCCCTGGCTGGTGGCGACGCCCGGAGCGCCTGCTTTATCCCCCCGTCAGCCAGGACACGACCCTCGCTCATCGGTGATCGTGGTCGCGGTCCGGCTCGGCGGGGGCAGCGCCCATTAGTCCGCTGTCCATGTCTCCCATCATCATTGACGCCGCCGCCTCGCTCCGGCTGCGGCGCTCCTCCGTTGAAAGCAGGGCCGCGCAGGGCGTCCCGAACCTGGGCCGCGTGAACGGCAGGTGCGTGTCGCCGCGCGCCAGGATGTGCGCGCCGTTCGTCATGCCCGTGACCGGATCCACCGTCTGCGGCCCGTCGCCGCCCCACTGGGTGAACGACCGGGCGTTGCAATAGTGGGAGACGAACGACCTCCGGTAGCGGTCCTCGGTCCAGTTCTTCTTGGAGCGGTGCAGGATGTGGCCATTGAAGAAGACGACATCGCCGGCCCTGGCCGGGACGAGTACCTGCGGGTACTTGCCCGCGATCCGCGACAGGTCGTTCTTCTCATCGTCGGGGTCGCTGACGCCGCCGACGTACTCGATGCCCTCCAGTTCGCGCTGGCCGAAGGCCCCATAGCCCAGGCTGGCGTGGGGCGGGTAGACAGGCTCGGACCCGCTGCCCAGCGCCATCCACATCGCCCCGTTCAGCTCGTCCGTGTCGTCAATCGCAATCCACGCGCCGCAGAGGGTGTCCGGATGGGTTGGGATGTAAAAGCGGTCCTGGTGCCAGCCCTGGCCGGGCTTACCGGGCGGCTTCAGGAACAGCATGGTCTGCAAGGCCAGCACGTCCGGCCCGATGATGGACTCCAGGACGTCAAGCACTCTTGGGTGGAGCATGTAGCGCTCGTGCAGTTCAAGCTGCCGGTGCAGCATGTGGATACGCAGGAAGTATTGCGCCTTTTCGTCCGGCGACAGGTGCGCGGGCGGTGCCTCCAACCCCTGCACGGCGACCCCGTGCCCCGGCTTGTCGCCCTCCCTCATGGTCCGGTTCTGCTCCGGCAGCCGCCCCTGCATCAAGTCCTCCGTGTGCTGCCTCAGCTCGGCGATCTCGGCGGGCGAAACAAGGCCGCGCACGACCAGGAAGCCATCGCGCTTGAACGTGCTGTATTCCCCGACGGAAACGTGGTAGCGGTCCGCCCGTTCCGGCACCGACGGGTCAGGGACTTCGGCGTCGGATTTTGGTCTGTCCAGCATCACAGTCATGATAGATCGTCTCCTCGTCTTCGTCGGCTACGCCCTCTTATTTGCCTGCCTTTTGCCACACGCGGATGTACTTGATCGTCAGCGCCGAGGGAAACTGCTCCTGGGTCTGCGGCGGGCCTGGCCAGGCACCGCCGACGGCGAGGTTGACCAGGACATGTGCTGGGCCGGCCTCGCTCCCGTCCGAGTGACGCCACTTCATGCGGCGCTTCGCGACCGGAACGCCGTCCACATAATGCGTCACCGTGTCCGGCGTCCACAGCACGGAGAAGGTGTGGAAGCCGTCGGCAAAATCAAAGGGAGGGTGGTACGAGTTGTACTTGTCCAGGACCGTGCTGATGTCAGTTGGCGGGTCCAACTTGCCGCCGTGGAGGTTATGGAACGAGTTCCTGGTCGTGTCGCGGCCGTTGTTGACGATCTCCATGATGTCGATCTCCGGAGGCCACGTCCCGTCCTGCGGGTTGAGCCAGAAGGCCGGCCACATCCCGCGCCCCGCCGGGACCTTCATGCAGCACTCGTAGTAGCCGTACTCGCCGACCCACTTGGAGCGCAGCATCCCGCTCTCGATGCCCCCGGCCTTCATCCCGTCCACAATGCGCGCCGTCAGTCTCAGGACGTGACCGTCAAAGACATGGTTGTCGTCGTCCCGGTAGCGCTCCCACTCGTCGTTGAGCGTGTCCAAAGTCCCGTTGTTGTAGACATAGCGCGTGTAAAACTGGTCGTAAAGCTGCCGCCTGCTCGTCACGGTCGCGCCGAAGTCCCAGTTCTTGACCAGCCGGTAGCCCTGCCCCGCGAGGGGCGCGGGGGCAGGAACTACTGTGCCCTGATGCCTAGCGGGCGCGGCCTTGGCGGCGGGGGCGGCGTGCCCCGCCGAAACGGAACTGCCCGACAGCAGGAGCATCAAGAGCGGCATCGCACGGCGGATTGCCTGCATGGGGTTTCCTTCACGGGGAGCGCCTTGCGCGCTACGCCGCGTCTTCGGCGCGGGCGGCCCAGAGCAGGCCGCGCACCATCAGGGGCAGGATTTCGGGCTGGGCGACGATGTCGGCGTGATGGCCGAGTGAGTTGTAGTAGACGCGGCCCTCGCCCCACATCCGGGTCCAGACGACGGGCATGTCGAACTGGCCGTTGGGGACGTGCGGGCCGTCGGCCACCGGGAAGCGGGTGACGGCCAGTGTCACGTTGGAAGGATCCGTGTGCATGTAATACTGTTCGCTCTTGACGGCGAACTCGGCGGGCGAGCCTTTGGTGATGAAGTGGTCGGGGTCGGTGATGCGGACGGTATAGTCCGTGCCGTCGTTGCCGGGGTGCGACACCCACTGCCCGCCGGTCATCCACTGCCACTCGGTGGACTCGCGGAAGGCGTCGCACATGCCGCCGTGGCAGCCGCCAAGCCCGACGCCGCCCTTGACGGCTTCCAGGATCGGGTTGAGCTGTTCGCCGCTGATCTGGCTCATGGTCCAGACCGGGACGATCAGGGCCAGCGAATTCAGCTTCTCGGCGTCTTTGAAGGCATCCAGAGTGTCCGCCACCTCAACCTGGAAGCCTTTGGCCGTCAGCTCCCGCGCGAAGATCTCCGCCACCTGCTGCGGCTCATGTCCGTCCCACCCGCCCCACACGATCAGCGCCTTGCGCTCACTGCTTTGTGCCACGATGAATGCTCCTTGATGTTGATGAATGTCTACAGCGGCTCGAAACCCACATCGCCGCCGTCCGTGTTCTCTGCTTGCAGGGCTTGATCCTTCCACAAGTCGTTGCCTAACAGCGGTTTACCATCGAGCGACAGAACTTCGACTACCCGCTCCTCCCCGTCCCACTCCAGAAGCAGCTCATAGGAATAGGAGAGTTGCCGGAAGCCGCCCGCTAGTTCTAAATAGTGTGTCCCTTTGGGGGAAGCGCCTAGTTGACCGATGAGACACTCAGGCAGAGCGATCTCGCCGTTAAAGCCCGTGTCTACGACGAACTCAAGGCTCATCGGCTCGCGCCCGCCAAGGAGCGTAAGCGTCACGCGCGGGAAACCGTCGCGCCAATGGCCTACGATCATTTCTGCTGACCTGCCATCATTTTCCCGACCAGCAGACGCGCCGCGAGGCCCCACTCCGGCTCATTGCCGACACGCTTCATGACGAGCCAGCCTTCCGGGTGGCGCTCCCGTATGGCCCGCATGGCGTTGCCGGAGGAGTCAGCGACAGCGTAATCTTCCGTATCCACATGGATGGCGACATACTTCTTGTCGAATCCGGGTTCGAGGATGGGCTTGAGCTTCTCGTCATAGATCGCAAGACCTCTCTTTGAGAGGGCTTCACGTTCTTCATCAGTCTGATTCGTTAAAACGTCGGGCATGGTCGTGGACATTGGTGGGCCTTCGTGACGGTAGTATACCTCAATCGTCTAGCGCAAGTAAGAAGCCCCGTTGACGTCAACCGTGTTGCCGGACAGGTAATCCGCCGCCGGGGTGACGAGGAAGGCGACCAGCGAGGCGACGTCTTCGGGCGTCGCCACCCGGCCCAACGGGATCTCGGCGCGTATCTGCCCGCCGCGAGCCGCCAGCGCCTCCGCCGCCATGTCCGTCTCGGTCCAGCCGGGCGCGACGCCGAAGCAGCCGATGCCGGACGGGCCGAGTTCCACCGCGAGCGAACGGATGAGACTGATCTGGGCGGCCTTGGACGCCGCGTAGCCCGCGTGACGCGCCTCGCCGCGCAAGCCCGCGCGGGAGGAGATCTGGATGATGCGCCCCCACCCCGCCTCGGCCATGGCGGGGGCCAGATGGTAAGCAAGGTCCGCTCCCGCCCAGAAGTTGACCTGCATCTGCCGGTGCATCGCCGCGCGCCAGGCTGGAAAGCCATCGCCGCCCAGGAGCGGGGTCCCCTCGTACAGCCCGGCGTTGTGGACCAGCACATCCACACGGCCCCCGAGGGCGGCCAGGGCGTCCGCCGCCAGCCTCTCAGCGGCGTCGGGGTCGGCGAGGTCGGCGGCCAATAACGAATGGCCTTCACCGGCCATCTGCCGCAGGGTTTCCTCAGCGGCGGCCTGGTTGGCGTTGTAGTGGACGGCCACGCGGAAGTCGGTGGAGGCGAGGTGGACGGCGATGGCACGTCCAATGCCGCGCGAGGCACCGGTCACGAGGGCGGTCTTTCGGTCAGTCATTCAGCAAGTCCTAGAGCATTGCGAACGGCGGCATAGGCCGGGGCGTAATCAATGGCACTCAATTCGTCGGTTTGGACGATCACTGTCACTCCTTCAATGTGCAGGGGACGCCAGACGCCCGCTTCGATGTGCGGCTTCAGGCTGGGCTGCGGAGGCTGGACATGGCCGGGGTGACGCTCCGACGTGTGGCGGCGGCGCTCATTGCGCTCCTCCAGCACGTCCGCTGAAGCCGTGCAGTGGATTTGCAGCAGCACGAACTCAAGCCGCCCGCGCAGTTCCGCCAGCAGAGTGGAGTCGGCTTCGGCATGGAAGTTGCTTTCGGCGATCAGGCTGACGCCGGCCGTCAGTAGGCGCTCGGTGAAGTCGTAAAGGAGAGCGATACTCGCCCGTCCCAGGTTCTGCGACCATGCATAATCCTGTGTGCCCACCGTGTCGAACAGCAGTTCCTTGATGCCGTCCTTGTTGACCAGGGGCAGACCGAACTCAGCCGCCAGGCGGCGGGCCAGTGTCGTCTTCCCAGTGGCGGGCGGGCCGGAAACTAGAATCAGCAGCGGCTCAGGCATGGGGATTAGGGGGCAGGGCGGTACGGGCCGCGCGGGCGAGCCGTGCGGCGTCTTCAGGCGTGTCGGCGAGGGCCGTCAGGTGTCCCATCTTGCGGCCGTGCCTCGCTTCTTCCTTGCCGTACAGGTGAAGCTTCACATCCGGCATCGCCAGCGCCCGTGTCCAATCCGGCACACCGTCCGCCCAGACGTCCCCCAGCAGGTTTGCCATGGCGGCGGGCCGGAGCTGTTCCGTTGAGCCGAGCGGCAGGCCGCAGACGGCCCGTAGCTGCTGCTCGAACTGGCTGGTGACGTGGGCGTCAATGGTCAGGTGGCCCGAGTTGTGCGGGCGCGGGGCGATCTCGTTGACGATGAGCCGGTGGTCGGGGGTCAGGAAGAACTCGACGCAGAGGGTGCCAACCACGTCCAGCGCCTCGAAGACCGCCCGCGTCACGGCGACCGCCTCGGCGGAGACGGCGGGCGGCACGGAGGGCGCGGGGCAGACCGAGACGTCCAGGATGCCGCCGACATGGGCGTTCTCGATCAGGCCGTAGTGAACGAACGCGCCGTCCAGGCCACGCGCGGCGACGACCGACACCTCACGCTCGAAGGCGACGAAACCTTCCAGAACGCAGTCCTGCCCGTCTAACTCTTCCCAGGCCGCGTCCGCCTCCTCCGGGCGGCTGATCCGTACCTGGCCCTTGCCGTCATAGCCGAAGCCCGCCGTTTTGAGGATGGCGGGCGTGCCGAGTTCACCCAGCGCGGCCCTTAGCTCCGCCCGCGTCGTGACGTGTCGGAACGGCGCACACGGGATGCCGTGCCCAGCCAAAAACGTCTTCTCCCGCAGCCGGTTCTGGGCGACGTGCAGGACCGTACCCCCTGGCCGGACGGGGACGAGGGCGGCGACGGCTTCCGCCGTCTCGGCGGGGACGTTCTCGAACTCAAACGTGACGACCGAAACCTGTCGCGCGAAGTCCCGCACGGCGTCCAGGTCTTCATAGGCCGCCACCACCTCGCGGTCGGCGATCTGCCCCGTCGGCGTGTCCGTATCCGGCGAGAACGTGTGGACGCGGTAGCCGAGACGCCGCGCAGCCAGCGCGAACATGCGGCCTAGCTGCCCGCTGCCGAGGACGCCGACGGTCGCGCCGGGTAGGATTTCAATCGACAATCATATACTCCAAGTAGGGCGGCGAGACGCGTAGAATGATGTCGTCCTGTTGCCCGTGAGCATCCTTCGGAGGAAAGCGGTGGCTGAATTCAGCCTGGTGCAGCCAGAACCCGCGCCCGTTGAGCCAGACGATGTCGGCGTCGTGTGGCGCATAATTGATGTTTACTTTGAGCAGCCTACCACTGAACATCGCTATACCATCTCTCGAACCTATCCCGGCAAGGCCATAGTCTCGGTAAACGTAATGGTTCCGGAGGTTAGACGAAAGCCCGCCCTCCGTCGTGAAGACATGCATCACATCCGCGCGCGTCATGCCCGGCTTGATTGTCGCGATGCGGGCAAGAGCCGACGCAGGGATGCCTTTGACGACTGGCATGGGGGGCGAGGCAGGACGGAAGTTGCCGAGGCTGTGGTCACTCGGGTCAACCGCTTGAAGCAGGCGAATCACTTTGGGCAGGACGGGCAGATAATTGGCGATGATCATCCGGTTGCCGTCGAAACGCATGATAGTCAAATAGGGCTTGTCCCGCCGGATGAAAACGGTAACGGTTTGACCCCATTTGCCCACGGTGAATGTGTCACTGTTGGCATTGCCGCCTTGATCAAACTGGGCGTCCTCGACGTACAAGGCATCGTCCAGGACTAGGTCGGACAGACGCGCAGAAACCGCCTTGGATTGAGCAGGAGACAGAGATGTTCCAGAATGCCCAGGCCGGGACACTGAAACCTGGTCCGAAGACAAAAGGACATTGTCCATCCCCTGCAAACGATCTCGCGCCAGGTCGCCTGCCACATACGGCCGGGTCCGCATTGGGGCGGCAGACACAAGCCCACCCGGCAGCAGAGTGATCAGCATTAACAGCAGCAGTGTTCTCATGGCACCGTATCCCCCTGAACCCGTTCGGTCTGCTCTTCGCGGAACCGGCGCAGCTTCTCACGCAGATCGGGCCTAGTATTCGCCAGAATAGCGACGGCGAGCAGGGCGGCGTTTGTCGCACCGGCCTTCCCGATGGCGAGAGTACCGACAGGGATGCCGGCGGGCATCTGGACGATGGACAGCAGCGAGTCCTGGCCGCTCAGGGCGTGACTCTGAACCGGGACGCCCAGGACGGGAACGAGTGTCTGGGCGGCGACCATGCCGGGCAGGTGGGCGGCCCCGCCCGCGCCCGCGATGATGACCTCCAGCCCGCGCCCCTCGGCCTCGCGGGCGAAGAGCGCCATTAGTTCCGGCGTCCGGTGGGCGGAAACGATCCGGCACTCATGCGGGACATCAAACTGCGTCAGGATGTCATCGGCGTGGCGCATCGTCTCCCAGTCGGACTTGCTGCCCATAATCACTGCAACAAGGGGCTTGGTGTTGTCGGCGTCTGCCATCGGTTACCCTTCGCTCTCCTTCTCGTAGCACGAGTAGAAGTAGGGCGTGGCCGCCTCGAACTCCGCCGCGCAGGTGTCCACCATCTTGTAGGAGGGCGAGAGGCCCAGGTGGCGACGCCAGGCCCGCACCTGGGATTCCTTGACGCCCAGCACGTCGGCGATGTGGCGGTCGGCGAAGCCTTTGCGCTTGGCATTGCCCAGCAGGGCCAGGGCCTCGTCGTCGGGCAGGCCCGCGTGGTGGAATCGCGGGGCCATGCCGCGCAGGCGGGCTTCGAGCTGCACCAGGCGCTGGATCTTGGTCAGGAACCAGGGGTCCACGCCGGACAGGTCGGCGACTTCGGAAACCAGCATCCCCCGGTGGAAGGCCTCGGCGATGAGGAAGAGCCGCTGGTCGGTCGCCTGGGCCAAGCCCGACTCGATCTCCATCTCGGTTAAGCGGTCCGCGTTCTTGGGGCGCAGGCCGACCTGTCCGATCTCCAGGCTGCGGATGGCTTTCATCAGGCCGCCTTCAAAGGAGCGGTCTATCGCCATGACCTCCCCCGTGGCTTTCATCTGCGTCGTGATGCGCCGGTCGGCCAGGGCGAACTTATCAAAAGGCCAGCGCGGGATCTTGACGACGATGTAGTCCAGGGCCGGCTCGAAGCAGGCCAGGGTCTTCTGGGTGACGGCGTTCGGGATCTCGTCCAGGTGCAGGCCGACGGCGATCTTGGCGGCGACGCGGGCGATGGGGTAGCCGGTGGCCTTGCTCGCCAGGGCGGAGGACCGGGAGACGCGCGGGTTGACCTCGATGATATAGTACGCGAACGATTTCGGGTCGAGCGACATCTGCACGTTGCACCCGCCCTCGATGCCCAGCGCGCGGATGATCTTCAGGGCCGCCGACCGGAGCATCTGGTATTCTTTGTCCGAGAGCGTCTGCGAGGGGGCGACGACGATGGAGTCGCCGGTGTGCATCCCCATCGGGTCGAAGTTCTCCATGTTGCAGACCGTGATGCATGTGTCCGCCGCGTCGCGCATCACCTCGTACTCGATCTCCTTCCAGCCGGCGAGATAACGCTCCACCATGACCTGATGCCGGGGGGACAGCTTCAGGCCGCGCGTCCCGATCTCGACAAGCTGCGCGGGCGTCCGCGCGATGCCGCCTCCCGTCCCGCCCAGGGTGTAGGCGGGGCGGACGATGAGCGGCCAGGGCGCTTCCGTGTTGCGCGACAGTTCTTCCAGAGCCACCTCATCCTCGACGATCCAGGATTCGGGAACAGGCTCGCCGATCTCCTGCATCAGAGAGCGAAAAATCTCCCGGTCTTCCGCCTTGCGGATCGCAGACAAAGGCGTGCCGAGAAGCTTGACGTCATACTTCTCCAGAACGCCCGCCTCGGCCAGCGCGGTCGCGAGGTTCAGGCCGGTCTGCCCGCCCAATGTCGGCAGCAGGCCGTCGGGACGCTCTTTGGCGATGATGCGCTCGACGAACTCGACGTTCAGTGGCTCGATATAGACCGCGTCGGCGGTTTCGGGGTCGGTCATGATGGTCGCCGGGTTGGAGTTGACCAGGACGACCGAGACTCCCTCCTCCCGGAGCGACCGGCAGGCCTGTGTCCCGGCGTAGTCGAACTCGGCGGCCTGCCCGATGATGATCGGCCCGCTGCCGATGACGAGGACTTTTTGAACGTCTGGGTTTCGTGGCATGGTTACTCTCGGTCGTGCACCTTCTGCATGACGCTGTTGACATATTCGGTCTTGCCGTCGGTGTAAGCCTCCCGGTCCTCGGCGAACCGGGCGGCCAGGTCGCGCTTGACGGCCTCATAGCATCGCGCTTCTTCCGGGTGCGCCCTCAGGTAGTCGCGGAACAGCAGGCGGTCCCAGAAGAGGGACTCCTCGTTCTTCGGGTCCCTGAACGTCTCCGGCTCGACCATATGAATGTGATGAGTACGCGGCCCGTTCGGCGGCAGACCTTTGACAAAGAACAAGTGAGCGGCGTTCGGGTTGTCGTACCAGAACGCATATCCGAGGGCTTCCAGCGCGGAAACAGCCTGCTCCCGCGCCTCGGCGACGGAGCGGACACCGATAAGAATATCAATGACCGGCTTGGCGGAAAGGCCCGGAACCGAGGTGCTGCCGAAGTGTTCCACGGCGACGACCATTTCCTCTCCCAATGCGGCCCGAACGCACGCCGCTTCCTCGGCGAACAGGCGGGGCCAGTGTGCGTCGTACTCGACCAGGGCGATCTCATCCATCTTCTAACCCGCATGTTCTTTCCAGCACTCTCTCGACGAAGTCCGTTTTGCCCTCGCTGTAGGCGGCCCGGTCCTGGCGGAAACGCTCTGCGAGTCCCCGTTTCAAGGCTCCATACCGCTCCGCCTCATCCCCATGCTCCCGCAGATAGTCGCGGAAGGCGAGGTGGCGCTGGCATTCGGCGTCATCCTGGGCGCAGGCATACAAGTGATGGCGTGTCGTTCCCGGCGGCCACAGGAATGCTTCCCGCCCTGCCACCCCTTTATCGCCCTCGTGGACGTAGCCCAGAGTCGCCAGGCGGACGATGGCTTCCGGGAGGTCTGCCCGCGTCGGCACGATCACGTTCAGGTCAATGACGGGCTTGGCGGCGAGTCCCACGGCCGCCGTGCTGCCGACGTGTTCGACAGCGACAAGCGGAGCATCGGCGAAGGCGGCGCGGACACGGGACGCGATCTCGTTGAACTGCCCCGGCCAGGACGGATCATAATCCACGATCACTACCGGGTCCATCCCCTACCCCCGTGCCTTCTCGTCTTCGATGCGCTGCATCACCTGGCCTCGGCAGATCAGTTCCAACTCTAAAACGTGCCAGAACATCCAGACGATGGGCGTGTTCGTCTCGTGCCGGTTCGTCTGCGGGTCGTTCGGTACGGTCCGCACCGCCCGCAGGCCCTCCGGGCTGAGGGGGTCCAGGACGCGCTGGGTGACGGCGCGCGCCGCGCCGAGCGCCTCGGCGAGCGACTTGCCGGTCGGGAAGTCTTCCGGGCGCGGGCGGTACTCGGCGTGGCCCGCAACGAGCTGGCCGATCCAGAACCGCTCGGCGCGGACGAACCCGAGGATGATCTGCCGCAGGGACCGCCCCCCCGGCCCCGGCTCGGTGTCGAGCTGCCACTCGGTCAGCAGCTCGACCGCTTCCACCAGATCCTCATGCGCGCCCTCCCAGTAGGGATAAAGTTCATCCAGCTTCACGGACTTAGTTCACCAGCATCTAATATGTCAGCCCCTAGTGTACCAGCATCTCTTGTTCGGTGGCCGCCCCGGCGTAGCGCAGGCCCGTGTTCGCCGTGACCAGGATCTCGTCGAACTTGGCCGAGTCCACCTGCCTTGCCGACAGCAGGGAGCCGACGATGGCGGCGAGGAAGCCCAGCGGGATCGAGACGATGCCGGGGTTGGCGAGCGAGAACAGCGCCTTGCCGGTGAACAGCGCCTTGCCGGCCTCGGGGTTCCAGACGCTCGGACTGAGCGAGATCAGGATGAGGCAGCTGATCAGGCCGGTCAGCATCCCCGCGATGGCCCCGGTCGTCGTGAACCGACGCCAGAAGATGGTCAGCAGGATGACCGGCGTGTTCGCGCTGGCCGCGACGGTGAAGGCCAGGGCTACCAGGAAGGCCACGTTCTGCTTCTCCGCGCCCAGGGCGATCAGGATTGACAGGACGGCGACCCCAATGGCGGCATAGCGGGCCGCCGTGAGCTGCTGCTTTTCGGTGGCCTGGCCCTTGCGGATGATCTGGCTGTAGATGTCGTGGGCGAAAGCCGAGGCCGATGTCAGCACCAGACCGGCGACGACTGCGATGATGGTGGCGAAGGCGACGGCGGAGACGAAGGCGAACAGGAAGTCGCCTCCTAATGCCTTTGCCAGCAGCGGTGCGGCCATATTGCCGGCCTTGTTGGCCTTCTCGATGGCGTCATGCCCGACGAAGGCCGCCGCGCCGAAGCCCAGGAAGATGGTCATAGCGTAGAACAGGCCGATGAGGACCGTCGCCGTCACGACCGACTTGCGGGCGGCGACGGCGTCTTTCACCGTATAGAACCGGGTCAGGATGTGCGGCAGGCCCGCCGTGCCGAAGAACAGGCCGAGGTTCAGCGAGATCGTATCTAGCGGGTCCTTGAACTTGTTGCCGGGCAGCAGGAACTTTTCGCCCAGCGGGGTCGCCGTCCGCATCGTCTCGAACATGCCTGTGAGGCTCCAATGGAACCGGGCCAGCACCATCAGCGAGATCAGGACGGTGCCGCAGATGAGCAGGATGGCCTTGGTGATCTGCACCCAACTGGTCGCCCGCATCCCGCCGAAGACGACGTAGACCGTCATCAGAGCGCCGACGATCATGACGGCGGTTTTATACTCCAGCCCCAGCAGCAGCTTGATGAGCGCGCCCGCGCCGACCATCTGCGCGATCATGTAGAAGATCGAGATGGCGACCGTGTTGACGGCGGCAATGGAGCGGACGCGGCTATCGCCGAAGCGGGACGCGATCATGTCCGCGACGGTGTATTTCCCGAGGTTTCGCAGCGGCTCGGCCACGAGGTACAGGACGACGAGGTAGGCGACGAGGAAGCCGATGCAGTAGAAAAAGCCGTCAAAGCCGTTCAGGGCGATCAGGCCGGGGATGCCCAGGAACGAAGCCGCCGAAACGTAGTCGCCCGTAATGGCGAGCGCGTTCTGCATCGGGCTTAACCCGCCGCCGACCGTGTAAAAGTCGCTCGTCGTGCGCGTCCGCCGGGCGGCGAAGTAGGTGATCGCCAGCGTCACGGCGACGATGAGGAGGAACAGGGTAAAGGCCTGGCTATGCACGGTCGCCTCCCCTCTCCCCGGCGATGACCGTGGCGGCGTCGGCGTCAAAGGTGGCGGCCTTCCTGACGTACAGGGCGCACAATGTCCAGATCATCACGAACTGTGAGAAGGCGAACAGCCAGGCCCAGGTGATCGCCCCGATGGCCTTGACATTGACCACGGACGGGAAGTAGGAGGTCATCACGGGCAGTGCGAAGTAGAACACGAAGAAGAAGGCCGAGAGTGGGATGAGGAACTGCTTTTTCCGTGCCAGCAGCGCCTGAAATCGCGGCGACTGCGCGATCTCCGAGTAGGGGGTCGGATCGTTCGTCATTGTCTGATTCTCCTTTGACCGAAAACGAGAACGTACTAATTGCTCGGCGCGTCGGGCCGCGTAAACCACCAGGCCCAGGCGACCAGGACGGCCTGGAAGGGCAGACGCCCCCATAGAATCCAGGGGTTGTCCAGGAAGATCTTGTTGACCGCCATGTTGACGTTGGCCGGGAACACGGCGACGAACAGGGCGACCAGCCCCCACGCCGCCGCTCGGCGGACGCGCCTGACCAGCAGGCCGACGCCGCCCAAAATCTCGAAGAAGCCGCTGACTGCCACCAGTGCCCGGTGGGCGGGCAGCCAGTCCGGGACGATGGCGACGAACTTCTCCGGGGCGGCGAAGTGCAGGATGCCCGTCGCGATCATCATCACGGATAACAGATAGCGCAGGGCGGTCTTCATCGTGTCTTCTTCACGGCGTACACATCCACCACATAATGCCGCGCACCGCCGAGGTCGAACGCGGCGACATGGTGCGAGGGCTGTATCACGCTAGGATACCGCATCCGCCACCAGTTCTGCCAGTCGGCGGCGTTCCGGGCCACGACAACATGCGTCGCCTTCAGCCGCTGGGCGGGGCGGTCGTCGTTAGACAGCCCCGGCTGCACCGGCGCGGCGGCGAATGCCGTGTCCAGGCAGAGCGCGGGCGCGAAGTCGCCGATGACGATGCTCCCCGGCGGCAGCGTCCGGGACAGTTCCCGGCCCGCGTCCCGGCGCGCGTAGGACCGCCCCGCCCAAGCCGCGCCGTACCAAACCGCGCTCGTCAGCAGAAAGGCGGCGACGGCGGCGGCTTGCACACGCGGGCGCAATCGCGAGACCGCGCAGGCCGCAAGCCCGGCCAAGGCAGGCAGGAACAGGACGTAATAGCGGCTCGGCGCATACGACGACAGCAGGCAGAAGAGCAGCCCGCCGAAAAGCCATAGGGCGAGGGAGCGTCCGGCGGCGCTCATTTGCTTCCAGTGCCATAGCCCCCACCCTGCCAGCGCGCACGGCACGGGCAGCATTGCAAGTAGGTACGGGAAGACGCCCCGCTCGCCGCCGACGAACGCCCGGCGGACATTCAGCCCCAGGCTGTGCCACGAATGCGGCTGCACTTGATGGACGCGGTAATAGGCCGCCATCCGTGCGAGTTCGGCGTGGTTCGGCCAGTACCACAGGACAAGATAGAGAGCAATGCCCAGGATGGCCCCCCCCGCCCCCAATGCTGGGGGAGCCAGATTCAGAGAGGACGCCCGTGAGGAGGGCGCGGCAAGCGGCACCCCTACAGGCGCGTCCTGTCCGCCCCCCCCAGCATTGGGGGCGGGGGGGGTCAACAGTGCCGGGGATGCCAGCAGCGCCAGTCCTTTGAACATCACGGCGAACGCGACGGACAGCCCGGCCAGCGCGTAGAGGGCGGGACGCCAGGCACCATAAACCCAGAGCGTGAAGGCCAGGACCAGCCAGAAGACCGTCGGCGTCTCCTGCAAGGCGAGGCGGTTATAGAGCGCGAACGGCGGTGCCAGCCCCAGGAACAGCGCGCCGAAGTCCGCTGCCCTCGTGCCCCACGCGCGGCGCAGGCCGAGCCAGAAGACGCCCACCGTCAGCAGGCCGAACATGACGGACAGAAGACGGGCCTGCATCAGCCCCACCCCGAAGAGCGAGAAGACGCCCTGCTGCAACAGGCTTAGGAGCGGCGACAGGAGCCGGTCGTGGAAGTCGCCCGGCGCGAGCGTTCCGAAGAGCGCCTGGTGGCGCGCGTCCAGCGTGTAAAAGCCTTCATCCGTGTACAGCCCTGTACTCCACGAGAGCCACGGCGGCGGGTCGGCGTCGAGCGCGGTGAGGCGGACCAGAAGGCAAGTGAGGAGGAGGGAAGCGCGTAGGACTCCCGCCCCCACGGGCGGGGCTTTAATCAGCCCTGTGTTCATCGATCATTTTCAGGAACCGCGCGAAGTAGCCCTGGCTGTCGGCGGGGCCGGGCGAGGCTTCTGGGTGGTACTGGATCGAGAAGATGGGCAGCGTCTTGTGGCGCAGGCCTTCCACCGTGCCGTCGTTCAGGTTGATCTGCCAGACCTCCACGTCGGGGTCGTCAAAGCCGTCGGCGGCCAGGGCGTAGCCGTGGTTCTGGGACGTGATGACGACCCGGCCCGTCTCCAGGTCTTTGACGGGATGGTTCGAGCCGCGGTGGCCGAACGGCAGTTTGAAGGTGTGCCCACCGAAGGCGCACCCGATGAGTTGGTTGCCCATGCAGATGCCCATGGTCGGCTTGGCATGGGACAGGATGCGGACGTTCTGGACGATGTCGCCCAGCAGGGCCGGGTCGCCGGGTCCAGGGGACAGGAAGATGCCGTCGGGGTTGGTCGCCAGGATCACGTCGGCCGGCGTGTGGGCCGGATAGACGGTGATCTCCACGCCCAGGGCGGCCAGCGAGCGCAGGATGTTGAACTTGACGCCGCAGTCCAGCAGGGCGATCCTGTACTTCGTTTCTCCCGTCGTCGAGGGCCAGACGTAAGGGTGTTCGGTCGTCACGAAAGCCGTATAGTCTATGTGGTCATAGGAACGGGCGGACGTGAGAAGCTGCGCCATTTCGGCGGGGGTCATCTCGGACGAGATGGCTCCCATCATCACGCCGACGGAGCGCAATTTCTGGGTCAGGGCGCGCGTGTCTAGGCCCGCGATGCCGACGACGCCGTGCGTCTTCAGGAAGTCGTCGAGCGTGCCGACCGAGCGCCAGTTGGATGGCGCGTCGGCCAATTCCTTGACGATGAACCCGGCGACCTGGACGCGCTTAGACTCGAAATCGTCGGGCGTGACTCCGTAGTTGCCGATAATTGGGTAGGTCAGCGTGACGAGCTGCCCGGCGTAGGAGGGGTCGGTCAGGATCTCCTGGTAGCCGGTCATGCCCGTATTGAAGACGACTTCCCCGGTCGTCGTCCCCGCCGCCCCGAAGGCGGTCCCGGTATAGGTTGTGCCGTCCGCGAGGACGAGATGCGCTTGGGTCATAAGTCAGTTATTTGCCGCGTTTAAGAAGCTTAGTCATGTCGGTGTGGCCGCCGATCACAGCAACCACTGCTGCGGTTTGCCCCCACTCGTTGCGTATGTTTGGGTCTGCACCAAGATCAAGCAGCCTTTTTGCCACTGTAAGGCGTCCGTTCATGGCTGCGTAATGCAGAGCCGTGAACCCCATATCTCCGAGCGCATTCACCCGTGCGCCGGATACTACCAGTAGCTCAATCTCATCCGGTCCACCGACGCGGGCGACCAAATGAATTAGGGCATCATCATCGGGATAACACTGCCGATTGATGTCATTCAGGTCTAGTTCAGCGAAGTCCACATGATAACGATATTTTTCTATCAACGCCTGGAGCGGTGTTTTTACTTTCATCGTCCGGCAATTCCACACATCCTCGCGTCCGCAGGACGCCTCACTTAGCGAGCGGTTTTCAACCGCTTGGGGGCTTTATAGCATTACCCGCCGTCCGCCCACGAACGTCGTGATTGGCTTGCCCATCAGCGTGACGCCTTCCAGCACACTGTTACGGGACTTGGACTTGAACCGGCTCACATCCACCGTCCACTCGGCCTCGGAGTCGAAGACGCTGATGTCGGCGGCGGTGCCGACCGAGAGCGTCCCGGCGGGGACGCCCAGGATGCGCGCGGGCACGAGCGACATCTTCTCCACCATCTGCGGGAGCGTCAGGACACCCGGCTTGACGAGGTGCGTCACGACCAGGCCAAGCGAGGTTTCCAGGCCGAGCATCCCGAAGGGGGCGCGGGCAAACTCCTGCTCCTTCTCGTGCGGCGCGTGCGGCGCGTGGTCGGTCGCGATGGCGTCAATGGTGCCGTCGCGCAGGCCCTCGATGATGGCCTCCTGATCGGCTTTCGTCCGTAGGGGCGGCGACATCTTGGCGTTCGTGTTGTAGTCAAGGCACGCCTCGTCGGTCAGGGCGACGTATTGCGGGCAGGTTTCGCAGGTGATCAGTGCGCCGAAGCTCTTGGCGTGGCGGATGATCTCGACGCTCTCCTTGGTGCTGACGTGCAGGATGTGCAGGCGGCAGCCGATCGTCATGGCGAGCAGGATGTTCCGGGCCGTGCCGACGTTCTCGGCGGAGCGCGGGATGCCCCTCAGTCCCAGCACGGTCGAGACGTAGCCTTCATTCATCACGCCGTCGCCCGTCAGGTCCTTGTCTTCGCAGTGGGCCATGTAGGGCAGGTCGAGCATCCGGCAGTATTCCATCGCCCGGCGCAGGAAGCCGCTGTTGTGGACAGGGAAGGCGTCATCGCCGATGGCGACCGCGCCGGCATCCTTCAGGTCCGCCATCTCGCTGAGTTCGGTGTTTTCCAGCCCCTTGCTGACGGCGGCGACGACGTGGACGCGCGCCGAGGCGTGGGTGGCCTGAGCCAAGATGTCCCGAACGATGCCCGCCTGGTCGATCGGCGGAGCCGTGTTCGGCTGGCAGGCGATGGCGGTGAAGCCCCCGTTTGCCGCCGCCGCCGTGCCCGAGGCGACGTCTTCTTTGTACTCCTGGCCTGGTACGCGCAGGTGGACATGCATGTCAATGAGACCCGGCGCGACGATCTGGCCCGTGCAGTCCACGACCTGCGCGTCCGGCCCGGCGTCGAGGCCCGGCCCGACCTCGGCGATCAGGCCGTCCGCGCCGATGAGTACGTCGGCCACTCCGTCGCGGCCATTCGCGGGGTCAATCACCCGTCCACTTTTAAGGAGATAACTGGTCATGTCGTTATTGTTCAAGCGACGCCCGCAGGCCACAAGGGGTCCGGCAGGAGCGTAATCCAGAGGAGGCCGAAAATCTGTGTCCTGTCCGGGTCAGCCTTACCGAAGCCGACTTCTTGGACCGCGAAGAAAGCTTCTTTGGCCGGCTCCCGTGTCACGAAAAGATCTAATCGGTCGTCCTCCAGCCTTAGCTTATGTGGGGCTTTTGGGTTACGAGATTTTCCCTCGCCGACGAGGGTGATCTCACAATAGCCGATCTGTGTGCCCTGGTCGACTAAATCGCCTCTCCAGAACGAGGAGATGGAAACATCCTCCCCACGGGGGGCGTCTGCCGCCAGCCACCACAGGCTCCAGCGCAGGGCCGCAAGCGCGGCCTCGTTGACGTGAACGGTGAACACGCCGTCCTTCAGGTAGAGGCAGCTCTTTGCCTGGTTGTCATCATAATCAAGGGACGGCTGCAACTCTTTCAGCGTCAAACTCAGATGTCTTCCTGCCGCCCGAACCGCTCCAGGACGAGGGCCATGAAGCCGTAGGCCAGGACCAGGTCCAGGAGTACGAATAGGAGCCAGCCGCTCAGGATGTTGCTGCCCGGCCCGCATCCCAGTCCCAAGTCTGGTTTGTCTATGCCGTTGATGTCCGGGTAGGTCGTCTCGAACTTTACATGGACGATCTGACCAGGCAGCATGCCGGTCTTCTTAGGGTTGTCCATGTCGCCCCAGGTGGCGGCGTCCACCTTGATCTGCGCGTTATGCACCTGCTTTGGACCAGGCTTCACCTGACCACGCAAGGGGGGATCGGGCGCTCTAAACGTGTAGTCCAGCAGGAAGATGTGATCGCCGGTCTTGAACGGGTTGACCGTCGGCGCGACCTCTTTCTTCGTGATGAACCCTCGGGCGCTCCCAGTCGCTTTCGAGTAGGCCACGAACGGCGGCAGGAACTTGGACTGCGGGATGCCCGCGAACGGCAGGATCAGGACCAGCAGCACCGTCGCGATGAACAGACCGCCGAGGAAGCGCAGGACACGGTTGACGCTCAATTCATCTACTCCTTTGGTCCGGCTGTTCTTCCAGCCGGAACACAATCAGCCGGGACTTCAGGGCGTCGGCGCCCCCATCAACCAGAACAGGACGGCCATGCGAACCGCAACGCCGTTCGTCACCTGGTCCGTGATGACGGCGATGTCGTCATCGGCCAGGGCGGAGGCGATCTCGACGCCCCGGTTCATCGGGCCGGGGTGCAGCACGGTCACGTCCGGCGCGGCGTCCTTCAGCTTCGCCTTGCTGACGCCGAACAGCCGGGCGTACTCGCGGACGGACGGGAAGAAGGCCGAATCCTGACGCTCTAGCTGGATACGCAGGATGTTGACCACGTCCACTCCACGCAGGCCCGCTTCCAGGTTCGTGAAGACCTCGACGGGTAACTGATCGGAATCGGCAGGCAGCAGTGTCGGTGGGCCGACGAGCCGGACGTTCGCGCCCATCGCGTGCAGGCCCCAGATGTTGGAGCGGGCGACCCGACTGTGCAGCACGTCGCCGACGATGGCGACGGTCAGGCCCGCGATCCGGCCCTTCACCTGCCGAATCGTCAGCAGGTCCAGCAGGCCCTGCGTCGGGTGTTCGTGCGTCCCGTCCCCGGCGTTGATGACGGGCTTTTTAGGCACATATTTGGCGGCGAGGTGGGCCGCGCCGCTGAACGGGTGGCGGATGACGAAGGCGTCTATGCCCATCGCGTCCAGCGTCAGCATCGTGTCTTTGAGCGACTCGCCCTTGACCGCGCTGCTCGTGGTCCCGGCCAGGCTGTATGTGTCCGCCGACATGATCTTGGCTGCCGCTTCAAACGACGTCCGCGTCCGCGTACTCGGCTCGAAGAAGAGGGTGGCGACGGACTTGCCGCGCAGAGTCGGCACCTTCTTGACGGGCCGGGTGACGATCTCCCGGAACGACTGCGCCGTGTCAAGCAGATAGGTGATCTCCTCGGCGGTCAGGCTTTGCAGGTCTAAGAGGTCTTTACGCCTCATGCCCCCGCCCCTGCATCCTTGTGGATGACTACTTTGTCCTCGCCGTCCAGCTCGCTCAGGAAGACTTTGACGAACTCGCGGCGGCCCGTGGGGAGGTTCTTGCCGACGTAATCGGGGCGGATGGGCAGCTCACGGTGACCCCGGTCCACCAGCACGGCGAGTTGGGTGACGGCGGGGCGACCCAGGTCAACCAGGGCACCGAGGGCGGCGCGGACGGTCCGGCCGGTGAAGGCGACGTCGTCCACCAGGATCAGCCGCTTGCCCTCGATGTCGAAGGGGATTTTTGTCGTCCCCACCTTGGGCTGGTAGGTGCGGAAGTCGTCACGGTACAGGGAGATGTCCAGGTCGCCCACGGGGACCGGAGTGCCCTCGATGCGCGCGATGGCGTCGGCGAGGCGGCGGGCCAGTGGGGCACCTTTGCGGAGGATTCCGACGATGGCGAGGTCCCGGACCCCCCGGTTCTTTTCCAGCACCTCGTGCGCGATGCGCGTCCAGGCACGGCGCATCTCGTCGGCATCCATGATGGTGGCGGCGTTGAGGGGCGAGGAGTCAGTGACTGGATTCGGGTATGGGCCGTCGGCTTCGGAGGACATGGTTCGCCTCAAGAACGATTTCCGAGAAAAAGTCCCAAAGCGGGCGGAAAGGGGGCGCGACAGAGCAGGGGGCCTGAAACGGTTTCAGTACGGCGCCTGGACGTGTGGGACGCTGCCTTCCCCGCCTCGCGGGACGGGATTAAAGGTCACGAGATCAAACGAAACGATCTGCAAGCATTATAGCGCGAGCAGGCAGGGCGTGTCAAGTGATGGAACGCAAAGAAAAAGGGCGGGGACACATTCTGTGTCTCCGCCCGATTGTTTTGTCTGCCGCATTGTTCTTGTCTGACACCCCGCAGGGCCATGCAGACAGCAAGCGCCTGTCACATGGTGCCGGCAGCGCCCGCCGCTTGGCCGCCCGCTGCTGGGGCACCCCCTGCCGGGGCACCCCCTGCCGGGGCACCGCTCGGCGAGGCCATCGGGCCGGGAGCGGGTCTAGGTCCGCCACCTTGTGCCCCTGCCGCCGGTACGGGCGGCGGGGCTGTTGGCGGCGCATCGTCGGTCTTGGAGCATCCGGCGATCAGGAAAGACGCACCGGCAAGTGCGGCACAGAGCATCATCCCGTGCTTCAACTTCTTCGTCATTCATTTCTCCTTCACTTCCCCAGAAGGGAACAGCCATTGGGTGCCGCCACAACGAGGCGGCACCCTGATTGGCAGCGGCTTTAGGGGTAGGAAGTGTGGTCCATCTCCGGCCGGAAGAGCCAGTCGTGGCAGCCATCGTAGGTGTAGTCCGTCGCATTGCCGAACGAGTCGTATTTGGTCCAGGGGTCGGACGTGTAATTCCCGTCGTGGCGGATCCACTTGACGTGCCCATCGGCATAGGCAAGGTTGTCACCGCCCGAGTGTACCATCGCCGAGAACTGTGAGGTGGCGGGGGGCCAGGGGAGGAAGGGCACATACCACCCGTCCGTCGAGCCGTTGCCCGCATTCGCTGTCGCGCATGTGCTGCCGCTCGGGTTAGGATTTGCCTGGTAGACGCAGGGCTGAGTCGCGTCCGTGCAGATCAGAGTCGGCATGACGTCGCCGAAGCCGGACTCGCTCGCAAGGCCGAGTTTATCCATGAACATAATCAGGATCGCGGGCGAGTTGACGGACGACAGGTTGAGCGAATTGAGGTTCCCGTTCATCATGTAGGACATGTTCGCCCACTGCACCGGCGGGCTGACGTAGCTGACACCTGCATTGTGGTACTCGGTCGAGTCCGGGCAGGTATAGACCGCCTCGCTCTTGATGAAGGTCTGGAGCGAGTTGGACCAGTACGAGTTCCGCAGGACATAGCTGGCGGTTGGCCTCCACTCCGCCGGCGTGGTGAAGACGTAGCCGGAGTACCAGAGGCCCGGCGCGAAGGGCACCGTGATGGGGTACTTCTCGTCCGCATCCTGCGTGTACTGGATCATGGCGATCCCGATCTGCTTCATGTTGGACTGGCAGGAGGCGCGGCGGGCGTTCTCGCGGACCTTCTGGAAGACCGGGAAGAGGATGGCGGCGAGAATCGCGATGATGGCGATGACGACGAGCAGCTCGATCAGGGTGAAGCCCCTGCGGGGCTGACCCGGTTTGGAGAGATGATACGGCACGATGAGTTCCTTTCTGCGAGCGGGGTATCTGGCTACCCCTGAGATGGCGAACGCTTCCATGAGCGCGCCAAGATTCCAGGAGACAGCACTGGAAATCTTTGTCCGACAGGGTCGCTTCGTTGCGGGATAGAGGGAAAACGGCGTCGTGTTCCAAAACAAAGGGTGGTCAGGGCAGAATGCGGTACAAGCGGCATTGCTTTGGATTGGTGAAGTATACCCGCACTTTGACGGAAAATATACTATGTCAGCCGAGCAAAATAGTGTTTTTTTGCCAGAGTAGCCAATTTATGTTAACGGCACCGGGCGAGTCGCCAGGCAATCAGGCAAGCGCACCATCACCCGCCTGCCGTCCGTCCCGCATCGGCGGGCAGCCTACTTGCAACTTGCAGGCACTCGTGCGGCGCATCATAGGGACGTGGGGGCCTGGAGGCGGGTGCCTCCAGGCCCCTGGCTCCTGTTCCGGTCCCATGCCGGTTACGCGTCAGCGGTCACATGTCGGCGGTCAGATAGCGCCAAATCCATGTGCCGTCGGCCTGCTGGATTTTTTCCTGGTGCTGGCCTCACCTCATGTACTTGGCATGACCATCCACGGAGCCGACGTTCATGCCGCTTTCAGGCCGGAAGCGCGGGTCAAGCGCGGCCGGATTCGCCGCAGAGGCCGGGCAGCCCGAGCCGTCCATCGCGTTCCTGATCTGGTCGCCGGGGCCGGGGACGGTCGAGGAGACGTTGTGCCGCGCAAAGAAGAAGCGCTCCAAAAAGCCGCTGGCCGCGCTGTAGCCCAGGTAGCCTTCCGTGAAGAGCATCGCCTCCGTCGGACGGGCTACCTGGGAGAGCTTGAAATCCTGGACGACGGTCCCGTTGATCGTTCTGCTGGGGTGCTGCGAGAAAGGACAGTCCTGTGTCCCCTGCCCGCCCCCGGCACCCGCCGTGCCCCGCATCCCCGTACCGCCACCGTAGCCGGGCCGCCCAGGCAGCACGGCATAGTCGGCGATATAAGTGGCGGTCCCGGCGAGTACGTTGTCCGTAGTGCCCGCGTCGGGGCAGTGATAGATGCCGTGGCTCCTCGTATACGGCTCCAGGTATTCCACCCAGGTGTAAGTGGTGCGGGGCGTGGTTTCGCCGGGATAAGTGATCGCCACGGGGCTGGTGTAGAACAGGCCGGGCAGCACCTCATCCGAATCCTGGTAATACAGCGTGTAGCCGAGCGACATCTGCTTGATGTTGGAAAGGGAGGCGGTGCGGCGGGCGTTCTCACGGACCTTCTGGAAGACGGGGAAGAGGATCGCGGCGAGAATAGCGATGATGGCGATGACGACGAGCAGCTCGATCAGGATAAAGCCCTTGCGTGACCGGGCCGGACTGCGGAAGAGAGTCGACACGACGTTTTCCTTTCAACGAGCGGTGGCAGATACCAGCGAGCAGACGGGGAGACGCTTCCGCGAGCGCACCATCACGGGCTGCTTCGTTGCGGATGAAGGGGAAAACGGCGTCGTATTTCGAGGTCGGCTGACGTGAGTGGAATGCAGTGCGGTAGGGATGAAAGCGGCAGTGTTTCATTCGGCAGCCCAGTATTTGCCTTTGGTTTGCAGTATTATGAACAACTATAGCTTCAAGTGGAGACGCTTCTTGCGAGAATTGCCGCCGTAGGCTGGGGAACGTCGCGGCAGTGCGGGGGGTGTTAAGGCAGACCCATGACCGTCCCGCGCAGCACGGAAAGCGAGAACGGCGGGAGTGTCACCGCACCGCCGACGGAGACGCTGTGTGCGGGCGGCAGGTTCGGGGACGGGTATCCACGCGCCTTGTCCGGGTGCCAAACGTACTGCGCCGCCGAATACTGGTAGAGATCGGTCGGCGCGGAGAAGGTAAGGGGGGTCGAACCGCCCCCCCGCCGGAACCTGAGGGTGACCCGGTGCGCCCGCTTCGGGTCCTTGTTCAGCAGCAGCACCGCCCACCGCCCGTCCGGCCGGTGGACGGCGTAGGCCGTCACGGGGGGCAGGCCCAGGCTGTTCCGCAGGCTGGAGGTCGCCCTATAGACCTCCTGGGGCCGGTCGGTGCCCGCCTGCGCCCACTGCTGCGTCAGCAGGCGCGCGGCGTGGTAAGTGGCGAGGGGGGCCGGAGGGCGGCCGTTCCCCGACAGGAGGAGCGCGAGGTTGCCCCACGTCGGGCAATCCTGGACTTCGTGGATGGGCACGTTCGGCTCATAGCCATAGAGGTAGGCCGCCGAGCCGCCCAGGGTCAGAAACTGGGCGGCGGTTTCGGCGTTGAGCAGGGCACCGGGCCAGGTCATCTCGGCCTCGCCCGCGAATGCCGAGTAGCCGTACTCGGTGATCAGCCAGGGGATGCGGCGGGGAAGGCCTTCGTGCTGGAGCCGGGCCAGCGCGTTTTGCAGCATGCCGGGGGCCAGCGCGAGCTGCGGGCCGGGCGGCGCACAGACGTTGTCGAAGGGATACCACTCGAACGAGAAGAAGGAGAAATCGGCGAGCCGCCCCCGCCGCTTCAGATAGCCCAGGAATCGGTGCAGCCAGGAGCGGTCGCCCCGCGCGTCCGGCCAGGCCACCCAGCCATCTATCGCCGTCTGGAAGCTCGGCCCGCCCAGCCGAACCGCCGGGTCTACCCGGTGCAGCGCGTCCGCCCATTGGAGGTAGAGCGCGCCGTAATCCTCGGGCGTCACATACTGCCCGTCCGGCTCCTCCCCCAGTTCCATCCGCGTCACCGGGTGGCCGCGCGCCCGCAGGAACCGCAGTTCGGCGGCGGCGTTGTCGGGCGTGTCGTACAGGACACCCGCCGGCATGAGGACGGGGAGGCCGTTCGCCAGCCCGGACCCAAACACGCGGTCAAAGCCGGGCTGCTCGACGTTCGGGTCGCGGCCCGCCGCCTGGTGCCACGGGTCGGTGGAGGAGACATAGACCGGCGTCTGGAGTTTGCCGTTCGGCGCATGACGGATCAGGTCATGGAACACACCTGCCCTATCTACCGCCCCCACCCCGATCTCCCGAACAGCATAGCCCAGCGTGTCCCGGATGTCGCCAATCCCGACCGGGGCACCGCCGCTCCGGGTCATCCAGACGCGGACGAACCGAGACTGGCGCGGCGCGGCGGCCAGCCGCAAAAGGACCACGCCGCCCTGCCCCCCCGTCTGTGCCCCCCGTGGGAACGTCCGCCACGCGCCGCCCGCGCCATAAGTGTCGTCGAGGCTGCGCGTGTCCTCACCGCCATTGTCACCATCCCAGTACTGCACCTGATAGTCGGTCGCGTAGGGGGCGGCCCAGGCGATCCGGACGGCGTTCACGGGCTGCACCCGCCCGAGGTCTATCAGCACCCACTGCGGGTGCCGGGCGTTGTCCTCGCCCGTAAAATGCCGGTCGAGGTAAGGATTACTCTTCCAGAACGTATTCCCATCCCCGTCGTCCAGCCGCGAGTACCCGTCGTTGTTCGCCTGGTCAATCGTGCTGCCCCGCCGGGGAAGCCGGTAGCCGTAGCAGAGCGAGATCGGCTCTCCAGCCTGCGCGTCCGAGGTCCAGTACCCCTGCCTCTTCCCGGCCTCGCTCCACTGGCCCGAGGGGTTCCAGTGCCACGCCTCCACGGCAAGCTCCGTCCGCAGCCGGTAGGTCAGCGCACCCAGCCCCGCCGACCGCATCGCCTGGATGTTGGCCGGCGCATAGGCCTTCCCAATGGCGCCATAGTCCAGCCCATCTACCCCCGCCCCGAGCGCCTGTGTCGCGACAAAAGTGTTGGCGGGCCTGGGCGTGACCTGGACGGTGATAACGCCGGGCGGCGCGTCCGGGGGTTGGGCGACCGAGGGGTGCGGGGAAGCGGTGCCGATAAGTAGAGCGAGCGCGGCGATTCGGAGCAGGCTCGTGTATTTCAAGCCAGCACCCGCTGTTCGATGATGGTCTTGATGTCTTCGTGCAGCCCGACTCGTTCCCTGACGGCCCGCGCCAGCAGGTTACGGAATTGATCCCGAGTGATGCCTGAGCGAATGAATGTCTGGTGGATTTGGAACAAGAGGTGCTTGCCGTTAATGCGCTGGTGCGCGCCCTCCAGACTGGACAACAGCGGCTCGATAGCTACTTCTTTCTCGGACACGGCAGGCTCGGCTTTCGCAGTGGTACACCCGAGGCCTTCTACCACCCGTGCCATGACTGCCTCACGATCCATAAGCTGGTGCCCCTCTGGGAAGTGCCTTCCTCGCCCGGCCTCAGAGAACACCCAGTTTGCAGCCATCATCGTGTGCAAGTTCCGGCACATCTGCAACAGTTCGGCTTCCATGACTTGCGCGTCGGGTGCATCCATATTCGGAGCAGAGAGCACGCGCACTTCTTCCGCGACGGCGGCAGGCTCCAGCAGGTAGTTCTCAATACAGTAGCGCCGCAGGATGAACAGGTGAGTGTTAGGGTCGGAAAGGGCCGCCTCGACTTCTGCGTCTTCGCGAAAATCTCGGTCAACGATGCCATACTCGCGCGGGTTGGAGCTTGGGCTTCGGGCGAGGATGCGGTTCAGCAGGTTCTCCACGCCGCTTCTTCCCTGCGGAACCTCCGGCGAGAAGAACTCGATCACGTCCCGGCGGTCCCGAAACCATTCCCGAAACACAGCCACGTCGGACGCGCCTTCCAGCAGGACCAACTTGCGTGGTCCCAGAGCGTAAAGAACCCTCGTCAAGTCCGGCGGCAGTTCTCCAACATCATCCATGAAGTTTTCCTTAGAACTGCGTCAGTATCCGCGCCGACTGTGGGCCGAAGGCTTCCAGAATGGTGAGAGAATGCGAGGTGACGATAAGTTGAAAGGGGATTAGTTCTTGCAATCGTTTCAGCCTGTTGACGATGCGGTGCTGAAAAGCGGGGTGTAGACTGTTCTCAATTTCATCGACTAGAACAATGCTGTAGGGGATGAGCCGGCGACGAAGTTCTAGCAGCATGATAATAAGGTTCTGCTCGCCCGAACTCATCTGTTCAAGAAAATGAGTGTTGCCACCGCGCGTCGTTACAACTGCCTTTAAATCCCTCCGGCTTATGCCAAAGGTCTTAGCATCTATGTCTAGTTCGTTCAAGAAGCTGATAGCAGCCGCATAGCTGCTCGGCTCGACGTACTCTAGCCAGATGAGGTAGCTGTCAAGCGACCCCTGGAATTGGCCTACAACCTGATTGAAGTAAACCCACTGGTAGGCAACAACTTCTTTGTATATCTGTTCGCCTTGTACTGGTAGCAATATTCTGGTATGTGGAAAGAACAGAATAGAAGGCAGCGTCTTGTCTGCTGCTGTGGCAACACTATTGTAGTCAGCAGGGTCGCTGAACGTATCAATTATAGAACTCGACTCCTGTTGATGTATCTGTGCCCTGATTCTGCTGCCGAGGTTTCCTTTTGCCTCTTCCGCAAAATCGCCAGGCAAGCCAGACCTGCCAAAATAATCTTCGGGCAAATCAGCCCCGACCGGCTTCCGGCCATAAAACAGGCTGAACGGTTTTTGATCTACGAGCCAGTTCATTTGGACATATTCGGCACGCAGGAGCGTCGGTCGAACGGGAGGAAGTTCAGAAAGAGGAAGCAGCATTTCTGCTAAACCGACGATTAGCTCCAGCGCCGTCGTCTTACCACTGCCGTTCGCACCACCCAGTACCGTGACGGGGCTGTCGCCATCCGTGTTGAAGTGGATGCACACGTCACGCAGGGGGCCGCAGTTGAGGACGCGCAGGGATTGAAGCTGGATTTTCATGCCACGAACATCTTACCGGTTTTGGGCCGTTGCGTCAAGGTCAAGGCGCCGGTTTAGTGGCCGGAGGATTTCAGGCGCGGCCTTACCGCGCGCCTTGGGGCTGTTCGAATAGCCGGCGGGTAGGACAGGAAAAGGAGGGAGCAGGGCGGCATGATGTAGGAGGCAAGGCCGGAGGGCGGCATCGTTAGGGCGGCGCTCATCCCGTCCGCCGTGAGCATACGGTATCTGACGGCCGTGCGCGCTAAGTTCGAAGTGAGGCTGATTGTCGCGAGTCCCGAGGCCTTGTTGATGACCATGATAGCGGGCGTGCCGTGCTGGATCACGGCCATGGCTTCCACCATCGGGCTGCTGGACGTGGTCTTGACGAGGGAGCCGATCAGGTTGTGGTTGGCCCATTGGAACAGATAGCTGGGGAGCCGAAGATGGTCGTCCATGTCGGTGATGCCGTAGGTGCCCTCCTTGGCGCTCCAGATCGAGCAGGCGAACGCGCCGGCATAGGCGTCGTGCTTGATCGTGGTCGCGAAGTAGACCGCGCCAATGTTGGTATACTGACGGGTTTCGGGGTCTTTCCAGTTGCCGTCCAGGTTGTATTCGTCGAGCAGGATGGGGACGGTGCGGCCCGCCATGTACTGCCGGATCGAGTCCCGCGTACCGGTGACGTCGCGGTCCATGCCGCTGGCCTTGCCCATCAGGACATCGTTGGAGTCGGTCGGGCCGCTGCTGTAGTAGGAGTGGTAGGCGATGAAGTCTATCTTCCCGGCGCATTGGCGCAGGAGCGGCTGGATGACGCCGCCCTGGTTCGGCCATATCAGGGCCGGGCCGACTTTGATGGTCGGGTCCTCGTGCTTCATCGCCACGGCGCACTGGTTGTAGACGGTTAAAGCCTGGTTCCAGTGGCCTTTGTACCGGTCTTCCCACTCGTTCATCGGCTCCCAGTAGACGACATGCTTTTTTAGCTGAGTGTTGACGATGCGGACGAGCTGCGCGCAGTACGCGGCGTAACCGGGCACGTCGGACACGGTCCCGTCAGTATTCCTGAGCCAGATCGGCGGGGACGGGATGTTCTGGAGGATGGTCGCGCCTTGCAGATAGGGCGCGTCGTATTCCGCCGTGATGGCCTTCACGTTCCATTGGTGCGTCACGGGGTCGGACCAGTCGTCGGTGAGGCTGCCGCAATGGAGCCGGAAGAATTTGATTCCGATAGTGGACAAGTTCTTGGCGTAGGCGGCATCCCCCGACCCGTGAGCAGGACTCGTACACATCTCGTCGTTGGCGCTGAATGTCGCCGCCGTTGTCGTGCCGACGGCTTCTTTCCAGTCAACAGAGACAGTGGCGGAGATCGGGGACGTGTCGGACGGGGCGGGCGACGCCGCGACATGGGCACAGCCAAGAAGGAGCAATAACGCGGTAAGTGCCTTTAGTTTCTGCATCGCAGCTTCCTTATCCTCATGAAGCGATCCGGCCTCAGAACGGCCGGATGATCTTGAGCGTGACCTTGCCGCGCGTCGTCGGGCTGTTCGGGTCCCCGAAGAGCAGGAACAGGTCGGAGCCGGAGCGGACGTGCTGGCCGAAGGAGAAGTAGATGTCCGTGCCAAGCCCCGTCCCCTGATCGGCCCCGGCCTGGTTGACGATGCGGAAGCCGAGGCTGCGCTCGGCACTCAGGAGGTAGTTGCCGGTCAGGATGGACTGCGTCGAGTGCGCGCCGCCCAGGCGCACGCGGCTATAGTTGAGCTGAAGCGAGAAGGGGCGCGAGACGAGGACGCCCTGCGTGAAGTTCAGGAAGTCGTAGGGCTGGCTCGCCTGCCGCCCAATGGTGTCGCTGATGCTGCCGCGCTGGTAGAGGGTGCGCTTGCCCCAGCCGAACTGGGCCTGGTTGGCGTGGTCGCGGAAGTCGTCACGCTGGGACTGGTCAAGGTTGAAGTCCACGCTCAGTCCGTCGCGCGACTCGAGGTAGATGTTGCCGTTGACGTCCTTCTGGAAGAAGCCGCCCGTGTGGTGCTGGTAGGTGCTGCCGGAGGCGCTCACATCGTAAAGCCGCAGGACGCCCTTGTCGAACTGGTTGAACTGCTCGGCGTTCACCGAATTGCCCTTCAGGTCCACGTCCGGGACGAAGCCCAGGTTGCTGACGAAGTTCGGGCCGAGGTCCTGGTAATCCGTGCTGAAGAACGGGTGGCCCGGCAGGGCGGTGGTGCTGAAGCTGTAATAGTCCTTGCTGTCCACCTGCCGCCCGCCCTGCCAGCTCGGCGTGTGATTGGCGACGAGGCTCCACTGGTCCTTGCCGACGCGCCAGCCGTACTGGCCTTCGAGCTTCGCGACCTGGTTGGAGGGCTGCCCCGGCACGATGTCCGAGACGAAGTTGAGGGTGGCCCGGCTGTACAGGCCCAGGTCGTGATTCAGGTTGAACACGGCGGCGTTCTCGGCGTTCGCCCCGCTCGTGTCGGTCGCGAGCAGGCCGATCGAGTTCTCGCCCTGCTTGCCTGCCACCTTCAGGCCGCCGTCGAGGACGCCGATGCGGCGCGAGTAGAACAGGTCGCGGTAGGGCAGATAGCCCGCCCCCTCGGCGAAGAACGGGCGGCGGTCGGTCAGCAGCTTCTCGGTGTAGGAGAAGTTGATGCCCGTCACGTCCTGCTCGATGGTCTGGAAGTCCGGCTTGATCGTCGCCACGCCGGTCAGGGTCGTGGACAGCGGGTATTTGATGTCCAGGCCGATGCGCCCGGAGTTGCCGGTCCCGCCCGTAAACAGGGTGTAGGGCAGGAAGATGGGGCGCGGCGTGAAGAACGGCGGGTGGATGCCCGTGAACTCATGGATGTAGAGCGCCTCGTTGTTGCTGCCGTCCGGGGGCAGGTAGGGCCAGTTCTCGACCGAAGGCTCGCGTGACAGCTTCCGGGACAGGTTCAGGCCGAACGCCGCGGTCCCCTTCGGATAACGCAGCAGGGCGAACGGGATGGACATCTCCGCCGTCCAGCCGTCTTTGGTACGCCGTGTGGCCGCCTTCCAGTCGCCCGCCCAGGTGATATTGTCGGCGGTGCCGCCCTCGAAGTTCTCCGCCTGAGTCCCGCGCGCCGTGACGCTGAAGGTGGAGTACCCGTGGTGGTTGTTCTGGCTGTCAACGTCCACCGAAACATAGTCGTCCTCGCCGATGCCGCCGTCGCGCTGGATCTGGTTCGTGTGGATCAGCTCGGGACGGCTGTCCAGGCAGTGGAAGGCGAGGTACAGGTGGGTCGCGTCCGTGCAGATCCACGCCTCGGTCTGGTCGCCGGGCTGGATCGGGGCCGTACCGCCCAGGCGGAAGAAGCCACTGGCTCGAGTCGCCGTCTTCCAGCAGGGGTCGTCCAGGCTCCCATCGATCTTGGGCGGCGTGGCGCAGGCCGTGACGGGCGTCGTCAGCCGCGCCCAGGCGGGCGGGGTCGCGGGGCTGGGGACGGACGACGCCAGCACGTTGTTCCCGGCGTCATTGGCGACGGAGGGCTGGATGACGGTCGGCGGCGTCGGGACCACCTGCGGCTTCGAGTCGCCGACGTGCGGCGGTGCCCCGCTGACGGGGGACGCCGCGCCGGGCGGCGTAGCAATGGCCCCGCCCCCCGGAGACGGGGCGACCTGTGCCGAGGCGGCCAGGGACAGCAGGAGCAGGGGGAGTCCGGCAAGGAGTATGGCAGCACTGCACATAGGCTTATAGCATAACATAAAAGTCGCTCGTTTCAGGCATCAGGCACGGTAATTTTCGGGGGGCCGGGGCGGCGGCAAGAGGGCCATTGTGGGTAAACTCTTCCTATGAGCGATCAACATTCCGAACACGGCGGCATCCCTTGGCGCGAGTGGGGCGACGAGGCTTTTGCCGAGGCGAGGGCGCAGGACAAGCCGGTCCTGCTGGACATCGGCGCGGTCTGGTGCCACTGGTGTCACGTCATGGACACCGGCATTCCTGGCGACCCGGACCACACGGGGACGTACAGCAACCCGGAGGTCCAGAAGCGCATTCTCGACGGCTTCATCCCCATCAAAGTGGACAACGACCGCCGCCCGGACATCAACGCCCGCTACAACATGGGCGGCTGGCCCACGACCGCCTTTCTGACCCCCGATGGCGACACGCTGTACGGCGAAACCTACGTCCCGCCGCCGCGCATGGTGGCCCTGCTGGACTATATCGCCGACCTGTACCGGGATAGTAAAGAAAGCATTTTGGAACAGGCAGCGCAGATGCGCGCCCAGCGGGCCGAGTCGGAGGCGCTGACGGCCTCGGACCTTGACCCGGACACCACGGCGACCGTCATCGCCGCCATCAAGCGCAACTTCGACTTCGCCTACGGCGGCTTCGGGAGCCAGCCCAAGTTTCCCCACCCCGACGCCCTGCGCCTGACCCTGGAAGAGTACGCGCGCACGCAAGACCCGGAACTCCGCGCCGTCGCCGAGAAGACCCTGCACGGCATGGCCGACGGCGGCATGTACGACCGGTTTGCCGGCGGCTTCTTCCGCTACAGCACGACCCGCGACTGGTCTATCCCCCACTTCGAGAAGATGCTGGAGGACAACGCCAAGCTGACCTCGGTGTACGCCCTGGCCTCGCAAGTGTTAGACGATCCGTACTACCTGGAAGTAGTCAAGACGGCCCACAACTGGCTGATGACCGACATGCGCGACCCGGAGACGGGCGCGTTCGCGGGCAGCCAGGACGCCGACAAGGAGGCAGCGTACTACGGCCAGCCGCTGTCCGTCCGGGCGACGATGCCGACGCCGTTCATTGACCGCACCGTCTACACCGGCTGGAACGCCTTGATGGTGTCGGCGTTGGTGGCGCGGTACAAGGTCACTGGTGAGGACGACATACTGGAAGCGGCGCAGGCCGTAGGAACGGTTGTTACAGAGGAAATGACCGAAAACTATACTGACCAGGGAGGCCATGTAGCAGTCCGCCACTTCGCTGAAGGCGGCGTAGCAGATGGCAGTCTTGGCTTGTTAGGCGACCAGACAGCGCTCATCAATGCTTCCCTTGATCTGTGGGAAGTCACATCCAGCACCTACTACCATTATTCCGCTGTGTGGGCTGCTGACTTCATCCTCGATTGCCTGGAAGACAAAGAAAGCAGCGGCTTTTTCGACCTCCTGCCGGACCCATCTGCTATCGGCGAGTTGGGTAGGCCCAAAAAGGAGATCGGCGACAATGCCGACGCCGCACTCGCCCTCATTCGCCTGTCCGGCTTCACGGAGGATGCCAAGTACCGGCAGGCCGCCGAGCGAGCGCTGAGGCTGTTCGCGGACAAGTACGGTGGCTATGGCTACTTCGCTTCCTCTTATGCCCGCGCCGTGGACGCCGCCCGCGCGCCGGGCCTGCACGTCACGATCATCGGCGACCGCAACGACGAGCGGACGCGGCTCTTGCAGCGGGCCGCATGGGGCCACATCGCGCCGGGCAAGACGGTGGAGACTCTGAACGCCGGGGCCGCGGCAAAGCGCGGGCTGCCTGCTGACAAGGACGGGCTGCCCTATGCGACCGTTTGCATTGGCACGGTCTGCCTCGCGCCGGTGACGGACCCCAACCAGATGATCGAGGAGATGCGGGGGCAGATGCGGGATGCATGATGGCCCCCACCCGGCGCACGAGTGCGCCACCCTCCCCCGCAAGCGGGAGAGGGATACGAAGGAGCGGAGTTCTCTGGTCTTTAACCCTCTCCCGCTTGCGGGGGAGGGTGGCGCACTCGTGCGCCGGGTGGGGGTCTTCCTCTTCCTACTCGCCCTCCCCCTGCACGCCCAATCCATCCCCCACTTCCGCACAGCCGCCGACGCCCGCGCGTGGGGCGAGGCTAAAGAGCGCGCGGGGCAGTACGAAGCCGCAGCGACGGCCTATGAACAGGAGGCGGCTATACGGCGGCGTACCGGGGACCCGCAGGGGGCGGACGTGCAGCACCGGCGGGCGCTGCGGCTCAAGACGGATGTGGCGCTTGCCGTGACGGGAAGTGTGCCGGTTTCAGCCCAAAACCTAGCCAAACTGGAACCAGTGGCAGGATGTTATCTGGGGGCGCTGGACGATTATGCGGGCCGGAACGACGCGGACGAGTTCTCACGGCGCATCGGGAGGTCCTTGGCGTTGTGTTACGACTACAGCCCCTACGGAGCGCCGTTCCCGCGCGAGTGGGCGCGGCGGCAGGCGCGGGCGGGTCGGGCAATTCAGATCGCGTGGGAGCCGAACAACATCCATGCGGTTCGGGATGACGCCTATTTGGGCCAGTGGGCGCGGGACGCGGCGGACTGCGGGGTGCCGGTCTTTCTGCGCTTCGGCGGGGAGATGAACGGCAACTGGACGCCGTGGGGGCGTGACCCGGCGGCCTACCGGCGGGCGTTCCGGCTGGTCCACACGGTCATCAACCGGTATGCCTCGAACGTCGCCCTGGTGTGGGCACCGGGGGCGGTGCCGACCTACAACCTGGACCTCTACTATCCCGGAGACGACGTGGTGGACTGGGTCGGCATCAGCCTGTACCTGGTCCGCTACTACGACGACAACCTGGGTCGGCCGGCGTGGCAGGACGGCCCGGCCTCGTTCATCGCGCCGTTCTACGCGAAGTACGCCGCCCGGAAGCCGTTGTGCCTGACCGAGTGCGGCGTCACGCGCCGGTCGCGGGTGGAAGGCCGGGACGCCGACGACTATGCCGCCGCCCGGATTTTCGATCTGCTGGACGCCATCAAGATCCGCTACCCGCGCTTGAAGATGTTCTGCTGGTTCACGCGCAACAACCTGGAACTGGCGCAAGAAGGGCGGCGGCTGAACGACTACTCGCTGCCGGAGAGGAGCGGGGCGCTGGCGGCATTCCGGTCCGCCCTCGCGGACCCGTACTTCCTCAGCCGCTTCGGGGACACACCGCCGTATCGGTATCAGGCGGTGGGGGGCCGCCTGCCGGTCGGCTATCGGGGGAGTCTGAGCGCGGCGGTTTCGACGTACAGCCTCCACCCGACTTTGGAAGTCGCGCGGGGCGGGTCGGCGCGGCAAACGCACCATCCGTTCAGCCTGTTCGTCCCGCCGGGGCATGGGCCGGTGACGGTCCGCGTTCGGGACGAGCGGGGGCGAATCGCCAAGAGTGTCACGGTCGCCGCGCCGTGAGCGCGGGCGGCGCGGGGCCGCAGGCGATGGGGCGAAAGCCGGTGCGGTCTATCTCGATATCGGCGAAGCGCGTCTGGGCCATGACGTACAGCGTTTCGCCAGTCTGGGGGCGGGCGAGGTTCACGTCTGCCAGCGGCACGGCGGCTTCCAGCAGGGTGCCGCGCCAGGCGTAAGTCCCGCCGGCAATGCCGGGCAGGGGCAGACGCTGACCGGCGGCACCGGGGGCGACCGTCAGCACAGGGGCGTTTGGCTGGGCCGCGCCCACCACGATGGGGCGCAGTGTGAATGTGTAGGCGACCTGTGGGGAGATGGGGCGGGCGGTGTCCAGGCGGACATAAAGGAACTTGCTGTCGCGGCAGGCGAAGAGGCGGACGACGTCGCCACCGGCCTGGAAGGCGCGCATGACGCTATCCCCGGCGGGGTCCAGCGCGACCGGCGTTAGCCCGGCCCAGTCTTTGGCGTCGCCGTCCATGTGGAACCGGCCGTCGGGGACGCGGGGCAGGCCGAGCGCGGCCTCATCGTTCCCCACCGTCCCGAACAGCTCATTGCGCCGGGCGAAGGAGAATAGGAACCGTCCGGAAGCGGTCACCTGACTACGGTAGCGCTTGATGGCGGCATACTTCTTCTGCGTGTCGCGTTTCGTCAAGGGCAGGGCGGCCCAGCGCGTGTCCAGCGCGGCCATCTGGCTGGGCGGCAGCAGGGCGGCATCCTCGTGGAGGCTCTGCGGGTTGGGCCAGTCGCCCCGGTGGACGAGGTAGTAGTGCAGCCGGGCCGACTTCGCCCAGGGTACGCCGGACGCCCGGAGCTGTTCCAGGGCGGTGCGGACGAAGACGCTGGCGGCGGCGTGGTCCGGGTGGTCGTCGCTCGGGTGGGTCACATAGATGTCGGTCGGCTGTTCGGCCAGCATCTGACGCTTGATGTCGGCCAGGAGTGCCGCCCCGCAGTACGGCCCATTTGGGGTGGCCGCGTCACTGTACGGGTTATGGTCAGCCAGTGTGTAAGCGGAGGCGACCGGGGAATCAGGCGTCCAGTGGCTGATCCACATGGGCATCAGGCCGCGGTCCGGGTAGCCGAGGAAGTGGACGTGGTCGGCGGGGATGCCCAGGACTCCCAGGGCGGTGCGGGCCTCCCCCTGTCGCAGATACGCATAGCGCACAAAGTCCTGGGGGGAGACGACGACCTCGCGGAGTTCCTGCGCCGCGCTGATCCGGAACCCGTCGCCGTTCGTGAGGATGACGACACGCACGTCGTCGCCCCGCAGCCGCGCCTGGCGCATCAGGCCCGCCGCGCCCAACGTCTCGTCGTCGGGGTGCGGGGCGAACACGAGCAGGCGCTGGTTGACGCGGGGAGGCGGGAAGGCAGCCATGCGCTCCTCGGCCTGGTTGCTGGCCTGAATCTTGTAGGCGGTCAGCAGGCAGAACAAGCCCAGCGCGCAGGGCGGCACGGCGAGGGTGAGGAGGAGGACGCGCCGCCGGCGGACCCGGCGGGCGTTCGCAGATTCCGGGGAGAAGAGGAGGCGTCTGGGCATGGAAGCTCTACTTCCCGCGGAGGCAGGGCCGGACCTCGGCGTAGGCGGCGGCGATCAGCGGCTCCCAGTGCAGCACCCAGGAGAGCGGGTCGCGCTTGAGTCGCTGGGCGAGCGGCTCCAGTTCCGGCCACTCGGTCAGTGCGCGGGCCGCCTTCGACAGCCCTTCCGCTTCTAGGATGAGGGCGGCGCGGCTGGGGTCCGTCGGGCGCTCCCGGCGCAGCAGCCAGCAGACGTCCAGCGTCGCGTACTTGAAGCTCTTCAAATTCCACCAGACCTGACGCGCCCAGTCGTCGGCCATCGCCCACTCGCGCCGCTTGAACTGCTGGCGCAAAGTGCGGAGGGTGTCCGTGTAGCCGTGCGTAATCGAGTCCACGGCGTCCTCGCGCGTCGGGACGGGCAGTGAGAGGTCGCCGTTCAGCTTGTGGGCGAAGGCGAGCTGGAACCGGTAGAAGCCGGGCAGGACGGCGTACTCGGCGGCGGACAGGACGAAGAACTGGACTTGAGGGTAGATCTCGCGGCAGTCACGGGTGGCATGCGTGACGCAGTTCTCGACGGCGTCCACGACCAAGAGGAAGTCCAGGTCGTGGGCCTCCTGCGGGCGGTCGGCAGCAGAGCCGTAGAGGGCCAGAAGGCGCAGGTTGCCACCAAGCCGCCTGGCGGCGGTGGCGGCGAGCTGCGTGATGACGTCGGCACTTGGCATGGCGGCTTCCTCGGCCGGGGCGGCCTGGGAGAAGACAGAAGGGAAGACTTAGGTGGCGGAACGGGTGGGATTCGAACCCACGAATGGAGAGGTCCCCATTACACGATTTCCAATCGTGCTCCTTCGACCAACTCGGACACCGTTCCTTAGACGTCTGCCCCTACACGTCCTCTCAAGCCGCCACGAAACCATTATGTCACGCGGAAGGCGCGCGTGTCAAGCGGGTTGAATCCAGTCCGCCGTTTATGGTATACTCTTCCGACGGAAATTCCCAAAATCCTCACCCGCCCGGACACGTCTGCGTGTGCTTTCTCTTTGCCGAGGAGTCGCAGCCGTGGATGAACGGCGGGGACGCACACAACACGAAGGAGCTACGATTTGTCAGTTCTCGCCATGAAGGACCTGCTCGAAGCGGGTGTCCACTTCGGCCACCAAACGCGCCGCTGGAACCCGAAGATGAAGCGCTACATCTACGGCGGCCGCAACGGCATCTACATCATCGACCTGCACCAGACCTTGAAGCTGTTTGATGAGGCCTACGCCTACGTCCAGGAGGTCGCCTCCAACAACGGCAAGATCCTGTTCGTCGGCACCAAGAAGCAGGCGCAGGACGCCGTCGCCGAGGCCGCCAAGCGGTCGCGCTCCTACTACGTCAATTCCCGCTGGCTCGGCGGCATGCTGACCAACTACCGCACCATCCTGACCCGCATCGCCCGCCTGCGCGAGCTGGATCGGCTGGATGCCGAGGGCGTCCTGGAGTCCCTGCCCAAGAAGGAAGCCGCCGACCTGCGTGAAGAGCGCGACCGGCTGGAGAACTACCTGGGCGGCATGAAGGACATGAACGGCATGCCCGATGCCATCTTCATCGTGGACCTGAAGAAAGAAAAGATCGCCGTTCAGGAGGCCCGCAAGCTGGGCATCCCCATCATCGCCATTGTGGACACCAACTGCGACCCCGATGAGGTGGATTATGTCATCCCCGGCAACGATGACGCCATCCGGGCCATCAAGCTGATCTCCAACAAGATCGCCGACGCGATCATCGAGATCAAGCAGGGCGAGTGGCAGGACGTGGCGGTCGTCGGCACCGAGGAAGAGGCCCAGAAGATGGGCGACGACCAGGACGCCGCCGTCGTGGCCGCCCAGTGGGAGGCACTGGAGAAGCGCGTCACCGGCGGTGCCCAGGTGCCTGCGGGCGTGCTGGACCCCTCCCTTGGCGCGAGCGGCATGACGGCCGAGGGCACGTCGAGCGGCATCTCCCGCCGCAATGCTTCGCCCGGCGGCGAGGCGATGACCGACCCCGCCGAGGTCGCCCATGAGGTGGCCGCCGTGACCGGGCAGACGACGGCACAGGGGACCGACTAGAGGGCAACGGACGGAGACAAACGAGGAGGGGCGCACCGACATGTGCGCCCCTTCTATGAAGGACAATCACTATGGCAGAGATTACCGCCGCAATGGTCAAGGAATTGCGGGACAAGACACAGGCCGGGATGATGGAAGCGAAGAAGCTTCTGACCGAGGCCGACGGTGACATGGACGCGGCGATTCGCCTGTTCCGCGAGCGGAACGCGAAGCGGGAACTCAAAGATGGTCGCACCAGCGCCCAGGGCGTCGTCGAGGCGCTCGTCCGCGAGCACAGCCGGCTGGGCGTCCTGGTCGAGATCAACTCGGAAACCGACTTCGTCGCCAAGAACGAGGAGTTCGTCGCCTTGGTCCGGGACATGGCGAAACACGCCATCGAGAACCCAAGCGCGGCCTCCGTGGATGAGCTTCTGGAAGCGACGCACACCGAGAGTGGCCAGCCCGCCAAGCTCCGCATCCAGGACGTCTTCGCCAAGATGCGTGAGAACATCATTTTCAAGCGCTTCGCGGCCTACCAGACCGAGGACGGCACGGTGGACGCCTACATCCACATGGGCGGGCAGATCGGCGTCCTGGTCGAGCTGACCGGCGAGGGGCCGGAGGTGAAGGGGCTGGCCCGCGAGGTCGCCATGCACATCGCCGCCGCCAAGCCGAAGTTCCTCAGCAAGAGCGACGTGCCCGCCGACAAGCTGGCCGAGGAGCGGGATATCGTCAAGACGCGCACGGCGGCCGACCCGAAGAACGCGAACAAGCCGGCCGAGATCCTGGACAAGATCATCGAGGGCGGCGTGGGCACCTTCTACAAGGAGGCGGTCCTGCTGGAACAGCCCTACATCCGCGAGCCGAAGCAGAGCGTCGCGCAGCTCATCAAGGGCAAGGCCGAGATCAAGCGGTTCGTCCGGTTCGAGATCGGCGAGGCGTCTTAGCTTATGGCGGACGCACCTTCGTCTCAAATGGATGCGGCCAAAATGAAGTGGTCCCGTGTGCTGCTCAAGCTCTCCGGCGAAGCCTTCGCCGGGGACGGCAGCCACGGGGTCATTGATTATCAGGCCGTCGCCAAGATCGCCGCCGAGGTGGCCCGCTTGCAGCGCAGCGGTGTCCAGACCGCCGTCGTCATCGGCGGCGGCAACGTCATGCGCGGCCAGCTCGCCGAGAAGGCGGGCATGAAGCGCGTCACTGCCGATCACATCGGGATGCTGGGCACGGTCGTCAACGCCCTCGCCCTGCAAGACTCGCTGGAGCAGCAGGGCGTTGACACCCGCGTCCAGACCGCCGTCCCCATTCAGACCGTCGCCGAGCCGTACATCAACCGCCGCGCCCTGCGGCACCTGGAGAAGGGCCGTGTCGTCATCCTGGCCGGCGGCACCGGCAACCCCTTCTTCACGACCGACACCGCCGCCGCCCTGCGCGCCTCCGAGGTCCGCGCCGAGGCCATCCTGATGGCAAAGAACGGCACGGACGGCGTTTATGACAAGGACCCGCGCCAGCACACCGACGCCGTCAAGTTCGAACGCATCGCCTACGCCGACGCCATTGACCGCCGCCTGAAAGTCATGGACCTGACCGCGATGGCCTTCTGCATGGAAAACAACCTGCCCATCGTCGTCTTCGACATCAACGTGCCGGGCAACATCCAGCGCGTCGCCGAGGGGGCGCAGATCGGAACGCTCGTCGCCAAAGATGCGTAATCAAGATGCGCGACGGATCTGCCGAGCCTGCTCTTACGGACCTAGATCGGCACATCCAGCTTTCCATGATCAAGCGCGGCTGGACGGCGGCTGACATACACGATGCCTTCGACCACGGTGCATCTTACCCCGCCGTTGATGAGACGGCCGGCGGTGCCCCTGCGACGCGGTTTGTTCATCCGGGCAGCGGCAAATCTGTCGTTATCAACGACGCAACCGGGAGAGTCATCCATGTTGGCGGAACAGGCTTCCAGTACTGATTTGATGCTGCCGCGTGAACTCCGCGAAAAGGCAAGGGTTTTTGGGAGTGAACTGGCTTGGACTGCTCCTTTCGCGGTAGAGGTCGTCTCTTGGCTGGCATCCGAACAGTGCGCTGTAGTGGGGGTTGAGCTATGGCGAGAAGAGGATGGACACCCTTTTTGGATCGCCACTAGCAATTATTCGCCTGGTTTTCACGACGCGATCACTCCTAAAGAAGTCGCTCGGTGCATGCACGAGGCCAACGAATTCATTCAAGCCTACTGCGGAGAGTTCGGCGCGTTGTTCAACCTGACGTGGCTCGAACCTACCAGTCCGTTGTCTCGGTAACGACATTTCCATAATCCATTTCAGGAGCATGACCCCATGAGTTTAGCCGATCTCGCCAAAGACGCCGAGCAGAAGATGCAGAAGACGGTGGACGCCACCCAGCACGACTTTTCCACTATCCGCACAGGGCGGGCGAACCCCAGCTTGCTGGACGGCATCACGATTGACTACTACGGGGCACCGACGCCGCTCAACCAGATCGCCAACATCAGCGTCCCCGACAGCCGCCAGCTCCTCATCGCCCCCTATGAGCGGAACCTCGTCGGCGCGGTCGAGAAGGCCATCAAGAACTCCGACATCAACATCAACCCGGTCAATGACGGGGCGGCCGTCCGGCTGACCATTCCTCCTCTGACCGAGGAGCGGCGTAAAGAGTTCGTCAAGGTGCTGGGCCGCAAGGCGGAGGAGGGCAAAGTCTCCATCCGCAAGGTCCGCCAGAACGCCAACGACCAGGGCAAGGCGCTGGTCAAGAAGAGCGAAGTGTCGGAAGACGACCTGAAGCGCGCCCAGGACGGCCTGCAAAAGCTCACGGACCGGTACATCGTCGAGATAGACCGCATCACCAAAGCCAAGGAAGCCGAACTGCTTGAAGTCTAGCGGGGCGGTCATCCGATGAACAGTTTCCTGTCGGAGCAGATCCCCGTCGCCGACGGCGGCACCGGGATAGAAGCCTTGAGGGCGCGTCTTGATGCCGCACGCCTGCCCGCGCACGTCGCCATCATCATGGACGGCAACGGGCGCTGGGCGAACGCGAGAGGCCAGGACCGCCTTTTCGGGCATTGGCAGGGCTACCGCGCTTTGAAGGAGATCGTCTCCACCGCCGACGAGCTGGGGGTCAAGCACCTGACCGTCTTCGGCTTCTCGACCGAGAACTGGCGGCGGCCCGAGGCGGAAGTCGGCGGCCTCATGCACCTGATGGAAGCCGCCATGCAGGCCGAGGTGGAAGACCTGGTCCAGAACCACGTCCGCATCCACGTCTCGGGCCGGCTGGAAGACCTGCCGGACGGGCTGCGCGGGACGTTCGCCAGCGCGGTGCGGCGGACGGCGGGCTTTACGGGCCTGACGTTCAACCTGGCGATCAACTACGGGGGCCGCGCCGAGATCGCCGACGCCGCCCGCCGGATCGCCGAGGCCGTCCGGCGCGGCGAGGTGGAACCCGCCGAAGTCACGGAAAAGATGCTGTCGGCCCACATGTACGCCCCCGACCTCCCCGACCCCGATCTGCTGATCCGCACGGCGGGCGAGATGCGTATCTCCAACTTCCTCCTCTGGGGCATCGCCTACTCCGAGATGTGGGTGACGCCGACCCTGTGGCCGGACTTCACGCCCGCGCTCTTCACCGACGCTCTGGAAGAGTACCAGAGGCGCACCCGCAAGTTCGGTGCGGTGGAGAGCCAGTGAAGCGCGTCGTCATCCTGGGTGCGACGGGCAGCATCGGCACGCAGACTCTAGACGTCGTCCGCCGCCTGCCGGACCGCCTGCGCGTCGCCGGCCTTTCTGCTTTTCGCAACGAGATGCTGCTGCGGGAACAAGCGCACCAGTTTGGCGTCAATGAACTGGAATGGGGTGCGGAGGCCGACCTCGTCCGGCTCGCGACGCTGCCGCAAGCGGACCTCGTGGTCGTCTCCGTTGCGGGCGCGGTCGGGACCGAGGCGACCATCGCCGCTCTGGAGGCAGGCAAAGACGTCGCCCTGGCGACCAAAGAGGTGCTGGTGGCGGCGGGCGAGATCGTGACGGCGGCGGCGCAAAGGAGCGGGGCGCGCATCCTGCCGATCGACAGCGAGCATTCGGCCATTTTCCAGTGTTTACAAGGGCAGAAGCCGGAACACGTCGAGCGGCTGTGGCTGACCGCCTCGGGCGGGCCGTTCCGCGAGTGGACGAAGGAGCGGATAGCACGGGCGACCGTGGAGGAAGCCCTGCACCACCCGACATGGCCGAGCATGGGCCGCAAGATCACGATTGACAGCGCGACCCTGATGAACAAGGCATTAGAGATGATCGAGGCACGCTGGCTGTTTGATGTCCCGATTGAGCGGGTCGGGGTCGTGATCCACCCGCAGAGCGTTGTTCACTCTCTGGTCGAGCTGCGGGACGGTTCGACACTGGCACAGCTCGGTCTGCCGGACATGCGCGTCCCCATCGAGTACGCCCTGCTCTACCCCGACCGGGCCGACCTAGGCATCGCTCGGTTCGACATCCGGGCGCAGTCGGCCCCGCTGGCGTTCGCCGCGCCCGATGAAGACCGGTTCCCGAGCCTGGGCCTGGCCCGCCGGGCGGCGCAGATCGGCGGCACACTGCCCGCCGTGATGAACGCCGCGAACGAGGCCGCCGTCGGCTTCTTTTTGGAGGGCAGGGTCACGTTCGCGGCCATCATCACGCTGACGGAGCGGGTGATGGACGCGCACCGCGTCACCGAGTCGCCCGACATGGCGGGGATCACGCGGGAGAGCGCCTGGGCGCGCGAGGCCGCCCACCGTTTCTCATTCGAAGACCTCTCTCTGTTAGTCTGAAGGAGCTTTCGACGTGGTGTTGTTATGGCAAAACGTGCAGCAGACATTGACCCTGCTGATCATTCTGAGCATCCTGGTCGTCGCGCACGAGTGGGGGCATTTCATCGTCGCCCGGCTATGCGGCATTCGCGTGGATGACTTCAGCATCGGCTTCGGCAGGCGCCTGTTCCGGATCGCCAAGCGGGGGGACACGGAATACAACGTGCGGATGCTGCCGCTGGGAGGCTTCGTCAAGATCGCCGGCATGGAGCCGGATGAAGCACCTTTAATCGCCGCCAAAGACAAGGTGGTGGGTGGTAAAGAGGCCGGCCCTACTGTCCGTGGGATCGGCCTCTCCGGTCCGGGCCTGGGTGGGCTGGAGCTAAGAAATGCAGACCCGGACGCCAATCAGATTCCCCTGATCGCTGAGAACGTGGGGGAGAATGCGGCCTACAGCGCCCCCGACGGCTTCTACAGCAAGCCGGTCTGGCAGCGCGCCCTGGTGATCGCGGCCGGCCCCTTCATGTCCTTCGTGCTGGGCTACGTCGTCTTCTGCCTGATGGGCATGACGACCGGCATCCCGACCGGCAATACCTTGAATAAAGTGGCGATGGCGGGACCGGGCGGAGAGGGAAAACGGATCGGCCTGCGGATCGGCGACACCATCCAGGCGATAAACGGCCGGCCGGTTTCCAGCGGCGAAGAGATGGTGGACATGATCCACGGCAGTGCGGGCAAGCCGATCACGCTGACCGTCGTGCGCGACGGCGCGACGTTCACACGCACGGCGACCCCGCAGCCGGTCTTGGACGACCACAACAAGCCCGTCGTTTCCGTGGACGTGGTTAAGCCGGGCGCATTGGCGACGCTGGGCCTGGCGGCGCACGACATCTTCGCGCAGATCAACGGCGTGGATGTCGTGTCCGGCGAGCAGGTGCAGACCCTGCTGCGCCAGGACGCCGGGAAGACCGCAGACATCTCCCTGGCGCGTGGGGGTGAGGAGGTCCATCTGAAGGGCTTGATTCCCAAGACCGTCGCGCAGGACCCGCCGGGCCTGAACCCGCACGAGATCGGTATCCTGAACATCATCCCCGCGCGTGAGATCAGGCACGTCGGCCTTGCGGCCTCAATCCGGTACGGGAACAAGACGGTCGGCGACACGTTCCGTGGGCTTGCCTATCTGATCCATCACCGCGAGCTGCACAAGGCGGCCGGCGGGATCATCTTCATGTATCAGGCGACGGGGCTTGCCGTCAAGAGCGGCCTGCCGGATGTCGTCTCGATGCTGGCAAGCCTGTCCATCAGCCTGGCGGTCTTCAACCTGCTGCCCATCCCCATCCTGGACGGCGGGCACCTGCTGACGTTCTTCATCGAGTGGGTACGGCGCGGCAAGCGGCTGACCGACCAGCAGCAGCAGGCGTCCCTCATGTTCGGCCTGGCGATCATCTTCGTCCTGTTCATCGCGATCGTGTCCAACGACATCATCCGCACCGTGACGCACCAACTGCCCCAGTAACAAGACTACACATAATGCGCTTTACACAACTTTTTGCCCCCACCCTCCGCGAAGCGCCCAGCGAGGCGGAGCTTGTCAGCCACAAGCTGCTTCTGCGCGGCGGCTTCATCCGGCCGCTCGCCAGCGGGGTCTACTCGTACCTGCCGCTGGGCCTGCGGGTGCTGAATAAGATCTCCGGCATACTGCGTGAGGAGATGAACCGCGCCGGGGGGAACGAGATGCTGATGCCGTCGCTGTTCCCGCGCGCCATACTGGAGGAGTCTGGCCGGGACAAACTGGACGTCCTGTTCACGGTCCCGCAGCATGACTATTTCCTGGGCTTCACGCACGAGGAAGTCGTCACTTCCATCGCGCGGGGTGATATCCAGTCGTACAAGCAGCTCCCGTTCCTGCCCTACCAGATCCAGACCAAGTTCCGCAACGAGCCGCGCCCGCGCGGGGGTCTGGTCCGAGGGCGCGAGTTCCTGATGCTGGACGCTTACTCGTTCGACAAGAACGCCGAGGAGGGTCAGCAGGCCTACCGGAACGTCCGCGATGCCTTCAGCCGGTCCTTCGAGCGCTGCGGGCTGGCGGCCCTGACGGTGGAAGCGGACTCGGGGGCCATCGGCGGCTCGCAGAGCGAGGAGTTCATGGTGCTGTCCGAGAGCGGCGAAGACACCGTGCTGCGCTGCGACAAAACGGGCTACGCGGCGAACGCCGAGCGGTGCGAGGCTATCCCCGCGCCCGCCGAGGAGCCGGACGCCGAGGTCGCGGCGATGGAGAAGGTGATGACACCCGGTGTCAGCACGATCACGGCCGTCGCGGCATTCCTGGACGTCCCCGCGACGCGGCTCATCAAGACTCTGGTCGTGGTCGCGCCGGACGGGCAGCCGGTGGTCGTGCTGGTGCGCGGCGATCGTGAAGTGCAGGAGGCCAAGCTGGCGAAGCTTCTGGGCGGGCCATCGCCGCTGGCGGACGCCGCGATGGTCCAGAAGGTGACGGGGGCACCCGTCGGCTTCGCCGGGCCGGTCGGATTGGCGGATGGGATGCGCGTGATCGCCGACCGCGAGGTGGCGTTTGTCCGGGACGGGGTGACCGGGGCGAACGAGGCGGACGCACACCTGGTCCACGTTTTGCCGGGGCGCGACTTCCCCCACCCCGAGTATTTGGACCTGCGGACGGCGGTGGCGGGCGATGTCAGTCCGGCCGACCCGGAAGGGCGGCTCCAGACGCAACGCGGGATCGAGGTCGGCCACGTCTTCAACTTTGAAACCATATACTCGGCGAAGATGAACGCGACGTTTACGGACGAAACCGGCGCGAGGCAGCCTTTGCTCGGTGGCTCCTACGGCATCGGCGTCTCGCGGCTGATGGCGGCGGCGATCGAGCAGCACCACGACGCCAATGGCATCCTCTGGCCCGTCACCATCGCGCCTTTCGAGGTCGTGGTCGTCCTGGTCGGGGTGAAAGACGAGGCCCAGAAGCGGGCCGCCGAGGACCTGTACCGTGACCTGAAAGCGGCCAATGTGGACGTGCTGCTGGACGACCGGGACGAGCGCCCCGGCGTCAAGTTCAAGGACGCAGACCTACTCGGCATCCCCGTCAAGGTCGTCGTCGGCAAGTCACTGGCCGAAGGGACGGTGGAGGTCAGCCTGCGGCGCGACGCCGCGAACAAGTCCGCCGTTCCCATTGAGGGCATTTCGGCCCATGTGGCGGGGCTGGTGCAGTCATTGAAGGCGGAGGCCGCCGCCTGAGCCTCGCCCATTTCCTGCATCTGCCGCTGGTCCACATGACCGGCCTGCTGCTCCTCGCCCTGCTGCTCGGCGGCCTGATCGGCTGGGAGCGGGAGCGCCACGCCCGCCCGGCGGGGCTGCGGACGCACATCCTGGTCTGCGTCGGGGCGACCCTGCTGACGCAGATCTCGGAGTCCTTCGGCGCGAACGGCGACCGGATCGCCGCCCAGGTCGTCACCGGCGTCGGCTTCCTCGGCGCGGGGACGATCATCCGCGAGGGGACGACCGGCCTGGTCCACGGCCTGACCACGGCGGCCAGCCTCTGGGCCATCGCCGCCGTCGGCATGGCAGTCGGCTACGGCGGGCTGTACGCCGAATTGGGGACAGTCGCGACCGTCGTCATCCTCTTCACTCTCACCCTCCTCAACACCTTTGAAGAGGACTTGATCCGCCAGCGGCGGCACCAGGCCTTGACCGTGGTCTTCAAGACGGACTGTGACCCACTGAGCGCCGTCCGGCTGATGCTGGAACACCTCCACCAGCAGGACGTCAAGACGCGCGACCTGAAGCTGGACCGGATGGCGAACTCCGAAGTGGCCCGCCTACAGGTCACGCTGGCGCGCGATGTCAGGCGAGACGATATTGATGACGTGCTTAACCACAACGGGGACATCCTGCACTATGAGTGGGGCGCATAGCCGGGCTAGCCGGGTAGTGGCTGGGGGTTCCGGGGCAGGCGGAGCGTGAAGGTGGTCCCCTGCCCCGGCGCGCTGACGACGGAAGGCGTGCCGCCATGCTGCTCGACGATCCGGCGGACGATGCGCGTTCCCAATCCGGTCCCGCCGGGCTTGGTGGAGCAGGCGGCGTCGGTAAACAGCTTCTTTTGGACCGCCTCCGGCATCCCCTTCCCGGTGTCGGCGACGGAGACGCGGTAGAAGTCCGGGTCGGGGTCGGCGGTGACGGCCAGGGTGATGGAGCCGCCGTCGGGCGTCTCGGGCAGGGCGTTGTTGACCAGGTTATAGAGCGCGTTCCAGAGTCGGTGGCTGTCAAGCACGACTTCCAGCGTGCTGTCGCCTTCCGTGCAGAGTGTGATGCCCGCCCGCTGGGCGGCGGCCCCGAGCGACTGGACGACGCGCTGGGCGGTGTCGAACGGGCGGCCCGGCCGGAAGTCGAGTGGGGCGACCTCGCCTTTGAGGGCCGAGGCGATCTCGCGGGTGCGGGCGGTCACCTGCTGGACGCCGTCCGCGACGTTCTCCCGGACCTCGGCATAAAAGCTCTCCAGGGCCTCCAGCGCGCCGGGCTTTCCTGCCCGCACGTCGGAGATCGAGCCTTCCAGGGTTTCCACATAGGGCAGGACGTGGGTGAGCATGTTCCCGATGTCGTGGCTGATCTCGCCCACCGAGCGCGCGACGGCGGCCAGGTTCGCTTCGCGGGCCAGCAGGGCGTTCTGGAGGCTGAGGGCAACGAGGCTGCCGACGATCTCGCCGACCGCCATGTCCCCGGCGTCGAATTCCCCCGCCCGCTTGTTGACGAACTGGATGACGCCCAGCGGCAGGCCCTGGCGCGTGTTCAGCGGGACCGTCATCAGCGAGCGCGTCTGGTAGCCGGTGCGGGCGTCCACGGTGCCGATGTGGTCGGCGTCCCGCTCAACGTCCGGCGTCAGCCGCCCCTGCCCCGTCCGGAACACGTCCCCCGCGATCCCCTTGCCGAGCGAGAGGTCCAGCCCCGTGCCGATGAGCGAGGCCGCGACCGGCCCGACCGCGTGACGGAAGATCAGGCTGTTCTTGTCGGCGTTGTAGAGCAGGATGGAGCCGGCATCGGCCCCGACCACTTCCAGGGCCACGTCGAGCGCCTGTCGCAACAGGGTATCCGTGTCCGTCACCGAGTAGAGGGCGCTGCTGATGCGCTGGACGGCCTCAAGCTGCCGCCGCGCGAGGGCCAGTTGTTGTTCAGTGTCTTCTTGTCGTAGAGTATCGTCATTCATGGTTGGGTTGGCAAGGTCCGGTACAATCCCTGCTGTTGGATGTAGGCTTCGACCGGCTCGGGCGTCAGGTACTTCACGCTGCGCCCTTCGCGGACGCGGCGGCGGATGTCCGTAGACGAGATCTCCAGGCCGGGGATGGGCAGGAACGAAACCCGGTGCAGGAACTCGGCGTCGGCGATCTCCGACAGCCGCTCCAGAACGAATCCGGGGCGAGTGACGGCGATGAACTGGCACTCCCGCACCAGCTTGTCGTACTCGTGCCAGGTCAGGATTTCCAGCACGGCGTCCGCCCCGGTGATGAAATAGAGCGCGTCCAGATCAGGATGGGTCTGGCGGAAGGCGCGCAGCGTGTCTATCGTATAGGACGGGCCGGGCCGCTCGATCTCGATGCGCGAGCAGGAGAAGCAGGGATTAGACCCCGTCGCCAGCAGCGTCATCGCGTACCGGTCTTCCGGCGAGCTGACCAGGTAGGCCTTCTTGTGCGCGGGCCGCCCGTTCGGGACGAAGACGACTTGATCCAACGCGAACGCCTGCCGCGCCTCCTCGGCCATCAGCAGGTGCCCGTAGTGGATGGGGTCGAACGTGCCGCCCATGATGCCCAGTCGTTGCATGACGAACCCGGAACCTCTCTCCCGCTTCGGCACTCTACCGGGCGTGGAGGGCCAGCACGACCAGCGCGGCCATTATGAATACGACGAGGCCGAGCAGAATCCAGACGGCGACGGGCGTGGCGCTCACGAGCGCCGCCTCCCCCAGCCGGTCCGGTGCGTTCCGGCGGCTGGCCTCCGCGAAGGCCTCGTACTGTCCCGGTGTGGGCGTGAAGGCCAGCGAATACGTCTTGATCTGCGCCGCGTGGTTGTAGGCGTCGTAGACGATGACGGCCTGCTGCTTTGCCGGCGACAGCGTGATCTGCTTGACGCTGCTCCAGCGGATGCCGTCGCGCCGGTCTTTCCGCATCCCATATTCCATCACGAAGTTGGCGATGACGCCGAGGAGCAGATTAAGGAGGACGGCGGGCAGAACCACCATCATGCGAATCTCGGCGCGCGGGACCGCTTTGCCCTCGATGATGATGCCCTCAGCATCACACTGGAGGGTGCCCACGCGGTAGTCGGCGACCAGGGCTTTTGCGGCCATCTTGCCGGGCGCGCGCCGGTACAGCCACTTGAAGCCGCAGACGGGGCCGGCCCAGCCGGACTGCTGCCCCATCATCGGCGGCGGTGGCCACACGGTGGGCTGTACGAAAGGCGTGGGCTGGCCCGGCTGGGCATTGGGGAAGCCGTCGTTCAACTGTCTTTCTTTCTAAGCGCGAACCTGGCCGCTGCCGCGCACGATGTACTTGTAAGTCGTCAGCTCTTCCAACCCCATCGGGCCACGGGCGTGGAGTTTCTGGTTGGAGATGCCGATCTCCGCCCCGAAGCCGAACTCGAAGCCGTCGGTGAAGCGCGTCGAGGCGTTCACATAGACGGCAGCGCAGTCCACGCCGTCGGTGAAGACCTGGGCGGCGGCGTAGTCTCCGGTGATGATGGCCTCGGAATGGCGCGTGCCGTAGGTGTTGATGTGGGTCACGGCATCGTCCAGGCTGTCCACGATTTTGACGGCGAGGATGAGCGCGTTGAACTCCTCATGCCAGTCCTGCTCAGTGGCCTCCCGCGTGTTGGGCAGGAGCGCGCACGTCCGCGCGTCGCCGCGCATCTCGACCCCGGCCTCGGCTAGTCTCCGCCCAACCGGGGGCAGGAAGGCGGAAGCGACATCCTGATGCACCAGCAGCGTTTCGGCGCTGTTGCAGACGGAGGGGCGCTGGGCCTTGGCGTTCAGGATGATCTCGGCGGCCATCGCAAAGTCGGCGTCTTTGTCCACATAGACGTGACAGTTGCCGGTGCCGGTCTCGATCACAGGAACGGTCGCCGTCTCGATGACGGTCTTGATGAGCGACGCCCCGCCGCGTGGGATGAGGCAGTCCACGGACTCGTTCAAGGTCATCAGGCGGCGGGCGGCGGCCCGGTCTGTGCTTTCGATGAGCTGCACGCAGGCGGTGGGCAGGCCCGCTATTTGGAGCGCATCCTGCAAGACGCGGGCCAGGGCGACATTGGAATGGATGGCCTCAGACCCGCCGCGCAGCAGGGCGGCGTTGCCGGATTTCAGGCACAAGGCGGCGGCATCCACGGTGACATTGGGGCGGCTCTCGTAGATGATGCCGATGACGCCTAGGGGAACGCGCGTCTTAGTGATCTGCAAGCCGTTGGGCCGACGCCACCCGGACAGAACGGCCCCGATAGGGTCCGGCAGGGCGGCGACCTGCCTCAGCCCGGTCTGCATCTCGCCGACGCGCCTGGGCGTCAGCGTCAGCCGCTCGATCAGGTGCGGCGTCAGGCCAAGCTCTTCGGCCCCGGCGATGTCGCGGGCGTTGGCTTCTAAGATGGCGGCCTGGTGCGTTCCGAGGGCATCGGCCATCGCGATCAGGGCTTCGTTCTTGGTATCTGTTCCGGCAAGCGCCAGCGTCCGCGCGGCGGCTTTGGCGGCCCGTCCCTTGTCTTCGACTTCTTCAATCGCGAGCGTACTCATAAACACCAATGTTCTCGGCAGTGGCTATCAACAGCTACAAGTCCGTTCTTGCAAAATTTATGTGTGGCGCGATTTCTTTGCTCCTGCACGACTGGCCGGCATCCAGTAGATGGTGGCAAAGCCCCCGATCATGCCCACGATCGCCATGACGACCGCGTCGCGCTCTCGGTGTGAGGCATAAGGCGAGCGTGGGAACAGCAGCAAATCCCCGATGTAGTACGCCCCCGCAAGGGCCAAAACACAGCACACCCAGGCAAAGATGCCGAGTAGCCTTCTGTTTTCCTTAACCATTGTAGGCATGAGGAGTCGGTTGAGTTCAGGCGCGAAGAGTATCACCGCGACTATCAAGCTGTTTGTCAAAGCCGTCGAGACAACGATCCCGGCAGCGAGCAGGAGAGAATAACGAAGCCGTTCCACCCTCATCTGATTTGCTCCCGCTTTCTCACCCACGCTTGGATGAGCGGAAACTGTAAAACGACCAAGAAGAGGGCCGTTATCAGCACAGGCCCCGCGTAGTGTATCCACACCAATCGCATGGCGGCGAGGTTCAGAGCGAGGCAGCCCTGCCACAAGCAGAACAGCGCCCAGTACGAGAACACAACCCGGCGCATCCGCTTGTCATAGTCCGCATGTCTCTTAGATTTCCCGTAGATGTGCCCGGACAGGTAGACGACGCCGACACTCCCGGCGGTCCACACAGCGGCCATGAATATGTTCTGTATAGAAAGAGCGTGCATCGTGTCGGCGCTTCCTTTTTCGATGTGCGGATCGTCCTGATTGTAGCCGAATCGCCGCGCAAAGTCAAGTTGGAAGGCAAGTTACTGGGCGGGCCGGCATCATAAGTCGAGGACGAGGTTGTCGCGGTGGATGACTTCCTCGCCGGCATCCGTGCCGAGCAGGAGCGGGATGTCTTCGGTGCGGCGGCCCATGATCTTGGCAAGCTGGGCGTGGGTGTAGTTGACGAACCCCTGGGCGAAGGCGTCGCCGTGGGCGTCGGCGAGGCGGACTAGGTCGCCGGCTTCAAAGTGGCCGGTGACATGGGTAACGCCAGCGGGCAGGAGGCTCTTGCCCTCCTCGCTCACGCGCAACCGGGCACCGTCGTTGACGGTGACGGTGCCTTTGGGCAGGACGCCGTAGGCGATCCAGCGCTGGCGGGAGCGCAGGCGGGTGGGCTTGGGGAGGAAGTGGGTGCCGCAGGAACCGTCCAGAGCGTCGGCGACGACATTGGCACGGCGGCCGTCGGCGATGAACATGTGGACATTGGTATTGGCGCAGATCTTGGCGGCCTGCACCTTGGTGGTCATGCCGCCCGTGCCCATCCCTGTTTGAGCGCCGCCCGCGCGCTGCTCGACGGCCCGGTCAATGGTCTCGATGACGGGGATAAGCTGGGCATCGGCGAACTGGGTCGGGTCACGGTCATACAGCCCGGCGACATCGGACAGGAGCAGGAGGGCATCGGCCTCGATGAGCGAGGCGACGAGGGCGGCCAGCGTGTCGTTGTCGCCGAACTTGATCTCGTCCACGGCCACGGTGTCGTTCTCGTTGACGATGGGGACGACGTTATGGCCGAGCAGGGCGTCAAAGGTGTTCCGGGCATTGAGGTAGCGCGTCCGCTCCCGCAGGTCCTCGCGGGTCAGCAGGACCTGGCCGACGGGGATGTCGTGCGGGGCGAACGCCTGGGCGTAGGTGTGCATCAGAAGCCCCTGCCCGATGGCGGCGGCGGCCTGCTTCTGCGGGATGGAGCGCGGGCGGCCCGGCAACTTCAGCCGGTCCATGCCCGCCCGGATCGCGCCCGACGAGACCAGGACGACGTTCCGACCCAAAGCCTGCTGCCGTGCGACCTGGGCGGCGAGGTCGGCGATGTAGGCCGTGTCTGGCGGCCCGCCGCCGCGCGTCAGGGTGCTGGTGCCGACCTTGATGACCAGCTTCTTGATGGCGATGGGGTTCATAGCTGATCGCCTCGGAACGTAGGGGCGAACCTTGTGTTCGCCCTTCCGCGACACGCCCCGCGACACGCCCCGCGACACGCCCCGCGACACGCCCCGCAGGAGGGCGAGAGCTGGAGACACAAGGGCGAACGGGGGGAGGCAGGGCGAACACGGCAGAGGAAGGGCGAACACAAGGTTCGCCCCTACACGGCCTCCGCTTCTTCCTCGTCCTCCGGCACGTCCAGGGCGTACTCGTCGAAGAAGTCGAAGGCGGCCTTGCCGATGCGGACGGTGTCGCCCTGTTTCGCGCCCAATGTCCGCAGTTTGTTGATGATGCCGGTCTTTTCCAGTGTCCGCTGGAGCCGGTTCACGGCGTCCTCGTTCTGGAGCTGGGTCATGGCGATCAGGCGCTCGATGCCCTTGCCGCTGACGACGTAGGTCTGCGTCGCGGCGTCGTAAGTGGCTTCCCAGCGGCGGTCGGTCCGGCGGCCCTTCATGGTGTCGGCGGTGATGCGGACGATCTCGTCATCAAAGGCGGGGGGCAGCGGCATCTCGGCCAGGCGCTCGGCCAGGAAGTAGACCAGAGGCTCCAGGCCCGTGCGCGTGGCGGCGGAGATGACGAAGACGGGCTTGTCCTCGTCGGCGAACTCGGCCCGCAGCAATTCGGCCTCTTCGGGGTCGGCGATGTCCGACTTGTTCAGCACGACCACCTGCTGGAGTTGGGCCAGCTTGTCGTCGTAGGCGGCCAGTTCACGGTTGATGATGGCATAGTCGTCCAGCGGGTCCCGGCCCGTCGTGCCCGAGATGTCAATCAGGTGGCAGAGCAGGCGCGTCCTCTCGACGTGACGCAAGAACTGATGGCCCAGGCCGACCCCCTCGCTGGCCCCTTCAATCAGGCCGGGGATGTCGGCAATAACGAACGTCCGCTCCTCGTCCACGCGCACGACGCCGAGGTTCGGAACCAGGGTCGTGAACGGGTAGTCGGCGATCTTGGGCTTGGCGGCGGACAGGGCGGCGATGAGCGTGCTCTTGCCGACGTTCGGGTAGCCGATCAGGCCGACATCGGCCAGCAGCTTGAGTTCCAGCTTGATCTGGCGCTCCTCGCCTGGCTCGCCGTTCTCAGCGTACTTGGGTGCCTGCTGCACGGAGGAGGCGAAGTGGGCGTTGCCGCGCCCGCCCTGCCCGCCCCGCGCGATGACGACGCGCTGGCCATGCTTGGTCAGGTCGGTCAGGATGCGGTCGGTCTCAATGTCCGTTGCCGTGGTCCCGACGGGCACTTTCAGCGTGATGTCGCCCGCGTTCTTCCCGGACATGTCCCGGCTGGTGCCGTGGATGCCGCGCAGGGCTTCATAGTGCCTCTGGTAGCGGAAGTCGAGTAGGGTAGAGAGGTTGGAGTCGGCCTCCAGGTACACGTCGCCGCCCTTGCCGCCGTCGCCGCCGTTCGGGCCACCACGCGGCACATACTTTTCCTTGCGGAATGCGACGGAGCCGTTGCCGCCGTCGCCCGCTTTTACGTCTATGACTACTTCGTCTACGAACATGATGTGTCCTATCAGGAGCGGACCTAACCCCGGCGCGAGCGCCGACCCTTCCCTGTTAGGGAAGGGCGAAGAGTTTGTAAGGAGAACCCGCTTGTGTCTGTTGTCTGTTTGTCGTTAAGGAACGGCCCCATGCAGGAACGATCCTGGATTGTGCCTCATCCTTCCCTAACAGGGAAGGGTCGGCGCTCGCGCCGGGGTTAGGTCGGGCGTAGCAGTGCCCCTCACTCCTGCGGACTCACCGGCTGCGGGTCGGCTAAAGTCCATTTTCCCGTCGCGAACTGCCCGGCAAGCCACGCGCCGAGGGTGCCGAAGGCCAGGGCGACGAGCGGGCTGTAAAGAAAGTAGTGCATCCCGCCGGAGTGGGCCGACTCGGGCGAAACCGGCGGGATGCGCCAGAACGGGTGGACGAAGCCGAACGCGCAGAACACGGCGAAGGCAATGGCGGCGACGTTTAGCGCCTGCTCGCGGGCGACGAAGCCGACGACGAGGCCCGCCAGGAAAGCGGGGAGCGTCAGCGTCAGGAAGGCCGCACAGCCATCATAAAACGAGTCGGACGAGAAATCGGTCGCTCCCAGCCACCACACACCGATGCGGTTCAGCAGCAGGGTCAGCGCGACCCCGATGGCGGCGGCCAACACCCAGCGGACAGACGGCTTCAACCCGCTGCGCCTTCCATGACGGTGATCTGGGACCCCGAAGGCGTCTTCGTGATCTCCACGCGGGTGGCGAAGGCGTCTTTCAGCTCATCAATGTGCGTGATGACGATGATGCGCTCGAAGTCGCCTTTGATGGCGTCCAGGCAGTCCACCAGCTTCTCGCGGCCTTTGGCGTCCTGGGAGCCGAAGCCCTCGTCAATGATGAGCGTTTGCAGACGCGCCCCGGCCCGGCGGGCCAGCAGCTTGGAGAGGGCGATCCGCAGGGCGAAGGCCGCCCGGAAGCCCTCGCCGCCCGAGTACATCTCCAGGGGGCGCGTCCCCAGGTTGTCACTGACCTTGATGTCAAGCGTCTCGATGGGGCCGTCCTTTTTGGTCTTGGACTCACGCAGGGTGTCGAAGTAGAGGGACATGCCGCCGTCGGTCAGGCGGTCGAGAATGCGGTTCGTCTCCTCGGCCAGCTCGGGAATGGCGTTCTCGATGATGAGCGCCTGCACCCCCTTCTTGCCGAAGGCTTCGGTCAGGCGGGTGTGAACCTCCTGGTCGTATTTGGCATCGGCGAAGCGTTTGGCTTTGTCGGCGCGGACGACCTTCTGCTCCTCGAAACGTGTTAGAGTCTGCTGGCGGCGGCCGATGTCCTGGGCGACGGCCTGTTCTTCGGCCTGACAGGCTTTCCCCAGGTCGCGTATCTGCTGGCCGCGCGCTTCCAGTTGGGCGAGTTCGCCGCTGACGTCTGCCAAACCCTGTAGCTGTTCCTGGGCAGCGTCCCGGCCAGCCTGCCGCGTTTGTAGCGCCTTCTGCGCGCGGGCGATGCCGACTTCCGCCGCCTTCAGGGCGGTCTGGGCGTGTTCCAGGGCGATGTGCAGGCGCTCGGACGGCTCCAGCACGGAGAGTTCGGCCTTGACGGCGGCGTGGTCCGCTTCGACGTGCGCGAGCTTCGCCAGGGCGGCCTCGAATTTGGCGATCTTGGCCCGCGTCTCTAGGGCGAACTCGCCCGAGGCGGCGACGCGCTGGGCCTCATCGCGGACGAGGGCAAGGTTCGGCAGGGTCTTCCGCGTCTCCTCGGCGTCGAAGATGTACTGCTCGGCCTGGGCCAGCCGCGCCCGGTCCGCTTTGGCCGCCCTGACCTGGGCGTCCAGTGTTTGGAGTTCGTTTTCGCAATTTGTTATCTGCGTTTTGACCTGGTTGGCTTCGGCCTTGACCCGCTTCTGCTCGGCCTGCGCCTCCTGCAAGGCCGCCTCATAGTCACCCCGGATGGCGGCGACTTTGGCCTCGGGCAGCGGCGAGCTGCACACATCACACTGCCCCTGCTGATTCGCTAGGGTTTCGATCTTGCGCGCCCAGTCCTTCGCCTGCCACTCGACGGCTGCGTACTGCTCGCGCAGGGCGGTAAACTGCTTCTGCAATTCCTTCAGGTCGGCCCGCTTGGTAACGGCCTGCTCCTCGCTCCGGTCGGCGGCGGCGACGCGCGGGGCGAGTGTGTCGCGCTCGGCGCGGAAATGCTCGAAGTCCCTGACGCGGGAGGCCGACTGATCGTAGTCGGCATTCGCTCGTTCCAAACGGCGCTGAACCTCATTTTCGGCGGCCATCAGTTCTTTATCGGCGGTCGCGAGAGCCTGCTGCCCACGGTAGAACTGCTCCAGTCCCTTTTCCAGATCGCCGACGCGCGCGCGGGCGTCCAGCAGCTTCTCGTAATCCCGGCAGATCTCGTCGTGCCGTGACAGCAGCGCGTCCGCTTTGGCCGCGTCCGCGTTGTGTTCAGCGAGGTCTTTGGACAGGTCGCGCATCTCGGCGTCCAGGACCGCGATCTGCGCCTTGAGCGAGTCGGTGAGCTTCTGGTGGCCTTCAAGCTGGGTCTTGCGGTCGCGGACCGCGTAAAGCTCCGCGATGAGTTCTTCGCGCCGGGCGGTCAGCTCATCCTGCCGCGCTTGCAGGGCGGCCAGCAGCTCGCGCAGCTCCGGCTCGGCCCTTAGTTCGGCGTCGATGCCGCTGATGTCGCGTTCTAAATCCGTCGCCTCGGCCTGGGCGGAGCGCATCTTTTCGCGGGCCTTGGCCTCGAGCTGGTCGTAGCGGGACAGGTCCAGGATATCGGCGAGTATCTCCTTGCGCTTGGTGGGCGTCTGCTTGACGAACTGGTCGGCCTGGCCCTGCCGCAGATAGGCGGAGTTCAGGAAGGTGTCATAGGACATCCGCAGGAGCTTCTGGATCGTCTCGCCGGTGTCGGTGGATTTGTTGCCCGTCAATGCCCGCCAGCCCGCCCCCAGCCCTTGATCGGGCGTCTCCTGCTGGAACTCCCAAAGGTTGCCGCCGGCCTTCTTGGACCGCTTGCGGATGACCCGGTAGCGCTGGCCGTCCATCTCGAAGGTGAAGTGGACGCTCATCTCGTCCGCGCCGATGCGGACCAATTCGTCGTGCTTGTTCTTGCCCGCCCGGCTCTCGCCCCAGAGCGACCAGGTGATGGCGTCGAGCAGGGCGCTCTTGCCGTGTCCGTTCTCGCCGGACAGGCAGAGGGTGTGCATCCCGGTGAAGTCCAGGGCGGGGACGTCCTCGCCGTAGGACATGAAGTTCTTGAGTTCGAGGCGGATCGGTATCATTTCGTCTGTTATTATACCTGAAAAGCCGTTGGTAGGTGATAGCAGCGGTTGACAAAGGTGCGGCGATGGCCGATAATGGGCGCATGAGGCCGACCGAGCGGGGGAGGCGTTGGATACGGCTGACGACGGACTCCTGGATTGAAATCCAGGTCTTTGGTAGAGCGGGTGTCCGCCTGCGCGGGCAGAGGAAAGAGGGCGCGGCAAGCGGCGCCCCTACGAGATGAAAAGCGGCTGCCTTTGGGCGTTTCTTTATAGCATTGCCGTTGTTCCGGCGGCACTCTTCGGGGCAATCATGGCAAGTTCCTTCGTGTATAACTACGATCATTGGCACAGGCCGCGCCTGAGCGATCAAGCTTACACGTCACTTCTGAACGGTTCGGAAGCCTTGACGGCGCTTGCCTGTGGAATGCCGGGCCTCTTACTGGTGGGCTGGTCGCAGATCAAGAACCGCCGGGAGCAGGAGCAGGCGGCGGACGACGGGCGATGAAGATGAAACGGTCTGGCCTCCCCCACCCCACGGATAGGGTACAATCGCAGCATGGAACAATCGGATCGCATCACCCTCAACCCGCGTGTCATGGGCGGTAAGCCATGCATTCGCGGTATGCGCGTCACAGTGGGTCTGGTCGTCGGATTGGTGGCGACTGGATTGACCTCTGAGGAGATCTTGCGCGCTTACCCCTATCTGGAAGCGGAAGACATCCGGGCGGCCTTAAGCTATGCAGCTTGGCTGGCAGAGGCGTCGGAGATGCCGCTGATGGCCGCATGAAGCTTGTCATTGACATGAACCTGCCTGCTGAGTGGGTTCCTGCCCTTGCACGACATGGTTTTGAGGCGGAGCATTGGTCGTCAATCGGCAGCCCCGAGGCGGAAGACAGCGAGATCATGGAGTGGGCGAGTCAGAACGGCTATGTCGTGTTCACTCATGATCTAGATTTCGGTGCTTTGCTGGCCGCCTCTGGGGCAGATCGCCCCAGCATCTTCCAGGTACGAACACTAGGTGTTCTACCAGATCAGATAGAAACGCTGGTGATTGCGGCGCTCAGACAGTTCGAGCCGCTGCTGGAAGCAGGGGCACTTGTTAGTGTTGATGAGAAACGATTAAGGGCGAGAGTCTTGCCATTTGCCCGCTGATTGAGAAGGCGGCCCCTCAACATGAGGGGCCGCCTTTTTCGTCTGTATCCACGACGCCAACATGGGCCGGGCGGCTCCGTTGACAATTCGCCGCTGCTCTGATAAACTGGTCCTAACGCGACCGTGTCATCACCTCTCAGGAGACTTCCATGCCTCTCATGCATCTATTTTCCCGCAAATCCCCTTGGTGGGCCGCCGGGGCCGCCCTGCTGACGCTGGCCGGGGCGGCCGGGGCGCAGGAGCCTGCCAAACCCTTCCAGATTGTTGACGGGGACCGCGTGGTCTTTTATGGGGACAGCATCACCGAGCAGCGGCTTTACACGACACTGGTGGAGAACTATGTCGTCACGCGGTTTCCCAAGAAGAGCGTCACGTTTGTTCACTCCGGCTGGGGCGGCGACCGGGTGAGCGGCGGCGGGGGCGGGCCGATTGACGTGCGGCTCCAGCGCGACGTGATTGCTTACAAACCGACCGTCGTGACCGTCATGCTCGGCATGAACGACGGCGGCTACCGGGCCTTCGACCAGGGCACGTTTGATGCCTATACCCAGGGCTATACGCACATCCTGGACACGGTGCAGGCGGCGCTTCCGGGCGTCCGGCTGACGCTGATTGAGCCATCGCCCTATGACGACGTGACGCGGGCGGGTAACTTCCCCGGCGGATACAACGCCGTCCTGGTGCGCTATGCTCAGTGGGTGCAGGAGACGGCGGCGAAGGACCATCAGGTGGTCGCCGACTTCAATACGCCGGTGAACGCCATGCTGCAACAGGCGAACGCGGCGGACCCAACATTGGCGCAGAAGATCATCCCGGACCGGGTCCACCCCAGCCCTGCCGGGCACCTGGTCATGGCCGAGGCGCTGCTGAGAGCCTGGAACGCGCCCGCGCTGGTCACGAACGTCCGGATCGATGCCGCCCGCCTCCGCGTGGTCCAGGCGGCGAACACCGAGGTCAGCGTGTTGAAGTCAGGGGCGGTGATCTCCTGGACGCAGATGGACGGCGCTCTGCCGCTGCCGGTCGAGTGGGGCGACCCGGCCGTCGCCCTCGTGCTGAAGTCGTCGGATTTCACGGAGGCGCTTGACCAGGAGCCGCTCCAGGTGACCGGCCTGAAGCCGGCCGCCCGCTATACGCTGAAGATAGACGGGCAGGAGGTCGGCGACTTCACGGCGGAACAGCTCGCGTCGGGGATCAACCTGGCCCCGCTGGCGACGCCGATGGCGCGGCAGGCGCGGAAGGTCATGGAGCTTACGTCGCGGCACAACGACCAGCACAACACGCGCTGGCGCACGATTCAGGTGCCGCTGCAAGGCCACAAGACGGCGGCAGTCCAAGACGCACTGCCACCGCTGCTGGCGGCCCTGGACGCCGAGGAGGCGGCGACGGTCGCCGAGCGGCATACCGCCGCCCAGCCCGTGGCACATCGGTATGAGCTGACGCCGGCGCTCCCGCCCCTGACCGGCCCCGATCTGGCGCTGGGGAAGAAGTACGTCACCGACAGCCCCAACACCTATGGCTATGGGGCGGGCGGCCTGACGGACGGGTCGTGGACGGCGGACGGGCAGCACACGTTCGCTTCGGACGACAAGCCGACGTTCCCCAAGAGCGTGACGATTGACCTGGAACAGCCGGCGTCTGTCGGCGCGGTCCTGGTGGGGGTGCCGCCGTTCGGGTCCACCAGGATGATCACGGTTTCGGTCAGTGCCGACGGTGAGAAGTACACGGACGTGGGGAGCTACATCTTCTCGCAGCACGACGAGGAGAGGCATCAGTACCGGTTCCCGCCGGTCACAGCTCGCTACGTCCGGCTGACTTATCCCGACCATTACGCGGAAGAGGCGGGTTTCAACGCGAGTTTCGTGTTCACCTCCGAGGTCGAGGTGTACGGGACGGGCGGGGCCGCGAGATGAACAAAAGGTCGGACGTCGGGGGCGAGAAAGCGTGAGGGGATTAAAGGTGAAACGTCGGCAAATGCTTCGGCTCCCCATCCTTCTGTTCCTCCTGGGCATGATTGTCTCCGGCAGTCGGGCGGACATCACACGGGCGACCGTTCAGCACGGCAAGGAGGCGACCGCCCTGGTCGAGGTGGCGGACGGCAGCGGGACGGCCTTCTGCATTGATGCGGCCGGGTACTTCATCACGAATCACCACGTCATCAGCGGCAATGCGCGCGTCAAGCTGGTCCTGAACGCCGGGGAGCCGGGTCAGAAGGTGGTGGAGGCGACCGTCCTCCGCAGCGACGAAACTCTGGACCTGGCCCTGCTCAAAGCCGACGGCGGCGGCCCCTGGGCGGCGCTCGCACTGGCCCCGAACAACGCGGGCCTGTATGAAACCCTGCCGGTGACGGCCTTCGGGTTCCCGTTCGGGAAAGACCTCGCCGAAGGGACCGCGCAGTACCCGACGATCAGCGTCAGCACCGGCCGCATCACCGCGCTGCGGCGCGAACACAGCGCCCTCCAGGACATCCAGCTGGATGCCTCGCTCAACCCAGGCAACTCGGGCGGCCCCGTACTCGACGACCAGGGCAGAGTCATCGGCATCGTCGCCGCCGGCATTCCGGGGGCCGCGCTGAACTTTGCCATCCCAGTCGAACACCTCCTGACGCTGCTGGGGAAGCCGGCGATCACGCTTTCGCCGGGGACCCTTACCGCCCGCGACGCGCACCGGGCGATGGCCTTCCACATCCAGGTCGTGACCTGGAACGGGCACGAGGCGGATTACAGCGTGCTGCTGACCCTGGACCGCGCGCGGACCACGCCCGCGCGTGCCGCCGGGCCGCACGATTATGTCGCGACGGCCGTCCCCGTGCTTCCGCTGCCGAACCCGCGGGACCTGCGCCTGACCATCACGGGCGGCAGCGGCACGGTCGTCGCCACGACGAAAGACCGCACGATCACGGTCGGGACGCGGCGCGTCCCCCTGAGCGAAGTCCAGTCCATCCGTCTCCCTTCGAGTCCTGCCCGTTCACCGGCGGCTGGGGCGGCGGTCACGCTCCGGGACAGGACTCTGTTGTCCGGCCCGCTGCTGGATTTTCAGTCGGTCCCCGTTCTTCTCAACGGCATCCCTGCCACGCTGGATCTGGGGCGGGCGGACGGTGATCAGGAGCGGACCATCCGCATCGCCGAAGCCAACCCGCCGGTACGGGACGTCCCGTACCGCGTCGCCGTCATGAAGGGCGGGGCTTTAGCGGGCGATCTGTCGGGCGTGCTGCGGATCGAAGACGTTCCGCCGGCGACGCCTGCGCTGCACACGGCCGGCGGCCCGCTGTCGTTCCAGCCGCCGGTGGTCCTGACGTTTCCTGGCGAGAAGGGATACCCGTTCACGCTGGTCGCCGACCTGGACGGCGACGGGCATCAGGACATTCTGACCTTCCTCGGCTCCAGTCTCATGGTTCTCTATGGGCGCGGCGATGGGCGGTTTGACCGGGTTTCGTACCCCTTGGGGGAGGGGGACCTGTCCCACATCGCGGTCGCCGACTTGAAGGGGGACGGACGGAAAGACGTCATCATCAGCGGCGGCGACGCCCTGCGGGTCCTGATGAACGCGGGGCAGCGGACGTTCGCTCCTCCGGTCCTCTACCCCGCCGGACAGGCCTCCGCCGCCATCGCGGTCGGGGACTTCAACCATGACGGCGCGCTCGACCTGGCGGCGGCCTGCGACCACTCCTCGAACGTGGCGGTGCTGCTCAACCGTGGGGACGGCACCTTCGGCCCCGCGACCTTTCTCCCCGGCGGGCAGTATCCGGTCGGGCTGGCCTGCGGCGACTTCGACGGCGACGGAAACCTGGACCTGGTCGTCAGCACCTTCTACTCCCGCAACGCCCTGGTCTATCTGGGCGACGGGCGGGGCGGATTCCACGCCTCCCAGGCCGGCCCCGAGGTGGGCGGCGGCGAACTGCTGGCCCTGGACCTGAACGGGGACGGGCATCTCGACCTCGCCGGGCTGGACTACTGGGGGGGCAGCCTGGGCGTCGCGCTCGGAGACGGCCGGGGGAGCTTCGTCAGCAGCCATTACCCGGCGGGACAGTACCCGAGTCAGATGCGGACGGCAGACCTCAACGGGGATGGGTTGCCTGACCTCATTTTCGGGAACCAGGGCACGAATTCGTTCAGCGTCTGCCTCAACAGCGGGACCGGAACGGTGATGCCGCGCGTGAGCTTCCCGACGCCGGGGAACGACGTTCACACGGCCGCGCCCGGCGACTTCGCCGAAGACGGCCGCATTGACTTCGTGGTGGACGGCTGGGACGGCCACCTGTCTCTGCTTTACAGCAGTGCTTCCCCTCTCCGACCATCCCCGAAGCCCCCGGCGTCGGCCCAGCATAAAGGCGGGGCAAAATAGCTAAGTGGCAAAGGAAAAGGCGGCTCCTCGTGATGAGGGGCCGCCTTCTTGCTTTTGCGTGTATCACTTCGGCGTGAACGAGGTCCCGCAGCCGCAGCTCTTCTGGACGTTGGGGTTGAGGTACTTCCAGCCACCTTCGAGCAGGTTGGCGGTGCTGTAGTCCAGGGTCATGCCCTGAATAAACTGTGCGCTCTTGGGGTCCACCAGGACGGTCACGCCGTCCACGTCGTAGACGGTGTCGGTGGCGCGCGGGGTCTCTTCCAGGGCGAGGACGTAGGAGAGGCCGGAGCAGCCGCCGCCCTTGACGCCGACGCGCAGGTTGAGTGTGTCATTGCCCTTTTTGGCGCGCAGGCGCTTGACCTGGGCGACGGCGGCGGGCGTCAAAATGACGGGGTTGGCAGAAGTCTCGGTATTCGGTTCCAGTACGGCGGTGTCGCTCATGGTGTGTGTTCCTTTAGAAGAAGCCGAGTTCGAGCTTGGCTTCCTCGCTCATGCGGTCCATGCTCCAGGCGGGTTCCCAGACCAGCTCGACGCTGACGTCGGTGACGCCGGGGACGCCGCGCACCTTCTGCTCGACCTCGCCGGGCAGGGAGCCGGCGACGGGACAGGCGGGGGAGGTCAGGGTCATCTCGATGTCCACGACGCCATACTCGTCTACATTGACATCGTAGATGAGGCCCAGGTCGTAGATGTTGACGGGAATTTCGGGGTCATAGACGTCCCGCAGGGCCTCCATGACTTCGGCCTCGATGACCAGCGGGTGGACTTTCGTGTCGGCTATGGGCATGGTAGATTTACTCCGTGACGGCCGGCTCAGGCTTGCCCTGTAAAGCATTATGGACGGTGTGCCAGGCCAGCGAGGCGCACTTGACGCGGGCGGGGTAGTCGCGAACGCCCGAGAAGACGGCCAGCTTGCCCAGGTCTTCCAAGGTCTCCTCGGAGGCCTCGGGCCCTGTGACCAGATCGTGGAAGGACTGGAACAGCGTCTCGGCCTCGGCCACGGTCTTGCCCTTCAGCTCGCCGGTCATCAGCGACGCGGAAGCCTTAGAGATGGCACAGCCGGAGCCGTTGAAGCTGATGTCCTTGATGGTGTCGTCCTCGACATGCAGGTAGACGGTGACGTTGTCGCCGCACAGGGGGTTGTGGCCCTGCGCGACCTGCGTGGCGTCTTCCAGCACGCCGAAGTTGCGCGGCTTCTTGTTGTGGTCCAGGATGACTTCCTGGTAGAGTTCTCTCAGGTCGGACATTGCCCCAATAACCCCCTAGCCGAATACCTCGATGACCGTGTGCAGGCCCTGGACGAGCGCGTCTATCTCGTCCCGCGTGTTGTAAAGGGCCAGGGACGCGCGGGCGGTGGCGGGGACGCCGAACCGCTGCATGACCGGGTGGGCACAGTGCTGGCCGGTGCGGATGGCGATGCCCTCTCCGTCCAGGATCGTCCCGATGTCGTGCGGGTGGATGTCGCCCAGGGTGAACGAGAAGACGCTGGCCTTGTCGCGGGCGGTCCCAATCATCCGCAGGCCGGGCACCTGGGCCAGTGCCTCCTCGCCGTACCGCGTCAGTTCGTGCTCGTAGGCGGCCAGGTTATCCATACCGAGGGCGGTCAGATAGTCAACCGCCGCGCCCAATCCGATGGCCCCGGCGATGTGCGGCGTGCCGGCCTCGAACTTGTAAGGAATCTCGTTGTAAGCGGTCTTCGTGAACGAGACGGTCAGGATCATGTCCCCCCCACCCTGCCAGGGCGGCATGGCCTCCAAAAAGGACCGCTTGCCATACAGGATGCCGATGCCGGTGGGGCCATACAGCTTATGTCCTGAGAACACCAGGAAGTCGCAGTCGAGTTCCTGAACGTCAATCGGGACGTGGTAGGCCGACTGGGCAGCATCCACCAGGACGGGGACGCCTTGCGCGTGTGCCAGATCAATGACCTGCTTGACCGGGTTGATCGTGCCGAGCGCGTTCGACATATGGACGATGCCGACGAACTTTGTGCGCTCGTTGAGCAGCTTCGCGTACTCGTCCAGCAGAAGCTCACCGTCGTCGCTGATCGGGATGACCCGGAGAATGGCACCCTTCTCCTCGCAGAGCATCTGCCAGGGGACGATGTTACAGTGGTGTTCCATCTCGGAGACGATGATCTCGTCGCCTTCCTTGATGTTCTTGCGGCCCCACGTCTGCGCGACGAGGTTGACGCCCTCGGTGGCGTTGCGGACGTAGATGATCTCGTGGGCGTCGGCGGCGTTCAGGAAGTTCTTGACCTTGACGCGCGCGCCTTCATAGCCGCGCGTCGCCTTCTCGCTCAGGAGGTGGGTGGCCCGATGGATGTTGGCATTGTACTCGGCATAGTATTCCGAGATGGCGTCCAGAACCTGGGTCGGCTTCTGGGTCGTGTTGGCGTTGTCCAGGTAGACCAGGGGCTTGCCATGCACGGTCTGGCGCAGGATCGGGAAATCCTGCCGGACGCGCCGCACGTCGTAAGCGTCGGTATCGGTCGCATAATTCGTGGCTGTCATTCGTGTCACAGGTCGCGTTTCTAATGTCGCCGTAGCCATGTCAGCACCTCGTCCGCGTTCTTGTCCGGCGGGAAGACCGGGTAAAAGACCTTCTCGATTCGCCCGTCAAGGGCGATGAAGGCCAGGCGCTTCAGCAGCGTCTCGCCGCCCACCTCGAACGTCGGCAGGCGTAGGGCGGACGTGAACTCCAGGCGCTCGTCGCTTAGGATCGGGAACGGCAGGTGAAGCCGCTCCGCCACTTCCTTCTGGTAGGCTGTGTCCTGGCTGCTCAGGCCGAACACCCCCGCCCCGAGGGCGGCGAACTCGGCGTGAAGGTCGCGGAAAGCGCAGGTCTGCGGCGTGCAGCCCCGCGCGCCCGGTATGAGGTCCCACTCGCCCACCAGGGGCGGCTGACCCGGCTGGCCGGTGCGCGGGTAGCAGAAGACGACACTCCTGCCCGTCAGGCCGGCGAGGTCAACGCCGCCGCCGTCAGTAGCGGGGAGCGTCACCGGCGGCAGCGCCATCCCCGGAAGGTGCGACGCCGCGCCGTCGTCCTCCGGCACCGGCAGGCCGGGCGGGAGTTCGGTCAGCGCGCCGTACCGCATCAGGCCAAGCCCTGCAAGCCGCGGTCGGCCAGGAGGACCTGATCAAGCTGGGCGCGGATGGCGTCCACCTTGATGCGGCTGACGATGTCGCTGGCGAAGGCGTAGGTCAGCAGGGCACGGGCCTGGTCCTGCGGGATGCCCCGCGCGCGCAGGTAGAACATGGCCTCGTCGGACAACTGGCCGATGGTCGCACCGTGCGTACATTTCACGTCGTCTGCGAAGATCTCAAGCTGCGGCTTGGTGTCTATCTGGGCCGTCGGCGACAGAAGCAAGGTTTGATTGGTCTGCTTGGCGTCGGTCTTCTGGGCATCCTGCCGGACGAAGATCTTGCCGTTGAAGACGCCGCGCGAATGGTCGTCCAGGATGCCTTTGTAGACCTCGTGGCTGTTGCAGTGGGGCATGGCATGGTCAATGGCGGTGTGGTTGTCAATAATCTGTCGCCCGGTGCCGAGATAAACGCCGTTCAAGGTACACTCGATGCCCTCGCCGCCGAGATAGGCGTTGGCGTCGTTGCGGACGAGCAGGCCGCCAAGCGCGATGGAGTGGCTGGAGAAGTTCGCACTGCGGGCGATCTGGAGCTGCATCGTGGCGACGTGATAAGCCTTCAGGCTCTCGCGCTGAACTTTATAGTGGTCCAGGACGGCGTTCTCGGCCACCACCACTTCAGTCACGGCGTTGGTGAAGTAAACCTGGTCGGCGGCCCCCGAATAGCTCTCGACGATGGTGGCCTGACAGTTCTCCTCGGCGACGATCAGCGTGCGCGGGTGGGACACAGTCGGACCAGCCTCAGGCACGGAGACGAACAGCAGGTGGATCGGCTCGTCAACGACGACGCCGCGCTTGATATGGACGAACGCGCCGTCTTCCAGGGCGGCCGTGTTCAGGGCGACAAACGCCTGCGTGTCGAACCCGGCCAGACGGCCCAAGTGGGCTTCCACCAACTCCGGGTAGGCCGCCATCGCCGAGGCGAGGCTGCTGACGACGACGCCCGCCGGGAAAGCCGCGCTGGAAAGGTCGGCGTGGAAGTGGCCGTTGACGAACACGAGCTGCGTCCCGCCCATGCCCTCATAGGTGAACGGGAGCAGGCCGTCGGCTGTGAGCTGGCTCTGGGCCTCGGCCGCCAGCGCAAACGGCGTCTCGACGATGGGCGAGACATTGGTGAAGCGCCACTCCTCGTTGCGCCGGGTCGGGAAGCCGACGGCGGCGAAGCGCTCGGCGGCCCGAGCGCGCAAGGCGCGCAACCAGACGGGGCCTGGCGCATCGCTGCCAGCGTCGGTGCCTGTGAAATCGCGCAGGTAGCTGTTGGTCGCTGTGATAGTGTCTGTAGTCATAAGCATCGCTCTGTTCAATACAAGCCCGGCACCGGGAACGCCGGCCAACTGATACCATAACAGTGGGCCGGCGCTTCTAGTGCCGGAAAACGCCCGCGGCCGAAAACTAGCCGGAAACTAAGCCGCGACAAGCTCCGGCTGGGCCATGGTGGCGGCGCTGCCGTCGAGCCAGCCGTAACCCTGGGCTTCGAGTTCCAGTGCCAGCTCCTTGCCGCCGGACTTGACGATGCGCCCGCCGGACAGGACATGCACGAAGTCCGGGACGATGAAGTTCAGGAGCCTCTGGTAGTGGGTCACGACGATGATGGCCCGGTCCGGGCTTCGCAGGGCGTTGACGCCCTCGGCGACGGCCTTCAGGGCGTCGATGTCGAGGCCCGAGTCCGTCTCATCCAGGATGGCGAGCTTGGGGTCAAGCACGGCCATCTGGAAGATCTCGTTGCGCTTCTTCTCGCCGCCGGAAAAGCCCTCATTGACGGGCCGGTTCAGGAGGCTCTGGTCGATGTGCAGGACCTTGAGCTTCTCGCGCACGAGCTTCAGGAACTCCATGGCGTCCAGTTCTTCCTGGCCCCGGTGCTTGCGGATCGAGTTCAGGGCGGCCTTCAGGAAGTAGGTGTTGTTGACGCCCGGTATCTCGACGGGGTATTGGAAGGCCAGAAACAGCCCCTCCTGCGCCCGCTCCTCGGGGTCCATGTCGAGCAAATCTTGGCCCTCGAACAGCACCCCACCGCCGGTCACTTCGTAGGCGTCGCGCCCGGCCAGAACGCCCGCGAGCGTACTCTTGCCCGAGCCGTTCGGCCCCATGATGGCATGGACCTCGCCCGCGTTCACCGTCAGGCTGATGCCCTTCAGGATTTCCTTCTCATCAACCCGCGCGTGCAGGTCCGTGATCTCCAGCAATGCCATTGTGTCTTCGTCCTTCTCTAAACCTTAAGAAACCTTGCCCTGGCCGACGACGATCTTGATCTCGCGCGGGTGGCCGTTCTCATTCGTGCCCTGCCAATGGTGGTCTTTGCCGTCGTGCCGCCCGCCGTGCGCCTTCAGGGGAACGCCCTCGGCGTTGGACTTCTTGACCAGCTCCTCGGCCTTGACCTGGGCTTCCTGCTCGGTGTGCGTCACGACTTCGTGCGCGTGGTCGGGCCAGCCGGTGACTTGGATGATGTATTTGCTTGCCATGGTGTCTCTTTCTTGTCGTTGGTTTTCAGGATGGACCTAATCTGATCGCAACCGCAAAGTCATTTGCCGCTTTGTGAACCGCCCGTGCAGTCGCCTGTGCGCGTTTCGCTTCTTGAAGTGTGAATGATCCTTGCACAACGGGCGCGGTCCACTCTCCGTCACGAAGAAAAGGGTATTCCGTGTTTCTTGCGAAACCCTTGCCATCTTCCGGCCAGCGCGGCGCGAAACGGCACAGCTCTTCAACCGCGCTCCTGTGCAGTTCAAATATCTTTGCCAGGCGTCTCACGGAAGCATTGTCAATCGCCCTGCGGAGAGACAACAAGCCATCGATCTCTGCGATAGGCATATGATTTGGCGTGATCGCAAGGTTGCTGCCGAGGTCATTGACGGCGGCAACCATTGCCTTGACCGCCTTCTCCACAGTCTGCTGATACTTGGCGATAGCCTGACAGTATGAGGTGGAATCGTCTTGCTGGAACAGTTTCTCTCCCGCGGACAGGTCCGCCGCCGCCTGTACCAGCCATGCGTCTGACTGTTTCATGCAACAGCAGCCAGCGACAGTGCATTCGCGAACCCTTTGAGCGCGGCCAGTACCTGATCCGCACTCGGGTCATCCGGGCAGCCATAGATCACTTCATAACTGCCCGCTTGGATCGCCCTCACGAGATCGTGGATCTCAGGCCAGCCGTGTTCTATGGCATACATCATCTCGATCGGATTGGAAAGGAAAAGATGCAGGCGGTCGCCGTCGGGCAGAGGGAAGTTCTGCGTCGCCCCGAACTGTATCTGGAAAACAGACCTGACCTCACTGACCTCATCAAGACCGAAACGATGCAAGACTTCAAAGACGCATTCCTCGTTGGGCCACTGGCGCGACTTAAAGTAAATCGCCAAAGCCAGCGGAGTGTCTTTAAGCTCAGTATGATCGTTCAGGATGAGCGCACGAACCAAATCGCGCTGGTCAGGATACGGCATCTTGTTTTCCCTTACCCGACGCTGCCTTCCAGGCTGACGCCGAGCAGCTTCTGGGCCTCGACGGCGAACTCCATGGGCAGCTCGCGGAAGACCTCCTTGCAGAAACCGTTGACGATCATCGAGACGGCGTCTTCGGTGGAGATGCCGCGCTGGTTGCAGTAGAAGATCTGGTCCTCGCCGATCTTCGACGTGGACGCCTCGTGCTCCACGGTCGCCGTCGGGTTCTTCACCTCGATGTACGGGAAGGTGTGCGCGCCGCAGCGGTCGCCGAGCAGCAGCGAGTCGCACTGCGAGTAGTTGCGGGCGTTCTCCGCGCCGGGGTTGATTTTGACCAGGCCGCGGTAGGTGTTCTGGCCCTTGCCCGCCGAGATGCCCTTGGAGACGATGGTGCTGCGGGTGTTCTTGCCCAAATGGATCATCTTGGTGCCGGTGTCGGCCTGCTGCATGTTGTTGGTGAGCGCGACCGAGTAGAACTCGCCGATGGAGTTGTCGCCTTGCAGGATGCAGGACGGATATTTCCAGGTGATCGCCGAGCCGGTTTCGACCTGCGTCCACGAGATTTTGGCGTTGTCGCCCTTGCAGATGCCGCGCTTGGTGACGAAGTTGTAGATGCCGCCCTTGCCCTCTTTGTCGCCGGGATACCAGTTCTGGACGGTCGAGTACTTGATCGTGGCGTCCTTCATGGCGACAAGCTCGACACAGGCCGCGTGGAGCTGGTTCTCGTCGCGCATCGGCGCGGTGCAGCCTTCCAGGTAGGAGACGTAGCCGCCCTCGTCGCAGATGATCAAAGTCCGCTCGAACTGGCCCGTGTTGGCGGCGTTGATGCGGAAGTAGGTGGACAGCTCCATCGGGCAGCGGACGCCCTTCGGGATGTAGCAGAACGATCCGTCGGTGAACACGGCGGAGTTCAGGGTGGCGTAGAAGTTGTCCGAGTACGGGATGACCGACCCGAGGTACTGGCGGACAAGCTCCGGGTGGTCATGGACAGCCTCGGAGAACGAGCAGAAGATGACGCCCATCTCGGCGAGCTTCCCCTTGAACGTGGTCGCGACCGAGACGCTGTCGAAGACGGCGTCCACGGCGACGTTGGAGAGGCGCTTCTGCTCCTGGAGCGAGATGCCCAGCTTATTAAACGTCTCCAGCAGCTCGGGGTCCACTTCGTCCAGGCTGTTCAGGACCTTCTTGGGCTTGGGCGCGGAGAAGTAGGCGATCTGCTGGTAGTCCACGGGGTTGACGCGGACGTTGTGCCAGAGCGGGTCTTCCAAGGTCAGCCAGTGCCGGTAGGCCTTCAGCCTCCACTCCAGCAGCCACTCCGGCTCGCCCTTCTTGGCGGAGATCATGCGGATGACGTCTTCGTTCAGGCCGACCGGAACCGTGTCGCTCTCGATCTCGCTGACGAAGCCATATTTGTATTCCTTGCTCGCGAATTCCTCGATTGTATCGGTCGCCGTACTCATGGTCGCTCCTCGCACTTCTAAAACGCACAGTCGAATCGCCGGCTATTGCCGACTAATCTTGTCGGATATAGTGTACCCAGAAGCGGGGGCCTTTGTCAATGTTTCGCGGGGGCAAATGCGAGGCCGGGATAGGCGGCTCGGAGGGTGTTGAGGTCACGCCGCGTCACGCCGCGGACGGGGGGCGGCGGGTCGGTCTCGTCGTTCCTGACCAGGGGCCGGGGGAGGCTCATCACCGGGAACATGATGTCGTCGGGGTCGTCGCTGTGGCCGTCGATGCCCAGGGCGTGGCCGAACTCGTGGGCCGCCGTGGCCTGGAAGGCGGCCGGGTCCTCGTCCCGTTCGGTGAGGGACATGGCGGCCTTCTTCAAGACGGCCCCGGCGCGGGTCAGCGTCGTCAGCCCGCCTACGGGGGGAGAGACGGCGGAAGGGTGTGGCAGGAAAATGACGGTGAGGTCGCCCGGCGAGGCAGTGGGAACGACCTCATAGGAGACGGCACCGCGCGTGGCCTGCACCCACTCGTCGAATCCAGCCAGGGCGAGCGCCTTGCGCTCCCGCGTCGCCAGCCGGCCCGCCGGGAAGGAGACGCGCAGCGGGAAGCGTTCCCAGTGCAGCAGCGCGCGCAGTCCGGGCGCGTGCGTGTAGTCGGGACGCACGGGCACGTCGCGGGCGGGGCAGGCGGGCACGGAAAGCGCCAACGACAGGAGGCAGATCGGGACAACGCGCCACATGCCTCCAGTATGACACACGGCCGCCCGCGCGTCAACTCGGTGGGTCGGGTGCGGTTAGTCCGGCGGGGCGTGGGCCGGGGCGGGAGGCGGAGGGGGAACGATGAAAGCGGGGTAGCAGACTTTGAGGGTGTTCAGATCGCGCGCCGTGACGTCGTGCGCGGGGACCGGCAGCTCACCGTCCGGCGAGTGAGTCAGGACGGCGTACATGAGGTCGTCGGGATCGTCGCTGTGGCCGTCGATGCCCAGGGCGTGGCCGAACTCGTGGGCGGCGGTCGCCTGAAGGTCGGCGGGCGTGACGCCCGTCGTCGCCAGCGAGACGGCCGCCGATTTCAAAGTCAGCGTGAGGAAAGTCATTTTCGTGTGTCCACACGACCCGCTCTGGTCGGGCACGCTGTCTAGGGGCAGGAACGTCACCACGATCTCGGCCTGTGCCGGCTTGGTCACGACTTGATACTGGACAAAGTCTTTGGTGGCATGCACCCACTGGTCGAACCCGGCTTCCACGGCGTCGGTCCGCTCCTTGGTCGTCAGGTCCCCCGGCACGAAGCAGACGTGGAGCGGGAAATGCTCCCAGTGCAGCAGACGGCGGATCTCCGGGGATTCGGCGTAGGAAGGCGGCACCGGGGCGGGCGGGGCGGGCGCCGCGCCCGCTTGCCTCACCAGGAAAACGCAAAGGGCGAAGGGCAGGAGGCCGGAACGGGAGGTCTGCTTTAGTATGTCCACACGGTTATTATAACGCACATTCCCTTACCCGTCAAATATAACAGGAGATTCGAGCCGAACAGGCAGGAAACCGGCCTACATTTCGCCAACAAGGCCCTCAGCAATCCTTGAAGGAGTATTCATATGCCACTCCCAATGCTGGGCGCACAGCTCATGGTCTTCGGCGGCAATCCTGCCTTGAAGTACGACATCAACACGCAGACCGACCTGGTCCTGGACAGCGTCGCGGAGGCCGGCTACGCCGCCGTCGAGGGCGGGGCGCGCGACGCCGCCGCCTACCGCCGCGCCCTGGACTCGCGCGGCCTGCGCTACGGCGGCTCACATGTCCTGCTCCCGTCCCTGGATGACGTAGCGCCCCTGATCGCCTATTTGAAGGCCGTGGACAGCCACGACATCTGCAATTCGGGCCTGCGGGTCTGGAACGACCGCAGCGCTGATGACTACCGTGCCGCGATTAAGGTTCTGAACGAGGCGGGGCGCGCGTTCCGCCGCGAGGGCATCCACCTCCACTACCACCACCATGACTTCGAGTTCGAGGCGGTGGACGGGGAAAAGACGGGCATGGACCTCCTGCTGGAAGGGCTGGACCCCGAAGCGGTGGACCTGTGCGTAGATATCGCTTGGGTCACGAAGGGCGGGTCCGACCCAGCGACGTACCTGATGCAACACAAGGACCGGGTCGGCTACCTGCACTTCAAGGACTACAACGCGGACGGCTGGTGCGAGTTAGGGCGGGGGCAGGTGGATACCGCTTCCGTAATGAAAGTGCTACCGGATCTGCCCGGCGTCCGGTGGGTGATGGTGGAGCAGGACACGACAAAAATGGACCCGCGAGAGAGTATCGCGATCAGCCGCCGCTATTTGCGGGAGACGTTCGGGTACTGAGGGTTGGCAAAGGCGGACAGGAAAAGAAGGGCGGACACATGGGTTCGCCCCTACGCGGATTTCGGAACGTAGGGGCGGGGGACACCGCCCTCCTTATCCGCCCTCCAAATCCTCGCGGGCGCGATGAATCGCCTCCCTACTTGCTGAGGGCACTCAGGGCGTCGAACTCCTCATCGGTGAGTTGCAGTGAAGACGCCGCCACGTTCTCCTCCAGGTGGGCCACCGAAGACGTGCCGGGGATGGGGAGCATCACGGGCGAGCGCTTGAGCAGCCAGGCCAACGCGAGCTGCGCGATGGTGGCGTCGTGCTTCTTCGCGGCCTCGTCCAGCACGCCGCCGGGGCGGGCCAGATCGCCCGCCGCGACGGGGAACCAGGGGATGAAGCCGATATTCTTCTCGGTGCAGTGGTCCAGCAGCTTCTCAGCCTTGCGGTCGGTCAGGTTGTAGAGATTCTGCACCGAAACAACGTCCACGATGGTCTGGGCGTGTTCCAGCTCTTCCATGGTGACTTCGGACAGGCCGATGTGGCGGATCTTGCCCTGCGTCTGCAAGTCCTTCAGCGCCCCTAATGTCTCCTCGGCGGGCACTTTCGGGTCAATGCGGTGGAGCTGATAGAGGTCGATCGTGTCCGTCTTCAGCCGCCGCAGGCTCATCTCGACGCACTGACGTAGGTACTCGGGCCGGCCCACCGGCAGCCACTGGTCCGGCCCCTGGCGTGTCAGGCCGCCCTTTGTCGCGATGACCAGCCCGGCGGGGTACGGGGCCAGGGCTTCGGCGATCAGGTCTTCGGAGACTTCCGGGCCATACGAGTCCGCCGTATCGATGAAATTGACGCCAAGCTCAACGGCGCGTTTCAGGACGCGCTTCGCCTCGGCAGGGTCCTTCGGCTCGCCCCAGATGCCTTTGCCGGTGATCCGCATCGCGCCGAAGGCGAGGCGGTTGACGGTCAGGTCGCCGCCGATGGTGAAGGTGCCGGAGGCGGCAGCGTCGGGTGTAAAGTTTGCCATGGTGTGATGCTCCTTGTCCAATTGGAAGTATTCCCGCGCCGGTAGACCGGCAAACCGGCAGGGCAATCGCATTTAACCCCCACCATGCGTTGAAACGCACGGCTACGCGGCGAGGACGCCAAGAAGTACCGCTTCGCGGCACTCGGAAAGAAGTCGGAGGAAGAGTCTTAGCCCCGCGAAGCGGGGGTTTGTAGCGTCTTCGCTGAATAGCCCATGCCATTCATGGCATGGTCGGGTTACGCCACGCGAGTAACGTCGATATACAATCGCCCTGGGCAAACCGGCCTGACGCTTGACACCGGCCCCGGCCTGCGCTATAGTAGACCTCACGAAAGGAACACCTCATGGACCCTTCCTGCTTGGAGCATCGCCTGACGGACGCGGAGCGGCGGACGTTCGAGGAGACAGGGATACTCGTCGTCGAGGACGCGCTGACGCCCGAACAGGTCCGGTCGCTGACGGCGGCGACGGACCAGGTGTACGAACGGCACGTCGCGCGGGGACACGACCCGAAGGCGGCGCTGTTCTATCCGAACTTCATCCCCGACGACCCTCAGTACCTCGGCCTCGTGGATCACCCGAAGATCCTGCCCAAAGTGTGGGGCATCCTGGGGTGGAACATCTACCTCTACCACGGCCACCTGATCGTGACCCCGCCGTCCGGGCAGGAGCGCGGCGACAAGACCTTCGGCTGGCACCAGGACAGTGGGCGCGTCAACCAGGAGATGGAGGGCCACCCGCGCCCCCGCCTGTCGCTGAAGGTGGCCTACTTCCTGTCGGACACGACCGAGCCAGGCCGGGGGAACTTCTGGGTCATCCCCGGCAGCCAGGACCGGGACGAGTTGGAGCAGCCGGCGGGCGGCATGGGGCAGCCGGCGGGCGCGGTGCCGGTGTTGGCGGAGCCTGGTTCGGCCGTCTTCTTCGACCGGAGGCTGTGGCACACGGCCAGCCCGAACTGGTCGGACGTGACGCGCAAGGTCCTGTTCTACGGCTACGGCTACCGCTGGCTGCGGACGAAAGACGACATGACCGTGCAAAGCCTGTGGGAAGGCAGCGACCCGATCCGGCGGCAGATGCTCGGCGCGGGCACGGGCGCGAACGGCTACTACTCGCCGGGCGACAAAGACGTGCCCCTGCGCGCCTGGCTGCGCGAACACAGCCCGGAAGAGGCGAAGTAGCGCCGACGCCTGGCTCAAAGACTGAAAGGCTAAAGGAGAGAACACACGATGGATTACGTCAGACTAGGCCGCACCGGCCTGCGGGTCAGCCCGCTGTGCCTCGGCACCATGAACTTCGGCCCGCAGACCTCGGAGCCGGACAGCCACGCGATCATGGACCACGCCCTGACGCTGGGCATCAACTTCTTCGACACCGCCAACGGCTACGGCGGGCGGGGCGCGACCGAGCGGATCATCGGCAACTGGTTCGCGCAGGGGGGCGGGAGGCGCGAGAAGACCGTCCTCGCCACCAAGGTCTACGGCAACATGGACGACTGGCCGAACAACGGCAAGCTGTCCGCGCTCAACATCCGCCGGGGCTGTGACGCCAGCCTTCAGCGGATGAAGACCGACTACATTGACCTGTACCAGATGCACCATGTGGACCGGGACACGCCCTGGGAGGAGATCTATCAGGCCTTCGAGACGCTGGTGGCCCAGGGCAAAGTGCTGTACTTCGGCACCTCGAACTTCGCCGGCTGGCACATCGCGCAGGGGTGCGAGATCGCTCGGCAGCGCAATTTCCTGGGCCTGGTGTCCGAGCAGAGCTTGTACAACCTGAACGCAAGGATGGTGGAGCTGGAAGTGATCCCCGCCTGCGAGAAGTACGGCCTGGGCCTGATCCCCTGGTCGCCGCTGGCGGGGGGCCTGCTCGGCGGCGTCTTGCAGAAGGCCAGCGAGGGGCGGCGCTCCTCGGAGGGGATGCAGAAGAACGTCGAGGCGAACCGCCCCAAGCTGGAAGCCTGGGAGGGCCTGTGCAAAGACATCGGCGAGAAGCCCGCCGACATGGCCCTGGCCTGGCTGCTGAAGAACCCGGTCGTGACCGCCCCGATCATCGGGCCACGCACGCAGGAGCAGCTTGATGGGTCGCTGCGCGCGATGGAGATCGTCATCAGCGACGAGACCTCCAAGAAGCTGGACGAGATCTTCCCCGGCCACAAGACGGCCCCGGAAGACTATGCGTGGTAGGCGGAGGGCGGTAGGAAGGGCAAGGAAAGAGGGCAAGGAGGAGGGCGGGGGGACCCCGCCCCTACGCGGATCGATCCGAATGCCGTAAGGCCAGGGTTCCCCTGCCCTCCTTCCCTTCCCTGACGCCCTAATCAGCCCATCCGCCTCAGCCGCGCTCGTGCCGTCCGGTGGCCCAGCGCGGCGGCCTTGCCGAACCAGAAGCGCGCCCAGCGCGGCGAGGCGGCGACGCCGGTGCCCGCCGCGTAGCACAGGCCCAGATTGTACATGGCCTTTCGGTCGCCTCCCTCCGCTGCCTTCTTGTACCAGAAGACGGCTTTGACGTCGTCCATGGTGACGCCCCGGCCCTCGTGGTAGCAGACGCCCAGGTCGCGCTGCGCGTCAAAGGAACCGAACTTGACGGCCTTCTCCAGCCAGTGCAGCATCATCCCATCGTTCTGCTCGACGCCGTCGCCTTCGCGGTAGCTGAAGGCGAGGTTGTAGGCCGCCGACTCGTGGCCCCTATGAGCCGCCGCCTCCCACCAAGCAAGGGCAACCTTCATGCTCTGGGGGACGCCGCACCCGTGTTCATAGCAGACGCCGAGGTAGAACTGCGCCCGCGCATGTCCCGCCTCCGCTGCCGCCCGCCAGTGCGCGGCGACGGCGGGCCAGTCCGTCGGGCGCGGACAATTTCTGCCGTAGGCGAGCCGGTAGCCCAAGTTAAAATGAGCGCGGGCGTCCCCCCGCTCTGCCATACGCTCCAAGGCCGCCGTCGTTTCCATGCTCCCCCCTTCCCGCCCCGTTTCACCAAGCACCATGATACCCGGCGCGGCAGGCATTGGGGCATGTGGTATACTAAGAGCAGAGGGAACGAAGTGCTGGAAGAAGTCGTCAAAGAGATAGAAGGGGCGGAAGCGAGGCTGGACGCCCTGAGCAAGCCGCTGGACCTGGACGGGCGCACACGCGAGATCGGGACGCTGGAAGCGGCGGCCTCAGACCCCGGTTTCTGGGACGACCCGGCGGGCGCGCAGGTGCAGATGCAGCGGCTGAACTCGCTCAAAGAGAGCCTGGACCCGTGGCAGGCCGTCCGCAAGCGCGTGGACGACGCCCGGACCCTGGCCGAGCTTGCCGAGATGGAGGACGACCCGGATGTCTACGCCCCGGAATTGCAAGGGGAGCTTTCGGGCATCATGGGGGCGCTGGACAAGCTGGAAGTCGAGACGCTGCTTTCCGGGCCGCACGACGGCGCACCGGCCATCCTCGAAATCAACGCGGGCGCGGGCGGCGCGGACGCCAACGACTGGACGTCGCTCTTGCAGCGGATGTACCTGCGCTGGGCGGACCGGCACGGGTTCAAGGCCGAGCTGATGGACGAGGTGGAGGGCGACGTCGCGGGGCTGAAGAGTACGTCGCTTCGCATCGAGGGCAAGAACGCCTACGGGCTGCTGCAAGGGGAGCGGGGCGTCCACCGGCTGGTGCGTATCTCACCTTTCAACAAGACGCGGGAGACTTCGTTCGCGGGCGTGGACGTCGTCCCCGAGGTTGCCGAGGTGGAGGAGACCGAGATCCCGCTGAAGGACCTGAAGCGCGAACACACCCTGAGCCGGGGCGCGGGCGGCCAGAACGTCCAGAAGAACGAGACGGCGGTGCGGCTGACGCACCTACCGACCGGCATCGTCGTGACCTGCCAGGACCAGCGTTCCCAGCTCCAGAACTACGAGCGCGCCCTGCGGACCTTGAAGGCCCGGCTGCTGGAGATCGCGCGGCAGGAGCAGCGGGCGGGGATCGACGGCCTGCGCGGGGACCGCCAGGACATCGCCTTCGGGCACCAGATCCGCAACTACTTTTTCAACCCGGAGACGCGCGTGACCGACGACCGGACCGGGCACAAGACCGGCGACATCCAGCGCGTGATGAACGGCGAGTTCGACGACTTCATTGACGAGTTCCTGCGCTGGCAGCAGGGACAGAAACACCAGGACGCCTGACACCATGAAAACGCCCGTGATCATCTTTTTTGGAATGGCCCTGGCGGTCCTGACCGCCGCCGCGCCTGCCGCGCCGTCGGCCATGAAGGACAAGAACGGCAAGGACCCCGTGCAGGTGCAGACAGCCCTCTCCGGGTCGGGAGTGGCGGCAGGCGAGACGAACCTGGGTGACCTGGTCGCGGACGCCGTCCGGGCGACGGGGAAGGCGCAGGTCGGCCTGGTCCCCGCCGACGAGATCAACGGCAAGGCTTTAGTGGCGGCAGGCAAGACCGAGCCGAGCGCCATCGTCGGCACCTTGCGCTACGCCGATGACCCGAGCGATACGGTGGTCGTCCTGAGCCTGACCGGGGCACAGCTCCTGAAAGTCGCCGAGCGTTCCGTCTCCCGCGCGCCGCAGCCCTTCGACGGGTTCTTGCAGGTGTCGGGCCTCCAGATGCGCTACAGCCCGAGCCAGTCGGAGGGCAAGCGCGTGTCCTCGGTCGAAGTGGACGGGAGCGCCGTAGACGCGGGCAAGACCTACCGGGTCGCCACGACGCGCCCCATCGCGGGCGGCAGCCTGGGCTACTTCCAAATCTGGAACCAGAAGGACATCGCGGACGACACCGGAGTTTCGGTCGCCAAGAGCCTGGGCGACTATCTGAGCGCCCACAAGACGATCAGCAACGCCGTCGAGGGCCGCGTCGCGACGAAGTGACGCCCATCCCGTAGGGGCAGGGTCCCCCTGCCCTCTTTCTGCCGTCTTCTTTTTCTGCCGCCTTTTCTTTGAACCCCACGCCGCCGATGCGGCCCGCGAGAACACCCGTGACAACCACCCTTCACCGCCGCCCCGCCCTGCTTTCGTTCCTCTCCCTTTCGGCCCTCCTGCTCACGGCGGGCTGCCGGACGAACTCCCAAGCCGAGCCTTCCCCTCCGCCGCCCGCCCCGGCACCGGCCCCGCTCGCCGTCCGTTCCGCCTTTGACGGCGACCGTGCCTACGGCATGCTCAAAGCACAGTGCGACCTCGGCGTCCGCCCGCCCGGCTCGGCGGCCCACGAGAAGTGCAAAGACTACATCCTCCAGCAGCTCAAGCCGTATGTGGACAAGGCCGACACGCAGGCGTTCCCCTACCGCGATAGTGACCGGAACGTGACCCTGCACCTGACCAACATCATCGGCGTCATCAACCCGGCCGCCACCAAGAAGGTCCTGCTGTTCACCCACTGGGACACGCGCCCGACGGCGGACCAGGATTTGGAGCACAAGGACAAGCCCATCATGGGTGCGGATGACGGCGCTTCGGGCGTGGCGACGCTGCTGGAACTGGCGCGCGTCTTCCACGCCAAGCGGCCCACCGTGGGCGTCATCCTGCTGTTCGTGGACGGCGAGGACTGGGGGCCGGGCGAGAACAAGATGTACCTCGGCGCGCGCTACTTTGCCGCGCGTCCGGGCGTCTACAAGCCCGATTATGCCATCCTGCTGGACATGATCGGTCAGAAGGACCTGATGATCCACCGCGAGCTTGGCTCGCAGGGGCAGCACCCGGAACTCAACGACAAGGTCTGGTCGGCCGCCGCCGCGCTGGGTTATTCGGCGCAGTTCCCCGACAGCCTCCAGGGGGGCATCGGCGACGACCACGTCGCCTTCAACAACAACGGCATCCCCGCCATTGACCTCATTGACTTCGACTACCCCTATTGGCACACGCTGGAGGACACGGCGGACAAGTGCAGCCCCCAGAGCCTCAAAGCCGTCGGCGACGTGATGGCGAAGGTCGTGATGGACGAGAAGTAGGAGCGGCCATGTCACTTTTCCGGCATTGGCGCGGAGTATTGCAGCGCGCCAGAGAGTATTCTGTTTCCACAGCCTTCCCACCAGAGATAGCGGCCGTTGTAGATCAGTACGCCGACGAAGCGTATCGCTGCTGCGTTCGTTTTTTCGGCCCTCCGTTGGACCCGAAGAGGGCCTACAAGGTAGCTCAAGGTGAGCGTTCTTTCCACTGCCTTACCCTGGGCGTCCATATGATCACCATATCCAATCAGGTGACATCGAAGGAGCAGCTTTGTGAGATTATCGCGCACGAGATGTACCATCGTGTGACTGCGGGACGGAATGGACTCGCTCGCGAACTATGGATAAATGAGTTAATGGCAACCTACACCTCGCGCGGATTTTTGTTCAACCAAGGTTTTCAAGACTATGCGGAGCGCATTAGGAAGAACTGGCTAGCGACCGAAGGCAAGGCTGACATGGATCTGTTGCGGGATTCAGATCAGGGTACGCGGCGATATGTTCTGTCAGGCGAGCCTGTCTATTCACCGGAATTTACTGAAAGCCTGGCGCGAATCGGCTACGCGCTGGAAAAGGCAGTAGGTGTCCACGACATGTTCTCCATCATCAAGGCAAGCAGTCTTGAGGAATGGGTGGCCTCCGTGCCGGAGGAAAATCGATATACCGCCTGCCGCGTTCTGGAACTACCGACGGATGACAGCGTCGTTCCAAGCAGGGATAAAGAGGTTGGTAAGCTTTTCCTCGCTCTAAAGGACAAAGGGGATAAAGCCGCCCTTGTTACGGAGTTTGAGCGACTCGCTCAGTATCAGCCCGAAAACAGTACCACGTTCTTTCATCTGGGGTACGCCTATCAGGTAGCGCAACGGCCTGAAGATGCCCTCAACGCCTATGCCAAAGCAAACGAACTGGGCTACTCGGAGAAGTGGCTTCTTTACAACATCGGCAGCGTCTATTGGCAGGCCAAAGACTACGCTCCTGCTGCGGAGTGGTTTCAGAAAGCAGTGGAGCAGATGCCAAATTGGGGACAACCTTTCTATTTCCTGGGACAATCCCTCAACAACCTAGGCGATGTCAGTAGGGCGCGGCAAGCCTGGGAGAAGGTGCTGACACTCGACGATGAGCTTTACAAGAAACTGGCTCAGAAGGCCCTGCAAGAGAATCCGTTGCCTGCTGACGCCGCAGGAGAGTAAGCCTGATCGGCGTCACAGCACGACATGGAAGGCGACGTAGGGGCGGACGCCGCGACCGTCGAAGCGTGGCGAGACGCCGGCATCCACGAAGGGCGTCACGGTCGCGCCAAGGCCGAGGAAGAGGCCGCGCCCGGTCAGGCCGAGGTCGGCATGAAGCAGGGAGACGTGATCGCGGCGGTGGGCGAACGTGAAGAACTGCCACTGGACGGAGGGCGTGACGGGCCGCCCCCACTGCGCCAGCAGGCCGAACTTGAGGGTGGGCGCGGCGGCCTGCGGCAAGGCATCGCCGCTGGTGGCGGGTCGTCCGTCCCAGACGGACCAGAGGTAAGCCGAAGCGGCCCGGAAGGCGGGTTCAGGCGTCAGGCCGAGGGCGAAGTGGTTCACGTCCAGCCACTGGATCGGCGGCCTGCCCAGGGCCTCCCACAGCTCGGTCGCGTCGCGCGGCGGGACAAGTGAGTCGCGGGCGGCCTCGATCATCAGGACGCGGCGCGGCCGGTTGCGGGCGGCGTAGGTCAAAGGGTCCACGACGCGCAGCCCGCCCAATGTCGCCGGGTCCAGGGGCTGGGAGTAGAGCCGCCGCAGGAGCCGGACCAGGGCGCTCGTCCGGGACAGATCGGGTAAATCTCCCCCACCCACGACGGCGACGCCCGCCGTCAGCCGGTCATCCTCCCCCATTGCCAGATGCGCCACGATTGCGCCCAAACTGATTCCGACGATGCCCAGACGGTGCGGGTCCACACCGGGCTGCACGGACAGCCAGGACGTGACGGTATGGACATCGGAAGCGGCCTGCCCCAATGCCTGCACCGAAGACGCGACGCTGCCCTCTAAATACGGCGCGGCGGGTGCGACATTACGCCGCTGCCGGTAGCCGTGATAGGGCAGGTCCATGACGGCGCAGGCGATTCCCCGCCCGGCGAGGTGCCGTGCCAGCCGCCGCAGGATGGGGTCCCGCGCGCTCCCCCCACTCGGCGGCAGGACGACGACGGCGGGCATCGGCTGAGAATTCGTCGTGGCAGGGTAGTAGACGAGGGTGATGCGGTCTACAGTGGGGAAGCCGGATGACGCGGCGCTCGGCAGGATGACGGCGCGCGGGGGAGGGGGGCTATCGGCGCGGCAAGTCCCAATCATCCAGGGTATCGCTAGGATGACCCAGAACGCGCCCGACCACCGCACTCTCATACGTTGGCTACCATCAAACCGGTAACCCAAGACTGAGCCGCAATTCGTGCCGTACACCACGGCAGAGTTTCATCGCCTCCCGTGCCTCCTCTTTATCAGCGGAGTCGCCTGGGTAACGGATTGCGACTGCATAAACGGTCAGCAGGTCGAGTGTAGGACGCATCGCGGCCCACAGCGGATGAGCCGGGAGCAGCAGATCGAGTAACCTTCCTAAGTCATGTATCTTGGGGATGGTTAAAATCTCCTCTTGAAGTTGTGCCTTGAGATACTTTTCCGCACACTGCTGGGCGTGGAAGCAGCACCCGTTATAGCGGGGTGTTTTGCGTGAGCGGAACGTCAAGCCGGCGATATCCCAGTCCTCAGCTCGGTCAACCCACTCCTGCGTGGCTGGCATCATAAAGGACCTTCCCTTTCTCGACAACCTCCCGCAAAAAGAAGTCATTGATTTCCAGACGGTACTTAAGCTTCTCCGGCGTAATAGGTATTAGGTCCATCGCGAAACCAGCATAAACGGCACCTCGAATCTCAACCGCTTGCTTTGCCGTTCTCCCTTCAAAGGGCATGATGACCAAGAGGTCTACGTCGGAGTCTTCATTGGGCGTCCCATAAGCATAGGAACCAAACAGGATGATGCGCTCCGGCTGGAACCGGCGCGCGATCTCCTCGCTGACCTGATAGATTTGGGCGGCGTCTATCATGTTGGCAGACCGAAGCTTCGGCGGGCGACTTCACGCACGATGCGGCAAAACTGCTGTGCGTCCTGCGCGTCCATGGCAGTGGCGTCGCGGCCAGGATAGCGGAACTCCACGCTGTAGTCGTCAAGCTTGGTGAGTGCCGCCTGCAACACGTTCCAGGACGGCTCAATGGGTAGGATGAGGGCCAGCAGAGCGAGCAGGTTGTGTGTTTTAGGGAAGGCCAAATTGGCTTCTTGCAGCCGCGCTTTCAGATACTTCTCGGCGCACTGCTGCGCTAGGTAGCAGGTGAGGTCGTAGTTGGGATCATTCTGCGCCAGCCCCTCACGGCCCATGCTGACCCAGTCTCCTTCAGCTTTCTTAACCCACTGCTGCGTAATCGCTTGCATGAAGTACCTTGCCCCTCTCCGCGATTTCGCGCAGGAAAAAATCGTTCATGGCGATCCGCTGCTCTAGATATTCCGGGTCGCAGACAACAAGATCGAGCGGGAAGGTGACATCCAGATATGGCCGGATGTCCGAGGCCCTACCCCGCCCCTTGTCCGGCAACGGCATGACGACCAGGAGGTCCACGTCCGAGTCTTCGGTAGGCGTGCCGTAGGCGTAGGAGCCGAACAGGATGATGCGCTCCGGCTGGAACCGGCGCGCGATCTCGTCACTGACTTGATGGATTTGACTCGGGGTGATCATTCTGGTTCCTGGCACCGCTCCAGTCTGTAAGCCTGGTACTTCGCTCTCTCGGTGATGGCGGCCAGCGGCGGCTTTAGCTGATTTCGGCCTCCCACGGTGAGCCATATGTCTCCAGGCTCATAATCTTTCACACGCCCAGTCACCTTTAGACGCGGCCCCGCCCAGAGCGTGTACCACTTCACCTCAATGGAGACATGATCGCTCGAATAATCGGAAAGAATCTGTTCAACGACGGCAGGCGAAAACTCCACATCAAGCGCACACTCCAGGCCGAAGAGTACGAGGCGTAGCTGATTGTCAATCGTCACACACTCCGTTTCCGTTACCATATATGGGAGGATTATACCTGTCGCAGACAAAAAAGGGGCGGCCTTCCGGCTGCCCCTTTGCTTGCTACGCGGTCACGGCGTCTTTCTGAACCAGCGGCGCTTTCAGGCGCGTCAGGATCTTCTCGCCGTCGCTGTCCACGAGGATGGTGTCGCCGTCCTTGAACTCGCGGCGCAGGATGCCGCTGGAGATCGGGTTCTCCACCATGCGCTGGATGGTCCGCCGCAGGGGCCGCGCACCGTAGAGCGGGTCAAAGCCGGACTCGGCGATGAGGGTCTTGGCGGCCTCGGTGACTTCCAGGTGCATCTTCCGGTCGGCAAGCTGGCGCTCGGTGCCTTTGAGCAGGAGGTCCACGATGCTCTTGATCTGTTCCTGGTTGAGCGCGTGGAAGACGATGATCTCGTCTATCCGGTTCAGAAGCTCCGGGCGGAAGTGCTGGCGCAATTGCTCGGTGACTTTGCTTTTCATCTTCTCGTAGAGCGCGTCCTGCTCGTGCGGGGTCGCCCCGACGGGCATGGCCTCGATGTACTGGCTGCCGATGTTCGAGGTCATGATGACGACGGTGTTCTTGAAGTCCACCGTCCGGCCCGTGCTGTCGGTGAGCCGGCCCGCGTCGAGCAGTTGCAGCAGGATGTTGAAGACGTCCGGGTGGGCCTTCTCGATCTCGTCCAGCAGGACGACGCGGTAGGGGCGGCGGCGGACGGCCTCGGTGAGCTGCCCGCCCTCGTCGTAGCCGATGTAGCCGGGCGGGGCGCCGATGAGCCGGGCGACCGAATGCTTCTCCATGTACTCGGACATGTCAATGCGGACCATGGCGTCGGGGTCGTCGAACATGAACTGCGCCAATGCCCGCGCCAATTCCGTCTTGCCAACGCCGGTCGGGCCGAGGAACAGGAAGGAGCCGATGGGCCGGTTTGGGTCTTTTAATCCCGCCCGACCGCGCCGGACGGCCTCCGAAACGGCCTCGATGGCGACCTCCTGGCCGATGACGCGCTCGTGCAGCTTCACCTCCATGTTCAGCAGCTTCTCGGCCTCCTCTTCAAACATGCGGCTGACGGGGATGCCGGTCGTCTTAGAGATCAGCTCAGCGATGTCGTGTTCGTCCACGACGCTGTCCACGCCGGACTCGCGCGTCCAGGCGTCCCGACGCTCGGTGAAGGTGCGGCGCAGGGCGACCTCGTCGTCGCGGAATCGGGCGGCCTTTTCGTAGTCGCGGGCGTCGGCGGCGGCCCGGCCCTCGGCGACCATGCGGTCCAGGCGGTCCTCCATGTCCCGGATGTCCGAGGGCATGGACGACTTCTCGATGCGTATTTTGGAGGCGGCCTCGTCGATCAGGTCAATCGCCTTGTCCGGCAGGAATCGGTCGGTGACGTAGCGGTGGGACAGCTCGGCGGCGGCGATGAGCGCCGAGTCGTCGATCGTGACCGTGTGGTGGGCCTCGTACTTGTCGCGCAGGCCGCGCAGGATCTCCACCGTGTCAGCGACGGAAGGCTCGCCGACGACGATGGGCTGGAAGCGGCGCTCCAGGGCGGCGTCCTTCTCGATGTTCTTGCGGTACTCGTCCAGGGTGGTCGCGCCGATGCACTGGAGTTCGCCGCGTGCCAGGGCGGGCTTGAGCATGTTGGAGGCGTCCATCGCGCCCTCCGCCGCGCCCGCGCCGACGACGGTGTGCAGCTCGTCCAGGAACAGGATGACCTGGCCGGCGGCCTTGCGGACCTCGTCCATGACGCCCTTCAGGCGCTCTTCAAATTCGCCACGGAACTTGGACCCGGCGACGAGTGCGCCCATGTCCAGGGCAAGCAGGCGACGCCCGCGCAGGTTCTCGGGCACGTCTCCTTTGGCGATCTTCAGCGCCAGCCCCTCGGCCACGGCGGTCTTGCCGACGCCGGGGTCGCCGATCAGGACCGGGTTGTTCTTGGTGCGCCGCGAGAGGATCTGGATGGTCCGCTTGATCTCCTCGTCGCGCCCGATGACCGGGTCTATCTTGTCCTCGCGGGCGAGGGCCGTCAGGTCGCGCGAGAACCGCTCCAGCATCCGATACTTTTCCTCGGGGTTCTCGTCGGTCACGCGCGAGTTCCCCCGCACGGCCTGCAAAGCCTTGTACAGCTTCTCCTCGTCCACGTTCTGCTGCTTCAGGAGGCGGGCCGCGCCGCCGTCGCCCTCGTTGACCAGGCCGAGCAGCAGGTGTTCGACGCCGATGTAGCTGTCCTGGAGCCGCTGGGCCTCCTCTTTGGCGAGGTCGAAGACGCGCTTGATGCGCGGCGTGATGTAGATCTGCGCGCCCGAGTCGGCGTACTGCACTTTGGGGGCGCGGGCCAGGGCCTCCTCGGTGGCGTGGGCCAGGGCGCGGGTGTCCACATTGAGCTTTTGCAGGACCTGAACGGCCAGGCCCTCGTTCTGTTCCAGCATCGCCAGCAGCAGATGCTCGGTGTCGAGCTGCGTGTGCTGGTAGCGCACCAGGATGTCCTGGGCGGACTGCACCAGAGCGCGCGCCTTTTCGGTAAACTTTTCAAACATGGGGATCACTCCTCTTCTGCCTCGGTGTCGCTCTCTGCGCGTGCGGCGGAACGCTTCTGCTCGATCTGCCCGGCCTGCTGCTCCGCCTCGCGCAGCATGGCCTCCAGCCGCTCGCCCAGCATCTCCATCCGGCCCATCTGGTCCAGGAGCGAGATGATGTAGGCGACGCCGCTGAGGTTGACCTTGATGTCCTGGGTCAGATGCTGGATCTGCTGGAGCCGCTCGATGTCCCGGTCGGAGTAGAAGCGGTTCTTGCCGACCTTGCGGGGCTTGACCAGCCCCAGCCGGTCGTACATCCGGAGCGTCTGGGCGTGGATGGGCTTTGCGGCCTCCGCGCCGCTGGCGGCCCGCGTCATGGGGCGGACCAGCTTGGCGGCGATGCTGATGGTATAGATCGGCTCGTCCCTGTCTTTCACGAATGCCATGATGTTGACTCCTACACCTTCACGCCGTCCGACCGCAGCTTGGCAAGCTCCGTCAGCAGATCCCGCTCGCGCGGCGAGAGGTCCTTGGGGACCGTCATCTTTACGCGCGCGTACAGGTCGCCCGCTCCGCCCCCCTTGAGCCTGGGCATCCCCTGCCCCGTCAGCCGGAACGACTGCCCGCTCTGCGTGCCCGGCGGCACGTTCAGCGTCTTGCGGCCGGTGAACGTCTCGACGGACGCCTCCCCGCCAAGAGCGGCCACAGTGTACGGCACGGCGAAATCCGTCTTCAAGTCGTCGCCGCTGCGCTCATACTGCGCGTTCGGCCTGACCTTGATCTTCAGGAACAGGTCGCCGCCGCCCGCCCCCTGCCCCGCCAGCCGGATGCGCTGGCCGTCGGCCACCCCGGCGGGGATTTTGACGTCGGAGATGCGGCGCGGCTTGGTGACCGTCCCCTCCCCGCGGCAGTCCGGGCAGACGTTTGTGGCTTCGCCCGTCCCGCCGCACTGCGGGCAGATGCTGTTGCCGAACATGTTGCGCCCGCCCTTGACCTTGCCGCTGCCGGCACACGTCGGGCAGGGCCGCCCCTTGCCGGCCGAGACCGCCCCGGCCCCGCCGCACCGGCCGCACGTCTCGGGGATGCTGACGGTGAAGCTCTTGCTGGTGCCTTTGTAGGCTTCCTCCAGGCTGATCTCGGCCGTCTGCTCGACCTCCTGAAGCGACGGCTGCCGCGCGGACCGGGCGGCGGGCCGCCCGCTGCTGAAGCCGCCGAAGCCGGCCCCCGGCCCGCCCGCCTGCCCGCCGCCTGCCGCGCCGCCGAACAATGAGGACAGGAAATCGTCAATGCCCGCGCCGCCGCCCGCGCCGCCGAAGTCGTACTCGGTCCGGACGCCGCCGCGATAGCCCCCCGGCCCGGCCCCGGTCGGGGCACCCTGGCTGTACGACTTCCATTCGTCCCCGAACTGGTCATATTTCGCGCGCTTGTCTGCGTCGGAAAGCACCTCGTAGGCCTCACCCACGTTTTTGAACTTGTCCTCCGCGCTCTTGTCGCCGGGGTTCACGTCCGGGTGGAACTGGCGCGCGAGTTTCCGGTAAGCCGCCTTGATCTCCTTGTCAGTGGCCGTTTTCGGCAACCCCAAAATCTTGTAATAATCTTTGTAGTCAACGGCCATGGTCTGTGCTTCCCCTCGCAAGTGACTTCCCAACGGCTCTAGTATTGCATATGAGCGTGTCGCTGTCAACTCATCTAACAAAAATCGTCGGCATCAGGTTCCCATGCTGGCGAGCCTCCCGATATTCGGGCTTATCCGTTTGACCTCATACTTCTAAGGGTATCAACGGTCAACAGCAACCCGCAGGAGACTATTCGCAATGGCAGACACCCCAGAGACAACTCCAGTCGGCGCAGATGCGCCCTTTACCGAGCAGGTCAAGGACCAGGTCAAACAGCAGACACAGCAGGTCGTCCAGCAGGGTCAGCAGTACGCGGGCCAGGCGGTGGATCTGTTGAGTACGCGGGTCAAAACCGCCCTGAGTCAGCAGAAGGACCACCTCGCGACCGGCGTCATAGACGTCGCCCAGATCGTCAAGCAGAGCGGCGACGACCTGCGCGGCAAGGGCCTCGGGTCGCTCGCCAGTCCTTACATTGATCAGGCGGCCCAGAAGCTGACCGACTTCGGGACGACGGCACAGCAGAAGGACATCGACGAGGTGATCCGGGACACTGAGGATTTCGCACGGCTCCAGCCAGCCGCCTTCGTCGGCATTGCCACACTCGTCGGCTTCGTTGCTGCCCGCTTCCTGAAGAGTTCCGGTCAAGCCGCTTCGGCCTAACATAATTTCCTTGGAGAACAGAAATGAGCAGAAAAAACAGGCCGCAGTATCACGAGCCAGTCAGCGAAGTGCCGGCCATCACCGAGCAGACGGAGGTCGTGGTGGTCGAGGTCTTTGACCCCATCGAGGACACCATCGAGGTCGGGGAGGTCATCCTGGTGGATGGCCCGGTGGACGCGCTCCCTCTCGGCAGGAGTTTGACTGACGACTATGTCGAGCCTTCTTATGAGAACAAAGAAGAACCGACGCCTGCCCTCTCAGTGCCCGACATCGGGGCAGTCGGCGCGACGCTGGACACCGCCAAAGATGCGGTGACGGACAAAGCCGCTGACGCGGCACAGGGAGTGGCCCGAGCGGCCCAAGACGCGGGCGACAAGGCCCAGGATGTGGTGCAGGACGTGGCTCAATCAACTCAAGTTGCCGTGAAGGGCGCTGCCGACAAGGCCAAGGACACTGCCCAGGACATTGCGGGCAAGGCTCAGGACATCGCCCAGGGCGTGGCAGACAAGGCCCAGGATGTCGCCCAGGGCGTGACGGGTAAGGCCCAGGACGTTGCGCAGACTGTAACCGACAAGGCACAGGACGTCGCGCAGACCATCGCCGACAAAGCGCAGGATGTGACCGGCAAGGTCGCAGATAAGGCTTCCGTCGCGAAGGCTGCTGCTGGGAACGCCGTGGACTCCGCAAAGGCCGCCGTCCCCGCCGCCAAAGGCGTCCTCGGGAATGCCGCCAGCAAGATCGGCACGGCGAGCGCGTCCGGCGCGCAGAGCGCGGGGTCTGCTCTGTGGCTCCTGTTCCAGCGCAACCCGCTCCAGGCCATTTTCGTGATCGCCAGCGTGATCTGGCTGGTGCGAAATAACAAGGCCACCGCCGCCCAGCCGCCGGTCAGCATCACGGACGCGGCGGGCAACGCCGCCGAGAAGGTGGGGACGGTGGCGGGCCACGTCCAGGTCGCCGCGACCAACCTGACCGGTCAGGTATCGGACCAGGCTTCGCGGAGTGCGAGCTGGTTCAGCAAGACCCTCTACGAGAATCCGCTGGCGATCGGCGCGATGGCGATCGTCTTCGGTGCGGGGCTGGGCTTCTCGGTCCCCGAGTCGGACTACGAGAACAAGATGCTGGGCAAGAAGCGGGACGAGCTTGCGGACAAGGTCACGGCCGCCGCCCAGGACCTGACGCAGAAGGTCACGACCGTCGCGCAGACGGCGGCCCACGATGCCGTCGAGTCGGCAAAGGCTGAGGCCAAGAACCAGGGCCTGACGGCAGAGGCCGCTGCGGACGCCGCAGCGGGGGCCGTCGCGCCGGAGCAGCCTGCGGCTCAGGACCAGCCGCAGGGTCAGCCGCAAGACCAGACCCCGGCCAGCTAAGGCCGGCATAGGGAGGGCGGCGCGGTGATCCGCGCCGCCCTTTTTCATGCCTGTCTCACGCCCGCTTTCTCAGGAACGCTTCCTGATCGCGGTTCAGCCTGACGGCAGGCCGCGCCTGCCTCACTCGCGCGAACGCCTCTTCCGGGTCGGCAGCAAGGCCACGGGCCATCAAGACAGCGGCAGCCACCAGCGCGGAGCGGCCGTGCCCGAGCGCACAATGAACGTAGATCGTCCCTTCCCAGGAGGCGGCTTTCTGAACAGCCTCCCTGAACGCAGTTGGGTTGGGGGCCGCGTTATCCAGTGCGGGCAGGCAGAGATAAGCGTGGCCCGTTCGCAGGCCAAACGGCTCGCCGAACTCTGAAGTCAGATCAATCACCAGCGTGACGGCCGGCGGCAATTCCACGGCACCCACACGGCGTCCGAGCCATAGCCCCGGCGCGACCTCGTTGCAGACGGCTTCCCGTGAAAGGCAGGTCTGACAGTACCAGAGCAGCCAGGTGAGCAGCAGGTACGGCAGCAGCAGAACACACGGCTCCCACGCCAGCGTCCCGTCCACCCGCTTCCCGAACACACGTGGCGTTTGAAGTGCATAGGCCACCGCGACGATCAAAAAGCTCAGGCCGGACCAGACCAGCAGCCATGCGGCACGAGGGTACAGTTTCGCCAGCGCGATCTGCCCGGCGCCGATCAGGAGTAGCAAAAAGCCGTTCCTCATTGCGTTGCTCGGTCCGGGTATAATGGTTTTATTCTCATCACGAGGTATGGAATCATGGCAATAGCATCGCTGGAGGAGCGCGTCGCAAAGTTAGAAACAAAACTGGAACAACTCGAACAGAAGCACGGTGCCACAGCCTCCCAGGACACTCGTCCCTGGTGGGAGCAGATACGCGGGACCTTCAAAAATGACCCTGACTACGATGAGGCCATGCGTCTTGGCCGTGAGTACCGGGAGTCGCTGCGACCAAAGGACGATTAGGGGGGTTGATGCTCATCCTCGACACCGACCACCTCAGCCTCGTTGACCAAGACACGATGGCGGCTTTTAACATCGGCAGACGCCTTGCGGGTGTGCCTCCGGGAGAAGTCGCGGTGTCCATCATCACCTATGAAGAACAAATGCGCGGGTGGTTAAGCTACGTCGCCCAGGCCAACGGTCCGTCACGTCAGGTGGAAGCCTACCGGAAACTTCGGCTGTTCGTGGAACACTTCCGCCGCATCCCACTGATTGACTATGATGCGGCAGCCTCCGCTGAGTTCGAGCGTTCGCGTCACGAGCGTGTCCGCATCGGTGCGATGGACTTGAAGATCGCCGCGACCTGCCTAGCGAACGGCGCGACGCTGCTGACGCGCAACATGAAGGATTTCGGCAGAGTTCCCGGATTGCGAGCGGAAGACTGGTCGACATAGTGCGGGTACAAACAAAAGGGCGGCGCGGGACTATCCCGCGCCGCCCTTGCTTTGTGCCGCCTACCCGGCTGAGACCTGTACCTTCTTCGGCTTGGTCTCCTCGGATTTGGGCAGGTACACTTCCAGGATGCCGTCCTTGTACGACGCCTTCACGGCGTCGTTGCGGACGGGAGAGCCGATGGTGAACGTCCGCCGGAACTGTCCGTAGGCGCGCTCGACGTGGACGTAGCCGTCCTTGCGCTGCGTGTCCTCGAACTTGCGCTCGCCCTTCAGGGTGAGCGTGTCGCCGGTCAGCTCGATGTCGATGTCTTCCAGGCGCAGGCCGGGCAGATCGGCCCGGACCGTGATGCCCTCGCGGTCCTCGAAGATGTCCACGGCGGGTGCCCAGGTCCGGGCGGGGGCGAGTTCGCCCCCGCCCCGGCCTGTTGGGCGGCTGCTGTCGTCGAACAGGCGGTTCACTTCCCGCTGCAAGCGGGCCATGTCCTCAAAAGGATCGAAACGAACGATGTTTGTCGGCATTGTCGGTTTTCCTCCAAGTGTGGTGTGTTGTTGATGCCCCCAAGGGGGCAGGATGGCCCGGCACCATAGGTGCCGGGCCAAAGCGCATGCTACTCGCTCTTGAACTCGGCGTCAATGACGTCGTCGTGCGGCGCGGCCTCTTCGGCATGCTCCGCAGCGCCTGCGCCGTCGGCGTGGTAGCCGTTGCTCGAAGCGCCGTCCGCCGAGGGGCCGGGGTCGGCCTGGCGGTAGAGGATCTCGCTGAGCTTGTACGAGGCCTGCTGGAGCTGCTCCGTGGTCTCCTTGATGCGCCCGGTGTCACCGGCCTCCAGGGCGGACTTGACATCCGCGATGGCCGTCTCGACGGTGCCCTTCTCCTCGGACGGCAGCTTGTCGCCGAGGTCCTTGATCAGCCGTTCGGTCTGGTAGACGAGCTGGTCAGCCTGGTTCTTGGCCTCCGCCTTGTCGCGCAGGTCGGCGTCCTCGGCCGCGTGCGCCTCCGCCTCGCGGATCATGCGCTCGACGGCGGCCTTGTCCAAAGTGCCGGCCCCGGAGATGGTGATCCGCTGCTCCTTGTTGGTGGCGCGGTCCTTTGCCGAGACGTTCACGATGCCGTTGGCGTCAATGTCGAACGTGACCTCGACCTGCGGCACGCCGCGCGGGGCGGGCGGGATGCCGGTAAGCTGGAAACGGCCCAGCAGCTTGTTCTGCGACGCCACCTGGCGCTCGCCCTGGTAGACCACCACGTCCACGGCCGTCTGGCCGTCGGCGGCGGTGGAGAAGACCTCCGACTTGCGGGTCGGGATGGTCGTGTTCCGTTCGATCAGCTTGGTGAACATGTCGCCCAGCGTCTGGATGCCCAGGGACAGCGGCGTCACGTCCAGCAGGACCACGTCCTTGACCTCGCCGCCGAGGACGCCTGCCTGGATGGCCGCGCCGACCGCGACCACTTCATCGGGGTTGACGCTCCGGTTCGGCTCCTTGCCGCCGCCGAGCCGCTTGACCAGGTCCTGGATGGCCGGGATGCGGGTCGAGCCGCCGACCAGGATGATCTCGTCTACGTCCTTGGCTTCGATGCCGGCGTCGGCAAGGGCGCGCGTGAACGGCTCCTCGGTCCGCTTCACCAGGTCGCGGGTCAGCTCGTCGAACTTGGCGCGCGAAAGGTTCACGTCCAGATGCTTCGGCCCCTCGGCGTCGGCCGTGATGAAGGGCAGGTTGATTGTCGTCTGCACGACGTTGGACAGCTCGATCTTGGCCTTCTCGGCCGCCTCGCGCATCCTTTGCATGGCCTGCTTGTCTTTGCGGAGGTCTATGCCCTGGTCCTTTTTGAACTCGTCGGCGACGAAGTCCACGATCCGCTGGTCGAAGTCGTCGCCGCCCAGGTGCGTGTCGCCCGCCGTCGAGCGCACTTCAAAGACGCCGTCGCCCACGTCCAGGACGCTAACGTCGAACGTGCCGCCGCCCAGGTCATAAACAAGGATGGTCTCGTTCTTCTTCCGGTCCAGCCCGTAAGCCAGCGAGGCCGCCGTCGGCTCGTTGATGATCCGAAGCACTTCCAGGCCCGCGATCTTGCCGGCGTCCTTGGTGGCGTTGCGCTGGGCGTCGTTGAAGTAGGCGGGGACGGTGATGACCGCCTTGTCTACTTTCTCGCCCAGGTACGCCTCGGCGTCGGTCTTGAGCTTCTGCAAGATCATGGCCGAGATCTGTTCCGGCGTGTACGAGCTGCCATCGATTGTCACCTTGTCCGAGGTGCCCATCTTACGCTTAATGGAGATGATGGTCCGGTCGGGGTTGACGACCGCCTGCCGCTTGGCCGCGCTGCCCACGAGCCGCTCGCCGGTCTTGGTGAAGCCGACGACGCTGGGGGTGGTCCGCGCGCCCTCGGCGTTCGCGATCACGGTCGGCTCGCCGCCTTCGAGGACGGCGACGCACGAGTTGGTGGTCCCGAGGTCAATTCCTACTGTCTTTGCCATTGGTGTTCCGATGCTCCCTTATGGTGTTCATGCTTGAGTAATTGCTTTTTAATCCTGCCGCCGCTTATTATATCAGTTGAGCGCGGCATTGTCAACCTTCTTAACAAAACATCTACGGGCATTGTTCCCGGAACAGGGACGAATGTAACAGCGGGTTTTCCTTGCGACGCCTTAGCCCAGCAGAGGGAGAGCAGGAATAGACGTTGCAGGCAAAGAACTTACGGCACAACAGCATTGCTGTAATCTTGGTCGGGTATTACTAAATGGGGTGTGTAGTCAGGTATGGCTTTCTTTTTGTCGATGAGAGCGGACAGGATCACCGCGAATCGTCGTGTGAGGTGTTGGCAGGTGTGGCAGTTGAGGACCGCGACCTATGGAACCTGATTCAGAGTTTGCAGGAAGCCGAAGTCAGGCATTTTGGAACACGATATAGTGATGGCGAGCGGGAACTGAAAGCTAAAAAGCTGCTGAAGACGAAGACCTACAAATTAGCTTCCATGCTACCGCCTTTTCCAGTAGAAGAGCGGCGGGATATGGCGAAGTCGGCTCCGGAATCAGGTGAAACCGCAGGACGGCAAGAGCTTGCTGGACTGGCGCAGGCAAAGCTAGCCTACGTCAGTGATCTGCTGGACATTTGCGCTTGTTACCGTTGCAAAGCTTTTGCCAGCATCGTTGGTAAGGACTCCCCACGCCCAAGTCACAGCCACCTCCGCAAAGATTACGCCTATCTGTTCGAACGCTTCTATTACTTCCTAGAAGACAAGGAGGCGTCTCCATCAGGAATCATTGTGTTTGATGAGCTTGAAAAGAGTCAAAGCCATGTTTTATTGAGCCAAATGGACCGTTACTTCAAGTTCACTGCCAAAGGAAGGCAACGGTCTGGTCAGATCGTTCCCGAACCGTTCTTTGTACACAGCGATCTTACCACCGGGATACAACTGGCAGACCTTGTAGCGTATATCGTCTCGTGGGGAGTGCGGGTGTCAGGAATGAAGCAGGCCGCGCGCTCGGAGATGAACGGGCTTGCGGAACAGGTAATGCGGCTTAGGTATCGGACCGCGCGGGAAGTGGATGGCATACCGGATTACACGATATGGAGTTTCGCGGTGATTTCTGATCTGCGGGCGAGAGAGGATAGGGAGGAATAGGAAAAGGCAATGTTGCGCTTGCGCGCCCCAAAGCCTCCGCTACTATTATGGGCAGTAAACATTGAAAAATCAAGACGAACCACACATCCCGCTAGCGCCGCCTGCTCATATCCTCGGTGAAATGACCATATACCTCGTGCGATCTGTATGATCATCCAATGCCCGCACTGCCGACGTAAGAACCGCCTGCCCGACACGCCGCAGGGAAAGGGCCTGTATCGGTGCAGCAACTGCCAGGAGACGCTGGTCGGGGCGCGGGACGTCAGGACGTCCCTGCCCGGCAGGTGGCTCCGCGCGGCGGCCCCGAAGGGGCGGCGTCAGGGGGCGGTCTTCCTGCTCAACCTGGCCTTCCTCCTGGCATTGCTGGCCCTGTGGCTGACGGACGCGGCGGGGCCGGAGCGGTGGTGGCCGGGCAGTTTCAACCTCTACCTGCCCCAGTGGCTGTGGGCGCTGCCCGCCGCCGTCCTGGTGCCGCTGACGTGGGCCCTCGCCCGCCGCCTGACCTGGGTGCCGCTGGCGGCCCTGGTGTGGGTGCTGGGGCCGGTCATGGGGCTGTGCTGGCACTGGGGCTGGCCCGCGTCGCCGGGCGACCCGCCCGCCGGGCCGGGGCACCTGCGGGTGATGACTTACAACGTCAAGGGCGGCTCCCGCGACGCGGGTGCCGTCGCCCGCGACATCGCCGCCTTCAAGCCGGGCCTGATCCAGATGCAGGACGCGGACGGCGTGATGGGCGGCGTCGTCGGCAAGGCGCTGGCCGGCTGGAACGTGCATGTGGATGACCAATATCTGGTCGCGAGTCGCCTCCCCTTGTCCGCCGTGGAGGTCCGGGACATTTCCTCCCCCGGCTCCCAGAGCCACTGCCTCCGCTCCGTGCTTCGGGTCGGCGGGGCCGCGGTCGCCGTCTACAACGTCCACCTGCTGTCGCCCCGGACGGGGCTGCTCTCGGTGCGGCACCGGCAGGCCGGGGGGATGCAGGAGAACGCGCAGCAACGGCTGTCCGAGGCGGGGCGTCTGGCCGACTATGTCGGCGCGGAGACGGGGCCGACGCTGGTGACGGGCGACCTGAACGCGCCGGTGCAGTCGCTGGCCTGCCGCCGCCTGTTCGGCGCGGGCCTGCGGGACGCCTTCTCGGAGGCTGGCTTCGGCTACGGCTACACCTACGGCGGCTATACCCGCGTCCGAGCGCCTTACACCCGCATTGACCACATCCTCGCGGGCCGCCGGTGGCGGGTCGAGCGGTGCTGGGTCGGGAATGCGGTCGGCTCGGACCACTGCCCGGTCATCGCGGACCTGACGCTGACGCCGCCGGGCTGAGTGCCAGAGGGACAGATCGCGCAGGAATCGCGCCCGGCATGACGAACTAGGCTCCATCTCATTGCACTGAAGGACCATTCCCCATGACTCATCCCGTCAAAGTCGGCGTGATCGGCTGCGGCAACATCAGCGGTGCCTATTTCAGCCATGCCCCCGTGTTCCCTATTTTGGAGGTCGTCGCCTGCGCCGACCTGGACGGGGAAAAGGCGCGGGCGCAGGCCGAGAAGTTCGGCGTCCCGCAGGTACTCACCGTCGAGGAGCTGCTGGCACACCCTGAGATCGAGATCGTCCTCAATCTGACGATCCCCCAGGCCCACATCCCTCTCGCCCGCCGGGCCATCGCCGCGGGGAAACACACCTACGCCGAGAAGCCGCTGGGCCTGGACCGGGCCGAGGCGCAGACGCTGCTGGCCGAGGCGTCCGCCAAAGGCCTCCGAGTCGGCTGCGCGCCGGACACGTTCCTGGGGGCGGGCATCCAGACGGCGCGTAAAGTGATAGACGACGGGGCCATCGGCCGGCCCGTCGCCTTCACGGCCTTCATGATGGGCCGAGGGCACGAATCGTGGCACCCCAGCCCGGAGTTCTACTATCAGCCCGGCGGCGGCCCGATGTTCGACATGGGGCCGTACTATTTGACCGCCCTTTTCAACCTGCTCGGACCTTTGAAGCGCCTGACCGGCGCGGCGAGCATCGCCATCCCTGACCGGGTCATCACGAGTCAGCCCCTCCACGGCAAAGAAATTAAAGTAACGACGCCCGACCATATCGCCGGCACGATGGAGTTCGGAGGGGGCGCGCTCGGGACGATCATCACCTCGTTCGCCACCGGCCATGCCCAGTACGACAGCCAGTTCCCGATCACGGTCTACGGCACGGAGGGCACGCTGAAAGTGCCCGACCCCAACGGCTTCGACGGCACGGTCCAGGTCAACACGGGCGGCGGCTTTGAGGACGTTCCGCCCGCCTTCCCGACTGGCTACGGCCGCATGGTGGGCGTCGCCGACATGGCCTACGCCATCCGGTCGGGGCGCGCGCACCGGGCGAGTGGCGAGCAGGCTTACGCCGTGCTGGACGCCATGCAGGGCTTCCTCGACTCCTCGCAGTCGGGCCGGGCGTACACACTCTCCGCGCCCTACGAGCGCCCCGCCGCCATGCCCATCGGCCTGCCGTTCGGCACGCTGGACGAGTAGGGGGGGGCAGGGATGGAGGCAGAGGGGCCGGCTCTGCCGGGGCGGTTCAAGCAGACGGTCAGCTCCACCTGGGGCGAGCCGGGCCGGGCGTGGCTCCGCGATCTGCCCGGCCTTTTGGACGACTGCGCCCGGCGCTGGTCCCTGACGCTCGCCCCGCCCTTCCCCAACCTGACCTTCAACTACGTCACGCCCGCGCTCCGGGCGGACGGAACCGAGGCCGTGCTGAAGGTCGGCGTCCCCAACAAAGAGCTGCGGACTGAGGCCGCCGCCCTGCGCGCCTTCGACGGTCGGGGCAGCGTTCGCCTGCTGGAATCTGGGGCCGACGCAGGACTGCTTCTGCTGGAGCGGCTGCGTCCGGGGGCGGTACTGACAACGCTGGCCGACGAGGCGCGCGATGACGGAGCCACCGCCATCGCCGCCTCCGTCATGCGCGGCCTGTGGTGCCCCGCCCCGTCCGGCCATGAGTTCCCTACGGTGGCGGATTGGGGCCAGGGCTTTGCGCGCCTGCGGGAGCGTTTCGGCGGCGGCACCGGCCCGCTGCCCCGAGCGCAGGTGGAGGAATCCGAAACACTCTTCGCCGAGCTTCTGGCTTCGAGCGCGCCGCCCGTCCTGCTGCACGGGGACCTGCACCACGACAACATCCTGTCCGCCGGGCGTTCGCCCTGGCTGGCGATTGACCCCAAGGGGCTGGTCGGCGAGCCGGCCTATGAAGTCGGCGCACTGCTGCGGAACCTATGGCCGGACCGGCACGCGCATCGGGACCCTGCCCGGCTGCTGGAACGCCGGGCGCATCAGTTGGCGGAGGAATTGGAACTAGACCGGGCACGGGTGCGGGGGTGGGCAGTCGCCCAGGCCGTGCTGTCCGCCGTGTGGGGCGTCGAAGACAACGACGAGGGCTGGGAGGGTGCCATGGCGAACGCCGCTCTTCTAGCCGCCATCCGCGTTTGAAGGGCAACCACAGGGGGTTGCCCCTACCGAGGACCGGGCATGATCATGTAGGGGCAGGCCCCCGTGCCTGCCCTTTGTCCCGTGCCTGCCCTCTATATGCCATCGCTCTGCCAGGCTGGAACGGGCGCTGGCGGCGGCGGATGAATCATGGTAGAATGAGTGGCGGCGACAATCCGTGTCGCCGCCATTGCCACTGAAGGCAGGAACCGCCCATGAAAGCTTTCTTTGCTTGCGCGTTGTTTCTTCTGGCCCTCTTCCTCCCTCCCCTATGCGCCGACGCGCAGAGTCAACTCACCTACACTGTGCAGGCCGTCCCACGCGCTGGCGGCCTCACTCTGAGCGTGGACCTGGCTTTCCCCGGCGACGCGACCGGCCACACGCGGCTGTACCTGCCGAGCCACTTTTCGGGCCAGCGCGGGCTGGACAAAAACATACAAGGGCTGGCCGCCGTGTCGCCCGGCGTCACCCTGGCGGACACGGACGCGCCGGACGTCAAGCAAGTGACGTTCGCACCCGGCCAGGCCGTGCGCCTGCATTATGAGGTCGCGCCGGACGCGGAAACCCGTTCGAGTCAGCCCGGCGCGTACTTCCGGCCTACGCTCCAGGCGAGCGATTTCCACTTCATCGGCACGACCGTCTGGGCCTACCCCGCCCAGTACGGCGGGCCGCTGGCCGTCACGCTGCACTGGAAGCTGCCGGCGGGCTGGGCCTTCTGTGACAGCCTGGGCGCGGGGCAGGCCGACCAGCAGTTCACGGGGGCTTTGGAGAAGTTCCTGGAGACGGTCTATGTCGCCGGCGACTTCCGCATCCAGACGGTGCAGGCGGGCGGCAGGCCGGTCATGGTCGCCGTGCGCGGCAAGTGGAAGTTCTCCGACGGCGAGTTCGCGGCCCTCGCCGGGCGCATCGTCGCGGCGGAGCGGGACTTCTGGCACGACAACGACTTCCCTTATTACTTGGTGACGCTCCTCCCGCTAGAACAGGCCGCGCGGGCGGGTGGCGACACGGAGGGCGGCGGGGTGGAGCTGACCCATTCCGTGGCCCTGTACCAGCCGCAGAGCCGGACTCTGGACTTCGGGCTGAAGCACGTCCTGGCGCATGAACTGTTCCACGAGTGGAATGCCGACCAGATGCGCGCGGGTGACGCCCCGCTGCTCTGGTTCAGCGAGGGCATCACCGACCACTACGCGCGCCTGCTGCTGCTGCGGGCGGGCCTGATCTCCCTGGACGATTACGCGCAGCAGACCAACGCGCTGCTCCGCGAGTACGCCGAGTCGCCCTGCCGCAACCGCAAAGGGGGCGAGGCGGCGGACGGCTTCTACTCGGGCACGGCGCTCGCCCGGCTCCCCTACCAGCAGGGCGCGCTGCTGGCCGCCCATTGGAACGCGGCGATCCGGTCGGTGGCGTCGGGCGGGCACTCCCTGGACGACGTCATGCGGGGCCTCAGAGCCTCCGCCGCCCCCGTGTCTGCGGCCTCAGTCGCCGCCGCGCTCCGGCAGTACGGCGTTGCCGACCCCGCCGCCGATCTTGCGCGCGTCGTCGAGAACGGCGAGACCTTCTCCCCCGACCCGTGCGCCCTCGGCCCCGGATTCGCGCTGCGGACGGTCAAGAGGCCGCAGTTCGAGCTTGGGTTTGACGGCGAGGCGACGATGGCACATCAGGCCGTCGTGGGCGTCAAGCGCGGCAGCCGCGCCTTCTGGGCGGGGCTGAGGGACGGCCAGGAGGTGATCTCCTGCGCGCCGTTCCGCCTGGGCGACCCGGACCAGCACATCAGCATCACCGTCCGGGACATCGGGACCACACGGGCCGTGGAGTTCACGCCCATCGGGGACAGCCTGCCCCTGCCGCAGTACGCGCGGAACAAGGACGCCGCGAGCGACCAGGCCTGCCTCGCCTGGCTGGGGAACTTGCCGACGCCCGCCGGGCATTAAGAGTGTATGAACGTCTTGACTGGAGACTTGGAAGCCCAAGAACTGGAAGCGGCCAATGGAACGCTGGCGACGGCGACCGCAGAGGAGCGGGTCGCCTACGCCCTGGGCCGGTGGAAGCCGGACATCCTGCTGACGTCCAGCTTCGGCGCGCAGGCCGCCGTCCTGCTGCACATGGTCACGCGGCAGTGGCCGGAGATCCCCGTCGTCCTGCTGGACACCCAATACTTGTTTCCGGAGACGTACCGCTTTGTGGACGAGCTGACTGGCCGCCTGGGGCTGAACCTGAAGGTCTACTCGTCGCCGATCAGCCGGGAGTGGCAGGAGGCGCGCTGGGGCAGGCTGTGGGAGCAGGGGGTGGATGGCATCACGCGCTTCAACGCGGTCAACAAGGTGGAGCCGATGGGCCGCGCCCTGCATGAACTTGAAGCTGCCGCCTGGATCACGGGCCTGCGCCGGTCGCAGTCGTCCACGCGGGCGGGCCTGCAAACGCTGGCCGCGCAGGACGGGCGCGTCAAGGTCCACCCGATCTACGACTGGTCCAACAAGGACGTTCACCAGTACCTCACGCGCCACGAGCTGCCGTATCACCCGCTCTGGTATGAGGGCTATGTCTCCATCGGCGATGTCCAGACTTCGCGGCCCATGGGCGCGGACATGACCGAGGAGGAGACGCGGTTCTTCGGGCTGAAGCGCGAGTGCGGGATACACATCGGCGAGTCCATCTAGGCTCACCCGCCTCATTGACTGTCTTGGGGGCGAACCTTGTGTTCGCCCTTGCTGTCGTGTAGGGTCGCCGCTTGCCGCGCCCTCCTGGTCTTGCCGCGCCCTCTCCCGGAACGCCGACCGGAAAAGAGGGCACGGCAAGCGGCGACCCTACGCGGATCAGGCAGGAAAACGCCGGCCCCATGGCGTATTTATACGGCAACTATGAGAAACACACTCCCCCTCTGGAAACGCGCCGCTTGGACGGCGCTGGCCGCAACGGCCTTCATCTATCCCGTAGCCGCCCACGCGCAGGACATGGCGGCCCTGCGCGCCCAGGACGCACCCGCGAACGCCCTCTGGCTCGACACCCTCGACCTCGCCAACGTCACCCAGGATTACGGCACGGCCCATGCAGGCAAATCCGTAGACAGTCGCCCGATGACAGTGAACGGCATCGCCTACCCGCACGGGCTGGGCACCCACTCCGTCAGTCGCCTTCTAATTGATCTCAAAGGCAGTGCCACCCACTTTGATGCGCTGGCGGGGGTAGACGATGAGGAGAAAGCACAGGGGCGCGGCTCGGTCCAGTTCCAGGTCTTCGTGGACGGCAAAAAGAAGGCCGAAACCGCTATCCTTCATGGCGGCGATGCGCCCGTGCCCGTCTCCGTTGACCTGACCGGCGCGAAGCGGATGACACTGGTCGTCGAGGACGGCGGCGACGGCAACACCTACGACCACGCCGACTGGGCGGGCGCGCTGCTGACCCTCGTTCCCGGCGCGGCGGCCCGGCCCGTCACCATGGCCGATGTCACGGCCAATGAACCGCCCATGCCCATCTTCATGGGGGCCGACTCGCCCGTCCCGGCCATCCACGGCCCGCGCATCACCGGCGCGACGCCGGGCAAGCCGTTCGAGTTCATGATCCCCGCGACGGGCGAGGGGCCGCTGACGTTTGAGGCCGCGAACCTGCCCGCCGGGCTGACCCTGGACAAGAATACGGGGATCATTTCGGGCGTCCTGCCGGGCGTCAGCTCGACCAAGGTCAGGCTGACCGTGCGCGGGCCGCGCGGGTCGTCCAGCCGGTCGCTCACCATCGTCGGCGGCAGCCGCGCGCTGGCCCTGACGCCGCCGATGGGCTGGAACTCCTGGAACGTCTGGGCGGGCCGCGTGGACGCCGGGAAGGTCCGGGACGCCGCCGACCAGCTCATCTCTGCGGGCCTGGCCGCGCACGGCTTCCAGTACGTCAACATTGACGACACCTGGGAGGCGGGCCGGGACGCAAGCGGTGCCATCCTGACCAACGACAAGTTCCCGGACATGAAGGCGCTGGCGAATTACGTTCACGGCAAGGGCCTGAAGATGGGCATCTACTCGTCTCCCGGCCCCAAGACCTGCGGCGGCTACACGGGCAGCTACCAGCACGAGCAGCAGGACGCGGACACCTACGCGGGCTGGGGCGTGGACTACCTGAAGTACGACTGGTGTTCCTACGGCGACGTGGCGACCGGGGACGGCCTGGAGAAGCAGGTCAAGCCCTACCGGCTGATGGGCGCGGCGCTCAAGAAGACCGACCGGGACATTCTGTTCAGCCTCTGCCAGTACGGCATGGCCGACGTCTGGAAGTGGGGCGCGACCATCGGCGGCAACGCCTGGCGGACGACGGGCGACATCCAGGACAACTGGAACAGCGTGCGCGGCATCTTCACCAGCCAGAACGGCCACCAGGAGTATGTCGGGCCCGGCTACTGGAATGACCCGGACATGCTGATGGTGGGCGTCGTCGGCTTCGGCAACACGCACCCGACGCACCTGAAGCCGAACGAGCAGATCACGCACATCTCGATGTGGAGCCTGCTGTCGTCCCCCCTGCTGATCGGCTGCGACCTGACCAAGCTGGACGCCTTCACCAAGGCCCTCCTGACCAACGACGACGTGCTGGACGTGAACCAGGACCCCCTGGGCCGCCCCGCCGGGCGCATCTCCGAGACGGGCGACGCCCAGATCTGGGCGCGTCCCCTCTTCGACGGCACGCAGGCCGTCGGCCTGGTCAACCTCGGCTCGGACCGCCTGGACATCACCGTTCCCTGGTCCCAGCTCGGCCTCTCCGGCTCCCAGCCCGTCCGCGACCTGTGGCAGCGCAAGGACATGGGCCGGTTCGCGAATGGCTACACCGTCTCCGTCCCCGCCCACGGCACGGTGCTGGTCAAGGTGGGGCAGCCCAGCGTCACGGATTAGGACTGACAGAGGAGCGGCCCCGTCCACTGGACGGGGCCGCTTTTCGTTTGGTGTGGATGCTATTGGAATGCTCCACGCTGCCCAGACTTAATGCTCCTCCGGCTGGCTCTGACTAGGGTGCGGAGCGCCTCACCTAGAGCCTGTTATGCACTTTCGGCCCCTGATTGGCCTTTTCTATACGCCCCCTGATCAGGGCGGGTTCTAATGAATGCCGGGCAGACCCACTATCCATCACGCCAGCAGGCGGAATGACAACCGTTAGCGGACGCTAGGACTTTCTGCCAGTGCGAAGTTCATAACAGGCTCTAGCTGTCAGGCTTCAGCAGGGCGACGACGGCTTCAAGTACGCGCTCGAATGCGGGAGATGTCAACGTGCCGATCTCGGAGGCGATGAGACTGGCGTTCGCCGTGAACAGCTTCCCAGGGCGGGCGTGGCTTGTGAGGCGGAGCGAACCCGCCGCGAAATCGCGGCTCTCCAGCAGCACAGCGCGTGGGTCGGCGTAAGGATTACTCGTGATCTGGCACAGCACCCAATCCCCGCGCCCTGCTGCCGCCAGAACGACGGTGGGCCGCAGTTTGGTCTGCGACAGGTCGGAGAAGGGGAACGGCACCATCACGACCGCGCCGGCTGAAGATGGGACCATGCGGTATCCTCCTCGGGTCTGTTCCAGTCTTCGGCCAGGGCCGCCTCACTCAGTAGTGCGGTCGCGTTCGGATGCGGTTCTTCCTCAAGTATGGTGACAAGGGCGCGGTGCGGGCCGGTGAGGGCAATGGCTTCCTGGAGAAGCACGGTTCCTTGTTCATCAATGATGGCTTCGACGGTGCGGATCATGGGGGTCTTCCTCCTTGCGATAGTATACACCAAACTGCCTCACGGGAAGACGCCTTTCTCGTAGAAACGCAGCTCGACGGCTTTGATGGAGGTGGGCTGCGGGTTTGCCCCGCAGCGAAGCTCGACGGTGTTCTCGCCGCCGAAGGCCACCATGGGCGTGATGTTGACGACGGCGAAGGCTTTGCCGGGGGTGGGCATGATGTCTATCTGGCGGCCGTTAATCAGGATGGCGGTCATGCCGACATCCACCTGCTCCACGAAGACCACGACGTTGCTATTTCGGTGGGCGGCGTCAATGACGACCGTGCGGCTGAGGAAGGCGGCGTGGGTGGTGGGGCCGGGGAGCGTCAGGGTGCCGGCGGCGTGGATGGCGTCCGAGTGGACTGCCCAGGTCCCGGCGAGGTCCTGACGGGCGGGAGGCTCGGGGAGGTAGTGCATCCAGATCGGCTCGCGCCACCCGATGAGGGAGTTGTTGGAGCGGATGTCGGCGGCGAGGACGAAGGTCGTGCCGGGGATGAACACGTCGGGGAACTCCTCCGTCATCGGGCCATTCTGGTAAGAACGGTTGGCGAAGACCTTCCCCTGAATGATGGTGCGCGCGTTGTCCTGGTACTCGCCGTGTGCGAAGTTGACGGTGAGGAAGATGCGCCCGTTGTTCCAGTGGGCCGGGACGGTGACGCGCTTACGCATCACGATCCGCTTTGGGTTCAGGTCGCCCGGATAGAGCCAGGCGTCGAGGTTACGTCGCTCCCACGAACTGTCGTCGTGTTCGGGCTGTGCGAGGGCAAGCGCCTCGTCGTCGGTCAGGCCGTCCACGCGCTTCCAGGCCCAGTCGTCGCTGAGGTCCAGCAGGTGCCGCTGGAGTTCTTTGGTCGTCGGCAGGGGCTTTGTGGGCGGCTTCTTCGTGCCCTGCCACCAGCCGCGCTGGAGGGTCAGCCATTCCAGCGGCGAGGCGGTGATGTCGGCGCGCGGGGCGAGGAACATCCGCGTCTGGCACGAGTCGAGCGTCACGCCCTCAATAGTGTCGCCTGCCGGATGCCGCGTGATCGGCAATGCCTCCTGCGTGAGCAGATCAGTCAGGGCGGGCGGGTGGAAGCCCGGCAGGAAAACCAGGTCAACCTTCATCGGCGGAGCGCCTTCGTTGAACAGCACAAAGACGTCGTAGAGGCCGGTGTTGCTGACATAGTGGCGCAGGTGGAGGCCGTTCGGCCAGGGGGAGGCCGTCACGGGGACAGGCTCCGCCGCACCGAAGTGCTTGGCGAGGGCGGTGATGAGGCTGGCGATGCGCGGGGCGTCGTTTTGCAGGCCGGTGTGGATGACCCAGCCCTTCCCGAGCGGGCGCATCCCGACGGCGGTCGAGCCGTCGTTGTAGACGAGCAGGTCGACACAGTCAGCGGCCTCCTTCTTGAGCGCAGTCCCGCCCGCGCGCCACGGGGTCGTCCACTCGTCGCCAGTCAGGATGGTCTGGCCCTTCGCGGCGGAGGCGACGAACCCGCGCGGGTAGACGTCGAAGTCGAGCTGTCGGTAGCCGGAGAGGCGGCTGATCGGCCACGAGTCCGGCTCCGTTTCCGTGTGCCGCCCGGTCTGCGCGTAGGTCATGAAGACGCCGCCCGCCCGCACCCAGCGCTCGATATTGTCCGTCAGTCGGTCGTCAAAGAACGGGGTGTTGCAGTCAACGATCATCTTGTAGGCGCTGACGACCGGCGAGCGGAAATCTTCCTCGGTGACACCGCCGCGCGGGCACGTCTGCGCCAGCGCGGCGGGGAAGCCGATGCGGTAGTACCCCGTCTCCTGGAAGCCGCTGACGCCGGGGTCCCAGGGGAAGCCGGTGAGCTGGCCGACGCGGCTGCTGAACAGGATGCCGAGCCGAGTGAACGGGACGTGGTACTTGCCGATCATCCCGTACAGGGCGCGGTTGGCCTTGAAGACCGCCAGCACGTCCGGCCTGTCCTTTATCTCGTAGAGGGTCTGGAAGTAGTGGATGCCGGCCAGGCCCTCCGTCAGCCAGCGGCCCCAGAAGAGCTGGAAGTCGCGGGCATTGGCGGCCCCGTTGCCCGGCTCGGCGCTGGCCGGCAGGCCCTTCCCCGCCATCATTAGGGAGGGTTCGTCGGTCCAGAAACCGGCCATCGCGCCGGTGTCGTGGAACCGGCCGCCGTATTCCCGGCAGACCTCGGCGATGGGGCCGGCGGGGTCCGGGGCCATGAAGTTGATGGAGCGGTCGGGGTCAACCTGACGGATCATCTCGGCCCCGCGCCGGACTTGATTGCCGCGCGACCAGCCGATCCAGTCGGCGAAGTCCGCCCAGCGGGCGTTCTTCTGGACGCCAAAATGGGGGTAGTCGCCGTGCGGCTCGGTCGTCAGATAGACGCGGTAGCACAGCAGCGCCTCGGGAACGTACAGCGTGACCTGATTCGTGCCCGGCTCCAACGCATCGCTGACATCGAAGAAGCTCCAATTGGCAAAGAAACTATTGCGGCGCTGCGGGTGGATTTGTTGCCCGTTGACATAAGCCTGCGGGGCGGCACCAGCCATGTTCCAGACATACAGGAGAACGGGCTTGCCCTTCCGCCAGTCGGCGGGGATGTCGATGCGGCGGCGGTAGACCAGCGGGGTGCGGGGGATCAGGCGCACCCGGTCATTGCCGGGCGCAACGAACTCGTCCCAGCCGCCGTCGTCAAAGCCCGGTGTGTACCAGGCGGGCGGCACAGGCGCGGGCGTCGGCGGCGCGTACTTGATGCGCCACGCGCCGCGCAGGTCAATGGCGTTCGGGCCGAAGCCGCAGAACTCGGCGACCTCGGGCAGACGGACCTCGTTCCAGGTCTTGAAGTGATCGGCGTCGCCATGCCAACGCTTGGAGACCGCCACCAGGGATCCCCAGCGGTCCTGCAAAAAGCGCCGGTATGACTTGTCGGCAACCGGGCCATACTCCAGCATAACGGCCTGGGGATTCTCGGCCGTCTCGCCGTGCGGTTCCAGCCAGCCGACGATGTTGGCATCCGGGCTGAAGCGTTTGACCGTGTGCTGGTATAGCCCCATGTAGGCGTCATAAGCCTCTTCGGCGGCCCAGGAGACCGCGCCCTGTCCCAGAGTGTCATTGGCGACGCCGTAATAGCCGCCGAGGAACTGCGGCGCTTTGAGCTGTGTCTGCTCCCGGTAGCGGTTCGACAGCCAGAGGACAGGGTAGCGGTACGACGTGTTGATGTGGACGGGGATGTTCATGCGCCGGGCGTTCTCCTGGAGCCAGGCCCAGTTCACCTCGGTCGTCAGCCCTTCGGCGGAGTCAACGTCCAGGCCGTTCGTCCAGAGGACAGGCCCCGTGTCGTTGTCCCGCATGAACTCCAGGTCCTGGCTGTAGTCGTAAGCCTGCGCGGCCCCTTTGTAGCCCCCCGGCAGGTCATACAGGCCGTAATAAATGAGCAGTCCGTGTTTGTCCCACCTGTCCAGGTACATCGGCACCTTGACGCGCGGGCGGAAGTCCGGCGGGTGAACGCCGCCCGTCAGCGCCGCGCCGAGCAGGGCCGCCGCCCGCGCCTCCGAAGCGGCGGCGACGATCACCACGTCCCGGCCACTCGCGCAGCAGGCGATGATGCCTCCTAGGGCCGCGCGGTGCGCGGGAATCTCATGGCCGTGGAGCCTCAGCGCCGCCTCTTTCATCCCCGGAATGCACCCCAGATCGGAAAGGTACTTGGCCTGCGTCAGCAGCGCCTTTGCGGCGGAGTCGCAGGTGATGTGGGTCAGGGAGCCATTTCCGACGTGCCGGAAGACGGCGGACAGCGTCCCATAGGCGCGCAGGGCCACGGGGGGCAGGACGGTGACGGGAGTGGGGGAAGACAGGGCCGCCTCCACACCGCCAGGCGAGAGGACTTCGCGCGCCGTGATGAGGCCCGCGACTCGTACCAAGAAGCCGCGCCGTGTGATGTTCATGCTATGGATTACCTGCGCGGGTGTGTTCCTAATGCGCGCGCATCAGGAAGTAGAGGACGTAATAGTAGGCCAGCGGGGCGGAGAAGAGGAGGCTGTCGATGCGGTCCAAAATGCCGCCGTGGCCGGGGAGGACGGTGCCGAAGTCCTTGACGCCCAGGTCGCGCTTCAGGGCGGACTCGCACAGGTCGCCGATCTGGCCGAAGACGGCGCACATGGCGGCAAGCCCCAGCGCGTGGACGAGCGGCAGGTGCAGCCACAGGCCCAGGGCCGCGCCGGTGACGAGGGAGGTCAGGACGCCGCCGAGGGAGCCTTCCCAGGTCTTGCCGGGGCTGATGGCGGGGGCCAGCTTGTGCCGCCCGAGGGCCTTGCCGACGAACAGGGCGCCGGTGTCGCTCATGAAGGTGCAGGCGGAGACGAAGATGACCAGCCATTCGCCGGGCGTCGTGTTTTGGAAGGGCGGGACGAGGAGCGGCATGTTCGCGCCGCTGACGCGGATCATGCCGGGCTGCATCCCGTGGAGGAGGGTCAGGTGGGAGAGCAGCCAGCCGGCGTAGACGGCCCCGGTGAACGTGGTGCCGATGGTGACGATGGGCTTGGGGCGGCGCTTCCCCAGCTCGGCGAGCAGTGTGGAGAGGACCAGCACGAGCAGCAGGGCGGGCAGGTAGGGGGCGAACTTCTGGCCGTAGTGGGTCCAGGCGGCGAGCTGGAACCCGATGCAGGCGATCAGGCCCAGCGCCTCGGTCGGCTCACCGCCCTGCTTGCGGACGGCGTTGTAGAACTCTTTGACCCCGATGACGGACAGGGTCGCGATGAAGAGGGCGAAGGGCAGGCCGTTCGCGGCGAAGACAAGGTAGATGTAGAGCGCGGCCAGCAGCACCCCCACGACGATGCGGGTCAGCATGGAGCGTTCGCTGAGGAAGTGGCGCGGGCGGGCCGGTACGGGGCTATCCATGAGGTCCTGCGTGGCGCGATCGGGCGTAGGTGTAATCATCTTGGTTGTCAATGTCGTAGGCCAGGGCGGGCGCGACTCCTTCGACGACTTGGACGGGGCCGCCGAGGATGACCTCGGCGCGGGCGACGATGTCCGGCAGGCGCAGGGTGCGGGTGGCGAACTGCCAGAGCAGGCGCGGCCCGAGCAGGCCCGCCATGCGCCACTGCTCCTTGCGCCCCTGGAACATGGCCTGGAACAAGGCCGCGTGGCGGACCAGGAGGTCCGGGCGCACCACGAACAGGCCGCTCGCCGTCACCGGCCCGATGTCGGCCAATGGGACGAACTCGGACGGCGGCGCGTCCGGGTAAGCGGCGTTATAGTCGGCCGCTTTGATCAGGCCGACGGCGACCTCCACGTCGGGCCGGCAGGCGGCGAGGAAGTCATGCACCGAGCCGGGCGTCAGGAGCGGCAGGTCGGAAGCGCAGACCATGGCGGGCCGGTCGGGCGGCACCTGGGCCAGCCCGGAACGGATATTGTCCGGGCCGCTCGCGCCTTCGGGCAGCCACAGGTCTACATTGTGAATGCCGTTTGCGACGGCTTGGGGTGCGACACAGACGATGCGCCCGACGTTTTTGTTCGCCCGCAAGGTGTCTACGACGTGCTGCAAGACCGGCGTTCCCGAAGGACCCAGCGGGGCTAGAGGCCGGTAAGCAGAGCCGATGGCCTGGGCGTAGGCGGCGTCAATGGTCCCGCCGGCGGGGATGACGGCATCGAAGGTCACGGGGCGGGCACCATGAAGGGCAGCACTCCGGGCAGCAGGGTAATCTTCGCAGGCGTCGTCCCGCAGACCTCGCCGTCAATCAGCAGAGGCTGCGGCGGGTCGGCATCCACCAGGATCGTCCGCGCGCGCAGCATGGTCACGGCGGGGTGGTTGACGTGCTTGCCCGAGAACACCTGTGTCAGTTCATACAGCAGTGTCATCTTGGAGACGGACTCGACCAGGCAGACGTCCAGGCAGCCGTCGTCCACGACCGCGCCGGGCGCGATCTTCATGCCGCCGCCCGTCGTTTCGGCGTTGGCGAACGAGACGAACATGGCTTCGACCGAGCGCGGCGGGTCGTCGTCCAGGGTCAGGGTCAGGGCGAACGGCTCGAAGGTGCGGAGCGTCAGGATGGCCCCCCAGACGTAGGCCAGCGGGCCGGACAGGTGCCGGATGCCCTCGTTGACGGTCCGGGCGGTGCGGGCATCGTAGCCGGTCCCGGTCAGGACCAGGAAGTGGCGCGGCCCGCCGGTCCCCTCCCCGTCGATGACGCCCATGTCTATGTGCCGGACGACGCCCGATGTCAGCGCCGCGCAGGCCGTTTCGAGGCTCCCGTAGAGGCCCAGCGCGCGGGCGAAGTCGTTGCCGGTGCCGTAGGGGATTAGCCCGACCGTCGCTTCGGTCCCCAGGACGCCGTTCGCGACCTCGTGCAGCGTGCCGTCGCCGCCGACCGCGATGACCAGACGGACGCCGCTCTCGGCCGCCGCGCGGGCGAGGGCCGTGGCGTCGCCGCTTTTCTGCGTGTACTGCCAGGTCCAGTCTCGGGCCGCCGGGCCGAGCAGGCGTCGGATCTCGGGGACCTGCTTGCCGGCCTTGCCGCGCCCCGCCGTCGGGTTGATGATGAGAATCGCATCGGGAACTGTGGGCATGGGGGCGTTCTCCTGCGGCATTATAACACAATAGGGCGGGGCGATACAAGCGGAGCGCGGGGAGGAATTCCGGGCCTCGGGGCCGAACGGGAGTGGCACCCCCTTTGGAGGACAACCATGATCCGAAAAGCCTTCGTGCTGTCCGTGAACCCGGATGCGCGGGACGAATACGCGCGGCGGCACAACCCCATCTGGCCGGAGCTGGCCCAGACGCTCACCGCCCACGGCGTCCACAACTACTCCATCTTCCTGCACCCCGAAACATTTCAACTGTTCGGGTACGTCGAGGTGGAGAGCGAGGCGCGCTGGGACGCCATCGCGCAGACGGAGGTGTGCCGGCGCTGGTGGGCGCACATGAAAGACATCATGCCGTCAAACCCCGACGACAGCCCGGAGAGCAGGGAGCTGCCCGAGGTCTTCCACCTTGACTGATGGAGATGGCCCCGGCTGAGGCGGGTGCGAAGAAAATAAACCCGGCCCTTTGCAGGTTGCGCGGCGGGGGAGGTAGAATAGAGAGATAGAACAGGTGAGGAACATGGCCGGCAAGAAATACAAGACACTCCTCGTGTGGCTGCGGCGCGACCTGCGGGTGACGGACAACGCGGCCCTGCACGAAGCCTGCCGGCAGGCGGAGAGCGTCATCCCACTGTTCGTCTTCGACCCGGATATCCTGGGCAGAGAGGACACCGGGGCGGCCCGCGTCGCCTTCCTGCTGGACGCGCTGCGAGTGCTGGATTCTAATCTGCAAAAGTGCGGCGGGCGACTGATCGTGCGGCGGGGGAAGGTGCCCGAGGAGATCATCCGGGCCGTAGACGACTTCGGGGCGGACGGCGTCTTCCACCAGCGCGAGTACGAGCCGTTCGGACGGAAGCGCGATGAGTCGGTGGCGGCGGCGCTGCGGGAGCGCGGCAAGGCGGTCGAGACGTTCCCCGGCCTTGCCCTCTTTGAGCCGGATGAAATCCTGTCCAAGACGGGGTCGGTTTACACCGTCTTCGGGCCGTACAAGCGCGAGTGGTTCAGCAGGCCTGCCGACGCACCGCTGCCGGTCCCGCGCCACATACCCACCCCGCCCGAGGCGAGCGGCGAGGTGCTGCCGACGGCCGCAGACCTGAAGTTCTCGACGGGGCAGACGTTCGCGACCGGCGGCGAGGACGCGGCCCAGGACCTGCTGCGCGTCTTCCTGAAGGACAAGGTCGGCGGCTACGATGCGGGCCGGGACATCCTGGCCGAAGATCGGACCTCGCTGCTCTCGCGGCACCTGCATTTGGGGACGATGTCGGCTCGGTCCGTCGTGGACGCGGTGCGGCGGACGGGGAAGGACAGGCCTTCGGGCGGAACGCCGGGCGAACACCAGCCCGAGCCGGGGCACTCAACGTTCCTGTCGGAGGTCGCCTGGCACGATTTCTACTTGCAAATCCTGCACCACTTCCCGCACGTCGCCGGGGGCGCGTTCCGGCCGCAGTTCGACGCCCTGGAGTGGGAAAACAACGAAAGCCTGTTCGCCGCCTGGAAAGAGGGCCGGACCGGGTATCCTATCGTGGATGCGGCGATGCGGCAGATGAACAGCGAAGCCTGGATGCATAACCGGGGCCGGATGGTGGTCGCCTCGTTCCTGACCAAAGACCTGCTCATAGACTGGCGCTGGGGCGAGAGGTATTTCATGCGTCAGCTCGTGGACGGCGACCAGGCCGCGAACAACGGCGGCTGGCAGTGGGCGGCGGGGACGGGGACGGACGCCCAGCCGTTCTTCCGCATCTTCAACCCGACAAGTCAGGGGGAGAAGTTCGACCCCGATGGGGCCTATGTGAAGCGCTGGGTGCCCGAGCTGGCGCGCGTCCCGGCGAAGTCCATCCACGCGCCGTGGAAGCTGACGGCGGCGGAGCGGGAGCATCTAGGGTGTTCCGAGTATCCCGCCCCGGTCGTGGACCATGCCAGGCAGCGCGTGCGGGCGCTGGCGATGTACGGGGCGGTGACGGGGAAAGCGGCGAAGGAGTCGGAGTAAGGAGTCGGAATGAGGCGATGGGGAGTCATGGCGGCGGTCGGGGCGGCGGCCGCGCTCGGGACGGCGATGCCGGGCCGGGCGCAGGCCCCGCCGGTCGCGGCCCCGGAGGGCCGGCCGGACGTCCTGCTCCTGGTCCTCCCGCAGTCTGCCCAGGCGGACGCCGTGGACATCACTTATGCCCGCACGGTCCCCCACGCACAGGCGCAGCGTGACCTGGATGCGCTGGCACAGGCGACCGGGTGGGCGCTGGGGCCGAGCCGCATCACGGACGGGCCTTCGCCGGCCGTGCCGGGGGCGCGGATGACCAGCGGCGTGTCCGCCATCGCGGGCGGCGTCCTGGAGAACTCCCCGGTGCTGCCGGTCGAGCAGGTGCTGACCGCGTTCCGCGCATACAAGCGCCTCGCCCTGATCTTCAACGTCGGTGCCGGGTATCAGTTCCAGGGACCGCGTGACTATGCCGACAATGATGTCCGGATCGCGTTGCAGCAGCGCGGGACGCTCTACACCTATCAGGTGCAAATACTCAACCCGCAGTTCACCCGCCTGGGCCTGCCCCGCCCCGCGAGCGCGGGGAGCAGTGCCCCCCGGCGCAGATCGCCCTGGGTGCTGGTGCTGGGCATCCTGGGCGCGTCCGGGGCGGCGGGCGTCCTGGTGTACGCCCTGATGTCCCGGAAGACGCCCCCACCCCCGCCGCCTCACGCGGGCGCTGACCCAGTGGCAGAAGGCCGAACCAAGATCGGTATAAAGGGATAATCGGCAAAAAGGATAAAGCGATGGAAGAGATCAATGAGCTTCTGACGGTGGCGGCGGCCAAGAAAGCCTCCGACCTGTTCATCAAGGCCAACAGCCCGCCCGCGATGCGTATCAGCGGTCGCATCCACATGACCGACGCGCCCCCGCTGTCCGCCGATGACTGCCGCAACCTGGCGTACAGCATCATGACCCACGAGCAGATCGGCCGCTTCGAACACCGGCATGAACTGGATCTGGCTTTCGAGGTGGAGGGCGTCTGCCGCATCCGCTGCAACGTCTACATGCAGCGCGGGACCATGGGCATGGTACTTCGGCTCATCCCCCTGAAAATCTTCACCCTGGAACAGCTCGGCATGCCGCCCGTCCTGGCGGAGCTTACCAAGTCGCGTCAAGGCCTGATCCTCGTGACGGGGCCGACCGGGTCGGGCAAGACCACGACGATGGCCGCCATGATCGACCTGATCAACTCGACGCGCCGGGCGAACATCATCACCTGCGAGGACCCCATCGAGTTCATGCACCCGGATAAGATGTCCATCGTCTCCCAGCGCGAGATCGGCCTGGACACGGACTCGTTCGCGGACGCCCTGAAGTACATGATGCGTCAGAATCCGGACATCCTGCTGATCGGCGAGATGCGCGACATTGAGACGATGAGCGTCGGCCTGGCCGCCGCCGAAACCGGCCACCTCGTTTTCTCCACGCTGCACACCGCGTCGGCGGCGGAGACCCTGGACCGTATCATCAACATGTACCCGCCGCAGGACCGCGACATGGTCTGCCTGCGGCTTTCCAGCTCGCTGCGCGGCGTCATCTCGCAGAAGCTCCCGCCGCGCATGGACGGTACGGGCCGGGTCGGCGCGGTCGAGGTGATGGTGGTCACGCCCACCATCGCCAAGTTAATCGAGGAGGGCCGCGCGTCCCAGCTTTACGGGTCTATCGCCGAGGGCAACTTCTGGGGGATGCAGACGATGAACCAGTGCCTGATCAAGTATGTGAAGGCCGGGCTGATCTCCGAAGACGAGGCACTGGCGAACGCCGGGAACGTGACCGAGATGAAGCAGATGCTGCGACGGCCATAATCCGCTGCCGGACGTGTCAACAGCCCCGCCGGGTTCGGCGGGGCTTTTTGCTTTGGGTCGCCTAATAGGTGAACTGATTGCACAGGTTGTTGACCGGCGGAACGCTCGTGCATCCGGGGATGCTGGCATCACACATCCGGCTGGTCGGATACTGGTGAATCAAGGTGCAGCCGGTCAGGTCACGGCTGGTTGTGAGTACGCCAGGGCGATACCACTTGGCGTGCCCATCGAAGAAGGCGCAGTTCAGCCCGCCCTGGTGGCGGTCGGCGACGTCCTTCATGACGTGCGGCGCGTCCGGTGCCATGTCGCCGTCGAAGGCGTCCATCCACGGCGCGCTGACGGCCGCCCCCGCCGCGTTCTTGTCCCACTTCTCCGTGATAACGAGGGTTTGGGCCGGGTCCCCGATCTGCGCCAGCGTCAGGTCCTCGACGGCGGCGGACGCGATGTAAGAGCGTGGGATGACCAGGCTGCCGCCGGGATCGGCGCTCAGGGTCGGGCCGGGGTCATCCGGGCAGGAGAAGACGGCGTAGCTCTTGACGAAGGGCATGATGCCGTTCCACCACTGGAGCGAGTTGTAGACGGGGGCGGTCTTCGCGATGGATGCGCCGGTGCGCGTAGAGGCGGCGTTCGAGGTCGCGCGGAAGAAGATCCGCTCGTCATTGTCCTGAACGTACATCTGGACGCCCAGCCCGATCTGCTTCATGTTCGACAGACAGGCCAGGGAACGCGCCTTTTCCCTGACCTGGGAAAAGACCGGAAACAAAATGGCTGCAAGCACCGCGATGATGGCGATGACGACGAGCAGCTCGATCAGCGTGAACGCCTTCCGCGAGGCGCGCTGAGAGTGAGATGACATGGTTTTCCTCCTGCGGCAACCGTAGCGATGCCGTCGATTGCGATTGAGCCGCCGGGAGAAGAACCGTCAGGAGGAAAATCGGGTAGAATACCGTTGGTAAAGGGGTGGTATCCGCCATTTCCCGCCATGCCCCGGACGCCTGCAAGCGTCCGGGGCATTTTTCGTGCTAATCTCCGACTAATTCAGTCGGATATAGAATAGCACGAGGGCGCGGGGTTTGTCAAGAGGCGCATGAGTGTCTGAGCGAGGTCTTCGGCAGCGAGATGGTGGCAGGAAAAGGCGGGGAGAAAAGTGCAGAGGAGAAGGCGGAGGGAAGCAGAGAAGAAGGGCGCACACCCAGGTGCGCCCCTACGTTCGGCGTGCATTCAACCCCGAAGAATTTTTCCCCCAAGAGTAGGCCGGCCGTTCATGGCTGGTTCTTCATTCGATCGGCTTCAAGCCGCAGGCCGCGCGGACCGGATTGATTCCTGCCCGGTAGGCCGGGTCTTCCAGGCAGAGCAGGCGCGGGCCACCCGCCCGAGCGTCCAGGTCGGGCTGTGCGCCCCCCACTGCCGGGGTATCAACGGCCCAGTTCATGTAGTAGGCCCATTTAGGCTGTGCCTCGTACTCGGTCATGGACGGCGAGTGGGATGTCTCCCCAATCGCCATCACCTTGCCGTCGGACAGAGCGTTCAGGTCATCATAATAGCTTTGCTCGAACGCCCCGTAGCAGTCCAGGGCCAGCACGTCCACCCTGTCATGGCCGGGGAAGTAGTCCACGAACTGCCGGTCGGCGCGGGCGGGCCGGTCCGGGTTCCACACCCAGAGCAGGTTGTTCAGGCCGTGGAAATTGACCAGACGGTCATAGAGCAGGCGGTAGAGCTGCTTGGTTCCGTGGGCGTCGTCCCCGCGCCGCCCATTCCACCAGAACCAGTCCCCGTTGATCTCGTGGAACGGCCGCCACAGGATCGGCACATGCGCGTCCTGAAGCTGCTTCAGGTACTCGGCGACCATATCCACCTGCACGCACCAGTGCTTGTGGATGGAAGTACCGGGCGTCAGCAACGCATCGAATTCTGCATCGGTGAGATGGCCCTGCACACTATCGGAGAATGTGACCGGCTCGTCTTCGGTCGGGCGAACGGCATGCCAGCAGAGGGTGATGACCGCCCCACCCTGCCAGCGCCGCATGAGTTCGGCAGTAAGTTCATGCCGCACATAGGCTGAGTCCTTGTCGCCCGCAGCGGCGAAGCCCCAGTCAGTTCCATAAAGGGCAGGCGTCTCGCCGGTCAGGCTGGTAGACAGGTTCGTGGAATACTCGGACTGGCCGGGGAAATTGTGCTGGCCGGTCAGCGTGTGCGTCCCAGAGAGGCTGTAGAGGTAGTGCAGGAGCGCCCGCGCCTCCGGGGCGGCATTCGGGTTGACGGGAGCATGCTCCACAAGCCAGTCAGCCGCCTGGGCGGGCGGCTTGGGCAGGTACGGGATCTCCGGGTGGGGGTCGGCCCACGGGTTTGTCTGGTCCGCCATATTCTCTCCAGACCGGGGGCGGCATCCGTGCCACCCCCGGCTATTCAACGCCGCGCCTAGCGCCGCCCGCGCGACTTGCCTTTTGTCACGCGCCGGGCGGGGCCGGCGACCGCTTCGACCGGGCCGGCGTCGCCCATGCCATCTTCGTCCGCTCCCTGTTCCAGCAGCTCTTCAAGATCCAGGAGGGGGTCCGAGGGAACCTGCGCGTCCAGGCTGATCTGGATGGAGGACATGACGCCGACGACCTCGCTCTGGATGGAGGCCTGCATCTGCTGGAACATGTCGTAGGCCTCCTTCTTGTAGAGGACGAGCGGGTCGATGCCCGCATAGCCGCGCCAGCCGATGCCCTCGCGCAGATAGTCCATGGCCGACAGGTGTTCCATCCAGTGCCGGTCCAAGGACTGCAAGGTGACGCGCCGTTCCAGGTCACGCATCTCGTTCAAGCCCGCCTCCTCGCCCAGCGTCTCGACGAAGTGATGCTCCTTGTCGGCGTAGGACTTGTCGGCCAGTTCCAGCAGGAACTCGGTCAGCTCGGGTCGCTTCCTGCCCTGGAGGTCTTCCAAGGTGGCATACTGGACCAGGGGGAAGGTCTGGTTGAGGCTGTTGTAGAGCGCCTCCATGTCCCACTCCTCCGGCGGGACGCCGTCGGGGGCGTGCTGGTTGATCTCCCCTTCCACGCTGTCTCGCAGGTAGCCGACGATGGTTTCGCGCAGGTCCGCGCCCTCCATGATGCGCCGCCGCTCGCCGTAGATGTTGGCGCGCTGGACGTTCATCACGTCGTCATAGTCCAGGGTGGACTTGCGCTGGTCGAAGTAGAACATCTCGACCTTCTTCTGCGCGCGGGCGATCATGGCGGACAGCATCTTGGCGTCAATCGCCTGATCCTCGGCCCAGGAGCTCAGGAACGGGGAGTTCGCCTTGTCGCCGAACAGCCGCCACAGCTCGTCTTCCAAAGAGACGTAGAAGCGGGAAGCGCCGGGGTCCCCCTGGCGTCCGGCCCGGCCCCGAAGCTGGTTGTCGATGCGCCGCGCCTCGTGGCGCTCGCTGCCCAGGATGAACAGGCCGCCCAGGGCGCGCACCTCGTCGGCTTCCTTCTGGTGCTCCGCGCTGCCGCGCTCCCCGACCGGGGACAGGCCGACGACGGGGTTGCCGCCGCGCCGGTACTCGTAGTCGTCCCCGGCCTCCTTGTGTGACTCCTCATCGCTGACCATGCTGCCGCCGAGCAGGATGTCCACGCCGCGCCCCGCCATGTTGGTGGCGACGGTGACGCTGCCCTTGCGGCCCGCCTCGGCGATGATGTGGGCTTCCTTTTCGTGCGACTTGGCGTTCAGGATGTTGTGCGGGATGCCGTGCGTCATCGCCTCGTCCAGCCGCCCCCGGTCGCCCGGCGCGATCTCCAGCAGCTTCGCCAGGGCGTCCCGGTTGGCCGAGTCGTTCATGCTGGTCGCCATGCCGAAGTGGCGTGCCATCTCGGTGAGCTGGCTCGCGGACAGGACGGGGATGCTCTCGCCCTTGGGGATGCCGTAGGGGCTGAGGCGCTGGTTCAGGATGGGACCCCACTCGGCGTACTTGGCCTTGTCCAGCCCCTTGGTGTTCTCCAGCTTGTCCCGCAGCAGGTCGGTCAGGGCCAAAAGCTGCAAGCGGTCGTAGCGCAGGCGGTCCGAGACGCGCTCGGACATCTCGACGCTCCGGGTCCCGACGAGGACCGGCTGCTGGCGCGCGAACAGGGTCAAAATCTCGCGGGCGATGCCGCGCAGCTTGGCCTCCTGGGACTTGTAGATGATGTCCGCGTTGTCCTGCCGGATCATCGGCTTGTTGGTCGGGACCTGGACCACGTCGAGCGCGTAGATCTTGCGGAACTCGTCTTCCTCGGTCTTGGCCGTTCCTGTCATACCTCCCAGCTTCGGGTAGAGCCGGAACAGGTTCTGGAAGGTGATCGTGGCGAGCGTCTGGTTCTCGTTCTCGATCTTGACGCCTTCCTTGGCCTCGACCGCCTGGTGCAGACCGTCGGACCAGCGCCGCCCGAACATCAGGCGTCCGGTGTTCTCGTCAATGATGACGACCTCTTCCTTGCCTTCCTCGTTCTTCTTCACCAGGTAGTCAATGTCCCGCTTGTAGACCGCGTGGGCGCGCAGGGCGGCACTTGCGTGCTGCATCAGGGACAGGTTCTCGGCGTCGGCGAGGTTCTGGACGCCGAGGGCAAGCTCGACGCGCCGCTGGCCGTCGTCGCTGAAGGTGGCGGTCTTCTGCTTCTCCTCGATCTTGTAGTCGCGCTCCTCTTTGAGCTGCCGGATGATCCGGTCCATCTTGACGTACAGGTCGGAGGACGCCTCGGCCTGGCCCGAGATGATGAGCGGCGTCCGGGCCTCGTCAATGAGGATCGAGTCCACTTCGTCCACGATGGCAAAGGTCAGCTCGGGCTGGGCCAGCTCCTGGCCGGGTACGGCGAGGTTGTCGCGCAGGTAGTCGAAGCCGTACTCGTTGTTGGTGCCGTAGGTGATGTCGCAGTCGTAAGCCTCGCGCCGCACGGCGGCGGGGCGGGCGAAATCGTAGCGCGGGTCCGGATGCCGGTACTCGGGGTCGAAGATGAAGGTGCCGCCCGAGTCGCCCGTTTCCTGGCTCTGCCCCTGGATGATGCCGACGGACAGGCCCAGGAAGTGGTAGAGCGGCCCCATCGCGACCGCGCCGACCTTGCTCAGATAGTCGTTGACGGTGACCAGGTGGACGCCCTTGCCGGTCAAGGCGTTGAGGTAGATTGGCAAGGTCGCCGTCAGCGTCTTGCCTTCGCCGGTCTTCATCTCGGCGATGCGCCCATCGTGGAGGACCATGCCGCCAATCATCTGCACGTCGAACGGACGCATCTTCAGGGTCCGCAGGGCAGCCTCGCGGACAACCGCGAAGGCTTCGGGCAGCAGGGGGTCCAGGGCGAGGTCGCAGACGGACCGCTTCTCGTCCTTGTCCAGATCCGCCCACTCTTTGCCGCGCCGCTCGCACTCGGCGTCCATGACCTCGGCGACGCGCGTCTTGAACTCGTCCGTCTTGGCCCGCAAGCCTTCGTCGGTCAGATTCTTCGTTTCCGGCTCCAGCGCGTTGATCTGGTCCGCCCGCTTGCGGTATTTGGCGACATCGCGCTCGTTGCCGTCGAACAGTTTTCTCAGGAATTCCATGGTTGTTAGTGATTGCCTCTCACACAAGATGGCCCAGCTCACAAAGGTCTAGGTAAGGAGCCAGGTCATGAGGGCGAACACAAGGTTCGCCCCTACAGCGTCCTCCGATCCCCCCAGAATTGGGGGCCAGGGGGCGATCTCAGGGGGCGCGGGTGGCATGGGGGAAGGGATTAAACGAGGCGGGGGCTACCGTCGGGGCGACAAAGAATGCGAGGGCCTGATGTGCTGGCCTAGCCGCGCTCGGCGACACAAAGCGCGGCAGGATGAGCGGCTGCGGACGCGCCGCCTGCCGAGTCTTCGCCACCTCTACCTGCTCCGATTTGGGCGCGACCGCCTCGACCGTCCGGCCCTGCCAGACGACGCAGGCGGCCCGCACCGCGCCCGGCTGGGTGAGCGGCATCAGGGTCCAGCCGGCCAGCGCGGGGGTCGCCAGAATCAGGATATTGAGTTGGACCAGCGTTTGCAGGAACATCGTTTCAGTATAGCATATAAACGCGGCGGCGGCATCAAAAGTTTCCTACTGGCGGCAGGTCGCCGCCGTGCCTCGTTGTTTCTACCACAACGAGGCCGGGAGTCTCCACAAAATCGCCGAGCGGGGGGGCGGGCGCGTCCGTGTAGGCGGCGATGTAAGTGCGCCAGCCGTTCGCGGGAACATCGGAGACGGCGAAGCAGAGGGAGAAGGACAGGAGGCAGCGGTCGGTACGGCCTTTCAGGTCCGGCGCTTCGGCCCGGTCACAGACGGCGGAAGCGACGGCTTGCCCGTCGTCCGTGACCACGACCGGTGGCAGGGGCAGGGCGCGCGGCCAGGACATGGCGGCCCGGAAGACGGCGACGCCGCTCACCGGCAGGTCGGCCTGGTTGAAAACGACCAGGGCGCGGGACGTTTCCGGGTCATCCGCTCCCGTGTTGACGCGCTCCGCGACCTCGGTCAGTCGCGTCACTTGGGCAGCCCGCCGAAGTAGAAACTGACCGTGCCGTGATACGAACCCGTGGCGACGGCAGGCTCCCCCTGCGGGCCGCTCCGGGCGGCGGGGGTGAACTTGCTGCCGATCGGCGGGATGGCATGGAGGAATGACAAGCCTGCGATGGGAAACGCAGGGGACGTATAACGGGACTCCCGATTCGTCGGGAACTTCGGGGTGAACACCTGAAGGAAGAGGTCATCCTGGCCCATGACGGCCGTGATCGGTCCCTCAGTGGTCTGGAGCTGTGCCCAGCGGACGCCGCCGAAGTAGCCCTTGAACTCGGGGTACTTCCAGACCGCATCCCCGGTGATCGTGTCGTTGTAGGTGTTGGACCAGACGCCCAGCGTCGTGCCTTCCACCCGGTTCTTCCAGACGTGATACGGCCCCTTCCCAAGCCATGTCATCGCCTTGACGTCCGCCTCGGGATAATCGAAACTGACGCCGAAGAGGTCCTGCGGACCTTCGAGCGCGTAGTCGTAGTCCAGTTGCAGCCAGCCATTGCTCTTCATGCGCCAGCGGACCGTTTTCATGTTCCCGGTGTAGGTGGCGCTGATGACCGTGTCCGGTCCTTCCGCGTGGTGTTCGATGTTCGCCAGGGTGGCCTCACCGGCAGCCGGGCGCGGGCCGTTTCTCAGCGAGAACGGCTTGCCTCCCCGCTCCACCGACAAAAGCCGGCCGTTCTGTTTGCTGAACGTCGCCACAAGAGCGCCGCTGCGGACCTGGATCGCGTCAGCGGTTTCCGAAACCGTCGTTCTCGTGTCTCCCGGTGTGCCGGTGATGGCCCGATAGTCCGATGCGTGCGGGAGCGGCCAGACCCAAGTATAGAGGGTGTGCCCGGTGGGATCGTCCACCCGCACCGCCAGCGCCTCCGCCTGCCGCCATGTTCGCGGCAGGCCCAGAGTGAGCGCCCCACTGCCTCCAGGCGGGACTGAAGAAGCCAGCTTCCCCACCCCTTGCGCCAGGACGGAGAAGGCCCCCCCGGCCGCACCCGGACGCCCGAACTTGCGTAGCTGCCAGGTGAACCGGCACTGCCGCGCGTCCAGGAAGTCGTAGCGATTCTCGACCGTCAGCGTTCCGTCGAATACCGACGGCAACTGACTGAGGCGGCCTTCCTCAAGCACGATGGGCGACCAGACCTCTTTGATCGTGTAATAGCTGCCCTCTTTCTCTCGGTAGGGGCCGACGATGCCGTCCGGCGCGTTGCTGCCGTGGCTGTCCAGATGGCCGTCGAGGTCCACGCGCTTGACGTCCTCATCCAGGAAGGCCCAGATGAAGCCGCCGCCCAGGACCTTGCTCAAGCGCATGGCGTCCCAATAATCGGCCAGGCCCGCCCCCGCCCCGCCGTCATAGATCCCGTGCAGGAACTCCGTCGGCATGTAGACGTTGGCACCGGCGGCTAGTTGCTGGGTGCGGGCATAGTCGGGGTAGTGGGGATCATCAACGTCGCGGAAGAGGCCCCCGCCGGGGTGCTGGACGTGGCGCTGCTGCGGGTCCCAGAGCGCGAAATCATCGTCCAGGGCCTTGTTCCAGCCGCCCTCGTTGGCGTTGTCCCAGAACAGGATAGAGGGGTGGTTCACATCCCGCACCACCATCTCGCCGACGAGCCGGTGACCCGTGGGGGTGTCATAGGTGTGCTGCCAGCCGCCCAGCTCATCCAGGACGTAGAGGCCCATCTCGTCGCAGTCGTCCAGAAAATGCTGGTCGGGCGGATAGTGGGACATCCGCACGGCGTTCATGTTCATGTCCTTCATCAGCCCGATGTCCATCCGGCTGATCTTTTCGCTGGTGCAGCGCCCCGAGTCCGGCCAGAACGAGTGCCGGTTGCTGCCTTTCAGGATGACGCGCCGACCGTTGACGTAGATACCGTCGCCGGGCCGCAGCTCGATGGTCCGGAAGCCGAACCGCTGCCGGAGCGAGTGCAGGACCGTCACGCCGCGTTTCAGGCGCACCTCGATCTGATAGAGGTTCGGCGTCTCCGCAGTCCACAAGCGAGGGGCCGCGAACTGGGTTTGCAGTCGGGTAGGTTCCGGGCCTGCGGAGAGGGACTGTAAGAACGGCTGACCGACGGGGGTGCCTTTGAGGTCCATGACCTGGGCCTCGACGGTATCGCCGGGGATGGTGCCGTTCCCGTAGACGTCCACGGCAAGGCTGCCGTCGGCCTTCGCGTTGATGGCGGTGCGCTGGATGTAGGTGGTCGGGACGGCTTCCAGCAGGACGGGCCGGTAGATGCCGGCATAGTTCCAGTAATCGGCCCGGCGCTCGGCGTTGTTGATGGAAGCGTTGGCGGATTCCTCATCCACCGTCACTTCCAGCAGGTTGTCCTGGCCGAACTTGAGCAGCTTCGTGACTTCATACTGGAAGCGATAGTACCCGCCCTGGTGCATCGGCCCGGCAGACTGGCCGTTGACCTGCACCGACGTGTCGGTCATGACGCCTTCGAACGTCAGGAACACGCGCTTGGCCGACCAGGACTCAGGCACCGAGAACGTCCGCTTGTAGCGCCCCTCGACCTGCGCCTCGCCTGCGGGCGGGCCGGTCTGGTAGGTGAACCGACCGAACCCCTGTAGCTCCCAGTTCGAGGGTACTTTGATCTTGGTCCACTGGTTCGCGTTGCGCCCGGCGGTACTGTAGAAGTCCCACAACACGGCATCGTCCTTGTCATGGCCGGAGAGGTACTGGGTCTGGGTCTCCTGCGCCCTTGCGGCTATGTTGCCGAACAGGAGGAAGAGGGCAGAGAGGATGAGGAGGGAGCGAAGATACATGGAAGTAGTGGCTTTCTCAGTGGCGCTATAACCGACCGAAGCCAAAGAGGCTAGAGAGGAGAAACAGAAAGGGACGCGGATAATCAAGCATACACGGCTGATTCGGGTCTGAGCCGTCGTCTTTCGCTTTCGGAGGCGCGTGCATACGCTGATAGATGCTCCTCAGCTCACAGTCAGGATGATGTCCTTCAACCCAATCAGAGTGTCGATCCGATAGCTGGCTTGTGAGAAGTCGTGCGCTTTCGTGAAGTCGTTATAGACAATGACACAGTCGATACCGGCCGCCACGGCTGAGCCCAGCCCCCTGGCTGAATCCTCTACCACCAGCGCCTCTTCTTTGCCGGCTCCGAAGCGGGTCAGGCCGGTCAGGTATGGTTCCGGGTGCGGCTTGGCGAACTCGTAGTCGTCGCGAACGAGGACGAAATCCATGAATTGTCGGATTTGGCGCTTTTCATGGATGATCTCAAAATCCACACGCTTTGCACTAGTCACGATGGCCATGCGGGCGTATCTCGACAGTTCCGCAAGCGCCTCGACGACGCCTTCGATCTCGATGGCCTCGGTTCTCAGATATTCCTGGTAGTAGGCATCACGAGCCGCACGCCGCGTACTGAGCGCCTGCTCATCAATCCCAGCCGCCCTGACTTGGACCCAACTGCCCAACCCCAGCGTCATGTCCCGGAGGTATTGCTGCTTGTCCAGAGCGAAGCCGATGTCCGCCAGGGCGCGCTCTGCGGCTCTGAAATACCAGAACTCGGTATCAACCAGCACACCATCATGATCGAATAGGATGTACTTTTTTATCGCCCTCCCCCCTCGGCTGCAACAGATGTTACTCGCCGGACCAGCGCCTGAAGACGAGGGTGGCGTTGTGACCGCCGAAGCCAAAGGAGTTGGAGACGGCGACTTCCACCTGCTGCTCGCGGGCCTTGTTGGGGACGAAGTCCAGGTCACACTCGGGGTCGGGGGCTTCGAGGTTCATGGTCGGCGGCAGGATGCCGCGCTGCAAGGCCAGAACGGTCGCGATAGCCTCGATGGCCCCGGCCGCGCCGAGCAGGTGGCCGGTCATGGACTTGGTGGAGGAGACGGCAAGGCGGCGGGCGTGCGCCCCGAAGACGCTCTTGATGGCCTGCACTTCCAGGACATCGCCGGCCGGCGTGCTGGTGCCGTGGGCGTTGATGTAGCCGACGGCGTCGGCAGGGATGCAGGCGCTCTTCAGGGCGGCCGTCATGGCGCGGGCGGCCCCGGCCCCCTCGGGGGCGGGGTGGACCATGTCGTAGGCGTCGTTGCTCATGCCGTAGCCGATGACCTCGGCGTAGATAGTCGCGCCGCGCGACCGGGCGGCTTCGAGTTCTTCCAGGACGAGGATGCCGCTGCCTTCGCCCAGGATGAAGCCGTCGCGGCCCACGTCGAAGGGCCGGGAGGCGTGTTCGGGGTCGTCGTTGCGGGTGGTCATGGCCTTCATGTTGGAGAAGCCGGCCATGGAGATCGGGACGACGGCGGCCTCGGCCCCGCCCGCGACCGTCGCGTCGGCCTCGCCGCGCTTGATGACGAGGTAGGCGTCGCCGATGGAGTTGGTACTCGTGGCGCAGGCGGTCACGGCGGTTTCGCTCGGCCCCTGTGCGCCAAGCATCTTGGCGACGTTGCCCGTCCCCATGTTGGCGATCATCATGGGGATGAAGAAGGGGCTGACGCGGCCAAGCCCGCCCTCCATCATCTTCCGGTGCTGGTCTTCGAAGGTCGCGATGCCGCCGATGCCGCTGCCGATGAAGACGCCGACGCGGGCGCGCGTCTCGTCACTGATCGGTAGGGCGGCGTCGGCGACGGCCATCTTGGAGGCGGCGGCGGCGAACTGGGCGAAGCGGTCCATGCGCTTCGCCTCCTTCCGGTCCAGATAGTCCTCGGCACGGAAGTCCTTGACCTGGGCGGCGATCCGCGTCGCGATGGCGGAGCAGTCGAAGCCCTGCACGGGGCTGACGCCGCTCCGGCCGGCCAGGAGCGCCTGCCAATACTGTTCCGCCCCGGTGCCGAGCGGCGTGATCGCCCCCAGCCCGGTCACCACTACTCGTCGGTCATTCGCCATAGTCATCATAGGATAAGAAGAAAGCTTGAGAAAGCGAAAGCCCGCCGCGCGGTGCAGCGGGCCATCGTGAGGAGGGCGCTATTTGGATTTGTCGTCTATGTAGCTCACCGCTTCCTGAACGGTGGTGATCTTCTCGGCGTCCTCGTCCGGAATCTCGACATCGAATTCTTCTTCGAGGCCCATCACCAGCTCGACGACGTCCAGGGAGTCGGCCCCCAGATCGTCCACGAAGGACGCCTGCGGGGTGACCTCGTCTTCGGCCACCTCTAGCTGTTCCACCACCACTTTTTTGACTCGATCAAAAGTCGACATGTTTTCTTCCTCCTCAGGCTTCCCTGTTCTTGTGCAATGATTCGTTTAAAGATTTCGCCTGACGGCCGGCTGGGGCAGCGGCCCGTCTCGGGTCGTCCCGGCGCTGCCCTCTACTATATCCAAACCGCCCCGTGTTGTCAAGACCCGGCGGGCGGATTTTTCGCGCCCACTGCCTCCACGAACGCTTTCACGCCGGCACTGTCGCCGACGCTGAAGGCGCGCACGTCCGGCGCGATCCGCTTCATCAGGCCGGTCAGCACGGTCCCCGCCCCGACCTCGACGAAGGTGTCAAAACCGTCGGCGATAAGCCGCGCGATGCTTTCTTCCCACCGGACCGGGTGATCTATCTGTGCGGCCAGGCTGGCCCGGATCTCGTCCGGCCGGGTTTCGTACTCCGCCGAGAGGTTTGCGACCACGGGCAGGGTTGTGTCAAGAATCGCGGCGTCGGCAAGGGCGTAAGACATGGCCTCCACGGCGGGTGCCATCAGAGGCGAATGGAATGCGCCGGAGACAGCCAGCGGCAGGACCCGCCGCGCGCCGTTCGTTTTCGCAATTTCCGACGCGCGGGCGACGCCTTCGGGGCTGCCCGAGATCACAACCTGGCCGCCGCCGTTGAAGTTCGCGGGCTGGACCGCGCCCGCGCCGCCCGCCTCGGCCTCGGCGCAGGCCGCCGCCACTTCCGGCCCGGTCAGGCCCAGGACGGCGGCCATCGCGCCGGGGCGCGCGAGCGTCGCCCGGTGCATCTCCTGCGCGCGACGCTCGACGAGGCGCAGGCCGGTTTCAAAGTCAAAGCCCCCCGCCGCAAAAAGGGCGGCGTATTCGCCCACGGAGTGGCCCGCGAAGGCCTCGGGCGGGGCGGCCCCGGCCTCCCGCAAGGCGCGCAGGGCGGCGACGGACGTGACGTAGAGGGCGGGCTGCGTGTAAGTGGTCTGGCGCAGCGACTCCTCCGGACCGTAGAAGCAGAGCGTACTCAGCTTGGTCCCGATGAGCGAGTCCGCCTCGTCAAAGGCGGCCAGTGCGGCGGGGGAGTGCGCGCACAGGTTCTGCCCCATGCCGACGGCCTGTGACCCCTGACCGGGGAAAATGTAGGCGATTTTAGCCATTGATGGTGTTACCGGACCAGCGGATGACGTTCGCGCCCCAGGTCAGGCCCGCCCCGAATCCGACGAGGACGAGCAGGCTGCCGGGCTGGAGCCGCCCCGCCCGAGCGGCCTCGTCCAGCGCGAGCGGGATGGAAGCGGCGGAGGTGTTGCCGTAGCGGTCCAGGTTGACGACGACTTTCTCGCGCGGCAGCCCCATACGCTCGGCGGCCTTCTCGATGATTCGGATGTTGGCCTGGTGCGGGATCAGCAAGTCAATGTCTGTGGGCGTCAGGCCGGCGGCCTCGACGGCTTTGAGCGCGACTTCGCCCATGATCTGCACGGCGAACTTGTAGACCTCACGGCCATTCTGGTAGATCGTGCCGGGGCATTCCCCGCTGCGCGTGATGCACAGCAGCTCGCCGCCCACCCCGTCCGCGCCCAGGACGCCGCCGAGGTAACCGCCCTCCGGCACCTCGCCGACGATGACCGCCCCCGCGCCGTCGCCGAACAGGACGGCGGTGCTGCGGTCGTCCCAGTTCAGGACCCGCGAGAACGTCTCAGCCCCGATGACCAAAACGTGGCGGTTGGCTCCCGTCGCGACCATCTGGGCGGCGACATGCAGCGCATAAGCGAAGCCTGAGCAGACCGCGCCCAGGTCGAAGGCGGCGGCATTGGCCGCGCCGAGGCTTGCCTGAACGACCGTCGCCGTCGAGGGAAAAGAGCCGGGATAGTCGGGCGTGGAACTGGCGACGATGATCAGATCCAGGTCGGAGGCCGTCAGGCCCGAACCGGCCAGAGCATTCCGGGCGGCGGCGGCGGCGAGATCGGAAGTCAGGACGCCAGGCTCGACGATGTGGCGGGAGCGTATCCCGGTCCGGCTGGCGATCCACTCGTCCGTGGTGTCCATGCGGGCGGCGAGGTCATCATTGGTGACGACTTTGGGCGGCACGAAGGAGCCGGTGCCGAGGATGCCGGCACGGCGCAGCGGGGTCGTCTGAGTCATGCCTTGCCTTCAGCCTTGCCCTCTAGACCGGGGAGCGCCTCACGGATGGCCTGGACGTAGCCGCTGCCCGCAGCCGTTATGGCGGTACGCAGCCCGCCGGCGATTGCCTTGGCGTTGGAGCGGCCGTGGGCGATGAACGAGGCACCGTTGGCACCCAGGAGGGGTGCGCCGCCGAACTCGGAGTAGTGGACACGCTGGGTCACGCGGCGCAGGATCGGCGTGAACAGGTCGAGCGCCTCAGCGACGAGCGGGTCCGTGCTGGCCTCGCGCTGCATGTTGATCTCGCGCTGCATCAGGTCGAAGACCATTTCGGCCATGCCTTCGCCGCTCTTAAGCAACACGTTCCCGGCGAAGCCGTCACAGATCACCACATCAACCGCGTGTTCGAAGACGTCCTTGCCCTCGACATTGCCGAAAAAGTTGAGCGAGGTGGCCCTGAGGAGGCGGAATGCCTCTTTGGTCAGGTCGTTGCCCTTGCCCTCCTCCGCGCCGATGTTCAGCAGGCCGACCTTGGGGTTCGGCACCTTCAGGACGCGCTCCGCGTAGATCGCCCCGAGGAGGGCGAACTGGAGCAGGTTGCGCGGCGAACAGTCCACGTTCGCACCGGCATCCACGAGAAGCGCCTGGCCCTGGATGGTCGGGATGCTGGTGCCGATGGCGGGGCGCTCGATGCCGGGGATGCGCCCGATGTCGAGCGTCGCGATCGCCATCGCCGCACCGGTATTGCCGGCGCTGAATGTCGCGTCAGCCTCGCCGTTCTTGACCATCATGCCCGCGACGACCAGGGAAGAATCCCGCTTGCGCCGCGTCGCCTGAACGGGGTGTTCGCCCATGGCGACCGCCTGAGAGGCGTGACGGACGGTCACACTGTCGGGGACACCTTCCTGGGTGTCCAGCACGGCCCGGATGGCGGCCTCGTCGCCGACCAGGACGATCTGCACTCCCGCCGAATCGCGCGCCACCTGGAGCGCCCCTTTGATGACTTCGGCGGGGGCGTGGTCGCCGCCCATCGCGTCAACCGCGATCTTCATGGGCATCATTTACTCTTCAGCGGTCGCTTTTTCTTTGATTACGACCGCCTGTTTGCCGTCGTAGAAGCCGCACTCGGGGCAGGCGTGGTGGTCCAGGCGGTACTGGAAGACGGGGCAGCCGCCGCGCTGTGACGCGATGGGGCAGACGCTCGTGCGCGCCAGGGTCGGCGGGGTGAGCTTATAGTGAGTACGGCGCTTGCGGGTGCGCTGGTTGGAATGGCGTCGCTTCGGCAGTGGCATGGAACGGTCTCCTCGGAACGAAATTATGGAACGAAATTTATTCTTTTAACAGTTGACCCAGCGCATGGAAGGGCGAGTTCTTCACCGCCTCCTCGTCAGGGTCCTGAGTCTCTTGTACGGGTATGCCCGGACAGTTCTCCCGGCAGAGCGGCTGGAGCGGCGCGTTCAGCAGGGCGGCCTGCCGGATGAGTACGTCGAGCTGGAGGGTCTTCCCCTCGAACACGCGGCCCACCTCCTCCTCGACCACCTGCACGTCCTTGTCGTGGCGGATGCCTTCTTCGACGACGTTGAGGTCGAACTCTTCTTCCAGGTCCGCGTGGATCGGGGCGCGGACCGGGTCGAGGCAGCGGCTGCACTCGAGCGCGATCACCGTGTCTATCGGGCCGCGCACCAGGACCATCGTCCCAGTATTGGTGACGACGACGCGCCCGACGACCGGCGCGACGTACTCCACGTCTTCGTCGGTATAGGGGGCCTCGTGGATTTCAAAAACCTGCCGCATCCCAGGGGTCCGCAACAGTTCCGTCAGATCATAGCGCAGCATGGCGGCGGCCTCTACTCCTCGGCACTTGGCCCTCGGCCTTCCTCTTGCGGCTACGCCCGCCCTTCCCCCTCCGGCACGGGCCAGGCGGCGCGGAGCGCAGGACAGTCAAAGCCGCCCCCTATTCTACCACAAAAACGGGAAAAATCAAGCCGCCGGGGGCTTCAGCGGCGCGCGGCCATTTCCGGCGCGCGGCCGTTCCCGTTGGCAACGTGGGGCGGGCCGGCGACGGCGACGCGCTGGTCGAGTTTTACCCGCCCGCGCTGTATAGTCGCCATCAGCTCGCCCACCTGCTTCTCCAGGTCGGTCATGACGCCGTGCGCGTACTCGTCGGCCCCGTGCCGGAGCGACTGCGTCTCGTACTCGGCGGCGGCAACGATCTCGCGGGCCTGGGCGGTGGCGAGCCGGACGACCTCGCTCTGGCTGACCATCATCTCGGACTGCTGGTGGGCGTCGGCCAGCATCTTCTCCGCCCGCTGGCGTGCGTCCTCGACGCCCTGCTTGGCGGTCGCCTCGGCGGACAGCGTCATCTTGTTGGCCTGCGCCTCGGCCTCGCGCAGCATCCTTTCGGCGTTGATGCGCGACTCGCGGACGATCTCGTCGGCCTCCACCGTGGCGTCTTCCAGGGTCTGCTCGGCGGCCTCGCGCGCGCCGTCCACGATCTTGTCACTCTCCGCTGTCAGGCGGCTGGCGCGCTTGACTTCCTCGGGCAGCGAGGCGCGGATCTTGTTGGTGATGTCCAGATAGTCGTCGGAGTGGAAGTCGTAGGTGAAGCCGACGAAGGTCTTCTGCCCCTCGATCAGCCGTTCCAGCTCATTCAGCAGTTTGATGATGTCCATTGTGTCCCCCTTTATCGGGCCGTTCCTTTTTTGTGTTTCATTGGTAAGGTTTCGGTTGTGGTTATCTGCGACTGGCCCTTACCGGCCAAAACTCTCGTCACCGGCCGAACTTTTGTTCCAGCGCGGACCGGACGACTTCGGGGACCAGCCCGGCGATGTCACCGCCCAAACGCGCGATCTCTTTCACGATGCTGGACGACAGGTACGAGTGTTCCGCTGCCGTCATCAAAAAGATCGTCTCGACGCCCGGCTCCAGGTGCCGGTTGAGCAGCGCCATCTGGAACTCGTATTCGAAGTCCGAGACGGCCCGCAGGCCCTTGACGATGACCTTCGCGCCGTTCTGCGCCACATACTGCACCAGCAGCGTGGGCGGCAGCATCTCGACCCTGACGTTGGGCAGGGCGGCGCAGGACTGCCGCAGCAGGGCCACCCGCTCCTCCGCCGTGAACAGCGGGGACTTGGCGGAGTTCGCGGCCACCAGCACGGTAAGCGTCTCGAACATCCCCGCCGCCCGGACGATGATGTCGTAGTGCCCGCTGGTCACGGGGTCAAAGCTGCCGGGATAGACGGCGGTCATCTGTCGTCCTCGTCACTCCGCTGCCTGAGCGGTTGCTGCGCCCCATGAAGGACGCGCAGGACGCGCACCGTGTCGGCTTCACCGTCGCCATCGGTGTCCATCAGCGTGAACAAAATCCGGTAGACGGTCCTCCCGTTGCGGTAGAGCATCCGCCGCACCTCGCGACCTAAAACGTCGCTCTCCGAGACACGGGCATGGCTCATTGGGAATGTGTCAAGCGTAGCGATTTTGCGATAGATACCTTCCAGCCAGCGGCCCGCGAACTCAGGGTTCCGGGCAGAGAGCCGGAAGTAGGCCGCGTCGATCTCAGCCTCGGCAACGTCCGAAGTCTCAACGATGAAGCTCACTTGCGGGGGATACCTTCTTCACCCGAGAAAATTTCTTCATCGGAGAGGTGTGTCGGCAGGTGATACTTAGCGCGCTTCTCTGCGGCGACTTCGGCTAGTGAACGGACACGCCCCGCGTCACTCGCCTCCAGTCCGACGCGCAATGCGGCAATCTCTTCCTCCTGCTCACGCGCGAGAATATACGCCAGCAGCACGTCCGCAACGGTATTGATGTCTCCGCCGTCTCGCTCGGCTTTCGCCAGCAGCAGGGCTTCCGTCTGTGGTGTGATTGTAAGTGTCATAGTCTGTTGCTCCTCCGCGACTGGTCACAAGCCAAGTAGATAAAAGACCTTGTCAGAAGGGATAACATTCTCGCCCCCTTTGGCTTCCAACAGGCGGCGCTTCATGTTCTCGCTTTTCAGGAGGTGGGCCGTTTCGCGCTCGGAGTTGATCTCGTGCCAAAGCTTGATTGGCAGAATAACGCCGATCTCTTTGCCGTCAGCATCGGAAGTGTACTGGCCCTCAACGCAGTTTGTCATGGCTGACGCTCTTGCCTTCGCCCTCTGCTCCCCTGCCTTCTCTGTTCTCTCGCTTGCCTCCGCTCTTCGGCGAGAGCCGCATGATAGGCGGCTTGGTTGTTGATCTGTGATAGCCAGAGCGCGTAGCTTGGGTGTTCCGGCGTCACTACAACGCGCCCATCCCATTTTTCACCACTTGATGAACACCCAAAAGTGGGAATGCTCAGGCTGCCGTCCGGTAAGACCTCCCCGAAATATGGAAGGTGGTTTGTTTCCTCGTCCACAAGATTATGCCTTAACTCGCCGACAGCCCCAGCACGTTCTTGTATTTGCTCTTGACGACGGCTTTCAACGCGGCGTGTTCGGGGCGGGCGAGCTTCGGGTCGTCCAGCAGCAAGGCGAACGCCTCCTCGCGGGCTTCCTTCAGGACGGGCACGTCGCGGACGACGTCAATGAACGGCAAGGGCTGGAGGCCGGACTGGCGCGTGCCGTAGAAGTCGCCCGGACCCCGCAGCTTCAGGTCCTCCTCGGCGATCAGAAAGCCGTCGGTCGTCTGGGCCATCGTGGTCAGGCGGGAGGAGCCGTCTTCCGTCTTCGGGTCGCCGATGAGCAGGCAGTAGGACTGCGTATCGCCGCGCCCTACCCGCCCCCGGAGCTGATGGAGCTGGGCCATGCCGAACCGGTCGGCATCCTCGATGACGATGACCGAGGCGTTGGGCACGTCCACGCCGACCTCGATGACCGTGGTGGATACCAGAAGCTGCAACTCGCGGTCGCGGAAGCTCGTCATGGTGGCTTCCTTCTCCAGGGGCTTCATCTGGCCGTGCAGCAGGCCGACTTTGTACTCGGTGAAGACGTGGGTCTGCAAGTGGCTCGCAAGCTCAGTCGCGGCGCGGGCTTGCAGCTTCTCGTTTTCTTCGATCAGGCTGCAAATGACATACGCCTGGCGGCCCTCTTTCAGCAAACGGCGCAGGGTTTCATAAACGGCCTGACGCTCGTGGCTGCGCTTCCAGTGCGTCTTGATGGGCTTGCGGCCCGGCGGCAACTGGTCGATGATGCTGACGTCGAGGTCGCCGTAGACGGTCAAGGTCAGTGTGCGCGGGATCGGCGTCGCGGTCATGACCAGGACGTCCGGCGAAAAGCCCTTCTGCTTCAGGGCGGCGCGCTGCATGACGCCGAAGCGGTGCTGCTCGTCCACGACGCCCAGGCCCAGGCGGTGGAAGACTACGTCATCCTGGATGAGCGCGTGCGTCCCGACCACGATGTTCGCCTCGCCCGAGGCGGCGGCGGCCAGGGCGGCGCGTTTCTCCTTCGCGGGCAGGCTGCCGGAGAGCAGCGTGACCGTGACGCCCAGCGACTCCATCGTGCGCCGGATGCCCAGATAGTGCTGCTCGGCGAGTATCTCCGTCGGGGCCATCAGGGCGGCCTGGTAGCCGTTGCGGACCGCGATCAGCAGGGCGGACATGGCGACGACGGTCTTGCCCGCGCCGACGTCCCCCTGCACCAGCCGGTTCATGGGCCGCGTGGAGGCCATGTCGAGGGCAAGCTCGCCGATGACGCGGTCCTGCGCGCCGGTCAGGGGGTACGGCAGGACCCCCCGGAGTTCGGCGATCGGGCCACTCGTCTCAGCGAAGGCCGTGCCCTGCATCTTGTCGGCCTGGCGCTTGCGGACGGCGAGCAGGAGCTGGAGGCCGAAGAACTCATCGAAGACGAACCGGCGCTGGGCGGCCAGCCGGGTTTCCTCCGTCTCGGGGAAATGGATCGCGCGCAAGGCGTCGGCCAGCGGCGGCAGGTCCCGGCGGCCGCGCAGGTCCGGCGGCAGAGTTTCCTCGGCCAGATCACCGTACTCCTCCAGGGCGCACCAAACGGCCCGGCGGACGCGCGCCTGCAACGCGCCCTCGGTGAGCGGGTAGACCGGCACGATGCGGCCCGAAGACAGAGCATCTTTGTCGTCCTCGGGCGCTTCCCATTCCACATCCGTCATGTCCAGGCCGCCGCGCCCGGCGCGGGAGGACTTGCCGTAGGCGACGACGACCTTGCCGCGCAGCTTGTCGAACTGCTTCTTGAGATACCACTGGTTGAAGAAGACGAGGAAGGCGATGCCGCTGCGGTCATCCAGGGCGACCTTGGTGAGCGTGACGCGGGAGCGGGTCGGGATGTTCTCGACGCTGATCACCTTGCCGCTGATGGTCACCGCTTCGCCGTGCCGGACGTCGCAGATGGGCTTGAAGTGGGTTCGGTCCTCGTAGCGGCGCGGGTAGTGGCGCAGCAGATCGCCGACCGTGTGGACGGCCAGCCCCTTGCCTAGTGCGGCGGCGAATTGCTCGGTGACGCCGGGCAGGCGGGTCACCAGGTCGTCGAGCGACTTCTCCGCCGGATCTTCCGGCGGCCCCCCTTCCGCCGTGTCCTCCGGTAAATCTTTCACCTTAGCAGCGCGTGTCACCATAGCGTGTTGAGAGTCCAATCGCCTCGCCCCGTGCCTGCATAGCACATCTAGTAGGAACGCTGCTTAACACGACATTATACGGGGTTCCCCACACAAAAGTCAAGGCAGGCCCTTTAAGAGAGCCTGCCTCTTTGCCCCGTCCACGGACCGGAAAACGGGTGGTCAGCCCGCCGCCGTTTTGCGCGGCGTGATGACGACGTATCGGTTCGGCTCGTCCCCTTCGGAGTATGTCTCGACGTCGGGGTGATCCACCAGGGCGGTGTGGATGAGGCGGCGCTCCATCGGGTTCAAGGCGTCCGTGATGGCCTCCTGGCCGGTCTTGCCCACCTCGGCGGCCAACTCGTTTGCGAACTCGGCCAGCTTCCGGGCGCGGCGGGCGCGGTACGAGTCGGCGTCCACGGTGACGCGGAGGCGGCTGCCCTGACCCTTGTTGGTCATCAGCATCAGCAGGTACTGGAGGGCGTCGAGCGTCTGCCCATGCGCCCCGACGAGGAAGGAGGCGTCGGGGCCGGTGACGGCGAGCGTCAGCGTCTCGCGCTCGAGCGACTCGGGCGCGGCGACCGCCGACAGCTCGCCCAGGGTCAGCAGGGTTTGCAGGTGGGCCAGGGCGGTGGCGCTGGCGATTTCGAGATCGGTGTCTGGCACGGCTGCGGCGATTCCTCTCGGGGCGCTCCCTAGCGTCGCTTTTTCTAGCGTCGCTTCTTCTTGGGGTGGACCTTTTTCGGCGCAATCACGCCCCGCGCGGTCGGCGCGGTGCCGTTCCGCAGGGGCGCAAAATTGTCGCCCGTGCGGTCTTCCTCTTTGGCCTCGGCGATGGGAACGGTCCGGCCCGGCCCGATGCGGCGGCTGCCGTTGCCGTTGCTCGTGCCGTTCCCGTTGGTCAGGGGCTTCGACTGGCCGCCGCTGGGGCCGGTAGGCAGGAGGGGAAGACGCTTACTGCCGCCGTCGCCGCCGCTGTCCGCGCTCGGGGCATCGCCGGCCCGCTTCCTCATGTAGTACTTCTGCTGCGACGTGGACAGGATGTTAAAGATCAGGTAGTACAGGACGAAGGCGGACGGCAGATGATACTGGTAGAAGAAGTAGGTCGTCATGAACGGCGTCATGATCGTCATCATTTTCTGCGTCTCGGCCTGCTGCGGGTCCATGGAGGGCTGGATCGTCATCTTCTGCGTGACGTACATGGAGCCGGCGTACAGCAGCAGCAGGGGCCAGTCGGGCTGGCCCAGGTTGATGCCCATGATGCTGGGGAACAGGTGCGACAGGCCGCTGCCGATCCACAGGAAGGTGCCGTGCGAGAACTGGTACTGGTAGAGCCGGATCATGTAGTAGAGCAGGTACATGATGGGGATCGTCGGCAGCATGGTGATGCACCCGGCGGCGGGGTTGATGCTGTGTTCCTTGTACAGCTCCATCATTTTGCGGCCCAGCAGCTCTTTGTCGTTCTTGTGCTTGGCCTGAAGCTCCGCCATGTACGGCTGGAGCTTCTGCATCTCCTTCATGGAGGCGTACTGCTTGTTGGAGAGCGGCGTCAGGGCCAGCTTGACCAGGACGGAAACCATCAGGATGGCGAGGAAATACGACCACGGCTGCCGGCCCGTCAGCGCGACCAGGAAGTCCATGGTCCGGTAGAGGAGCGCGCCCAGAACGTGGAACGGCGTACTCCGTGGCGTGATGGTCTTGTTGAACTGGTCCAGGGCGTTCCCGACACGCTGGATCTGCATCAAGACGGCCTGATCTTCGGGGAAAGTGTTGTGCAGGGTCTGGAGGGACTGGATGGCGGCGTTCTTGTCCTGCAAGAAGCTCTCTTCCAGAACGGCCTGCTGCCGCAGCGCCTCGCGGGCATAGGGGGTGTGGCCATAGGCGCGGCTCTTGACCACCTGCTGGAATTGCAGGACGGCCTGATAGGCGCGGTTGTGGGCGGTTTCGAGCTGGCCAGCCGAGCGGGCGGCCTGCGCCTCCGCCTGGAGCCGCATGGCGACCCCGTAGGCGGGCGGCGAGTTGGGGTCGCCGGGCGCCTGCGCGCTGGCGGCCACGCCGGAGGTCAGGAAAAACGCCGCGCAGAGCAGTATCCGTGAGGCGGCGAGACAGTTCTTCATCAATGCTCCCAAGTACAAGCTTTTCTTATTCCCGTCCATCACTATCCCCGTTCATCACTTCACGGGGTCATAGCCGCCGGGGTGGAACGGGTGGCAGCGGCAGAGCCGACGGGCGGCCATGCCCACCCCGCGCAGCGCCCCATGCCGCAGGATGGCCTGGGCGGCGTATTCCGAGCATGTGGGCCGGAACCGGCAGGCGGAGGGCGTCCAGCGCGAGATGTAATGCTGGTACATACGAATAATCGAGACTAGAACGTGCCCCATCATGCCCCCACAAGCCCCGCCCCCCTGAGCAGCCCGGCCTGCACGGCCATGCCGGTCAGTTCCGCCCTCAGTGCCGCGAAGCCGACCGCCGGGGCGGACGTCCGCGCGACCACGAGGGCGTCATAAGGCCGGAGGCTGCCTGCCAGCAGGTGGAGCCGCGTGATCTCGCGCAGGCGGCGCTTCAGGCGGTTCCGGTCGTGCGCGCGCTTGGCGATCTTCTTGCTGATCACGAAGCCCAGACGCGAGTCTTCCCCCTCGCGCGGGGCGCGGAAGCGGACGTACAAGACAAGGTGGGGCGATGCCCAGGAGGCCCGGCGTTTGTAAACGGCCTGGAAGTCCCGGCTGCGTTTCAGGCGCGAAGGGCGCGGCAACATCAGTGACTATATGCTCTTGGGGATCGTGGCGGTGTGGGTCACGCACAGCTTGTAGCGGCCTTTGGCGCGGCGGCGCTTGAGGACGTTGCGGCCGTCGGGCGTACTCATGCGCTCGCGGAAACCGTGCGTTTTCATCTTGTGCCGGACGTTCGGCTGGTAGGGTCGCTTCATGGGTTCGGGTCCTTCTTCAAGTCTCTCGCTATCGGAGTTCAGGCGAAATTGGTGAGGGATTATAGCACATCACGGCCCCTTTTGACAAGGGCGGGCGGCCCGCTTGACACGCAGGGCGGGCCGTGATATACTGTGGAAACTTTTTAGCGGCCGAAAACCACCTTCGGCGGGGAGCAGCCTTCATTATGGCGGGATGGAAACTACGCAAGGACAAGACGCAGTCGGATTCGCCGGATGCGGAGACCGCGACTGCGGCGGGGCCAATCACGCCCGAGGGCGGTGCGGAGATTTACAGCGCTTCGGCGATCGGCACCGAGTCGCCGGCGGAGTTCGGGCACGCGCCCGCCTCTGATATGGAAGCGGGCGATTCCCTGCACTTCGAGGACGAAGACGGCCCGCTGAAGATGATGGACTACTCGGACGCCGGAGACCTCCTGCCGCTGGCCTCCGCGCCCGTCATCGCCGCGCCACCGCTCAAAGACACGCCTGCCGCCCCCACGGCAGAGATGCCGACGTTGGCGACGCCGTCCTTCGACACCTCCACGGCGGAACCCGGCGAGGACGCCGGGGAATTCACGTCCACCCTCCGCATGACCCGCGAGGAGCTGGCGGCGGCCTTCACCCCGACCGCGCCGACCGGCATTCCCATCGTCGCGCCGTTCGTCCTGGACGCCCCCCTGGTCGCGCCCGCCACCGAGGAGACGCCGCCCCGCCTGGTCTTACGCATGGGCCGGCTCTCAGCCGCCTTCGACATCACCAAGGAGGTGACGGTCATCGGGCGGCCCGACGGCGAGATGCACTACTACCCTGACGTGGAGATAGACCTGGACGACGCCGTTTCGCGCCGCCACGCGGAGATCATCCGGCGCGACGGTGCCTATTCTATCGTAGACACGGGCAGCACGAACGGCACCCTGCTGAACGGCGAAACCCTACTCGCCCATGAGGAGAGGCCGCTGGCGCATGGCGACCGCATCCGGGTCGGCGAGCGGACGGAAATTGTTTTCGAGTGAGTCCAGAGTTCCAAGAGTGCGTCGTCGCGCAGAACGTCGCCGATGTGTACGAGGAGCCGGACTCAGGTTCCGAACTGGCCTCGCAGGCCATTCTGGGCGACCGCGTCCGCGTCCTAGACACGCAGGGCGACTTCTGCCGCGTCGCGACCGGGGACCGCTATGAGGGCTGGGCCGCCGCCCGCCTTCTCCTGCCGGTTCGCGACGACTCGGATGCGCTGACGACAACCATCGCCACCCTCTTCGCCGACGTCTTCTCCGCCCCAGACGCCCGCTCCGAGATGCTGACCAAGCTGGTGGTCGGCACCAGGGCCGTCATCGCCCGGCGGGCCGAGGCCGGCGACTGGGTCCCCCTCCTTCTTCCGGACGGTCAAACGGGCTACGTCCACCGGGTCAGCCTGAACCTCACGCACGCCCCCGAGGCCGCGGTGCAGACGCTGCGGGACCGAATCGCGCGGGAAGACTTGATCGCGGCGTTGGGCAGGAACATCGTCGAGACCGCCAAGCGCCTCATCGGCACCCCCTACTTGTGGGGCGGCTGCACCCCCTTCGGGATTGACTGCTCCGGGCTGACGCAGCTCGCCTACAAGCTCAACGGCATACAGCTCCTGCGCGACGCCGACATCCAGTTCACGGACAGGCGGTTCCGGCGGGTGGAGGAGGGGCAGTCGTTCGATACGGCGCTGCTGGAAGACGGAGATCTGGTCGTCTTCAGCCGCCGCGAGGACAAAAAGCCCACGCACATCGGGCTGGCCCTGGGTGACGGCCGTTTCCTGCACGCGCGGGGCGGGCAGGGCGTGCGGATCGATGACTGCGATGAACCCGAGTATGTGGGGAAATATCTCGGCGCGGTCCGGCTGTCAGCGGACGCCGATTTTGCGGTCGAGGCCGCCTAGGAACGGACTGCCTTCGATGACGCGCGACAGCGAGTAGCGCTCGCACCAGAGCTGGAAGCCGAGCAGGCCGAACACGAGGACGCCCTGCCAGAGCGGGGAGAAACAGACGGCCCCGGCAACGCCCAAAACCGCCCCGAAGGTGTTGGCTCCCGTGTCCCCCAGCATCGCCGAACCCCAGGCGTCCAGGGGGTAGAGGATCAGGGCGAAGGCGAGGGCCGCCCACAGCAGGTAGCCGGTCCCCAGCGCGTGCTGCGAAAAGAGGACCGCCCCGACAGTCGCCGTGCCGACGCCAAACCCGAACAGGCATCGGCCCGGCCGCAGGTCCAGCAGGTTCAAAGTGTTGGCGGAGAGCGCGATCACCAGGCCGGCCAGCAGGGCATGGCCGAAGGGCCGGGGCGCGGCGACCAGGAACCCGGCCGCCAGACTGACCAGTCCGCCACCGAAGGCCTTGGCCGCCCCAGTCGTCAGCCTCCCTCGCGCCAGCGCCCCCAGGTGGCCCCGATACCCGCCGACCTTCCGGTCCCCCTTCAGGTCGTCCAGCAGCCCCAGACCGCCGAAGCCCAGAGTCACAAGGAAGTAGACGGAGGCGAGGCTGGTGTGGAGGCCCTGCAAGAACCACTCGCAGGCGTAAAAGAACTCGCCGCCCAGCACAAACGCCAGCCCGGCGATCATGGGGATGCGCCGCCCCTGGAAGTTGGGGCGGTGCAGGTCGTAGCGGCGGATGAGCCAGGCCGCACCGCCGAAGCCGAAGAGGAGGGCGACGGCCAGGACGACGAGTTCCGGCCAGGTCACTTCGTCATCGCCAGCGGCACGAACGTCCGGGCGCGGATGCTGACCGCCTGCGCGATTCGCTCGGCCACCTCGCGGAAGACCTGGGCGTAAGGCCCGTTCGGGCTGGCGACCACGGAGGGCGTCCCCTCGTCGGCCTCGGCCCCGATGTCCAGGGCCAGCGGGATGCCGCCGAAAAACGGCACGTCCAGCGCCTCAGCCGCCTGCTGGCCCCCGCCGTGCGAAAAAACGTGGTGGCGGGAGTTGCAGGTGGGGCAGAGGAAGTAGGACATGTTCTCGACGATGCCCAGAATGGGCACGTCCAGCCGCTTGAACATGGAGACGGCCTTGACGGCCACGGCGGCGGCGAGGTCCTGCGGGGTCATCACGACGACCGCGCCGGACAGCGGGATGGCCTGGGCCAGCGTAAGCTGCGCGTCACCCGTACCCGGCGGCAGGTCCACAATCAGGTAGTCTATCTCGCCCCATTCCACGTCCCGCAGGAACTGCTGCACGGCCTTGGCGACCATCGGGCCGCGCCAGATGACGGCCGCGCCGCCGGGCTGTAAGAAGCCCATGGACATGACCTTGACGCCGTACTGCTCGATTGGCAGCATCTTTTCCTTTTTCTCGTCCACCAAGGGCTGCTTGTCCTCGACGCCCATGATGATGGGAATGGACGGCCCGTAGATGTCGGCGTCCATCAGCCCGACCTTCGCGCCCGATTGGGCCAGTGCGCAGGCGATGTTGGCCGAGACCGTGCTTTTGCCGACGCCCCCCTTCCCCGAGGCGATGGCGACGATGTTCTTGACGCCCGGTATCGGCTGCTGCGTGCCCTTGCCGGTGTTGGCCCGCACGCGGGCCGTCATCTCGATCCTGATCTCGCCGACGCCCTCGATGCTTCCGACCTCGACGCGACACATCCGCTCGATCTCTTCTTTCAGCGGGCAGGCGGGCGTGGTCAGCTCCACGGTGAAGGCGACGACCGGCCCGTCCACGACGACGTTTTTGATCATGCCGAGCGTCACGAGGTCTTTATGAAAGTCCGGGTCAATGACGCGCCGCAGCGCATCAAGTACCTGATCCTTTGTAATCTCTTGCGTGCTGCCTTGTGTAGTCGTTCTGTCCTGCAAAATAGCCATTAGGGGTACAATCCTCTTGAAGATTGTACCCCTTCCCGAAAGGCCCTGTCAAACCATGTCCCTCCTCAGCCGCCTTTTCCCGGCCCGCCCCAACGCATCCTCCCCCACCCCGACGGGCGCGGGCCAGACGCCGGGCCAGTGGCGCTCCCTGTTGATTCCCGCCGTGGACCAGCCGTACTCCAACCGCGCCCTCGAAGTCGCCTTCCGGCTGGCGCAGGGGACCGACGCCCGCATCCAGCTCGCCTACCTAATCGAAGTCCCGCGCATCCTGCCGCTGAACGCCGCCCTGCCCGATGCCGAGTCGGTGGCGGCCAACGCCCTGCACATCGCCGAGCGCGCCGCCATCCCCTACAAGGTAAACGTCGAGTCGGTGATCCACCGCACCCGCAAGGCGCACGAGCGCATCCTGTCCCTGATTCCCGAGGGCAAAGTGGACCTGCTCGTCCTCGGCGCGCGCCCCGACCGCACACGCGGCCTGCCCGGAGACATGGCCCGCGAGCTGTTCCTGGCCGCGCCGTGCGAGGTGATCGTGGACTACATCGCCAACGAGAAATGACCACGGTTCCTAGACTGGAGAATGCAATGCTGGAGGACTATTTTGACTTTCTGACCGCAGACGACATCCGCATCAAAGGGAGCCGCATCGGCATCGAGTCGGTCTTGTACGAACACGTCTATCGCGCCCAAAGCCCCGAGGCGATCCAGGAGACTTTTCCGAGCCTTACTCTGGAACAAGTCCACGCGGCGATCCTGTATTACCTGCGGAACAAGCAAAGTGTGGATGATTATTTGGCGAGGTGGCTTGAGTTCAGCCGAAGCGCGCGGGCAGAGCAGAGTCAGAACCCTTCACCCGCCGTCACTCGCCTCCGTGCGCTCAAAGCGGATATCGAGGCTTCCGGCCTGCCCCCGGAACGCTACCTGCGCGAACGGGCCGAAGAGCAAGCCTCAGAGATAGGGCGCTTGATCACCGCTTGAGCGCCTAATGCCCATCCAATATCTTCTCGACGAACACATGCCGCTCGCCTACCGGACCCAACTATTGTCCCGCGCGCCGAGTCTGACCCTCTGGAAGATCGGGATGCCCGGCGTACCGCCGTCGGGAACGCTTGATCCCGAAATCCTGCTCTGGTGCGAAGCGAACGACTTCATCCTGGTCACCAACAACCGAAAATCCATGCCGGTGCATCTCGCCGATCACCTTGCGGCAGGCCGGCACATCCCCGGAATCCTCACCGTAGACATCACCCGCGACATGGCCGGCAACCTGGACGATCTGCTCCTGGTCGCCCTCGCTGCCCTACCCGGCGAGTACGAGGACCGCATCGTTTACCTGCCACTCTGAGGCCCGGACCGGACGCGCGGCCTGCCCGGCGACACGGCCCGCGAACTGTTCCTGGCCGCGCCGTGCAAGGTGATCGTGGACTACATCGCCAACGAGAAGTAGTCAATGGGCTGGAAACGGCTCCTCTTCCAGCCGCATCCCGCGCGCCTCCAGGAACGGCTTCAGCCGCCCGAATGCCTGCGCCTGCTCCGCCCGGCCTGGGAAGTTCCAGTGGGCGAGCCGGAACCGCGAACCGCGCGGGAATTGGGCCAGCTTTCTTTCCAGGGCGGCGAGCGAGGGAAGCTGCCCGTACTGGACCACCGACCATTGTCCCTGATCGCGCATGAAGGTGACCGTGACCGGCTCCTGCCACTGCTGAAAGAACGCGGCGACGTTGGCACGGCCATTTGGCGTAATACACAGGTCCTCCAGCGCCCGGAGCTTCGCGCGGTCCGCAAGCCAGCCGGGCGAGGTCGCGAGGGCGTTGGTGAAGACGTATTCCAGTTCCTCCGGTGCGGGCGTACTCCGCTCGGCCTTCCCCACTTCCTGCCGGTGCCAGTCGCGCATCCGCGCCCAGAGCGGGGCTTCGGCGGCGGGAGAACCGTAGGCACCGAGCATCCTGATGGCATCAACGCCGACCTCCGGGTCGGGGTCGTCGAGGTGGGCGATGGCCAGGCGATCTATATCCGGGTCGGGGCTAGGGAGGAGAGCGGCGACATCACTCAGGACGGACTTATACCAACCACTCTTCTTGCGTGATGCCAGCGCATCCCGCATCTGCTCCAGACCATAGTCATGGTCCATCCGCAGGAAGTAGGCCAACAGGCTGGATTGGGTGTCGCCGCCCCACCCGTCGCCGTTGCTGCTATACGCGGCCTTGACGCGCGGCAGGATGGCCCGCGTCGCATAGCGCTCGACCAGACCCGGAGCGTACTGCCAATCCCCGCTGTTGTGCAGGTTTCCTTCGAGGTCATTCGCAAGGACGGCGTCAAAACCCGGCAGGGTTTTGTCAGGGAGGGAACACAGCGTGGACAAATCTACATGTGGGTGGCGGCTTTGAATTTCCGTGAGCAGCAGCGCGCGGCCCTCGACGGGCGACAACTCCATGAGGCGGCGGAGAGCAAGGCTGTCGAGTTGTACCGCCTCAGACCATGGCGCCTCATACCCATCTATGCGGCCAGGCTTCGCAAGGAGGCGCCTCAGAACCGGCAGCATGTCCGGACCACGCACTAGTTTCCAACTCTCATCATAAAGCAGGCCAGTTTGCTCCTCCGTCGTCAGGGCGTCGAAGACGGGCACCAGCGCCCTTGCCAGCGCCCGATCCGCTGCCGTATCTGGTGGCGAGACGCCCATCTGGAACAGCGTGTAGAGGCTGACGGCCCGCGCCCTTCCTTGTTTCGTGGTGATAGCGGCGGCCAGTCGGTCCCGATCTTGTTTGGTCAACACTGCGAGGGCATCGCGGCGTTCGTGGAGCAACTGCTGCCGTTTTTTGTTCCCCTCGGGGTCGGCGGCATTGTAGGGGGGCGAGGGTTGAGGATGGGTGGCGAGGAGCTGTGTCTGCGCTAGGTCCTGCATGAACAACAAGGGGACGGGAAAGTCGGCGTCTGCGATTCTGTGTTCCATTTCCTGGGTGACAACTGCCGGCTGCCGAAATCCGAACAGGGCAAGACGGGTCTGGGAATAGGCAGGGGAACTGAAAAAGTAGATGTCGCTGAGGTGGCCGTAGCGCGCGACCATCGCCCGCGCGGCGTCGGGCGTTCCGAGGAAGCGGATCGCGCGGACGGCGGCCCGCCGGGTGATTTGGGTCCTGGGATCAAATCCGTCTTCATTGAAGAGCGGCAGCGCCTGCTGTAGTGTCTGAGCATCCAGGGCGGGGTCGCGGGGCAGTATCTCCAGGTCAACGGCGTTGGAGGTCGTGACGCGGCCTTCCAATCCTGGGCGGCCCCGCCATTTCCAGCCGACATCAATAATCCTGCCACTCGTCAGGTAGACGCGGTAGCGGCCCGGTACGTTAAAGCGCAGCCATTCATTCAGAGCGTAGGAGACGGAAGCGGGCTGTGCCGTGAGGTCCTGGAACTGCGGCCCGGCTCCGCTGAAGGCTTCGGGAAAGCCGTTAGCGTAGTAGGCGGCCAGTGGGTCTACCGCGCCGGTCGGGTTGTCTACGGAGAATGCATCGGTATTCCAGGGCGTATCTCGGTCACCAGGGCCGGTGTTGAGTTTGTACGCCTTGGGCCGGCTGCTCGCGAAGGTGGCGATGAGCGAGATGACCTCGCCCTGGTGGAACTGAGTCCTGCCGCTGGACAGGCTCAACGTGAGGGAAACGCCGGACGGATTGGCCGACACGGCGTTGAGCCGAGCCGCCTCGAAGTCCGGAGCGGCACCGGCGGCGGGCAGCCGGAGACAGGTCAGGAGGAGCAGCACGAGGAAGCTAAGGCTGTTCTTCATGTCTCGTTAGAGGTCGCGCGGGTCGAGAGCCTTCAAGGAGCCACAGGAGGCGTCTCCGAAGCCCCGAAGGGGGCGGCCCGCCGGCGCAGCCGGGAGTACCCCAATAAAACCCTAGACCGGCCCTTCAGGGCCGGGTCGCTCTGGGGCCGGACCGTACTTCAGTCCAGGCTGGCCTACGCCTCCAGGCGCTCCACGTTGACCGCCTCACCTTCCCGGAACCTCATGCTGATGCGGCAGCCTTGCAGCAGATGCATCCCCATGCGCGGCTCCCAGCCGCCGGCCAGGATGTCCACGTCTCGTGCCTCGCCCGCCAGCAGGATGCGGGCCGGGTGGATGGTCGCCACGACACTGCTGCCGTCGGGAAATTGGACCGTGCGCGCCCCCGTCTGCGGCAGGCCCAGCGCGGCGACCTCGGCGGGGGGCAGGAGCAGGGCCTCGCCGAAGCCGGTGGAGAGCAGGACGGGGATTTTCCGCTCCTGCCCGTCCGCGCCCTGGACGACGATCGGGACTATGGGGCGCAGGTCCGCGCCGATTCTGCCGATGACCATGGGGTTTCTCCTTGGGGCAGGCCCTTGTCAGCCTCACCCCCTTCATTCCAAACGGCGTCGTCCACGGGGTTATGCCAGAAACCCCATGTTTCCTGGGCGGCGGCGCGTAGGTCCGCGTCTTCCTCCATATCCCACACGATGTCTTCATGCTCTTCCGAGTCGGCCATAGCATCTGCCTCGGTGGCGGTGCCTCACAGATCCAGCAGGATCGGCAGGATCATGGGGCGGCGGGCGGTCTTCTTGTACAGGAACTTGCCGACGGCGTCGCGCAGGTCCTGCTGGACGACCAGCCAGTCGTTGTCCTCTTCGGGCAGGTTCTTGATCTTCTCGATGATGACCTGCTTGATCTGCTCGACCAGCTCCTCGGACTTGTCCATGTAGACGAAGCCGCGCGAGATGACCTCGGGGCCGGAAACGATCTCGCCGGTCTCCTGGGAGATGCCGACGACCAGGACCAGGAACCCGTCCGTCCCGATGTGCATGCGGTCGCGCAGGACGATGTCGCTGACGTCGCCGATGCCGGTGCCGTCAATGAGGACCGCGCCGCTCTTCTCGACGCGGCCCACGACGCCGGCCACGTCCTCGCCGACCTCGACGATGTCGCCGATCTCCGCCCGGATGATGTCCTCGGGCGGCCAGCCCATGTCCTCGGCGATCTTGGAGTACATGTGCAGCATCCGGTACTCGCCGTGGACGGGCATGACGTACTGCGGCTCGACGATGTTGAGCATCAGTTTCAGCTCTTCGGAGTAGCCGTGGCCGGAGACGTGGACCTTGGCGATGCTGTCATAGAAGACGTTCGCGCCGCGCCGGAACAGGTGGTTGATCGTCCGGTACACGGCGTCCTCGTTGCCCGGAATGGCCGAGGCGGACAGGATGACGGAGTCGCCCGCCACGATCTTGAGCTTGCGGTGGTCATCCACGGCGATGCGCGAGAGGGCGGCCATCGGCTCGCCCTGGGAGCCGGTCGTGATGACCGTCACCTGCTGCGGGAAGTAGTCTTCGATCTCGTCGGCCCGGATGCGCGTGCCCTCCGGCACACGCAGGTAGCCCATCTGCTGGGCCATGTCCATGTTCCGCTCCATCGAGCGGCCCATCAGGGCGACCTTGCGGCCATACTTGACCGAGAAGTCAATCGCCTGCTGGACCCGGTGGACGTTGGAGGCGAAGCAGGCCATGATGATGCGTCGCGGGGCGTCCTTGAAGATGGCATCGAAGGCATCCCCGACGTTGCGCTCCGAAGGCACGAAGCCGGGCCGCTCGACGTTCGTGCAGTCGGACAGCAGGACGAGAACCCCCTCCTGGCCGATGCGGGTCAGGCGGGCGATGTCGAAGAGCTGGCCGTCCACGGGCGTCTGGTCGAACTTGAAGTCGCCTGTGTGGACCAGTGTCCCCGCCGGTGTGTGGACGGCAAAGCCGACGGCGTCGGGGATGGAGTGCGCGACGCGGAACGGCTCGACGTCGAAGCTCCCGACCTTGAACCGGTCTTCGGCGTTGAAGGTGTGCAGCTTGGCCTTGTCCAGCACCTTGTACTCACTCAGCTTGCCTTTCGTGAAGCCGATGGTGAGCCGTGTGCCGTAGACGGGGACGTTGAGCTGCCGCAGGACGAAGGCCAATGACCCGATGTGGTCCTCATGGCCGTGGGTCAGGATGATGCCTTTGACCATCTCCTTGTGTTCGAGCAGGTAGGAAATATCGGGGATGACCAGGTCAACCCCGAGCTGGTCCGCGCCGGGGAAGGCCAGGCCGCAGTCAATGACGAGGATCTCGTCGCCGCAGCGGACGGCGGTCATGTTCTTGCCGATCTCGCCGATGCCGCCGAGGGGGATGATCTGGAGTGTGCGGGTGTTTGCTTTGGCAGCCGCAGCGCCGGCATTCGGCTTGCCGGAGCGTGTTTTGGTGTTTTGTGTTGTCATAATCTCGTTTCGGGCTTGGCGGCGTCAGCCGCGCAGCAGCCCATAGTCTTTCAGTGCGGCGTGAATGAGGCCGCGTTCTTTCTCATTGGCTTCGACCAGAGGCAGGCGGACGCGGCTGGACGGCAGGACGTCCATCATCGCGAGGGCCGTCTTGGTCGGGACGGGGGAGGGGGCGATGAACATCGCCCGCGTGATGGGCAGCGTGTCCAGGTGAATCCGGCGGGCGGTTTCCAGGTCGCCCTGGAAGAACGCCTGGTGCATCTTCTGGAGGTCAGGGCCGACGACGTGTGAGATCACACTGACGTTGCCGACACCCCCGAGCGCGAGGATGGGCAGATTGACCTCGTCGGCCCCGCCATAGACCTGGAAGCCTTCGGGTGCGCCCGCGATGATCTCGCCGACCTGGTCCAGCAGTTTGCTGGCCTCTTTCACGGCGACGATGTTCTCGATTTGGGTTAGGCGCAGCACAGTCGCCGCTTCCAGGTTGATCCCGGTGCGGGCCGGGACATTGTAGAGCATTATGGGGAGTGCGGTAGCCCCCGCGACAGCCTGATAATGCTGGTACAGGCCCTCCTGGGAGGGCCGATTGTAGTAGGGGGTGACGACGAGCAGGCCGTCTATGCCCGTTTCGGAGGCCGCCCGCGTCAGTTCCACCGTCTCGGCGGTGTCGTAGCTGCCCGTCCCGGCCAGGACTTTGGCCTGACCACCGACGGCCTTGACGACGGTTTCGTACATCCGCATCTTCTCGTCCAGGCTCAGGGTCGCGCTCTCGCCGGTGGTGCCGGTGACGACCAGCCCGTCCGAGCCGTGTTCGGTCAGCCACTGCGCGATGTGCGCGGCCTCAGCGTAATCCACGTTCCCCGCCGCGTCGAAGGGAGTGATCATGGCGGTCAGGACGCGGCCAAAGATCGGCTCGGGGCTTGCCATTAGTTCTTCCTCAAAAGGTTCTGCGCTACAAGGCTCTCGGCGATCTGGACGGCGTTCGTCGCCGCGCCTTTCCGCAGGTTGTCGCTGACGACCCAGAAGTTCAGGCCGTTCGGGCTGCCCAAATCCTGCCGGATGCGTCCCACATAGGTCGTGTCCTTGCCCGCCGCCATCAGCGGGGTCGGGTAGGCGCGGTACGGGTCATCCCCGCCGGTTTCGTCCAGGACGCCGATGCCGGGCGCGTCATGCCAGAGGGCGCGGGCCTCGGCGGGCGTGATGGGCCGCTCGGTTTCGATGTAGACCGCCTCGGAATGGCCGACGAAGACCGGGACGCGGGCAGCGACGATGGGCGTGATCCGGATGGTGTCGTCGCCCATGATCTTGTGCGTCTCGTGGACCAGCTTCATCTCCTCGGACGTGTAGCCCGCCTCGTCGAAGCCGCCGATCTGCGGGATGACGTTCGCGGCGATCTGGACCGCGAAGGCCGGGCCGGGCTGCGTGATGGCGCGGCCCTCGGACAGCGCGATGTTCTGGTCCTTCAGCTCCTCCGCCGCCGCGCCGCCCGCGCCGGACACGGCCTGGTAGGTGGCGACGAGAACGCGCGTGACGCGCACGGCGTCGTGCAGCGGCTTGAGGGCGAGGACGAGCTGGGCCGTCGAGCAGTTCGGGTTGGCGACGATGCCCTCGTGCCGTTTCAGGGCCTCGGCGTTGACCTCGGGGACGACGAGCGGGACGTCGGGGCGCATCCGGAAGTCCGCACCGTTGTCAATGATGACCGCGCCGCGCCGGACCGCCTCCGGGCCGAAGGTGACGGCCGCCCCCTTCTCGCCCTCGGTCCCGGCGAACAGGGCGATGTGTACCCCGTCAAAGGCCTCCGGGGTGGTGGCGCGGACTTCGTAGTCGCGACCGTCCACCGTCAGCGTCCGCTCGCTCCGGGCCAGGACGCGAACCTCCCGCGCCGGGAAATGGTGTTCGGCGAGAACGCGCAGCATCTCCTTGCCGACGACGCCCGCGCCGACGACGGCGACGTTATACTCAGGCATAGTACTCAGCTTCCTTCACTTCACCCGCATCTCGGGCGTCAAGAGGACTCGGTGGAGTTGTTCACACAGATAGTCCAGCAGGGCCGTGTTGTCCGCCGCCGCGCCGGTATGGAAGTGCAAGCCTTCCTGCGAGACGTCCTCGGTCAGCAGGACGATCGGGATGCGGGCGGCCTCTTCCTCGGCCTTCAGGGCGTTCAGCAACTCGAACAGCTCACGGTCGGACGCCTCCGAGTCGAGCAGGATGAGCGCAGGCGACTCGGTGATGACATACGCGACGGCGTCCGGCGCGGTCGCGGCCAGGTGGAGCGTGATCCCTTCGGTTCGCAGCCGTGCTGCCGCCCCTTCCAGATCCTCGCAGACGGCCGCGTCCCGCCCGCAGACCCCCAGCGCCTTACCGGCCGGCTTCCCATGCAGGGCGGCGGCGATGACCGACGAAAGCTCCAGAGACGACAGCGGCTTTTGCAGGAACGAGAACGCGCCCATCGCCAGCTCCCCCCGCGCGGGGTCGCCCAGCACGGAGAGGACGATGATCGGGATCGGCGACGTGGCCCGGTCCTCCTTGAGCGCGCGCAGGGCGCGCAGGCCTTCCATGTCCGGCATCATCATGTCCAGCGTGATGGCATCGGGCTTGTGAAGCCGCGCCTTCTGCTGCGCCTCCCGCGCGTCCCCGGCCTCCAGCGTGCCGTATCCGCGCCGGTGCAGGGCGTGGCGGATCAGGCTGCGGACGTAGCCGTCGTCGTCCACGATCAGGACCAGGCCGATGCCCCGATCCGGCAGGGCGACCGGGGCGGGCGCGGACCCGCCCGCCGCCTCGGGGAAGAGCGGCAGGGTGAACGAGAAGCGGCTGCCCCGTCCCGGCTCGCTCTCCACCCAGATCGCGCCGCCGAGCAGTTCGATGATCGTCTTGGCGATGACCAGGCCCAGGCCGGTCCCGCCCGCCTCCCGCGTGCTGGTGTTATCGGCCCGGAAGAACTTCTGGAACAGCTTGGCCTGATCCTCGTCTGTCACCCCGATGCCGCTGTCCGCAACACAGGTCGTGACGCTGCTCTCGCCGGTGACTTCCAGGCTGACCTTGACCCAGCCCCCGTGTGGGGTATACTTGATGGCATTGGAAACGAGGTTCGCCAGGACCTGCGTCACTTTGTCCGTGTCGCCCCGGACCGGCGGGATGGATTCGGGCAGGCTCGCATCCATGCTGATCTGCTTCTCGTCGGCGGCGGCCTTCATCAGCCGCAGTGTGTCCGAAACGATGCGGCGGTAGTCGATCGGCTCGTGCTTGATCTGGATGCTGCCGGACTCGATCCGCGAGATGTCCAGGATGTCGTTGATCAAGTTAGAGAGCCGCGTCGTGCTGCTCTGGATGATGCCCAGGAACTCCGCTTGCAGCTCGGACACCTCACCGGTCGCCCCGGACAGCAGCAAGTCCGTATAGCCCTTGATGCTGGTGAGCGGCGTCCGCAGCTCGTGCGAGACGACCGAAATGAAGTCGGTCTTCATCTTGTCCAGCTCCCGCTCGCGCGTCACGTCCCGCAGGACAAGAATCCGGCCGATGGTCTCCTGACCGTCTTCGCCCTGGACGGGGGCCGTGTAGAACTGCAAGAAGCGCTGGTCCGAGCCGTCGAGCGCGATGATCTCCTCGGCGACTCCGCGCTCGTCCTGCACGTCGCCGGGCAGCAGCGCGGCCAGGCGGCTGCTCAGGCGGGCCAGCCGCTCCAGGAGCAGGGGGGGTGCCTCCTCCACCGTGTGGCGCAGCAATGCCTCGGGCCTGCCCCCCAGCAGCTCGCCAAAACGCCGGTTAATCAGCACGAAGTGGCCCTGCCGGTCCAGCATGGCGATGCCGTCGTTGGCGGCGTTCAGGACCGACTCGAACCGGTGGTTGAGGGTCGCCAGGACGCCGTTCTGCTCGCGCAGGACGCTCTCGCGCTGGGCCAGCACGTCCGCCATGTGGTTGAAAGCGCGGGCGAGGTCCGCGAACTCGTCCCCCGTACTCGCGACCACGCGGGACTGGTAATCGCCGTGTTCGATCCGCTCCGCCCCGCGCCGGAGTTGTCCCAGGTGCGTCGTGATCGGCTGGGTCAGCAGGCGTCCGATGATCACGGCGGGGATGAGGGCGAAGACCATGCCCAAGGCGTAATCCCGCAGCTTGATCTGGTCTCCACCCAAATGGATGAGAACGATGCCGATCAGCAGCGTGAAGGCCAGCGGGACCAGGTAAGCCAGCACGATCCGGTTTGCGATTTTACGGCCGAACGACATCGTATTCCAGTAGCGTATTCGTTGGAGTCAATTCAAGAAGAGGTCGGTACAAGAACGCGCGTATGTCCCCAGCAGTCCCCCATCAAACGTCTTTAGAATACCCGAAAACCCGCACAATCGTTGTCGTCCCGACCTACAATGAGGCAGACAACCTGGAAAAAGTGGCCCATGAGGTCTTGAAACAGCCCGCCCGCGTGGACCTGCTGATCGTGGACGATAATTCTCCGGACGGCACCGGGCGTCTCGCCGACACACTGGCCGCTTCCCCGGAGGCAGGGGGCCGCGTCCACGTCCTGCACCGGGCGTCGAAAGAGGGCCTGGGCCGGGCCTACCTCGCCGGATTCGCCTGGGCATTGGCGGGGGGCTATGAGGCCGTTGTCGAGATGGACGCCGACCTGTCACACGACCCTTTGTACCTGCAAAGCATGGTGGAGGCCGCGCGCACCTCAGACGTGGTCATCGGCTCGCGCTATCTCAACGGAATTTCGGTCATCAACTGGCCCCTGCGCCGCATCCTGCTTTCGTGGGGCGCGAACTGGTATGTGCGGACGGTGACGCGGCTGACCGTAAACGACTGCACGAGCGGCTACCGGATGTACCACCGGCGCGTTCTGGAGGCCATCAAATTGGAGACTGTCCGCTCGAACGGCTACTCGTTCCAGGTGGAGATGACGTTCCGGGCGCAAGTCGCGGGCTTCGGGATCACCGAAGTGCCGATCATCTTCATGGAGCGGCGCGCGGGCCAGTCGAAGCTGTCCAAAGGGGTCGTGTGGGAGTCGCTGATCATGCCGCTGCGCCTGCGGTGGCGGGAGCGGGCGCTGAGGCGGGAGATGGGGAAGGCAAAAGAAAGGGTCGGGGAACCCGACCCCTACGCGACATCGTAGGGGCGGGGTTCCCCCGCCCTCCCGTCAGGCGCGATAAAGGAAGAGGGCGCGATAAATCGCGCCCCTACAGCAAGTTCTCCAGCCCATAGACCAGTTCGCCGCCGTTGGCGGCCAGGGCGGGCGCGTGGCGGACGGCGAGCAGGACGCCGGGCATAAAGGATTTGCGGTCTATCGAGTCGTGCCGCAAGGTCAAGGTCTGGCCCAGGCCGCCGAAGATGACCATCTGGGAGGCGACGAAGCCGGGCAGGCGGACGGAATGGACGGGAACGTCCCCCACCCCCTTGCCGCCGCGCGAGCCGGGGATCTTCTCGAAGGCATCGGCGGGGAGCGGCGTCGGGGCGGCACTGGCCCGGCCCTCAGCGATCATCTCGGCGGTCTTGGCAGCCGTCCCGGAAGGCGCATCCAGCTTCTTCTCGTGGTGCATTTCGATGATCTCGGCGTCGGGCATGTGCTTCGCCGCCAGCCGGGCGAACTGCATCATCAGGACCGCGCCGATGGCGAAGTTCGGGGCGATGAGCGCGCCGCACCCGTGACGGCGGCACAGGTCGCGGACATGGGCGACATCACCCGGCGACAGGCCGGTCGTGCCAACGATGGGGACGACATGGGCAACCAGGGCGGCCTCGATGTTGCCCATGACAGCTTCGGGGACTGAGAAGTCCACCAAGGCACTGGGCTTCGTCCGGCCCAGCACGTCCCCCAGATTGTCGTCCCTGTCCGTTTCAGCCACAAGTTGGAGGTCCGGCTCGGCGCTGACGGCGGCAACGACCTCACGCCCCATGCGGCCCAGCGCCCCCGAGACGGCGACCGTGATCCGGTCCGTCATTGCGCCGCCTCTTCGCCGCCGTCTTCCTCTTCCTCGACAATCGTCGCGCCGTCCTTGGTGAACGGGCCGACCGTCGCCATCGCGTACTCGTCGCGCCCGAAAAGGTACTCCGAAACCTCGGCGATGTCGTCGAGCGTCACGGCGACGATCTTGTCCATGATCTCCTCGACGGGGATGACGCGGTCGTAGGTCAGCTCATTGCGCCCGATCCGCATCATGCGCGAGTTCATCCCTTCCTGGCTCATCACGATCGACCCACGGAACTGGTTCTTGGACCGGTCCAGCTCCTTCTGGGTGATGTTGTTCTTGTGGACGTTCTTGAACTCCGCCCGGACCAGATCAATGACCTGCTCCGCCGTCTTGGCGCTGGTGCCGGAGTAGACGCCGAAGTAGCCGCCCTCCCGATAGGACTGCGAGTACGACCCGACCGAGTAGGCCAGGCCGCGCTTCTCGCGGATCTCCTGGAACAGACGGCTGCTCATGGAGCCACCCAGCACGTTGTCCAGGATAGAAAGCTTGTACTTGTCGTCGGAAAGCTGCGAGTAGCCGGGTGCCCCGATGACAAGGTTGACCTGCTCGATGGGCTTCTCGATGTAAATGGTTTCGGGCGTGAACAACGGCGTCGTGTCCGGCGCGCGCCAGTCGGACTTGCTGCCGGTCAGGTGCCCGAGCCGCTCCCGCACCATCGCCACGATCTCGTCGTGGTTCAGGTTGCCCGCCGCCGCCACGACGATGGTGTCCGGCGTGTAATGCTCGGTCATGTAGCCCTTCAGGTCCGCCGATTTCAGGCTGGAAACCGTCTCGGGCGTCCCGATGATGCTCTTGCCCAGGACGTGATTCGGCCACAAGGTCTGCGCGAACATGTCGTGGACCAGGTCGTCCGGCTCGTCGTCGCGCCGCTTGATCTCTTCCAGGATGACGTTCTGCTCGCGCGCCAGTTCCTCGGGGTCAACGTTGGAGTTCAGGAACATGTCGGTGAGGATGTCAACGGCGAGGGGAACGTGTTCGGAGAGGATGCGGACGTAATAGCAGGTGCTTTCTTTGGAGGTGAAGGCGTTGATGTCCCCCCCGACCGAGTCGATCTGATCGGCGATCTGCTGGGCGGTGCGCGTCGGCGTCCCCTTGAACAGCATGTGCTCGATGACGTGCGAGATGCCCCGCAGTTTGTCGGATTCGTCGCGCGCCCCCACCCCGACCCAGATGCCCAAAGCCACCGATTGGACATAGGTAATGTTCTCGGTGACGATGCGGACGCCGTTAGGAAGCACTTCGCGTTGTATCATGATGGGTGAATAATCCTCGTGGTTAATTTGTCGGCTCTAGTATACCCCCTAACCTTTCGGGGTTCCGCCTAGTTCCTGAGAATCCCCCGCGCGCGGCGCGGGCGGCCAGACGCCGGAGACATTCGGGGCGGGAGGCGGAACGATCCCCGTTGCCTTCCGCCAGTAGACGAGTGCGGTATCGAAGAAAGACTCGGCCTCGGCGGAACTGTTGAACGCGCGTTTTGGGACAAGGAACGCTCGTTTCCACCCAACGAAGTAGAAATGGTCGGCTTCTTCCGCGACTGCGGAGAATTGCTTCCAGCGGAGCTTTTCAGTCGTGAGAATGCTTAGGGTGAGAAATTCAGGCTCAACAGTGATCGTCGTCCTTGGAAGTATCAGCGTTGCCAGATACAAACCGATTAGCCCACCGAAAAGGATGATGGCATAGAACGCTGATACCACGATTAAAGACGTGATTGCTGCCAAGTGGTCAAACCTTGGGCTAGGGGCGGCATGATGTGAAGGGAGGGCAGGGTGCGAAGACGCAACGTGGTAGAAAACGACCGGGGCCACAAAAGGAATGACAAGGAAGAACACCAGGAGACACTTTCCTAATATCGTCTTGGTGAAGATGCATCTGATCTGGTGCCAGTTGTCGGTCATGCTCATACGGTACGAAATTGTCATGGGTGCCTCAGCCTCAAAAACAGGCGGCGGGGTATGTTTCCCCGCCGCCTGTCTGTTGTCCTGCCGGACGCTGCGTTTCCCCTACATCTTACCCATCCCACCGCCCATTGACCCGGCCATGGCCGCGCCCATGCCCATCGGCACGGCCTTCGCGCCGTTCCCGTTGGCCTCGCCCAGCGTACCGTCGGGGGTCTGTTCGCGCTCCCAGGCAGGGCGCGTGGCGCAGGAGGGGTCTACGCCGGCCAGCATCATGCCCTGGCCGTTGGACTCGTGGGCGCGGAAGGAGGGCGGGTCGGCGGGGTCGCGCATCTGGACCAGAACCGTCGTCCGCGCCTGGTCGCTCTCGTTGATGCCCGAGCCGTGGATGGTCAGGTAGCTGAAGAACAGCACGTCCCCGGCCTTGGCCTCGGCGGGAACGGCCTCCGAGACGGGGTACTCCTCGGGCGACAGGTGCCAGGCACCGGCGGCGATGTGCGGCAGCATCCCCAGCTTGTGCGAGCCGGGGACGACCCGGACGCAGCCCCGCTCGATGGGCGCATCATCAAAGTGGATGATGGCCGCAATCATGGAATGGTTCTCGTGCGGGAAGAACGGCGCGTCCTGGTGCATCGGGAACGGCGAGCCTTTCTCCGGCGGCTTGATGAACATCTTGGTGTGGTGGAGCTGGACGTTCGGCCCGATGATGTCGGCGGCGGCTTCGGTGAACTTCGCGTTGACCAGCATCCGCGTGAAGGCGGCGGACTGGAACTGGACATCGTGGCAGTGCAGGAGTTGAGTGGGCTTGTCTGTGACCGTGTTGGCGCTGCCCCAGGTCGAGTTGATGTTGCGTATAGCGCTCAGGCGGTGGGCCAGATCGTGCGCCTCCCGGCGGTACAAAGCGGCCTCTTCGGGCGTGAACAGGCCGGGGACGAGGACATAGCCGTTGTCGGCAAAAAACTGTTTCTGCTGGTCGGTAAGCATGGGTCTCTCCTTATGTCCCCATGATAGCACTGACACTGCCTAAACGTCTTTAGACCAAATCGCCCGGCTTTTGGATATTCGGGACAGGAGCCTGTTCGGGGTGGCGGCGCATCTCCCCCGGCGGCGTGCCGAAGTGAGCGGCGAAGGCGCGCGTGAAGTGGTGGACGTCCGGGTAGCCGACCGCGACGGCGACCTCCTTGATCGGCGTCTGGGAGCGCAGGAGCAGGCCGCGCGCCCGGTCCATGCGGGCGTGGGTGATGTAATGCGCGGGCGACTTGCCGGTGAAGCGCGTCAGCAGCCGGGACAGGTGGCGGGGGGAGAGGTGGGCCTGTGCGGCGATCTCGGCCAGTGGCAGGGGGCGGTTTAGGTTGTCGTGGATGAAGCGGACGGCGAGCCGCGCAGCGAGGTCGCCTGCTCCCGGCCCCGACGGCTCCGCGTCCGGCAACCGCTCCCGCCCCGCCCCGGCCTGCGCGATGCCCAGAATCAAGGCGGTCGCCAAGGCCTGATACTGGACCTCATAAGCCGCGCCGGTCGGACCCGAGGCGACCGCCCGCAGTGCCCCCCAGAGTGCGGTGACCTGCCCCTGCCCGTCCGGGGCGACCAGGAGCGAGGCTTCCGCGAAGTCCCGCAGCAGGGCGTCCACCTCACCGGGCGCTCCGGCGGGTGTGGGCGTCCACTGGAACGAGACCCAGGACAGTTCCATATTTGGTCGGCCCGTATTGACGATTTGGTGGATGACGCCGGGGCGCGCGATCAACAGGTCCGCCGGCCCGACCCGGTGCGCCCGGTCCTGCACGACGAATTCGCCTGCCCCATACCCGCCGACCAGGCACACTTCAAAGAACGTGTGCCGGTGCGGGCGGTTGTCGGCCAGGTGCCGGTCGTAGGCCCATTGCAGCACCTCCACCGTCCCCCGCCCCAGCGGCATCCGCCCGAGGCTCCGGTTCAGCCGCTCCTGCCAGTCCATAAATGGTTTCCGTCAAAGCATCGGCACGAACTGCACCTGACGGTCCGCTTTCACCTCGGCCCGGTAGGCGCGTACCCGCGCGGTCAGGCGCAGGCCGTTCAGGTACATCTGGAGATCGGCGAGATCCTGGAACTGCTGCTCTCGCACGGCCGCCGCGCTGGCCCCCGGCAGGACGCGGTGGTAGTGGGCGCAGGTCGCCTCCGCCGTGCCGTCGGGCGCGGCCCCGTGGAAGATCAGCAGCAAATCCTCGACCTTGTGGGCGCGGATCAGGAACGCCAGGTCGTCCCGGTACTGCGTCGCCCGCAGGAACTCGTACCCGCCCGGCGTCAGCGCGCCGGGTCCGCCCGGCGCGTAGAAGCGGTCGTAATCGCGGATGTGCAGGTGGTTCTGCAAGAACTCGTCAATGGCCTCCTGCAAACGTCCGTCCGAGCAGCAGGCGACGAGGACGCGCGGGCGCTCCACGTTCCACTGCGACCGGCTGGTATAGGCGGGGGCTGTTTGTTCGGTGAGTGTGGTCATGGGTTCAGGCTCCGGTGTGCGGCGGGGGCGGCCAAGACCCCTCAGCCCTTTGCGCCTCGTCTCGTTGCTTTTCTTTTGCAGTCTCCCAATACCGGCGCGACTGTTCAAAGAATGCTTTTGCATGGCTGTCAGCAAACGCAGACTGAGGAACGACAGCTAGGTTCTGCCCACGATTTGAGGTGAACACGATGTAGTCACCCTCGTCAGCGACATTTCCAACATGCGCCCACGGATGACGTCGTTCGGGACTATCCACAGCCTTCACAGAGAAGTCAAGTTCGTTGATTTCGACGAGATAATCAGTTGAAACGTCTTTCCGTGCCAGGCACTTTGTCACTATCCAGAACAGAGCCACCACTACTCCATACAGGGCGGCAACGGCAACCCAGAGGCTGGCTTTCCCAACGCCAGCTTGACATGCGGCGGCAAAGAACAGGAGCGGCGTTCCCAGCATTGCCAGGCGCTCTCGAAAACGGGTAGGAGGCAGGAAACGCCGCCGCAACTCCTCAGAAGTCTGTGTATACGTCACTTGCATGTTTTACGCCCGGAGCGAAGCGAAAAGGCGGCAGAGAATAATTCTGTGCCCCCCGGTGCTTTCCTGCTCCCACCTCGGTTGTTTCGCGTTACCGCTTTCAAGCCGCGCGCCGAGTCTCCATCGCCGTCAGCATTGCCTTCAGCGCAGGCGGCAGAATAGTCTCTTCATCGTTGACGCCGTGGAGATAGTGGGCGAGCGTGTTGAACTGATGATGAGACAGCTTCCACTGCTTCATAAATAGGATTGGGTCTACCCCGTTGGCCTCTAGCAACTCACCGAAGGCAAACTCTGCGTCTACCTGTTGCTCTATTTGCTTCTTGTCGGCCATCGTCTGAGCGTAACTGGCTGAAGACATCGGTTGCCTCTTTCGGAGGGGCATAGAAGAAAGGACATGGACAGAGAGGAGAACACGAGGGAAAGAGGGCGCGATGAATCGCGCCCCTACATCGTCATAGCGTAGGGGCGGGGTTCCCCCGCCCTTCTTGATCTCGCCCTCTCTCCCATCCCCATCCTTCTTCGCCCCCACGGACGAAAAAGGCCGTGGCATTGCTGCCACGGCCTTTCTGTTGTGCCTTACCGCTTGGGCCGGAACCGGGCGCGGGGGGCTTCGTCGTCCGACTGGGCCAGGGGCGCATCGGCGGCGGGGGCTGCCGCCGCGACATCGCCGGTGCCTTCGGGCTTGGGAGGCTCGGCGCGGACGGCGCTCTCGGAGCGGTCTGGGCTGAAGTTGCCGCGTCCGCCGCCGTTGCCGCCGCGATCTCCACCGCCGAAGCCGCCGCCACGCCCACCGCGATCCCCGCCACGGTCGCCGCCGGGGCGTCCGCCGCGATCACCACCGCCGCCGGGGCGGGGGGGCCGGCCCGGCTCGGGGTTGGCCGGGTCGAAGGGCTGGTCCAGGCCGCGCGCGGTCAGGTTGACGCGCCCCTGCCCATCTACTTCAGTGACACGGACCTTGATCTTGTCGCCCATCTTGACCACGTCCTCGGGCTTGCCGATCCGCTCGTCCGAGTCGGTGAGCTGGGAGACGTGGACCAGGCCGTCCTTGCCGGGCATCAGCTCGACAAAAGCGCCGAACTGGAGGAAGCGGACGACCGTCCCCTCGAACTCGTCGCCGGGCTTGACCGTCCGGGTCAGGTCCTCGACCGCCTTGCGGGCGGCCTCGCCGGCCGCGCCATCAACGGAGGCGATGTAGACCGTTCCGTCCTGCTCGATGTCGATCTTCGCGCCGGTGTCGGCGGTGATCTTCTTGATGGTCTTGCCGCCCGGCCCGATGACCAGGCCGATCTGCTCCGGCTCGATCTGGATCGTGAAGATGCGCGGGGCGTACAGCGACAGGTTCTCGCGCGGCGCGGGGATGGCCTGCGTGATCTTGTCCAGGATGAACAGCCGGGCCTCTTTCGCCTGCTGGAAGGCCTGCACGAAGACCGCGCGCGGGACGCCGCCGATCTTGGTGTCGAGCTGCAAGGCGGTGATGCCCTCGGCCGTCCCGGCGACCTTGAAGTCCATGTCGCCCGAGAAGTCTTCCATGCCCTGGATGTCGGTCAGGACGGCGTACTTGCGGCCCGTGCCACCCTCGCCGCTGCCTTCCGGCCCTTCGATCAGGCCCATGGCGATGCCCGCGACGGGTGCTTTGATGGGTACGCCCGCGTCCATGAGCGCCAGCGTGGAACCGCAGGTGGACCCCATCGAGGTCGAGCCGTTGGACTCCAGCACTTCCGAGGTCAGCAGCATGGTATACGGGAACGTCTCGCGGGAGGGGATGACCGCCCGCAGGGCGCGCTCGGCGAGTGCGCCGTGGCCGATCTCGCGGCGGCCCGGCCCGCGCATGGGGCGCGCTTCGCCGACCGAGTAGGGCGGGAAGTTGTAGAAGTGCATGTAGTGCTTTTCGCTGTCTTCTTCCAGCGTATCCACCATCTGAGCATCGTCGCCCGAGCCGAGCACGAGCGTGGTCAGCACCTGGGTCTGGCCGCGCGTGAACAGGCCCGTGCCGTGGACGCGCGGGAGCAGGCCGACCTCGCAGTCAATCTTGCGGATGTCGGTCGTGCCGCGCCCGTCGGGCCGCTTGCCTTCGGTCAGGATGAGGTCGCGGAGCTGGTCCTTGACGGCCTTATCGGCGGCCTCCTTGATGTCGGCGATGTTGTCCGGGTACTCGCCCTTTAGCTCTTCCACCACCTGATTAATGAGCAGGGTCAGGCCGGCCTCGCGGGAAGACTTGTCCGGGTCCTGGAGTCCCGCCCGCAGGGTGGCGTTGAACCGCTCCTGGATGACGCCAAGAATTTCGGCATGAACATGGTGCAGGGGAACGTCGGCCTTGGCCTTGCCCACTTTGGCGGCCAGCTCGCGCTGCATGGCGCAGAGCTTCCGGCAGGCCTCGTGCGCGAAGTCCATGGCTTCGAGCATCTTCTCCTCGCTGACCTCGGACGCGCCGGCCTCGACCATCGCGATGGCGTCATCGCTGGCGGCGACGATCAGGTCGAGCGGGCTTTCCTGCTGCTCGGGGAAGGACGGGTTGAGGATGAACGCGCCCTCAGCGTCCAGGCCGACGCGGACGCAGCCGATGGGACCGTTGAAGGGGATGTCGGAGACCATCAGGGCGGCCGAGGCGGCGGTGACGGAAAGCACGTCGGGGGAGAACTCGGGCTGGTACGAGAGCGGCATCGCGATGATCTGCGTCTCGTTCCGCATTCCGTAGGGGAACAGCGGGCGCAGGGGCCGGTCGATCAGGCGGCAGGTGAGGGTGGCCTTCTCGCCGGGACGCCCGCCGCGCTTGATGAAGCCGCCGGGGATCTTGCCGTTGGCGTACTTCCTCTCCTCATAGTCGCAGGTGAGGGGGAAGAAATCGAGGTGGGACTTCGGCTCCTTGGACATCGTGGCGGTCGCCAGGATCATCGTGTCGCCGTTCGAGAGCAGGACGGAGCCGTTGGCCTGCTGGGCGAGTTTGCCGGTGCTGATGCGAAGCGTCGCACCGCACCATTCGGCCTCTACAAATTGTTCCATGTGTCTGTTTTCATCTCTCCATTTACGTTACGCCGTTGAAATCTATGTTGCGCCGTCCAAAACAAAACGCCCCCTGCGCGGTTTAAGTCGCCAGGAGGCATTTGCTTTTGGGGCCGCGCCGGGCGTCGTGGCCGAGCGGGACCGGGTTTCAGTGCTTGCTGCGGATGCCGAGCTTGGCGACGAGCGCGCGGTAGCGGTTGATGTCTTTGGCCGCCAGATAGTTCAGCAGGCGGCGCTGCTTGCCGATCTGCACCAGCAGGCCGCGCGTGGTGTGGTTGTCGTGCCGATGCATTTTCAGATGCTCGGTCAGGTTCTTGATGGACGCATTCAGCAGCGCGATCTGGACCTCGGGCGAGCCAGTGTCCGCGTCGTGCGTCTTGTTGTCGCCGATCACGACTTCTTTCTGTTCTTTGAGCAGAGCCATTTAGCTCTTTTCCCCCTTGTACGTTTTAAACCTTGGTGTATTCGGCACAGTGTACCCGGTCGGCGTGCGCGGTGTCAAGCGCGACTCAAGGACTCTGTCAAGAAACCTGCGACTCGCGCGGCACCCGTGCCTTCCGGTCGTCCGCCTGCGTTTCCGGTTCCGCTGATGCCGGGGCCGGTGCGATCTGACCGTTCTGCCTTGACTCGCGGCGGTTGGCATTGGAGATCAGGCCGTCCGGCATGTCCATCCACAGCCGGTACAGGTGAACCACGGTCACGATCGCCAGGGCCGCGATGGGGGCGGCGAAAAGCGTTCCGACGATGCCGTTGATCTCCAGGCCCGCGAACAGGACGAACAGGACCAGGACTTCGTGCAGGCCGAGGGCGCTGCCGACGAGCTTGGGATACAGGACCTTACCGCCCACCTCGTTGATGACCACGAACAGGACCACCACGGCGATGGCCGCCCCGACCGGGCTGTGGATGTGGGTCGGAGTGATGAGGGCGACTAGGACGGCGGGGATCGCCCCGATGTACGGCCCGAAGACGGGGATGAGCGATGCGACCACCACGAACAACCCGATGACCAGCCACGGGCCGATACCGATGGCGAGGCAGCCCAAGGCCGCCGCCGCCCCCATGATGAGCGCGATGATGAGCTGGCCGCTGACGAACCCGCCGAGAATGCGGCTGACGTCGGTTTCCCACAGGTCCGCCCGGCGGCCCAGGTCGGCGGGCAGCATCCCGTTAAACTTCTCGCGCATGTCTGGGGCAAAGATCAGGAAGTACAGGGCGATCAGCAGCACGATGACGGCCTCGGCGGCGTCGGTGAACGAGCGGCGCAGGATCGGCAGAGCCTCCTTCCCAGCGCGCTCGCCGAAGGCGGCGACGTTGGCGGGCGGGTGCTGAATCGTGTCGGTCAGGCTGAACTTGACGTGCCGCGCCGCCAGCTTCTGGTCCAGGTCGGCGGCCCGGTCCAGGGCGGCCTGCTTGTACTGCGGGAAGTTCTGCTGGATGTCCTGGACTTGGCTGGACAGCTTGCCTTCCAGGAACCATGCCCCCAGGCCGAAGATCACGAACAGGCCGAGGAAGACGGCGGCGACGCTCAGGGGCCGTGAAAGCCGCGTCCGGCTCAGTCGTTCCACCAGGGGACTGAGAGCATAGGCCACCAGTCCACCCAGCGCGAACAGGAGCAGCGTGTGGTGGATATAAGTCGCGATGTGGATGCCGACGCCCAAAAACGTGATGAGCAGCAGCACGGTCGCGATGATGACGAGGAGGCGGGTCCATTTTTCCATGCCCCCTTATACCCCGCCCCATCGGCAGATACTCCTACAGGGCCGCCAGTGACGGCGAAAATCATCTGACATATGTTGTATTTTGTCATTTGTCAGGGTACAATCACGCCATGAGCGAAACGGCACTGACGCGCGAACGGATAATAGAGGCGGCGGAGGATGTTCTGCGGCGCTTTGGGCCGAGCAAGGCAACCGTCGTTGATGTGGCGCGCGCCCTCGGGGTCAGCCATGGCAGTGTCTACCGGCACTTCGCCAGCAAGGCCGAGCTGCGCGATGCCGTCACACGAATCTGGCTGGCGCGGATTCACGATCCTCTCGAAGCCGTAATTGCCGAAGAGGCCACGTCCGCCGAGCGGCTTTACCGCTGGCTGCGCGAACTCATTACGATCAAGCGCCGCCTGCTCGCTGATGACCCCGAGCTGTTCGCCACCTATGTCGAGTTGGGGGCTGAGGCGCGGGAGGTCGTCGCGGAGCATATGGACCACCTTACCGCCCAAGTCGCGCGCATCATCCGGGAGGGCGTGGCGCGCGGCGAGTTTGAGGCCGAGGACCCGGCGGCGACGGGCCGCGCCGTGCTGGGCGCGACCGCCCGGTTCCACCACCCCGCACACGCGTCGGAGTGGGCACATCCCGACATTGACGCGGACTTTAAAGAGGTCTGGTCACTCACTTTGAACGGCCTCAGACCAAGACACTGACACGAGTACAGACAGGAGAAGAAGCATGAAAATGACTGACAACACGATCCTCATCACGGGCGGCGGCTCCGGCATCGGGCGCGGCCTGGCCGAAGCCTTCCACACGCTGGGCAACCGGGTCATCATCGCCGGGCGCGGGCAGAGCCGCCTGGACGAGACGACCGGGGCCAACCCCGGCATGGAATCCCTGACGGTGGACATGGCGGACGCGGGCAGCATCCGTGCGTTCGCCGCCCAGGTGATCCAGGACTACCCTAGGCTCAACGTCCTCATCAACATGGCAGGCGTCATGAAGAACGAGAAGCTGCTCGACCAGCAGGAGCCGCTTGCCGACATGGAAGCCACGGTCGCGACCAACCTGCTCGGCCCGATCCGCCTGACGGCCGCCCTGCTGCCGGCTCTGCTGAAACAGCCCCGCGCCACGATCATGAACGTCACGTCCGGGCTGGCGTTCATGCCGCTGGCGATGACGCCGACCTACTCCGCGACCAAGGCCGCGCTCCACTCCTACACGCAATCCTTGCGCTACCAGCTCCAGGATACCTCGGTCGAGGTCCTGGAACTCATCCCGCCCTATGTGCAGACAGGTCTGATGGGGAACCGCCAGGCCAACGACCCCATGGCGATGCCGCTGGCCGACTACATCGCCGAGTCCATGAGCATCCTCACGAACTCGCCCGAGGCCACCGAGATCTGCGTGGAGCGGGTGAAGTCGCGGCGCTTCGCCGAGGCCAATGGCGGCTATGATGACTTCTTCAAGACGATGAACGATGCCATGTCTGCCTCAAGACTGGGCGAATGAGGGAAGGACGAACACCATGATCGAACACATCGTACTGTTCCGCTGGAAGATCGAAGCAACCGCCGAGCAGATCGGGGCAGGCATAGAAGGTCTGCGCGCCCTGAAGGACAGCATTCCAGGCATTGCGTCCCTGGCCTGCGGTGCCGACTTCTCAGGCAAAGCGCAGGGCTACACGCACGCCCTGGTCATCCGCTTCTCCGACCGGGCCTCGTTCGACGCCTACGGCCCGCACCAGGCCCACCGCGCCGTCATCGAGACGCATCTGAAGCCGATCCTGGAGAGCGTCATTGACTTCGACTTTGAGGTCGGACCGCAAGTCTGAACCCGGAAAGCAGAGGGGCCATGAAACTAGAAAACAGAACCGTCCTGATCACCGGAGGAACCAGCGGGATCGGCCTGGAGTTGGCGAAGCAGCTCCTCCAGCGGCGCAACACGGTCCTCGTCACCGGTCGAAACCGGGAAAAGCTGGACGCCGCCGAACGGGCGCTGCCCGGTGTTCACACCTTCAAAAGCGACGTGAGCGACCCGAAAGCCATCACCGCGCTGCATGACGCCCTACTCGCGCGCTTCCCCGCCCTCGACACCCTCATCAACAACGCTGGCATCATGCGGAACCTGAATCTCAACCAGGAGCACGGCCTGAGCGACGTGACGCGCGAGATCGAGACCAACCTGAGCGGCCCGGTGCGGATGATCCAGCAGTTCCTCCCGCACCTCAAGACCCAGAAGGCCCCCCTGATCGTCAACGTGACGTCCGGCCTGGCCTTCATCCCATTGCCCCTCTCGCCGGTCTACTGCGCTACGAAGGCCGCCCTCCACTCCTTCACACAGTCCCTGCGCGTCCAGCTCGACGGGACGGGCGTTACCGTGATCGAGTTGGCCCCGCCCGGCGTCGAGACGCCGCTGTTCCGGGGCGAGTTCGCGGAGGAATTAAAGGGGCAGAAGGGGATGGACGTGGGGGTTCTGGCGAAGCAGGCCATCGCCGGGATCGAGGCGGGGAGGCTGGAGATCCGACCCGGCCTGAGCAACGTGCTGAAGACGATGAGCCGGATCGCCCCGGCGTTCATGCTCAGTCAGATGGTGCAGATGAGCAAGCCTAAAAAGTAGCGCCCGGCAACGTGAGCAGTGCCGCGACTTCCACAACGTCTCGGCCCATCTGCGTAACCAGAGCATCAAGGCCGTCGAATTTCTGCTCGTCCCGTACCTTCTCCCGGAAGTCCAGGGCGAAGGGCTGGTCGTACAGGTCCCCGGCGAAGCCGTCCATCAGGAACGCCTCCACTTTGCGGCCCCCGTCGGTGTCCGTCGTCGGGTTCGTGCCGACGCTGACGGCGGCACGCACAGTCCGCCCGTCCGCCAATCGGGCATAGGCCGCATAAACGCCGTTGCCGGGCAGGAGCTGGCCGGGCTGCGTCGGGACGAGGTTCGCGGTCGGGTAGCCCAGTGTCCTGCCGAGCCGCTTGCCGTGGCCGACGACGCCCTGCACGACGAACGGGTGGCCCAGCAGGTGCGTTGCGGCGGGCAGGTCGCCGCCCGCCACCAGGCCGCGTATCTGGGTGCTGCTGACGCGCTCGCCGCCGATGAGGATGGGCGGCACGACGGTGACGGCGAAGCCGTTACGCGCGCCGTCGCGCAGCAGGGTCGTCACTGACCCCGACCGGCGTGTCCCGTAGCAGAAGTCCGCGCCGACCAGGACGTGGCGCGCGCCCAGCGTCCCTTCCAGAACGTCCGCGACGAACGCTTCGGGTGACAGGCCCGCGAAAGCCTTGTCGAAGCGGACCACGGCGACGGCCTCGATCCCCCCGCCGAACTCTTCCATGAGTTCCACCCGCTGCGAGAGCGAGGCGATGTAGGGCGGCGACTGCTGGGGGGCGAAAAGTTCCGTGGGGTGGATGTCGAAGGTCAGCGCGACCGGCGTCAGCCCCTGCGAGCGGGCCTCGCGGACGGTCTGCTTTAGAATCTCCTGGTGCCCCCGGTGGACGCCGTCGAAGACGCCGATGGCGACGGCGGTGTCTTTCAGCGTCTCCGGCGAGTCTTGGAGCGGGTAAATGGTACGCATGGCTGTCATCACAAGGCGAACACCTTGAACGGGCGGAGTTGTTCCCCGTCCGCCCGGCCCAGCGCGAGGAGCGCGCCCTGCGCGTCCAGGATGCGGGCGACGGTATCCGGCGGCAGGGGCGAGGGGAGAGCGCGCCCGTGCCGGATCGCGTCCGCGTCCGCGTCGTTGTCGGCGCGGTGGGCGGGCAGGCTGTCCAGGGCGTCGGCGGGCGAAACCAGCAGGGTCGGCAGGTTCTCCTCGGCCAGGTCGGCCAGCGGCGTCGCCGCCTCGACCCCGAACGCGCCGACGCGCGTCCGGCGCAGGGTCGCCATGTGCCCCCCCACCCCGAGTGCCGCGCCCAGATCGGCGCAGAGGGTACGGATGTAGGTCCCCTTGCCGCACGAGACTTCGAGAGTTGCCGTCGCCACTTCGCCCGGCACGAAGTCGGCCATGGTAAGCGTGTCAATCCGAATCGTCCGGGCTGCCCGCTCGACTGTCACCCCCTCCCGCGCCAGTTCATACAGCCGCCGCCCCTCGTGATGCACCGCGCTCACCATCGGCGGGATTTGGGACACGTCGCCGAGGAATCGCGGCAGGACGGCGGCCAAATCCGACGCGGTGATGTGGCTCGCGTCTGTACGGGTAAGCACTTCCCCGGACGCATCCTCGGTCGTCGTCGTCACGCCCAGGGCCAGAGTCGCCCGGTACTGCTTGCCCTCGTCGGCCAGGAAGTCCGAGAGGCGCGTGGCCGCGCCGAGGCACACCAGCAGCACCCCGGTCGCGTCCGGGTCAAGTGTCCCCGCATGGCCGACTCGCTTCAGATGCGCGACGCGCCGGACGCGGGCGACGACGTCATGCGAGGTCATCCCGGCGGGTTTGTCAATGTTCAGTACGCCGTTCATAGGACGCTATTGTACCCCGCCGCGTAGTAGCCCGCCTCTTCGCGGACCTGAACCGGCGCGTCGAACAGCGCGGACAGGGTCGGCGGCGTCAGGATGTCTTCTTTTGCGCCGTCGCGGAAGACCGTGCCGGCCTTCATCAAGACGACGCGCCCGATCTCCGGCAGGATCTCCTCGACGTGGTGCGTGACCAGAACGAGGGTCGTGCCGCGCTCGGCGATGCGCCGCAGCGTCTCCAAGAAACGGCGGCGCGCGATCAGGTCAAGGCCCGTCGTCGGCTCGTCCAGCAGCAGGGCGCGCGGGTCGTGGACGAGGGCGCGGGCGATCAGGATGCGCCGCGCCTCCCCCGTGGACATGTGCGCCATCGGCTTGCCCGCGAGCGGACCGGCTTCCATCAGGTCTAAAGCCTCCCGCGCCCGTTCGCGCATGGCCGATGTCACGGCATGGTGTTTTGCTAAACCCTGCGAGGCGAAGAAGCCGGACAGGATGACCTCGGAGCCTGTGAGCGCGCCGTCATTGACGAAGGTCTGGTGCAGGTCGGCGGAGACGATGCCGAGCAGCGTCCGGAGTTCGAAGACGTCCCACCGGGCGCGGCCAAAGAGCGTGATCTTGGGCCTGCCGTCTGCGCCCGCCAGCGGGTAGTGCTGGCGCGTGATGAGCTTGATGAGGGAGGACTTGCCGGACCCGTTGGGGCCGACGATGGCGGTGTGTTCGCCTGACCCGATGGTGAGGCTCAGGTCGTCCAGGATGCGCGCGCCGCCTTTGACGAGCGTGGCCCGGTCGATCTGGAGCAGTGGCGTCTCGTTGTCTTTCGTCATAGCACCTCGACGGCGTCGCCGACGCGCACGACGCCCGTTCCGTCCGGGATGAGCAGCCGGCCGAAAAGGACCTTCTGATCTTTGGTCCGGTACGTCGCCAGCGTCTTCAACGGCTCGGGGCCGGTGGCCTCGCCCGCCTCCTGGTCTACGGTGATGAGGCCGCAGCGGTCACACGGCTTGACACCGTAGAACGTCGCGTCCCCGATGCGAACCTTAGTCCAGCCGTCTTCCACATACGCGGGCACCCCGGAGACGACGAGGTTTGGCCGGAAGCGGTCCATCGGCACCGGCATTTCCAGCCGCGTGTTCAGGTCGGCCAGCGACGCCTCGCCCAGCAGCAGGAGCGGGTAGCCGTCGGCGAAGCTGACGATGCCCTCGCCCGCGCTGTACTCGGGATTGACCGGTCGCCGCGTCTCGTCGGGCATGAAAACGAGGCGGCAGGGAACGTCCAAATAGTCCGTAAACCACCCATCCGCCGCCTCCCCCACCGGCACTGCCTCACAGACGCTCGACCAGACCTGTACGGTCTGACGCCGGGCCGGGACTTCCGGCTCACAGGACACACTCAAGGGTTCCATTCCGGGCGCTGTGAGCATCAGCCCATTCGGCGTCAGGCCAACCTTGACGAGCGCCATGCGCGGCAGAGCGCGCTGGGTCAAAAACCGGCCCTTCTGGTCCACGACCATCCAGCGGCGGTCATGCCGCAGGCCGCGCGGCTCGACGGCAGCCACGTCCGCCGAGCAGCCGCCGAGCGATTTGACAGGGTAGACGTTGATGTGGGTGAGGGTGGCGTGTGTCATCGGAAGGGATTGTACCTGATTCCTACCCCTTCGGCGGGTAGAACCGGCGTTCCAGTGCTTCGGCCTTTACCCCCAGCATGTAGAGCAGATGCAGCAGCGTCCACACACCGATCATGCGCCAGGCCAGGCCGCGCCTGCCGTGGAAGCGGCGCGCGCTGGTGACGACCGGTGCCGGAAGCATCGGCAGCATATGGGACAGGGGAGCAGTGGCATCGCGGCGTCTGGCTTCGGCGCGCAGGGCGAGGCAGAAAGCATGGTCTTCCATCAGTATGGCCTCCTTGTAACCGCCCAGGGCGTCGAAAACATCACGGCGCACGAAGAGGGCGCTGTCCCCGTAGAACAGGCGGGAGCGGCGAGAGCGGGCGTTGTAGACGGCGGCGAAGAGGCGAGGGAGCAAGCCGGAGGCGTCGAACCGGAGGGTGAAGTTGCCGCCCAGCAAGGTAGGGTCGTCGAGGGCGCGTCGGATGAGGTCGGAGGCGTCGGAGGGCAGGTGCGTGTCGGCGTGGAGAAACAGCAGGGTGTCTCCGGTCGCCGCGCCCGCACCGGCGTTCATCTGGGTGCCGCGCCCACGTGGGGAGCTAATCACTCGCGCGCCGGAAGCGCAGGCAAGTCCGCGCGTGTCGTCGGTGCTGCCGCCGTCGGCGACGATGATCTCGTCGCCGAGCCGCAGGGCGGCCCAAGCACGGTTCAGCGTGTCGGGAAGCTGCGCGGCCTCGTTAAGCGTGGGGATGATGACGGAGAGCATTGCGAAGACAGAACATAAGAACAGCCCCCGGTGGTTCCGGGGGCTGTTCGTGGTTTATGTATTCGGTTTTGGTCGGCACTATGAAGTTGTCTATATTCGGTTGTGAGGCACTTTTTAGTTGTCGCTATTCGGTTGTCTTACGAGAACATGATACCCGGCGGGTTTCGGGCCGAAACATCGCCGCAAAATTATTTTTGCGTCAGGCGGCGGCGCAGCAGGCCCAGGAGCGTGTACGGGTCCACGATGCGGACGTTGGGCGATGCTCGTAGGCGCGTGAACAGCCTTTGATGGGCGGACGGCGACCAGAGGATGGTGCGGAAGATGTGGAAGTGTGGCCCCGCGCCCCTATCCCCTTCAAGCGTCGCCCCGATGCGATGAACTGCTTCGTCAGTCTGGTCCGGGTTCGGCATGTCGGCCCCCATCGTCAGGTAAGGCGTTTGGGTGCCGGGGACCAGGCCCGAATAGGCGGGCAGCTTTTGGGCGACAAACCCGTCCGGGGAGAAGCGGGCGTAGGCGGCCAGGGCGGCGGCGGACATGGGGCGCGCATCGCCGTCAATGACGAACCCGGTCAGGGACAGGCCCCAGGCCTGATAATAGCGGCGACAGTGCGCCTCCCAAGCGGTCAGGCCGGAAGGAAGGTGCGAGAACGGGCGGTCGCCGTCGAGGTTACCGGGGTTGAGGTAGCCCGCGCCCGAGTCGCCCGCCATGAAGTGGTCGTTGGCGGTGGCCGTGCGACGCGCCCAATCCAGGCCGATGGGGAAGCGGTCGGCGAGGTTCGGGTTGAACGCCCAGCCGAGCGGGACGGACCCGCGCGCCGGGTCGTTCCAGAGGGCGGGGAGACGCTGATAGAGCCAGGCCGCCGAGTCGTAGTCGCCGACGTAGAACGTGATGTAGGTGTAGGGCGCGACACCTCCAGTACCATCCAAGTCGCCTGCTTTGGCCCAGTCGGCGGCGGTCGGCTTGGCTTGCGGGTAGTGAGTTTGGCGGGGAAACAGGGCGAAGACGGAGGCGTTTGCCATGGCGTTCAGGCCCAACGCGTCGGCGTCCATGTAGGCGTTAAAGCAGGACAGGATGGCCGCGTAGCGCCATTCGGTGGCGACATCGCCGTGCCCACCCCCAGCAGTTCGCGTGTACTTCCAGGCCCAGGGGACGAAGCCTCCGACGTGGATCATGCTCCGGCCCAATGTCTGATTATAAGCGGTACGCAGGATCGCCGTCAGCGTCCGGGTGTCCGCGCCGAGCGGCTGATCGGGGTCGTCCTGCGGCTTCTCGTCGTCCCACGGGGAGAGGTCGAAGAAGAAGGCGCGATGGGCGATGAAGTAGTCATGGTCGGACAGCCCGTGCGTGTCCGGGCCGGACTTCGTGGGCGCGGTCAGCCACCAGGAGTCGATGTAATAGGCCAGGAGGGTCGGGTCACACCGCCCCGTGTCCAGATAGTGGCGCTTGGCCCACAGGTAGGCGTCACACTTGGCGCTGCCGGTTTCTGCCCCGGTGAACAGCGGCGAGCCGTCGGTGTGCAGGAGGCGCAGTCTGACCGGCAGGCGCGGGCCGTGGGCGACGAGGCGGTCGTAGACGGAGCCGGGAGCCGGGTCATACGCGACGGGCAGGAGGTCCTCACAGCCCGCCGCCGTCGAGGCGACGCTGCTCGTGGCGGGGACGTGCAGGTCATAGAGGACGATGCCCTTGATCTGCGGGCGGAAGGTCTGGACCAGGCTTTCCAAAGTCGGCAGCGGGCGCAGCGGCATCTTGGCGAGCCAGCCGCCGGGCGCGCGCAGGTGATCCAGCCAGAAACGGTCAACGCCGCCCGGTCTGCCCGTGTCGCCGCTGACGTAGGTGATGTAGAGGCGGGGGCGATTCCGGTTGACCAGGCCTTGCAGGGCGGCGACCAGATGCGCCTCGGTCCAGGCCTTCCGGCTGCCGCGCTCGGTGTGCAGGTCGTAGGCGAGGACGGGCGCGAGGTCGTAGGTGTAAAGGGGCGTTTTGTTTGTAGGCGCGGCAACCGCGCCCGGCATGAACAGGACAAGCAGGAAGAAGGCAGCCAGGAGCCTATTTGCCGATGCAGAAACGCGCAAATATCTCACTGATTACGTCCTCCCCCGCCGTCTCGCCGGTGATCTCGCCCAGGGCGGACAGGACGCCCCGCACGTCAATGGAGAGGAAGTCGGCGGGCAGGGCGGCGTCCAGGGTGCCGCGCGCGTCCGCCAGATGCGCTGACGCCGCCTCCAGCGCCTGTTTGTGGCGGGCGTGGGTGACGAACGTGTCTTCGGTGTCGGCGGCGCGGCCCCCCAACGCCAGGGCGGCCAGGGCATCTTCCAGGGCGACCAGGTTCCAGCCGGTCACGGCAGACACGACGACTCCCCCGGCGGGCGGGTCCTCGCCGGGCTTCAGATCCCACTTGTTCCAGACGACGATATGCGGGCGGCCCGTCAGCTCGGCGCGCAGGGCGGTGTCTTCCTCAGTCTCGCCGACCGTGGCGTCCAGGACGAGCAAGGCGATGTCGGCGTCGGCGAGGGAGGCGCGCGTCCGCGCGACCCCGATGCGCTCCACCTCGTCTTCCGTCTCGCGCAGGCCCGCCGTGTCCACAGCGCGCAGGGGGATGCCGCGCAGGTTCAGGGTTTCCTCGATTACATCGCGCGTAGTGCCCGGAACGGCGGTGACGATGGCGCGGTCGGCGCGCAGCAGGGCGTTCAGCAGGGACGACTTGCCGACGTTGGGCCGGCCCGCAAGGACCACTTTCAGGCCCTCACGGTACAGGATGCCCTGATCGGCGGTCGCCAGCAGGGTGCCGACTTTGCGCTCCGCGAGGTCCAGCTCGGACCGGCAGACATCAATGTCCAGCTCGCCCACGTCTTCGGGGAAGTCAATCGAGGCCTCGATCCGGGCCAGGACGCCCAGGGCGATCTCCCGGACCTCCCGGACGGCGGCGCTGAGGCGTCCCTCGCTCTGCCGCCGGGCGAGCCGGTGGGCCTGCTCGGTCCGGGCGGCGATGATGTCGCCGACGGCCTCAGCCTGTGCCAGATCCATCTTGCCGTTCAGGAAAGCGCGCTGCGTGAATTCGCCCGGCCGGGCGGCCCGCGCCCCGCACTGCATCAGACGCCCCAGTATCTGCCGCAGCGGGACCGGGCCGCCGTGGGCGGAGATCTCGACGAGGTCCTCGCCGGTGTAGGAGCGCGGGGCGTGGAAGACGGCGAGCAGCACGTCGTCAATCACCTCGCCCGTGGGGTGGACGATGTCGGCGCGGTGCAGGGTGTAGCCGGCCCAGCCCGCACAGGGCGTGTGGTTGGGCCGCCAGGTCGCCCGGTCCACGATGGCGAAGGCGGCGGGGCCGCTGACGCGGATGACGCCCAGACCGCCGGTTCCGGGCGGGGTCGCCAGCGCGCAGATGGTGTCTTCATCCCGGACTTCGTCGGGCGTCTCGTCAGGCACTTCGTCGGGCGTCGCGTCGGGTATCATGGGGCGATTATACCTGCTCTTGGAAGCCGCGATTGAAAAAGGGTTTACAGTCTGTTATAATATGTTCTATGAGGCCCTGCCGGCGCTCTGCGACTTTTCGCCGGTTCGCGTGTCATAAAGACTTGACGACGCTTTCTACGACATTCTCTACGACATTCCAGGTACGCCGTGCCTCGCACGTTCCCGAAGGAGACAGTTCATGTTCAGTCGAATCATGCGGTATTTGAAGGGCCTGCTCGGCTTCAATCTGGACAAGCTGGAGGACCCCGAGATCCTCTTGCAGCAGGCCCAGCAAGAGATGCGAGAGGCGCAGGCCAAGAACCGCGAGCGGGCGGTGCAGGCGATCACGCAGAAGAACAACCTGCAAGCCCTCGTGGACCAGACCCAGAAGATGGTCAACAACTTGCAGGCGAAGGCCGAGCTTGCCCTGAAGAACGGCGACCGCGATCTGGCCCGCCAGCTCCTGATCGAGAAGGGGCAGTATGACGGCACGCTGGAGTCCACCAAGGTCTCGCTCCAGCAGGCTTTGGAAACGACCGAAGCCGTCAAGACCGCCATGCGGCGCGAGGAGGAGCGCATCCGTGCCAAGACCGCCCAGGCGCTCTCGATGAAGGCGCAGTGGAAGCAGGCCCAGATCGAGAACTCGATGAACAAGGCCCTGGAAGGCATGTCGGCGGACGGCACCGACCAGGCCTTCGAGCGCGCGGCGGCCAAGATCTCCAACGCCCGCAGCGAGGGGCAGGCGCGGACGGAGCTTGCCCGCGAGAGCCTGAGCGGCAAGCTGGCCGGCTTGGGAGACGTGGAGGCCGCCAACAACGCAGACGACGAGCTGGCACAGATGGAGCAGCGGCTCGGGCTTGCCCCCAAGCCCGCCGCCAGCGCAAATGTCGCGCCCCGCACCCCCATCGCCGGGTCCGACATCGACCGGCAGCTCCAGGAGCTGGAAGCCCGCGTCGGCGGCAACGGCACGTCCCCCTCGTAACGGCCGGCATACAACGGCTCGCCCGTAAGGACCAGGATCATTTATGGCTGACATTCTGGGGCGGTCGTTCCGCCTCGCGAAAACCTACCTCAACGAAGCGAAGGGCCGCCTGAACGACATCACGGCGGACGCGCAGGATGAGCTGACGAAGGCCCTGAACCGCGACGACATCCAGGCGGGGCTGTCGGCCAGTGACGACCCGATGGAGCGCGCGCAGGCGAAGATCACCGCCGCGCGCCAGGCGTCCGCCAATCAGAGGGAGCTGTCTCCGGCACGCTACGCCCCGTCGCCCGTTCCCGCCGCGTCTCCGGCCTTGCAGACCGACCCGATGCAGACGGCCTATAAGATCCTCGGCGTCCCGCCCGGCTCGGACTTCCTGACCGTGCAGACGGCGGCCAACAAGCTGCGCGACCGGTGCGCGCCTTCCCGGTTCGCCGACGGCACCCAGGAGCAGGCCGAAGCCAAGATGATCCTGCAAAAAGTCGAGGAGGCCTATCAGGTTCTACAGAACGCGCTCGACCCCGGCGCGGGCCGTTTCGACAAGCTGGAAATTTAACGGCGGTGGGACGAGTGACGACCGACCCCGAAAACGAGTTCGCCGCGCTGGTCCGCGAGGCCCAGGCCTGCCGGGCCTGCCCGCGCATGGAGGGACGTCGGCGGGTGCTTTCTGCCGGCAACGGGCCGCTGGCGGCGCGCGTCCTGTTCATCGCCGAAGCGCCTGGGCGGTTCGGGGCGGAGAAGGGCGGCATTCCATTGTCCGGGGACGCTTCCGGCCGCAACTTCACTCGTTACCTCCAATCGGCGGGGATGGCTCGGGAGGAGGTCTTCGTGACCAACGCCGCCCTCTGCAACCCGCGCACGGAGCGCGGGACGAACGCCCCACCCTCCCCGACCGAACTGCGGAACTGTGCGCCCTTCCTCCGGCGCACCCTGGCCGTCGTCCGGCCGGCCGTCCTCGTGACGCTGGGCAACAAAGCCTTGGCCGCACTGCACCTCATCGAAAGCCACTCCTACACCCTCCGGCAACACGCGGCGACGGCGGTTTCCTGGAACGGGCACACACTATTCCCGCTTTATCACCCATCCCCGCAAGTCGTCATCAGCCCGACGGGGCGCAGTCACGCTGCACAGGAGGCGGACTACCGCGCCCTACGGACGCTGCTGGAAACGCGGGCGGCATGACGACTCTGGACGAGGTGCCTGGGGCGCGCGAGCGGCCCGGCCACTGCCCCATCCAAATCCGGCGCGAGGAGGACGGGAACATCACCCTCGTCATCCCGCCGCGCGGCGTCTCCCCCGTCGTCCTGTTCTTCGCCTGCGTACTGCTCGCAAACCTCCTCATTACCTTCTACACCGGCCTGGTTCTGGTGCTAGCACGTCGGAGCGTGCTGTTCATGGCCCAGATCTCGCCCACCGGACTGCCCTACTCGCTGCGCCACTGGGAGCCGGCCCTGCTGCTGGGCCTGTTGCTGGCTGAGGCACTCGGGTTCTTCACCCTGGCGGCGATCCTGCGCCCGGTCACGGCGCGTGACACGGTGGAGATCTCTGAAGAATGGGTGGGCGTCCGGCATTCGGAGTGGGGGCGAGCGCGGGAGCATCGGCTGGCGCGGCGGGATGTGCGCGGCTTCCTGCTCCGGCGCATCCCGCCGGGGCTTGACGCGGGCACTCTCACTCTTCAAGGCCGAGGCGAGGAGGTCGTGATCGGCGAGTTCCTGCGCGAAGCCGATCGGGAGTGGCTGGCCTCGGCGGGGAACGCGCTGCTGCGAATGTGACACGGGCTGCTAGGGGTTCAGCAGGCAGGCGAGGTTCGAAAGCTGGGTCGGGGAGCCGATGGCGATCAAGATGTCGCCGGGCGTCAGCGTCCGTGCGTCGGGCGGGTTCGGGACGAAGACGCCGCCCTCGCCGCCGGCCCGCAGGGCGACGACGAGGGCACCGGTCTTCTGCTTGAGTTGGGCGGCCCCGAACGTCATACCCGCGCAGGCGGCACGGGCGGTCACCGTCGCCTCCCGCAGCAGGAACTTGGACTGGTCGGTTTCCGTCATGGCCGTGATGAAGTCCGTGACGGCGGGGTTGATCGCCGTGATCGCCATCCACCGGCCTCCCAGGATGTGCGGCGAGACGACCTTGCTGGCCCCCGCCCGGAGCAGCTTGGCCTCGTTCTGCAATGTGTCCGCGCGGGCGACGATGTAGAGGTCCGGCCGCAGGCCGCGCGCCGAGAGGACGATGAACGTGTTGACGGCATCGGTCGGCGTTACGGCGATGAGAGCGGCGGCGCGGTCTATTCCGGCCCTTTTCAGCACCTCATCGTCGGCGGCGTCCCCTTCCACATGCGGGACATCGGCTTCCCGTAACATTTCCACGCGCGAAGGCTCCTGCTCAACGACGACGTAGGGCACTTTGTCGTTCGTGTACCCTAGCGCGATCTGCTGCCCGATACGGCCATAGCCGCAGACGATGTAGTGGTTTTTGAGGGCGTTCACCGTGCGGTCCATCCGTTTCCTGAAGAGAAGCAGCAGCGTTTGCTCGCTGACGAACGTTTCGATGATGGTGGTGAACAGCCACGCCGCCGTGCCCAGCCCGAACAGGATGAGGACGATCGTGAAGACCGTCCCGGCCGTGTCGAGCGGCTTGACCTCGCCGTAGCCGACACTGCCCAGCGTGATGACGGTCATGAACAGCGCTTCGAGGAAGGTGTAATGCTCGATCCCCATGTAGCCCGCCGTGCCGCCGGTCAGGATGAAGACCCCGAGCAGCAGGGCCAGCCGCAGCCGCAGGAGCGGGTTGCGGTAGAAGTCCCGCAGGCGCGGCCGGAACTTGAGGGACTGCAACCAGGGAATCATCTGGCCGTCGCCGTGACCTTGTTCCCCGACATCACGCTCAGGTCGAGCGTCCTGCCCCGGAACTGTATTCCCTTGACGGTCAGCCCGCCCCACCCCGGCGGCAGGTGCGGATCGGCGTGCAGGGACGCCTCGCCGTCCCCCGCGATCTTCGTCCCCGCCGCCTTCTGGCCCGGCTCGACGACTTGCAGGCCTGCGAAGCCGTACAGGACACTCTGGAGGCAGCCGCCCATCCCGGTGCAGAAGTAAACTCGGTTCGAGGTCCGCTTCTCCGCGAAGGCGTCCCACGGCCCGCGCATGAACGGCCTGTAGGAGTCGTGGAACAGGTCCAGGCTATCCTTGCCACGCCCGAGCCGGGCGGCGACGACGGCGTGGATGCTGGCCGTCATGGCGGGACCGTTCTTGATGGTGTGGGCCGTGTAGAAGTCCAGCATCTTGCCTTCCGTCTGCGGGTCGAACGGGACATTCAAGGGATGGACCAGCAGCAGCGTGTCGGCCTGTTTGGCGGCGAAGCGGTCCGTCAGCGGCGCATCGTTCTCGGCGGGGATGCCGCGCGGCTTGTCGAAGGGGAAGAACATCCCGTCCGCGACCGTCTTCCAGCGCGGGTCGGCGGGCTGCCCCATAGCCGCCGCCGCCCGCGATGCCGCCCGGAGGTTCGCCTGCACGACGGCATTCGTCCAGGCGTCGTCGTCCACCACGCCCGCCGTCTCGTCGGGGGACAGGACGCCTTTAACGTGGTACTTGCCTTCTGCGCCCTTCGTCACGCGTGAAACCCAGTACTGCGCCGTCGCCTGTAGAACCGGCCATCCCTCGCTTCGCAGGTACGCTTTGTCACCCGTCCACAGGTAATACTGCCAGGCGGCCCAGCCGACATCCGCGGTGATGTGCCGCTCCTTGGTGAACTCCCCGCCGACCATCTCCGCGCCCGTGTCCGCGCTCTCCCAGGGGTACTCGGCCCCGGCGAAGCCGTGCATCTTGGCGTTCTTCTTGGCCTGCCCCAGCAGCTTGAACCGATAGGCGATGATTGACCTAGCATAGTCGGGGTGCTGGACGATGAGCGCGGGCATCATCCAGACCTCCGCGTCCCAGAAGATATGGCCCCCATAGATGTTGGATGACAGGCCCATCGGCGGGATGGAGTGGTCGGAGCCGGGGTAGGTGGAGGAGAGCAGATAGAACAGGTTGGCATGCGTCACCTGCTGCGCCTCCGGGTCGCCCGTGATGACGATGTCGGAGGTCTGCCAGAGGCGGGGCCACTCGGCGGGGTGAAGATGCAGCTTATCTTCAGGCGTGGGGGAAGCAACCTGTGTTCCCTGCATGCTTAGGAATAACTGTCCTGATTGCAGATTCAAAGCCTGCTGGAATCGCAGCCCAGGACTCAGCGTTCCCACAATCAGTGGCGGATGTGCTGCGAGCTGTCCGTCTTTATAATCACCTGCCGCATATGTCGTACCGTTGTGGCCGGAGGCCGTGAACTGGCTGCCGATGCGGCCGTCGCTCAGGTAGGGGTCAACAAGGCGGTTCTGGTCCGTGGTTGTCAGCACCCACGGGTCGAAGGTCCTCTGGTTCAGGAACAGGGCGTTCGCGGCGGTGGCCTGATCAGCCGGCAGTGGGGCCGGAGCGGGCGCCGAGTCGGTGTCGTGGCGGCAGCCGGTGAGCAGAAGACACGCGGCGGCGAGGGTGGGTATAATTCGGGCGTTCACGGGGGTAAGATACGCCTGAACGGGCGGAAAGTCCTGCATAAGAGCGAACAGTAAGGAGCAGACATGGCGGACACGCAAGGGGACACACGGAAAGTCCGGTGGGGGGTCATCGGGGCGACGGCGCGCATCGCCAAGAACGCGCTGATCCCCGCTATCCTGACCAGCGAACACGCGGAACTCGCCGCCGTCGCCTCGCGCAGCCGGGACAGCGCGCGGGAGATCGCGGCACTGGCCGGGCCGGACGTGGCGGCGTATGGGGATTACGACTCGCTGATCGCCGACGACCGGGTGGACGCGGTCTATCTGCCCCTGCCGAACAACCTGCACCTGGGCTGGGCCGTCGAGGCGATGAACAACGGCAAGCACGTCCTGTGCGAGAAGCCGCTGGCCTTGAACGCACAACAGGCGGAGGAGATGGTCGAGACGGCGCAAGACAACGGGGTCGTGCTGTCCGAAGCGTTCATGTACCGGTATCACCCTTTGCAGCAAGAGGTAGCGGGCCTAGTGCGCGGCGGCGATTTGGGCGACCCGCGCCTGGTGCGGGCCTCCTTCTCGTTCGTGCAGACCGACGAGGACGATTATAGGCGCGACCCCAGCATGGGCGGCGGGGCACTGTTCGATGTCGGGTGTTACTGCATCCACATCGCCCGGCGCGTGTTCGCGCGGGAGCCGACGGCCGTGACGGCCAAATCGCTGTACGACCCGCAGACGGGGATTGACACGACGACGACGGCGCTCATGGAGTTCGACGGGGGGGGCATCGCTCTGATTGACTGCTCGTTCTCGCTGTCCTTCCGGGCGACCTACGAGATCGTGGGCAGTGAGGCCTCAGTCATCGTACCGAACTTCCTGCTCGGGGGCCAGGCACAGGGGGACCACGCCGAAGCGGGCGATTACTGCCTGTCGCGAGGCGGGCAGGACGAGGAGCGCCGGTCTCAGGCAGGGAGCATGTACGTCTCCGAGGTGGAGGCGATGTCGCGCCGCATCCTCGGCGATGATGTTTTCCTATTGACCGCCGAAGACGGCCTGAACAACATGCGCGCCCTGGACGCCGTTGCGGCCAGCGCGCGGACGGGGCAGAAGGTAGCTGTGTGATATCGAAGGGGAGGGCGCGCTTGACAAGGAGGGCGCGATGAATCGCGCCCCTACAAGGACACGAGCGCGCCGACTGAGAGGCTGTCCCAGGCCAGACGGACGCCGTCCGGTGCGGCGTCCGTCTCCTCGAACAGCACCAGCTCGTTGTGTTCCCGCAGCCAGCACTTGGGGACGTAGTAGCGCGTGTGGCCGTTGATCGCCCAGTAGCGGCCCAGGTTGATCCCGTTGACGTACAGTACGCCCTTGCCCATGCAGTCCAGGTGGGCGATGACCTCCCGATCCGGCACGCCCATCTCGTCCATCGGCAGCGCGAACGAAGCGCGGAAGAGGCGCAGCGGGCGCGCGGCATCCTCCAAAGGTCCCCAAGCAGTCTCACCCGGTGCCATCTCCCAAGAGAGCTTGGGCCGGAAACGCCAGTCCGTGATGGCTCCGCTGAAGTCGCGCAGGACGGGGCCGAACAGACCCTTTTTGTCTTCCTCCAGCCGCCGCCCCTTGAACTGCCAGGCCCCTTTGAGGTGCCCCATGTCGTCGCTCAGGACGGCGACCGTGTTCGCGCCCGCTTGGAGCGAGACGCGGGCGGTCAGGGACGGGTCAGCCATGCGCTCCTCGGCGGGGGCCTCGCTCACGGCCACGAGTGCGCCGTTGACTAAGAGCAGGGCGCGGTCGGCCAGGGCGGTCAGCGTCAGCGTCGCTTCCCCGTCGCTCTCGGCATCCAGCGTCGTCCGATACCAGGCGTAGCCGGACTTGTCGCCCAGGTGGACGCGGTTCATCGGCTGGTACATCGCCGTCCACGCCGACGTGTCGTAGTCAGGCTGGGCCTCCTCGTCGGCGGGCGCGCTCTGCCAGTTCTCCAGGATGGGCGCATCCGGCAGGGCCGTGTCGGGGACGTGAAGCGGCGTCCAGGCCCCGCCCCCGTATTTCCACAGGTCGGTCGCGCCGGGCGTCAGCTCGGCTTTCGGCCCGTCATCCGTTTCGCGCAGATAGTACGCGCCGAGATAGACCGTGCCGTCCGCGCCGAACCAGGTCAGGTCTATCTGGCCGGGCGTCAGCGTCAGGAACGTCTGCGTCCGGCCTTCGGGCGTTTCGTGGCGGCGGACGTGGACCGGGTCACCGGGGGTGGCGGCGAACTTGGGGTCATTGTCCGGGTCGTAGGCGACGACGATGGTTTCGTTCGGGGCTTCCAGAACCTGGGTGATGATGGGCGCGTAGAAATCCATCGGGGTGCCGCCGACGGACCAGTCCAGGACGAGCGGGCGGACCGTCCCGGCGGGGACGGCGACATGGTGCGGCAGGCCCTCGGCGATCTCGGACAGGTCCACGTCCGTGCGCTCCGTTCCTTTATTTTCCAGGAACCAGAGTTTGCCGCCGTCCGTCTCGCGCCGGTGCAGCAGGACACCACTGGAGAGCGTTTGGCGGTGCAGGGCCGGGTCATAGACCGGCGCGTTCAGCAGGATGTCTTTGAACGTCTGCGCGAACAGGGCGACGCGGCGGGTCCGCCCAAACTTCTCCTGCAAGCCCCCCGTCTCGGAGAGCGGGCCGGTGCTATAGTAGGAAGTCGTCTGACCGTACATCGCGCCATAGCCGAAGTTCGTCCCGCCGTGCCACATATAGTAGGTGTAGCCCGCCCCGCCCATCGCCAGGATGCGCCACGTCTCGCGCTCGGTGAAGGCCGGGGCGAAGGGGTTGCCGCCGCCCCAGGCGGGGGCGGTGTCGTAAGGCTTATCCCAGACATTGTACCAGCCCGTCCAGAACTCGGTGGAGTGCAGGGGTTTGTCGGGCTGCCGCCGCCGATAGTCCTCGAAGCGGTCGGCGATCCGGTGGGCGTTGATGCACTCGATGGCACCGGGGAACTGGCCCTCGCAGGTGATCAGGGGCACGTCAATCCCGTACTTGCGGGCGATGCCGATCAAGGCCTCCATGTAGAGTTCCTGGGCGTGGCCCTGGCTGCCGCCCAGGTTCAGCTCGTTCTCGATCTGGCAGAGGATGATCCTGCCGCCGCGCGTGATCTGCCGCTCGGCGAAGATCGGCAGCAGGCGGCTCCAGTAGTTCTCGACGGCCTGCAAGTAGAGCGGGTTCAGCGTCCGCGTCTCCAGCCCGGCCTTGGTGTAGAGCCAGGCGGGGAAGCCGCCGCCGTCCCACTCGGCGCAGATGTACGGGCCGGGGCGGACGACGATGTACAGCCCGGCCTCGGCGATCATGTCCAGAAAGGCGGCGACATCGGCCTGGCCTTCAAAGACGAAGTTGCCTTCCTCCGGCTCGTGGACGTTCCAGAAGAAGTAGAGCTGCAAGGTGTTCAGCCCGGCGGCCTTGGCCTTCTGGATGCGGTCCGCCCACAGCTCGCGCGGGACGCGCGGATAGTGGATCGCCCCTGCTGTCAGGAAGACGCGCTCGCCGTCAATGAGGAACGATTGGGCATCGTAGGTGATGGGTTCGGTCAAAAGATGGGGCTTTCAGGTGCGAAGGGTCGCTACTTCGGCTTCTTCTGCACCGGGAAGTAGCCTTCGGCGCGCAGGGTCTTGGTGATACGCACGGCGGACAGGGCGCGGTTGAAGGTGTAGACGTGCAGGCCCGCCACGCCCTGTTCCAGCAGGTCGCGGCACTGGCGCGTCGCGTACTCGATGCCCCGTTCCGTGATCTCCTTCTCGGTCCCCTCCCCCAGAGCGTCCAGCAGCTTCTTCGGGATGGCCTGGCCGCTGAGTTCGCCGATGCGCTTGAGCTGGCCCAGGGACGTGACGGGCAGGATGCCGGCGACGAGCGGGAAGGTGATGCCCGCCTGTGCGGCCTTGTCGCGGAAGGCGTAGAAGAGGTCATTGTCGAAGAAAAGCTGGGAGGTGGCGAACTCAGCCCCGCACTCCTGCTTGAACTTGAGCCACTGGATGTCGTGGTCGATGTGTTCGGCGTCGGGGTGCTTCTCCGGGTAGAAGGCGCAGCCGACGTGGAAGTCGAAGTTCGCCTTGACGAACTCAATCAAATCGCTGGCGTGGGCGAAGCCGTCCGGATGCGGCTTATACTGCGGGTCGTCCTGGGGCGCGTCGCCGCGCAGGGCCATCAGGTGCCGGATGCCCGCCCCTTGGAGGGTCGTCAGGATGTCGCGGATCTCCGCCTGGGAATGGCCGACGCAGGTGAGGTGCGGCACGGACTCGATATCCAGCTCGCGCTCGATGCGGCTGACGAGGCCCACCGTCTTCTCCCGGTTGGAGCCGCCCGCGCCGTAGGTGACGGAGACGAAGTCGGGTGCCTGCCGGGTGATCTCGCCCAGCGTCGAGTAGAGAGTGGCCCACCCCGCCGGGTTTTTGGGGGGCGAGAACTCATAGGAGAGCGTCGGGACGCCCGCCGCCAGTTTGTCACAGAAGCTCATGGGATTTCCTGTCTATTACTGCTCGATGCCAAGAAGAGTCACCTCGACGCGCTCGCAGAGGGCGTGCAGCATCAGTTGGTGGCACTCCTGGATACGCATCGCGCTTGGGTTGACGCTCTGCACGACCATCTCGTGGTCCGCCAACCCCTTGCACTTGCCGCCGGTCTTCCCCAGGAATGCGCCCGTGACCAGCCCGCGCTCCCGAGCCGCCGTCAGGGCGCGCACGACGTTCTCCGAGTTGCCGCTGCTGGTGAAGACGGCCAGCACGTCGCCCGGCATCCCGAGGGAGTGAACCTGCCGCGCGAATATCTCGTCGTACCCATAGTCGTTGCCGATGCAGGTCAGGAGTGTGCCGTCTATGGACAGGCACATCCCCGGCAGCGACTTCCGCTCACGGTAGAAGCGCCCGGTGAACTCCTCGGCCAGATGGGCGGCCTCCGCCGCCGACCCGCCGTTGCCGCAGGTGAGCAGCTTGCCGCCGTGGCTGAAGGCGTGCAGGACGGCGTCGGCCAGCGCGTTCAAGGTCGCCTCGTGGGCGGCCAGTGCTTGCAGGTCCCGTTGTAGTTCTTCGATGTGTTTTGTCAGCATAAGTTAAGTCCGCAGTGACTCGGCCAGCAGTGTCACGGGGTGCGCGACGCGGATGTCCGGCAGGCCGCGCTCTTTCAGGCCCGCCCCGATCCAGGACAGGCAGCCGGGGTTGCCCGCCGCGACGACGGACGCGCCGGTCGCGTGGATGTTTTCCAGTTTACGTCTCTGCAAATTCCGTGCCATTGTCGGCTCGGTGAGATTATAGATGCCCGCCGAGCCGCAGCAGACCTCACTTTCGGGCAGCTGCGCCCAGGTCACATTGGGCAGGAGTGCCAGCAGGGCGCGGGGTGCCTCGCGGACCTGCTGCCCGTGGGCAAGGTGGCAGGCGTCATGGTAGGTCATCGTCACGGGTGCTGCCGGGGCAGCCCGGAACGGCGCGACCCAGCCGACCTCGTCCAGCCACTCGCACACGTCGCGGACCTTAGAAGCGAAGGCGGCGGCGCGGGCGGCGTACTGAGGATCGTCGGCCAGCAGGTGCCCGTATTCCTTCATCATGCTGCCGCAGCCTGCCGAGTTGACGACGACCGCGTCCAGACCATCAAACGGCGAGAAGGCGTCTATGAGCGAACGTGCCAGAGACTTGGCCTCGTCCCCATAGCCGTTGTGCCCGTGCAGCGCGCCGCAGCAGCCCTGCCGACGGTTCACCAGGACCTCACAGCCGTTGGCGGCGAGGACGGCCACGGTGTCGGCATTGACATCGCCGAACAGCACGCGCATGGCGCAGCCGGCGAGGACGCCGACCCGTGCCCGCTTCTTCCCCACAGCGGCCGTCACGACCGGCGGGAGCGGCGGCGAAAGCACGTCCGGCAGAGTGGTCGCCTGCGCCGCCGCGTGAACATCTCCAGACAGGAGGCGCACGGCGGGGGCCGGTACGCCGCCGCCGGTCACGGCCTGGGCGGCGCGCATCGCGGCGGTCATGCGGGGCGGGTGCGTGAGCGTCTCCAGCAAGGCCCAGCGGGACAGATCGGTCGGGCGGGGCCGAGCGTGTTCCGCGTTGATCCGTTCGCGGGCCGTCTCCAGAATACGCCCGTAAGGCACGGCGGAGGGGCAGGCGGTTTCGCAGGCGCGGCAGCCCAGGCACAGGTCGAGGTGCCGGGTGACGTCGGCATCCTGCGGCGACAGGGTGCCTTCGTGCATCTTCCGCATCAGGACGATCCGCCCGCGCGGGCTGTCCGCCTCGCTGCCGGTTTCCAGATAGGTGGGGCAGGAGGGGAGGCAGAGGCCGCAGTGGACGCAGGCCATCAGGTCCTGTTCGTGTGAGTCTTGCTGGGCGTTGGTCATAGTTTACCGACGAACCGGCCTGGATTCCACATCCGGTCGGGGTCTAAGGCGTCTTTCAGGCGTGCCATCAGGCCGAAGTCGGCCAGGAGCGGCGACCAGACCGGGGTGTCGAGGGCGCGCAGGCGGTCCGGCATCCGCTCGATGATGAAGCTGCCGCCGCAGCGGTCGGCCTTGTCCTTCAGGTCGGCGTAAAAGGCGCCCCAGTCGGCATCCCCGCCGGCGGGCGCGAAGTGCGCCGTCATCAGGCCCAGGGCGGCGTCGGCGGCGACCTGGGCGGAAAATCCCGTCCGGCGTGCGGTCCACTCGACCATACGCGAGAACGCGCCGACCTGGGACGAGAGAATGTGGAACGAAGCGGTCATCGGGGCGTCGTCGAGGGCGAAGTCGCGCAGGCGGGCGCGGACAAGGGCGGCGGCCTCTTCGGGCAGCGCGGCGGCCCCCAATGTCTCGATCTGCCAGGCGACGGCTTCCCCGTCGCTGTCAAAGCCGAGGACGACATACTGCGCCCCGGATGCCTCCGGGAGAACGGACCGGGCGGCGTCGGGACCGAGCAGGGACAGGAAGGAGGGCGTCAGATCGGACGCCAGGAGATGGTCCAGGACGTCTTCGCTGTTGTGGTCCGGGTCGAGTGGCAGGGCGACGGTGGCCGAGGCCGGGGGCAGGGGCGCGACTTTGAACGTCGCCTCGGTAATCAAGCCCAGCGTGCCGAACGAGCCGCAGTAGAGCTTGGGCAGGTCATAGCCGGCGACGTTCTTGACGACCTTGCCGCCGCCCTTGATCCACTCGCCCCGGCCATTGATGACGGTGACTCCCAGCAGCGAGTCGCGGACGCTGCCGTTCGCCAGCCGTCGCAGGCTGTTCGCGCGGGTCGCGACGACGCCCCCGACGGTCTGCCGTTCGGGAAGGGCGATGTCCAGGGGCAGGAATTGCCCCTGCGCGGCCAGCGCCTCTTGCAGCGCGGCGACCGTGACTCCGGCCTGGGCGGTCACGGTCAGGTCGGCGGGCGCGTAGTCCGTGATCCGGTCGAGTTTTTGCGTGGAGAGGGCCAGGTCATAGCGGGTCGGCGGATGGCCCAGATGCCGGCGTGTCGCCCCGCCCCATGGGATGATCGCCCTCCCCACCGACTGCCGCACGATCTCCTGCGCCTCATCGGCGGACTCGGGCATGCAGGTCGAGTCGGGGGCGTGGCCGAAGAGATCGTAGGGCGGCGTCCTCATGCCTTAGTATATCATTTTTCCACAGCCAGGGTCAACCCAGGCTCGCCGGCAGGTCACTCCATGACTGCGGCCAGTATGTCGGGCAGGTAAGGCAGGAGTGTCTGCGTGGCGAGGGTGAGACTGCCCTCATCGGCCATGCCCTGGATGACGCCGGGAAGGTTGATCAGCAGGGTCCGCCCGCGCATCCCGGCGACGCCGCGCGAGACGCACGCCTGCGTCTGGCCCGCCCCCAGGGCCGCCTGGCGCATGGCCTCGATGATGCCGGGCGCTGGGCGCTTGAGGAGCGGCTGGGTGGCCTCGGGCATGACGTCCGCGCCCGAGTAGCCGGTCCCGCCGACGGTCAGGATCAGGTCGCACCGCGCTGATACGTTAGGGGCGTCACACCAGTCGCGCAGGGTACGCTCGACTTCGGCACGCGCGCTGCGGAGGACGAGCGGGCGGTGGACGGTGTAAAGGCTCGCTCCCGTCGCCATCAGGACTCGCTCGACGCAGGCGCAGCCCGCCTCCTCCCAGGACCGCAGGCCCACTTCGGCGAAGGTGCCTTCCCGGCGGGCCAACCCCAGAATGCCCACTCGTATCATGGTCTACTTTCCGCCTCCCTCAGCCGCGACCGCCCCCAGTCGGCGCTAATCCGTCACTGCACATCTAGTCCTTCACTGCACGAGTCCCTTTGTCACCTTCATGAAAATGTCTTCCAGGTCCGTCTCCTGCTCCGAGAATGTCTGGACGCGCAGGCCGCTGTCCACCAGGAGCTTGTTCAGGCCCGCCTGCGCCTCCAGGTCGCCGGTGAACTCGACGTGCAGGTGGGCTTCCATGGGGCGGACGGCGCGGACGCCGGGGGCGTCGGCGAGGATCGCCAGGGCCTTTTCGGTGTCCCCCAGCAGCTTGATCTCCAGCGTCTTGCCGCCGGTGATCTGGGCCATGATCTCCTGGACGTCGCCGGACACCAGAAGTTCGCCGCGCTCGATGATGCCGACCTTGTTGCAGAAGTCGGCGAGCTCGGGCAGGATGTGCGAGGAGATGATGATCGTCTTCCCCATCGCCTTCAGTTCTTTGAACAGCTCCTTGATCTCGATGCGGGCGCGCGGGTCCAGCCCGGACGCCGGCTCGTCGAGCAGCAGGACTTTGGGGTCATGGATGAGCGTCTTCGCCAGGCAGAGCCGCTGCTTCATGCCCGTGGATAATTCTTCCACATAATTGTCTTTTTTTCCACTCAGGTCGGTGAGGTTCAGCACGTCATCAATGATGCGCGGGCGCTGCGCGCGCGGCAGCCGGTACGCGCCCGCGAAGAAGTCCAGATACTCCCAGACCCGCATGTCGTCGTAGATGCCGAAGAAGGCCGGCATGTAGCCGATCCGCCCGCGCACGGCCTCGGGGTTCTCGACGACGTCAATGCCGTCAATGAGGGCCGTGCCCGAGGTCGGCTTGAGCAGAGTGGCGAGCATCTTGATCGTGGTCGTCTTGCCGGCCCCGTTCGGGCCGATGAAGCCGAAGATGTCGCCCGCCTCCAGGTGCAGGCTGAGGTCCTTGACGGCCGTGAGGCCTTTATACTCTTTGTTCAGGTGGCTGATCTTGATCACGCGATGGGTTCTCCTAGCGGTCTGCCGCCGCGCACGTCCCGGCGGTAGCGGGTCAGCATGTAATAGAGGCACAGGGCGATGCCGATGACGAGGCCCAGGTCATAGACGAGCAGGACATGAGACGGGTCCGCGCTCCAGACATCCGCGTCTTCCTCCGACACCTGCCACCGGGGGGCGGCGGAAGAGGCGGCCCCCGCACTCATCCGATTGGAAAGCACTGAAAGCACATAAAGCGGGCTGAACCAGGACACGGCGGGCAGCCCATGATAGCCGTAGTCATCCTGGAGGGGGCCTCCGTATCCGTCCGGCGAGAGGACGCCCCACGGCGTGCCGGAATGCACCCACGGGAGCGCCAGGACGCGCAGGATGCCGTCCACGATGATCAGGCCGAAGCACGACGCGAAGGTGGTGGTCAGCACTGCCGTCCGGGCGGACGAGGCGTGACGCGCGACGAACGAACAGAGCAGGCCCAGCATCGTGAACGCGGCGGCCGTCAGCAGGTAGAAAGCGAGCATGACCACCAGCAGCGCGAGGCTCATGCCGAGGCCGACGGCGACCAGAAGGAGCAGCGGTGCCGTCGCCAGCACCGTCAGGAGCGCGGGCGTCAGTGCCGAAAGCCATTTGCCGAGAATCACCTCATGCCCCGGCAACCGCGTCAGCGTCAGGCTCTCCCAGGTTCGCTGCTCACGTTCCCGCGTGATGCTGGCGGACGCCAGGATCGGCGCGACCACGACGACGAACAGAAGCAGGCCCCGCGTCAGCCAGAACCACAGGGGCCGGAAGCTCGGAACGCCCACGTCCGCCATGGACCACAGGATACGGACATACAGCCAGCCTAGGACGGCCGCGACCGTCGCGGCCGTCCAGGCGGAGGGCCGGCTGCGGCGCAGCCAGCGCCCGCGCAGCCACCCGCGCGTCTCGCGCCTGAAGACGGGGTTGTCGAGGAGGACACGCGCCAGGCTGTCGAGAAAAGCATTCACCGTTCATTCCGTTCGGCGTCTCAATCCGTTCGGCCTCACGTCCGCTCGCGCACGGCGCGGTGATAACGGCTCGCCATGAAGTAGAAGGCGGCGGCGGTGGCGGCGACAGAGGTGAGCAGATAGAAGCCGACTTGTAGTGGATTCAGGTCGATCGGGAGTGCCGTGTTGTTCTGATAGATGATGTTCCGGCCCAGCCACGCTAGAAGCGACGAAAGGACATAGAATGGGTTGAGCCACATGACCCACGAGTCGCTGAAATTAGAGTTCTGCTGAAAAATCTTGATGACCTGGTTCACGACCACGGTCCCGACGCAGAGCAGGGCGGTGATGGTCAGGGCGGTCGCCGTCGCGCCCACCGTCCTCCGCGCCTGGAACGAGCAGAGCAGGCCTATGGCGCTGTAGAAGGCCGTCGTCACGACCAGGAGAACGAGTACGGCGGGCAGGATCGCGAAGCCCATGCCGCCGAAGAACGCGCAGGCCACCAGGTACGGGAGGGAGAGGACGATCATCAGCCAGGGGATGACCTGACGCCCCACCCACTTCCCGATCAGGATCTCCCAGGCCGACAACCTGGTCGTCGCCAGGGCGTCCCACGTCTGCTGCTCGCGCTCCTGGGTGATGGCGGTGGAGGCCATCGCGGGGGCCAGCAGGACGATCAAGGCCAGAGCGCCGTATACCATCACGGGCAGGAGTTCCTGGGCGTCCCGGCTGGTGCCGCGCCCGATCGCGGTCAGGCCGCGCGCGTAGAAGTAGAGGGCGACCAGGGCGATGGGCCAGGCGACGACGGGGATCACCCGGCCCGCGCCCTTGCGCCGCAGCCGGAGACGCCCGCGCAGCTCGCGCTCCAGGACCGGGTTGTTCGTGAAGAGGCCCATTTCAGTGGACGACCTGGATCTGGCTCGGCCGGGTCAGCATGACGGCGATCTTGTCCCCGTACTGAAGAAGCGGGCCGGAGACGACGACCTCCCGGCCCCGCAAGGTCTGCATGTTGGGGAACCGCGAGTAGGCCCGGAAGGTGAGTACGGCGGTGACTGCCAGCCGGTACTGCGGGTCGAACTCCACGGTCAAGGTCTGGCCCTGCGCGTCCTGCGTGACATTGGCGACGGTCCCGTGGAAGCTGGACTGCTTGCCGATGTTCTTCCGGGCCAGCATCAGGCTGTGCGCGTCCATGGCCTGCTTGTAGGCCGGCGCGGTGCGGGCGGTCACGCCGAACTGGGCGGACCGCGAGGCCATCCGTTGCTGTGGGGGGAACTGGAACCGGCGCACCATGCCGGGCGTTGGCGGGGGTAGCGCGGCGGCGACGATCCGCGCGCCCTTGATCGGCAGATGGACGATCACGAGGCTGATGTCGTTCTCGTGGACCGCGTGGCCGTCAATGCGCGGGACGGGTCCGGCCAGGGCGGGGTCGCTGCTCCAGCCCAGCAGCAGGGCCTCGCCGGACGAGGGCACATAAACGCTCGGGGCCTGGGTCTGACCGCCGTTATAGAACTGGTTGTTGTTCTGCTGCCCGAGCGAGCGCGCGTAGTCGGCGAGGGCCGCCTGCATCCGTGTGTGGATGTCTGCCTGGGCATCGCCGCCGTTCCCGTTCATCCTGCCGCTGAAGGGGAGGCCCGACAGGCTCCCCGGCGGCCCAACGACGGCGCTCGTGCCGGAGACGGGGACGCTCGCGCCGGGCGCAAGGTCCCCCAATGTCTGCCACTGGCCGTTGTGGAGCAGGGCGCAGCCGGTGAGCGTGTGGGACAGGTGGTTGGTCACGGTGCCCGTGACGGGGCCGACGCCCAGGCCGTTCGGGGGCGAGCCGCCCTGGGCGGTGAGCGTGCTGTCCACGGTCCCGCCCAAGTCCTCGGTCGCCTGCACGTCAAAGGCGCGCATGGCCCACATGTTGACGGAGGTGTCGAGCAGGGAGGTGCCGTCCGGAGTCTCCACGAACCTGGTCAGGCCGGAGTCCTGCGTGTCCGCGCTGGAGCCGCCCCGGAAGTTGTTGAAGGACAAGCCGGGGTTCGGGATGGCGGCCAGGCCGTTCGCGCCGGGCAGCGCGATGTCGTAGGAGGTCCGGTGCGGCGAGAACAGGCCAAGCTCGGCGTAGACGCCCGCCTCGCGCCGGCCCGCCGTCGTCTCGACGATGGCGGCGCGGTTGACGAAGACCGTGCCGCCCTTGGCGGCATAGCCGACGCCGAAGGTGCCGACCGCGAAGAGCAGGACCAGGGCGGGGATCGTCACCCAGGCCAGCTCCTTGCGGTCGAGCCGCTTCAGGATGAGATAATTGGCGGGGACCAGGGCGATGAGGTAGACCAGCAGGAACAGGCCGATGACCTCGGTCGCGGGCGCGTCCAGGGACGGCCCGCGCATGACCGCGTCGGAGAGGAGCTGGGCGTCGCCGCCGTAATAGTTGGGGTGGTAGTTCTCCTCGCGGGCGGCGACCTGGGGCAGTACGGCGGCGGAGGCGGAGGGGCCGGCGGTCAGCAGGGTCCGCCAGAGCGCCCCGCTGTCGAACGTGGACGACTGGAACCCCCTGGATGTCGGGTCATAGGCCGTCAGCGTCACGCAGCCCGCGCCGTAGGGGCCGGCGACGACGAGCGGCGAGCCGTCCGGCGCGGAGGCCAGCACGCGGACGCCGGGCAGCGGCTTCGGGGTGAGCGTCAGCGCGCCGACCGGCCCGACGCCCGGCATCGCGACCGCGCCGGGGCGGGCCGCGCCGATGCCCGCAGGCAGCAGGCCGTTGTAGAAGGCCGAGGAGAAACGGGTGGGGTCCACGCCGCCGCAGACGACGAGGTGGCCGCCCGCCGCCACCCAGCCGCGCAGTGCCTCCGCCTGCGCCTCGGTGAGCGCGTCCAGCGGGGCGTCGCTGCGGAGCAGGAAGGCGTCCACGCCGCCGTAGCCGGCCGCCTTGTCCGGGAGGTCCGGCCCTGCCGCTTCGGCGACCTGCACGGTCGCGGGCTGTCCGCCCGGATTGCTCCCGCCCACGGCGAACCCGCCGACCTGGTGTGCCAGGCCGAGCTGACGCCCGTTCAGGGGGATGAATGCGCCGGGGTCGCCGCCCAGGCCGACCAGCAGCAGGTCGGTGTCGCTGACGGGCGTTCCCGTGATGGCCTGCGAGGTCTTCGTGTCCTGCGTGTTGGCCGAGGCGAGAGTGCGCCCGTCGCCGCGCTGCCGGCCCTCGGAGAGCCGCACGGTGACGCTGTCCCGGCCGGGGTCCAGGCCGCGCGTGTAGAGCATGAAGGGCTGCGGGGCCGCCCCGGAGGAGACGGTGACGGGGCGGCCGAACAGGGCCGCGCCGAGTGCCCGGTTGCCGCCGCCCCCGTTCCGGTTCGAGTCCGCGCCCGCCAGAACCTGCACCTGCCCGGCAAGGCCCTCGGACGACGGGTTGCGGACGGTGACGGTGACGGGGCACCAGGCACCGGGGCGGTAGCGCCCGGCGATGCCGAACACGGCGGTCAGCGGCGGGCCGTCGGCCCGCACCGGGGCGGCCGGCAGGCTGCCGAGGCAGCAGAACGTCCAGGCGAGAAGAAAGCGGAAACGACGGGGGGGCCGGAACATCGGGACAGCCTCGGTTCTCGCGGGGGATGCCCACGGGTCTGCTCGCAGAGTCGGCTCACCCGGCACTTCCGGTGCCGGTGGCCCTAACGACCGCTTTCGGCCGCGTCCATCTCCGCGTCGGAGATGTCGAAGTTCGCGTAGACCTTCTGGACGTCGTCATTGTCTTCCAGGGTGTCTACGAGGCGCAGGACCTGGCTGGCCTCCTTGCCGGCGATGTCCACGGTGGTCTGCGGCAGCATGGTCATCTCGGCGGAGGCGTAGGCGATCTTGACTCCGTCCAGAGCCTTCTGCACGGCGGCGAAGTCCTCCGGCGCAGTCGTGATCTCGAAGCCGCCGTCGTCGGTCGGCTGGATGTCCTCGGCCCCGCCCTCGATGGCCGCCTCGGTCACGGCCTCCTCGGTCGTGACATCCGGGTCCACGATGAGGATGCCTTTAGGCGCAAAGAGGTAGGAGACGCTGCCCGACTCGGCCAGCCGCCCGCCGGACCGGTTGAAGGCGGCCCGGACCTCGGCGACCGTCCGCTGTTTGTTGTCGGTCAGGCAACTGACCAGGACGGCGACGCCGCCCGGCCCGTAGCCCTCATAGGTCAGGTCCTCGTAGTTCGCGGTGTCATCGCCGCCCGCCCCGCGCGCGATGGCGCGCTTGATGTTGTCCTGGGGCATCGAGATCGCCCGCGCCCGCGTAATGGCGGCGCGCAGGGTGATGTTCGAGTCCGGGTTCGGCCCGCCCGCCTTGGCGGCGACGATGATCTCACGGGCGAGTTTGGTGAAGAGCTTGCCCCGGTCGGCGTCGGCCTTGCCCTTCTGGTGCTTGATGCTGTGCCATTTGCTGTGTCCTGACATCGTTCTCTCATCCTCTGCTGTTGGATTGTTAACGGCCTGGGGCCGTAAAAGGGTTCGCGTGGCGATTCATTATACCAAGAAGAGGCGGGGCCGCGTCAAGGCGGGTCAAAGAGGCTCCGGCGGTTCAAGCGCCTGACGCGCCTTCGCCGGCCAAATTTCGTCGCCCGAATGCGCCACTTGCTGTGGATCGGCCCGTGCTTCCTGATACTGCCCGGCCATCTCCAGGTAGCTGGACAGCAGGAATCGGATGCCTGCATTTTTTGATCGGTGGATAGAACTTCACGGAAGCGCAGGATGAAGCCCGAAGTGTCCGATAACGCCGTTTCCTACTCGGGGTCTTCAAACGTCAGCAGCCGGTGGGGGTAGTCAATGGTGACGCGGCTGTGCTGGGCCAGGAGGGGGATGCCGAGCAGCATCCCGACTTCAAACCCCGTGCCGGGGCTGACCTGGTCGTCCATCGCGGACTCGCCGGTGAGGCCGATCTGGTTGGTGACGTGGTCCGAGCCGTCGAAGGTGATCTTGACCTTCGCCAGCGTCAGGCAGACGTTGATCTTCCGGGCCGAATCGCCGATGCCCACGCGGCTGCTGATGCTGCCCTCCTGCCAGTCGGGCCGGGGGTCATGGGCGGAAAGCTCATGGGTCAGGCTCAGGGAGAAGATGTCGGTGAACGCGCCCGTGTCCAGGATCGCCCAGACGGGGTGGTCCACGGCGTTCTCGGCCTGCTCCTGGGCATGGGCGGAGATGAACAGGTGCCCGCCGTAGAGGCGCAGCGGGAGGGTGGAGGCGGTGGTGTGGGGGCGGGCGACGTACCCCGCATTCGGCCCGCGCACGATCGTCATCGTGTTGCTGTCGAAGTCCAGGGTGACGGCGTAGTCCCGCAGGATGGTGCCGCCGAAGATGCCGTCGCCCTCTCCGGCGCTGTCGGTCACGGTGACCGGGATGGAACGCACGGTGACGCCTCCCAGCGTCAGCGTGTCGGCGCGCTGGAGGGTCGCGGGGGCCTTGCCCTGGACGCCCGCCACATAGGCTTTCGCCAGGTCAGGCAGCGCCAGACGGCGCGCGGCCTTCCGGGACAGCAGGAGGCTGCTCGCGCCCGTGTCGAACAACAGGCGGAAGGGCCGACCGTTGATCGCGACCGAGACGAAAACGAAGTGGCCTTCGCGCTCGATGGGGAAGACGGCGGACGTATTCGCCTTCCCGCCGTCCGTCCCCGTCTCCAGGCGGAACGGCGGGTCCTTGATGAAGTCGCGCCAGTAGCCCACCTCGTTCTCGCTGAAGTTGCGGATGAGGGGCGTCTCCCGGTCGAAGGGATAGCCCTGGGGAGATAAAGCCAGGTAGCGGGCGGCGATGGCCGCCCCGGCCGGGCCGATCCGGTCCTCGTGGCTTGCCTGCCACAGCCCCAGCCAGGCGTCGGGCCGCTCGGGATGTTGGGCGGCGGCACGGGCGAAAGCGTCATGGCACTGCCCGTCCTCGCCGTTCCAGTCGGCCAGCCGCCCCGCCGCGACCAGGCCCCAATAGTCCTCTTTGTCCAGCGCCAATGACTTCTGCGAGTCCGAATGGGCTGCGTCCGGCTGCCCCGCCCGGAACTCGGCCAGGGCCAGAAGGCCCCGCGCGTCCGCATCGGCGGGGGCGGCTAGGGCGGCGGCCTGCGCCTCCCGCAGCGCGTCCCGCCAGCGGTCCTGACGCAGCAGGGTCTGGATCAGGCCGAGGCGCGGGCCGACGGGCCGGGGGTCGGACTTGACCAGCCGCTCGTAGGCCTTGCGGGCGTCGTCGAACTTGCCCTGGGCGAAGGCGGCCTCGGCGGACGCCTGAGCCGGAGCATCGGCCCGGACGGGCGCAAGGGCGAAGCCTAAAGACAAAAAGGCGCAGAGGGACAGGAGACGGTTCACGGCGGGTTCAGCTCCCTTTCAGGGTGGGCATCTTCTCGTCCAGCAGTTTGAGGAAGTTGCGCTTGCGCTTGTAGGTCGAGCGCAGAAGCTCGATGTCGCGGGCGAACTCGTCCTGCCGGCCCAGGCGCGTCATCAGCCTTTGGATTCGGAGCAGCAGACGGACCGGCTCGGCGTAGTCGCCGTTCGTGGTCGGCTCCACCAGCGGGGCGATCCGAGGACGATAGATTCCCAGGGCGTCCTCGGGGTGTTCTTTCTCGCGCTTGCCGGCGAGTTCCAGCCACAGGCCCTCGCCACAGCCGCCCTGCTGCGCCTCGCGCCAGGCGTCCTCGTCGCGGCCCTCCCAGAGCAGGATTCGCACCAGTTCCGAGTTGTCCACGCGGGCGTAGAGGCCGAACCGGCTGGGACGCGCCTTCTCGGCCTCGATCTGCTCGCGCAGGTAAGCCAGCGCCTGGGGCCGCCACTCCTCCCAGCGCCCCACCGGCTGCGCGTATCCCCTGAGTGCCTGGAAATGGGCCAGCGCGGGGCGCCGCCGGAACTGATCCCACAGGAGGGCGAGGGCCTCGTCGTGCCGCCCGAGGGCCTGGTAACGCTCCACGAGGAACTCGACCAGCCGCCCGTCCGGCGCGTCCGGAAACTCTTTCAGGCCGCGCTCCGCCCATGTGAGCGCTTCCGATGCGTTCCCCGCCGCCAGATACTCCTGCGCGATGGTCAGGAAACGGTACGGGCCGGAGAGGTCGCGCCGCAGCACGGCAACGACCGCCTCCACGTCGCCCGTCCGCCGCGCCAGGCTCTCCATGACCTGGGCCAGACGCCATGAACTGCCGTACTCTGAAACGCGGCGCTGGCTGGGGCCGTGCGTCGGGACACTCGCCCAGTCCGCTTCCGCCATCCGGCGGTACTCGGCCAGGCCGCGCGCACCAAAGACGTCGGCATAGTCATCCAGCACGTCGGAGAAGACCAGGCCGGAGCGCATCTGCCACTCGTACAGGCGGCGGGCCAGCGCGACGGGTTCCGGCTTCGCGAGGACGCACGCGTCGCGGTGCAGCTCTTCCAGGTCGTGCAGGACGCCGCCGACCGAGCCGTTCGAGTCGTCCACGCTGTTCAGGGCCTTCTCGACCTTTGCCAGCGCGTACTCCGTCAGTTCCAGGGCCGCGCCTGCGTGGCCCGCCGACAGCAGCTCGCGCAGCGACCCCGTGACCCGTTCCAGGCCGCGCGCATAGTCCGGCACGTCGTCGTACTCGACCATGTCGCCGGTCTTGGCGGCTCGGTCAATGGCGCGGCGGTAGGCGGCGAGGTTCGGCCCGCCTGCGGCGGCCTGGGCGACGCGGAGGAACAGCCGCGTCTGGAGGTCCGCGTCTTCCAGCGCCTGCTCCACCAGGAGGGAGATCAGGGCCTCTTTGCCCTGCCTTTGCAGGTAGGCCCGCACGTCGTCCATCGTGACGGCGGCGGTCTTGCCGCCGGGGACGGCACCCGAAAGCCAGGCCAGGCCGACGGCGACGCAGTGCTTGCAGAAGGCGCCCTCCGCCGCGAACGGGCAGGAGCAGTCGTACTTCAGCCGGTCGCCGACCGCCTGGAGCTTCACGCGGTAGCTCTGGGTCCCGTGTACCTGGGCGGCGAGGATGTCGCCGTCCTGCACCAGCCCCGAAACCAGCCCGTCCGCGCTGTACTCCTCGCCCAGACCGTAGGAACGGATGCCCGCAAGCCGCCGCAGGCTGTCCGGCGTCAGTAGGTCGGTCAGGCCGGAGGGAGTCGCGGGGGCCGCCACTGGCTTAGTATCCTTCCTCATCCAGAAACGCCGTCATCAGGTCCAGGAAAAGCTGGCGCAGGGTGACGTTGCCGTGGTCCAGGCAGTAGCGCTTGGCGCGGTGGAAGAGCGCGGGCGACATGTCCACGGTGGCCTTCGCCCCGGTCGGGTGCATCGTCCGGTGGGCCAACGTCTGGTGGACGCGGGCGATCAGGGCGGCGCTCTTCTCGGCCTCGGGGTCGGCGGGCATCTCGGCGGGCGGCTCCGAGTCGGTGAGGTACTGGGCGAGGACCAGGTCGTCCTCACGCGCGGGCGGGGCGGGAACGATTGGCTGGGCGGGTTCTGGGGCGGCCTCGGCAGGCTCCTGGGCGGACTTCTTCTGTTCGCGCAGGTTGGCGAGGCGCAGCTCGGCGAGCGTGGTCATGGGCGGGATCTCCTCGTTCTGCTTGTCCGTGCTACTTCGTCATGTTCTTGAGCTGGACCGGCCACTTCTTCTCGCGGCTCATCTCGTTCAAAGTCCGGGCCACGAGCGCGGTCGTCATCATCCGCTGGTCGCGGACGTAGCCGTTGACGAACAGGGCGTCGCACAGCACGCAGACGTCGCGCGGGACGCCGCGCGTGATGGCGTGGACGTCGGCCAGCGCCTGGGTTTCAAAGTAGGTGTCGATCGCGCCGCCGCCCGCCGTCGTGATCCGGTAGGCGATCATCTCGGTCATCTCCTCCAGGTCCAGCGGGTCCAGCCGGCCCACGACGGCGATGCGCGACCGGAAGGCGTCGTGCCGCTCCAGCTTCTTGGGCAGGTTGTCCTGGGCGAGCATGACGACCGTGATCAGCTTTGTCTGCGAGGTCTGGAAGTTGGTCAGGTCGGAGATGGCGTCAATGACGCGCGAGGCGACGTTCTGGCCTTCGTCCAGAAGAAGCACGGGATGGCGGCCCGCCTGGTACTCGTCCAGCAGGAAGCGCTCCAGCGCCTGGCGGTTCTGCGCCTCGGTCCGCAGGGCGGGCGTCCCGAAGGCTTCCAGGATGAGCCGGAGGAACTGGCCCGGCGTCCGCACCGGCGCACCGGGCAGGAAGGCGACCGTCTTGGTCGGATCGTCGTCCCACGTCATCTGGAGGCCGTTCGCAATGGTCGTCTTGCCCGACCCGACCGGCCCGGTCAGCACGGCGAGGCCGCGCTTCTGGTCCACGGCGTAGCGCATCTTGGCGATGGAGACTTTATGCTCGACGCTCGGGAAGGCGTAGCGCGGGTCGGGCTGGACGGAGAACGGCGTCTCGCGCAGGCCGTAAAACTCTTCATACATGGCGTGGGTTCACTTTGACTTAGCGCTGAACGCTGGGAGATTGGGTGTGCTAAATCATTATAGAGGGAATCGGCGGCAAAATCAAGCGTTCATGCGGATTGGTCCTGGGCGTAGGCTAAGAGGCGTGCCATCTCGTCCCGCTGGGACCGCTCCAAGTCGGCGTCCCGCCCGCGCCCCACGGCGCGGCATCGCTCGGCAAACGCCGCCGGCGAGGCGGGGTCCGGGCCGTAGACCTCGGCCAGCAGCGGCGACCGCCCCACCCGCCCGAACCAGTAGCGGCTGTTGCCATAGTCGCCCTCGCGGCGGTGGATGATCGCATGCCAGTAGTCGGCCAGCGGCTCGCTCTCGTGCTTCTGGGACAGCGCGTGGGCGGCGTCGAGGTCATCGTTGAGCAGGTGCAGCCCGATCTTCACCATGTCGGGCGCGGCGGCCTCCTCGATCTGCGGCGTCAGCGAGGCGTCAAAGACTTGGACCGGGACCAGCGGCGGCAGCGGGTCACGGGCGAGCAGTAGGTCGGCGAGTTGCTGGGTGGATGTAATCATCGGTCAACCTCATGTGGGAAATAATTGTACTCGCAGACCAGGAGAGGCATCACTTAGGGATAAGACAAGGCAAACATCGAAATGTGAAACTTGAATACCATGCTTTATCGCTGTGACGAAAGAGCGATTTTAGCTTCCTCAATCGTGTCATAAACGTCTAGTATTGTGTCGAGACGTGTCAGCCGCAGAAGTCGCAGGATGGTTGCATTCGGTGCTGTAAGAATAACTCCTGCGCTTGCTCCACATGACGCCCGAAGATGCCTCACGGACTTTACCAACACCCCGAGGCCAGAAGCGTCCATATAGCTCACGTCTGCCAGGTCTACGATGATATCAACGACACCTGCATCTATGAGAGCATTAATTGTCGTCTCAAGCCTGGGAGAGGTGATAAGGTCTACTTCACCAGCGAGAAAGATAGTGCCTTCCTCATCAACCCTGACGTTGTACCCACCCGATTTCTGACGTAATTCTAATAGTATTTTCTGCTGATTTTCTGGTAACTTCTCCCACAACCTAACAAGTGTGGCAAAGAGTGGGGGCATGCTTTTTGCTATTCTGGGTGAAACGACTTTGGCTGGTTCTTCCTGAGCGATGCCAAAGTCCATCTCCTGTTGCGGGTCCCCTAGTTGAGATAGACTAATTGATTGTCGTGTTGCTTCCCATCGGCGGACTTCGGCTTCAAGAGATTCTAAAGCCTCTAGCCTGCTCTCTCCATACCCTCGGCAAATCTCCATTCCGGATGTTTCGGCAATCCAACACTTCTCCCTGGGTTGCCAATACACGATTGCACCATACTCCTCATACATATAGCCGTGTTTCCTGTCTTTAACCAAGCACGAAATAAGGCCGCCACCCGGTTCTGAGTGGCGGCCTTCAGACAATGTCTTCGGCATTAAAAGTCAAAAATAGTCTTCCTGGAGAGCGCGTCCTTTATCTCATTGCCGTGTTCGTCTAAAATGACAACGTCTCCTTGTGTCTCGCCGCGCCGGAGTGCTTCCCGAAATCGGGCGTCTATTTCACGACCGGCTAGTTCACGGGTAAGCCTATCTACTTGTCTTTGGGTTTCTTCGTCCTCCAACGAAGGCCACGCCGTTGGGGCAGGTGGGAGCAGGTTGCCAAGCAGTGTTCTTTTTTTCATTTTTACATCCACTTGAAAGAACGGAAAGCGACCTCGATACTCGACTGGATGGGGCGAAAATCATCCTCATCCCATTGCTCACCATAATAAAAAGTCCGCACAGGCCTGTCTCGGAGGCTATTTAGCTGAAGCGATAAGTCGGGGTCGCCGCTTTGTACAGCGATGAATTGTGCATAACAGCGTGCCCATAACTCGCGTGGCTCAAGCAGGTAATGCAGATAGACTTGGTCTACTTCATATTCTACCACAGTTCCATCCGGTAACATCTCACTCGTCCGATCTACACCTGTTTGAAGTAGAGGCAAGAGGCGCTGGATGCCCCAAGTGCCTCTGACAGCATCACGCCATTGATCGAGTACACCAGGCGTCTCCGAAGCCCACTCGCCTGGTCTACCTGACGTTTCCCCCGTTTTATGTACCACGGGCAGAGTGAGCGCTTCTGTTGTCTAGCCGGGCGGCTTCTTTTCCGCCTGCTCCCGTTGCCAGGCCCGCGCATACGCGGCGGGCGGCACATACTTCAGGCTGCTGTGCGGACGCTCCTCATTGTACCAGAGCCGATGCGCTCCCAGCCGCACCTGGGCGTCCTGAACCGAGGCGAAGACCTCGCGGTCAAGCAACTCGTCGCGCAGTTTGCCGTGGAAGCTCTCCTGGAACCCGTTCTGCCACGGGCAGCCAGGGTCGATGTAGTGCGGCGCGGAGCCGCTGCTCGAAAGCAGGCTCTGGACCTCGCCCGCGATGAACTCGGGACCGTTGTCGCTGCGGACGAAGCGCGGGACGCCGCGCACAGCGAACAACGGCTTCAAGGCGGCAAGCACTGCCCCGCTGGTCAGGGACACGCCCACCGTCACGGACAGCCACTCGCGCGTGAACTCGTCCAGGATGTTCAGCAGGCGGATCTTGCGACCAGAGAGCAGCCCGTCCTCCTGGAAGTCGTAGCTCCAGACGTGGTCGGGGTGCTCCGCCTGGCAGGGCACGCGCCGCCCCGCCCTGACCTTGCGCTTCTTCGGGCACTGCGGCACTTGCAGGCCGCTCTTTCGCCAGACGCGCTCCACGCGCTTGCGGTTGACGAGGTGGCCGCCCGCCCGCAAGAGCGCGTGGGCGCGCGGGATGCCGAAGCGCGGGTGCTTCCGCTTGATCCGCTCAAGCTGCTCCCGGAGCGGCTGGTCGTCACGCGGGTGCGCCTGGTAGCGGGCGCTGGAACGCGAGATTTTCGCCAGGCGGCAGGCTTGGCGCTGTGAGAGGCCGCGCTCCACCGCCTGCGAGACCACCGCGCGCCCCTCGGCCAGCGGGTCGGCGGCCTCGGCTACTTTTTTTGCAGGATCTCCTTGATGATGTCGACCTCCAGGTCGCGCTCGGCGAGCAGGCGCTTGAGGCGGGCGTTCTCTTTTTCCAGCTCGCGCAGGCGGGCGGCTTCATTGACGGTCGCACTGCCGAAGCGCGAGCGCCAGCGGTAGAAGCTGTTCTCGGAGACGTTGTGCTGGCGGCAGACTTCGGCGATAGTCTGTTCGCCCTTCTCGGCCTGCTGCAAGATGGCGACGATCTGCGCGTCGGTGAACTGGCTCTTCTGCATTCGAGTATTCTACCTTTCGGGTCAATACTCACCTTGCGAATGGTACAGTTTTTGGGGGAAAGGTCATACCCAAGCCGCTGTGGTCTAGGAAGTGTCCAATCTCATGCACAGTGGTGAATTCGGGATGGGGCCCTACTAAGTTGATCTGGACAGAGATCGTTCCCGAACGGACAGAGAATTGTCCATGCCGATCACGAAAGAAGTCGCGTGTGACCGGGATTACAGGCAATTGCCCGTCTTGATGAACTAGGTTTATGGCTGAGACAGCGGTTCGCATGGATTGGCCGAACTGTCCTGGCATAACATCGAGCGCATCTCCAACCGGCCTGATGCGCGTCAAAGTTAGGATGGCTTTTCTGCTAAACAACCGACGTAAAAACTCGAACATCTTAGAAATGGTCACCTCATGACCGAAACTAGATCACAATTAGCCTGATGCCACTTCCTGGTAGACCTCCGCCACTGCATCAAGCATCGCGCGCAGGTTGTAGCGCTCGCGGACGAGGGCGCGGGCGTTCACGACCAACTTCTGGCGCAGGCGGGTGTCGCTCTGGAGGCGGCTGAGGGCGGCGGCCAGGGCGTCCGGGTCGTCAGGAGGGACCAGAAGGGCCGTCTCGCCGTCGGCCAGCATGTCGGCCAGGCCGCCGACGCGGGCGGCGACGAGCGGGACACCGGCGGCCATCGCCTCCAGCGCGGCCATCCCCTGCCCTTCGCGGCGGGAGGGCACGGCGAAGACGTCGGCGGCGGCCAGCAGGGGGCGCACGTCGGCCAGGCGGCCCAGCAGTTTGGCGTTGGACGGCAGTTTGTGGGCGAGCGCGGATTTCAGCGGGCCGTCACCGGCAATGAGGAACGTCATCCCGGCGCGCTGGCCTGCGGCGGAAAGGAGGATGTCCAGGCCCTTCTCGCGGGAAAGCCGGGCGGCGGCGGCGACCACGAAGGCGTTTTCGGGTGCGGCCAGCGTCTTGCGGGCGGCGGCTCGGTCCGCCACCGGCGTCTCGAAGTGGCCCAGGTCAATGCCGTTCGGGATGACCTCGATCTTGGCGCGCGGCACGCCGCAGGCGGCGAGGCTGTCGGCGACCGAGGGGGAGACGGCGAGGACGCGCGTACAGTGGAAGCCGATGAAGGGAATGCCCAGGCGCGAGGGCAGGTCGCGCCCGATCAGGTTGTGGGCGGTGAAGACCAGCGGGAACGGGCGGTGCCGGTGGGCGAGTGCCGCCACCCAGGCCGCCCGCGCGCCGTGGGCGTGGACGACCTCGGCGAACTGCGGCAGGACGCGGGCGAGCCGCCGCGCGGCCAGAAGGTCACGGGCGACCGACAGCCGGGCGGCGATGTCCAGCGGGATTGTCGCGTGCAGGCCCGGATGGGCCAGCACCTCGCGCACGAACGCGGGCGGGGCGGCCACCGAGAGTGTGACCAGGGCGGGGTCCATCCCGTCCACCAGATTGAGGACGTGCTGGCGGATGCCGCCTTGGGCGGGGCGGACGACCTCCAGGACGCGGACGGGGCTGGTCACGGGAGGGCGGCCACCCGGACGGCATGGCGGCGGCGGTGGCGCTTGCGATGCCCGCTCCCGGCTGCGTCGGCGACCACCTGGCTGGGCGCGACGCCGAAGATGCGACGGATCATGGGGGCGGCGTGCGGCCAGTCCGTCGCCACGTCGTTGCCGACGGGCCGCGAGGGCAGCGTGTCCATGCGGACCTGCTCGCGCGGCGTGTCGTGGACGAACCGTGCGACCGCGACCTTCTGGTCCGTGGTCAGGTCGCTGTCCACATGCCGGTCTATGGTGTCCAGGAGCGGCCCGATCTTCGCCAGCGCCGACGGCTCGCGCAGCTTCGTCTTCAGGGCGGCGATGAGGGCCTGCTGGCGGCGGGTGCGGACGAGGTCGCTGTCGGAGTGGCGGAAACGCACGAAGCCCATCGCCTGCTTCCCGTCCAGGTGCTGCATCCCCGGCTTCAGGTGGATGTGCAGGTGCCCCCAGTTGTCGTCGTAGTCCATCTTCTTGTCCACGGCGAGGTCCACGCCGCCCAGGATGTCGATGGCCTGCTCGAACCCGTCGAAGTCCAGCGCGATGTATTTGTCGCTCGGGATGCCAAAGTTCTCCTGAACCGTCTGCTCGGACAGGCGCGGGCCGCCCTTCTGGTGGGCGGCGTTGATCTTGGTCACGCCGCCGTAGCCGGGGATATGGGCGCGCGTGTCGCGCGGGATGGAAAGCAGCGCGACGGTCTTCTTGTCGAAGTCCAGGTGGGCGACCATCAGCATGTCCGACCGGGCGCGGGTCTTGAGGACCTGATCCGTGCGGTCGTCGTAGTCGCGGTCACGCCCGATCACCATCAGGTTGAGCGCCTGCTGGTGCGGGAAAACGTCGGCGACGGTCTTCGGGTGCAGGATGCCGGGGAGGTACTTGGGCATCCAGCCGGTGGTGCGGTAAAGATAGCCGCCGTAGACGGAGGCGGCGGTTAGGGTCAGGAGGGTGAGAACGCCGAAAAGCTTCCCGGCCTTCTGGGCGGGCGAGCGGCGGGCGGACCGTCGGGGCTTGACGGGGCGGCGTGGGGGTTGAGTCATGTCGGCGTGTGATCTCCGGTCGGATGGATGTTTATGATGAGAATGATGATATGAAGTGGCCGGTAGGAGGGCTAACAGATTATAACGCAGATCGGGGCGGATGTCAAACGCCAAAAAAGCCCCGGCACCGGGGGTGCCGAGGCTTTCCAAGGCCGCGTCAGGCCTTCAGCGCGATCTCGCGCAGCTCGCCCATCAGCTTCAGGGCGTCGTCATAGGGCCGCTGCCAGGTGTTCCGCCCGAAGATCAGGCCCGTCGCGCCCGCGTTGAACGAGTGCCGCGCCTTTTCCAGCAGCTCGTCGTCCGGCTCCTTCTCGCCGCCGGAGATCAGCACCAGGGTCTTGCCCGCCGACTTGACTACCCGGTCTATGGCGTCCTGCGGACTGAACGCCATCGTGTCATAGGGCTTGGGCGAGCCGGCGGAGGGGCTATGGGTGGGGAAGTTGATCTTGACCACGTCCGCCCCCACTTCGGTCGCCACGCGGGCGGCATAGTCTATGGCCCAGACGCTCTCCTTGCCGCCCTTGGCTTCCACCGCCTCGCCGCGCGGGTAGGCCCAGATGATGGTCGGGATGCCCAGACGCTCCGCCTCGCGCCGGACTTCGGCCCACTGCGCGAAGTCGCGGTCCTGGGCGGGCGAGCCGACGTACAGCGTGTACCCGACGGCGTCCGCGCCAAGGGCGACGGCATCGGCGACAGAAGCAAGGCACGAGGAAAAAGACTCGGCATCGGAGGGGATTTCCGTCTTGCCGTTCAGCTTGACGATGAGGGGGATGTGACCGGCATAGTTCCGCATGTACTTCTCGGCCAGCCCGTACTGCAAGGCGATGCCGGAGTACTTGCCCTCAATCGCCAGCTTGAACTGGAAGTTAGGGTCCGCCGAGTCGGGGTTCGCGAAGAAGTCACGCGGGCCGTGTTCCAGGCCCTGGTCAATCGGCAGCAGCAGCAGGGTCCCATTGCCGGGGCCGGACTGGTACATCAGTCGGTGCAGGCGGAGCCGCTTGCCCGTAGAGAGGTGGTCGAGGTCGTTGAGTGTCAGCCTTTGTGCCATCGTTGGTGTCCTTTACAGGGCCGTGTCGTCTCCAAAACTGTCGTTCAGCAAGACTTTCCAACAAGCGGGCGAGCGCTAAACCTAGCTGCCGTGCGGCCATGCCTCACCGAGACGGATGCCGAGCCAGACCGCCCCATACCCAGCCGCCACGCTGCCCAGCAGGTTGCCGAGGGCGGCCCAGGACAGGCCCAGGCGGGCCGAGTCGTACTCGAAGGTGGAAAACGTCGTATACGCCCCGAGGAAGCCGACCATGAGGAACAATCGCCAGGGGTCGCTGAGAAACCGCGCGAGGAACAGAGTCATCAGCAGGCCGAGCAGGAACGAGCCGCTGACGTTGATCCCGAACGTCGCCCAGGGGAACTGATTCCCGTAGCGTCCCGTGGCCCAGACGTTCAGCAGGAATCGCGCGACGGCCCCAAGAAACCCGCCCGCCCCGACGAGGAGACACTGTCTGAGGAGATGATCGGGCAAAGCGGCCTCTAGTAGTCCCGCGCGAGCTGGCTGATGGTGACGAACTGGTAGCCGCGGCGGCGGGCCTCTTCAATGAACTGCGGCAGGATCTGCAAGGTCTGCGGGATGCCGTCGTGCATCAGGATGATGGCCCCGTTCTCCAGGTGTTCCAGGCTGCGCTTCAGGATGACGTCGGCGGGGGGCTTCTGGAAGTCGCCGGGGTCGTTGGTCCAGAGGGTCGTGATGTAGCCGCGCTGGGCGACGTCCCGGAGTACGTCCCCGTTGTAGTCGCCGCCGGGCGGGCGGAAGAAGCGGGCGGACGACCCGGTCGCCTTCTTGATGGCTGCGTCGCACTGGTCCAGCTCGTAGGCGATCAGCTCGGGCGGGATCAGGGTCAGGTTGACGTGGTCGTAGGTGTGGTTGCCGATCTCGTGGCCCTCGGCGACTTCGAGCTGGACCAGGGCCGGGTTCTTCTCCACCTGCCGGCCGACGACGAAGAACGTGGCGGGCGTGTGGGTGCGGCGCAGGATGTCCAGAAGCTGCAAGGTGTAGACAGGGTGCGGGCCGTCGTCGAAGGTCAGGGCAATGCGCTGCTTGCGGATGTCGCCCCGGATGATCTTGTTGAACTTGTAGCCGCGCTCCTGCTCATACTCGTCCTTGCCGAGCAGGGTCATGTAGGGGCGGTAGCGTTCCGGGAAGTTCGGCGAGTCGTAAAAGGCTTCCGGCAGCATCTTCCGGGCCGCCTGCACCTGCGCCCTGGCTTTGGACGCAGGCAGGGCAGGCTTGGGCGGCGCTGCCGGCGCTTTGGGCGGGGCGGCGTGGGCGGCACTCAGCAGGAAAGGGATGCCGCAGAGGAGCGCGAACACGCGGTTAAGCATCGGGCGACAGTGCCTCCGCCGGGTCGTCCGCCTTCAGGTCGCGCAGGACCAGGCCGGACAGCAGCTTTGGGAAAAAGAACGTGGACTTCTGCGGCATCACATCCCCCGCCAGCGACACCTCCTTGATCTCCTGGACGGTAGGGCGGCCCAGCAGGAAGGCGGCCTGCGCCTCGCCGCGTTCAACGGCGGCGACGGCCTCAGTCAGTTCGCGCGTGTAGGAAACCTGTCCCCCACCAGCCACGGCGGCGGCGTCAATGCCCAAGCACGGCTCCAGGATGAGGCTCCCCAGCAGGGTCACCGGCAGGCGCGCGGCGGCAGGCAGATCAGGGCTTACCGCCTCATTCAGCACGGCGAGGTGTACGGTCCCCGGCGGCAGGACGACGCCGAAGGCGACCTTGCCGGCCTCCGCCTGGGTGGCGATCTCGGCTTCCATGGTGTCCGGCGAGCTGCCCGAAAGCGTGAAGCGCGCGGCCAATGCGTCCGGCAGGGCGGCGATCTTCTCCGGCGGCACGTTCCTGATGAGCCGGTGCGTCGGCAGCACCAGCAGGCCCTCATCTTCAAAGGCCGTCAGTGTGATCAGGATGTAATCGGCGGGGAGCGGCGTGTCTTCGGCGATTTCGGGGTGTGCGGCACGGACCTCGCGGCGGTACGTCAGCGCGGTTTCGTACCGGTGGTGCCCGTCGGCGATGAAAACGGGCGTGTCGGCCAGCAGGTCGCGCAGGACGGCGTGGGCGTTCGTGTCCGTGATCCGCTCAACGCGGTGCGAGGAGCCGATCAGCCCGTCCACGCGCTCGATGACCGTCTCGCGGTCGTCGTACTCGTCCAGGAAGGATTCGATGGACCGGTCGGGGTCCGAGTACAGGCCGTAGATGGACTCAAACTGCGCTTCCGTCGCCCGGAGCAGTTCCAGGCGGTCGGCCTTCGGCCCGGTCAGGGTCTTCTCGTGCGGCAAGACGCGGCCCGTGCTGTAGTCTTCCAGCTTCAGCAGGCAGACCAGCCCCATCCGCTCCGGGGCCGGCTCGCCCGTGGCCGGGTCGGCAAAGGTCTGATGGTAGACGTAGAGCGCAGGCTCATCGTCGGCCTTCAGCACGCCCGATGACAGCCATTCCCGGAACAGCCGGGCGGCCTGGGCGTATTTGTCTTCCTCGCGCCCCAGAATGAGCCGCACGACGTTGGCGGGGTGCTTCTCGTAAAGCGCGGCCTGCTCGGCGGGCGAAATGACGTCATAGGGGGGCGCGACCAAGACGGACAAATCCCAGCCTGCGCCGGCGGGATCGTAGCGGACGCCGCTGAACGGCAGGATATCAACCATGAGTGGGCAAGGTTCCTCGGTGTGTTCTGTTTTCGCCTGTTAGGATACCTCACTTGCCGGCCTGTTCGCAAGGCCGGGAACCAGTGTCCCGCAGACGGCATTCCGCCATTGGCCCACCCGCGCCTGGATATTGGGTATACTTTACCCGACTGCTTTTCTCGCTGGAGTTCACTCATGCCTTCCCCGACCGCCGCCGACCCGTCCGTCCTGAGCGCGCTGGATACGATCCGCGAGCGCCACCCGGACGTGCCGTTTCTCGCCCTGGGCCAGACCGTCTTCTGGGACGAGCCGGCCAAGGCGGTCTGGCGGCGCCTGCTCGACTCCCACCTGCCCGGCGCGACGCTGATCGCAGGCGTCCACGACACGGACTACTTCGCCAAGACGTCGGCCCACGTCGGGGACGACAAGCCTTACGTCGCGCTGCCCCATGACGACGGCAAGACGCGCGACCTATGGAGCGCGGCGGGCGAGTTGTCGTCCCTGCTAGGCAGCGAGAGCGTCCCGACGCGCGCGATGTTCCTGTCTCACGGCGTCCCCTTCGACTGGCTGGGCAAGACGTATCCCGGCGGCAAGAGCCGGCTTTACGCCGACAAGACGACGGCGTGGGGCTGGCGCGGCATCGTCCACACCGAGTCGCACAGCGTCATCGCCCACGACATCCCCATCCGGGACATCCAGGACGCCCTGCTGGAACAGCTCGACTGGGGCTTCGCGGAGAGCATCGCCTGTCTGGCGGACGAGAAGACGCGCGCTCATGCAGCGGGAACGGCGGCGCAGGTGCGCGGCTGGGTGCTGGAGTTCCTGGAAACATGCAGCGACTCGTGTCGGCTGTCCGACCTGTACCAGACCCTCCTGCCGCGCTTCTACGCGCTCCTGCTGGGCGAACCGGCCCGCGACCTCCAGACGACCGCCTCCACCTCACTTTTCCAGTTCAACCGTGCCACCTGCGCCCTGCCCCGTTTCCGTCTCGTCGGCCTGTTCCTCGATCCGGAAACGCGCCCGGTCGCACGCCGGGCCTACGACAAGTCGGTGGCGGGGCTAGGCATGTACACCCTGGATGCTTTCGGGGCGGGCGCGATCCCCTTCGACCTGGTCATCCCCGGCGTCGGGCGCGGCACGATCCGCACGACGCCCGCCGCGCTGGTCATCGAGACAGCCCCACAGGAGATATTCGTGCCGGTGCAGGGGCGGATCACGACGCTGGGACAGCTCGCCGCCGTGACAGAAGCGCATTTCGGCCCCGACGTGGTCCTGGTCGGCAAGGCGGTGACACTGGCGAACATGATCGCCGAGGAGCATCTGGTCGTCTTCCACGAGACGGCTTCGGCCTACACCTCCGCGACGCAGGCGATGAACGCCTCGCTGGCGAAGCACGGGCTGGCGCAGACGCTCTACCCGATCGTCAGGCTGACCTACCCCACCTGGGACGCTCTGGCGTCCGCCCCCGACGGGACCGCCCTGCGCCTGCCGCCGCATCTGGCGGCGGCTTTCGGGGCTGAGACGGTTTCGGCCCGCGAGTTCGCCGGACGCTGGCACGAAGTCATCGAATCGTGCCGCCAGACTCTGCGCGAGTCGCGCGCCCTGTCCAGCCCGCGCCACCTGCTGACCTTCCTGGAAGGCAAGGCCGATCTGTGCTGGTGCGAGCGCCGTGACGAGTACGATGCGGCCTTGAAGGCGCTGAAAGAGGTCGCATCTCACAGTGAGACGCTGCGCGGCCGAGTCGAGGAACACCGGCGGGAGATCGCCGTTTGGGGGCGCGAGCGGATGGATCTGGAGCGACGCAAAGGCGAGGATTGGAGGCAGAACGTCCAGCCTCTCTTGCGGAAGGCGGAGGCGAGTTCGGACGGCAAGGAAGCCGAGTCGTGGCGGAGGGAAGCGGAGCGCCAGATCGCGGCCCGCGCCAAATCCTTCGACGGGCCGATTGAGACCGCCCGCGAGCGCATCGCCGCCACGCGCTCCCTGCTGGCCGAGTTCCGCCGCCAGCGCCGCCTGCTTGAGCGCGGGCCGGAGGCGACGGCGGCGCGGACTCGGATCGCGGAGATCGTCCGGGAGGCGCAGATGGCGCGGCTCGATCTGGTCCGTGACGCCTACCTGACGATTGAAGGTTTGGAACACACGCAGCTCCGCCCGACGGCCTGGTGGCTGCCGCTCGTTGACCCGACGGGGGCGTGGTTTGAGGCGATGGCGGCGGGGACGCAGGCGCGACTGGAATTGCTGGCGTAGGGGCGTTGCTTGCCGCGCCCTCTTCTCCCGCTGTGCCCCTACAGAATGATCCGGTAGATGGCCTCGGCGAGATGGGCCGGGTCGTGGCGGACGATGTCGGTCTGGGAGATGAGGTTGACGGCGACCGGCGTTAATCCCATGGCCCGGATGGCGTCGGCGTCGGGCGTGACGAACCTTTGGCCGTACTTCTCGTACCGCTCCAAGACCTCATGGGCCGGCGGCTCCTTGTTGATCAGGACGTAGTCCAGTAGCCGCCTGCCTGGCGCGTGCAGCATCAAAGCGCGCACATGGTCTGAGGCGGTGTAGTTATCCGTCTCGCCCGGCTGGGTCATCACGTTGCAGACGTAGATCTTGACGGCCCGGCTTCGGTGGATCGCCTCGGCGATGCCGTCCACCAGCAGGTTCGGGACGACGCTGGTGTAGACGCTGCCCGGCCCCATGATGATGGCGTCGGCCAGCCGGATGGCCTCCAAGGCTTCCGGCAGGGGCTGGGCGTTCTCGGGCCGCAGATACATCCGCCTGATGGGCAGCGCGTGGTGCGCGATCTGTGTCTCGCCCTCGATGATGCTCCCGTCCTCCATCTCCCCCAGCAGCGTCACGTTCTGGACTGTAGACGGGTAGACCTTGCCCCGGATGGCGAGGACCTTGGAAGTCGCCGCGATGGCCTGCTCGTAGTTGCCCTTGTAGATCTCGGTCATGGCCGCGATGAACAGGTTGCCGAACGAGTGTCCGGCTAGGCCCTCCTGGTCCTCATCAAAGCGGAACTGGAACAGGGAGGCGAGTGTCGGCTCGGCGTCGGCCAGGGCGACCAGGCAGTTCCGCAGGTCGCCCGGCGGCAGGACTCCCATCTGCTGGGACAGCCGGCCCGACGACCCGCCGTTGTCGGTGACGGTGACGATGGCGACGATGTTGGAGGTCCGCTCCTTCAGGCCGCGCAGCATCGTGGACAGTCCAGTCCCGCCGCCCAGGACGACGATGCGCTGGCCCTGTGCGAGCGAGCGGCGCTGGAAGATTCGGTCGGCGAGGTCTTCACGCGCCTCGGGGGCAACAGCCGCCAGAACCGAGCGGTTGAACTGGAAGTAGGAGACGAAGATCATCAGCAGGCCGAGCGTGACCAGGGTCAGGCCGAGGGGGAGATAGACGCCGGTGACACTGGTGTCCAGGTAGCCGTTGGTCTTGTCGAAGATCCAGTAGAGCAGGTTATCCAGTATCTGGAGGTAGCTGCCCCAGGTGACGTTGACGGCGAGGATGATGCCCGCGACGACCATGACGAGGCCGACCAGGGTCAGCATCATCCAGCGCTTGACGCGCATCCCCGGATACAGCCATTTCAGCCAGGACCACAGGCCACTCATGGCGTCACTCTCACAACGTCACTTCCATCACTTATCCACGTCGCGGTGCTGCACTAGGACGCGGTAGCCGAGGGCGCGCAGGTGTGCGCCCAGCTTCTCCGAGACGACCACGGACCGGTGCCGCCCGCCCGTGCAGCCGATGGCGACGGTCAGGTATGCCTTGCCCTCGGCGATGTAGCGCGGGACACTCCAGTCCATCAGGTCGTACAGCTTCCCCAGGAACAGGCCGCTGTCCGGGTCGCGCATGACGAACTCCTCGATGATCTGGTTGCGCCCGTCGTAAGGCCGCAGGTCGTCCACATAGTGCGGGTTGACCAGGAACCGCACGTCGAAAACGAGGTCGGCGTCGAGCGGCAGGCCGTACTTGAAGCCGAACGAATTCACGGTCACGATCAGCCCCTGGCTCTTGTCCTGCGCGGGCGCGAATTCGGACAGCAGGAGTGTCCGCAGCTCGTGTGCGCCCATGTCGCTAGTGTCCACCACCTTGTCGGAGCTTTCCTTGATGTCTTCCAGAAGCGACCGTTCGGCCCGGATGCTGCCCAGGATGCCGCCCTGGTCTTCGAACAGCGGGTGCTTGCGCCGGGTTTCCTTGAATCGCTGAATCAACACGCCGTCGGAAGCATCGATAAACAGCACGATGGGCCGGACTCCCGCCTTTCGGATCAGCGAGAGGGCCGGCTCCAGGCCCATGAGGAACGACCCGGAGCGGGCGTCAATGACGACGGCAAGCCGCTCGCCCGGCGGCTGCTCCCCCGCCCCCAGGCACTTCTCGACCAGCTCGGGCAGCAGGATCGGCGGCAGGTTGTCCACGACCGTGTAGGCCATGTCCTCGAACACCTTGGCCGCCGACGCCTTGCCCGCGCCCGACATCCCCGTAATGACGACTAACTGCATCAGCGTTTTCGCTCCCGTCTCGACACCAGGACGTTATTCAAGAGGCCCCCGACGAGGCTCATCACGACCGACCCGAAGAGCGGTGCCTGCCACCCGGCGACGTGGAAGCCGGGGACGAACTGCCCGACCAGCCAGAACAGGAAGGCGTTCACCACGAACGAGAACAGCCCCAAGGTCAGGCAGGTCAGCGGCAGGGTCAGGGCCTTCAGCACGGGCCGCAGCAAAGCGTTGGCGACGCCCAACGCCAGCACGAAGAGCAGCGCCCCTTGTACGCCCGCAAGGCCCGGCGCGATCCAGAACCGCAGTCCGGTTTCCGGATGGCTCAGATTGATGAAGTGGCCCAGCAGCACCGTGATGTAGAGGGCCACGGCGCTCAGTATCCAGCGCAGGAGCAAGTGCATGTTCGTCCTAGAGGTGCGCGTTCGGGTCGTCCACCGACAGGCCCTCGCCGCTCGCGGCGGCGTTTAGCTCTTTGTCTGCCGAGATGAAGACGAGTGGAGGCAGACCGGTCGCGAGGCAGACCGCATTCACCTGACAGCCCGCCGCCAGTTGCATGGCATCATAGCCCCGCAGCTTATACTTCTTCACGAGAAGGATGGCAGGGTTGATAATCCCCTCTGTCACTTCGACCACTTGATAGTCCAGAGGCAAGTCAGCGAGGAACTGAGAACAGGCCGCCGCCGCGTCCGCCTCGGTCATAGTGCCCGAGCGTGAGCGCCGCATTAGAACAGCCACGATCTCCACGGGAGTGACTGCGACGATGTAGACATCATCATGCGGAAACGGCATGAACAAGCCAATGACCCAGGCCGAACCGCGTGCCTGCACATACCGCTTGACGAGGGCGCTGCTGTCCGCGAAGTAGGAAGCCATTCAGCGTCGCTCCCGCATAATCGTCTCCGAGACAGGCTCCCCTTGCACTTCAATCAAACGGCGCTCCGACGTGTCCGGCTCCGTCCGCCGGGCGATCCGCTTTACCAGCCCGGATGCCAGCAGGGCGCGGTGATACGCTTCTTCTTTTTCGGCCTTCTCTGCCAGCGCCTCATCTAGCATTTGATTCACGAGTGCCTCCATGTCTTTCCCGTCCCTCGCTGCGCGCTCACAAAGACGCGCTTCAATTTCAGGTACAAGGGTGATGGTCATTTCAGTTCTCCTTCCCCATTGTACCTCACTTGACGCGCATCACTTTCGCGCCCCATTTCCTGGAGAAGCGCAACGTACTTCCTGCGGGTGGCTACGACGCGCGGATGGTTCGGTCCCAGGAGTTCCTCCCGCGCCGCCAGCACCCATCTGTGATACCGCTCTGCATTGCCATAGTCCCCGCGTTCGTGGCACCTCTTAGCCTACCCGTCCAGCGTTCCCAGGATGCCACGATACTTCGGCACAGGTTTTTGGTGCAACAGAGCTAGAGAACGGGCAATCAGTGACTCCGCCTCGGCATGACGACCATGACGGCCAAACTCGTAAACGAGGGCGCACAGACTGTCCGCGATGCCGGGATCGTCTTGCCCCAGCGTGTCCTCATGCAGACGGAGGGCTTGCCGATAGAACGCTTCCGCGTCGTCGTTCCGCAGCTTCTTGGCGGCCTGGATGCCCTCGATGCGAAGCCGCCGGACTTCAACAAGCCGCTCCTCCTGCTCCGGCGTCAACGGCTCCATCAGGCCTCGTCCCCCCCGTGCAGCATCGTGTGGATGGTGGTCGCCAGCTTGCGGTTCATGGCGGGGGCGTTGGCGATCTGGTCAACATTCGCGTGCTTCAGCCGCTCGACGCTGCCGAAGAAGTTCAGGAGCGCGCGGCGGCGGGTCGGGCCGATGCCGGGGATGGTGTCCAGCACGGACATGGTGGCATTCTTGCCGCGCAGGGTGCGGTGGTAGGTGACGGAGAAGCGGTGGACCTCGTCGCGGACGCGCTGAAGCAGGAACAGGGCCTGGGAGTTCCGGGGCAGGACAAGAGGCTCGGACTTGCCGGGCGTGTAGATCAGCTCGTACTGCTTGGCGAGGCCGATCATGTTCAGTTCCAGCCCAAGTTCGGCGGCGACCGAGACGGCGACCGAGAGCTGGCCCTTACCGCCGTCAATCAGCATCAGGTCGGGCAGGGTGTTGAACTTGGGGTTGTCCGACTGGAACTCCTTCAGGCGGCGCGTCAGCACCTCGCGCATCATAGCGAAGTCGTTCGGCTCGCCGGTCGGCGTCGGCTTCTGGATCTTGAAGCGCCGGTAATCGGACTTCAAAGGCTTGCCGTCCTGGAAGACCACCATGCCGCCGACCGAGTTGCTGCCCTGGATGGTGGAGATGTCGAACGCCTCGATGCGCTCCGGCGGCGAGTCCAGGCCCAGGGCGTCTTGCAGCTCCATCAGCGCGCCGACGGTCCGGTCGTGTTCGGCGGCGGTCGTCGCCTGCATCTGTTCCAGGGCCTGCTTGGCGTTCTGCGAGGCCATGTCGAGGAGCTGCTTCTTCTCGCCGCGCTCCGGCACGGTCAGGGTGACTTTCGCGCCCTTCTTCTGACGCAGCCACTGCTCGATGATCACGGTTTCCTCGACATGGGCAGGCAGGACGATCTCCTGAGGGACGTAGCTGGCCTCCTGGTAATACTGTTTGACGAATTCGGCCGTGGCCGCCTCGATGCCTTCCTCCCCCTCCATGCCGTCCAGCAGGAAGTGTTCTTGGCCGATCAGCTTGCCGTTGCGGATGAAGAACATCTGGACGGCGCTCTTGCCCTGGTCGTTGACGAGGGCCACGATGTCCTGGTCGGTCTGGTTGGTGGATACCACCTTCTGGCGCTCGACCAATGTTTCCACGGCCTGCAACTGGTCACGCAGCCGGGCGGCCTTTTCGAATTGCAGGTCCTCGGCGGCCTCGTCCATCTCGGCGCGTAGCTGCTTGACCAGCTTGTCCTGCTTGCCATCGAGGAACAGGGCGACATCCTCCACCATCTTCCGGTATTCTTCCTTGTTCCCCAGTCCCGCGCAGGGCGCGTGCGGACAGCGGCCCATCTGGTGGTAGAGGCAGGGGCGCTGGACGGGCGTGTTGTCCCACTCCTTGCGGCAGGTGACGAGCGGGAACAGGCGGTAGATCAGCCGCAGGCTGTCCCAGACGGCGCGGGAGTTGGTGAACGGCCCGAAGTACCGCCCGCCGTCCTGCTTCACCTTGCGCGTGACCAACAGCCGGGGAAACGGCTCGTTCATGGTGAGCATCAGGTACGGGTAGTGCTTGTCGTCGCGCAGCCGGACGTTGTAGTGGGGCCGGTGCTGCTTGATGAGGTTACACTCTAGAACAAGCGCCTCCAGCTCGCTGTCCACCATGATGATGTCAAGGTCCGTGATGCGCGAGACCAGCTTGCGCGTCTTGGCCGTGTGCTTCGCGCCCTTCTGGAAGTACGACCGGACGCGGCTGCGGAGGTTGATCGCCTTGCCGACGTAGATGATCTCCCCGGCGGCGTCTTTGTAGAGGTAACAGCCGGGCGAGGTCGGGAGGGACTGGAGCTTTTCTTCGAGCGTGGGGGAGACTGCCATGATGCAATCATTATACCCGCAAAGGGAAAAGCCCCCGGCCTTGCGGGCCGGGGGCTGAGAGCGCGGATGGCTTCCCGTCATGGCCCTGCGGAGACAGCGGTGGCTGACCAGAGGTTGCCGGGCGCGTTGTCGGTGTACGGCCCGTAGCCGGCCACGGTGAAGTTGAAGGCGCTGTCCACACCCCACAGCATCGCCCGGTTGTCGGTGTTGTTCCACAGAAGGTGCGAGAGGCCGTCGGGTCCCGTCGCCACCGCCGCCGCGCTCCACAGGTTGCCGGGCGCGTTGTCCGTGTACGGCCCGAAGCCGGCCAGCGTGAAGCCGAACGAGCTGTCTACGTTCCAGAACATGGCCCGGCGGTCGGTGTTCGTCCACAGGATGTGCTGCACGTTGTCCGGCCCGACCGACAGCGCCGTCGCATTCCACCGGTTCTGCGGTGCGCCGTCGGTGTACGGCCCGAAGCCAGCGAGCGTGAAGGTGAAGTCCGAGGCCACGTTCCACAGCATGACCCGGTTGTCCGTGTTGTTCCACAGGATGTGGCTGTCGCCGTCCGGCCCGGTGGCCAGAGCCGTCGCGCTCCACAGGTTGCCGGGCGCATTGTCGGTGTACGGCCCGTACCCGGCCAGGGTGAAGGTGAAGTCCGAAGCCACGTTCCAGAGCATGGCCCGGTGGTCGGTGTTGCTCCACAGCAGGTGGACGGCGTTGCCGGGGCCGACCGAGACGGCCGTGGCGCTCCACTTGTTCTGCGGTGCCCCGTCCGTGTAGGGTCCGTAGCCCGCCAGGGTGAAGTTGCCCGCGTCGTCCACGGTCCAGAGCATGACGCGCCCGTCGGTGTTGTTCCACAGCAGGTGGCTCTTGCCGTCCGCCCCCGTCGCCACCGCCGTGGCGGTCCACTTGTTCTGCGGTGCCCCGTCGGTGTAGGGGCCGAAGCCGTTGAGAGTGAAGGTGCCATCGGCGGCGATGCTCCACAGCATGACGCGCCCGTCCGTGTTGTTCCACAGCAGGTGCGTGTGGCCGGCGGCGGGGATCGTTGAGGAGACGGTGAGCGTGGCCGTCACCTGCACCCCGTTCTCCACGGCGGCGTAGGCGTAGGTCCCCGCCGTGAGCGTCTGCCCGAACAGTCCGGTGCTGGCCCCGGCGGCGACGGTGACGGTGCCGAGATCGGTCCCGTTCTCGAAGATCTCCACGCTCAGGCCGCCCGCCGGCGCGGGACCGGACAGGGTGACGGTGCCGGTGATGGCCGCGCCGGGCAGGGCGGGGCTGGGCGAGAACACGAGCGAGACCGGCACGGGTTTGTTCGGGTCGCTGATGACGGTCAGTGTCTGGCTGGCAGTCTGGCCGTTCAAGGTCGCGCCGATGGTGTACGAGCCGTTCAGGTAGCCGGGCAGGGGCAGAGTGAAGGCCAGGCTGGTTCCGGTGGTGGGAGTGGCGATGGACCCGAGCGACGTTGACCCGTTGCGGGTGATGGCGACTGAAGTGCCGGCGGGGACGCTCTGGGAGAAGGTCACGGTCCCGTTGATGGTGGTGTCGGGGAAGGCGGGGTTGGGGGTCAGGGTCAGAGCCGTCGGGACCGGCGTGCCGCCCCCGACGCCGACGGGGACGCCGACGCCGACCATCTCCCAGACCACGCCGGCGTTAGCGGGGCCACCGGAGGCGGTCGTCCCGAACAGGTTGCCCTGGGCGTCCAGCATCACGTCGCCATACGGGGCGGCCCCGTTCGCGCCGGAGAAGGAAGCGATGGTGGTGAGTGTGCCGTTCTTAGGGATCTCCCAGACCGTGCCGAAGTCGCTCGTGCCGCCGCCGGTCGTTGTCCCAAAGAGGTTGCCCGCGCCGTCAAGGACGACATTGCCCGACGGGGTGTAGCCGTCGACTGTGTTGGCGCCAATGGAGCCGGCGAATGTGCCGAGGTCGGTGACCGTGTTGGTGCCGGCCACGACTTCCCACACGACGCCGGCATTCCGGCTTGTGCTGCCGCCGCCGGTCGTTGTCCCGTACACGTTGCCGGCGGCGTCCACCGCCACGTCCCCGGTTGGCGCATACCCGTTCGTCTGGTTGAACTCGGCCAGAGTGACGACCGTGTGGGAGCCGTGGGGCAGTTCCCAGACGGTGCCGGCACCGCCAAATTCGCTGGTGCCTCCCTGCTGACACGTTCCGTAGAGGTTGCCCTGGCTGTCCAGGGTGACTCCGTCCAGTGGAACGGACCCATTGGGAACGGTGCCCAGAAAGGAGGCGATGGTCGTCAGGGTCCCGCCGGCGGGGATCTCCCAGATGGTGCCGGAATTATTGGTAGAACCGTATTGCGTCGTGCCGAACAGGTTTCCGGCGGCGTCGCGGGCCACTCCGGCCACAGGATGCCAGCCCGGGTTGCCGCCGACAGAAAAGTCGCCGCGGTCGGTAAGAGTGCCACTGCCTGCGGCGATCTCAAACACGCCGCCGGAGCCGCTGTTGCCGTTGACGCTGCCGGAGGAGACGGTGCCGTAAACATTGCCGTTGGCGTCCACGGCGACGTTGCCATACGGGTTTGCTGGAACAAATCCATTGCCCGTAAATTGCACCAGGTCCGTGATGGTGTTGGTTCCGTGCGCGATCTTCCAGACAACGCCGTCTTGGTTGGTGCTTCCAAGTGTTGAATCGCCCCGATAGGTCGTCCCATACATGTTCCCGGCGGCGTCAAAGGTCACGCCGCACATCGGCTGCTGCCCGTTTGTGACGTTGAAGCTGGCAATGACCGTGATGGGCGTTGCCCTTGCCGCCGGGGCAAGGCCGAGTGTGAGCAGGAGAAGTGCCGCGAAAGCGGCCAGGCGAGCGCAGAAGCCTGGGCCGGTGAATTGGTGTGTGTGCATGAGAGGGTGTTCCTTTGAAGCCAGATGAAACGGAGAGAACGTGTCGCTTGCTGGAAGAGCTGCCTGCACAAACCAGGCCGACTCCGGCGCTCGTGCGGCTAGGCGGAAGCAAATTTGCGCCCGCAAGGACACTCTACCACGCCACCGTAAACACAGCGTAAAACGATTTTGTGGGCGAAGCTACAAAAGCAGTTGGAGAAAGGACCCGGCATTCTCCTGGCAAAGGTCGCCCGATGGGCTACGGCTCCATCCTTGTGTTTCGGGTCTTCAATCGGAGCCTTTCTTCGAGCGCGGGGAAGACCGCCATGATGAGCAGATTACGCCCGCAAGGGCGGATGCCTGTTCGGACACACCTGACCCATGAAAAAGCCCCCGACCTTGCGGGCCGGGGGCTGAACGCGCGGGCATCTATCCGTCACGGCCCCGCTGAGACGGCGGTGGCCGACCAGAGGTTGCCGGGGGCATTATCCGTGTACGGTCCGTAGCCCGCGACCGTGAAGCCAAAGGCGCTATCCACGCCCCACAGCATTGCCCGGTTGTCGGGGTTGTCCCACAGAAGGTGCGAGAGGCCGTCGGGTCCCGTCGCCACCGCCGCCGCGCTCCACAGGTTGCCGGGCGCGTTGTCCGTGTACGGCCCGAAGCCGGCCAGCGTGAAGCCGAACGAGCTGTCTACGTTCCAGAACATGGCCCGGCGGTCGGTGTTCGTCCACAGGATGTGCTGCACGTTGTCCGGCCCGACCGACAGCCCCGCCGCGCTCCACAAGTTCTGCGGTGCGCCGTCCGTGTATGGCCCAAATCCCGCCAGGGTGAAGCTGAACGACGGCGCGACGTTCCACAGCATGACCCGGTTATCCGTGTTATTCCACAGGATGTGGCTGACACCGTCCGGCCCGGTGGAAAGGGCGGTGGCGCTCCACAGGTTGTTCGCGCCGTTGTCGGTGTACGGCCCGTACCCGGCCAAGGAAAAACTGAAGTCGGGGGCCACGCTCCAGAGCATGGCCCGGTGGTCGGTGTTGTTCCACAGCAGGTGGACGGTGCCGTCCGGGCCAACTGAGACGGCCGTGGCGTTCCACTTGTTGTCAGGCGCGTTGTCGGTGTAAGGGCCATAGCCCGCCAGGGTGAAGTTACCCGCGTCGTCCACGGTCCAGAGCATGACCCTTCCGTCCGTGTTATTCCACAGGAGATGGCTCTTGCCGTCTGCCCCCGTCGCCACCGCCGTGGCGGTCCACTTGTTCTGCGGTGCGCCGTCGGTGTACGGCCCGAAGCCGTTGAGGGTGAACGTGCCGTCCTGCGCGATGCTCCACAGCATGACGCGCCCGTCGCTGTTGTTCCACAGCAGGTGCGTGTGGCTGGTAGCCGTCACGGCTGTCGGACCCTCATAGCAGCCCATGGTGGGCGGGTTGGCGCGCGTCTTGCCGTCCAAGTCGGTGGTAATGCCGGTGATGGGCGTTCCTGCGCCGATGCAGGGGGAGCCAGATTGCAAATGATAGTCGCTGTTGTTCGGGTTGACGAACAGCGGTTTCTTGTCAAAGTTCCCTGTGCCGGCGAACCCTCCCTTCACGTCACAGTAGTTCACCGTAACCGAAGTGCCGCTGCTGGTTCCATCTACGGCTTCGCCGCCGATGTCGTTGTAAAGAATGTCGTCGGTCAAAGTGGCCGTGCCGGAACCGACATAGAGACCACCTCCTTGGTTGCCCGCAGTATTGCCAGATGAGGTAGTGAACTGCACTGTGAGCGCATCGTAGTTGTTGCAGATGCCCCCACCGTCGTTACCAGCCTTGTTGCCCACAATCAAGCAGTTCGAGATGGCCGCAGTATCGTTACTGCTGGAGTAGTACTGGGTGAGATACATAGCACCCCCGTCATTCTTCGGCGCGCTGTTGCCGGAGAAGGTGCAGAGGCTGACTCTCAGCGCGAGGGCGTTGCTTCCGCCGTCGTTGTAGAGGCCCCCACCCACGTTATTCGTTGCAGTATTCCCAGAGATTAGGCAGCCTGTGAGGGTTAGAGTAGCGTTGTCGTTATAAAGACCACCGCCAATTTGCCCTGATACGTTGTTAGTAAAGGATGTGCCCACCACGGTAGCTGTGCCAGAGCCACTCGTACAGAAGCCACCACCCCCGTCTGAGCTATAGTAGGTAGTAGCAGTGTTGCCCTTAAAGGTACAACTCGTGACAGTCGCCGTTCCAGAGTTATAGAAGCCACCACCGCTCCGTCCAGCGGTGTTGCCGATGTAGCTACAGTTTGTCAGAGTAGCCATGCCGGTATTATGAATGCCACCCCCAAAGTTGCTGGTGTCACCATTGAAGGTACAGTCAGTCAAAGTGGCCGTGCCGATACTGTAAAGGCCACCGCCGTTGCCATTGTTGGCGGCGTTGTTGCTGAAGGTACAGTTCGTCAGGGCGACTGAGCCGTCGTTCTCGATTGCACCCCCGTTGAGTGCAGACGTGTTGGCGGTGAAGACGCAGTTTTGAACGGTGATGTTGTCGGTGTTGGCAATAAACATCCCTCCACCGCCCCGGTTGTTGTTGTTGCTTTCGTAGCCGCTCTTCACTGTGAAGCCACGGATGACAGCGGGGGCGTTCTTTCCTTCGCCGCTGTGCAGATAGAAGCCGCGATGAATGGCGGTGCTGCTGCCGGCGCAGTCAATGATTGTAGTGGCAGCCCCATTCAGCGAGGTCAGGGTGATGTTGTTGCCGTCTAGGTCAATGTCCACATCGCCGACGCCGGTATACGTCCCGTCTTTCACAATCACCGTGTCGCCGCTGGCGGCATTGGCAATGGCGGTCTGGATCGTGAGGTAAGGAGCCGCTGAAGTGCCGGCGTTGTTGTCGCTGCCGGAGGGCGCGACGTAGTAGGTCGCCGCGGCGCACATGGGCGCGGCCAGGACGAGGAAGGCCAGGGCGCACAGGCAGTGCGCGGACAGGATGAGGGGGCGAAACGCCCGGAGAGCGGTTTGCATGAGGATTCCCTTTCGTTTAGTCGTTCCGGCGATTGTTACAGATTGGTATAGGCCGTTTGGGCCTGCGGGTAGGTGTGCGCGGACGCCGCCGGGACTTTTCCCCGGCCGTCGTCGCGAAGCTCGATCAGCGTCTCGTAGATGCGGAAAAAGACCATCGTGAGTTCGCACGAGATGCGGACCAGCACGGGGCCGACGAACATCTCCACCAGCCCGGCGAAGACGAGCAGGCCGCCGGGGAGGCCCGCCCCGCCGCCGCCATAGCGGTTCATCTCCGCCGAGGCGGCGGCCCCGGCGATCATCAGGCCGATCCCGGCCATGACCGAGACGGCGACCCCGATCCAGAAGACGATCTGGATCACGAGCGGCGTGATCATCTTGCGGAACCCTAAGAACTCGTTCATCTGCGTTTCTCCTTTTCGTGAGGCGGTTGATCCGCCAGCCTGTGAATGGGGTTAGGATGACACGGAGGCCGGGACACTGCAAGGATAGCGGGACGGCGGGGGCGCTAACAGAGTTGCGGCGGCGCTAACGGAGCGGCTTGGGTGCTAACGGACAAATCTGGTGTATAATGGGAGCAGGCTCAGTTGTATGGAGCATCTTACACCCTGTGGAGTGGACCGAAAGATGCCTGAAGAGATACAGGAAAGAACGCGCGTCTGTCTGATGGGTCCGCCGCGCATCCGGGCGGGGGCGGACGGGCCGGAGGTGTCGCTTGAAGGTGCGGAAAGGGAGCTGCTGGCCCTGCTAATCATCGGCACCTTGCTCCTGCCGCCGGACGGGGTGTGGCGGGAGATAAGAGACTCGCAGGGCCACGCCGGGTACGAGGTGCGGCGCGAGTGGCTAGTCGAGACTCTGATCCCGAACGGTTACATCCCGAAGGATCGCCCGAACACGGAGCCGACAATAGACCCTCAACAGGCGGCGCGGGACCGGGTGGGCTACCTGCTGAACCGGATGCACCCGCGCGGGGCGTCGGACCCGCCCTTGTCGTTCCGCCTGCTCCCGGATGGGGAGAGCCGCGAACGGGGCGTGGCGCGCGTCACCTGGCGTCATCTGGACATTGACGTGGCGGAGCTGCTGGAAGCCGCGAAGAACCTGCACGGACCGGCGAGTCAGGAAAAGATCATGGCGCTGGCCGCCCGCCCGCTCCTGGAGGGGATGGCCTACCCGTGGCTCCAGCGCCCCGAGTTCCGGCGGGCCGGGGCGCACCTGGACGCTGGCTATCTGGCCGCCCTGTGCGGGCGGGCCGACAGCCTGCTCGTCCTGATGGAGAACGCCCGCGCCAACGGGCGGGCGAACGAAGTCTATTCCTACCGCACCAAAGTCCTGCCGCTGCTGGACCGGGCTGTCGGCCGACTTCAAGGGGCCGAAGGCCGTCTGGATGCGCCGGAACTGGAAGCCTTGCGCCAATTCCCGCTGACGCTAGGGAGCCTCCGCGCCCGCGCGTCCTATTTGCCGCCGACCTCACCACAATTTGAGGGGGCCGCCGACATCGTTCCGTCGCCCCCGTCGCATAACCTTCCCTCCCCCGTCACTAGTTTCGTCGGGCGGGAGCAGGAAAGGCGAGACATCCGAAACCTGCTGCTGTCCGGGCGGCTGGTGACGCTGACGGGGATGGGCGGCTGCGGCAAAACGCGGCTCGCCGTACAGACGGCCTGGGAACTGCTCGGCGACTGGAAGGGCATACGGCTGGTTGAACTGGCCGCCCTAACCGCCTCAGACCAAGTGCCCCAGGCCGTCGCGACGGCGCTGAGCGTGACGGAACAGAAAGGCGTCAGCGTTACCGAGGCGCTAATCACCTTCCTCCAGGGCAAGCAAACCTTGCTCCTCCTGGACAACTGCGAACACCTGCTCCTCGACGGCCGCTCGGAGACTGTTGACTGCGGAACGTTCGTCGCCCGGCTCCTTTACGCCTGTCCAGACCTTTCCGTCCTGGCGACCAGTCGGAAGCCACTCAACATTGACGGCGAGCATCTTTACCCTGTGTCGCCGCTCCCCTTCCCCGCCCCCGACTTCCTCCCCGCCGGCACTACAGACCCGGTAGCCGCGCTGCTCGGCTATGACGCCGCGCGCCTTCTCGTTGACCGCGTGTTCCAGTTCCGGCGGTTCGCGCTGGAGCCTGAGAATGTCCGGCCGGTCGCCGCCATCTGCGCCGCCCTAGATGGCATCCCGCTAGCCCTGGAATTAGCGGCGGCGCGCGTCAAGGCGCTGCCGCTGGAGCGGATCGCCGAGATGCTGTCGGACCGGTTCGGCCTGCTCACAAACGGTCGGCGCGAGTCGCCCGCACGCCACAAAACACTGCGGGCGGTCATTGACTGGTCGTATGACCTACTCACTGAACCCGAGAGGCTTCTGCTCTGCCGCCTGTCCGTGTTTGCGGGCGGGTGGACTCTAGACGCGGCGGAGACGGTAGGGACTTCCGAGGGTGCCGATGGCGGGCCTGTCCTCGACCTATTAACCTCACTGGTAGACAAGAGCCTGGTCGTTTTTGAGGCCGCCTCGGGCCGCTACCGGATGCTGGAAACGGTGCGGCACTACGCCGGAGACAGGCTGCGCGAACGAGGAGCGTGGGGAGAAACACGCCGACGCCACCGAAACTTTTTCCTTACGCTTGCAGAGAATGCCGCGCCGCAATTGCGGGGGCCGGAACAGAAGAACTGGCTGGATCGATTGGGGACGGAGCATGACAACCTCCGTGCCGCCCTAGAATGGCGGGCAGACGAGGCGGGGCTGCGCCTCGCATGTGCCTTGCAGCGGTTCTGGTGGGTGCGCGGCTATCTGGAAGAAGGTCGGCGATGGCTTGAGCGAGACGTGGCAAACGATGCAATCATCTCGGAAGAGGTTCAGGCCAGGGTGCTGATGAAGACAGGCGCTCTTGCTCAGGCCCAAGGGGCTTTAGCGGAGGCTCGGAAGTTATTCGAGGAAGGTCTGGCCTTACAGGTCAGACAAGGGGATCAACAGAGTGTTGCAGACGCGCTCTTCAGTCTTGGGAGCGTGGTCGAGCATCTAGGTGACTGGGAAGAAGCATTGGAATGGCATCAGAAAAGTCTGGAACTCTCCCACGATCTGGGATATGACTACGGGATCGCCACCGCCTTGTACGGCCTAGCAGTTGTCCATCAAAATCAGGACAATTATCCCGTTGCCATTGAAATGCAACAAGAAAGCCTCACATTAAGGCGGAAGCTCGGAGACGTTGTGGGCATCGGCAATTCCTTGAGCCAGTTGGGAGAATTGGCCTATAAGCAGGGCCGCTTTGAGGACGCTAAACTACTTCATGAAAAAAGTTTAGCGTTGTGGCTGGCGCTGGGTCAAAAGAGAGGCACCGCTCACTCATTGAGCAGTCTGGGTAGCTTGGCTCGGGTGCAGGGCGATTATGGGGCAGCCAGGTATCTATATAACCAGAGTCTAGCTCTGTCCCAGGACGTTGGCGACAAATACGGGGTTGCGGATATTCTCAATGGACTCGCTACGCTCGCATACAATGAGGGCGACTTTGAAGAGGCCAGAAAGCTGATGGAACGTTGTTTGGCTCTGCTCCGGGTGTTCGGGGGCAAATCCGGGGTCGCCACGCTCCTGAGCAACTTGGGGAGCGTTGCCCGTCAGCAAGAGCGGTTCGCCGAGTCGGAAAAACTTTTAATAGAAGGCTTGGTACTGCACCAACAGCTAGAGGAAAGATCAGACGTTGCTAACTCGTTAGGAGAGATCGCTTTCCTCGCGGCGGCGGAAGGAGGGTATCACCGTGCGGCACGGCTATGGGGCGCAGAGGAGATGATGTCGGAACTCGTCGGCTACCGACGACCGCCGAATGAAGACGCACCCAGAGAACAAGCCATATTGGGGGCGCGGAAAGCAATGGCTTCGGAGGCATTCGACACGGCTTGGGCGGCGGGCCGGGCGATGACGTGGGAGCAGGCGGTGGCGTTTGCTCTGGGGGAAGACCCGTCCTAGTCTAAATGCCGCCGGACGAGGGCGAGGATGTAGAGGAGCAGCAGGACCAGGAGGGCGAGGAAGGCATAGTGGAGAAGGCCTAACAGGATGTTCATGGGTTGCCTCTCAGACCGCGCCGCCTGCCACGAAGCGCAGTTCGGCGTCGCCGAAGCGCAGCGCGTCGCCGTCGGTGAGGGGCAGGCGGCGGCCCGCCGGGAGGGCGCGGCCGTTGACGGCCGTGTCGCCGCCGCCGCTCAGGTCTTCGAGCAGGTAGGTAGCGGCGTCGGGGGCGATGATGCGGGCGTGCTTGGTGGCGACGGATGGGTCGGACAGGATGATGTCGCAGGTGAAGGCCCGACCGATTAGGGTTTCGGAGGCGAGGACGTGGGCCTCGCCGTCCGCGCCGACGAGGCGGGCGCGGCGCAGGGGCGCGGCGGGAGCCGGGGCGTCGGCGGTGCGGGCATCGGCCTGGCTGAAGACCATGTTGGTCGCGCCGACCGTGATCTCGTCGCCGTCGTGCAGGACGCGGTTGCTGTCCACGCGGAGGCCGCCGACCTTGATGCCGTTCGTGCTGCCCAGGTCGTAGAGCGTCCAGGACCCGTCGCGCTCGCGCTCCAATCGGGCGTGCGCCTTGGAGGCCATGCCGTCGGCGTCCAGGACGAGGTCATTGCCGCCGTTGCGCGAGCGTCCGATCTGGAAGGCCGGCTTGGTCAGGCTAATGTGGCTGCGCCTGCCGTCGGGGGCGGTGACGGCCAGGGACGCCCAGGCGACGGCGGGCACGGTCCCGGCTTCTTCTTCGTCCGGGTCGAAGCCGGCGACAGTCGGCAGGTCGTCCTCGGCGGGAACGACGGAGGCGGGCGCGGGCGGGACGGCGGGCGCGGCTTTCGGCGCCAGTTCGCCCTTCTCATAGCGCACCCGGACCCGCAGCTTCTCGCGACGGGCCTCGCGCTCGGCTTCGGAGACCTCGGCGATGGTGAAGTCGAGCGGGCCGCGCGTCTTGTAGCCGTTCTGGGCCATGAACTTTTGCAGGACGACGACTAATTCTTCTTCGTCGAGGAACGACAGCAGGTACTCGCGCTCCTCGGGGTCGTCCACGGCAAGCTCCAAGATGTACTTGTTCGGGACGTAGACCTTGCTGTCGAAGCCCTCCTTGCGGTTGTCCTCCATCGCGGCGATGATCTTGCGAAGCACGTCCTTGGGCCGAAGCTCGCCCGCGTCCCCGCCGAACAGGCCCTCGTACCACTTGCCGAACTTGGAATTGAACCGCTCGAAGATGTCCATAGGATTATTGTACCCGGTGCGCCCTGGTTGCCGCCGCCATCTCTCTGTCTATGCGCGCGGCCAATCCATCGGGGTAGGTCGTGTAGGGTCGGTACAGGTCGAAGTGGCTGCGTCCGGGGATGACCTCGCAGACGGCGTCACTGCCGACGCGCTTGAAGAAGTCTTGTAGGTAGGCGACGCCCTCCTCCAGATGGAAGGTGTCCAAGCTGCCGACGAAGACGTGCAGCTTGCCGCGCAGCTTCGGCTCCAGTGTCGGCCAGTTCGTTTCCAGATTGCGCCGGATGTCGTAGCGTTGCCAGGCTTGCAGCACGGCGGGGTCAAGGCGGCCCGTCTCGCGGTCGAACAGCGGGAGGGGCCGGCCGTCCTCTCCGCGCGGACTCCAGACCCACTCGAACGAGGCGAACTGCCCGCCGTAGTCCCCCTGCACCCGCTCCTGGCGCGCGAACTGCTCCATGCTGGCGATGTCCCTACCGCCCAGGCGGACGAGGTTGCGCGGGGTGCCGTCCGGCTTGGTGTAGAAGTTGTCGGTGGAACCGGGCGTGGCATTGACGCCGGTGAAGGAGCGGAGGTCCACGGGATCGGGCGACGTGGACCAGGTCCCGCCGAAGAAGTCGGGGTAGGTGGTCTGGAGCCAGAGCGTGCTCCACCCGCCCGACGAGTGGCCCGTCAGGAACCGCAGAGCCGGGTCCGGGGCCAGCCTGTACTTGGCTTCTAGCGCGGGAATGAGGTCCTGTGTCAGCGCCTTGCCCCACGGGCCGTTGTTGACCGAGTCGGCGAAGACGGTGTGGCCGGTCGGGAACGAGGGGTCCAAAAAGACGTGGACGAAAGAAGACCTCTGGCCCGCGGCTATCTGCTTCAGGTAGAGCGGGCCGGCCTGCCACGCGCTGGTGTAGTCGCCACCGTAGCCGTCAACGTGGTAGACGGTCGGATAAACGCGCTTCGGGTCCTTGTCATAGTCAGGAGGCAGGACGACGCCCGCGCGCATGACGATGGGGCGGCCCCAGAAGGCCGACAGGAGCGGACTCGTGAACTCCATGCGCTTGATGGACGGCGTATCGGCGGGCGCATCGGGCTTGCCCTGGCGATCCAAAACGAGGGCGACGGGCTGGGCACGGTCGGCGTCCGTCAGCGTGACGAGCGGGCCATAGTAATCGTCCGCATCCTGGTCGTGGTAGGCGTAGTTGTGGTCCTGGTCCAGCAGGGCCATGCAGTACCAGGTCCCAAGCCCGGCCTGCGAGAACGGCTTTGGGTAGGCCAGCGTGTCCGGGTCAAACGAGACCGTCCCGCCCGGCGTGAGGTTACGGACCTCGGCGGCGGCCAGCCAGGTCTCGCCCGGAATGAAGCCGACGCGTAGGATGCCGTCTTTCGGCTTCGTCCGTGCCATCAGGACGAACAGCCGTCCGCCCGCCTCGGCGCGCATCAGTGTCTTGGGGAGCGTGATCTGGAACCGGAGCGGGGCGTCGGCCCGGACGCAGGAACCCAGCAGGGTAAGCAGCAGGACGAGTGCCAGGAGCGGGCGGCGCGGATCGGGGCGAAGATGCACAGGTCAGCCTCTCTTGCGGCGAATCATGTCTACGGCGGCTTGCAGCTCGCCCATTTTGAGAGCGCGGGCCGTCCCCAGGAAGGCCCCTACTCCGGTCAATCCCGCCAACAGCAGTGTGACGAGGGCGACCAGTTTGGGGGCGAGGTGGGAGGTTTCAAAGCCCGTCTCGCAGACAGCCAGAACAAGCTTGGAGACGACGCACAGGGCCAGAGTCGCCATCAGGATTTTGCCCACGCTGGAAAGCAGCCGCTGGGAGTGCAGGCCGGTCAGGCGGCGGCGCAGCAGGAAGTAGAGCGCGACCATGTGGATGGTGGCGGCGATCGAGGTCGTCAGGCCGAGTTCCCAGACGGCGCGGGCGGCGCGGGCGTCCATCTCGGCCTGCGCGAGCGCCAGTTTGTACTGTCGTGAGTCTAGGCGGGCTTGGGCGTCGGTCAGCGCCGCCTGGGCCTGTGCGGCGAGCTGCGTGAGCTGGTCCTGGGCCGTGCCAAGGTCCTGGGACACGGCATCGGCGGCGGAGTTTCGCGCCGCGCCGGTCTGTGTCATCCCTGTCTGTGCGGCGGTGACGGCGGCCAGCGCGTCCTGACTGGGCTGGACGAAGGGCCGGACCAGCTTGACGTTCTCCTGGAGTACCCCGACCTGCTGGGTCAGCGTCTCCACGCGGGCCTTGACGCGGATGACTGGCTTGACCACCCACACATTCATGCCGACGAACAGAACGGAGACGATCGCGCCCGAGATGACCGGCACCTTAGAGTTTTGCAGGGCGTAAAAGCCGCGCGTCAGGAGCGACTGGCAGGACCAGGCGAAGATGCCCAGGCTCAGGCAGCGCAGGACGGAGGCCGTGACGAGGGTGTCAAGATGAGTGTATTTGCCGCTCTGGAGGAGGAAAGTGATGATGGGTTCGGACAGCAAATACATCAAAGCCGAGGCGGGCACGGTCAGAAACAGGATGTTGCGGAGGGACTGGTTCATCGTCCGGCGCATCGCCGTGATGTTCTTCATCCCGGCCTGCTCCGACAGGGTTGGGAAGACGGCCTGGGCCATCGCCTGTGCGAAGAGGCCGATGGGAAGAAGCATCAGCCGGTAGGCGTTCATGACCGCCGTGGTGTTCCCCGTCCCCAGATACGACGCGAACTCCTTGTTGACCAGTTGGTCAATGCTCGGGAGCGAGACGCCCAGGCCGATGGGCAGCAGCATCCGCCAGACTTTCATGGCGGCAGGGTGGCGGACATCAAAGGAAGGCCGGATGCGGACGCCGAGCCGCAGCACGGCGAGGAACGGGATGAGGAAGTTTCCCAGGAACGCGCCCGCGATCGCGCCCCAGACCAGGCCGTGGATGCCCAGCCAGTGCCGCAGCACGACGCCACCCACGATGATGCCGGAGTTATAAATGACCGGCCCCAACGCCGGAACCCAGAATTTCTTGCGTGAGTAGAGGACACCCATCATCAGGCCGCCCATAAAGAAGAACATCTGGGCGGGCAGGAGGACACGGGTCAGCGGCACGGAGAGGTCAACGGTCGAGTCCGGGAAGCCCAGGTTGAGGGCAATCGTCAGCGTGCGGGCGTAGATCCACATCACGCAGATCAGCAGGCCGATGAAGACGAAGATGACGGAGGCGACGATGCTGACCACTTTGTCCGCCGATTTGTCCTTCCCCTGCTGCCGGTACTCGGTCAGGATGGGGACGACGGTGGACGACAGCGCGCCGCTTTGCAGCAGATAGAACAGCAGATCGGGGACGGTGAATGCGGCGTTGTAGGCGTCCGTCTGAGGCCCGCGCCCGAAGTAGTGGGAGATGATCGCATCGCGCAGGACGCCGAGGATGCGCGACAGAAGGACCATCGCCATCATCAGGCCGGTCGCGCCCGCGATTCCGAGGGGCTTCTTCCCGCCCCCCGGCGGGGGCGCAGCGGGTCCGCTCGGCGGCTTGGTAGTGGTAGAGGCCATAGGGCAACAGTATACCTATGGCGGGCGGCCAGTGTCAATCAAACCCGCGCCCGCCGGTCGGCTTTGGTCGCTCCCGCCCAGCGGGTATACTGAGTTCATGCGACGCATCTGGGCATTGGCGGACACACATTTATCGTTCGCCAAGCCGAAGCCGATGGACATTTTTGGCGAACACTGGCGGGACCACCCGGCGAAGATCGAGGCGGCCTGCCGGGCGGTCGTCGCGCCCGAAGACCTGCTGCTGATGCCGGGCGACCTGTCCTGGGCGATGAAGCGGGCGGACGCCGAGCCGGACCTTGCCTGGCTGGCCGCGCTGCCGGGCGTCAAGGTGCTGTGCAAGGGCAACCACGACTACTGGTGGGATTCGGACAGGTCGCTTGACTTCCCCGGCCTGCACGACACGCCGTTCGTCTCCGAAGACGGGCGCGTCGGCGTGGCGGGGACGCGCGGCTGGTTCCCCGCGACCGGCACCGAGTCCGAGAAGGCGAAGGCGGAGAAGATCATCGCCCGCGAGGTGGTCCGGCTGACGCGGCGGCTGGAAGGCATCGCGGGCTGCGAAACTAAGATCGCCCTGATCCACTATCCTCCTTTAGACGTCTTCACGCCACTCCTGAAGGCGCACGGCGTCGAAACCGTTCTGTACGGGCATCTGCACCTGAATGGCCGTGATTATCCCGTCCCCGAGCGGTGGAACGGCCTGCGCGCCCTGTGCGTCGCTTCGGACCGCCTCCGCTTCACTCCCCGCCTGGTCGCTACGCTGGATTAGCCATGTCTTTATGGTATACTTATGGTACAAGGAGTGTTCCCCATGTCGCCATTCGTTCCCATCGTCGTCGGCGTTGTTGTCGTCATCGTCGCTCTCGCTTTGATCCGCCAGTATGTTCCGGTCGGCCTGATGATAACGGCTATCTCGGCGGGAGTCAGCGGCGTCGGCTTCGGCAGCCTGATCGGGATGCGGCTGCGGCGCGTCCCGCAGGACCGGGTCATCCTGCCGCTCATCGCCGCCGTCAAGGCGGGCGTCCCCATCAACCTGAACCAACTGGAAACGCACTATTTGGCCGGCGGCAACGTGGACCGCGTGGTGCAGGCGCTCATCAGCGCGCACCGGGCGCAGATCCCTCTGCCTTTCGAGCGGGCGGCGGCCATTGACCTGGCGGGCCGGAATGTGCTGGAAGCGGTGCAGATGTCGGTCAACCCCAAGGTCATCGAGACGCCGAACGTCGCCGGGGTAGCCAAGAACGGCGTCGAGATGAAGGCATTCGCCCGCGTCACCGTCCGGGCCAACATCGAGCAGTTCGTCGGCGGCGCGGGCGAGCAGACGGTTTTGGCGCGCGTCGGCGAGGGCATCGTTACCACCATCGGCTCGGCGGCCACCCATTTGGAGGTCATGGAGAAGCCCGACGCGATCTCCAAGACGGTCCTGGCGAAAGGGCTGGACGCAGGGACGGCCTTCGAGATCCTGTCCATTGACATCGCCGACGTGGTGGTCGGCCAGAACATCGGCGCGCGCTTGCAGGCGGACCAGGCCGAGGCGGACAAGAAGGTCGCCCAGGCGAAGGCCGAGGAGCGGCGCTCGATGGCGGTCGCCCGCGAGCAGGAGATGAAGGCCTACACCCAGGAGATGCAGGCCAAGGTGGTCGAGGCCCAGGCACAGGTGCCGATGGCTTTAGCCGAAGCCCTGCGCGGCGGCACTCTGGGCGTGATGGATTACTACAACCTGCGGAACTTGCAGGCGGACACGGCGATGCGGAGCGGCATCAGCCGGGCGACGGGCGGCACGGACGAGGACGGCGGCGCGAACAGCGTGCCGGGGGCGGCGGTGTAATTGCGTTCCTGTCAGGCGAAAGGCCAAGCCTCGTCAGGCAAATACCAACATGACGAACGATGGGTCAATCCTTGACGACCTTCCTGAGAGCGTGTTTGAAGAACGAAACTTCTACTTCTGGGTCAAGTGCGTAATTGATGCGCTGGATTTGCTCGGGCCGGAGACTGACAGCCACTTGGAGGAGATGAGCCGGTTGCTGCTGGACTACTATGGCGGCGCGGATGTAAGCGCGGAAGCGGTTAAGCAGATACTACGCGAGATTGTGCGGCTGAGAGGAGTCGGCTTTTGGAGAGACGACTCACCAATCGGACTCAAGTACCGTTGCCTCTACAATCTGGCTTACTCGCGAGAAGAGAACCTGGCAGACCTTTACTACTGGCAGTACGGCGTTGAGTCCTCGTTTGACCTAATCAACCTCAGCAACGATAACGAGAAAGAACAGGCCCTGAACGCGCTCATCCGCGAGAATGCATCAAAGTACGGCGTAGACCTGCAAAGACAGAGGGCCAAATAGAGCAAGACTTATAAAACGTGGAGGTGCTATTGAAGCAGGCAGAGGCGATCCTGAATCTTGCGGCGCTGCTCTTGGCACACGCAATGGAAGAATAACCTCGGACTGTCACCTGATTCTGTTCGCCCTGTTAGTCCTCTACTTGCTGATGGGGCGGCGGTGTGGAGTGTCGGCCCAGAGCCGGCGGAGTTGCGGCAATGTTTGAACTTGATCCTGACGCATATGCGGAAGCCAGCCGTCGCGAGAGGGTCCGATTTCTAATGAGTCTTTACGGCAGGATCGCGGGCTATATTTTTTTGGCCTTTATTCTGCTACTGGTTTTCAGCCCTGACCCCCTGCTTATAGTGACTGTAGGTGGGCATTCCAACGCGCGCCGCGCCTCCTGCGCCTCCAACCTGAAGCAACTTAGTATAGCATTGACTCAATACGAGCAGGACGACGATGGCAACCCTCCCGCCTATCAGAGCAGTGCCAGTGGATCTAGCTGGCGTGAAGCTGTCTTTCCCTATGTGAAGGCAACTGGAGTTTACCAGTGCCCGGACGACACAAGGCACGGTGACTACACGCCGGAGAATCTGCCACGCTCTTACGAAGCAAACGACATGAAGCACAGCAAAGACGAGTTACTCACGCCAATGACAGCCTTAGCCCCGAAAGGGACCAGCGTCAACACCTCTTTGCGGGTGATCCAAGTCGTTGACACGCGGGGCTACGATGGAGCGGATTGGGACATCACCAGCCCCATGTTCCTGCCCGGCACGGGCCGAGAACTATATGCCCACGTTCCTCGACACATCTTCTATGAACATCCGAGCGGCATCCTCAACTGCCTGTTCACCGACGGCCATGTCAAGGCCGTGAGGCCGTCGGCAACACTCGCGCCCGTTAACCTGTGGACGCGCGACAGCGCACCATTCACAGGGCGTGAGTTAAAGAACGCGCGGGCGATCCTGAAACACGCGGAGGACGAGTAGCGGTGCATCTGAGTTACGAGGCTGTAGTCTTTGCCCTGATCGCCATCGGCTGGGTCATCAGGGGGATCTTCCGGTTCTTCAAGTGGGCCGGGCGGCAGATCGCGGGTGCGACGGGCGCGGCGGGCGCGAACCCGGTCCGGCAGGCCCTCGCCGACGCGCAGCGGCAGGCGCAGGCCCCCCCTCCTCCGCAGGCACCCCCGCCCACCCAGAAGCTCCCGACGCGCGCCCCCTCCCTGGTTCCCGCGCGCCCGATGCCCCGGCAGCCGCAGGCGGGCGGGCCGGCGGTGTCGCGCGAGGCGACGGACCGGGACTTCCGACGGCAGGAAGAAGAGCTGGCCGCCTGGGAGCCGTCCGCGCTGGGCGTCTCACTGCAATCGCCGGCACCGACCGCTGTGCCTTTGAAGAGTCTGTTCGGCGGCAGTGACGACCTGGTCCGGGCCATCATCCTGCGCGAAGCCCTGGGGCCGCCGCTCTCCCGGAGGCGTTCCCCCGGCGCTCCCCCGCCTCCTGCGGCCTCGTAAGAGAGCCGGTTGTTCGTGGGCGTGGCCGATTGGCATGAGGTCTGCAAGAGAGGTGTCCGGCACATGTCGTGCCGGACATTCCTTTGTAACCGCCCTTTAACCTCTTTTTGGAACAGGCTCCCCTTGATAATCGTCCCACCCAATACAAAACTTCGTGGCCCTTCCCGGTTTTGATCAGTAAGAATACCTGTTTGCGCTGACAGTCGGCGAATCCCGGCAAATTCGCCGTTCGCAGCCGAGCGTATCTCGGCTATACTTCCTCTCGTAAGCGCAAACCCAAAGAGAAAGGCTGCTTGTAAACGATTGAATTCACTAAATCCCTATTTCCAGCAGGTGCCAATGCTGGCGGCCCTGCCTGAAGAGACCCTGAAACGGTTGGAACGGATCGCGGAGCAGCGGCAGTACCGCCGCCGTCAAGTGATCCACTTCGCCGATCAGCCTGGCGACTACGTTTATCTGCTCTGCACGGGGCGCGTCAAGATCGCCCGCGTGTCCGACCAGGGGCGCGAGCTGACTTTGTACCTCCTGGAAGACGGCTCGCTGTTTGGCGAGACGGGTCTTCTGGAGGGCAGCGACACCTACGAGCTGATGGCGGAGACGCTGGAGGACTCGCTGATCGTCGCCTTCCGGCGCTCCGACATCCTGGCCGCCTTGCAGCACTCCCTGGCGGCGACGCAGGCGCTGCTGCGGCTGGTGAGTGAGCGGCGGCTGCTGGCCGAGAACCAGGTCGCCGACCTGGTCTTCCTGGAGGTCCCCCGGCGGCTCGCCAAGCTGCTGCTGCGGCTGCACGACAACCAGGGCGGGAGCCGCAACGGGCGCGGTGGGCAGATGCTCAAGGGTAAGCTGACCCATCAGGAACTGGCGAACGTCATCGGCAGCACGCGCGAGACGACGACGCTGATCCTGAACGACTTCAAGCGCCAGGGCCTGATAGACTTCCTGGGCCGCCGGGTGCTGATCACGAACCGGCCTTCCCTGGAAAAGCTGGTCCTCGGCGGCGGCCCGCGTTAGAAAGGGGTATACTGTCCCTGTGATGGAAATTACCCTGGTACGTCACGGTCAGTCCGAGGCCAACGCCGGACTGACCGAGCATCTGGACAGCCCGCTGACGCCGCTGGGCGTCGAGCAGGCGCGGCGGGCGGCGCGGCGGCTGCGCGGGGAGGGGCTGACGAAGGCCTATGTCTCCCCTCTGCGGCGGGCCTTGCAGACGATCTCGCCGACCTGCGAGGAGGCGGGGCTGAAGGCGGAGGTTTACGCCGATGTCTGCGAGTACTTCAACGCCATCTGGCCCGGCTACAAGACCTTCCCCGGCCTGAGTCCCGACGAGATCCGGGCGCAGTTTCCCTTCGCCTTCTTCGGGCACACCTTCCCGTGCGGCGAGACGTGGTGGCCACAGGAGCTGGAAGACGACGCGCTGATGTATGCCCGTGCCGTCCGCGTCCGCGACGCCCTGGTGGGGCTGTACGCCCACACCGATGAACACATTTTAGTCGTCTCCCATGCCGAAACAGTGGGCCGCCTGACCGAAGCCTTCCTGCGCGTCCCGCCCGACCTGGACGGCCCGCCCTGGTCGGATAACTGCGCCGTCACGCGCCTTCGCGTGAGCCGGAATCCGGACGAGCCGGCCGCGCTGCTGCTCCAGAACGACACGTCCCACCTCGCCGCGCTGGACATCCATACGGACACCGATGCGTCTGGATAAGGCCCTGGTCGTGCGCGGGCTGTGCCGGAGCCGGGCCGAGGCGCAGGCCGCCCTGGACTCGGGCGCGGTGACTCTGGACGGGCGGGCGGTGACCAAGGCCAGCCTCGCGGTCACAGAGGACGCCACGCTGGCCGTCACGGAGAACGGCCCTTCGTGGGTTTCGCGGGGTGCCCTGAAGCTGGACGCCGCCCTGGCCGCGTTCGGCATCGCCGTGGCGGGCCGGACTGCGCTGGATGTGGGCGCTTCCACGGGTGGGTTCACCGAATGCCTTCTGCGGCGTGGGGCGGCCTCCGTTCATGCCGTGGATGTGGGACACGGGCAGATGGTCCCGGCCCTGGCCGCCGACCCGCGCGTCCAATCGCGGGAGGGTGTCAATGCCCGCCTCCTCACGCCCGCCGACTTCCCCCACCCCTTCGACATCATCGTCGCCGATCTCTCCTTTATCTCCCTCACCCTCGTCCTACCCGCACTCGCCCCGCTGCTCGGCGGAGGCGGAGACATGGTGTGCCTGGTCAAGCCTCAGTTCGAGGTCGGCCCTGCCAGGCTGGGCAAAGGGGGCATCGTGCGCGACCCGAAGGCGCGCGAGGAGGCATTGGTACGGGTGGTCGAGGCGGCCCGCGCCGACGGCCTGGCGGAGCAGGGGCGCATGACAAGCCCGATCGAGGGGAGCGGGGGAAACGTCGAATTTCTGCTGTGGCTGAAAACGGGGGAAGGAAGCAGGGGCGGCGGCGGTGAATAGGCGGACATCATGGCCGAGTTCACACAGATCGAAATCAACCACGCCGAAATGACCGAGTCGCTCCGGGGCGAACTGATCGCCGCCGCGCGGGAGGCGCAGGCGTCCGCCTACGCCCCTTACTCTAACTTCGCGGTTGGGGCCGCCGTGCTGGTCAGCGACGGCAGCATCTACCGGGGCTGCAACGTCGAAAACGCCTCGTTCGGCCTGACGGTCTGCGCCGAGCGGATCGCCCTGTTCAACGCGGTGAGCGACGGGCGGCTGGACATCGTGGCCGTGGCCGTCGTCACGAGCGCCCCCAAGCTATGCAAGCCCTGCGGGGCCTGCCGCCAGGTGATCGCCGAGTTCTCCCAGGCCGACAACCCCATCATCGTCCTGTCCGCCACCCATGCCGGCGAAACCGAGATCCAGCCCATCACCAGCCTCCTCCCCGATAACTTCACCCTGCTCTAGAATCTCACGCTCAAGAACTCACGTCGAACTCCACCCGCAGCCGCAGAAAGCTTTCTACAGGCTGCCCGTCGCGCGTCGCGGGCCGGAAGGTCCACCGGCGGGCGGCATCCAGGGCGAGGCCGTCCAGCGTGGGATTCCCGGTGGAGGAGACCATCTTGACTGTCGCCGTGCCGTCGGCACGGACCGTGAACAGGCCCTCAAAGGCGGCGTTCAGGTCGGAGTCGCGCAGCTCATCCGGGATGGCCGGGCGCGGCTGCGCGACCGGCGCGGCGGCGGTCAGGACTGGGACATGCGGCGCGGGGGGAGGCGGTGCGGGCGGGGGCACTGCTGAGGGAGTGACCGGGACCGGGGCCGGTGCGGGGGGCGGGGCGGGGACAGGCGCGGGCGGTGGCGGCTGTCCGGCTCCCCCAGGATTGGGGGCAGGGGGGGCCGGTGCCCCGCCGTCCGAGGTCGTGATGCCCGCGTCCCCGCCGCCGCCTGCGCCGGCGGGACCGCCGGCCGCGACCACCCTAACGGGCGGCGGGCCGGACGGTGCGCGGCGGGCCTGGGCGGCGCGCGGGGCAGCTTTGGGGGCGGGCTTGGCCTTCGCCACCTGCTTCTTCGCCTTCCTCGGCGGGGCGGGCCGTTTCTCCGGCGGGGGGGCTTTGACGATCTCGATGGGGGTCAATCTCTGGCCCCGCCCGATGCTCTTGAAGACGCCGAACTGCGCCAGGATCGGCAGCAGGATGGCGTTTATCAAGACCGCCAGGCCGAGCATCTTCGGCAGCAGGTTGTTCTTTTGTCGCCTTCGCCGCATGGCCCACTCCCTCCCCTTCTCTTCCCCTTAAGACTGTGTCGCGATGGCGAAGCGCTCGACCCCAGCCTTGCGCGCGTTGTCCATGACGGTCGTAACGACGCCGTGGCGGACGTTGGCGTCGGCGTTGATGATGACCAGCGTCCCCGGCGAGATGTTCAGGGCTTTGAGTTGGGCCGTCTCGTCGGTGATGGCGATGGGCCGCGTGTTCAGGTGCAGGTCGCCGGTCGGGCCGAGTGTCAGGGTCACGTTCTGGGCCGAGTGGCGCTCGCCCGTACTGGCTTTGGGCAGGGTGACGGGCAGGCCGTTCTGCACGGCCAGGGCGAGCGAGGCGACGATGAAGAACATCAGCAGGAACATCATGGTGTCAATCATCGGGATGATGATGATCTCGGCCTCCTCCGGCTGACGCCGGGCGCGTACTTTCATCATGGCTAGGCCACCCTTCCCGTCAGAAAATTCGTCAGCTCGGAGCCGTAATACTCCATGTCCTCGACGAACCGCTTGACGAGGTTGCCGAAGTAGTTGTGGAAGATCAGCCCGACCACGGCGATGCTGATGCCGGTCGCGGTGGAGACGAGCGCCTCGCTGACGCCGCCCATGACGGCGGTGGGCGAGGACAGGCCGGAGCGCGCCACCTCTTTGAACGAGGCGATCATGCCGGCGATGGTGCCGAGCAGGCCGAGCAGCGGGCAGATCGTGATGATGGTCCGCAGGCCGGGCAGATAGTTCTCCAGGGCGGGGATCTCGTTCGCGGCCTCCTGCGACATCGCCATGTCGATGGCCTCGGCGGGCCGGTCGGCATTTTTCAGGCCGCGCGCGAAGATGCGGCTGTAGGGGGTCTTGGCGTCCTCCATCAGCCGGGCCGCCGCCGCCCCGTGGTCGCCGGGCTTGTAGGTCTGCTTGATCTCTTCGAGCAGTTCCTCCGGGTCAATCGAGGTCGCCTTGCGGAAGGTGTAGGCGCGCTCCAGGATGATGCCGATGGCGAGTACCGAGCAGAGGATCAGCGGGTACATCATGAACCCGCCTTGATGCAGGTAGGTGACGAATGCGTTCATAGAGTGTTCCTCCTAAAAATTCTGCGTCCATTTTACGCCCAGTGTCCGGCCCTGGCCCCACTCGCGGTCGCTGAAGGGGCTGGCCTGTTTGATGACGTAGCCGTGGTTGAGGACGTTCAGCGCGGAAACGGCGAACCGGCCCCGGCCGATCTGGGTGCCGAGTTCGAGGTTGAAGATAAAGTGGGCGGGGACGCGGTAGACGTTGGGCAGGCCGTTCGCATCCTGGCCGTAAGGGAATCCGGACCCGTACTCACCGTCCAGGCTGATCGTCTGGCCGCGCCGCGCGTAGGCCAGGCCGGCCGAGGCCGTGTGGGTCTGGTCGTGGTCGTCGTAGAAGTAGCCGGGGGGTGCGCCGGCGGGGGCCAGGCCGCCGGTGAAGTCGCCCGCCGCCCGCGCCCACGAGCGGGCGTAGTTGGCATAGAACGACAGCTCGCGCGTCAGAGACCCATCTAAAGCCACTTCGAGGCCGCGGACGTAGCCTTTCTGGACATTGAACGGTTCGCGGATCTGCGTCCCCGCGATGATGTTCTCGTCAATCACGTCCTGCTCGGTCTTGTAGTAGCCGCTCAGGGTGGTCGTGATGCCGCCGTTCTCGTGGGCGTAGCCGACCTCATAGAAGTTGTCGCGCTCGGGTTTGAAGGGAACCGCGTTCGGGTCCAGGTGCCGGATGTCCTCGATGGGGGCGGGCTGGAACAGGCGGTCGTAATAGGCATGAAGTTTGTCGCGGCCATTGAGCGTGTAGGTCATGTTCAGGCGCGGCGAGAGCTGCGAGGTGGTCGTGTCCGTCTTGTGGATGTCATAGCGAACGCCGTAGTTGACCAGAGTGCGTCCCGGAGTCCAATCATCCTGGAGGTAGGCCGAGCGGTCGCCCCCGGAGAGCGCGTGTTCGTCCTGGATCGTCTGTACTCCCGTCGTGCCATCGCCGTTGTCGGTCGCGTTCAGCAGGGTGAAGTTCTCCGCGCCGGTCACGGTGCTGATGTCGAAGCCGTAGCCGACCTTGTGGCGGGCGGCGATGCGCGTGGCGGCGTCCGTCCGCAGGCCGATATAGTTTGCGTAGCGGTTCTCGAAGGCCGACGATGGCAGATTGGCGGGCGTCCCCGGTACAGGGTTCTGCGAGGTGCCGCCGTCCGGCGTGGCCGCCGTAGCCCCGGCGAGGTCAACGGCGGGATCGCCGCTGTAGCGCAGGCGTGACTGGTGGGAGTAAAGGGCGGTGGTCACGCCGTTCAACCCCTGCGTGTGCCGCCAGATGAGGTTGGCGAAGTCGCCGTCCTCGCGCTGGGTCACGTCGCGTCCCGCCGCCTGCTGCAACTCATCGTTCGGCAGTTGGAGGTAGGAGTCGGTGCGGGCAGTGTCCAGGATGATGCGGTCGTTCGCCCCCGCCTCATAGTCGAATTTGCCAAAGGCGACCGAATCCGCCCCGGCGTCGTGCAGCGGGTCCTGCGTCACCGAGTCCAGGCGGCGGTTCGTGAAGTTCCGCACGCCGGAGATGTAGTACTGGAGGCGCGGTGCGCCGCCGCCGAACTGGACGGTGCTTTCCGATGTCCGGTAGCCCGCCAGGAGCTGCTCGGCGAAGCCGCGCGGACGGCCGGGCTGCCCCGCCCGCGCCGACACGTCGAACACGGCGGCGAGGTTGTTGCCGTACTGGGCGGGGAAGCCGCCGGTCAGCACGCGCAGGGTTTCGATGTTTTTGGGGTCAATCAGGTCGCTGAACGAGCCGGAAACCGACTCGGGCAGCGGTGCCCCATCGAGGTAGTAGGTGTACTGGCCGTGCGAGCCGCGAACGTGGAACTCGCCACTGGCACTGGACGCCGCGCCCGCGACTGAGGACGTGATCAGGTGCGAAAAATCCTGGTCGGCCTTGTTGCTGGTGGCATTCAGGTGGATGACCTGCGCCCCGCCGACATTTCGGGGCACTAGGACCAGCCGGTGCGCGCCGATGTGGACGACGATGATCGGGGCGCGGTTCGGGTCAAAGATGTTGCTGTTCGGGACGACGGGCGGCGCGGCGTTAGGTGCGGGCGGCGTCTGTGCGGTCGCGGCGCTGGTCAGGGCCGCCAGGCAGGCGGCGGCCAGCGCCAGCGCGCGGCAAGGGAGTCGTGACATGGGGACGGTCTTCCTGGAACAAATGGGCGGGCGGAAATCAGCAGTTCAGGAGGCAGACGGGCGGCGCGCGGGGGGAGCTTCGGCGGGCAGGGCGGCGGGCGAGCCGGCGCAGAAGGGGCTGTGTTTGTGGCCTGAAGACGAAAAGGGGCGACTGGACGTGACAGACGGCGAGGGAGCCGGTCTGCATCCCCTGGGTCCACTCGCAGGCGGCACAGGAGTCGGCGGGGATGGCAGCCGTCGGCCGGTGCAGGCCGGAGGCGGCGCGCGCGTATGTCCCCTCATCGGTGTGATGGAGGACGCCGTCGGTCCCCATCCATCCGCAGATCAGGATGAGTAGCCAGGCCGTCGCGCGGGCGAGCAGACGCTTGTGGAAGCGGGAGCGTGTCATTGACGTAAGTAGTGTACCTTGACTTCAACGGAATTCGGCGTCGTGAAAGTTCCGGGCAGGAGAATCAATGCGCCGGGGCGAACCAGTCCGGCAAGCATTGTGAACCGACCGGACGGTCGGGACGGGTTTAGGTCATAAGAGAGGCAAAAAGATGAGTGGCGCAAACTACCGTGTCGGATTTATCGGCGTGGGCAAGCCCTGGAAGAGCGAGGGGGCGACCGGCTTCGGCATGGCCCACCAGCACGCGGACGGGTATGTGCGGACGGGCCGCTGCACCCTGGCCGCCTGCGCCGACCCGAGCGAAGGGGCCACGCGGTTCTTCGCGGAGAAGTACGGCGTCCCGCGTGTCTACAGCGACCCGGCGGAGATGCTGGCCGAGGAGAAGCCGGACATCGTCAGCGTCTGCACCTGGCCGCATCTGCACGCGCCCCTGACCATCGCGGCGGCCCGGTCGGGGGTGAAGGCGATCCACTGCGAGAAGCCGATGGCGACGAGCTGGGGCGAGGCGAAGGAGATGGCGCGCGTCTGCGAGGAGAACAGGGTGCGGCTGACCTTCAACCACCAGCGCCGGTTCTTGGGGCCGTTCCAGGCCGCGCGGGGACAAATACAGGCGGGCGCGGTCGGGGAGTTGATTCGGATTGAAGGCAACTGCGGCGATCTCTACGACTGGGGCACACACTGGCTGGACATGTTCTTTTTCTACAACGGCGAGGCCCCGGCGAAGTGGGTGCTGGGCCAGGTAGACAGCCGCGAGGAGCGCAAGATCTTCGGCGTCCCCATGGAAAACCAAGGGCTGTGCGAGTTCCAGTTCGAGAACGGCGTCCGGGCATTCCTCGCGACGGGGAAGGACTCGAATGAACCGGCCGCCCACCGGCTGATCGGGACGGAGGGGATGATCGAGGTCCGGGGGGACGCGCCCCATGTGCGCCTGATGAACGCCACAACGAACGGGTGGCATACCATTGAGCAGCCGGACGACCTGCACGGGCCGGACGCCGTGGAGCGCGCCATCGCGGACGTGGTGGACTCGCTCGCAACCGGGCGCGGGTCCATGCTGTCGGCGCAGAACGCCCTTCGCTCCACCGAAGTCATCTTCGCCGCCTACGAGTCCAGCCGCCGCCGGGGCCGCGTGGACCTGCCTTTGACGAAGGACGACAATGCGTTCCACTCGATGCTGGACCGGGGCGAGATCGGGCCGGGGGTATCCCCGGCCTGATCACGGTCGCACCTGTTCCTGGGCGGCGATGATCCGGTCGGTCAGGGAATTAAAGCCCTCATCCACCTTCTGCCGGGCCGGGTCGGCGTCGTACCAGGCCAGGACCTCGTGCGCGCCCCAGGACAGTGGGATGGTCGCGGCGAAATCCGGGACGAAGCGCTTGATCTTGGTGTTGTCGAAGATCACGCTATGCGTCTTGTCGCCCAGCAGGCCCTCGCCGCCCATGCCCTCGAAGGCCGAGAGGTTGACGGAGGGGACCGGCACGATCTTCGCCTCCGCGCCCGCCGCGTGGGCGAAGACCTGATAGATCTGGTTCCAGGTCAGGGTTTCGTCGGAGGTAATGTGGAACGTCTCGCCGAGCGCGCGGGCGTTGCCGAGCAGGCCGACGAAGCCTTTGGCGAAGTCCCTGTGGTGGGTCATCACCCAGAGCGAGGAGCCGTCGCCGTGGACGATGACAGGTAGGCCCTTCCGCATCCGGTCAATCGCCGTCCACCCGCCGGTCATCGGCAGCAGGGTCCGGTCGTAGGTGTGCGAGGGCCGCACGATGGTCATGGGGAAATCTTCCTCGCGGTAGGCGCGGATCAGGCGCTCCTCGCAGGCGATCTTGTCGCGGGAGTAGCCCCAGAACGGGTTTGCCATCAGGGTGGACTCGGTGATGGGCAGGCTTGCCGGCGGCGTCTGGTAGACCGAAGCCGAGCTGATGAAGATGAACTGCCCCGTCCGGCCACGGAACAGCTCGATGTCGGTTTCGATCTGCGCGGGCGTGAAGGCGATCCAGTCCACTACGGCGTCAAACTGATGATCGCCTAGGGCGTCCCGGACCGATTGCGGGTCGCGTATGTCCGCGTTGAGCGTCTTCGCCACGTCGGGAACGGCGCGGGTTGATTTGCCCCGGTTGAGCAGGTACAGGTCAAGCCCCTTTTCCAGGGCGAGCGCGGTGCAGGCGGAGCTGATGATGCCGGTGCCACCGATGAACAAGACTTTTGGTTTCATGGCGTCCCAATACGGCGGCGCGGGCCGGTTTTCCTGCCCGCAGTCGGAGGTGAATGTTGCGTCCACACTGGCTGGTTCCGGCGCTCTGCGCCGCGCTGCTTCTCGGAATGTCCGGCGCAATGCGGGCCGCAGGCAGCACCAACGTCCCGACCGTCACGCCCACTGTCGTTCTCCCCTTCCTCACCAAGACGCCGGTCATTGACGGCGTGATCGCGCCGGGCGAATGGGATACGCTGCACCAGGCGCGGTTCGTCTCGCAGGACGGGGACCTGCTGGAGCGCCGGGCGGGCGAGTTCTGGATCGGCTGCGACCGCAAGAACCTGTATATCGCCGTCCGCTCTGCCGTTCACCCGACGGCGGGGACAATCGCAAAATATGCCAAACGGGACGCGAACCAGGACGTGGTCTTTGACGACGCCGTTGAACTCTGGGTGGACAACAGCCCCGGCAGTGACAGCGGGCAGTATTTCCAGATCATGGTCAACCCGAACGGGGCGTTCTACGAGGCGCGTTTCAACCACCGGGACAAGATCGCGCAGAAGTATTGGCGCGCGGACATGCGGCAGGCCCACACGGTCAAGGACGGCCAATGGACGGCAGAGGTCGTCCTCAGCCTGTCCAGCCTGGGCATCACCGACCCCACCCTGCCGCTCGCGATGCGCGTCTGCCGGGACTACAAGACCCCGTGGGACCAGGCCCGGTGGGAACCGCGCGTGCATGGCTTTGAAGCGCCCGACACGATGGGGCGCGTCCGCTTCGCCGACGCCGCCCCAGTCGTGGAGGAACTGCCGGTGCAGGACGCGCAGGGGGTGACGGTCGGACTGACGCTCTCCAACCCGACGGGCCAGCCGATGCCGCTCCATGTGCGGCTGGGCTATAACGCGCAGGACCAGCCGCGCTATTTCCAGGAAGCCGACCTGACACTGGCACCGGGCGCGGCGCAGACCGTCGTCTACCGGAAGCCGTTCTTCACGCCGGATGACTACCCCGCCCTGGGCGAAGCCCTGGTGACAGACCAGGCTGGCGGCATCCTCTACCACCGCGACTTCAAGTGGCACACGCACCCGGCGGGGCCGGAATGGGAGGCGGTCGCCACCCCGAACGCTCAAGAAGCGACCCGCTTCGACATCGGCTACTATCCCAGCTACCACCGTCTGCGCTGGCGCGCGAACATTGCCGCGCTGACCGGCAAAGAGGCCGTCCATCAGATGCGTCTGGTGGTGCGGTCCAAAGGGGCGGACACGGCGGTTGCCGAGCAGTCATCGCCGGTCGGCAAAGATGGTTCGGCCTTGCGTGAGATAGTCCTGCCCACGCTGGCGACGGGGCAGTACGAGGCAGCCCTATTCCTGGACGGCAACAGGCTGGCGGCAAAGCCGATCCGCATCCTGCCGTTCACGCACCAGCAGGACTTCGTCTGGAAAGGCAACCGGCTCGGGCTGGACGATGTGGTCATCCCACCGTTCACGCCACTGACCGTGCAGGGCCGCACGGTCGGCACTATCCTGCGACGGCACGTCATGGCGGACAATGGGCTGTGGTCCCAGGTGAACGCCTTGGGCGCGGACATTCTGAGCGGCCCGATGCGGCTGGAAGCGCGGCAGGGCGGCAAGCCGGTCCCGGTTTCGGCCAGGCTGACCCTCGGTCCAGCCCGGCCTACGTCCGTCACGGCGACATCGGCGTGGAAAGCGGGGACGCTGCGCGGGCGGACGACCAGCATCTTCGACTATGACGGCTGCATGAAGGTGACGCTCACTCTGGCCCCGACGAAGACGCCCCTCGACTCGCTCGACCTCGTCATCCCCTTCAAAGACGGCATCGCCCCGCTGATGCACGCCTGTGGGGAGGGCCTGCGCTCCAACTACGGCGGGTTCGTGCCCAAGGGCGAGGGAACGGTCTGGACCAGCGCGTCGGCCTCCCGCGATCAGCTCCTGGGGACATTCCTGCCGTACCTCTGGGTGGGCGGCCCGGAGCGCGGCCTGGTCTGGTTCGCCTCCAATGACCGAGACTGGATCGTAGACCCGTCCGGCAAGCATCCTGCGCTGGCATTGGAGCGACACGGCAGGACGCTGGCCCTGCGCGTTCGTCTGGTGCAGACGCGGGCCGCCTGGAGCGCGCCGCGCCGCATCGTCTTTGGGCTGCAAGCAACACCGGTCAAACCCATGCCGACGGACCCGGACTGGCGACTTCGCGGGGTGGACTCGGGGAGCAGATTCGAGACGAGCCTGCTGGGCATGAGCATGTATTGGGGCGCGGACCTCTACGGCGTCTTCCCGCGCGGGCGCGACTACGCCCTGATTGGCAAGCTGGCGGCGGCAGAGAAAGACGGCAAGCGTGATGCGGCCTACTTCGACGCCTATCTCGCCAGGAACCCCGACATCCGCGCCGAAGTAAACTCCGCGTCGGGCGTGGGACACGCCGCCGCCGTCATCCCCTACACGAACCTGCGCGGAGACATCACCTCTACGCCGGAATGGGTGGTCCATCAGGACGAGTGGCGACGGACGGACTTCAATGACCGTGCGGCGGGGCCGGTCGCGGGCAGCATTGACTTCTCCCTGACGCCCGTTCCAAGCCGCCAGGAATACCTGCTGTACTACTACCATGAGCTGCTGAGTCACGGCTTCGATGGCATCTACTTCGACAACATCTGCATCTACGACAACGCCAGCCCCGTCACGGGCGGCGGCTACACGCGCCCCGACGGCCAGTTCCAGCCCGACACCGACATCTGGCTTCTGCGCGCCCTTGCCAGGCGCACCGCCGTCATGCTCCATGCGATGGGCCGGCGCAACCTGACGATGCCGCACATGACCAACGCTTATCTCATTCCGGTCTTCAGTTGGACGACAATGGACCTGGATTGGGAGATGCAGTACGGCGGGACGGACTTTCAGGACCGGTTCACGCGCGACTACATCCAGGCCGCCTCGCTGGGCCGGCAGGGCGGCAACATGCCGGTCATCCTGCCGGGCATCACGGAAGTCACCGACCCGGCGAAACAAGCCTGGGTGGAGCGGACGCGCGTCGGCGTCTGCCTGCCGCACGAGATCGCCATCTACCACGCCGACCCATTGTTCGTCAAGGTGCGAAACTACCTCTACGGGCTGGGCTACGGGACACCGGCCTGCCGCACCTTCCACTATTGGGATGACTCGCCCGTTCTGACCGTGGCGGGCCTGGACTCGGCTTGGATCGCCTTCGAGAACAAGGACACTGTCGCAGTCCTGGTCACGGACTACGGGGGCGGGGGCGAGGCGCGGCTGACATTGGACACCAAGCGGCTGGGGCTGGCGAGTGACTTCACGGCGGTCAATTGGGAGAAGCCTTTGGAGAGTTGGACGGCGACTAATGGCACATTGCGCGTGCCGGGCATCGCCAAGCACGACTTCCGGCTGCTCGTCATTCGGAAACCGATGGTCGCGCCTCGGTGATCTGGGAGTGTGAAAAGGGAGGAATTTTAAACGTGGCAGGCGGAATGCACAAGGGATAGAACACTCGAAAGGAGAAGGCGATGACAGACACAGCGGGACACACCACGGTCGGCGGCAACCCGGCCGTGATCGAGGAACTGGAGGAGTTTCAGAAGGCGCGTTACGAGGGGCGGGACGCCGCCCCCGAGAAGGCCGAGGGGGAATACCGGGACTACGACGCTGAAGCGCGGGCGTCGGTCAAGGAGTTCTACCGGCTCAACCACCAGGGGCAGACGTTCGCGTTCGTGCAGGCTAAGAAGGCGGAATACCTGCCGAAAGCCAGGGCGACCATGAGCATCTGGGACGCGATGGAGTTCCTCAACACGCTGGTGGACGACAGCGACCCGGACACGGACCTGACCCAGATCGAGCATCTGCTGCAAACGGCGGAGGCGATTCGGGCCGACGGCCACCCGCGCCCGTTCATCCTGACCGGGCTGATCCACGACCTGGGCAAGATCCTGTGCCTGTGGGGCGAGCCGCAGTGGGCGGTGGTCGGCGACACCTTTCCGGTCGGCTGCGCCTACAGCGACAAGGTGGTCTTTCCGGAGTTCTTCGCCCTCAATCCGGACGACCGCAATGCCGAGTACCAGACTGCCAAAGGCATCTACGAAGCCGGGGCGGGCCTGGACGGCGTCCACCTCTCCTGGGGCCATGATGAGTATCTGTACCAGGTGGTCAAGGACCATATGCCTCCGGAGAACCTGTACATGATCCGGTATCACTCGTTCTACGCCGCCCACCGTGAGGGCGCCTACGCGCACCTGATGAACGACCGGGACAAGGAGATGTTCCGATGGGTGCGCGCCTTCAACCCGTATGATCTGTACTCGAAGACTCCAGTCAAGCCTGATGTGGCCCGGCTCAAGCCCTTCTACGAGGACCTAATCGCCGAGTACTTCCCGCCGGCCCTGCGCTGGTGACTTACTTCTTCGGCGTCACGCTCATGTCGCGCAGGCCGCCGGGGCGGAAGGCGACGACGAGGGTGGTCAGCAGCGAGATGACGGCGCAGGTGACGATGGTGAACGAGGCGCTGGTCAGCCCGGCGAGCCAGCCGGCGAACAGGGAGCCAAAGGGGATGGTGCCGATGAACATCAGGGTGTAGATGCTCATCACGCGCCCGCGCAGGCGGTCGGGGACATGGAGCTGCATCAGGGTGTTGCTGGTGGCGAAGCACAGGACGAAGCCGTAGGAGACGACGACCATGGCGGCATACGCCAGCCAGAGCGTCCGCGAGAAGCCGAAGACGATCAAGATGACGGTCGCCAGCAGGCTGCCGGTCATCAGCATGTTGCGCTGCCGACGGGCGTTGCCGAGCAGGGCGACGGTCAGGGCACCGCCCAATGCCCCCACCCCGCGCACGGTCTCCAGGAAGCCGAAGGCGGCGACCTGGACCTTGTCGGAGGAATGCGGCAGGAGGGTGTACCGGACGAAGACGGGGATGAGGACGTTGAACGAGAAGGCGAACAGGCCGAACGAGCCGACCAGGATGACCAGATTCCGCACCGTGGGCGTGGATCGGACATACTGGAAGCCCTCGCGCGTGCTTTCCCAGACGCCGCGCAGGGTGTTGTCCGCCTTGGCCGCATCCCCCGCTGTCGGGCGCGGCGGGAGGCGGATGAGCAGCAGGCCGGCGATGACGGCGAGCGAGAGGGTCGCGTTGCCGAGGAAGGCGACCCCGATGGAGACGCCGACCTTGAGCAGTAGGCCCGCCACGGCAGGCCCCAGGGCGCGGGCGGCATTGAAAACACTGGAGTTGAGGGCGACGGCGCTCGGCAGGTCCTCCTTGCCGACCATCTCGGCGATGAACGACTGCCGGGTCGGCATGTCGAACGAGGCGAAGATCCCGGACAAGGCGGCGAAGAACAAGACGTGCCAGATCTGAACCGTCCCGCGCACGGCCAGTATGCCGAGGCACAGGGCGGTCAGGATCAGCCCGCTCTGGGTCACCAGGAGCAGCTTGCGCTTGTCCACGCGGTCGGCGACGACGCCCGCCAGCAGGGTGAACAGGAAGATGGGCAGGCCGCCGGCGAAATTGACCCAGCCGGAGTAGAAGTTCGCCGTGGCCTCCACGGCGGCGGAGTGGCCGCCCTGGGCCGCTTGCAAAGAGGCCACGCCGCCGTGGTGCAGGGCGGGGTCCACGAGCAGGACGATCAGCCAGCCCTGGGCCAGATTCTGCGCCCAGGTCCCGATGAGGGAGATGAGCTGGCCGACCCAGAAGATGCGGAAGTTGCGGTTTTGCAGGGCGCGGAACGCGCCGGGCTTCGGGCCGGGCTGCAAAACGCCGTTCGCCTCCGGCGTCCGGCGGGCCTGCTCCTCATGCTCCCCCTCCTGCCGCGCGGCGTCCTGACGTTCGTCTTTGAACGCCTCAGTTTCCAGTCGAGATGTCATCTGCCTCTAGTTTACCCGGAATATGCGCGGCGGCTTTAGTTTTTTAGGGGGTCTGCCGATAAAGGGGCTATGTCCGACTGTCGGCGAGGGGTCAGCAGCAAGTGTTCGAGGTGACGCATCCCAGTCAGACGGTCTTCCCGCCTCCAGAGCATGCGGGAGAAACGCGCGCGACGACCGGCGAGCAGGGGCGACGGACCGCGGCGAACCTTCCCGGCATGGTCTTCCAGTGCATCCTCCTCCCCGACGGCGGGTTCCAGTTCCCCTTCGTCAGTGAGGGCTGCCGGGCCATCTACGGCCTGACGCCGCAGGAGATCACGGCAGACCCTTCCCTGATCGTGAGCATCGTCCACCCGGAGGATCGTGCCTCGTTCGTCGCCTCCGTCGGTGAGATATCCGAGCGCCTGACACCCTGGCAGTGGGAGGGGCGGATCGTGACGCGGGACGGGCGTTTGAAGTGGGTGCAGGGCACGTCACGTCCGGAACGCCTGGCGGACGGGGCCGTGGTCTGCGAGGGCCTCCTGTGCGACGTCACCGAGCGGCGGGAGGCGCAGGAGGCGCTGCGCGCGGCGGACGCCAGTTACCGCAGCATCTTTGAACATGCGGTGGAAGGCATCTACAGGGGGACGGCGGAGGGCCGCCTGCTCGCGGCCAACCCCGCCCTGGCGCGGATGCTCGGGTTCGAGACGGCGGAGGCGCTGCTTGCTTCCTTCGGGCAGACCAGTCAAAACTATGTGGTCCCCGAGCGGCAGACGGAGTTCGCCCGGCTGATGCGCGAGGGGGACAGCGTGGTCGGCTTCGAGTACCAGGTGTACGGCAGAGGCGGCGCAGTCCTGTGGCTCCTCGAGAACGCGCGGGCGGTGCGCGACGACGCTGGGAGGCTCCTCTATTACGAGGGGACGATCCAGGACATCACCGAGCGCAAGGCGCTGGAGGCCGAGCGCGAGCGCCTGCTGGCCGAGGCGGTCGAGAGGGCGGACCATGACCCTTTGACCGGACTGCTGAACCACCGCGCGTTCCACAAGAGGTTCAGCGAGGAAGCGGCCCGCGCGGACCGTGAGGGGACGACGCTGGCCGTGGCGGTGCTGGACCTGGATAACTTCAAGTTTTTCAACAACGCTCACGGCCACGCGGTCGGGGACGATGTCCTGCGCCGGGCGGCTGAAATCCTGCGCGGCGGGTGCCGACGCTATGATATTCTCGCCCGATTCGGCGGGGACGAGTTCGTCCTGCTGATGCCTGGGACGGGCGCGGAGACGGCGGCGGGGCTGGCCGCGCGACTCAAGGGACGGCTGGAAAGCGCGGGCTACCGGCCCACCGGGTCACCCGTCGCTATCCCGCTGACGTTCTCGGTCGGGCTGGCCGTGTACCCGGAAGACGGGCGCGAGCGCCACCACGTCCTGGAGGCGGCGGGCGCGCGCCTGGTCCACACCAAGACCGGCGGCGGCGACGAGTTCATCGAGGACCTGCGCTCCCTGCTGACCGATACCCTGGAAGGCTTCCCCATGCTGGACGCCCTCGTCACGGCCGTGGACAACAAGGACCGGTACACGCGCCGGCACTCCGAGGACGTCATGCGCCGCGCGCTCCACATCGGGCGGGAGATGGGGCTGGACGCGGCGACGCTCCGGACGCTCCAGGTGGCCGCCCTGCTGCACGATGTCGGTAAGATCGGCGTCCCGGACCGCATCCTGCGGAAGCCGGGCGGCCTGACCGACGAGGAGTTCGAGGCGGTCCAGCAGCACCCGACTATGGGGGCGGTGATCGTCGGCGCGGTCGCCGGCTTTGAGGAGACGTTGGGGGCGGTGCGGCACCACCACGAGCGGTGGGATGGCCAAGGGTATCCGGCGGGGTTGGTCGGGGAGGAGACGCCCCTGCTCGCCCGGATCATGGCCGTGGCCGACGCCTTCAGCGCGATGACGATGGACCGGCCCTACCGCAAGGGCAAATGCATGGACGAGGCGCGGGCCATCCTGGCGGCGGGGGCGGGCAGTCAGTGGGATGCCGCCTGCGTCGCCGCCTTCAATCGGTCTGCGGGCGCTGAGTCCCCGCCGGTGCCGGCCACGTTCTGACCACTTCCTTTCCCCCGTCAGAACGCCACGGGCACACACCCTCGCACACTATTGATCAGCCAAACGCCCGTGGCCGCCGCAAGGTCCTCCCGGCGCAGGACACGCTCTTGCAAACGTCCCTCCGCCAGCAGTTCGGCCCGCTGTACGCCGTCCAGCAGTCCACACCCGCGCGGCGGCGTCCAGAGGCGGCCGTCCAGCTCGATCATCAGGTTCCCGATGGTGAACTCGGTCAGCTCCCCCTCCTCGTTCCAGAGCAGCACGTCGAAAAAATCCGGGCGTTCCAGGCGATGCTTTTCGTAGACCGCCCGGTAAGTCGTCTTGTGGCAGAGAAACCTGTCGGCGCGCGAAACGGGCGTTCCGGCCAGAGCGACCCGCAGCGGGGCGGGCGGGAGCGGCGGCAGGAGGGCGCTCTCGATCAGCGGGACGCCGTCCGGCGGCAGGCGGAGCCGGATGCGCCACGCCCCCTCGGGCTTCTGCCGCCCGTGCGCGAGCAGGGCCGACCGGACGGAGTCGCGGGAGGCGGCGAAGCCGAAGTAGTCCGCCGAGGCCAGGAGTCGGTCGAGATGCCGGTCCAGCAGGCAGTAAGCGCCGCCCTCCCAGCGCAAAGTCTCCAGCAGGTCAAACTCAGTCGGCCCGGCCAGCACGGCGGCTTTGGACAAGGCCTCCTGATGCTCCGCCGCCGCGTCGGAGTCCCAGACGATGCCGCCGCCCACACCGTACTCGATGCGCCCCGTCTCCGATTCCAGAAGGGCGGTGCGGATGGCGACGCTGAAGACGGCCTCCCGGCGGGGCGTGATGTAGCCGATGGCCCCGCAATAGATCCGGCGGGGCGTCGTCTCCTGGCGCGCGATGAAGCGGGTCGCGCTGATTTTCGGCGCACCCGTGATGGACCCGCAGGGGAACAGTGCCCCGAAAATCTCATCCAGGGTGGTTTCCGGCCGGAGGCGGGCCTCGACCGTCGAGGTCATCTGCCAGACCGTCGGGTAACACTCGATCTCGAACAGGCGGGGGACACACACCGAGCCGGGCAGGGCCAGCCGCCCCAGGTCATTGCGAAGCAGGTCCACAATCATGACGTTCTCCGCCCGGTCCTTTTCGGACTCCCTGAGTCCGGCGGCGATCCGGTCGTCTTCCTCACGCCAGCGCCCGCGCCGCCGCGTGCCCTTCATCGGGCGCGTGGTGATCCGGTCGCCCAGGCGGTGGAAGAACAGCTCCGGTGAGGCGGACAGTATCTGGTGGCTGCCGATGTCCAGGCAGGCCGCGAACGGCGGCGGCGACGCCCCCCGGAGGCGACGATAGAAGGCCGCCGCGTCGCCCCGGAAGTGCGCCCCGAGCCGGAACGTGTGGTTGACCTGGTAAACTTCCCCGGCCGCGATGCCCTCCCGGATGTCGTGGATGGCTTCCTGGTAGCGGGCAAAATCGCCATCTGCTTCCCACTCGGAGATTTGGTACTCGTCCGGCTCCTGTTCCTCGGGCGCGCATGACTCCGGGAACACGCCGAACCAGAGCAGCGGCAGGGAGGACGGCAGCGGGCTGACCTGGAGGGCGGGGTCGAACGCGGGGGCAGCCTCGTAAGCCACATAACCCGCCGCGTAGCAGCCCGCGTCGGCCGCCGCCTGTACGGCGCGCAGGGCGGGACGGACTTCCGCCAGGGTGTCGGCTCTGATAACCCGCACGGGGTCCCGGAAGCAGAGCGGGTGCGGGAAGTCGAAACGCATTGAGGGCGCTCTCATGGTGTTCCTCTCGTGTAGGGCGGCAGCAGGACCGTCTGCCAGTCCCCTCCCTTCAGCGCCCGCAAAAGCCCTGGTAAGGCCGCGACCGTGGCGGCGTTGCCCGGCCCGTCATGCAGCAGGATGACCGCCCCCGGACGGAGCGCACCCAGGACGTTCCGGGCCATGCGCTCCGGGTCGGTTTCCCGGTAATCCTGCGCGTCCACGCTCCATGCGGCGAGGCGGAAGCCGGCCCGGCCGACCGTCCACAGGACGCCGGGCGATTTGAACCCGTGCGGAGGACGCAGCCAGGGGACGAGGACGACGTCGGGGCAGGCGCGGCGGACCGCCTCGCGCGCCCGCCCGATCTCCTCCTGTATTTCCCGGCCACTCAGCAGCACGAACGGGCGGTGCCGGTGCCCATGGAGGCCGACTGAGTGGCCTTCGGCGACGATGCGCCGCAGAAGGTCAGGAAACCGTTCCACCGCTTCCCCCAGCACGAAAAACGTCGCGCGGACGCCGCAGGCAGTGAGCGCGTCCAGAATTGCGGGCGTGGACTCGGGCGAAGGCCCGTCGTCGAAGGTCAGCGCGACCGTCTTTCCCCTGGCCGGCAACCTCGTCAGGATCGGCAGGCCCCAAGACCAGCGGGCGACGAAGACGAAGGTGAAATACAGGCAGAGGGCGGGCGTCAGGAACAGGCCGACCGCGCGCCGCCCAGTCAAGGGCCAGCCCAGCAGCCAATGGGCGGCCATCGCGGCGAGGCTGGCCTGCACCGTCCGCACCGCGATGATCCGGTAGACGGGGTTTGTGTCCTTCATCGCTCCACGATCCTCGCCTTCATGGCCGACGCCACGAGCGGCCAGGACATCATGCGCGGGCGCAGGTACTCGCCGATCCCCTCCCCCACCTCCGCCCCACCTTTCCCATTCAGCGTCGCCCGGCACAGGGCGCGGACGTAGAAGGGCGCACTGTCCAGCCGCACCCCGAACTCGAAGCGCACGGCCCATTCGCCGCTGACGACCTCCATGCGGGCGGCGTACACCGTCCCGAAGGCATTCAAGGCAGGCCGGGAGAGGCGCACCTGGGGGGCGGCGTCGTGCCGCACCATCCGCCCCCGCTCGAACAGCAGGAAATGGCTGACCGCCCGCACTGCGCCGCGCGGGCGCACATGGTACAGGATCACCGCCCGCTCGCCGCCCAGAGCGGCCCGCGCCCAGTACCAGTCGCGTATCTCCGAGGCGAACGGCAGCCGCCCCCAATTATGGTCGTGGTAGCCGGTCCCCGAAAAACTGATCTCCTCGGCCCCCGGATTGTGTGCCTCGCGCAGAGTGACCCGCCCCGCCACCCGGCAGAAGGGCGCGGCGGGCAGCCAGAAGTGATTGGCCTCGGGTGCCTCCGCTTCCGGCGTGCCGCCGACGGGAAGGGGCGCGGTGAACGTCAGGGCGGCCTCCAGCCGGCGGCAATTGGCGTTCTCGTCCGAGAGCGTCAGCCGCCACTCGCCGGGCTTCGCCGCCAGCCGGTTCGGGCCGAACCGCAGGTCCAGCGGCGGCGCGTCGCCCGCCGCGACTTCTGCCATGGGGAAGCGCGTGAAGTGGTAGGCATGGAGCCGCCCTTCCCGGTAGAGGGCGAAGAAGAGGGCATTGTGGCGGAAGGGGTCCGTCGGCAGGGCCAGCGCGGCCCGGCGGTAATAGGGCGAGAAGGGGTTGCCCAGGAACCAGATGCAGGCCAGCGCGTGGCGGCCGTCGTCGGAGAGCGCGTCAAAGTACCACCACTCATAAGCGCCCGGTGTCCGGTGCAGCCACTCCCCGTGCGCGGCCTCCTCGGCGGGATCTAGAACAAGGCGCATAGGGACAGTATACCAGCAACCCGGTGCGAACATCCTCCCCCTGTTGTCTGCAAGGACGCACTTGACGGGTATACTATTCGCGCAATGGGGCTTATGTTTTGGTATCAGGCGGCGGTGGCGCTGACGGCGCTGGTTCTGGTCGAGACGGCCCTGGTCAATTTCTGGTCCTTCCGCAAGCCGCGCGCCCTGGTCGCGCAGACGGGGGAGGCGGAACTGCCCCTCATCTCCATCCTCGTACCCGCCCGCGACGAGGAGGCGAACATCGAGGCTTGTGTCCGGTCGCTGCTGGCGCTCAACTACCCCAATTTCGAAGTCTTGGTGCTGGATGACCGGTCTTCGGACGACACTTATGCCATTTTGTGTCGGCTGCGGGACCAGGATTATCGGCTGCGGGTGCTGATTGGGTCGGAGCTGCCATCAGACTGGTACGGGAAGCCGTGGGCGTGCTGGCAGCTCGCGAACGCGGCGCGGGGCGAGTGGCTGCTGATGACGGACGCGGACTGCGTGTTCGCGCCGGACGCCCTGCTGCTGGCACTCGGGGCGCAGCGGGAGAGCGCGGCCGATGTCGTCTCGCTCGTGCCGGACCTGCACTGCGAGGGGTTCTGGGAGCGGCTGCTGATCCCCATCCAGTATTTCGTCATCTTTGCCTTCCTCCCCACCCCACTCATCCGCCGGACGCCCTTTCCCTGGTTCGCGGCGGCCAACGGCGCGTTCCTGTTCCTGACGCGGCAGACGTATTTCGACGTGGACGGGCACCGGGCCGTCCGGCAGCAGCTCGCCGAGGACGTCAAATTCGCCCAGCACGTCAAGCGGGTGGGCAAATCGCTGTGGTACGGAGACGGGTCGCGGACCTATGCGGTGCGGATGTATCACGGGCTGGACGAGATCTGGAGCGGGTTCGCCAAGAACCTGTTCCCGGCCTTCTCCAAGAACCTGCCACTGCTGCTGTGGGTCGTCTTCGTCCTGCTGAACGTCTTCGTCCTGCCGCCGCTGTGGGCCGCCTGGGGGTGGGCTTCGGGGGCGGGCTGGGCGTGGCTGCCCCTGGCGTCGTACACCGGCATGGTCGGCATCCGGCTGGGCGTCACGGCGCGGTTCGGGCGGGGCGCGGGCGGCTACGCATTCCTGAACCCGCTGGCCTGGGCGCTGGTAATAGGGATCGCGCTGTCGTCCGCCTACCAGGGCCTTTCGCGGCAGGGGAACCGGTGGAAGGGCCGCGTCTACGGTGGGGGGTAGGTTTACGGGGGAGGTTAGAGGCGGGCGGCGGGCGGGTATAAGCGGCCTGAATAACTTCTGCGGAGACGCGGGAATGGAGACATAAGAAATGGCAGAGACGACGAAAGACCAACTGCTCCGGTATCTGAACGACTCGTATGCCGCCGAAGTCGGCGGGATCGCCGCCCTCAACGACCTGGCCGCTCTGGCGACCGACGCGGACCTGAAGCAGGCCGTGACGGACCACATCGCGGTCACGCAGTCGCAGGCGGACCGGGTGAGCGCCCGCATCCTGGCTTTAGGCGGCGACAAGTCCGAGCCGAAGGGAGTCCTGAACTCGGTGCTGGCGAAGGCCAGCAGCGCCCTGAACATCGGGCACAGCCACGAGGACAAGCAGACGCAGGACACGATCAAGGCGTACTCCTTCGAGCACTTCGAGATCGGCGCGTACACCTCGCTCCATGCCTTCGCCAATGCCATCGGCGACACGGAGACGGCGACGCTGGCGCAGACGATCATCGCCGAGGAACAGCTCGCGGCGGAGCGCTTGCAGCGGATCATCCCGCAGATCGCCGTATTGGCCCTCAAGAACGCGGCGTAACACGCCCGCCACTTGAAAAAGACGGCCAAAAGGGGTAAACAGGAGGGACGGGAACATCGCCCGGTCCCTCCTGCGTTTTGAAGGGGAGGGCTATGCTGCCCAATTCTCGTTCGGAAGGATCTACGCCCTTGACTCGAATCACACGCGCATGGCCGGCGGCACCCCTGGCGGCCCTCGCTTTTCTTTCTTCGCCTCTGACGGTCCACGCGCAGGGAATGCCGGCGGGACGCGCCTCGTCCGCCAACTCGGAACTCAGCCCCACGCAGCGCGCACACGCGGAGGCCCGACAGGCGCAATTCAAAAAAGACACGGCCGCACTGGCCGCGGACAAAACGCTGACTGACGCCCAGAAGCGGGCGCGCTACGCCGTGCTTGCCAAGGCGATGGACAGGGACATGCTGGCGGTCCTGACGCCCGCGCAGCGCGCACAGGTGATGGCCCAGCGTCAGATCGGCTTGCAGCTCCAGCGCGATGCCGCCGCCCTGCAAGCGGACAAAACGCTGACCGACGCCCAGAAGCAGACGCGCTTCGAGGCGCTGCGTCAGGCGGCCAACCAGAAAGCTTTGGCGACCCTGCCACCGGCCCAGCGAGCGCGCGCGGAGAGGCAGGAGCAGACGGCCGAGGCCCGGAAGGCTGAGGCGACCCGGATGGGCAAGGAGCTTCAAGCCTCACTGTCAGCGGACCAGGAAAAGCAGGTACACGCGATCGGCCTGGCGTCCGGGGCACAGGTGCAGGCCGTCATCGCCGACAAGTCCCAACCGCAGTCGGCGAAGGTCAGCAAGATCTCGGCCTTGCGCGAGCAGGCCCAGACCAAGATCAACGCCGTCTTGACCCCCGCACAGCGCGCCCAGTACGCCCGCCTTCAAGCCCTCCTCTCGGCCCCGCTGCCGCAGTAGGGGCGCAGACGGACACGAGAAAGCGGCTCCCCTTTTGGGGAGCCGCTTTTTTGCGCGGTCAGAACTCATAGACCTCGTCGAGCCGCCGCAGGAAGTCCAGTAGCTCGCCCACTTCGTCCGGCAGGGGCGCGTGGAACTGGAGCCGCTGGCCCGTCCGGGGGTGATCGAAGCCGAGCGAATGGGCGTGCAGGGCCTGGCCGTGGAGGCGGCCAAGCAGGGCGTTAAGCGTCTGAAGCGGTGCCCCCCGGAACAGGTCCGCGCTGACCTTCCGCAGACCTCCGTAAGTGGCGTCGCCGACGACCGGGTAGCCGGCGAAGGAGCAGTGGACGCGGATCTGGTGTGTCCGGCCCGTTTGCAGGATGGCTTCGGCCCAACTGAACTCGGCGACGTGTTCCAGCAGGCGCAGCTCGGTCACCGCCTCGCGCGCGCCGGGCGGCAGGTCGCCCGGACCCGACCCGCCCTGCTCGATGACGGTCATCCGCTTGCGGTCGCTCGGGTGCCGGCCGATGGGGGCGTCAATGACGGCGTGCTTGAAGGGGATGCGGCCCCACAGGAGGGCGTGGTACTTGCGGACGGCGGTCCGCTCGCGTATCTGTTTGGAGAGGCTCTGGTGGGCGGCATCGTTCTTGGCGACGACAAGCAAACCGGACGTGTCCTTGTCCAGCCGGTGGACGATGCCGGGCCGGAGTGCGCCGCCGATGCCGGACAGGCTGCCGCCGCAGTGGGCGAGCAGGGCGTTGACGAGGGTTCCGGTTTCCGCGCCGGGCGCGGGGTGGACGACCAGGCCTTTGGCCTTGTTGACGACGACCAGGTCGTCGTCTTCATAGACGATGTCCAGCGGGATGTCTTCCGGCAGGGCGTTTTCCAGGGGCTTGGCGGTCGGGATGGTGACGACGACCTCATCCCCGGCCCGCGTCCGGTAGGAGGACTTGCCGGGGACGCCGTTGATGGTGACGGCCTGCGTCCCAATCAGCCGCTGGATGCGCGCGCGCGACAGGTGCGGCACCCGGTCGGCCAGGTAGATGTCCAGCCGCAGGTTGGTTTCGTCGTCCTCAATCCGCAGGGTCTCGATCATCGGGCGGCGGCCTCCAGCGGCGGGCGCAGGGCGGGCGGCTCGGCGGACGCGGGGGGCGGGGCGGGGTACTTGCGGCGCAGGGCGACCATCCCGACCAGAGCGAGGGCGGCCATGCCCAGGCAGAGCCACTGCACGTCGGTGAGGAAGTGGATCGGCCCGACGCGGACGACGTCCGAGGTCGTGCCAGCCCGCCAGATCTCCATCAGGAACCGCTCGGTGGCGGCGAGCAGGATGTACCAGCACGAGATCTGGCCGTAGTAGGCGCGGCGTCGTTCCAGCCAGACCAGGCCGCCGAAGAAGGCCAAGCTGAGGAGGCTCGCGTAAAGCTGAGTCGGGTGGCTCGGCGGGGTCAGGAGGCCGGTGTCTTCGTCGTGGAACCGGATGCCCCAGGGCATCGCCGTCGGTGCCCCGTAGCAGCAGCCGTTCAGGAGGCAGCCCAGACGCCCGATGACGTAGGCGATCATGACGGAGGGAGCGAACAGGTCAGCGACCTTCAGGATGGACATGCGCTTCAGCAGGCAGTAGCCGACGAGCGCGCCGATGCCGCCGAACAGGCCGCCGTGGAAGGACAGGCCGCCATGCCAAACCTGCAAGGTGTTGAGCGGGAAGTCGGGGGCGTGCCGGTAGCTGCCCCAGTCCACCAGCACGAACAGGAGCCGCGCGCCGACCGTGCCGATGATGATCATCCAGATGCCGGCGTCCAGGATGTTGTCCGGCGGGACGCCCGGATCGCCCAGGCGCTTTGCCGCCGCGTAGGTGCGCGCCAGAGCGGCTAGAAAGGCCAGCATGAGGACGACGCCGTAGGTGTGGACCGCGAACGTGCCGACGTGGAACAGGACAGGGTACATCAGTTGTCTTTCAGGCCGAGGACCGCCTCGGGGGCGGGGGCGGGCTGACGGCCATAGTAGAGCGCCAGGAGGCAGACGCCGATGCAGATCGCCGAGTCGGCGAGGTTGAAGATCGGGAACTGCCACTGCCGGTCCGGTCCGGCATAGAGCGCGAGGAAGTCAATGACGTGGTGCAGGCGGACGCGGTCGAGCAGGTTGCCCAGCGCGCCGCCCAGGGGCAGGGCGAGGGCGACGCCGAGCAGGCGCGGCAGGGGCATCGGGGCACGCAGGCTGTAGACGACAATCGCGACGGCGGCGACGGCGGCGGCCAGGGCCAGCAGCAGGGTCCCGTGCGGCAGGATGCCGAACGCGCCGCCGGTGTTGACGTTAAAGGTCAGCGCGAAGAAGCCGGGAATCAGCTCCCGGCCCTCTTCGGGCCAGTGCCAGTGGACGGCGACGATCCAGGCCTTGCTGATCTGGTCGGCCAGCAGGACGAGCAGGGCGATGCTGTAGAGGCCGAAACGGCTCAAAGTCTAGTCCTTACTAGTCCGCTCCCGGAGGGTCTAGCCTTCAAGCGCGTGTTCCGCCTGCTCCACCGTAGTCACCGCATAGGGCAAGGCTTCCAGGCGGGCGATGGGGATGGGCGTCCCGTCTATGTCGGAGAGGCCGTAGGTCCCCTCGTCTATCTTCGCCAGGGCGCGCTCGATCTTGCCCAGAATCCGGCCCATGTTATCCTCGGCGGCGTAGTTGCGGTCCCGGTCCATCAGGTTCGTGGCCTCGTCGGCGGGGTCGTTCACGTCGCCGTGGGACAGCTCGCCGGCTTCGTCCTCCTCGGACTGGTCCCGGTCTGGGCCGGTGTAGGCGGCGCGCTCGGCTTCGACGCGCGCCTTTTCGTCCAGCAGCACCTGCTTGAAGTGCGCCAGTTGGTCTTCGGTCATGAGATTCCTTTCGGTCGTTGGACCCCCACCCCCGGCCCCTCCCCCGCAAGCGGGAGAGGGGGGGCATGAGGGAAAAGATTAGATCAGCCTTCTTGAAGCCACTTCGCCGTCGCTCGACACCAGCCAGCGGCGTGAGCAACCCCCGGCGCAAAAGGCGGCGGGGTCCTCGTCGCCGCCGTCGGGGACGGCGACCCAGCAGCGGGCGCAGCGCGTTCCGGGCGCGGGGCCGTTGTTCTCGATCTGCAAGCCGGGCACGGCCGACTGCCGGAGAGTGACCCGAGAAACCAGGAGCAGTGCGGGCAGTTGACTCAGATACGAGTGGAGGGCGGCATAAGTTTCCCCGTCCGCCGTCAGCGTCACGCCTAGCTCCAGCCGCTTTTTGGTGCCTTCCAGCGCCTTGTTGACCGCCTCGCGCGTTTCCAGCAGCGGCTCCCAGCGCGCCTCCAACTCGCGCGAGCGGACGTCGGCGCGGTAGCCGGGCAGGGCGGCCAGCAGGACCGAGGCGGGTTTGCCGGAGACGGGGAGCTTCTGCCAGACCTCCTCGGCGGTGAACGAGAGGATCGGGGCCAGCAGGCGCGTCAGCGTGCTGGTGATCTCGTACAGCGCGGTCTGGGCCGAACGGCGCTCGCGCGAGTCGGCCCCCCAGGAGTAGAGCCGGTCCTTCAGGACGTCCAGGTAGAACGCGCTCAGGTCCTGGGCACAGAACGTCAGGAGGGTCTGGGCGACGCGCGGGAACTCGTAGACGTCGTAGGCCGCCGTGCAGCGGCGGACGACTTCGTTGAGCCGGTGCATGGCCCAGCGGTCTATCTCGTCCAGGTCGTTCAGCGGGACGGCGTTCAGGACCGGGTCGAAGTCGTACAGGTTGCCCAGCGTGAAGCGCAGGGTGTTCCGCAAGGTCCGGTAGTTCGTCGCCGCCTGCTCCAGGATCTTGTCGCCCACCCGGACGTCGGCGAAGTAGTCCGACATGCAGACCCAGAGGCGCAGGACGTCCGCGCCGTACTTCTCGACGACGGCGGACGGCGCGACGCCGTTCATTTTGGACTTGGACATCTTGCGGCCCGACTCGTCCAGCGTCCAGCCGTTCGTGATGACCTGCCGGTACGGGGCGGCCCCTTTAGTCGCGACGCCGATCATCAGCGAGGAGTTGAACCAGCCCCGGTGCTGGTCGCCCCCTTCCAGGTAGGCGTCGGCGGGGTAGGACAGGCCGGGCCACTGTTCCAGGACCGTGCGGCAGGTGGAACCCGAGTCGAACCAGACGTCGAAGATGTCCGTCTCTTTGACGAACTCGGTTTCGCCCGTGTCCGGGTGCTTGAAGCCGGGCGGCAGGATGTCCTGGACGTCCGTCTCAAACCAGGCGTCGGTGCCGTGGCTCGCGACGAGGTCGCGGACATGGCCGACGCTCTCTTTGGTCAGCAACGGGGTGCCGGAGGGCTGGGCGTAGAAGACGGGGATGCCGACGCCCCAGGCGCGCTGGCGCGAGATGCACCAGTCAGGGCGGCCCTCCACCATAGCCTTGATGCGGTTTCGGGACTCTTCGGGGAACCAGCGGACGCCTTCGATGGCCTTCACGGCCTTTCCCCGATGCCCCTTGTTGTCTATGTCCACGAACCACTGCGGGGTCGCGCGCTGGACGAGCGGGTCGTGCGAGCGCCAGCCCATCGGGTAGGAGTGCGTGTACTCCTCGCGGGCCAGCAGGGCACCGGCGTCGGCGAGACGCGCCATGACCTTCTCCTGGCCCGCGCCCAATTTCTCGCCCGCGAAGTCCGGTCCGGCCTCCTCGTTGAAGAAGCCGTCGTCGGTCAGCACTTGCAGCAGGGGCAGCGGCTCGCCGCCGTCCTTGTACCCGGCCTGGGTCCAGCGGGCGTTGCGCTTCAGGACGGTCTGGTAGTCGTCCTTGCCGTGCCCGCCCGCCGTGTGGACGACGCCGGTGCCGTCGGTGGTCGTGACATAGTCGGCGGGCAGGACGGGCGACTCGCGCTCGAACAGCGGGTGCCGAAAGACCAGAGTTTCCAGGCTATTGCCGGGCGCGACCAGGGCGGACCCTGAGAGGGTCCGCACGACGGACCAGCCGGTGAACCCCGCTGCCGCCATGGTCGCGCCAAGCCGAGCCTCGGCGAGCAGATAGAAACTGCCCTGGTGTTCGACGACTACATAGCCCAGGTTCGGGCCGACGGCGAGTGCGACATTGGCGGGGATGGTCCAGGGCGTGGTCGTCCAGATGACCGTGAAGCAGCGGCTCGGGTCCGCGCCGCCGAAGACATTAGCTTCGTCCCGCACCAGCGGGAAGCGGACGTAGATGGACGGGTCGGTCCGGTCGGCGTACTCGATCTCGGCTTCGGCCAGGGCGGTCCGGTCGGCGAACGACCAGAAGACGGGCTTGCGGTCGCGGTAGACGAAGCCCTTGTCCACCATCTCGGCGAAGACGTCCAGCTCCTTGGCGGCCATCTTCTTGGACATGGTCAGATAGGGGTGGTCCCAGTCGCCCCGGATGCCGAGCCGCTGGAACTGTTCGGACTGCTTGCCGACCCACTCCTCGGCCACCTCGCGGCAGCGGCGGCGGATCTCCATGCGGGTCGGGGTCAGGTTCTTCTCGCGGAACTCCTTGGCGACAAGCACCTCGATGGGCAGGCCGTTGTTGTCCCAGCCGGGCACATAGGGGGCGGTGTAGCCTTCCATGGTGCGGAACTTGGTGACGACGTCCTTCAGGATCTTGTTGAAGGCGTGGCCGATGTGGATGTCACCATTGGAGAAGGGCGGGCCGTCGTGCAGCAGGAAGGTCCCGCGCGCCGTGGTGCCTTTGAGGGACGCCTCGTAGATGCGGTTGCGCCGCCAGAACTCAAGTATCTGCGGCTCGCGCCGAGCGAGGTTGGCGCGCTGCGGGATGGAGGACTCGTTGGTGTCCAGGCCGTCCGGGTTCTTGACGTCGGGCTTGGGGACGTTCAGGGTCTTGCTGTAGTCGGGCTTGACATATTCGGCGGTCCCGGCGGGCTTCGTGGCCGCCGGTTCGGTGTAAACTTCGGTCATGGGGGTGTCCTCTCGAATCAGGGCGGGTCGGATGCAGGCGTTGGGCGAGCATCACGGGGCGGCGTCAGGAAGGGCGCGATGAATCGCGCCCCTACGCGCGTATCGAGAGGTCCCCAATCACGCGGCGCAGGCAGGAGGCTGCCAGCGCCGGTTCCATCATGTTTCCCGTCACACTTGTTGTGGTTCGTTTTCGCATTTTTTGCGTGCTAAATCTTCCCGTGTTCGCGGGCCGAAAACAGAAAAGCGTCCAGGGCGTTCTCCCAGGGCCGCAGGGTGTCTTTACCCATCATCTCCAGCGCGTAGTGGCGCAGGACGCTGTAAGCGGGGCGGCGGGTCGGTGAGCCGAACATCCGCGCGTACTCGTCCGAGGTGATCGGCCTGACGGGCACATGGGCCAGGTCCGTTCCGGCAAGGATCGCCCTCGCAAAGCCTGCCCAACTCGTCTCGCCGCCGTTGCTGACGTGGTAGATGCCGTACAAGGGCGTCCGAATGATGTCCAGCACCGCTTCCAGAAAGTCTACCGTGTACGTCGGCGTCCCAAACTGGTCGGCGACGATGGGCAGCTCGGGTTTGGTCTTCGCCAGGGCGATGACCGTGTACGGGAAGTTCTTCCCATGCACCCCGTACATCCAGGACGTGCGGACGACGTAGCACCGGCGGCAGACGGCCCGCGCCAGGTTCTCGCCCGCCAGCTTGGAGGCCCCGTAGTGGCTGATCGGGCAAGGGGCGTCGAACTCGGTGTAGGGCGTGCCCTTCGCCCCGTCAAACACAAAATCGGTGGAAACGGCGACCAGGGCCGCGCCGATCTGGTCCGCCGCGCTCGCCACGTTCCACGCCCCCAGGGCATTGACGCGGTGCGCCAGGTCTGGGTCCCGCTCGCACCCGTCCACGTTGGTGTAGGCCGCGCCGTGGAAAACGAGGCCGGGGTTCGTTTCCGCAAAAAACGCGCGCACGGCGGCCCCGTCCGTGATGTCCAGCGGGCGGATGTCGCCGGTCGCGGCGGGACCGACATCGGTCGGGATGACTGTGTGCCCCGACGCGGCGAAGAGGCGCCGCGCGTCGGTCCCCAACATCCCCGCCGCGCCGGTGATGAGTATTCGCATCGTGAGGGTTATTATACTGGAAAACAGGGGGGCGCGTCAACCGGCGGTCTGCGTCTCACGGTCAGTCAAAGCCGAATATCAACCGCACTCAATTTAGCCCGAAACGTTTTTCAAGGGCACCCATGACATCCATGATCGCCAGCGTCTCGTTGCTCAAAAAATCGCGGTTGACCGCTTGATGGTCGAGCGCTGCGTTTATCTCCTCCAGCGTCAGCCACCCGATGCCGCTCAACCCATCAAACGCGTCGCTTTTCACTGCCCAGTTGACATGCATACTCAGAACAAGAGGCAAGCCGCGCGGCGAATGAAGCGGCTCAATGCCTGTCCTATTGCGGACGCCCGAAACTGCCCCGAAGAACGCATAATCTTTTGAGCCGGTGTATAGCCCTTCCTGTACGGTCAAGCTCACGATGCTGCTGCCCGGTGCGAACGGCAGCGGCAGTTCTTTGACGTCGTTGAGGGGCACTCGCCTGACGCGAAGGAGGAATAGCTGGTCTGCGTACTCCTCATCGTACTCGATGAAGGCCGTCATTTCACTGCCCATTGTGATCTCCGAAGCCTGACCGTATCGTGAACTAGTAGTCTAACCTGGTAGGATAGTGGGGTAGAGCCGCTTCAGTTTGATGCGGGCGTCTTCCGTCGTGAACCGCCAGTCAATCTTGGCGGCACTCGCGTTGCGCCTACCTTGCCAAGCCGCCACTTGCCTTTGCAGGTTCTCTTGGTCGCCCAAGCGCTCAGACAAACACTGCCGCGCCAAGACGGACAACTCGATCTCGGCCATGTTCAGCCACGAGCCGTGCTTGGGCGTGTAATGCACCTCAAGTCTGTCGGCCAGCCGCTTGGCCTCCGCAGGCAGAAAGGCGCGGTATAAGCTGGCGGGCGTATGCGTGTTCAGGTTGTCCATGACCAGAACGATCTTCTCCGCGTCAGGATGCAGCACATCCACCAGATGCAGGATGACGCGGGCGAAGTCCTGGCAGGTGCGCTGGGCGGTCACATGGACGTGCCGCTTGCCCGCCAGCGGCTCAGAGACCATGAACAAACTGGCCGTCCCGTTCCGCACATATTCGCTGTCCTGGCGGGCGGGCTGCCCCGCCGTCATCGGGAGCGCAGGCCGCGCGTCAGACAAGAGCTGCTTGCTGGCCTCGTCCAGACAGACCAGGGGACGCTTCTCGTCCTGCGGCCTCTGGTAGACCGAGAGCACATCTTCCATGCGGAAGACGAACTCGGCATTCTGCTCGGGCGGGATGCACCAGCATTTCTTTAGCCACGGCTTGAGTTCATTTTTTTTAGCGCCTGGCGCACGGTCTCTTTGCCGATGGCGTCCACGATCTGCTGCTCGATGAGCGCGTCCCTCAGCAGGCGCAGGCTCCAGCGCTTGTGGCCCTCGGGCGGCGTACTGCATGTGGTGGCGACCAGAAAGGCTTCGGCTTCTCCGTCGAGGACGCGGGCTTTGCGCGTTTCTTGTTCTTTATGGGCCAGACCTTTGTGCAGGCCGCGCTCGGAGAAGCGTTGACGGACGCGGGTGACGGTGAGCGGGGCGACCTTGACCTGCTGGGCGATGGCGGCATCTTTGTCCGCGCCGCCTTCTTTGGCTTCGTCGGCCAGCAACAGGATGCGGGCGCGTTTGCGCTCGCGCTCGGAGTGGCGCTGGGACTTGCTCAGGCGCAGAAGCTCGGCGCGCTCGGCCTCGGCCAGAGACACATGATATTTCTTCGCGGACATCGGATAAGCCTCCTCAGACTCATCCATTCTACCAGGTTAGGCTACTAGGACCATGTGTTGAAACACACGGCTAGACGGCGCAGACGCCAACAATCCTCGCTTCGCGGGGATCAGGTGAAGATTTCTCCAAGTGCCGCGAAGCGGTACTTCCTAGCGTCTGCGCTGAATAGACGTGTGTTTCAACACATGGCCTTCTGTGGCCAGGTTGAGTGGCCTGTTGCTTGAAGTCCGGGACGTTCCTCTACTTCACGCCCCGGTACTGCTCAAACGCAACCGCTAAATACTCCAAGAAGTCGGCGTAGTTGACGGAGATGACGCCGGCGGGGGGGACGATGCCGAGCCGCTTCATCAGGGGGACGGCGAGGCGCATGGCGGATGTCTGCTGGACCTGCGGGGGGAGCTGCCAGCGGCGGTCTATGTAGTGGCGGACGGCGCGGTACTCGGGCACGGTCATCTCGTAGACGTGGCGGCCGATGTCGGCGAGGGCGTAGGGGGCGAGGTGTTCGGGCAGGACGCGCGGCGGCGGGGCCAGGGCTTCCAGGGTCGGGACGCGCGGGGCGCGCTGCTTGACGACCATGGTCCCGGCGACGAAGTCGCCGAGCCGCTGGTAGCGGGCGGAGAGGAGCATGCACAGGACGGGGATGAGGATGCACAGGCCGCCCATCGCGCCGATGAGCGGCTGCTTGCCGAAGTAGCCGATGCCGAGCAGGGCTAATGCGGCGAGCGGCATGCCGTCCATGATGCGGATGAGGTTGCGGGCGATGGCGGCGAAGACGTTGATCGGGTAGCCGCCGTCGCGGATGACGCGCAGGCCGAGCTGCCGCTTGCCGGGCGTTTGCCCGTTCCAGGCGGTCTCAAACCAGATGAAATAGCCCCACAGGACGAGGAAGCCGGCGATGAGGGCGAGGGCGACCCAGACCTCGCCGAAGAACGCGGCCAGGGCGCGCGAGAAGGCACCGGCCGTCACGCTGACGATACCGGCGATGATGCCGACGACGATCCACATGCCGAGGTAGATGGCCGTCTGGAGCAGGGAGTCGAGGAGGTTGGCGAGGAAGCGCGAGCCGATCCCGGCCAGCTCGTATTCGATCTCGATGTTCTCGGGCGTGACGACTAGAATTTCGCGTGACATGGTTAGAAGTCCAGTTCCAGGGCCGTCCCCTCGGTCAAGTCCGCCCACCGGCGGAGCAGGGCGGTGTGGCGGGCGCGGATCGCCATCAGCTCGGCCGCCCCGAGCGCGGGCGCGGGCAGGCCCAGCCCGGCGCAGGCGCTCGTCAGCATCTCCTCGAACGCCGGGAACGTCGGCGGGTGGTCGGAGCGGCGCTCCAAATCCAGGAGGCCGGCCAGCACTTCGGCCTGCATGGCTTCGGGCGGCACGGCAGGTTTCCGCCCCGTCTCCGGGTCTGGCCGGCCGAAGTCCTGGATGGCCCATCCTTGCGCGATCAGCCCGAAGAAGGCGTCACGGAAGCCCAATGTCGTCTCGATGGCGTAGTGGCCCAGGTCGTGCCCCGCGGCCAGATTGAGCGCGGTCCAGGTGCAGGAGCCGTCGCCACGCCGGCAGGTCAGCGTGTCGGGTTTATCCCCGCCCTTGGTGAAGCGGATGGTCATGGCGGTTTTCACGGTATAATAGGGCCACTATGGCAATAGACGAACGGGCATTCATCAACGGCAAGCGGGCGGGCTGGGAGCGGCTCTCGGTCATCGTCGAGCGCACCAAGAACGGCGGGCTGAAACACCTGTCTAAAGAGGAGCTGCCCGCCCTGGGGTCCCTGTACCGGCGGGCGGCGGCCGACCTCGCCTATGCGCGGGCGCAGGGGGCCAATCCTAATTTGGTATTATACCTGAATGAGCTGGTGGGGAACGCGCACGGCGTCATTTATGCCGAAGAGTCCGGCGGCTGGGGGCGGGTGTGGGGGTTCCTCGCCTACGGCCTGCCGGACGTCCTGCGCCGCCGGATGCCGTTCGTCCTGGCGGCCATCCTGCTGAACGTCATCGGCGCGCTGCTTGCTTACACGATGGTCCACCGGGACCCGACGCAGCTCGCCCTGTACTTCCCCGGCGAGCTGATGGACGCCGTGGACTTCTGGAAGAAAGGCAGGGCGGACCATGAGCAGAGTACGCTGGGCGGCGGCATCCTGTTCTCCTCCAGCCTGATGACCCACAACACGCAGGTGGGAATCACGGCCTTCGCGACGGGCATCACTTTGGTTCTGCCGATCATCCTGATGTTCCAGAACGGGAGCATGATCGGTGCCCTGGACGCGGTGGTTCAGCCGACGGGGCACCTGACCTCCATGTGGGCGGGCCTGCTGCCGCACGGCGTCTGCGAGCTGTCGGCGACCTTCATCTGTGGGGGGGCGGGCCTGTGCATCGGCTGGGCATTGCTCGCGCCGGGAGCGTATTCCCGTAAGGACGCCCTGATCACGAACGGCCGGGACGCCTGCAAGCTGATGGTGGGGACCTTGCCGCTGTGGATCACGGCGGGAATATTGGAGGGGAACGTCTCGCACTCGTCCCTGCCGCACTGGGCGAAGTTCGGGCTTGCGGGGGTGCAGTTCGTCGCGCTGGTGTCTTATATCTATGGGAGCCGGAGGCGGGCGGTGGGCGTCTGATCGGGCTAGACAAGAAAAGACCCGACGGGAGGCGGCAGGTTCGTCGGGTCATTACTTCTTGTGTTACGGCATCCTTGCCGGCGAGGCCCGGAGCGTGTTTGTTCCGGGTGTTCGTCCGGCGCAGGCGTCGGTGGGTTCGTCAGTTCTTCTCGCTATTCAGTTGTCTTTGGTTGTTTTTCTCAGTCTTGCTCAGTACCATCCGGTACATTCCTATCTTCGGCGGGGTGCGCGGATACGCTTACTGCCACAGATACCGGGTTTGCGCGTGTTATTGCTGATGGAAGGTTTACGGGCGCATTTTCAGGGTGTATCCGGTCGCCAGCGACGTTTCTTTTCCCCCGCCCGCCTGCTTCCCGCCCGCGACAAGAACGAGGCCCGTGGGGAACACGAGCAGGGCCTGATCGTGCGCGCCCTGGGGTAAAGAAGGGGCCGCCGTAAAGAGCTGAGAGGCTGGATCGAAACGCTCCGCGCTGCCGGTCGTTGCGGACAGCGGGACACTCCACCCGCCCGCCAGCAGGACCGACCCGCCGGGGAGGGCGGCGGCGGCGTGGGCCATACGGGGGGCGACCATCCTGGCGGGCAGGAGGGTGAACGTCTCGGCCTTGGGATCGAAGACCTCGGCCTGCTCCGGCTCGCCCGCGTCGTTCTGGCCGCCCGCGATGAGGACGGTCCCGTCCGGCAGCAGGGTCGCCGTGGGCCGGTCGCGCGGGAAGTGCATCGGGACGGTCGTCTCGTGGAACCGGCCCATGGCGGGGTCGTAGATCTCCGCCGAGGCGAGTTTGGTGGTCGGGCGGCGGACGAACCAGTGCGTCCCGCCGACGACCAGGACGCGCCCGTCGGCCAGCCGGACGGCATCCTGCCCGAAGCGGTCGGTCGCGAGCGAGCCGGTCGGGGTGAACGCCTGTGTGGCGGGATCATAGACCTCTGCGGTCGCCTGCGTCCGGCCCCGGTGCGTGTTGAAGCCGCCCACCAGGAGGACGCGCCCGTCAGACAGAGCGGTGGCCGTGAACAGCTCACGCGGGGCGTTGAGGTGGCTCGGGAGGAGCGCGAAGGTGCGCGCGACGGGGTCATACAGCTCGGCGTAGTTCAGGGTGCCGAGGACGGTGTTGTAGCCGCCTGAAATCAAGACATGACCGTCGGGGAGCGGGGTGGCGTGGGCGAAGTTTCGCGGCACCTGGAGCCGCCCCGCGCAGGGGATAAATCGGCGCGTCTGCGGGTCGAACTCGTCCGCCGTCGCGACGCACCGGTCCGTCGGGAACGAATAGCCGCCCGCGACCAGCCCGCGCGCCCCGCCCGCAAGCAGCGTGTAGGCGGGTGCCCAGCGCGGGTCCGTCATGGCGTTGACCGTCGGCGTCCAGCCGTCGGCCAGGGCGGGGCGCAGGACGATCAGGGCAAACAGAGCGATGAGCGCGATCCGGGGCGGCATCATCGGCCGGTCCCGTCCGCGTAATCGTCGCAGGCGGCGGCCAGGTCCACGTCGTTCAGCGTCAGCCCCCCCGAGTCGTGCGTGGTCAATGTCAGCGTGACCCTGCTGTAACGGATCAGGATGTCCGGGTGGTGGTCCGCCGCCTCCGCCGCCTGGGCGACCTGATTAACGAAGCCGAGCGCGTGGCCGAAGTCCTTGAACTGGTAAGTCTTGGTGAGGGTGTCCCCCTCGCGGGTCCAGCCCGGCAGTCTCGCCAGGTGCAGGTTGATTTCTTCTTCGGACAGCTTGGGTACGCGCATGGCATGGACTCCTTTAAGTCGAGGTCATTGTACCCGCCCCGTAGGTATAATCCCCACATGAGGGCAGTCATACAAAGGGCGGCGCGGGCGAGCGTGACGCTGAAGGCGTCGGGGGAGCGGCGGGAGATCGGGCCGGGGCTGATGACGCTGCTGGGCGTCGCGCCGGGGGACACAACCGCCGACGCCGAGTGGCTGGCGGAGAAGCTGGTCGGCCTGCGGGTCTTTGAAGACGGGGACGGCAAAATGAACCTGTCACTGCTGGAGACGGGCGGGGCGATGCTGGTCGTCTCGCAGTTCACCCTGCTGGGGGACGCGCGCAAGGGGCGGAGGCCGTCGTTCACGGGGGCCGCCGCGCCCGCCGTCGCCGAGCCGCTGTATGAGGCGTTCGTGGCCGCAGTGCGGGCGTGCGGGGTCGGGGTGAAGACGGGGGAGTTCGGGGCGGACATGCTGGTGGAGGTGGCTAACGACGGCCCGGTGACACTGGTGGTGGAGACGCCGGGGGGGCGGCCGGCCTGACGCGGGGCCTGCGGACCGGCAGGCCGGTCAGCACCAGCATCTTGTCCTGCACCCGGACGCTCTGGATGGCGAGCGGGAGGCGGCCGTGCATCTGGCCCGCCAGGCGGGCGGCGAGGGCGTTAGCCTGGCTGGTGACGACGGCGGGCGGCAGGGGGAAGCGCCCGACCTGGGCGTGGGTGGCGGTGAAGCGCAGGCCTAGCTTTGGGTCAGGGGCCAGGCCGCCGTCGAGCTGGACGTTCTGCGTGTGGCCCTTGACGACGATGGCGGCGCGGATCGTCAGGTCCGCCGGCTCGGAGAGGATGACCTGGACGGCCTTGACCCCGCGCGCGGCCAGCATCTTGCGGGTCGCGCGGTCGTCCGCGAGGTAGACGTTCAGGTCCTCTTCGGACAGTCGCAGGGTGCGCGGCCTGGGCGGGGCGGGACGCGGATGCCCCGCCGGGGCGGTCGCCGTCCGCGTCTTTGGTTCGTCCGGCGCGGGCGCTTCGGGCGCAAGTGGTTCGGGCTGGAGCTGCTGCTGCAAGGCTTCCAGGTGACGACGTGTTTGGAGGGCCTGCGCGGATGTCGGGTGCAGGACGACCGGCGGAGGGACGGGCGGGGGTCGGCGCAGGAACAGGAGCGCGGCCAGGGCGATGGTGACGGCCAGGAGCGTCAGGAGGGCGGGCTTTCGTCTCACGCTGTCAGCCCCGGCCTAATGGTGCGACTCGCCGAAGACGTGCCGGAGCTGCGGTTCCTCGGCGGCGGCGACCATGGCGATCACGGTGTCGCCGGCCTCGAACCGGATGTCGCCCTGGGGGAGCAGGGCGAGGTCGGCGCGGACGACCGAGATGACCAGCGCATTGCCGGGGAGGGGCAGGTCCTTGACGTTCCGGTTCAGGACCGGGGAACGCTCGGAGACGTTGATGGCGACCACCTCGATGTTGCCGTTGCGGAGCGCGCCGAGCGGGATGATCTCGCCCGGCTCGATCTGCTGTTCGAGCAGGTTGAAGATGATCTGGGTGCTGGAAACGGTCGTATCAATGCCGAGCTTCTCGAACAGGACCCGATTCGCCGGGTCGTTGACACGGGCGACGGTGCGGGGGGCCTGGAACTTTTTCTTCGCCATCTGGCAGATGACCAGGTTGTCCTCATCGTCCCCCGTCACGGCCACGATGACGTCGGCCCGCCCGAAGCCAGCCTCGGTCATGATCCGCACCTCGCAGCCGTCCCCCTGCACGACGACCTCGCCGAGCTGTTCGGACAGCATCGCCTGCCGCCGCCGGTCCTTTTCGAGCAGCAGGACTTCGTGGTCCTCGGTCAAGAGCTGTTTGGTCAGGTAGTAGCCGACTTTGCCGCCGCCCACGACGATTACATACATAAGATAACCTTTGGGAATTCCTTCGTCGCCGTCAGCCGCGCAGGTCCAGGTACAGCTTGTCGTAGCCCAGGGCGGCCTCCTGCAAGCGGCCGTCGCCCCCCCCGCCCACGGCGGCGTCGTGGATCAGCCCGGCGGCCAGCGTGGTCGTACACAGGGTCGTGATGCCCATCTCGCGGTATGCCTGTGCCCGGATCGGGTCGTAGATGCGGGCGACGACCTTGGCGACGCTGAAGACCTCGCGGGCGATCTGGGCGGCCATGATGTTGGTGTTGTCGCCCTGGGTCACGGCGATGAACGCGGCGGCCTGGCCCAGCCCGGCCCGCCGGAGCAGGTCCTGGTCCAGCCCGGAGCCGACGAGCCGCTGCCCTCGGAATTTGGTGCCCAGCCGCCGGAACGAGTCGCTGGTCTGGTCCAGCACGGTGACGTCGTGCCCCTCGCCGGACATCTGCTTGGCGAGCGTGGAGCCGACGCGCCCGCAGCCGAGAATCACGATCTTTTGCGCGGCACCACTCTGCGGCGAACCCGCGGTTTCGGACAGCATGCGAAAACCCTCCCGCGCCGAAGCGCACCCGTACAGGATACACCCCCGGCCGGGCGGATGTCAAGGGCCGGGGCAAAGAAGCACGGGGATAAAGAACCGCCGCGCAGCGGGTATCATTATGGGGTGAACATACTAGGCATCGAGACATCCTGCGACGAGACTTCGGCGGCGGTACTCCGGGACGGGCGCGCGCTGCTTTCCAATGTCATCGCCTCGCAGATAGACCTGCACGCCAAGACCGGCGGCGTCGTCCCTGAAGTCGCGTCGCGGCAGCACGTCACGCAGATCAACGCGGTCATCGCCGAGGCCTTGAGCGGGGCCGGGGTGGGCTTCGGCGACCTGGCCGGCATCGCCGTCGCGAACCGCCCCGGCCTGCTGGGGGCTTTGCTGGTGGGCGTCTCGGCGGCCAAGGCCCTGGCCTACGCCCTGCACATCCCCCTGCTCGGCGTCCACCACATCGAGGCGCACATCTACGCCAACTGGCTGGTCGAGCCGGACATCGCCTTCCCCGTGATCTGCCTCGTGGCGTCCGGCGGCCACAGCGAGATCTTCCTGGTCAAAGGGCACGGCGACTACGAGATTCTGGGACGGACGCGCGACGACGCGGCGGGTGAGGCGTTCGACAAGTCCGCGCGCCTGCTGGGGATGCCCTATCCGGGCGGCGTCACGATTGACAGGCTGGCGCGCTCGGAACACGGCGACCCCAAAGCCGTGCCTTTGCCGCGCGCGCAGCTCGGCCCCGAGTCGCTGGACTTCTCCTTCAGCGGCCTGAAAACGGCCGTGCTGAATGCGCGCCGTGACCCCGCCCTGGCATCGGTGTCGCCGCCGGACTGGGCCGCCTCGGTGCAGGAGGCCATCGTGGACGTCCTGGTCTCCAAGACCCTTCGGGCCGCCCGGCGTCACGGCGTCGGCCACGTCCTGCTGGCGGGGGGCGTCGCGGCGAACTCACGTTTGCAGGAGGCCATGCGGGACGCCTGCGCGGGGGAGGGGCTGCGCCTGACAGTGCCCCCGCTCCGCCTGTGTACGGACAACGCGGCCATGATCGCCTGTGCGGGCCATTATCACCTGATCGCGGGCAAGGTGGACGGGCTGGATCTAGACACGCTGGCCTCGGAGCGGCTGGTATGACATACAACAACTCTGAGGCTATTCTTCGGCACCGGGCCATGTTGCGATGATAGACCCAATCGCGACGTTCATCGCCCATTACCATCTTGGGATTACAGCAGCGTTATCGGCATCCCATTAGCACTGTGGGGCCTATGGGTCACATACCAAACAGCGAAGAAGGCTAAAACAGAGGCGACCGACGCGAAGAACGCGGTGGCCCGTCTGCGAGAGACACTTGGGCTGGTTGATACTGTCGCCGAGTTGACGGCGGCGACTTCTCTGATGGAGGAAATCAAACGACTACATCGAGCAGGCGCTTAGTCGGTTGTGGTAGACCGCTATCCCACCTAAACGACGCGCAGAGAAGCATACTACAAGCAACAATGGTACAATTAAGTGCGATTGAGAACGAAGTCGAGCGCGCGGTCGCAAAGAACACCACACCCCGAAACGCCCCCAACTATAACCGGGTCGTCGCGGAACAGCTTGACAAGATGATCACGGTTTTGATGGAGATCAGAAAGCGCATTGGAGAATCGCCATGACAGACGACCGCATGAACGAGCTGATCAAGAGGCTTCATGAGCAAACAATCAGTGGGAGAGTAGTGTGGGAGAAGACGGCTGACAAAGCGATTTTCCAGGCTTCTTTTCCCACTTATGCTATCCGTATCTCCTCAAAATACGGTCTAGATGATGCCATTTACGAGGTATCTATCTACGACAAAGACGGGGACGTGGTCGAGAGTGTTGACACAGACGATCGATGGGCTGACTCAAACGACCTGCCGCTTGAGACGCGCCACATGGTGGCTAATCTTTATGCACGAGCGCGGCGGATGGCGCTTGACGTGGATAAAGCTCTGGACACTCTACTGGAAACGCTTGCCAGCCGCTAGGGAGCGTCGAGGACACCATGGAGTATCAAGAGCTGCACTCGTGGGACATGACGGCGGAGGAGGCGCGGGCGCAGCAGACGGCGATGCGCGGCCTGGTCTCCCTGGAGGACGGTTTCGGGGAGATCAAGACCGTAGCAGGGCTGGACCTCTCGTTCGATATCGAGGGCAACCGGGGTCATGCGGTGGTCGTCGTCCTCTCCTACCCCGACCTCCAGGTCATTGAGACGCGCTACGCGACGGCGGCGCTCAAGATGCCTTACATCCCCGGCCTGCTCTCGTTCCGCGAGTCTCCGGTCGCGCTGGAGGCGTTCGCGCAGGTGAAGACCGTCCCCGACCTGCTGATGACGGACGGGCAGGGGCTGGCGCACCCGCGCGGGTTCGGGATCGCCTGCCATCTCGGCATCCTGCTCGGCGTCCCGAGCATCGGCGTCGCCAAGAGCTTCCTGTACGGGAAGTACGATGCTGACGCTTTGGGGGACGCGGCCGATGTCAGCGTCCCGCTGCTGGACCGGGCGGGGAAGCACGTCATCGGCTCGGTCACGCGCACCAAGCAGCGCACCAACCCCCTGTTCCTTTCGCCCGGCCATCGGGTCAGTGTCGAGTCAGCCACCCGGCTCGTGCTGGACTGTGTGCGCGGCTACCGCCTGCCTGAGCCGACCCGGCAGGCCCACAACCTGATCACCGCCTACAAAAAATCGGGCGCGGCCGGTCTTGTGACCGCCGCGCCTGCTCCCCCACAAGAAACGCTCCCACTCTAGTTCTTTGCCTTTTTCCGGCTGTACCGTCGGGCGGCAGCGCCGCGCGCCAGCAGAAGGTAGCCAAGGACGGCAGCCCCTACGCTGAACGCGGCGGGGGTACTGGGTTCGGGGACTGGTGTAACAGTTCCTGTGTTTGTTCCAGTGCCCGTGGTGCCGGTCGTGCCCGTGGTGCCGGTCGTGCCCGTGGTGCCGGTCGTGCCCGTGGTGCCGGTCGTGCCCGTGGTGCCGGTCGTGCCCGTCGTGCCGGTCGTGCCCGTCGTGCCGGTCGTGCCCGTCGTGCCTGTGTTGCCCGTCGTGCCTGTGTTGCCCGTCGTGCCTGTGTTGCCCGTCGTGCCTGTGTTGCCCGTCGTGCCTGTGTTGCCCGTCGTGCCTGTGTTGCCCGTCGTGCCTGTGTTGCCCGTGCCCGTCCCGGTTCCCGTGCCAGGGGAGTTGCCGCCGCCGTGGCTGGCAAGCCCGGCGATGATCGGGATGCCGGCCAGGAGGCCGATCGGGAAACTGCCGCCGTGGACCGGCAGGCTCTGGAGCAGGCCGCCGACCTGCGTGACCGGCGCGGGCGTGATGACTACGCCAGGCCCGGAGTTCATCGCCACCATCACGGGGCCATTGGGAGCGAGGCCGGGCGCGACGGGGACGGGGGCTGGCGCGGGCAGGCTCGCCAGCGTCGGCGAGGTATAGGGGCTGGTCTTCGTGATGACGGGGGGCAGTGAGGCAACCATCGGATTGCCGCAGGCCAGTTTCAGGATGGGCTTGCCGGTCTTCCGCATGACGAAAACGGGCGTCCCAGCCGGCAGGCGAGAGTCGATGATGTATTCACGCCCGGTCCGCGAGATGCAGTAGACCTTGTAGCGCCCGGCAGTCATGGTCTTTTTCAGGATAAGGTTGTTCTGGATGTACCGCACGATGGCCGGCCCGGAGGTGTGGAAATGGCGGGCCAACCGCCGCCGGACGACGGGGTCGAGGGTGACCTGCTGGCTCATCTGGGGCATGGAGGCGACGTGCTGGTTGATGAACGAGTCGGGCGGCAGGACGGCCGAGTAAGGCCCGGCCAGCGCGGCGGCGGGCAGACCACCCAGGATCACGAGCGAATACAGGAGTGCATGATGACGATGCATGGTTTTACTTCCTTGTCTGACGTTTCCAGACAGTTATGGATTAATGCACAAAGTATGCCAACTTCGACGCAGCGGTAAGGAAGCAGTGTTTTTACAAGCATCGCGCTACGCTCAGGCGGCGATGGCTGGGACTTCTGCGTGGTTGATGAGGAAGGCGGCGGACTCCGAAAAGTAGCGGCGCAAAACATCCTGGAATGGGGCGAACTCCGGGACCGCCTCCAGGGCAGCGTTCATGTGGAGCAGCCAGGCCTCACTCTCGGCGCGTCCGATCTGGAAGGGTAGATGGCGCATCCGCAGACGGGGGTGGCCGCGCTCTTCCTGATAGCGCAGCGGGCCGCCGAATCGCTGGATCAGGAACCAGGCGAGGTGCAGTTTGGCGTGTGTCAGGTCATTCGGGTAGAGAGGACGCAGGAGGGGGTCTGCATCAACACCTTGATAGAACGCCTCGACGAGTGCGAAGAAGGGCTGGTCATGGCCGATCCCCGCGTATATTTCCATTGTCTCGTCATCCATGGTCAATTGAAGGGTAGGTCGCTCACACAGAGCGCAGCAGGCGGATTATACCCGCATACGCGCATTTTAACCGTCAGATTTCTTACAGTGACATCATAAAATCTCAAAAAGTTCCACCCCGATGGCTTCCGGCGTCACACGCAGGCGGGCGGAGGCCGTGCCGGCGGCGATGCGGCCCAGGTCGTCCCCGACGGCGCGCGCCCGCCAGCCGGTCCGCAGTGCCCCGCCCGCCTGGCCCCGCGCCAGGGCGAGGGCATCGGCCTTCGTCACCACCAGCTCGGGGGCGAGGTCCCGCTCCAGGCAGAGCGCCTCGCCGACGGCGTACAGCAGATCGCCCAGTACGCGCTCGCGCGGCGTCTCCTCCGGCCCTCCCGAGGCGAGGGGGGGCGGGAGCTGATCTTCCGGCAAGGAGCGTGCCGCGTTGAGTGCGTCCAGGATGGGCGGGCCGAGGCTGATCTCGTCGGCCTCGGGGAAGCCGCGCACGCGCTTGAAGTCGGTCAGGCGGCGCGGGGGCCGCTGGGCCAGCTCGATCACCACCTCGTCGCGCAGCAGGCTGCGGACGGGAATGTCGCGGGCCGCCGCCTCGTATTCCCGCCACTCGGCGACCGCCCGCAGGAGGGCCGTGGGCCGGGCCGAAAACCCGCGCGCGTTGCGGAGGCGGAGGTAAGCCTCGGCGGGAGCGACTTCATAGGTGCGGGCCTCGGAGAAGCGCCCCATCTCTTCGCCCAGCCATTGTCCCCGGTCCAGCCGCTCCAGCAGCCGGTTCAGCTTGTCCTGGACCGGCAGCAGGTAGCGGACATCGTCGCGGGCGTATTCGAGCTGGGCGGGGGAGAGCGGGCGTCGGTCCCACTCGCTCCGCGTCTCGGCCTTGTTCAGCTTCACCCCCATCAGCGCCTCGACCAGCCGGGCATAGGAGAGCGGGTAGGAGGGCAGGCCGATCAGCCCCGCCGCGATCTGCGTGTCGAACACGCCGAGCGGCAGCCTCTTCCCGCCCCCGAAGTAGGCCAGCCGCAGGTCCTCGCGGGCCGCGTGCAGGACCTTCCCGACGCCGGGGTCGGCCACCAGGTCCCAGAGCGGGTCCATCCCGCCCACCGCCAGCGTATCCACGAGGCCGATGAACTCGGTCGTCGCCACCTGCACCAGACAGAGGCGCGGCAGGTATGTCCGCTCGCCGACGAACTCCGTGTCCAGCGCGAAGCGGCCCGCTTCTTTCAGTTGTCGGCAGAGAACGGCCAGCGCTTCAGGGGTGCGGACGGTTTCGAGTTCGCGCAGCGGTTGGGAGGGCATGAAAGGTTTCTTTTCCGTTAAGGGTGGCTTATGTTCAGAGCAGTTCGTCGATGGCAAACGGGACGATGCCGAGGAGTTCCTGACCCGCCGCCTCCGAAAGCAGCGAGAGCGTGGCGAAGGGATGCTCGGCGGGCGCGACGACTCCGCCCGCGCCGTCCTCCCACGGGTACTCGCAGTTGTCGGGGCGGCGGACGCTGTCAACGGTGGGGGCCAGCAGCTCGATCTCGCGTGAGAGGTTGTTGACCTGCCTCACCAGCGTTGAACGCGGGTTCAGGGGGCGGAGCTTTGAACGCCGCCGTTGGTCCTTGAAGATCTCCGGCAGGTTGCCCGCGATGAAGCCGTGGCTCGTCTGCAAAAACCGCGGCTCGACTTTGTGGCTGCACAGGTAAGCCTTGCAGAGCTTCTCACACGTCATTTGAAGGAAGTGCAGCGATTGGCACTGAGGCAGATGGGGGGCGGCAAGCAGGACTTCATAGGCAGCCCAGTCCGCCTTGGCTTGGCGCGCATAAGCGTGCTGCCAGATCAGGGGGGTACTCATGCGGCAGTCTCAAGTAGGTCGCCGGGGTGATGGGCCGAAGGATGAATCGGAGGGCCAAGCCGCCAGTCATCCGGGAGGCGGAGGTCTGCGGACCGGAGCCGGTCGAACTCTCGCGGGGTGATGACCACCAGCTCGTAGGCAAAGGGGATGCCGTTCGCCGTATCGGGCGGAAAATGCAGCGGCAGGATGCCGGTTTCCGGTGTGTCGGTGTTGACTTTCAGCAGCCTCAGCGGCTCCTCCGGGTCGTCTTCATTATCCGCCATGATCCGGTAGACGGCGCGAAGCCCTTCATCGATCCGGTAGTCATAGTCGGCGATCTCGGCGGCGGCTTCTTCTTTGGTCAGCATCTTCATCGTCGTCACTCTGTTCCTGTCTCGACGGGTCCGTCGTACTCGGCCATGCCGCCGGTCATGGTGGCGACGTTCGCATAGCCCTGGGCCGCCAGGAAGCGGCCGGCGGCGGCGCTGCGGACGCCGTGTTCGCAGACGCAGATGATCTCGTCGGCGGGGTCCAGCTCGGCCGCAAACCGGGCGGCGAACTCGTCCGTGGGCAGCAGGAGTGCGCCGGGCAGGTGATAGCGGGCATGCTCCCAGCCCTGGCGGACGTCCACGAGGCGGACGGGAACGCCGCGTTCCAGCTTCGCCCGGACTTCGGCGACGGAGAGGTTTCGGCAAGTGGACGGGAGGCTCATGGAACCTATTGTACCCTAAAGAAAGCCGGGCGGAATGCCGATGGTGAGAGGGAAAGATTCCGCCCACGAAGGGGAACGACACGATGCCCGACCGAAACACTGACGCCGCAATCCGAATTGAGAATTTCACCAAGCAGTACCCCGTCCCGCGTCAGAAAGAGAAGCGGGTCGCCGTGAGCGGCCTGACCCTCGGCGTGCCACAGGGCGCGCTCTTCGGCTTCCTCGGCCCGAACGGGGCCGGCAAGACGACGACGATCAAGATGCTGCTCGGCTTCATCCCGCCCACGATCGGCGACGCCTGGCTCTTCGGCAGGCCCGTGGGCGACGACGGCGCGCGAGGCCGCGTCGGCTATCTGCCCGAGCAGCCCTACTTCCCCAAGTTCCTGACGGCGCTCGAAGTCACGCGCGCCCACGCCGGGCTTTCCGGGCTGACCGGCGGGCGGGCGCGGGCGCGCGTCGAGGCGTGTCTGCGGCAGGTGGGGATGTGGGAGAACCGGCACATGGTCCTCGCCAAGTGTTCCAAAGGCATGACCCAGCGGGTCGGCCTGGCGACGGCCCTGGTGGGCGACCCGGACCTGCTGATCCTGGATGAGCCGTCGTCCGGCCTGGACCCGGTCGGGCGCAAAGAGCTGCGCGCGCTGCTGACCACGCTGAAAGGGGAGGGCAAGACGATCTTCCTCTCCTCACACCTGCTCTCCGAGATGGAATCGGTCTGCGACCGGGTTGGCGTCATGGCGCGCGGCAGGCTGGTGGCCTGCGGGACGCCGCAGGAGATCACGCGGGCGCGCGACGAGGTCCGGGTCCAGATCGAGCAGGCGGAGCGCGACGACGTCTTGAGGGCGCAGGTGGAAGACTGGGGCGGGACGGTGGAGGCGACCGGCGAGACGGGGGCGTGCCTGCGGGTGCCTGGGCCTCTGGTCTACCGCGTCATGGGCCTGCTGGAACAGCGGAGGGCGCGTCTGGTGGCCGTCTCACCGCAGCGCGAAACGCTGGAAGACGCCTTCCTGCGTCTGGTGGGGGGGTAAGACCATGCAGGCATTACGCAACATCGGCATCATCGGCCGGATCACGATGCTGGAGGGCGCGCGCAAGCAGGTCTTCCACGTCCTGATGCTGTTCGCGATCTTCCTGATCTTCGGCTCGGCGACTCTGGCGAAGTTCGACCGGCACGTCCAGATGAAGATGCTGAACGACCTGTGCCTCTTCTCGGTGTTCCTCATCAGCGCGGTCGTCGCGATCACGCTGGCAGTGACCGGCATCCCCGGCGAGACGGAGCAGAAGACGGTCTACCCGGTCATCGCCAAGCCCGTGGCGCGCTGGCAGTTCGTCTGCGGCAAATACTCCGGGGCCATGGGGACGGTCGCCATCGGGATGGGTGTCATGGCGGCGACGTTCGCATTCCTCCAGGTTTTCTACATGGGCCGTCTGGACTCGGCGCTGTTCTACGTCCTGCCGTTCCTGTTCCTGGAGACGGCGATCCTGGCCGCCCTGGCGCTGTGCCTCTCCACCCTGACTTCCTGGCCGCTGGCCTGGCTCCTCTCGGTCCTGCTGTGCCTGCTGGGCAACGTCAAGTTCCCTCTTTATGCTTCGCTGACGGCCCGCCCGCAGAATGGGTTCAACCGCCTGATGATCGGGGCGCTCTACCATTTGCTGCCCAACCTGGAGTCCTTCAACTTCAAAGACGCCCTGGTGCATCACCTGACGGTCCCGAGCGCCTACCTCTGGCAGACGGCGGCCTATGGAGTCTGTTACACGGCTGCCCTGCTGACGCTGGCCTCAATGTCGTTCGCCCGGAAGGAGCTGTGATGGAGATGATTGCCGTAAATTCAGCCCGGAAAGACCCCGCGCCCTGGCTTCTCCTGCCCTGCGCCCTGCTGGCCCTGGGCAGCGTGACGATCTTGGCCCCGCATCAGGCCGCGCAGGCCGCCCCGCCCTTGGCACCGGCGGCGCGGCCTTTCCTGCCGCCGGGGGCCGGCGATGACGGCGACGGCGACGAGCTGCTGGAACATTGGGGCGACCCGAAGTACGTCCGCGAGGAGCGGCTCCAGATGGGGGGCATGGCCGCGGGGTTCCTCCTGCTGAACGGCCTGGCGTATCGTGGCCGTATCCGGCGTCGGGCGCGGGCCGCAGTGCCGGTGTCTGAAGGCGTGACGGATCTAAGGAAGGCGGCCTGAGATGGCGAGGCAAAACGGCCGGCGGGCCTGGCCCGCCGCGCTGCTCTTTCTGGGGCTGATGACGGCGGCGGGGCTGTTCGAGTCGGCCTCGCAGCGGGCGGGCCTCGCACGAGGTTACCTGGTCACGAGCGCGGCCCAGGGTCGGAACGCCGCCCTGGCACAAGCGGGGGGTGAGTTCCGCATCGTGGCGGCGAACCTGCTGTGGAGCAAGGTCGTGGACCACTACCACCACCAGTACATGGCGGACGGCGGCGACTGGTCCAAGAACGAGAGCCTGCTGCCTCTGCTCCAGACGATCATCACGCTGGACCCCCATTTCGTCCAGGCGTATGAGCTGATGGGCGGGGCGATCCTGCCCCGCACGGGGCGCGGGGCCGAGGCCGAACGGGTGCTGGCACAGGGGATCGCCCGCAACACGAGCGACGCCCAGGAGTGGGAGCTGTACCGGGAGATGGCGATGCTTCTGGCCGCGACCGAACACAAGCCGGCCCAGGCGCTGCCGTATTCCGAGAAGGGCCTGGCGCTCGCAAATGATGACTTCTCGCGCAACCTGATGACGAAGCTGACGCACACCCTGCGGGACCAGATCGCGGAGGCGGGACACGCAAAGCGCACCGGAGCGGGAACATGATGGGGCATCAGGGGAACAGGTGCAGATGATGGCGCGGACATCCGCGCCTTCATCTGCTTTGAACGGCGGCCAGAGCGAGCGAGTAGAGCGCCTTGACGCCCATCTCGCCCATCAAGGTGACGTTCAGGGTGGAGGTGTCCCAGTTGTAGGTCGTCAGCGAGGCGCGGTGCGAGACGTGGGCGGGGACGGACCCGATCTGCGCCTTCTGCATCCCCGGAACACGGGTCGGCCGCCGCGCCTGGGTGCGCTGCTGCTCGAACAGCGAAACCAGGTTCAGCCCGTCCGAATAGCGCAGGTGCAGCAGCGGCTTACCACCCGTCGTGGTGGTTGAGGCCCCCACGAGGCGATAGCCGGCCAGATTGGGGGGCGCAAAGGCCTTCCCCGTGAGCTGACCCGGCACCAGGGCGGGCTTGATCGGGTCCTCCGAAGGGGCCGAGTTCTCGACGGTGTGTACGCTGGGCGTTTTGGACAGCGCGGCCAGGCTGAAGCTGCCGAACGAAGACTTCGGGTGATAATTGATTTCGGAAAAGGTACTCGTCACGGCCAGCTCGCCGTCATCCCCGTAGATCTCCCGTTTCAGGATCAGGCCGGTCCCGTTGTCTATCCAGAAGCGACGCGCCAGGGTGTGGCCGACGGGCCTCTTGATCGTGACGAGCGAAACGTGCCGGTCCGCGTAGACGCGCGGCGTCGGGTCAACGGTGAGATAATAGTTCGCCCGGAGCAGCGTGTAGCTCAGGAGGTCGTCCTCCTCCAGCGCGCCGGGGGAAAGGCGGCGGTGGCTCAGTTCTTTGGAGTGCGGGTCGTACTGCCACTCCTCATGCCCGTCGCTGGCGATGAGGAGGCCGCGCTGTGACTTGGGACTGAGGTAGTAGATGCGCCTGTCGTCAACGGGGCGGTGGAAGACGTTGACGGCGGTCGTCTGACCCGTGCGCCAGTAGATAGTGACTTTGCGCCCCATGTAGGTGAAAAGGTCGTCGGCGCTGAGGACCTTGACGAACAGGTCCTCCGCCGTCGGGACATGGGAGACGGGCGCGGCGGCGTGCCGCCTGGGCGCGGCCTGCCGGTGAGGAACGGCCGTGGCGTGCGAGACGGCGAAAGCCGGCACCGCCAGCAGCAGCCCGGCACACACCGTCAGCCGGAAGTCGGGGCGAGTCCGGCGGTTAGAACGCGATGTCGGCATAGCCCGCCGCCTCCGAGTTCGTCGGCACCTTGCGCGCGTCCTCCGCAATCATCTTCTGCCGGTCCGGGTCGTCGAGCGGGAGGGCCGAGACGGAGTCCGTGTGCGACTGCACCAGCGAGGACACGTCCGGCGAGGTGTCCGGCGAGACGTCCGGCAACGGCGTAGTCACGGCGGGCGGCTGCGGCCCCACCCAGAGGCGCGTGCCGGTGAGCGGCCCGGCAATCATCGCTGCGACGGCGGCCACGGAGGCCAGGCCGGCCGCCCAGCGGCGGTGCGCGGCCTGCTCCGGCCCGCGCCAGGCGTCCCACAGGGGTCGGCGCGTTACGGCCCGCTCGCGGTCGTCCACGCGCAGGCGGCGGTAGGTATCGTCCCAGAACTGCGGGCCGGGGCGGGGCGGGGCGGGCATCCGGTGCAGCAGCGCCTTGGCTTCCTGGAGGTGGCCGACGGTGGTGCGGCAGGGGATGCAGGCGCGCAGGTGTTCGGCAACGCCGCGCGTCTTCCCGACGTCCAGCATCCCATCAATATATGCGGAGAGTTGTTCTCCGTGTGGATGTCCGTTCTTGCTCATCATGGTCTCTGCTTTGACGCACCGGGGCGTCGTTTGTTCTGCGACTGGTTCTGTTATTTATTCTTGTCGGCTTTTTCGAGGGCCTGCCTCACCATGTCGCGGGCGCGGTGCAGGCGGGAGCGGACCGTCCCGATTGGCGTGTCCATCATCTCGGAGATTTCCTCGTAGGAAAACTCCTCCACGTCCGCCAGGATCAGGACCATCCGGAACTCGGGCTTTAGCGCATCCAGAGCCTTCTGGATCGGCTCGTCGAATGTGTCCCGCAGGACCCGGCGGGAAGGCTCATCCGACCAGTCGGGGATTTCGCGCCCCGCCGACTCGCCCTCGTCCATGCCCGGCAGAGGGGCGTCCAGTGACTCGACCCGCCCCACCCGCTTGCGGTGGCGCTGCCGGTCAATGAACGTGTTGGTCATGATCCGGTAGAGCCACTTGTCGAAGTAGGAGCCGCGCTGGAACCGCTTGAACGAGCGGTAGGCTTCCAGCAGGGCGTCTTGCAGCAGGTCTTGGGCGTCCTCGTGGTGTCCGGCCATTCGGTAGGCCACGCGATACAGCTTATCCTGGTGGGTGGCCAGCAGCCGTGCGAAAAGCTCTACGTCGTCCTCGGACAGTCCCGCCTCCCCGTCCGCGTTCGGCTCTCGTGGGGGCGCACTCTTCCGCCTACTCTCCGGGAACAACCTCATGGCATCTCGGGCGCGCGCTGCCCTTGTTTCCTTTTCAGAGCGTTACTGACTGGCTGAAAGTTCCCAATCTGGCAGGATTATACCCGTCCCGCGCAAGGGCGGGCGGGTTCGCGCGAAAGGGCCGCCAGCATATGCCGGCGGCCCTTTCTTTTCATCCTGCTCTCTTCTCATCCCGCCATCATCAGCTCGGCGGGTTCGCCAGCGGGAATCGGACGACGTGGTCGGGGTACTCCAGGGTGCGCGCCTGGCTCCAGTGCATGAACTTGACATGGCCGTCGTAGAAGACGTAGTCGGCACCGCCCCGGTGTCGGTTATAGCTGATCCATCCCTGGTTGGCGTACTGCCCGCCGTTGCCGGACTGCACGAGGCTGGCTTCTCCGGGCCAGGTGTCGTAGTCATCCTGCGGGATGTACCCCCAGTCGGTGTTCGCGGGGTCGTCCAGGGCGGCCGAATTGCGCTCCGAGAACATGATGAGGTTCTGGTCGGGCAGTGAGTTCACGGCCGACTCGGTCGCGAAGCCCGGCAGGACGCCCTCCATGACGTAGCTGCACGACTTGTGCGTGAAGATGGAGTTCAGCAGGTAACTCCACATCGCCGTGTGCTGGGCCTCGGCGGTACACTGCTCGCCGTTAGGGGCGGCACTGCACTCCTGGCCCAAGACGCTGATGCCGCCGTTGTAGGCGATGATGTTGTGGGCCTGGACCGTGGAGTGGGGGGCGGGGTCGTCCGGACAGTAGATCACGTCCCGGCTCGCCAGATACGGCTGGAAGAAGATCGCCCAGGGCTTCTCGGCATTGCTGTTGCCGGCCCCGCCGCCGACGCACCCGCTGACGTCGGGGGGCAGGGTGTGGACCTGCGTCCCGTCATCCAGCACATAGTCCTCGTGGTGGTGGTAGAGTGCGCCGTCGTTGTCGTCCATGTACATGTGGGCGGCCAGGCCGATCTGCTTCATGTTGCTGATGCAGGTGGTGCGGCGGGCATTCTCGCGGACGCTCTGGAATACGGGGAAGAGTATCGCCGCGAGAATCGCGATGATGGCGATGACGACGAGCAGCTCAATGAGGGTAAACCCTCGGCGTTTGTTGGACATTGTGATCTTTTCTAATTTGCTTGCTTTGTCAATGATGGTTGAACACAGTGTGGATACGGTTTGGTTCCCATTCACTCACGACTGTGATGCCGATGGACCACGCAGGCAGACAAACCGGAGGCGCGGTGGATGACACCACATACGGACGCTATCACACGAGGGTCTTGGAGACAGTTTCGCCCCGCGCCTCGGTGCCTGGGACCGGCTCCTGCCTCCTGGCCCTGTAAACCAATACGGACAGCCCCCAACCTACGAGGAACGTGCCGACGATGTAATAACCCAGGTTGTCCAGAGGGAGATTGTTTAGGAAATTCCAGAGCTTGCCTTTGAGGGAGAACTGCGCCTGGAAGATTTGCAGCATCTCATAAGTCCCGACGATGAAAGCCACCAAGACGGAGAGGGTGGTGATGATCAGGTTGTAGTAGACCTTACGGACCGGCTTGATGAACGCCCACCCGTAAGCGCCGAGCATCAGGATGCCGTCGAGGGCATCTATGAGGCACATGCCGGCCATGAACAGCAGCGGCAGCAGCATGATGACCCAAAAGGGCGTGCTGGTCTGGCCGGAGTGGGCGGAAAGCGCGAGGATGCCGACCTCGCTGGCCGTATCGAAACCCAGACCGAACAGGAAGCCGACGAAGTACATCTGCCAGGAGTGGCGGACCATCCTCAGAACCGGCTTGAACAGACGCCCGAGCAGGCCGCGCTGGTCCAGCATGTCCCCCATGTGCTGGTCCTCGATGTCCTCCCCGCGCCGGATGGCGCGGAAGGTCTTGAAGAGGTTCAGCAGGACGACGAGGTTGATGAAGCCGATGACGTACAGGAACAGGCCGGAGATGAGAGTGCCGACGACGCCGCCGATGCCCTGCCACTGCGGCATGTGCCGCTGGACGTAGGCAGTCGAGAGGGCCAGCGCGGCGCACAGGGAGATGACGATGGTGGAGTGGCCGAGCGAGAAGAAGAAGCCGACGCCGACGGGCCTCTTGCCCTCCTGCATCAGCTTCCGCGTGGTGTTGTCAATGGCGGAAATGTGGTCGGCGTCCACGGCGTGGCGCAGGCCGAACCCGTAGGCCAGCCAGCCGGTCGCGGCCAGAAACAGGAACCTGCCGGAGAGGCTCCAGACCAGAAGCCACAGGAGGACGTTGGCCGCCACCAATAGGGCCAGGACGCTGACGATCTTCGTCTTGGTGCTGGTGTCGGCGAGGAGAGATTTGCTGAACATGTGTGGACGTGTCGGTTCTAAACGCCTTGCGTAACGGCGCGGATGACCAGCATGATGCCGATCAGGGTGATGGCCGCTGCACTGGCGATGGGGAGGCGGCGGAGCAGTCCTTCCCCGACGGGGAAGCGCTCAAACCAGTGCCGGGTGGAGACGACCATCAGGCCGATGATGATGAGGACGGAGGCCAGGCCGACGCTGAAGGTAGTGATCAGAGCCATTCCGTAGGCGATCCGGTGCAGCGCGACGGCGGAAAGCAGCACGACGAGGGCGGAGGGGCAAGGGACAATGCCCCCCGAAATGCCCAGTGCCAGCAGCGAGCGCGCGGTGATCGGCCCCTCGGGAACGCCGTGATGGTGATGGTGCCCGAAGCCGTGCGAGTGCCCCCCGTCGACGTCATGCGTGTGTGTGTGGTCGTGGTGGTGATCGTGCGTGTGGTCGTGCGTATGGCCGTCGTCTGCCGCATGCAGGTGAATCCCGTCAGGACCGTGGTCATGGCCGTGCGAGTGGGCATGGTCATCTGCCATGCCACGCAGGCGGGACGTGAGCAGCCAGACGCCGACGCCGAAGACGGCCAGGCCGCTGATGACGCTCAGGACCGGGTACAGCTTCTCCGGCACGACGTATTTGGAGGCGTACAGCGTCACCAGGCCCAGCGCGAAAACGCCCAGGGTGTGCGTCACCGTCACGATCACGCCGAGGGAAACCGCATGGCGGGCCGTCCCGCGCGACCCGACGAGGTAGGCGGCCACCATCGTCTTGCCATGACCGGGCGAGAGCGCGTGGAACGAGCCGAACACGAAGGCGATCAAGAGGCCGAGCAGCATGACACCGGGCGTCAGCTCGCGCCGGGCGATGACCTGGGTGAAGGCATCCTGCGGGGTGTGCGAGTTGGACGAGGCCGGCTGCGGGCCGGGAGCCGGGACCGGCGCGGAGGAGACGCCGCCGGGTGCCACGGTGAAAGTCGCCTCGGTTTCCTGGGGCGGCGCGAGGGTCGGGTTGGCCGGGTAGGCGGTCAGCCCCTTGCTCGTGTCGCTGCCGCCGACGGACGAGTTTTGAATCGCCGTGCCGGTTCCCCCGGTTACGACGATCTCCTTCCAGCCGGTGCGCTCGGCGTAGTTGTCGTCCCGGTATGCGACCGGGAACGTCGCGCCGACGTTCCCCGGCGGCAGAGGCGCGGTGAGATCGAGTTCGAGGAGCATGGTGTTGAGGCCGCCCGCACCGGGCCGGAACTCCAAGAACACCGGCTTCACGTCCAGCGCGGCACGCCTGCCGCCAATGGTCAGCGTCAGCCCGTCGCGCAAGGTGAGCGCCTTCGCCCGCAGGTACGCCTGCTTCACCGCTTCGGGAACGGGCGCGTTCCCTGAAACGCCCATGGCATCCCGCTCCGCCACGGTCGGCAATTCGGCGAAATCCATCACATAGCGCAGGGTGATCTGTTTGGTCTGTGCCTCAAGCCGGGCGTAGTGGTTGATGGAGAAGTTGCCCATCGGGTGGGCGGCGGCGGGGTGGAACAGGGTGAGACAAGCCACGAGGGTCAGGGCGACGCTGAGACGCAGGGGGCGAGCGGTTCGGCTGGGTTTGACCATCAGGAGCCTTTTACATAGTCACCTACTAATGCGAGGCGACGTGTTGATTATGACACAGTCTGCACACAAATTGGACGATGACACAACACTCATTTATTACAGGCGGTTTACAATCCTGTCCGCCGGGCCGGCGGGTGCGGTTCTGGTGCAGATGGGGCTATAATGAGGACACTACTTCACTGAAGGACGAGTACGATGAGCCACAACGGACATAACCTACACAGCGCGAGCAGACTCCAGAACTGGATTGAACACGAGCTGATCCACCTGGCGACGCTGGACGAGGAAGAGGTCATCGGAACGGAGATCCCGGACCGCAGCCTTTCACTGCGCGTCCCGGTCGCAACTCACCTGATGCTGTACCGGATCGCCCAAAAACTGGGGCGGAGCAAGACGGCATCGGCGGAGGAGATACTTGACATCGCGGTGCGCGACGTTTACAAGCAGATCGAGCTGCCGCCGCTCACGGCCGAAGACATCCACGAGTATGCCGCGCAGACGGAGAAGCCGCTGCCGGAGAAGTCGGGCGGCTCCTCGAAAAAGTCTTGACACTGACAGCACAAACGAAAAAGGGGCGCGACTCATCGCGCCCCTTCCGGCTTCGGCCTCTGCTGCGAGGTCTAGCTGATGGTGACTTTGTTCATGCGGTCGCCCCCGCGCAGGGCCAGGACGGCGTCCAGGCCGGACGTCACCTTGCCGAACACGGCGTAGCCGCCGTCCAGGTGCGGGGCGGCGGCGAGCGTGAAGTAGAACTGGGACGAGGCGCTGTCCGGGTTGCCCGAGCGGGCCATCGCCAGCACCCCGGCGGCATCGTGCTTGCCTGGATTGGGGACGCCGTTGTCTCGGAACTCGCCCTTGATGTTCTTGCCGGACCCGCCGGTGCCGTTGCCGTCCGGGTCCCCCCCCTGGATGACGAAGCCGGGGGCGTAGCGGTGGAAGGTCAGGCCGTCGTAGAATCCTTTTTGGGCGAGTTCGATAAAGTTCGCGGTTGTAATGGGCGCGTCGTCCTCAGCGAGCTGGGCGACGATGACGCCTTTGGTGGTGTCGAAAGTGGCTGTACGGGCCATGATGTTTTCTCCTCGGTATGGTCTTCTCGGTCGGTTTCTTTGTCGCTCTCTTTGGTCGGGGCGGCGGCGGGCGCTCCCGCCGTCAGGGCCGCCACCTCGGCGGGGGTCAGGTGCCGCCACGCGCCCGGCGGCAGGCCGGTCAGGCGGACGGCCCCGATGCGGACTCGGGTCAGGCGGGTGACGTTGTGGCCGACGGCGGCCAGCATCCGCCGCACCTGCCGGTTGCGGCCCTCGTAGATGGTCAGTTCCAGCTCGCCCGCGCCGGTGCCGTCCATGTTCTCCTTGCCGCGCAGCAGGCGGACATTCTCGGCGGGGCGGGTCAGGCCGTCCTCCAGCATGATGCCCTTCCGCAGACGCGCCAGGGCGTCGGCGTTGGGAACGCCCTGCACCTGCACCCGGTAGGTCTTGGGGACGTGGTAGCGCGGGTGGGTCAGCTTGAACAGGAAGTCGCCGTCGTCGGTCAGGAAGATCAGCCCGTCACTGTCGGCGTCCAGACGGCCCACCGGCCGCAGCATCGGCTTGCTCCCGATGTCCACCAGGTCCGTCACCAGCCGACCGGCGTGCGGGTCGGCGCGCGACGAAACCACGCCGCGCGGCTTGTTGAGCGCGAGGTAGTAGCGGCGATGGGGCGGGCGGACGATGCGGCCGTCGAACAGGACCTTGTCCGTGTCCAGGTCAACCTTGGTCCCGAGTTCCGTCACGACCAGGCCGTTAACCCGGACGCGGCCCTGGGTGATCCACTCCTCGCACGCCCGCCGGGAACCGATCCCGGCGGCGGCGAGCGCTTTTTGCAGTCGCTCGGGCATGAAGTATCCAGCCTCCTAAAATCACCGCGCCGAGGGCGGCGAGCGCCCCGATCACTCGGGGGACGGCCCGCCCGATCGTCCGCGTCGTCCGGGCGAAGGCCGCCAGCGGCTTGACGGCGACGTCCTCCGCCGCCACGGCATCACCCTCCGCCTGCGCTTTACCGTCCACGAGGACCATGACCGTCCCGAGCCGCGTCCCCGCCACAATCGGTGCCTGCGGCAGCAGAGGCAATGGCGTCACCTTGACCACAAAGGCCGGCAGCGGCCTCCGGCGGGACGATACCAGGAACAGGGGCGTCGCGGCCTTGACCTTTACCGGCTGGATCGCGCTAGGGATGTCCACCGACCCCACCAAGTCATCCTTCGGCACGACCGTCGTGGGCGCGAAGTCCGCGAAGCCGTAGGACAGCAGCGACTCGACATCCTCCCGGCAGGTCCCGCTGTTCAGGGCCACGGCGATCATCCGCCAGCCGCCGCGCGTCGCGGAGCCGACGAAGCAGTGCCCCGCCGCATGGATATACCCGGTCTTGACCCCGTCCGCGCCGGGGAACTTCTTGAGGAAGCCCGTCGCCGTGTTCTTGACCCACACGTCCCGCATGTCTAAAGACCGATGGACTTTGTAGAGCGGCGTCCGGACGATCTCGTTGAACTGCGGCAGGTTGTTGACCGCATAACAGGCTATCTTCGCCAAATCGGCGGCCGTCGAGTAATGCCCCGGCGCGGGCAGCCCGTTGGGCGTGACGAAGTGCGTGTGGGTCGCCCCGATCTCGTGGGCCTTCAGGTTCATCTGCTTGGCGAAGGCGGGGACGGAGCCGTTGAGATAGACGGCCCCGGTGACGGCGGTGTCGTTGGCCGACCGCAGGAGCATGGCGTAGAGCAGGTCGCGCAGGGTCAGCTTCTCGCCCGGCTTCAGGTGCAGGCTGCTGTCCGGCAAATACTGGACGCCGGGCGGGGCCGTCACGATGTCATCCAGATGGCCGCGCTCCAACAGCAGGATGGCCGTCATCATCTTCGTCGTCGAGGCGATGGGCCGGGGGGCGTCGGCGTTGCGCTCCCACAGCACCTTGCCGGTCACGGCGTCCACGAGGATGGCGTAGCGGCTCCGCACCACCGGCACGACGGGGGCTTTGGGCTTGGCTGGGGCGGGGGCGATGCCCTGCTGGCCGGCTTCCGAGTCGGCAGGCGGTGCGGCCACCTGCTTCAGCGTGGCCTTGACGCGAGGCGGGGCGGCGTGCAGGGCCGATGGCAGCAGGAGCAGCGGCAGGAGCAGGGTTGTCAGGCGTTTGGTCATGTATGGCTAGTGATAGGTCAGGTCATGTACGGGCAGGGCGGACACGCCCATCGGAAGGGCGGACACGCCCATCGGAAGGGCGAACACAAGGTTCGCCCCTACTCCTCTAATCCTACGGCTTCCAGGGCGTCGTGCGTTGCGGCCTTATCGCCCTCAGTTTCGGCGATCACGATGTCTTCGAGCGGCGGCAGGTCTTCCAGAGTGTGGAGGCCGAAGTAGTGCAGGAAGTCCGGGGTCGTGCCGTAGAGGAAGGGCCGACCGGGGACCTCACGGCGGCCCGTCTCCTGGACCAGACGCCGCTCGGTCAAGGTCTTCAATACGGCGTCGGCGTTGACGCCGCGCACGGCCTCGATCTCGGCCTGCGTGACGGGCTGCTGGTAGGCGATGATCGCCAGCGTTTCGAGCGCGGGTTTGGACAGGCGGCTCTTCTGCCCCGGCGCGGCCAGCAGGCGCGCGACGCCTTCGGCCATCGCGGGCCGGGTCGCCATCTGGTAGCCGCCAGCGATGCGGACGACGTGCAGGCCGGAGTTGATCCGGCGGGCGTAGGCGTTCGCCATGTCCTCCAGAGCCTCCTCGATGGCGGCGGCCTCGACGTTCAGCAGGCGGCCGATCTCGGCAGGCTGAACCGGCTCCGTCGCCACGAACAGGTAGGCTTCGAGCAGCGGCGGCAGGTCCATCTCGGCAATCGGCGCGGGCGGCTCAGGCACGGGCCGTCTCCCGCGCCAGCAGATAGATGTGGTCCAGCAAGGCGTCCTGGCGGGCATCCATGCGTCCCTGCCGAAGCAGTTCCAGGAGAGCCAAAAACGTCATCACGATCTCCAGGCGCACGAAAGGCCGTTCAAAGCACTCGTCGAGCAGGACGCCGGCCGCGCCACCGCGCTGGACCTTGCGCCACAAGGCGGCCATCGCCAGCCGGAGGGTGATCTTCTGGCGGCGCACACTGGTGACCGCTTGGTCGCCGTCGTCGCCGGCCTCGGCCAGTAGGCGGGTCAAAGCCTTCAGGAGCGAGCCGGGGTGCAGCTCGCCGAAGCCGACCGGCAGCTCGTACAGGCCACCGTAGTCGCCCTGGCCCCGGAAGAACAGCGCCCGGCGGTCGTCCTCCCACCCGGCCAAAGTCTCGATAAACGCCTTGTAACGCTGGTAGTCCTGCAATCGCTGGACAAGCTCTTGGCGCGGGTCAATGCCCTCCTCGGCCTCTTCGACACGCGGGGGCTTCGGCAGCAGCATCCGGCTCTTGATCTCCAGCAGGGTCGCCGCCATCAGCAGGAACTCGCCCGCCACGTTCAGGTTCATCTCCTCCATCGCCCGCAGATACGCGAGGTACTGGTCGGTGATCTGCACGATGGGGATGTCGGCGATGTCCACGCGGTGTTCGCGGATCAGGTGCAGGAGCAGGTCGAGCGGCCCTTCAAACGCGGGCAGGGCGACGGGCGGCAGGACATTGGCGGAGGTCGAGGCTTTAGAGGAAGACGCGGCGACGGCGGGCATGGCTTATCTTACAGCCCCGGCCCCGCCTTTGTCAACCCCCACTCTGGAAACCGCGCCCTGCGTGGTACACTGACGGCTATGAGAAGCCTTTTGCGGATCGCCCTGCTGCTGTGTCTATCGGCGCTCGCGCCCCCGGCCGTGCGGGCCACGCCTGATGTCACGGTCGGCTTCGGTGCCGGCGGCCTGTCGTCCCTGCGTTACGGTGGTCAGGAGCTTCTCTGGATCAACCCGGATGCCGGGGCGAACGGCGCGTTTACGGGCGGCGCGTTCTGGGTGTCGCGGGTCACGCTGCGCGGGGCGGACGGCAAGGACGTGACCCTTGACGGGGGCGGGCCGAGCAAGGTCGTGACTGACGCGGCAAACGGCACGATCACGCGGACGTTCGCCTGGGGCCGCGTCTGGGGGCGTTTCGCGCCGTCTGGCAGTCGGCTGAACCTGACGCTGACCGTCACCGACACGGACCCCGACAAGACGGTCCAGTCCATCGTCTTGCAGCCTCTGTGGCTCAAGTTCCCGCAAAAGCCCGCCGAGTACGCCCAGGAGTACCCGCTGATAACGGCCAGCCGGGACGAACCGGGGGTCGTCAGCGCGAGCTACGGAGCGGGGACGGTGGCGCTCTGCAATGAGGACTTCACGAGGTCGCTCCTGGTCGGCTTCCCCTTCGCCCTGGACCGGCCCGCCGACACGGAGTTCCCGCTGCGCGTATCGTCCGGCCCGGAGAACGGGCCGCGTGATCTGCTCGCCCCCTACCTCGTCCGGCCCATCGCGCCGGGCCACTCGGACACCTACACGCTTTCGCTGCGCTTCGGCCCGGCGGGGACGACGCCAGCCTCGCTGACCTCCGACCTCGACCGCCGGTATGCCGCTGCGTTCCCCAAAACCCTGCGCTGGCCGGACCGGCGGCCCCTGGGCTACCTAATGCTCTCTTCCAGCGTCCCGCACCGGCCCGGCGGCAGGAACCCGCGCGGCTGGTTCAACAACGACGCCGACATAGACGTCACGACCGAGGCGGGCCGCGCGGCCTTCGCGAAGCGGCTGACCGACTACGCCGACAACAGCATCCGCGTATTGAAGGCGATGAACGCCCAGGGGATGATCACCTGGGACATCGAGGGGCAAGAATTCCCTCATGCCACCTCCTACATCGGGGACCCACGGGCGTTCTCGCTGCTGGCCCCCGAGATGGAGCCGCTGGCCGACGCCTACTTCGCTCGGTTCCGCCGCGCGGGCCTCAAAGTCGGCGTCTGCATCCGGCCCCAGCTGGTCGAGAGGGCGGCGGACGGCGGCGTGTCCCAGTACGATCAGACGGACATGGCCGACGTGGCGCTGACGCTGATCGACAAGGCGCTCTATGCCAACACGCGCTGGGGCTGCACCCTCTTCTATGTGGACTCCAACGGCGACCCGAACGTCCCCTACCCCGCCTCCGTGTTCCAAAACGTGGCCGCCGCTTTGGCCCGGCGCAAGATCGTCGCCCTGCTGATGCCGGAACACAAGAAAGTGCGCTACTACGGCGCGACGGTCCCCTATGCCGAGCTGCGCGGCGGGAACTTGGGCACGCCCGACCGCGTCCGCCGCGTCTATCCCGGCGCGTTCACCGTCCTCTGCACGTCGGACGGAGATCTGGACGGACACCACGCCGACCTGGTGAATGCGGTCAAGGGCGGCGACATCCTGCTCTTCCGCGCCTGGTGGGATGACCCGCAGAACGCCAAGGTCAAGGCCATTTACGCCGAAGCCGGGGCGGGACGTGCTATAATGCACCCGTAATATATCAAGACTCCGATGGAGGACGCACGATGGCCGTGACCGATCTGAGCGCCGGGCTGGCGGAAAAAGTCAACGAATACCAGGTGATGAGCGCCCCGCTGGACCAGGCGATGCGTGAGCTGGAATACGCCCAGACCTTGCTCAAGGCGCGCGCCGAGAGCGACATCGCCCAGACCGTGCCCGCCCTGGGGGCGCTGGCCGACATCCTGGACATCTCCAGCCTGGACCTGCTGATGGCCCACGACCGGCTGGCCTTCGTCCACGAGGCCATGCAGCGGCAGGGCCTGACCGAGCAGGACGTGGCCCAGCAGATGCGCGCGCTGGTGTCTTCGGATGACCAGTCCCGGAACGACCTCAAGGCGCTGGGAATCGGGGAAGAGATTTCGCAGAGCGCTCGGGAGTAATGGGAGCATGGGGGAAGGGCTATGGCAACACTGCTTGGCGCAGGCAAGCGCCGCACGTTGGTCGTCGTGATTGCCGCCATCGTCCTGCTGGGTTCCCTCGCTTCGGTTGTCCTTCGGGTTGTCCGCGAGCGGGCGTGGCAGGCACAAGCGCAAAGCGAGCAGACCGCGCAGGCGAAGATGTACGGGCCGGATGGCAGGGACATCCGCAGGCCCATGAAGTCACTGGACGAGATGTACGGCTATGTCGGCGTCCGTGTGCAGGAAGAAGTGGAGGACAGCCGCTACCAGCACCTACCCGCGCAGGAAAAGATCAGGCGCAACGATGCGTTGTTCAGAGCGATGGGCGACGAGATCAAGCGTGTCACCGACTCGCACTACACCAAAGCATTCGACAGGAGCGCCATCGAGAGCGAGTACCGCCGTATCCTCTGGGTGGATAGGATGCGCGCCGATGGTGCCGCTCTCGCTCCGGCTCTGTTGATTGTATTCTTCTCCGGCGCGGTCGCTGTAGGTGTGGTCCGGCATCATCCCCGGCAGAAGGCAGGCACATGAAGCGGCACGGCTTTACACTCATCGAACTGCTGGTCGTCCTGAGCATCCTCGCCCTGCTGGCGGCGATCCTGTTCCCTGTCTTCAGCAGTGTGCGGGCGAGGGCGCGGCAGACGGCCTGCCTGTCCAACCTGCGGCAGATTGGCCTGGGCGTCTTCCTGTATGCCCAGGACGAGGATGACCTTTTCCCGCGCGGCGGCGACGCCGCCGACCGGAACACGGACGACTGGCGGACGGCGGACGGAGGCAAATACTGGCCCGAGGCGCACCTGCTGCCCTCGCTCCAGGATGTGCTGCGGCCTTACGTTCCCGGCAAGGAGTTGTGGCACTGCCCCGCCGACACCGGGTTTGAGTCGGAGGATGCGGGCGACGACCCCATCCCACTGCCGGCACACCCGACCTCTTATGACGCCTTCGGCTTGAGCTACTACTACCGCACCGCGCTCACCCTACAGCGCCAGACGCTTTCCGGCCTGACCGCCTATGAGCCGGAGGAGGCACACGCGCAGCACGGCCCGGCAGAGATCAACCTTTTGTGCGACGGGACCGGCTTCTGGCACGGGGACGCGGACACTCAGGAGGAGCGTTTCAACACGCTTCTGGCGGACGGTCATGCGGCGTCACTGACGAAGGACCGGTTGTATCGGTACTGGGAGTTCAACATCGGTACGCCCGGCAACCCATAGCGGAGGCATCAGCCCACGGCCAGTTCAGCGAGATAGTCCCGGCCCTCGCGCTTCCAGGAGCGGGTGCAGAGCGGCAGGAAGTCGCAGTGCGGGCAGACATGGGGCAGGGGGACGGGGCGGACGGCCTCGAAGTCTTTCTCCAGGATCGTGATGCCCACGCCCCGCAGGTCTTCTTCCAGTTCCAGCATCTCCTCTTCCGTGTAGGACGCCGAGGCGGTCACGCCGCCGCGCAGGGCGTGGATGGTGGCGAAGACGCGCCGGTCGGGGCTATTGCGCTTCGCCAGCAGTTGATACACGGACATGGCGAGCGCGCCCTTAACGTCCTCCTCGGTCACGCCCAGCCGCCCCGATTTGTAGTCCACGATCTCCAGAGCGCCGTCCTCCAAGTGTTCGTCAATCCGGTCAATGCGCCCGGTCAGCACGAACGGCCCCATGTCCCACTTCAGCATCTTCTCGATCAGGAACGGCTTTGTCTGGTCGGCGCGGGCCTCGGCGGCGGCGTGATAGGTGGTCAGTATCTTGGCCGCTTCTTCCTTGTGCGCCTGCTCGTGTTCGGCGTTCTGATAGCCCTGGGACTGCCACACGGTCTCCATTTTGGCTACTAGCTCTGGCGCCGACACAGCGGCGCTGCCGCCGTCCTCGTGGAAGGTCTGGAGGGCCTGGTGGAGCGTGGAGCCGAAGGTGTAGCCGGCCCGCGCCCGGTGGTAGAACTTGCCGACCTTTTCCACATATTCGAGCCGGTACATCATGGGGCAGGAGAGGAAGGTGCGGAGGCGGGTCGGCGAGAACTCCGGCTTGCGCGGCTTCTTGACCGGCGCGGGCTTGGGCGGCTTGGGGGCCTTGGGTTCGGCGGGCGTCTTAGGGACTTTGGATTCGGCGGGTTTGCGGGCCATGCCTTTAGTATACCCGCGCCGTCAGCGCCAGGCGGAACGCAGGGGATGAACGGTCAGGGCAACGATCCTGGCGCTGCCGCCGTCCGCGTGGACGGCCAGCATCTTATCGTCCGGGGGTGGCAGGAAGCAGGTTGCCATCGAAACCTGCCCGCCGTTGCCGAACACTTCGAGCGAAGTGCGGTCTATCAAGAGGCGCAGAGTGAGGCGGTTGCCGTCGAGTTTCAATGGGGCGGTTCGGCCCAGCGCGGTCAAAGTCTGGGCCTTGACGTCATAGAGTACGTCCGTACCGCGCACGCGGAAAACCACCGCCGTAGCGGTTCCGATCTCAAACTCCGCATTCACGTCCCAGAGGTCGCCGGAAAGCGAGTGGAGCGGGTTTTCGCCGGGGGCGAGAGTCAGGTCGTGCCACGACTGTTCCTTGCCATACAGGCCGGCGATCTCGCGGACGGGCTGCCGGTGCAGGCGCAACCCGTCCGAGGTCCGGTGCAGAGTCAGCTCACAGGGAAAGCTCATCTGCTGGTTGAACGGCATCTGAGGATACTCGCCACCGCGCATCCAGGCGATCTGGATGCGCCGCCCGTCAGTACGCGGGATGTCGCTGTAGGTCTGCACGGCGTAGAAGTTCGCGCCGTAGTCGCTCGGCAGCACCCCGGTTTCGGGCGTGAACTCCTGGCCGTCGAAGGTTCCTACCAGGTACTTCCCGTTCGCCGCCGTGAAGACCCAGCGGTGGTCGTTCGGGCTGCCCGACACGGGCATCTCGAAGAAGTCGGGGCACTCATCGCATCCAGGCAGGGTCATCGTTTGCAGGCGGGTCCAAGCCTTCAGGTCAGGGGATGCGAACAGGGCGAAGTCCGACCCTTCCAGATAGAGTGCCATGATCCAGTGCTTGGTGGGGGCATGCCAGACGACTTTGGGGTCCCGGTTTTCACCGGCGATGTGCGGCAGGATGGGGTTATGGGCATACCGGGTCCAGGTCCGCCCCCGGTCCAGGCTGTAGGCGAGGCACTGGGTAAAGTCACGCCCGGACGACTCGGGCGACTTGCCGCCCGCCGCCGTATACAGGGCGACCAGGGGCGGCTTGCCGGGACTGCCCAGCCCGGAAGTGTTGTCCCGATCAACGACGGCGGACCCCGACCAGATCGGGCCGAGGGCGTCGGGTTGGAGCGCATCGTCGAGCTGACGCCAGTGGACTAGGTCGGGGCTGACGGCGAATCCCCAGCTCTTGCGGTCGTCCGCCCCGGAAAGCTCCGTCTCGAACTGGAAGTACAGGTGATACTCGCCGTCATGGAACACCAGCCCGTTCGGGTCATTCAGCCAGCCCCGCTTGGCGCTGAAATGGAACTGCGGGCGGTAAGTCTCCTGGTAGAGCTCGCCCGTACTGACCGCACCGCCTTCGTCTGCCGGCAGCTTGTCGCTTTGTGTGATCTGATCCACGTTGATGTGCCCCCATCCTCCCGTCGCCGTATCCACGATCTGGATGCGGGCCGCTTTGCCTTCCAAGTCGGCCACGTCCCAGCTGGCCCAGTTCAGCCTCTCGGTTCCGCCGGGGACGCCGTTCGGGCCGGTGGCGGTCCGTGTCAGCCGGCCGTCCAGGAGTAGATTGATGCAGGCCGCGCCGGGGTGTCTGCCGCCGCCGATCAGGAAGTTGATGTGCCTGCGCGTGATCGTGAACACGGGGGAAGTCAGGGTCCCCGTCGCCGCGTCCCCGCCGACGAACGAGGAGGCGAGGCCGTGGCCCCGATACCCGCTGACCGGCATTTGACCGGGCAATGTCCCTTGCGCGGGTCCCGTGCCGAAGGCAGTGCCCGTCGTGCGCCAGCCTCCGTAGCCTACGCCCTCAAAATCCGCCAAGATGACATCCGGGCGCGGCGGCGCGGCCTGCACCGGACGGACGGCCAGTAGCAGTAAGACGAGGCCACCGAGCAAGGCTTTCATGCGGACCCGTTCTCCCTCTACAGCAGCCGAAGGACGCGGGCGACGGCCTGGGTGAGAAGCGCGCCGCCGTCGCGCATGGCGTCTTCCAGGGACATCGGGCCGGAGACGATGGGGAAGGCGGCGCGCAGGCCGGCGTCAGCGAGCAATTCGCCTGCCGCATCGTCCACCGAGCCGCCGAAGGCCAGGACGGGGAGACCAAACGGTCGGCAGCGGCGCAGGACGCCGGAGATGGTTTTGCCCGCCAGCGTTTGGGCATCGATCCGGCCCTCGCCGGTCAGCAGCCAGTCCGCGCCCGCCGCCTGTTCCTCGAACCGGGCCGCGTCCAGGACCAGGTCAATCCCGCTCCGCATCCGGGCATTCAGGAAGGCCATCAGGCCCGCCCCCATTCCGCCCGCCGCGCCCGCACCGGGGAGGTCGGCCACGTCCCGGCCCAGGTCGCGGCGCAGGACGGCGGCGTACTGCGCCAGCGCGGCGTCGAGTTCAGCAACCATCGCCGCGTCCGCGCCCTTCTGCGGGCCGTAAACGGCGGACGCGCCGCGCGGCCCCAGCAGGGGGTTCGTCACGTCCGAGGCGATAACGACCTCCACCCCGGCGAACAGACTGTGCAGAGCGGTGGCATCAACGTGGGCCAGACTCGCTAGGTCGCCGCCGGTGATGGGCTTGGGCAGCGACATCCCGGCCGCGTCCAAGAAGCGGACGCCTAGAGCCTGCATCGCGCCCGCGCCGCCGTCATTCGTTGCACTCCCGCCCAGGCCGACGATGATGCGGTTCGCGCCCCCGCCGACCGCCTGCCGCAGAAGCTCGCCGACGCCCCAGGTCGTCGTGTGGCGCGGGTCGCGCCGGTCCGGCGGGACGAGGGGCAGGCCCGCCGCCGCCGCCATCTCGACCACGGCCGTTGTCCCGTCCGGCCCGAGCCGCCCCCAGACGGCCTGGAACGGCTCCCCGAGCGGCCCGGTCACTTCCAGGGCCTCGCGGCTGCCCCCGGTCGCCAGGATCAGCGCCTCCACCGTGCCCTCGCCGCCGTCGGCCAGAGGCAGCAGGACGACCTGGGCGTCCGGGCGGATGCGCCGGACTCCCGCCGCCATCGCCTCGGCGGCCTGTGCCGCCGACAGGCTGCCTTTGAGCGAGTCGGGCGCGATGACGATCTTCAAGATGGTCTTCAAGTGGGACCGGCTTTCATGCCGCGAGGCTCATGGGCCTGGCAGGCTCGCGATGCAGGGTGAGGACAACGTGCGTCCCGCCGCTCCCGGTCAGCAGATGGACCGTGTCGGCGGCGCGCAGCATCATCGAGAAGCCGTGGCCGAGTGAGCCTTTCGTGCTGTACCCCTGCTCTAAAGTGGCGCGCGGCAGTTCGGCGAGTTGAATTCCCGCGCCCCGGTCGGTGATCCAGACCTGGATCGCCTCGTCGTCCGCGCGGATGATCGCCTCGCCGCCGCCGCCATGCACCACGGCATTCATGGCGGCCTCGCCGACGGCGGTGTTGAGGCAGTCAACGCGGTCGTCGGGGAAGTTCCGCGCCTGCGCCGCTCCGGCCGCCAGATGCCGCGCGCCCGCCATGGTCTCTCGTGACAGCGAGATCGGGTCCGTGACCGGCGGCAGCGGCGGGGGCAGGTCGGTGGGGGTGTCGCAGAGATGCAGGCGGCCCTCCGTTACCGACATCAGGACATCCCGGAAGAAGCTCTGTTTGACGGCGGCCTCCTGCCGGGCCTGGGCCAGCTCGGTCAGCACGTCCTGGCCCCGGATGAAGGCCGGGAAGCGGACCGCGTTCACCAGGATGGCGAAGCCGATGTCCGCCGTCACCATCGTCCAGGGGACGTTCACGGGGTAGGTGAGTTTCCAGTACGACATGCCTTCCAGCAGGTGCCCCACCCCGCAGGTGAAGAAGACGAGGGGGACGAAGACACCGAGCAGGCGCTGGAACCAGAGCTGCTTGGAGACCAGCACGGTGAACGTCACGACCACGGCATCCCCGATGAGCAGGGCGGCGAACGGCTGGAAGTGCATCACGCAGAAGAGGTCGAGCAGGAACGACCCGAGGATGTAGGCCATCGCGAGGCCCAGGTCCAGCAGGTGCGCCCGGTCCTGACCGTACAGCCGGAGGAAGTAGAACACCATCGCGCCGAAGACGCCGAAATACGACAGGCTGATCTCGACGTGCCCGACGCTCCAGATGCGCGACAAGGACGGGTCCATCAGGACGCACCGGGCCATGATGTCGCCGTGCCCCTGCTGGATGAAGGTCAGCCCGAGCAGGCCGTAGGCGGCGCAGAGCAGCGCGGCGGGGAACAGCCAGAACGGTGGGACACGGGGCGGATGCGTGGTCGAGACAGCCATATGGTTATTTTACCATGACGCCGCCCGGCTTGGGAACACTTTCTGCGCCGAAGACGCCCTCACATCGGGTAGAATGGGTGTCAGTAGAATGAGTGCCGGCCAACGCCGAGAGGAAGTGTCGCCCCCATGCTGAACGCACCCGCCGCAAAAGTCCGAATGGTCCGCGTGCTGACCTACGGCAAGGGCCTGGAGGCCATCGAGCAGGAGGCGGTTTCCTCCGTCAACAACGGGAATCAAGTCCTCGTGAACGCCGCCTGCGCCTCGGACACCCTGACCGAGCAGCCCGACGGCCCCAAGGCCGCCGTCGCCACCTGGGCGGAGGCCCTGTCCCACCAGCACGGCTTCGTCTGGAAGCGCGTCGGCCTGGACGTGCTGTTCATCAAGGGCGCGGTTTAGGCGCTGGGACGGCGCAGGTTTGAAGCCGTGCCATTCTGCGGTAGCTTTTAACGACTACAGACCCCAGGCAGGAGCAAGGCAGATGGCACAGACACCCTCTGAAACACACCCGGATGCAGAGCAGATGACCGGCCAGGAAGCCGTGGAGAGCATCAGCGGAGAGGCGCGGGAGCGCGCGCAGGAAGAGTTCGCGGGCCTCGCCCCGGCAGGCTCCGACCCGCTGCACTTCGGCTCCGGCGGCGTGACGACACAGGTGGATGAAGACCCCATCTCGGAAGTCAGCCCGTTCCAGGAGAGCCGGCCATAGCAGTTAAGGGCGCGTGGCGGATGCCGCGGCTCTTGTTTGTCCGCCCGAACTGTAGGTTCAGGCGGAGGGAACAAGCAGAACGTCAATCTGCTCGTTTTCCCTCAGTTGGTTCTCGATGTCGGTGAGTTCTTCATAGTAGCGGTAGGTCTTTGGCAACTGATGGTCAGGACGAACCGGCACATACCACCACTCGCCGTCTTTACGGATGTCTTGCTCTAAGACTTCAATAGTACCGCCTACCGGCTGATGGTCTAGCAGGTAGTTACGCACCAGTTGTCCGATCTGCTGTTCACTCATCTTGAACCTCCATTAGCCGCAGTATTCGGCTTGCGTCGCGCAGGGCGTTCAGCGCTATGTCGCGGTCGATGTAAGCGCCTGGCACATAGTCGGCTTCCACCCGCACCTTCCAGAGTTGCCCGACGGCCTGCCGGATGTCACGGCGCTTCACCTCGTCCACGATAGTCAGGTTGTGAAAGATCAGGTTCGGCAGATCATTATGAGCAGGGTTGTTCCCGCCATAGTCGAATGTGAACTTTCCGGCCAGCTTACTCGTCACAGCACAGTATGCCGCATAGTAGGAGCGGCTGATGCTGCTCCGCAATCGGCCGGCCGTCAGAGCCTCCTGCGCGGCCCGCCGATTATCGAGGCTCATCTCTCGCCACGTCGCCACTGCATTATACCCCCTCTTTACTCCGCCGCATCAAATCCTCAGTGCCCGCTTGCCGCTTGGCCTCATACCCTTTGAGCGGCTGGAGGTGGGTGTGGACGGCGTCCAGGAAGTCGGTGGGGAACGGGAAGAAGGCGTCTTCCACCTCGTCGGGCGGCGTGATCCAGTTGCGTGCGCCGAGGATGACGGGCGGGGCATCAAGGTAATTGAAGGCGAACTGCGTGATCTTGGCGGCCATCGTCTGCAAGACCGAGCCGCGCTCGCAGGCGTCGGAGGCGAGGAGGATCTTGCCGGTCTTCTGGACACTGGCGACGACCTTCTCGTAATTGAAGGGGACGATGGAGCGGGCGTCAATGACCTCGCAGGACAGGCCGTAGTCGGCCTCCAGTGTCTTGGCGGCCTCTAGAGCGCGGTATAGGGTCGCACCGACGGTCAGGATAGTCAGGTCACTGCCGACACGCTTGATGTCCGGCTCGCCCAAGGGGATCTCGTAGGGCGCGGCGGGGACGCCTTCCGTCCCGTGGAACAACTCGGTCTGGTCATAGACGCGCTGGCTTTCAAAGAAGACCACCGGGTCCGTTCCCATCAGAGCCGTCTGCATCAGGCCCTTGGCGTCATAGGGCGTGACGGGGAAGACGACTTTCAGGCCGGGGATATGGGCGCAGAGGGCGGTCCAGTCCTGCGAGTGCTGCGCGCCGTACTTGGAGCCGACGGAGACGCGCAGGACGACCGGCATTTGCAGCAGGCCCCCGCTCATGGACTGCCACTTGGAGAGCTGGTTGAAGACCTCATCGCCCGCCCGGCCCAGGAAGTCGCAGTACATCAGCTCGACCAGGGCCCGCCCGCCTTCCAGGGCGTAGCCGACGGCAGTGCCGACGATGGCGGCCTCTGAAATGGGGCTGTTGAACAGGCGATGGTAGGGCAGAGCCTCGGTCAAGCCCTGGTAGACGGCGAACGCGCCGCCCCAGTCGCGGTTCTCCTCGCCATAAGCGATCAGGGTTGGGTCGGCATAGAAGCGGTCTATGATTGCCTCAAAGAGTGCGTCCCGGAGGCCGATGCATTTCCCCTTCGGCAGGAGTTCCCCGTCCTCACCGATGCCGGACCGGGAGCGGCCGGCCAGCCGCTTGACGCGCGGGTTGTCTTCTTTAGAAATCAGCGTCTCGGGCGTCCGCCCGGCGTCACACGACTCGACCTTGCCATTAGAGAACATGGTCGTCTCCAGCAGGCTGCCCGGCGCGTACAGGTCGGCGCGGGGTGAGACGGTCAAGTCAATCGCCTTCTTGTAAGCCCGCAGGATGGCCGCGTCGATCTTCGCGTGGGCGGCCTCCAGGCCCTCGCTCGTCGCCAGGCCGTTCCGCATCAGCTCCTCGGCATAGGTCAGCAGCGAGTCCACCTGCCGCCATTCCTCGATCTCGGCCTTCTCGCGGTATGAGGATGCATCCGAGGGCGAGTGGCCGCTGAACCGGTAAGTGATGGTATCCAGCAGGACGGGTCCGTCGCCATTTTCGAGCAGTTCCTTCTTGCGCGCGATGGCGTCAATGACCGCCAGTGGGTTATAACCGTCCACGCGCTCGGCGTGCATCTGGTCCGGGGAGAGACCCGCGCCCATGCGGACCAGTGTCCCGAAGCCCATGGTTTCTCCGACCGGCTGGCCGCCCATGCCGTAGAAGTTATTGACGAAGTTGACGATGAGCGGCAGCCCGCCGCCTAAGGCCTGATCCCACAGCGTCTTGAACTGGTCCATCGTCGCGAAGCACAGCGCCTCCCAGGTGGGACCGCACCCGGCGGCGGCGTCGCCGATGTTGCAGATGACCAGGCCCGGCTTGCGGTTGACCCGCTTGTACAGCGCCGCGCCGACGGAGATGTCCGCTGAGCCGCCAACGATGGCATTGTTCGGGTAGACGCCGAACGGCGTGAAGAAGGCGTGCATGGAGCCGCCCATGCCCTTGTTGAACCCGGTCTCGCGCCCGAAGATCTCCGCCAGAGTCCCGTACAGCAGGAAGTCCACGGCGAGGTCTTTAACGGACCCGTCGGCGTCGCCCTCCACGACTCTCAAAATCGCTCCGTCCCAGAACGTCCGCATGATGCGGAGCAGGGCGTCGTCGTCCAGCTTCTCGATGGCCGACAGGCTTTTGGCTAAAATGTCCCCATGCGACCGGTGCGACCCGAAGATGTGGTCGTCCACACCCAGCAGGTATGCCTGACCGACCGCCGATGCCTCCTGCCCGATGCTGAGGTGGGCGGGGCCGCGGTGGTTGTACTCGATGCCCTCGTACTTGTTGGTCGTCTTGACCTCTTGCAGCATGGACTCGAAGGCCCGGATGACCGCCATGTCCCGGTGGATGCGTATCAGGTCCTCGGAGGCGAACCGGTCCAACTCGTCCGCCATCGTCTTGCGGTACTGGTTGGCCGGGATGGGGTTGAACTCGACCATGTGAGACTTACGGACTTCGTCGGGGCGTATCATCAATGATTTGGGCATGGTTCGGTTTCCTTTTCAAGCAAGGCAATAGTTTCTCGATAAGCCTCTGCCCATGTCTCGTTTTTCTTGTTGCGGAAGAATGGTTGTTCTAGTGTTCTTCGAGCAGAGTCGAGCGCGGTTCTACCTTGAGCATCAGAGAGAGTTATGTCAGCGCCTTTTTCGAGGAGGAAGGCCACAACATCGGGACGCCCCGCACTGGCGGCAGAATGAAGTGCCGTGAAGCCGCCCCTCATGCGCTTCGCATAGGTTGCACATCTCTTGTTGATGTCCGCGCCACGTTCCAGAAGCAAACTGAGAGTGTCCAGATCGGCCCACTTGACTAATTCCTGCAATGGCGTAAGTCCTGTACCTAAACCTGGTTGAAGAGCATTGACATCTGCGCCGTGTGTTATCAACAGCCTGATACGGTCATTATCGCTTTGATGAGAGGCTTGAACGAGGGGATTTTGGGTTCTTCTTCGCCGAGGATCACCATTGATGAAAGCACCACGCTCCAGCAGAAGACGAACAGTAGCGGCGTTGCCCCAAGGAGAGCGACCAGCGGTTCCTAAAGCAGTTGCACGCCAAGCCTCGGCATTGGCTGAGGCTCCTGAGTCAAGCAGCCACTTCACTTGCTGCGTCTCACCTTTAGATACCGCAACCAGCAGAGCGCGGTTGAGACGCCGCCGTTGAAGCCAGTTCAGTCCTTTCAGCACTCCCATCATCGCTCCTCAACTGTCCATAATCCCAAACCATGTGTTAAAACACACGGCTAGACGGCGCGGACGCCAACAATCCCCGCTTCGCGGGGATGAGAATAGTTTCCCGTCCGAGTGCCGCGAAGCGGCACTTCGTGGCCGCAGGCCGTCTAGCCGTGTGTTTTAACACATGGTCTTCCTACCGCCGGTAATGCAAACCCGCCAGGAACTCGCCAATTGACGTGGAGATCGTTGGGATGGTCTCCTTCATATCGAGGCAGAGGAAGCGGACGCAGGGCGGGTCAGTGTTCGTGTCCAGGTAGATGTAATCGAACTCACTGGCCCTGGCGATGCAGATGACGTTCTCGGCCTTGCCGACGGCTTCAAGCTCGTTCAGGAGGTACTGCGTGTTGCTCCAGATGCCGCCGCCGTTCTCGGGGTCAGAAGTCAGGGCGAAGAACTCGGCAACTTGGTCGGCGTCTTCCACGAAGTCCCCAAGGGCCGTCGTGTAGTTGAACGTGCAGTCGAGCATCGGCTCGCCGCCGTTTGCCAGTGACAGAAAGTGCAGGTAGTCGGGCGGGAGCGTCACCCCAAAATGGGCCTCAAAAGCGCGGATCGCCTCAGCGGAAGGTGGCGGGCTGGAGCGCCGCAGGTAGAGTTCAGACAAGTCCCGCATGATGCCCCCATTTTCGCTAACCCCGCGCGTCCATCGGCTGCCACTTCAGGTCGCGGGGGCCGATGTAGACGGATTCGGGACGGATGATGCGGTTGCCGTCTAGCTGCTCGATCATGTGGGCGGTCCAGCCGGAGGTACGGCCCACGGCGAAGACGGGGGTGAACAGGGCGGAGGGGACGCCGACGGCGTGCAGTATCAGCGCGGCGTACAGCTCGACGTTGGCGTACAGGTCGCGGCCCGGCTTCAGTTCGGCCAGCACGTCTATCGTGGTCTGTTCCACCGATTTGGTGAGGTTCAGCAGGGCGTAGTCGTTGGTCAGGGCGGCCATCTTCTCGGCGGCGGCGGACAGGATGGCGGCGCGGGGGTCCCGGACCTTGTAGATGCGGTGGCCGAAGCCCATGATGCGGCGGCCCGCCGCCATCTCGGCGCGGACGAAGGAGTCGGTCTTGTCGGGGGTGCCGATGGCGTTCAGCATGTCTAGGACGGGGCCGGGGACGCCGCCGTGCTTGGGTCCTTTGAGTGCGCCGACGGCTGCGGTCAGGGCGGAAACCATGTCGGAGTCGGTGGAGATGGCGACGCGGGCGCAGAAGGTGGAGACGTTCAGGCCGTGTTCGGAGACGGCCACCATGTAGGCGTTGAGGCCGTCCACGCGGGCCTGGTCCGGCTCGACGCCTTCCAGCATGTACAGGAAGCCTTCGGCCAGGCCGTGTTCGGGCTTGGGCGGGACGATCCCCTGCCCTTGCCGCAGCCGCCAGGTGTGGGCGACGAGGGCGGGCATCTGCGCCTGGAGCCGGGCGGCGCGGCGCTTGGCCCCGGCGAGGTCCAGGCTGTCCACGTCGGGATCGCCGAGGGACAGCATGGAAGCGCCCATGCGGAGGACGTGCATGCCCTCGGCGTGGGGGGCGAGGTCTGCCAGGGCGTCGAGGACGGGGGCGGGAAGGGCGCGGGCCCGGCTCATCTCGGCTCTGAGGTCATCGTACTCGGTCTTCGTAGGCAGGCTGCCGTTCCACAGGAGGTAGGCGACCTCCTCAAACGTGACCTTGCCGGACAGCTCGCCGATGTCGTAGCCGCGCAGGGTCAGCCGGCCGTTCTGGCCGTCCACTTCGGCGATCTGCGTCGCGGCGGCGGTGATGCCTTCCAGGCCTTTCGAGATGACGGGTTCCGTTGCCATGATGATCTCCTAACTCTTCTCTTTAAATTTTCTCTAATCCAAACGCTCTGCCGGGTAGTCGCGCTCCCGCAGGGCGGCGATGATGCGTTCCTGGTGCGCCCGGTCGCGCACTTCCACCAGAAGCTCGACGCCGGTCACGCCCAGCCCGATCTGTGAGCTGAGGCGGTTGTGGTTGACCGTGATGATGTTGCCGCGCTCGCCTGCGACAATGTCCAGAAGGCCCGCCAGGCCGCCGGGGCGGTCGTCGCAGGCGGTCAGCAGGCGCAAATAGCGGTCCGCGCGCAGCATTTCGCGCTGGGTCAGGTCGGCCAGGGCGAGGGCGTCGATGTTGCCGCCGCACAGGATGACGGCGGTCTTGCCGCGCGCCTCCGTCCGGCCCGCCAGCAGGGCGGCCAGGCCGGCCGCGCCGCTCGGCTCGACGACCATCTTGGCTCGCTCCAGCAGAAGCAGCAGGGCGGCGGAGACGGACCCGTCGGGCACGGAGACCACGTCGTCGGCATACTTCTGGATATACCCAAAGGTGCGCGGGGAGGGCGACTTGATGGCGATGCCGTCGCAGATGGTCCGGAGGGGCGTCAGTCGGGGCACCAGACGGCCCGCGCGGAACGACTGCACGGCGGCGTCCGCGCCTTCGGCCTGGACTCCGATGATGCGGACGTCGGGCCTGGACTCCTTCACGGCCGCCGCAACGCCCGAGAACAGGCCGCCGCCGCCGATGGGGATGATGACTGTCTCGACGTCGGGCAGGTCCTGGAGGAGTTCAAGGCCCAAGGTGCCCTGCCCCGTGATGATGCCGTCGTCGTCATAAGGGGAGATGAAGACCGCGCCCGTCTCGGCGACGAAGGCGGCGCAGGCGACGGCCGCCTCGTCGAAGTTCCGGCCGCCCAGGACAGCGCGCGCCCCGTAGCCTTCGGTGGCCTTGATCTTGGCGATGCTGGCGTTCTCGGCCATGAAGATGGTCGCCGAGACGCCGAGCAGGGCGGCGGCCAGCGCGACTCCTTGAGCGTGGTTGCCCGCGCTGACGGCGGCCACGCCACGCGCGCGCTCCTCGTCCGTCAGCAGTGAGAGGCGGTGGAAAGCGCCTCGGATCTTGAACGAGCCGGTCCGCTGCAAGTTCTCGCACTTGAACACGAGGTCTGATGCGCCCGCGCGGCGCGAGACGGCGGCGCTTGTCGTGGTCGGGGTGTGGTGGACGACGGCGCGGACGGCGGGCCAGGCGGCCCGAATGTCGGCCAGCTTTACGCGCGGCTCATCGCCCTTTTCGGTTGTTTCTGCTTCCGCTATAATGCCCCCATCATACAGCCCGGCACGGGGAAAAGTCAAGGCCGCAGCGGAAGAAAGCGAAAGCGCCCGGTCAGGGCGGCGAACCGGCGGGCGCGTCGAGGGCGGCGGACGCCTCGGAGTAGAGGTCCAGATCGGGCTGTCCGGTGATCTGGCGGAAGGCGTCCCGGATCTGCGTCCTGCCTTCTGCCAGGAAGAAGTCGCCCGTACCTCTGGCTTTCGCGCCGACGAAGTAGATCCCCGGCTCCTCGGCGTGCAGGACGCGCTCGTAAGTGACGGCGTCCGGGCGGGAGCCGACGTTCGCGACCACCGAATCCACAGTCATGCGCTGCGTCTCGTGGTTGACCTGGAGGGTGACGCGGAACTTGCCGTCGGCCAGCGAGTGCTGGACGACTTCGACCTGCGTGATCGGGCTGTAATGGAGCCGTGGGTGCCCGTTCTTGACCAGAAGATTGACCTTCTTCATCAAGGTGTCCCGGCGGGGCAGCGGGTCGCCCTCGGTCAGCGGCAGCGGCATCTCCGCGCGAGACTTGGTGGCCCAGATCACTTCCCCGTGCGGCTCCAGGCCCGCGACTTCCAGGAGGTCGGCCAGAGTCGTCGCCGCCGAGGGGCCGTCGCCGACCAGCAGCGTCCGCTTGCCCAGGAAGTGGATGCGGTCCCGGCCCTTGACGTCGGGGATGTGGTGAAAAATCTGGTGGTAGCCGCCCATCTCGCCCAGCGCGGGCAGGCCACCCGCGCCGAGCCAGCGCGGCGTGTGCGTCACGCCCGTCGCGTCTATGACGTAGTCGGACGTGTAGATGCGCTCCTCGCGTGGGCTGCGCGTGAGCAGGCGGAACCGGCGCGCGGCCCGCTTCTGCGGGTCATCCGAATGCTCCTCGGGGAAGAGGTAGGAGCGTCCCAGGGCCACCACGCGCGTTTCGCGTAGGACGGACTCGCCGAGCAGCCGGGCGAGCGGCTCCAGATAGAGCGAGATGAACTCCTCGCCGGTGGGGTAGAGTCGTCCCGGCGGGAACTTCCGCACCACCAGCCTCTCCTTGTGGACGGCCTCGCGCAGAAGCAACTCGCCCAGCGGGCTGCGGTTCGCGGCCCAGGGGGTGAACATGCTGACGTGTGCCCAGGCGCGCACGTCGGGCGCGATCTCGGCCTCGCGCTCGAACAGCCACACGGAGTGGCCCAGACGGGAGGCATAGAGTGCGGCCTCCAGGCCGAGCGGGCCGCCGCCGAGGACGGCGGCACGAGGCGGCTCCTGCGCCCGGCGGAGGCGGTGTGCGGGCATCTCTGCGGGCGCGGCGTCGGCTGGCGGGGGGGCTTGCGGGGTAGACATTGATGGTATTCTACCCTACGCATGAGCGTTTCGGCTTGACTTTTGGCCCCCGGAACGCCTATAATTCCAAGTCGGCGCGCTTGCCCCAGGCGGGCGGCCGGCTTGAGGAGACTTCTTTGCACTACGCGATAGTAGCCCGCATCGCTGCGGCATTGGGCGGGGCGTGCGTGGCGGCGGGCCTGATTTCGCCCACGCCCGCGGCAGCCCAGACGGGTTTCCACGCGCGCATCGGTGCCAAGTCCTGGGCCACACGGCGAGGTCAGGTCGCCCGCCTGACGGTCAATGACCAGCCGCTCGCCACCCTGCGGAGCGCCTCGGGCGGCTTGACCCCTGCCGCGCGGGCGGTGGCGATTAAGGACCGCCTAACCGCTCTGGTCTACGCGGGCCTGACGCCCGCCCAGGTCGCCCTGGTCCCCCTCGGCCGCGCGGGCTGGGAGATCCAGGGGCGGGGCGCGCGAATCATCCTCGTCAGCGCGCGCGACGGGTCTGCGGAGGGTCAGTCCGCCCGGCACCTGGCGCGTGCCTGGGCGAAGACGCTGAAGACGCGGCTGGGCGAGCCGCCCCTGTCCCTTGCCCAGAGTCAGATTGTGCTGCCCTTGGGCACGACCCGCACGGTCCTCGTCGGCGGGGCGGCCGGGGCCGCCGACATCACGCTGACCGGCGGCGACAGCTTGGTCAGCCCGGCGGCCTATGAGCCGCACTCGCGGCGCATCACCCTGCGCGGGGCGCAGGCGGGCGAGGCACGGCTGCTGGTGCAGGCCAACGGGGCATCCCTGCCGCTGACCGTCTCGGTCCGCCGGTACGCCGCGCTCGTCCGGCCCAGCGTGATCGTGCGCGTCACCGGGCGGCCCTTCGCGCCCGCCGCGCTGGTGCAGACGGCCCTCTATTTGGGTCTGGAACAGGCACTCACCGCCGCCGACGGCGCGCAGCTCCGCCTGCTTCAAACGCCCCGCGCCGCGGGCAGCCTGCGCCCCGGTGCGTCCGTCACGCGCCGGCTGGTGCTGCGCGTGGCCGGCCCGGACCTGCTGCCGGTCGAGGCCACACCCATCGTCACCGTCGTCAACCAGCCGCTCGCGCCCGCGCGGGCCGAGACGACGTTTTACTCCAACAACCCGGAACAGGTCAAGCAGGCCCAGACGCTGTTCACGGGGCCGCTGTCGCCCTTCCGGGCGGTCCGGCTGGACTACCACCACCAGAACGAGACCGGCCTCCCCCTGGTCTTCCACGCGGACCTGGTGAACGCCTCCGACCAGAAGACCTCGGTCCACATCATGGAGGGCGTCGCCGACCCCGAAGTGGACACCGTCCAGATCGGGCGGCGGGCGGGCGTCGCCTTCCTCCAGGCCCTGGATAGCGGCACCGGCGTCGTCGTGGACGTGCCGCCGCACGCGCGAGTCCCGCTCCTGGTGCAGCGCTTCGCGCCCCTTCTGACGGTCAGCGGCATCGTCCAGCTCCAGCAGATCAGCGGGCCGGCGGGTGCCCTGAGCCTGAGCGTGGTGGCCGACGGCGATCGACAGGCTTTGGTCTCGTCGCCCAGCCACCTGGCGAGTACGGTGGCCGGGGCGGACGGGGCCGACGCGCGCCTCGTTTCCGCCCCCGCCGCGCCGCTCGCGACGGGGGCCGTGCGCGAGGTTTCCCCCTACGTCTTTGGGGCACCGCGCGTCTCGCTCGCGGGCGCTTACGCCGTCGGCGGCTTGTGGGCCTACCTCCGGCTCGGCAACGCCGAATCGCTGAAAAACGCCGCCGGGACGCAGACGCTCTGGGGGAACTACGGCGTCTCCTATTTCGTCACCCTGCACCTGACCAACCCCACCGCGAAGGCGCAAACGGTCGGGCTGTTCTTCGCCCCGGAGGCGGGCCTGGCGGCGGGCGTCTTCCAGATCTCGGGCGAGCCGCTGCTCCAGTTCGATCCCCTGCCACCGCCGGGCGAGCGGGAGCTGACGCGCATCCGGCTGGATGCGGGCGAGGCGCGGACCGTGCGGGTCCGCACGATTCTCCTGAACGGCTCGGCGTATCCGGCCTCCCTCGTCGTTCACGCACTCTGAGTCCGGACGGGCTAAAGGCAGGGGGTTCAGGCAATGGCGACACAGGCGAAACAGGCTTCCAGCCGCCCGGCGGCGCGGCACGATGCGGCGCGCGCTTCCGCCCTTTCGCACGCGCTCTGGACGCTCTGGCTGCCGACGGGCCTGCTGTTCCTCAGCACTCTGGTCGTCTACTGGGCGACGCGGACCCAGGCGAACACGTTCGACGCCGTCTCCTACGCGAACCAGGTCGCGCACCTCTACCCGCGCACCGGCGACCCGCGCTGGCTCTTCCACCCGCACCACCTGCTCTTTAACGCCCTCGGCTATGTCCTGTGGCGGGCGGCGCAGGCTTTGGGCTATGTGGGCGGCTCGCTGGTCGTGCTGCAAAGCCTGAACGCGACGTTGGGGGCGGGCGGCGTCGCGGTGTTCTACCTGACCCTGCGGCGGCTCTTGCAGCGGTCGCGGTGGCTGCCCCTGCTGATCTCGCTGGGCCTTGCCTTCTCCTTCGGCTACTGGATCTGCGCCGCCGACGGCCGGGTGAACATGCCGAGCGTGTTCCTGATGCTCTGCGCCTTCGCCGTCCTGTGCCGGGCCATGCAGAGTCCCCAGGTCAGCTCGGCCGCCGCCGTGGGCGCGCTGGCGGGCGGGGCGGTCCTGTTCCACGAGAGCGCGGGATTGTTCGTCGTTGTGGGTCTGGCGGGCGTCCTGCTGGCCGAGGAGGACCCTCTGCTGCTGCCCGCCGCCATGAAGATGCGCCGGCGGCGGATGGCCCTGGCCTACCTCGCCGCCTGGGGCGCGGCGGCGGCGCTGCCGTACCTCGGCGTCGGCGTCCTGGCCCTGCACCTGCATTCGGTCGCCGCTTTCCGGCACTGGTCCAGCGAGTACGCCGAGCTTGGCTGGTGGTGGGACTTCCACATCCTCGCAAACCTCGGCCTGGACGTCAAGGCTTTCCTCCACGCCGTCATCGCCGACCTGCCCGGACGGCAGGGGACACTGCGCGTGGGCCGCCACATCCCGGTCGCCCTGAAGACCCTCTACTATGCCACCCTGCTCGGCTGGCTGGGAGCGGCCTACGCCTTCCTCGCCGCCCTGCCGCTGCTCTGGCGCTCGCACAACCGGCGCATGATGATCGTCTGCGTCCTGTGGATCGTCGTCTACGCCGCCTTCTTCACGGTCTGGTCGCCCGGCTACTTCGTCTTCTGGGTGCCCGTGCTGGTCCCCACCGCCGTCATGCTGGCCCTCGCCCTGGCCCACTACCGGGCACGGCGCGGGGGCCTGGCGGCGAACTGGCTGCTGGGGACGTGGATCGTCCTGTACGGGCTGCTGAACGCCCAGGCCAGCGTCCTGCCGCACCTCGCCCCGAACTCCGACCCGTTCCGGCGCATCGCCGCCGATGTCCGCGCGCACACGCAGCCGGGCGACGTCATCCTGGTGGCCGGCGCGGGCGACGGCGGGCCGTGCGAGGTCGCCCTGCCCTACTTCGCCGACCGTCAGGTCATCTCCCTGCACGGGCTGCTGACCAAGGCCCGCAACGACAAGGCCGCCGCGCTCACTGCGGCAAGCCCCGCCGGGCCGGACGCCCCCCCCTCGGCGCGGGCGCAGATCGCCGCCGCCCTGGCGGGGGGCCACGCCGTCTACGCCCTGGACGAGCTGATCCCCGCCGGCCTGAACCTGGGTCCTGCCCACAACCCGCACACGCTGGCCGAACTCGCCGCCCGCCACCATCTGACGCAGACGGACATCAAAGCCTTGCTGTCGCCTTACACCCTCGCCCCCGCCTGGCACAGCCCGCGCGGCCCGGTCTGGCGTCTGACGCCGAAAGCAGACGCGGGGGCCGCCCGATGAGCCAAACGCCCATGACTTACACGGTCACACTGCCACCTGAGTCGGAGAAGATGGCGGCGCGGCAGGCACGGACGCGCGGGGAGAGCGTCGAGGAGTATCTGAGCGCATTGGTGGCAGAGGCCCTGGCGCGGCGGGATGCGGAGGAGGCCCCGGCGGGGCCGGATTCGCTGGGATTCTGGGAGCAGGCGATGGAGCGGCACTGGCAGGAGCCGCAGGATTGAAAATCAGCTCCGAGGCGATCAGCAGCAGTCAGCGGCTCCTATGTCCCAGGAGCCGCTGATTCCGTGTTTGGGGGGTACGGCCCCGTGCCCCGCCCGCGCCGGCCTTGACTTCTTCCAGGAACGTGATACAATGGGGCCATCATGAAACAGCCCGTCCCCGACACTTTCCACGACCTGCGCCGCGCGCCCGACGGCATCACCGTGTTCACCGAGGCCGGGGAGCAGACGCTCCGGGCCGCCCCTGATGGGCGGTGGCAGGACGCGGACATTGAGGTCACGACTCTCGCCGCTGACGACGGCCTGCGCGTGACGCTGTCCGCCCCCACGTCCACCGTCAATCGCCTGCGGCTGCGCTGGCACGGCCGGGCGGACGGCGTCCGCCTGATTCTCGGGGATGCCTGGGAGCGCGGCTACGGCGACCTGGAGTGGCGCGGGGTCACGCCCGACCGCATCCTGCCCTGGTATTGGGCGGCCTGGGACGGGACGCGGACACACGGCTACGGCGTCCGCACCCTGCCGCACGCGTTCTGCTTCTGGCAGGCCGACTCGGAGGGCGTCAGCCTGTGGGCGGACGTGCGGAGCGGCGGGCGCGGGGTGCAGCTCGGGGCGCGCATCCTGGACGTCTGCGAGGTGCTGTGCCGGACGGGTGCGGAGGGCGAATCGCCGTTCGCCGCCCTGCGCGCCTTCTGCCGGCAGATGTGTCCCGTCCCGCGCCTCCCCGACCACCCGGTCTACGGCCACAACGATTGGTATTACGCCTACGGCAACATCTCGGCGATGCAGGTCCGTGAGGACGCCGAGCGCGTCGTTGACCTGTCGCCGGGCGGAGCGAACCGGCCCTACGCCGTCGTTGATGCGGGGTGGTATCCCGGCGACAATTTTGGCGGCTCGGACGGCGGCATCTGGGACCGGGGCAACGAGAAGTTCCCGGACATGGCGGGCCTGGCCGCCGACATCACGCGGATCGGGGCGCGGCCCGGCCTCTGGATACGGCCCCTGACGGCTGCCCTGGATGCGCCTGCCGGGTGGCGGCTGTCCCGTGACCCGAAGTTTCTCGACCCGACGGTCCCCGAGGTGCGCGAGAAGATCGCCGCCGACATCGCCCGGCTGACGGCATGGGGGTACGGGCTGATTAAACACGATTTCACCACGGATGACATTTTCGGGCGCTGGGGCTTCGAGATGGGGGCGGCGCTGACCGATGACGGCTGGACGTTCGCCGAGGGGCAGGGGCGCACGACGGCCGAGGTGATCTTGGACCTGTACCGGACGATCCGCGCGGCGGCTGGCGGCGCACTCATCGTTGGCTGCAACACGGTCGGGCACTTGTCGGCAGGCCTGTTCGAGATGAGCCGCATCGGCGACGACACCAGCGGGCAGGAGTGGGCGCGGACCCGGAAGATGGGCGTCAACAGCCTCGCCTTCCGCGCCCCGCAGCACGGCGCGTTCTTCGTCGCCGACGCGGACTGCGTGGGGATCACGAAGGCCGTCCCGTGGGACCTCAACCGGCAGTGGCTGGACCTGCTGGCCCGCAGCGGGACGATGACTTTGGTGTCACTCGACCCGAAAGCCCTCGGCCCCGACGAGGAGCGCGACCTGCGCGCCGCCTTCGCGCTGGCCTCCGAAGTGCAGCCGTTAGGGGAGCCGCTGGACTGGCAGGAGACCCTGCTGCCCTGCCGGTGGCGCTTCGGGGAACAGGAAGTGCGCTACGCCTGGGTAGGGCCGGAAGGGGCGTCGCCGTTTTGAGAAGTGTGCTGGTGCTTCTGCTGTCCTTAGTCGGCGTCGTACAGGCGCAGTCCTTCGGGCCGCCGGCCGGGGTGAACGCGGCCGTGACGCCCGCCAAAGACGGCATCCGCGTTGCCTTCCAGCCTACCGAATGGCCTCATGTGTCGTGGTCGGCGGGCAGCGGGCAGGCGTGGGACTGGCGCGGTCACGCGACGCTGGCCTTTGACGCCGCCAACCCCGGCCCGGATGTGGTTGACTTCAACGTCCGCATCGACGACGACCCGAAGGCGGACGGCGTTCAGCACTGCCACACGGCGTCGGCCAGCCTCGGCGCGGGCAAGTCCGGCACGTTCTTCGTGGATTTAGGAACGCCCGACTCGAAGGCGACGATGGGCATGAACGGCGGTCCGCCCACTCCGGGCCGCGCCGGGATGACTGCCATGAGCGGCAGCGGCGTGGTGGACGCGGGCCACATCACCACGTTCCAGATCTTCCTGCACCAGCCCGCCGCGCCGGTCACGCTGCGCCTGAGCCGCCTGCGCCTGCTGCCGACGGTCCCGGCGGGCGATCTCTACAAAGGCATCGTGGACCGCTTCGGCCAGTATTCGCGGGCAGACTGGCCGGGCAAGCTGCACACCGAAGCGGAGTTCGGCAAGCGCCGCCGTGCCGAGGAACGGGCGCTTGCCGCCGCGCCCACCCTGCCGGGCCGCGACGTCTGGGGCGGATGGGCGGATGGCCCCACCCTGCCGCGATCCTACTACTTCACGACCACCAGGCGTGACGGCCGCTGGTGGCTGGTGACGCCGGGCGGGCATCTGTTCCTTTCCTGGGGCATTGACACGATGGAGCTGCGCGGCGAAACCATCGTCAACCCCCGCGCCGCCCTGTTCACCGACCTCCCCGCGCCGGCGGACCCATTGGCGCGCTTCTACGGGCAGACCGATCACGTCCTGTACGGCCCCTACAAATCCGGCAAGACGTTCGACTTCTACCGGGCGAACCTGTATCGCAAAGACGGGCCGGACTATGAAGCCGCCTGGCGCAAGACGACGCTGGCCCGGCTGAAGTCCTGGGGCTTCAACACGGTCGGCAACTGGTCCGACGAGGCGCTGGGCGCGGCCCACCTCGTCCCCTACGTCGGCACGCTGGGCGTCGGCGGCGACCACGCCCGGATCGCCTCCGGCTCGGACTATTGGGGCAAGATGCACGACCCCTTCGACCCGCAGTTCGCGACCGACTGCGACGCCTCGTTCCGGGACAAGGCCACGCGGCTGAAAGCCGACCCCTGGTGCCTCGGCTACTTCGTGGACAACGAGCTGTCCTGGAGCGGCGGCAGCGTGGAAGGCGGACGCTACGGCCTGGCCTACGGCGCACTGGCCGCGCCCGCTGACCAGCCTGCCAAGAAGGCGTTCCAAGCACAGCTCACGGCCAAGTATGGGACGGTCGGCAAGCTCAACGCCGCCTGGGGGACGGCGCTGGCAGGCTGGGATGATCTGAACACGCCGTACAAGGCCACGCAGAGGCCCAACGACGCCCAGAAAGCCGACATGGCGGAGTTCGTTCACGCCTTCGCCTTGCGCTACTTCACGACAGTCCGCGACACGCTCAAGAAGTACGACCCGAACCACCTCTACCTCGGCTGCCGCCTGGCGAACTACACGCCCGAGGTCGTCCGGGCCTGCGCCGAGGTCTGTGACGTCGTCTCCTTCAATATTTACCGCCCGCGCCTGGACCCCAAGGCGTGGGCCTTCACCGGGGCTTTGAACAAGCCCTGCCTCATCGGCGAGTTCCACTTCGGCGCGCTCGACCGGGGCCTGTTCCACCCCGGCCTCGTCTCGACGCCCAATCAGGCAGCGCGGGCGGCGATGTTCCGGGACTACATCCATTCGGTCACGGACAACCCCGCCTTCGTCGGCGCGCACTGGTTCCAGTATACCGACGAGCCGCTGACGGGCCGGACGCTGGACGGCGAGAACTACAACATCGGCTTCGTGACCGTCACCGACACGCCTTACCCAGAGATGGTGCAGGCCGCGCGGGGCGTTTTGGGGGAAGCGTATAAAAGGCGGGCGGCCTCTCCCCGCCGCGAGCGGCGACCTTCCCCTGTTAAGGGAGGCTGAGATGCGGCACCGATGAATCCGGCAGGCTTCCAATGCCGTGTCAAAGGTAATGTTCGGGGCAGTCCTTGTGTTTTCTTTGTTTGCTACGATGCCTGCAAAAGGCTGAAGGCCTTCCAGCGTTGCGTATGACAGGCAGTGTTCAGCAATTCTCACGCCACCCAAAATTTGGCAAGAGCCGCTACAATAGTATGCTTTGGCTCATTCATGCGGCGTAGTACTGAACTAGGCTGTTGCACAAGGGCCGGTGATGGGAAATGATGCTCAAGAAAGCCAACTCAGAAACTGCCGCAACTTTTGTGGAGAGGGTTATACTTGAAGGGGTCAAGGTACAGGCCAACACTGTTCATTTCAAACTGGGACAGCATTCCCTGTTGATTGTTCTCTCACGCGATATGTCTGGTGTCAATGTATGGAGGGGTTTGCGCGACGAGGGTTGGGAAATCATGGAGTATCTGAAAGCCGTATCTGGCATGAATACGTTAGCGCGGCGCGTCTACCAAAAGGGTGAGTTCCCCTTTGTTTTTCAGGAGCAGAGTATAATGCTGCCAGCCATATGCAAGCCTGATCGCTCCGACGAGAAGGTATTATTGTCGCTCTTGCCCTTATTACAGAAACCAGACCAAGCATCGGCCTGATAATGCGCTGCATCCAACGCGATCCGTCTCCTGTGCAAGTTGAGCCTTGACAGCAGGGTATGACCTTGGGTTATCGCTTCGGCATGGGCGTTGCCGAAATCACCATCTCCATTGATGGACAGTTGTTGAACCGTCTGGACCTGATGGTTCAAGCGCGTGTTCGCCAGCCGCAGCCAAGCGGTACAAGCCGCCGTTCAGGAAAAGGTCTTCCGTCGGCTGGCCCAGGAGTGCGCCAAGCTGGACCCTACCGAAGAGCAGACAATGGCCGAGGAAGAGTTGACGGCGGCTGAATGAGATACTTGGGGCATGAACGATTGGCAGCGGCTCCATAGAAGGGAGCCGCTGCCTTTCCTGTTGGCAACCCACGCCGCCGTAAGCACCATCATTCCTCCTTAGACTTCCTTAACTCGGTCTTTCACTTCTGGACACTTCCTGTCAGACCGTTCCTTCTAGTGGCTTGATGTGCTTGTCGCTTTCGGAATGTAACTCAGGTATAATAGTAGACAAACACATCAACAGGAAAGGTCGGTGGGTGAGGATGGCAGCGCGGAAATCCCAGGCGAAGGAGGGAGACACAAGGGGAAATAGGGCCGAAAAGTGTGAAAACGAACTCCCTCAACACCCCTTTGCGCTCCTCCCGAGCAGAAACGGGTCAGTGGGAGCAAAGCCTATAAAGATCGTGAAAGCGGTCAAAATCGTCAAAACGAACTGTCAACAATGAAAAGCTGGCGGAACATCAGTGACAAGTACCAACGAAGGAAGCGCGATGAGCAGACAGACAACATTCCCGGCACTCAGCCTCCTGATTTTGAGCCTCCTATTTCTGTTGCTGACGACACTCAGCGCGCAGGCGGCAGCGCTGGGCCGGGAGCGCCTTTCGCTCGACGCCGGGTGGAAGTTCCTGCGGGGGGAGGTCCCCGGCACCGCCGCCGCGCCGACGGGGATGCCGATTACGCGCTGGCGGTACATCGCCGGCGAACCTGCCGATGCCGCGAGGATGGTCGATGCGGGGCTGGACACGATGGGGGCCGAGTGGAAGGACGCGGCGACGGGGCAGGAGACGTTCGGCGGGCGCGTCGGCTTCGCCTGGTTTCGGACGATGTTGCCCGATGCACCCGGCGCGGTCCATTCCCTGCATTTCGAGTGCGTAGACGACAACGCGACGGTGTATCTGAACGGGGAAATGCTCCTGCGCCATGAGGGCTGGGATGATCCGTTTGACGTGGACCTAGCGAAAGCGTGGAAGCGGGGCGGGCCGAACGCGCTGGCGGTGCTGGTGGAGAACACGGCGGGGGGAGGCGGCATCACCAAACCGGTGTTTCTGCAAGGCGGGGCGACGGCCCCCGCCGGGGCAGTGACGCTGTCCGAGTTCAACGACCGGACGTGGCGGACGGTGCATGTGCCGCACGATTTTATTATCGAGGGCACGTTCAGCCCGACGGCGGACGCCGGGCACGGGTCGCTGCCGACGACGATGGGCTGGTATCGGAAGGCGTTTGACCTGCCCGCCTCGGACAAAGGGCGGAGCCTCTGGGTGGATTTCGACGGCGTATACCGGGACAGCAAGGTCTGGCTCAACGGGCACTTTCTGGGCCGCCATGCCAGCGGCTACACGTCGTTCCGGTACGACATCGCCCCGTATGCCAATTACGGCGGGCGGAACGTGCTGGCGGTGCATGTGGACCCGACCCACACGGAAGGCTGGTGGTACGAGGGCGGCGGCATCTACCGCCATGTCTGGCTGAACAAGGCCGCGCCGGTCCATGTCGCGCCGTGGGGGACGTTCGTCAGCACGAAGATGGCCGAGCCGGGGCCGGACGGCAGAGCGGCTTTGGCGACCGTTGAGGTCAAGACGGCCATCCAGTACCCGATGCGCTTCTACGGGAATGGGGCCTTCACGCTCGTCTCCCGCGTCCTTGATCCGGCGGGCGTGGTCGTCGAGACGGCTACGGCACCGGCGCACGTCATCAGGGCCAGTGATGCGACGGGCCGGCAGGAGATCACGCAGCAGATCGGCGTCGCGCGCCCCGCGCTCTGGTCTATCGAGACGCCGCGCCTCTACACGCTCCACACGGAGATACGGCAGAACGGCCGCGTTGTGGATGCCACGGATACGCCGTTCGGCATCCGTACCATCCGCTTTGATGCCGAGAAGGGCTTCTTCCTGAACGGCAGGCCGGTCAAGATCAAGGGGACGTGCAACCATCAGGACTTCGCGGGCGTCGGCATCGCCGTCCCGGATACATTGGAAGCGTGGCGCGTTGCGAAGCTCAAGGAGATGGGCGGCAACGGCTGGCGCATGTCCCACAACCCTCCCACGCCCGAACTGCTGGACGCCTGCGACCGGCTGGGGATGCTGGTCATGGACGAGAACCGGCACCTCGGCGACTCGCCGGACAACCTGAAGGAAGTGGCGAGCCTGGTTCAGCGCGACCGCAACCACCCCAGCATTATCCTGTGGTCTATGGCGAACGAGGAGAACGGGCAGCAGGGCAAGGAGACCGGCGCGGCGATCTTCAAAGCCATGCGTCAGACTGTCCTCCAGAACGACCCGACCCGGATGGTTTCCAGCGCCATGAACGGCGGCTGGTTCGATCCCGGCTTCCGGAACGTCGAGGACCTGATGGGGGTCAACTACTACCCGGAGGTCTACGACAAGTTCCACGCGATGTACCCTACCCTACCGCTGTTCGGCAGTGAGACGGCCAGCACCCTGACCACGCGCGGCGAGTACGAGAACAAGAAAGAGCGAGTCTTTGTCACGTCCTACAACCTGACGGAAGGAGCCTGGAAGCCTATCGCCGACCGGCCCTTCGTCGCGGGCGGCTTCGCCTGGACGGGGTTCGACTATAAGGGCGAGCCGACGCCCTACCAGTGGCCGGACGTCAATTCGCACTTCGGCATCCTGGACATGTGCGGGTTCCCCAAGGACAACTATTATTACTACCAGGCCGCCTGGAAGTCCGCCCCGCTCGTCCACATTTTCCCGCACTGGAACTGGCCCGGCAAGGAGGGGCTGCCCGTCCGCGTGATTGCCTTCAGCAACTGCGAGGCGGTGGAATTGTTCCTGAACGGGCGGAGCCTGGGCCGGAAGCCGATGCCCCGCAACGAACACCTGGACTGGACAGTCCCCTATGCGCCGGGCACATTGACGGCGCGCGGCTACAACGGCACGGCGGTCACCGCGACGGACACGGTCGCGACGACGGGTGCGCCCGCCGCCCTGCGCCTGACGACGGGCCGGACGACGCTGGCGGCGGACGGCGAGGACCTGACGCCGATTGAGGTGGATGTCGTAGATGCCTCGGGCCGCATCGTGCCGACGGCGGATGCCCCGGTCACGTTCTCGGTGAAGGGCGCGGGCGTCATCGCGGGCGTCGGCAATGGCGATCCCGGCGACCATGACCCGGACAAGGGGACGCACCGCAAGGCGTTCAACGGCAAGTGCCTGGTCATCGTCGGCGCGACCGAGAAGGCAGGCGACATCGGGCTGACAGCCAGTGCGCCGGGCCTGGCTTCGGCCCGGCTGTCGCTGCGGGCGCGATGACATGTGGATTGGCATCTTTACCGGCCTCTTCTCCGTCCCGTCCCTGCTCGGCCTCCTGGCCGGGCTGGCAGAAGCCGTGCAGGCCGCGCGGGGCCGCCGCCCCATCCGCTGGGAGCGGCTGGCTCTGGCGGCGCTGATCCTGACCGGGCACTGGTGGATACGCTTCCTGCGCCGGGCAGACCCGGACGAGCCGAAGCCGCTCACCCCGGACCGGTCCGGGACGGCGGAGGGCTGGGGCGGCGTCCGGCTGGGATGGGAGCAGTTCGGGCCGGACGCCGCGCCCGCCCTGCTGCTCTCACACGGCTGGTCGCTGACCCACGACACTTGGTATTACCAGAAGAAGGCGCTGGCGGGCGAGTTCCGCGTCATCGTCTGGGACATGCGCGGGGCGGGCCGGTCAGACGCCCCTGCCGACCGGGACTACTCGATGGAGGCCGTAACGGAGGACCTGGCCGCCGTCTTCGACGCCGCGGACGCGGGCCGTCACCCGTTGGGCTGCGTCCTCGCCGGCCACTCGGTCGGGGCGATGGTCCTGCCCCTGTTCGCCGAACGCTTCCCCGACCACATGACGCGCGTGCGCGGGCTGGCTTTGGTGGGCGGTACGGACGCCCCCATGCTGGAGACGATGTGGGGGCGTCGGCTGCTGGTCCCGATGCGCCCCTGGTTCTGGGAGCCGCTGGCCCGGACGATGGTCCGCTTCCCGCGCCCGTTCGAGATGTTCGCGCGCCTGTGCCGGCAGATGGGGTGCGTTCACGCCGCCCTGATGTTCGGGACCCACGTCGGGCACGAGAGCCGGGGGCAGGACGACCTGCTGGCATACCGCTGCGCCACCTTCTCGATGCGGGCGGCGGGCGCGGGCGCGCTGGCCTGCTTCGCCCACGACGCCCGCGCGGCGATGAAGGCGGTCACGGTCCCCACCCTGCTGCTGACGGGCGCGTCCGACCGGAACATGCCGCCGGACATCCAGCGGGCGATGGCCGCGCGGCTCCGCCGCCCTCAGCTCATCTTGATCGAGAAGTGCGGGCACTTGAGCCTGCTGGAATGCCACGCCGAGGTCAGCGCCGCTTTGGGCGACTTCGCGCGGCGGTGCTTTCAGGTATCATAAGGATTATGACTCCTCCCTCCGGTTCCCAAATCCTACTCCGCAGACTCCTCATTGTCATCCCGGCCGTCTTCCTGGTCATCACGGTCGGTTTCCTCATCTGGAAGCATCAACGCTCCGGCGGCGACAACTACCGGGACATGGTTTCGGCCTTCTACTCGGGCGTCATCGCGCTCCAGGTCGGCGACGACGAACACGCGCAGTCCGCCTTGACCCAGGCCACCCAGCTCGACGACCAGGAGCCGGCCGCCTGGGCGGATATGGGCCTGTATTATCTGCGCCACAACAGCTCAGACGAGGCGCGCAAGGCGCTGGCCACGGCCCAGGACCTCGCGCCCAAGAACGCCAAGGTCGCCTCCCTGTTCGGCCTGCTTGCCGTCCAGAGCCAGCGGTACGACGAGGCAGTCGCCGCCTATCAGAAGGCGGTCGGCCTGGACCCGACTGACCTAAAAGCGCGCTACGCGCTGGTCAAAGCTTTGGAGCAGCAAGCGGGGCCGGGGGCCGACGCGGCGATGCGGAAACAGCTCCAGGCCATCGAGGAGGCCGCCCCGGACAACCTGTTCGCCGAACTTGAGCTGGCGATCCCCGCCGCGAAAGCCGGGGACGTGGACACGGCGCGGCGCATGGTCGCGCGCGCGGCAGCCCACTCCGGCTCCTGGTCGCCGGAGATCAAGGACGAGTTGAAACAGGCCCAGGCTGCCGTGGCCGGGACGGACGTTCGCCAGGAGGCGATCCACTTACAGTTCCTGCAAAACGTGCTGAAGGAAACCCCGCAGTATCAGGACGACGCGGCGGCGATCAGTGGCCCTCCCAATACTCTAGGCACCCCTCTGGACCGCTTCATCAGCCTCCCCTCGCCCTCCCCGACGCCCGCCGCGCCTGACACGGCCCTGAAGTTCACGCCGCAGCCGCTCCCCGCCCCCGCGCCCGGCCCGTGGGCCTGGGCGCGGACGGTCCTGCTGAACGGCACCGGCACCCCGGCCTTGCTGGTGGCGGACGGCAAAGAGGTCCGCATCGGCAGCGCCCCCCTGCCCTTCCCCGGCGGGCCGAAGGCCGTGCCGCCCGGTCCGGACGGCATCGCCGCGTTCGACTCGCGCAACACGGGCCTCCTGGACCTCGCCTGCGTTGGCGCGGGCGGCCTGCGCCTGTATCAGCAGGGGACGGACGGGACGTTCACGGACGTGACCGGCACGTCCAAGCTGCCGCCGAACATCGTCGGCGGCGTCTACACCGGCGTCTGGGCGGCGGACATCGTGACGGGCGGACAGCTTGACCTTGTGCTGGGCGCGGCGACCGGTCAGCCCACCGTTCTCCGCAACAACGGCGACGGGACGTGGGCCGTCCTGCACGCGTTCGGGGCGGCGAAGTCGGGCCTAACGCAATGGGCGTGGGCGGACTTAGACGGTGACGGCCTGGCCGACGCGGCATTCCTGGACGGTCAGGGAAAGCTGGTCGTCATGCAGAACAAGCGCGCGGGCGCGTTCGCCCCCTGGCCCCTCCCCGCTGATGTGGGCAAAGTCGCGGCCCTCTCGGCAGCCGACTCCGACCGAGATGGAACGCAGGACGTGGTCATCCTGACGGCGGACGGCGCGGTCCGCCGACTGTCGCGCCGCGCCGACGGCGGCGGCTGGGACGCGGCCGACCTGGGACGCGCGACCGCTCCTTCCGCAAACGGCAGCGCGCGCCTTCAGTGGGCCGACCTGGACAACAATGGGGCCTTGGATTTGGTCGTGACGGGTTCGTCGGGCAGTCAGGTCCTCTTAGGCGATGCGGCGGGCAAACTCGTACCCCTGGCCGCGCCCACCGACGCCCGGAACGCCGGCGTTGACGCGCAGGCCGTCAAGGGCAGGTTAGACCTGATCGGCTTGAACACCCAGGGCCAGCCGGTCCGCCTCGTCAACACTGGCGGCAAAGACTACGCCTGGCAGGAAGTTCGTTTGCACGCGGCCTCGCAAGGCGATAAGCGCAACAATACTTACGGCGTGGGCGGCGAGATCGGCCTGCGGGCGGGGCTGCTGTTCGAGACGCAGGTCGTCGCCGGCCCTGTGACACACTTCGGGCTGGGCGAGAACAAGCGCGCGGACAGCATCCGCATCGTCTGGCCCAACGGCAGCCCGCAGGGGGAGTTCGAGCTGAAGGCCGACCAGTTGGCCGAGGCACCCGAGCGGCTGAAAGGTTCCTGCCCGTGGCTCCTGGCCGACGACGGCACGGGGGAAAACTCCGACATGGGCATGAAGTTCGTCACCGACTTCATCTGGCGCTCGCCTTTGGGCCTGCGGATCAACGCCCAGGACACGGCGGGCGTGGTGCAGACGCGGGATTGGGTGAAGGTCCGGGGCGACCAGCTCAAGGCGCGGGACGGGTATTACAATCTACGCATCACGGCGGACCTGTGGGAAACGCATTTCTTCGACGAGGTCAAATTGATGACCGTGGACCACCCGGTCGGCACCGAAGTGAACGTGGACGAAAGGTTTTCCATCCCGCCCCCGCCGCTTGCCGTGGACGCCATGACCCCGCCCCAACCCGTCGCCCATGCCACCGACGACAGGGGCTTGGACGTGACGGAGGCGGTGCGGGCGCGCGACGGGAAGTATCTGGATACGTTCGGCGTCGGCGACTATCAGGGCGTGACGCGCGACCATTGGGTGACGCTCGACCTCGGTCCCACCCCGCCGACCGGCAAAACGTGGCTGGTGGGCGTCGGCTGGATTCACCCGACCGACAGCTCCATCAACGTCGCTCTGGGCCAGGGTCATCACATCCCGCCGCACGACCTGAGCCTGGAAGTCCCCGACGGCAGGGGCGGCTGGAAGGCGGCCCTACCGCACCTCGGCTTCCCCGAAGGCAAGAACAAGACAGTCCTCATCCCCCTGACCGGCCTGTTCCAACTAGGGCAGCCGCGTCAGGTCCGCCTGCGGACTAACATGGAGATCTATTGGGACTTCCTCGGTACTGCCCAGGCGCTGCCCCCAACAATCATAAGAAAGCAGACCCTGCCCCCCACCGAAGCGACCCTGCGCTATCGGGGCTTCTCGGCGACAAGTCAGGCCGGCCACTCCTCGCCCGAGGTCCCCGACTACGCGCACCTGGCCCGGACCGGCCCGCGCTGGCTGGATTTGGAGGGCTACTACACCCGCTACGGCGACGTGCGGGCCTTACTGGCGCGCACCGACGACCGCTACGTCATCATGAACGCGGGCGACGAGATGGTCCTGCGCTTCCCCGCCCCCGCCCCGCCCCCGCCGGGCTGGACGCGCGACTATGTCCTCATCGGCGACGGCTGGGTGAAAGACGGTGACTTCAACACCGGCTTCTCGCGGACCGTCCTGCCCCTCCCCTCGCACTCCCGCCCCGCCTATAACACGCCACCGGGCCAGTTGGCGGATGACCCGGTCTACAAAGCGCACAAACAGGATTGGGCGGAATACCAGACCCGCTGGGTATCCCAGCGGCAGTTCCACGAAGCGTTGCGGCCGTAAGTCCCCGATCCTCTCCCGTCTCGCAAACTCGCCACCCTCCCCTCGGAGGGAAGGGTCGGAGGGGCAGGGAAGAGGCGGGGAGACGTCGGGTGGCTCAGGCCGCTAGATTTACCCGGCCCTCTAGGGCCGCGCCTGCTCCACCACCCGGAGCCACCGCTCCTGGCGCAAGGCCAACTCATGCGCCTCGGCCAGTGTCACGGCCTCGAAGCGGACCGAGTCGCCCGGCGCGAGCTGGCCGGCGCGGGGCAGGTCGGCGGAGATGACGACGCCGACGAGTGGGTAGCCGCCGGTCGTCTGGCGGTCGGCCATCAGCAGGATCGGCAGGCCGTCCGGGGGGACCTGGACTCCCCCCCAGGGCATCGCTTCGGAGAGGAGGCCGGCGGCATCGGCGCGTGCCACGGCGGGGCCGGTGAGCCGGTAGCCCTGCCGGTCGGACTGCGGCGAGACGGTGTAAGGGGACGAAAAGAAGGTGCTGCGGCCCGCGTCGGCGAAGGCGGAGAAGTGCGGGCCAGGCAGGACGTGCAGGACAGCGGGTTGGGCATAGTCTGGGATGTCGGCGGGGCGCAGGCCGCGCTCGCCGGGGGGGAGGGGATGAAGCCAGGCTTCCAGCACGTCGCCCTTCCGCAAGGGCCGCCCCTCGAAACCGCCGATCTGGGCGCGCAGGAAGGTCGCGCGGCTGCCGAGTATGGCGGGAACGGCGAAGCCGCCCATGACGGCGAGGTAGGCACGCGCGCCCGCACGGCGGCGGCCAAAGGTGAGCGTTTGCCCCTCGCGCAGTGTGAATGTTTTCCAAAGGGGTGCGGGCTGACCGTCCACGGCCGGCGACAGGTCGCCGCCGCACAGGGCCAGGCGGAGGTCGGCGAGGGCCAGCAGGGTCGGGCCGAGCAGCGTGATCTCCAGGACGGCCGCCCCGCGCGGGTTGCCGACCAGGAGATTCGCCACAGCCGACGCGAACGGGTCCATCGCGCCGGCTACGACCATGCCGTCCCGCTGGTGCCCCCACCGGCCCTCATCCTGCACCGTGGTCAGGAGGCCGGGCGACTCGACGCGCAGGATGGGCGTTGGGGTCATGGCAGCCCCAAGGGCCGGACGGCGACGCCGACGGCTTCGAGCGCCTTGCGGACGGCGGCGGCAAGCCCGGCCGCGGCGGGCGAGTCGCCGTGCAGGCAGATCGTGTCTGCAATGGGCACTAGCTCGGAGCCATCCGACGCCGCGATCTTCCCCTCCGTCACGAGCCGGACGATGCGGGCCGCGACCTGTGCGGAGTCGTGCAGGACCGCGCCGGGCAGGCCACGCGGCGTCAGCGTCCCATCGGGCGCGTAGGAGCGGTCGGCGAACACTTCCTGGGTAACGCGCAGGCCCAATTCACGCCCCGCCGCGACGAGCCGCCCGCCTGACAGGCCCATCAGAATCAAGGCCGCATCTGCCTCGGATGTGGCCTGGGCGATGGCCGCCGCGATGGCGGGGTCGCGCTCGGCCATGTTGTAGAGCGCGCCGTGCGGCTTGACGTGCTGGAGACGCTGCCCGTGCCGGGCGGCGAAGGCGGCCAAGGCCCCGACCTGGTAGGTGACCAAATCGCGGACCTCGGCGGGCGTGACGGCCAGCGCGCGCCTGCCGAACCCGGCCAGGTCCGGCAGGCCGGGGTGCGCGCCCAGGGCGACGCCGCGCGCCGCGCATGAGGCGACGGCGCGGGCCATCGTGCTGGGGTCGCCCGCGTGGAAGCCGCAGGCGATGTTCGCCGACGTGACGGATTGGAGCAGGGCGTCATCGTCGCCCAGGGTGTAGGCACCGAAGCTCTCGCCCATGTCGGCGTTCAGGTCAATACGATCCATCAGCCATCTCCTCAAACTGCCGCTCTGGGATCGGGACAAACCGGACATAATCGCCCGCCGCCAGCAGTGCGGGCGGCTGCCGGGCCGGGTCGTACAGGCGCAGCGGCGTCCGCCCGATGATCTGCCAGCCACCGGGCGTCTCCAGCGGGTAGACGCCGGTCTGCGCCCCGGCGATGCCGACCGCCCCGGCGGGGACGGAAGGGCGCGGCGTCGCCCGCCGGGGCGTCGCGATCGCGGGGTCCAGCCCGCCCAGGTAAGGGAAGCCGGGCAGGAAGCCGAGGAAGTAGACCAGATACTCCCCGCCCGCGTGCCGCTCGATCACCTGGGCAGGAGTCAGACCGTGCGCGGCGGCGACTTCGTCCAAGTCAGGCCCGTGTTCACCGCCGTAGCAGACGAGGATTTCGACCCGCCGCGCTTCGGGCGTCTGCGCCGCCCCCACTCCGCCGGTGCGCCGGGTCAGCTCCTCGCAGAGCGCGTCATAGCCGATGTCCCAGGGCCGGTAGTAGACGGTCACGGTTGCGTAGCCCGGCACCCACTCGGTCACGCCCCGGATCGGCTCCGCCTGGAGGTGCCGGCAGAAGCGACTGATGAGGGCGTTGGTGTGGGGGCTGATCTCCGCCCCGAAGGCAGCGCGGACGGCCAGATCACCGGCCGGCGAGAACTCGGGTGTCATGCCCTTTTGTACGACGGCCCGCGCCGAGAATCCTGCCGAATCGCGGTTGACTCCTTACCGTAGATGTGTCATCATAACGGCACCAGCGTGTGTGCGCCATGCCACAGGCTTTCCCGCCGGGCGGCACGGCGGCGGAGCGACACAGGAGAGTACGATGAGCGCAAAAGCAGGATATGTCAGCCTTCCCGGCAGCGAGCGCCACCCGCTGCCGGAGTCCAGCGTCACGGCCCCGGCGGACCCGAACGAGCGGCTGGAAGTGACGGTCCGGGTGCGGCCCCGTCAGCCCCTGCCTTCGCCCGAAGAGATGGCGGCGATGGCGGCCCAACTGCCCTCGGAGCGCCGGTACATGACGGCGGGAGAGTTCGAGCATCAGTACGGGGCGGACGAGGCGGACATGGAGCGAGTCGCCGCATTCGCCCGCCAGCACGGCCTCCACGTCGTCGAGAAGAGCGCGGGCCGCCGGTCGGTCGTCCTGTCCGGGACCGTCCGGGCCGCCGAGGCGGCCTTCGGGGTGACACTGAGCGACTACGAATACCCGCACGGCACCTACCGGGGCCGCACCGGCATGGTTTCCATCCCGGACGATCTGGAGGGCGTCGTCGAGGGCGTCTTCGGCCTGGACAACCGGACGTTCGCCAAGTCGCACCTTTCCCGCCGCCGCCCGGCGGCGGCCCAGCCAGCGACCTTCACGCCGCCTGCCCTAGCCCAACTCTACGACTTCCCCACGGGGGTGGACGGGACCGGACAGACCATCGGCATCATCGAGCTGGGCGGCGGCTACAAGCCCGCCGACCTGAAGGCCTACTTCCAGAGGCTGGGCGTCAGACTCCCGCGCGTCACATCCGTCTCGGTGGATCACGCCCGGAACCATCCGGCCGGCTCGCCCGACAGCGCCGACGGGGAGGTGCTGCTGGACATCGAGGTCGCCGGCGCGGTCGCGCCGGGGGCGAGCGTCGTGGCCTACTTCGCCCCGAACGGGAGCGACCAGAACTTCCTGGACGCCCTGACGACGGCGATCCACGACGCCAAGAACAGCCCCTCGGTGATCTCGATTAGTTGGGGCGGACCCGAGTCGGCCGGCACGGCGGCGTTCATGCAGCAGTTCGACGCCGCGCTCCAGTCGGCGGCCATGCTCGGCATCACGGTCTGCACGGCGGCCGGGGACAGCGGGGCCGCCGACGAGGACTCGAACACCTGGGACGGCCAGCCGCATGTGGACTTCCCCTCCTCCAGCCCCTGGGCGCTGGCCTGCGGCGGCACCTCGCTCACAGCGTCGGGCGGCGTGATCGCCTCGGAAACCGTCTGGAACCAGCACTCGGCCGACCCGCAGAGCCAGGGCTTCGGCGCGACGGGCGGCGGCATCAGCCAGTTCTTCCCCGTCCCCGCCTATCAGCAGGGAGTCGCGCTCCCGGCCCCGGCGGGGGCGGGACTTAAACCGGGCCGGGGCGTCCCGGATGTGGCCGGGGACGCCGACCCGGCGACGGGCTACGACATCCAGGTGGACGGCCAGTTCCTCCAGGGCTTCGGCGGGACCAGCGCGGTGGCCCCGCTGTGGGCGGGCCTGATCGCCCTGATCAACCAGAGCCTGGGCGCGCGGGCCGGCTTCGTGAACACCCTGCTCTACAGCAAGGTGAAGGCGGCCGGGGCCTTCCACGACATCACACAGGGCGACAACAAGGTCGGCCCGAACGGCGTCGGCTATGCGGCGACGGTCGGCTGGGACGCCTGCACGGGCCTGGGGACGCCGGACGGGCAGAAGATACTGGCGGCTCTCAAAGGGTAGCGGAACCCGTCACGCCCGGCGGCGGACGAACAAGGCACGGTCTCTGCCGTTGGCATCCTGGAGGATGCGCGCGTCCTCGTACTCGGGGTGCCGGGCGGCCAGGGCCAGCGCAGCGGGGCCGTGGTAGTGTTCGTGTTCCAGAAACATCCGGCCGCCGGGCGCAAGGAACGGGAGGGCATCGGCGAGGATGCGGCGGTGCGGGTCCAGGCCGTCCGCGCCGCCGTCCAGGGCCAGATGCGGCTCGTGATCGGCGACGTGCCGGCCCATGCCCGCGATGAGATCGGTCGGGATGTAGGGCGGGTTGGACACGATCAGGTCGAACGGGCGGCCTTCGGACAGCGCGGGGAGCGGCGCGCACAGGTCCCCCTGTCCCAGCACGACACGGCCATCAAGCCCGTGCCGGGTGACGTTGCGCCGGGCGACCGCCAGGGCGGCGCGGGAGATGTCGGTCGCCGCGACGCGCGCGCCCGGCAGGCGCTTGGCGAAGGTGATGGCAACGCACCCGCTGCCCGCGCACAGCTCCAGGACGCGCGGGGAGGCAGACAGCGGCTCGGCGGCGACCTGCGCCAGCACCAGCACGACGAACAGCTCCGTGTCGGGCTTGCAGATCAGGGTGTCGCGCGTCACCTCGAAGTCGCCGTCCAGGAAGGGCGCGCGCCCGACCAGATAGGCGACCGGCGCGTCCGGCGTCACCTGTGCGATCAAACCGCGCAGGCGGCCGGCCTGTGTGCCCGTCAGCGGCTGCACCCGCCGGTCGGGCAGTTCCACATGCGGCACGTCCAGCACGGCGGCCACCAATGTCGCCGCCCAGCGGGCGGGGTCAAGAACTCCCCTGTCCGTCAGCGCCGTCGTCGTTCCGTCCAGCGCGCTTTCCACTGTTTCTTCTTCGTGAGTGACCGTCACCGCGAAACCCTCCCTTACTGCCCCGCCCTGCTCCGGGCGGGCCGCGTTATCTTTCCCACAACAGCCGTCCGGTATGTCAGGCAGGCGGCGGGCGTGGGTAGAATGTGCTGACCCCCTACTTCAAGTCCGGGGAGAAAGAGGTGTCCCATGAGCGCGAACTTTATCCCCGTGCTGGAGCAGCGGGTCCCCGGCTTTGACAGTTCAGCCGTCCCTGGGTCGGCTTTGGCGCGCGTCGTGGAGGCGCACCCGGACCTGGAAGCATTGACGGACTTCGTCAGCGTGGACCCGACTCAGATGGCCGTCGCCGTGGGGATGGTGTACCCCTACGAGGAAGACGGGGCGGAGGACCTCCAGGACATTGACTTCGGCCCGCCGGACTGGTATGAGCCTGCCCTGGGGCTGGCCGTCGTCCGCCGCGCCCTGGACGCCGTCCGGGCCGAGCCGGGCGGCATCGCTGCCGCCATCTATGACCCGAGCCTGCGGCCCGAAGAGGTCATCGCCGACCTGGAAGCTATCGAGCGCGCCCTGCTGCTGGCGCAGCAGCACGAGACGCGCTTCCACTTCAAGCAGGCTTAGAAAGCGGCCCCAGCTTTACTCGGCGGCGGTGCCTTCTGCGCCGCCTTGCCGTACTGTACATACCAGGGGACGTTGATGACCACTATGCGCGGGTCGCCCAGCAGCAGCAGGTTCGCCTTCAGGGCCGTCGCCCGGTGGTTGTGCAGCAGCCAGTCCCACCACCGCGTCTCCACCAGTTCCGGGATGATCACCGCGATCAGCCGGTCCGGGTACTGCGTCTTCAACGTATTCAGGTAGGACTTTAGAGGCCCCGTCACCTTCCGGTACGGCGACGACAGCACCTCCAGATGCGGTGCGGGCAGGCCCGCCGCTTGGGCGGGCTTGTCCACCTGCTCCGCCCACTGCTTACGCAGCTCTTCCGCCTTCTTCTCTCCCTCTTCGTCCTTGCCGTTCGCGTCGGGCAGCCGGACATAGACCGCGTACACGTCCGGCGACAGACGCATCCCGAAGCGCAGGGCGCGCTCCGTGACGATGTTCCAGGCCCCCAGCGGCACCACGGCCACGGGCGGATCGTTGCGGCTCAGGTCAAGCGCGCACGGGTGCCCGATCTGCTGCGCCACGGCGTCGTAGTGGTGCCTGACGCCGAAGAAGAGCGCCATCAGGCCGCCCAGCACCGGGACGGTGATCCACGCCCCCTCGACGAACTTAGCGACCAGGATGACCCCGAGGGCCAGGGCCGTACAGAGCGCCCCCAGCCCGTTGATGAACAGCGCGCCGCCCGCCCCAGCCTTGTTCCTGCTTTCCCCGCTCTGCGACTCCCGCCGCCAGTGCATCACCATCCCGGCCTGCGAGAGCGTGAAGGCCATGAACGCGCCGACGGCGTAGAGCGGGATCAGCCTGTCCGTGATGCCCTTGAAGGCGACCAGCAGGATGGCGCACAGGCCGGTCAGGAACAGGATGCCGACCGTGTAGACCAGCCGCCGCCCCAGCAGCGCGAAGGCGCGCGGCAGGTAGCCGTCCAGGGCGACCAGCCGACACAGGCGCGGGAAGCCCGCGTAGCTGGTGTTCGCCGACAGCACGAGCACGGCCAGCACGCTGCCCAGGGTGACGTAGTAGATCACCCCGCGCCCCACCGCAGCGTTCAGCAGCAACGAGATCACGCTCTGGTAGTCCGGCCGCGCCTCGTCCATGGCCGCGATGCCGTAGGCGCGGCAGAGGTAGGCGATGCCGGCCAGCAGGGCGAGCAGGATGATGACGATGGCCGTCAGAGTCCGCTGGGCGTTCCGGACTATGGGGTCGGCGAAGATGGTAACGCCGTTGGAGACGGCCTCCACGCCGGTCATCGCCGTGCAGCCGGAGGCGAAGGCGCGCAGCAGCAGCCACAGGCTGACGCCCTCCACGGCCCTGGGGACGGCGGGCGGGGCGAGGACCGGGTGCGGGTGGCCGCCGTGCCCGATGGCCTGAACGATGCCGTAGACGAGGACGCCCCCGAGGCTGAGGACGAACAGGTAGGTGGGCAGGGCGAAGATGGCCCCGGCCTCGCGCGCCCCGCGCAGGTTGACGACCGTGATCAGGGACAGGAACCCGAGGCACAGCCCTAACGTGTGTTTATGCAGGCCGGGGGCGGCGGAGATGAGCGCGCCGACGCCCGCCGAGATGCCGACGGCGACGGTGAGGGTGTAGTCGAGCATCAGGGCGGCGGCGGCCAGCAGTCCGAACTTGATGCCCAGGTTTTCGTGGGCGACGGTGTAGGAACCGCCGCCGTTGGGGTAGGCCGTGATGGTCTGACGGTAGGAAAAGTAGAGAATGAGGAGGAGGGCGAGGATAACCCCGGTAATCGGCCCGATGTAGTTCAGGCCCAGAACGCCCAGGGGCAGCAGCAGGGTGAGTGCGGCCTCGGGGCCGTAAGCGGCGGAGGAGAGGCCGTCCAATCCAAGGGAGGGGACGCCGGCGACGACGCCGATCTTCTGTTCCCCTTCCTCCGAGGAGGTCAGCGGCCGGCCCAGCAGTCTGTCAACGAGTCTCATGGCGGTCCTTTAGCGCAAGCTGCTAGCGTGAGGGGGTTGTGTTTCCACACCATTCCCCCACCGGCGCTGCGGGAAACGCGAACGGGCACCCGCCTAGAAAAAGACCTGATAGGCCACGTCGAGTTGGCGGATGCGGAGCAACTGGCCGTAGTCGCCTTCCACATTGCTGGGCTGGAAACTGTTGCCGACCGTGGCCGTGGGGGCGAGCGGGAACGGGTCCTGGCGGTAGTCGTGGAAGGTCAGCCGGACGGCGTTACGCCCGTCGAGCGCATAGGAGGCGGTGGCGGCGAGGTCGCGGGCGGTCGGGGCGGGGAACGAGTCGTCGTGGCGGCGGCGGTCCCGCGCGGACAGGGCCAGCGAGAGTTTCCGGGTCAGCTTCTGCTCCACCCGGACGTAGACCTCCTGCGTGTTTGGGCCGCTCGGCAGCCCGATCTCGTCGTAAAGCCCCTCCTGCCACTGGACCGCCGTGGTGTGGAACGAATAGGTCGTCGGGTCCGCGAAGAGGTATTCTGCTGTGACGCCGGTGCGGGCAAACGGGCGGGCGGCGAAGCCGACGAGGTAGGCGATCTTGCGCGGCGTCTTCCCGCTGTGCCGGCCCGGCGAGCGCAGGTCGTCCAGGGCGAACTGGCCATAGACACGTCCCGCCCCCCCCGCGTCGTAGGTCAGGCCGAGGCCCAGGACGGCGTTGTAGTAGTCCTCCAGGTTCCGGATCGCCACGCCGGGAAAGGCCGGAGCAAGGTTGGCGTTCTTGCCGCTGTAGAAGTCGGGGAGCAGGGACACGACCAGTGCGCGCGAGGTGGAAGCCTTATAGGCTTCCTGGAGGTCGGCGGTCAGGCGCGGGTTTACTGCAAGCTCGATGCGGCGGGCGGCGAAGTACCGGACGGAGCCGCCTTCGGAGAATTGGCCCAGAAGCTGGGAGAACTGGTAGCCCCGGCCGAAACGCGGGCCGAGGCTGAAGGGGAACCGGACCTGGAGCTGGTCCAGCGGCGGCGCGTTGTCGGACAGCAGGGCCGCGCCCCGCGTGCCAGGCCCCCACCGGTTCTGCATCCGGCCCAGGTCCACCCGCAGGCCGCGCCCGCCGTCGAGTTCCACATAGGCCTCATTGACGGCGGAGAAGTCGTGCGGGCCGATGTCGTTGTCAAAGATACGCCGGTAGTCTTCCGCCCAGTTGGAGGCGGACACGGTGTAGCGCACGTTAGACCGCAGGTTACCCAGGGCGGTAACGCGGTAGACGCCGATGCCCCCGGAGTGCCCCCCGCCGCCCGACCCCGAGCGCACTTCGGGCTGGACGTACCCGCTCACGGACGTCCCGCGCGCCGGGATGGTGTTCACTTCGGAAAGGTCCGCGCCATCCGCCGCCAGCTCCGGAGTGAGCATCTGGAGGGCGGCCTGGAAGGCGGCGTTGTCGGCGTCCTCCTTTTGGATGCGGGCCAGCCGCTTCGGATCGCCCTGGAGCAGAACTTCCAGGAGGTGCGCGAGCTGCCCGCGCGTATACAGCGGCTCGCCCAGGAAGTCTTCGGGGGTGTCTGCGGCCCCGAAGGCGTCCGCCTGCGCCAGCTTGGCGAAGGCGTCCAGGAGCGAACTGCCGCGCGGCACGATGTCCGAGGGCGCGGCGGCGGTCCGCCCGCCGAGGACGCAGCACAGGACGAGCGGCAGGGCGAGCAGGGTAATGATTTTCTTCATGGGCGGGGCAACGGGTGAGGCGCAGGGAAAGGTCGCGGCTTGGTGACACTCAATTGTACCAGACGCGGGCGCTTGTGTCTACACTGGCCGGGAAAGTGACGCCGGGTGAGGAGGAAACGCGGCGGACGGTGGAGAAGGAAGCAAGGGCGGCCAGGCAAGGAGGCGCAAAGCGGGCCGCGAAGGAGGCAAGCCATGACAAAGCACCGGCGGCGGACAGTCCACGGCGGGGCGGGCATCCTCGCCTGCGCCCTGGCTCTCGCGGCGGGCTGCGGCGGGGGCGGGGGTCCGAGCGTCCAGACCGGGGCGCAGGCGTCCGCGACGCTGGCGGACCACCTGACGCTCGGGCTGTCGCAGGACAAGACGAGCCTCAAGGCGGGCGGCACGGTGACGTACCGGATCACCCTGACCAACCCGACGGCGGCCCCGATCACCGACACCTATCAGGGCTATCACGGCGGCGGGCCGGTCACCCTGGGCATGCTGCTGATCCCCTACGACAGCGGCAGTTTTCACGTCCAGGACCCCGGCGGGAGCCTGATCGCACACGACGGCACGGTGTCGGGCTACCCGCCGATCGCACCGCCGCTCCCGGTCACCGTCACGCTCCAGCCGGGCCAGTCGCTTTCCGCGACGGAAGCCTACACGCTCACCCGAACCGGCGTCTACAGCGCATCGGCGGCACTCCGGGGTGCGGACTCCTCGGCGACCCCAGCGGCGGGTCCACTCACGGTCGCCGTCCACTAAAGCGAAGGGGCCGCCGGCATCTGCCGGCGGCCCCGATTCCATGCAGGCTCGGTAGGACTATTTCAGGCGCGCATGGTACAGCTTGCGGAAGTGCGCCACTTCCGGCGCGACGACGTTGGCGCAGTAGCCGTTATCAGGATTCAAGGCGAAATAGTTCTGATGGTAAGCCTCGGCGGGCCAGAAGCCCGTGTACGGCACCACCTGTGTGACGATCGGGTTGGAGTACAGGCCATCCTTGGTGATGTCGTGGATGACCTGCTCGGTCATCGCCTTCTGCTGGGCGCTGTGGTAGAACACGGCGGAGCGGTACTGCGTCCCCTCGTCCGGTGCCTGCCGGTTCAAGGTGGTCGGGTCGTGCGTGTGGAAGAAGATGTCCAGTAGGTCATGGTACGAGATCACCTTGGGGTCGAAGGTGATCTGAACGGTCTCGGCGTGCCCCGTGGTCCCGGTGCAGACCTCTTCATAGGAGGGGTGTGCGGTGTGGCCTCCCGAGAAGCCCGAGACGACGGTGTCCACGCCTTTGAGGTGCCGGAACATGGCGTCCCTGGCCCAGAAGCAGCCGCCGGCGAAGGTCGCGACTTCGCGGCCTGGGGGCGTCTTCACCGGCTGGATCGGCCCCTGAGTCACCTCGCCGCTGTCCGAGTACGCGGGCTGGGTCGCGCAGCCGGTGAGCATCACGGCCCAGACGGCGAGGGCGAGCAGGGCGGGGACGCACAGCCGCCCAAGGAATTTTCTTAGATTCAAGTGTGTCATCATGCTATATTAGACAATCGGGCGGCCCGGAAAGTTCCGACTTGGGCGTGCGGCGCATTAACGCCGGGTATAAATGTCCTAGACCAACAGCGCAAGCGAGAGGCGACACCATGAGCTTTGAACCGACCGAGAACGTCGGCACCCACCTGATGTTCGAGAACGACCGCGTCCGGGTCTGGGACCTGGCATTGGCCCCCGGCGAGTGGCTGGAGCGGCACATCCACCGTGAGGACTTTTTCTTCATCGTCGTCAACGGCGGCCACATGAAGATGGTTGACCCCGACGACCCGGACGCCGCCCCCGAGTTCGATTACGAGGACGACCAGGTCGTCTTCATCGAGGCGAACGGCGGGACGGTCCATCAGCGCCTCACCAACGTCGGCACGAAACCGTACCGCAACTTCGTCATCGAACTCAAATCGGGGAAGGCATAGCGGGGGAGGGATAAGATGGAACTGAACGCAAGACAGAAACAGGAACTGCGGGACAACGGCTATGTGCAGGTGCCGGGCGTCGTGCCGCCCCTGATGGTCGAGGCGGCCCTGCGGGCCATCAACCACGCGGTCGGGCAGGGCATGAACGTCGCCGACATGCCCCGCTTCCGGGCGCAGTCGTACTGCCCCGAGATCCAGAACACGCCGCCGATCACCGACCTCCTGAAGAAGACTCCGGCCTGGGATCTGGTCGAGTCGGTCATCGGGGCGGGGCGGATCAAGCCGCCGGGGGCGGGCAGATCGCGCTCCGGTTCCCGTCCCTGGACGAGCCGGGGTCGGCGCGGCCTCACCTAGACGGCATGTACTCGCCGACCAACGGCGTCAAGGAAGGCACCATCGGTAACTTCACGATGCTGCTCGGCGTGATGTTGAGCGACGTACCCGCGCCGCTGATGGGCAACCTGCACGTCTGGCCCGGTACCCACCGTCTGTACGAGGAATACTTCAAGGAACACGGCCCGCAGTCGCTCCTCCAGGGGATGCCGCCGGTCGAGTTGCCCGCCCCGGAGCCGGTCACGGGCAAGGCAGGCGACATCGTCCTGGTGCATTACCAGGTGGCACATGGGGTCGGGCCGAACGTCTCCCCATACACGCGCACCATGGTCTTCTTCCGCCTCAGCCATGTGGACCATGACAGCCTGCACTGGGAGTGCATGACCGACATCTGGCGCGAGTGGGAGGGGATGCGCGAGGTTGACACGAAAGGCGTGTAAGCAGTATAATATAGCCCACAGTTCGCCCGAATCGCCCTCCAGAGTAAGGAACCATCCCATGCCGGAATCGGAAGAGGAACACGCAGAAGAAGCGCGGGAAGAGATGCGGCCCGAGCCGCCGCCCCTGAGCCGCCGCCAGTTCCTGCGCGGGGCGGGCGCGGCCTCCGTCGCCGCCGCACTCGCGCCGGCCCTGCCAGGGTTGACGGAACGCGGGGAGGCCGCCACCGAAGCCGTCCGCGACGACAGCCGCTCGGCCGTGCAGCGGGGGACGATCCGGCTGACACTGAACGTCAACGGCGCGAAGCGCACCGCCCTGATGGAGCCGCGCACCACCCTCCTGAACGCCCTGCGGAACCATCTGGAGCCGCCGGTCACCGGCCCGAAGATCGTCTGCGACCGGGGGGCCTGCGGGGCCTGCACCGTCGAGATGGACGGCAAGACCGTCTACTCGTGCATGACCCTGGCGGCGGACTCCGTGGGCAAGAAGATCACCACCGTTGAAGGCGTGTCCCCCGATGAAGACCACCTGCACCCGGTCCAGGCCGCGTTTGTCGAGCATGACGCCCTGATGTGCGGGTTCTGTACGCCCGGCTTCGTCATGTCCGTGCGTAATTGCCTCGATAAAAACCCGCGCGCCACCCTAGCCGAAATCAAGCACGCCTGCGCCGGCAACACCTGCCGCTGCGGGACATACCCAAAAGTCTTCGAAGCCGCGCTGGCCGCCGCCCAGAAGATGCGCGCCGGGAAGGAAGCCTGACACCCATGGCGAAACGCAAGATCAAAGTCCCCAAAGTTGTCAACGGCCTGGAAACCATGGTCGAAATCGAGGTGGACGACTCTGCCGGTCCCGACTGGGGCGACCGGTCGCAGATGCGGCTCCTGAACCACCACATCCCCCGCCTGGACGGGCCGGACAAGGTGACGGGGGCAGCCAAGTATTCGCACGATATCCGCCTGCCCGGCATGGTCTACGGGCGCATCCTTGCCTCCCCCTACGCGGCGGCCAAGATCACGAGTCTTGACGCGAGTGCGGTGGAGAAGATGCCGGGCGTCGCCGCCGTCATCACCTACCCCGACAAGACTCTGCGCTATCAAGGCGACCCGGTGGCCGCCGTCGCCGCCCGGACCCCGGAGCTTGCCGAAGACGCCATCCGGGCGATTAAAGTCGTTTACGAGCCGCTGCCCCATGTCGTGGACGCGGATTACGCGATGACGGACGCCTCGCCTCGGGTGCATCAGGACACCTCCAACGTCCAGCCCGCCCAGACGCGCGGCGACAAGGCCGCCGTCGAGGCCCTGTTTTCTCAGTGCGCCGCCGTCGTCGAGGGCGAGTTCCGTACCGCCTTCCAGCACCATAGCTGCCTTGAAACGCACGGCGTCGTCGTGGACTACAACGGCGGCGACTCGGCCACGGTCTACGCCTCCACGCAGGGGACGCACGGCATCCCCGGCGACGCCGCCCAGGAGCTTGGCATCCCCGAGGCCAACGTCGTCTCCATCGTGCATCACATGGGCGGCGGCTTCGGGTCCAAATTCGGCCTGGACCTGCCCGGATCGGTCGCCTGTAAACTGGCCTTGAAGGCCAAGCGGCCTGTACACCTGCTGCTGACGCGCGAAGACGAGTTCCTGATGGCTGGCAACCGCAGTGCGAGCCTGGTCCGCGCCAAGCTCGGCGCGACGAAGGACGGCAAGCTGCTCGCGATCAGCGCCGAGCAGCACCGACTGGGCGGCCTAGGGGAAGGCACACAGCGCGGCCTGCCCTACATCTACCGCGTACAGCACGTCTACCGCTCGATGGACTCGGTCCACACCAACATTGACAGTTCCCGTGCCTTCCGTGGGCCGGGCAGCCCGCAGGCCTCGTTCCCGATGGAGTCCCTGATGGACGACATCGCCTACAAGCTGGACATGGACCCGATTGATGTCCGCAAGCAGAACATCCCCGACCCCGCCTGGGGCCGGCAGATGGACCTTGCCGCCAAAGAGGCGGGCTGGGCGACGGGCCGCAACAAGCAGCCCGGCCTGGGACAAACAGGCATCAAGAAGCGCGGCATGGGCCTGGGCCTGGCCGAATGGGGGGGAGGGGGCGGCCCCGCCTGCAAGGTGACGGTCAAGATCGCCTCCGATGGGGGCGTGGATGTCCTGTCCGGGACACAGGACTTGGGGACAGGGACGCGCACCTACACGGCGGCAATCGTCGCCGAGGAGTTGGGCCTGCCCATCGCCGCCGTCCGGCCACACATCGGCGACTCGCGCCTGGGCAGCGCCAACGCTTCGGGCGGCAGCACGACGACCCCGTCGCTCGCGCCCGCCGTCAAGATCGCCGCGTATAATGCCCGCGTGGCGATGTTCGCCCGCATCGCGCCCGCCCTCGGCGCGAAGCCGGAAGACCTGACCGCACATGAGGGGAACATCATCGCGACAGGCGGCAAGACCGTCTCCTGGAAACAGGCCTGCGCCGCCCTAGGGACGCAGGGAGTCACCGCCGAGGGCGAGTGGAAGCCGGGCCTGTCCTCCGAGGGCGCGCACGGCGTCCATCTGGCCGAGGTGGAAGTGGATACCGAAACCGGCAAGGTGCAGGTGTTGCGGCTCATCGGCGTCCAGGACTGCGGCCTGCCTCTGAACCGCCTGGCCATTGAGAGCCAGCTCAACGGCGGCTTGATCCAGGCCATGGGCTACGGGCTGTACGAGGGCAAGGTGACGGACCGCGAAACCGGCCTGATGCTCAACGCGAACTTTGAAGAGTACAAGCTGCCCGGCGCACTGGAAATGCCCGAGTTCACCTCCATCATCGAGGACGACCCGCGCGGCGTCATCGGCATGGCCGAGCCGGGGACGATCCCCACGGCGGGCGCACTGGCGAACGCCATTTACAACGCCTGCGGCGTCCGCATCCGCACCCTGCCGATCACCCCGGACAAGGTGCTGAACGGCCTGATCGCACTGCAACAGAAGGGGGCCGCATGAAAGCATTCGACCTAATTCACCCGGCCACCGTTCAGGAAGCGACCCGGCTGCTCGCCGGAGGCGGCGGCCTCGACTCCATCCGCCCGATGGGCGGCGGGCAGGACCTCCTGGGCACGATGAAGGACTACATCCTGACCCCGGCCACCGTCGTGGACCTGAAGCGCATCCCGAATCTGGACAAGATCACTGTTGACGGCAAGGGCCTTCATCTGGGGGCACTGGTCACGATCACCGAGGTGGAAGAGCATCCGGTCATCCTCGCCTCGTACCCCGTCCTGGCGGAAGCCGCCGGGTCCATCGCCACGATCCAGATCCGCAACGTCGGGACGGTCGGCGGGAACCTCTGCCAGCGGCCCCGGTGTTGGTACTACCGTAACGAGCGCATCGTCTGCCTGAAAAAAGGCGGGACCAAGTGCTACGCCGCGCCCGACAGCGCGGAAAACAAGTACAACGCCATCCTAGGCGGCGGGCCGTCTTACATCGTTCATCCGTCCGACCTGGCCCCTGCCCTCCTGTGCCTGAACGCCGTGCTGACCATCACCGGGCCGGGCGGCAAGTCGCGGCAGCTCCCGCTGGCCGAGTTCTTCACGCTGCCGAGCGAGGCGGACGTAACGCACGAGAACGTGCTGAAGCCAGGCGAGCTGGTGACATCGGTTTTCGTGCCGGCTTCGGCGATGGCGACGCGGAGTACCTACCTAAAATTCCGCGAGAAGAACTCGCTCGACTGGGCGCTCTCCTCGGTCGCCCTGGCGTTGGAGACGGACGGAAACATCGTGAAGTCGGCGCGTGTCGTGCTGGGCGGGGTCGCCCCGATCCCATGGCACGCGCGGGCCGCCGAAGCCGCCTTGGTTGGTAAGCCGCTGAATGACGCGACGATCCGAGTTGCCGCCCTCGCCGCCACCGAGGGGGCCAAACCGCTGGCGCAGAACGGGTACAAAGTGCCTTTGACGCAGACGATGGTCCGCCGCGCCGCCGCCGCCCTGGTCGCCGGCCCGCGCAAGGCGTTTGACGGCGGAAGTGGAGGCGTCGCATGAACACAGCCAACCCGGAAGAAACGGCAGTGATCGCGGAAACGGACGTGCTGGAAAGCCCGATGTGCCGCAATCTGCGGAGCAAGAAGTACTTCTTTCGCGACTCCATCCCGCTGGAGGCGTCCGATATGATCGGCCTGGACAACCACACTTGGTGTCGGCACACCCAACAGGTGGTCGGCCCCGACGGCGGCAAGGCCCGCCCCGAACTCTGCGGCGCGGGCCGCAAGTGTTACGAGTCACACTTCTCGTAGACATCTCGTAGGAGGTTCCCGATGAACAAGAGCATCTTCACCGCGCTTCTCTCAACCGGCGTTCTCGGCACCGCGCTGGGCGCGTCAGCTTCGGCCCCGACCGGCGATTACGTCGAGGCGCGCACGGCCAGCGTCTTCGCCGGGGCCTGCCACTACAACGGCGAGTATCTTAGCGACGGGCGCGAGGCAGTCCTGGCCTGGCACTTCAAGGGCGGCGACTGGCACGGCGTTTCCATGGCCGGCGTCTCCGCCGTCGCCGTCGTCCGCGCGGACAACAACCTGGCTGAGACGAGCGCCCATCGCTCGACCCTGCTCTATGTTGACTCCCATGCCACCCCGGCCCAGCAGAAGGCTCTGGCTGAGGCCCTCAACGCCCGCTATGCCGCCACGCTCGGCACGGTCACGTCGGGCGGCACGGCGACGATCAACTTCAAGCACCTTGCCACCGGCTACCGCGTCTCCGCCCCGCAGATCGCCGCACTCTCCGTGGATGCCCTGCCCAACCGCGAGTGCTGCAAGCAGCCGAACCTGGTCTGGTACACGCCCCTGGCCCCCGTCACCGACCGCCGAGTCGGTTACACTCAGGCCGCCAGCGTCACCGCCCGGACGGGTGGCGACGCCTGGACGCGCGGCGGGGAGAACAGCGCCTTCTACGGCACCTTCACGCTGTAGGCCGACACAATGCAAGAAGCCCTGCCCTACTAAGGGCAGGGCTTTTTTGAGCGGCCTGGAACATCATGGCGTTCCTCATGCATCCTGAGAAACGGTCACGAGCAATTTGCCTCTGGAACCGCCACACTCCAATCGAGAATGCGCTTCACCGACCTGCTCTAACACGAAGCGCCCGGAGATGGTGAGGCGCAGATGATGATCGTCCAGCATTCTCGCGATGCGCCCCAAGTCATCGGGGGTTGGCTGTGCCATGGCGAAGCGGGCGCGCTGGCCGGGTGAACGTGCGAAGGCGAGGTTCGGCAGCCCCGCCGCCAGGACGAGCATCCCATCCGGTTTCAAGGCAGCCCACGATTGCTCCTCGGTCTTGCCGCCTACCAGATCGAACACCAGATCCATCTGGCCCTCAAGCCATTCAAGCTGATCCGTGCCGTAGTCAATCGCCACGTCTGCACCTAATTCCCGGAGGAATTCTGTGTTCCCCCCGGATGCGGTCGCGTACACAGTCGCGCCGAGCCGATGCGCGAACTGGACGGCGAAGTGGCCGACCCCTCCTGATCCCCCCTGGATCAACACACGTTGGCCGCGCTGCATTTCGCCCTGAGTCATCAGACCATGCCAGGCCGTCATCGCTGCCAGCGGGATCGCCCCCGCATCGGCGAGCGGAATGGACTTAGGAGCGGCGGCGACTTCGTCTGTACGAAGGCAGACATACTCCGCGAAGGTGCCCCGGCTAAACGTCATGGAGGTGCCTGGGTCTGCTCCAGGAAAGCCATAGACCGCATCTCCGGGCTGCCAGTCCGTGACACCCGCGCCCACCTCTTCGATACGACCGCTTGCATCGAAACCGAGCAGCAACGGCAGGCGCTCCGCCGGGAACATCTGTGGCAGTTCACCGGCGCGGGCTTTGGCATCCGCAGGGTTCACACTCGTTCCTGCGATCCGAACGAGGACTTCCCCCCGTCCCGGTGATGGCCGCTCGATCTCTTCCAGGCGAAACTGATCGCCTCCTCCAAACTGAGGCAGCATCATCGCCTTCATCTTCTTTACTATATTTGTACTTGGGTCTTGTGACATGGCTGAATTTCCTCTCCTCGTAGGGCGTAGTTTGCGCTCTATTACTGATCTTCGGATAAAGAACTAAAGTCCTTAGCGGCCATTTCACTCTGTAGCGAGGCCACAAAAAGTTTAGCGGTTTACATGAACATCAGTAGTTTCTGTTCACGACGACGGTCAGTAGAAAGGGCTTATCAGCCTCTCCGGCGACCATTATTATGTCAGTCTATGACATTATAGTTGATAGCGACAGTAAATGTCAATACCCTGGTGACATTAAATATGTCAAGTTAGAGGATATAATAGGATCATGCCCCGAAACGGAGAACCAGCACGCCGACGTCTTCAGCAGGCAGCCCTGGAGTTGTTCGGCGAACGCGGTTATGAGCAGACCACCACGTCTGAGATCGCCGCCCGAGCGGGCGTCACGGAGCGGACCTTTTTCCGACACTTCCCCGACAAGCGCGAGGTTCTGTTCGATGGTCAGATCACGCTGAGGGCGGCGTTGACCGGCGCGATCGCCGAAGCACCGGAGACACTCCAGCCGCTGGAAGTCTTGTACTGGGCTTTCTGTTCTGTCGAGCAGGTGTTGGAGGACAATCGGCCCTTCTCGGTCCCCCGGCAGCAAGTGATTGCGGATACCCCCGCACTCCAAGAGCGCGAGTTGGCGAAGGAAGCCGCTCTGACTGGGGACCTGGTTCTGGCACTGAGCCATCGTGGTGTTGACGAACGGTTAGCGACCCTGGCAGCGCAAACTGGATGGGCCGCTTTCCATTATGCGGTCGTGTGCTGGTTTGCCGACCCATCGCGTCCACTGGGGGCGCACCTGGATAACGCCTTCGATGAGCTATGCAGGCTGTCATCGGCGCTCACCGTGACGGAGGCGCGGCGCTCCCGGTAAGAGGATTTTAACGGGCTTGATGTGCAGGGACTTTGAGGCGGCACGGCCGCCCCCGAACGGGTCAACATCTTCGGACCGAGCGACCCGCACCTCCTGCACCTGGGCCTGACATTGAAAACCGAGGCGGAAACAGGCAGAAGGAACAGGTCGCTGTTCACGGAAAGGCTGACGACCGCCGAGTCGGCTACACCTAGGCCGCCAGCGCCACTGCCCGGACGGGCGGCGACGCCTGGACACGCGGCGGCGAGAACAGCGCCTTCTACGGCACCTTCACGCTGTAGTCTGTCACAATGTGAAAAGCCCCGCCCAATTCAGGGCGGGGCTTTTCTCGTGCGACGGGGGTACAATCCACGCATGGTGCAAGGCTTGAAGATATTATCGGAGATCGTCCTAGACGGCCTGACACTCACCTCCGAACACAAAGACCCCGCCGAGGGCGATTTCCCGCCTCTGGAGCAGCACTTCGTCTACATTAATCTCGGGGCACCCTCTGCGCTCTGGCAGGAGCGGGGCGGCAAGGCGCTCTTGCGGCAGCAGCCTCCCGGCGATGTGCTGTTCATGCCGGCGGGTCAGCCGAGTCGCTGGCGCTGGGAGACCCCCGCCGATGCCCTGAAGATCCTGATTCCGCCCGGCCTCCTCCGCCGGGTCGCCGGGCAGGCCGGCGGGGAGACGCCCGAACTCGTCAACAGTTTCGGGGCGGCGGACCCACGCCTCCTGCACCTGGGTCTGGCACTCAGAGCAGAAGCGGAGACGGGCGGCGGCAACGGCTCGCTGTTCGCGGAAAGCCTTTCGACGGCGCTCGCCGCGCACCTGCTGCGGCAATACGGCCGCTCCCCTCAGACTCCGTTGCCGGGACACGGCCTGTCAGACGGCGAGATTCGGCGGGTCGGTGAGTATGTGCGCGAAAACCTCACCTCCCCTCTCACCCTGGCCGAGATCGCGGGCGTTGTGAACATCAGCCCGTTCCACTTCGCCCGGCTCTGGAAGCGGGCGACGGGCGGTACGCCCCATCAGTTCGTCATCGGGTGCCGCGTCGAGGCCGCCAAACGCCTGCTGCGCCGAAACGGCCTTTCGGTCGGACAGGTGGCCGGGCAGGTTGGGTTTGCCCAGCAGAGCCACCTCGCGGGGCACTTCAAGCGGGCGACCGGCCTCTCCCCTACCGCGTTCCGCCGCCGGATGTCGTTGTAGGCGGAAGAGAGCAGGAATCTGATTGACCGGGGCAAAAACTTGACTGACGGCCTGCTCCGCCTCGTGCCATACTGTTTGTGGAATTGGCCGAACAAGAAGGAGAACCGACACAATGGCAGAAAAGAAGATCGCCCTCATCACAGGCGCGAACAAAGGCATCGGCAAGGAGATCGCCCGGCAGCTCGGGGCGCAAGGCATGACCGTCTTGATTGGGGCGCGTGACCTGGGGCGCGGCGAAGAGGCGGCGGCCGAGCTTACGGCGGGCGGGGCGGACGCGCACGCGGTCCGCCTTGACGTGACTGACGCGGCCAGCATTGAGGCCGCCGCGCATCAGATCGAGGCCAACCACGGCAGGCTGGACGTGCTGGTCAACAACGCCGGCATCGCCCTAGACGGCGGCCCGGCGAGCGCCCTTGATATGGACACCCTGCGCCGCACCTACGAAACCAACGTCTTCGGCGTCTTCGCCGTGACCAAGGCGTTCCTGCCGCTGCTGAAGAAGTCCGAGGCGGGCCGCATCGTCAACCACTCCAGCGGGCTGGGATCGCTCACCCAGAACAGCGATCCCAACGGGCAATATGCAGGCGTCAAGCCGCTGGCTTATAACTCCTCCAAGGCCGCCCTGAACATGATGACCGTGATCTTTGCTGCGGAGCTACAGGACACGCCCATCAAGGTGAACGCCGCCGACCCCGGCTACACGGCCACAGACCTGAACCAGAACAGCGGCCCGCGCACGGTCGAACAGGGCGCGACCGCCGCCGTGCGCCTCGCCACGCTGCCCGCCGATGGTCCGACAGGCGGCTACTTCGACGAGGATGGCATTGTTCCGTGGTAAACGGCGGAAAGGGCGGGGTAAACCCCGCCCCTACCCGGACGCCCCGCAACCGTAGGGGTAGGGGTAGGGCTTGTCCCGACCCTCCTCATCCCTGCTCCTGACCGCGCCCTCTCCTATCGTCCAACCAGGTCCTTCAGCGAGATACCCTTTTCGTGCGCCGGTAGGTTCCTGCCGCGCTGACACCCACGCCGAAATCGGGGTTGCTGCCGCTCTCCGTCACCACAACGGTGCGCGCTCGAAACTTTAACGTCAGGCGGTAGTCACCATTCTTGTAGACCGCGATATGATCATGCAGCGGAACCGTCGCCTTGATCTCCCCGTTATGCGGCGAATCGCTCCGTCCTACCGGCCACCAGAGCGCCGTCAGATCGAACCTGACAGTGCCGGGGTTGCTCTGCTTTATGGCGAGGATCGCGCTCCGGCTCTCATCCCCATAGCGCTTGACGCGCGTGTAGGTCCCGGCAAGCCGCGCGTGGGCGGCAGGACGCGCAGACCTGTGATGCGCTCCGTCCTGCCCGAAGCTAGGGCCGAGGATGAAGCACAGGCCTATCAACACCAATGTGCATGACAGGATTTTCATTCCTCCCGATGAACGCGGACGTTGGTATACCGCGAAACGGCATCGGCCACCCGGTTCATCTCCTCCAGACTCTCCCCCTGAAACGCCTCGGCGAGTGTGATCTTTCGGCCATCCACCAGCAGCAGGGAGAGGCCGTAGCGGCTGCCGGACGGGTCGCCGCCCGGTTCCATGCCCAGCCATTTGTCAATGCGCGCCGACTGGAATTGACTGAGCGCGCAGAGCGCCTTGCCGTTACGCCGGAGCGAGTCGTCGCTGCGGTCGAAGACAAAGACGCTGCCTGCCTGTTCATCATGGGAGAAGAGGTCCAAGGCCTTGCCGAGCAGTGACGGTGCGCGCATGACGGTCAGCGTTAATCGAGAGTCCTGCGTGTTGATCCGCGTTTGTGCCATGCCTGTCTGCCCTTTAGGGAAGCAGTCTGTGTTCTACCGCCCGGCCAGACCCGTCAGCGAGATGCCCTTGATGATCTGCTTTTGCAGCAGCAGGAAGGCCAATGTCACCGGAATGGCGGCGAGGGCGGCGGCGGCCATCATCGGGCCGTACTCGGCGCTGTAGTGCCCCTGGAAGATGGTGATGCCGATGGGCAGGGTCCGCATCTCGTTGCTGTCGGTGAAGATGAGCGGCCCTTCGAAGGCGTTCCAGGTCCCCATGAACGTGAAGATGCCCAGGGTCGCGAGGGCGGGCTTGGACAGCGGCAAAATGACATTCCAGAAGATGCCGAGCGGCCCGCAGCCGTCCATGCGGGCGGCATCCTCCAGCTCACTGGGGATCGTCAGGAAGAACTGCCGCAGCAGGAAGACGCCGAACGCGCTAGCCCCGGCGGGGACGATCAAGGCCCAATAGGTGTCGAACCACCCCAGCCCCCGGATGATCAGGTACATGGGGATGAGAAGCACCTGGCCCGGCACCAGCATGGTCGCCACCAGGACGCCGAACAGGCGGTCGCGGCCCGGCCAGCGCAGGCGGGCGTAGGAATACGCCGCCAGCGAGTCCACGACAAGCACAAGAAGGGTCACGGCCAGCGAGATCAGCAGGCTGTTGCCGGTCCAGCGCCAGATGGGGAACTCCTCGGTCTTCGCCAGCACATTACTGAAGTTCTCCAGGGTCGCGGGGTGCGGCAGCCACCGCGCCGTTCCCAGGCCGTTGATGATGTCTTCGGGCGACTTCAAGGCCGTCGAAAGCATCCACAGCAGCGGCGCGGCGAACAGGAAAGCGGCGATGAGCATGAGGGCGTGCAGGCCCCACTGCCCGCGTCGTATCGTATCCATGAGTTTCCCCTTAGTTTTTCTGGCCGCCCAGGGCCAGGACGCGGAACTGAACCAGGGTCAGCAGCAGGACGATGGCGAACAGCACATACGCGACCGCAGTGCCGTAGCCGATCTGGTACTCGCCGAACCCCTGCTGGAACATGTACAGGGCTAATGTCAGCCCCGCCCGGCCCGGCCCCGACCCGCCGCCGTACAGCACATAGGTCTGGCCGAAGACCTGGAACGCGCCGAGGACGGAGAAGACCAGGCAAAAAAGAGTGGTCGGCTTCAGCAGCGGCCAGGTGATGGCTTTGAAACGCTGCCACGCGCCCGCCCCGTCTATCTGCGCCGCCTCCTGGTAGTCGTCCGGGATGTTGTTCAGGCCGGCCAGGTACAGGATCATGTTGCCGCCCGCGCCCCACCAGACCGACAGCAGGGCGACCGAGGGCATGACGTTGGCGGGGCTAGACAGCCAGGGGATCGGGGCGAACGGCGGCAGGGGCAGGCCCAGGTGCCGTAGGCCGCCCACGACGCTCTCCAGGTAGAGGTTCAGCAGGCCGATGTCCGTGTTGTAGAGCCACTGCCAGAGCGTCGCGACGACGGCGATGGAGATGATGACCGGCAGGTAGAAAACGATCTTGTAAAACGTCTGGAACCGCCGCAAAGAGACCAGCCCCAGCGCGAGCAGCAGGGACACCAGGTTGCCGGCGGGGACGACCAGGACCACGAAATACACGGTGTTCCGTAGGGCCATCCAGAAGATGTCGTCGGAGAAGACCTGCCCGTAGTTGCCCAGGCCGATGAAGGGGTGCGTCTTCGCCAGGATGTGCCAGTGGTGCAGCGAGATCCAGAAGCCGTACACGGTCGGGGCCAGCAGGAACACGGTGAACAGGACCAGGTGCGGCAGGGCGAACAGCAGGCCGACGGCCGTATCTGCGCGCTGGGGCCGTGTCCTCGTGCCCGCCCGCGCGTGGGGCGTGACGGGGACGGTGATGGGAGAGGCGATGGGGATGCTCATTGACGCTCCCTTTCCAGCGTTTGATTGATGCGCCGGTCGGCGTCACGCATGGCGGCTTCCGGGGTTTGCAGGTTCAGCAGCACGGCCTCCACGGCCGGGTCCACGAACTGGAACAGCGAGTTGTCGGAGGGCACGAGGGGCGCGTAATGCACATAAGGGAGCTGCCGCGCGAACTGCGCCTGCACCGGCAGCGCCTGGAACTGCGCCGACTTCTCTATGTCCTCGCGGGCGGGCACCTGCCCGCCCGCCGCCCAGGTCAGGCTGTGGTCGGACAAATAGCGCATCAGCCGCCAGGCCGCCTTGGACCGCTCCTCGGACAGCCCGCGCGGCTGGCAGAGCAGGTGCGAGCCGCCCCAGGTGGCCGTGTCGGGCCCGAACTGCGGGATCGGCGCACCCGCAAAGTCCTGAGTCTTCTGCTCCTGGAGCGAGGACAGCATGTAGATCCCTTCCAGCCCCATCGCCACCTTCCCCTGCTGGAGCGCGAGCCAGGAGTCGATGCCCTCGGGGCGCGGGGCGACATGGTATTTGTAGATCAGGTCGTGCATCCGGCTTATGGCGGCGATGCAGGCGGGCGAGGACAGGTTGCCGCGGCGACCGTCGGGCGTGAGGATGTCGCCGCCGAACTGGTCGGTCATCGCCAGGAAGATCGTCTCCTGGTTGGTGACGACGAAGCCCCATTGGTCGGGCCGGCCCCGGCCCGTCGTGTCCTTGGTCAGCTTCTTGGCGTCCTTCAGGAACTCCTCCCAGGTGCGCGGCGGCAGGGCGTTCCCCTGGGCATCCACGATGCCCGCCGCTTTGAACAGCTTGACGTTGTAGTACATCCCCATCGGCCAGACGTCCAGCGGCAGCCCGTATTGGACCCCCTTGTAGAACGAGGACTGCCAGGGCGCCTTGGCGAACTGCGACGCGGTCAGTGGCGGCTGGGACGAGTCGTACAGGCTCTTGAGTGGGAGCAGCGTGTCGAACGAGGCGAACTCGGGCATCCGATGCGCCTGACAGATGAACACGTCGGGTGCCCCGCCGTAGGCCAGGGCCAGGGTCAGCTTGTTGTAGTACGTCCCCCACGGGATGAGCTGCATCTTGACCTGGATGTCCGGGTTCTCCTGCTGGAACTTTTCGACCATCGCCGTCATCGTCTTGCCGTCCGGCCCGGTGAACCCGTTCCAGTAGTTCAGGACGATGCGGCCCTGCGCGTCCTTGTCCACGCCGCGCTCGGTGGGTGGATGGGAGCAGCCAGCGCAGACAAACGCTAGCCAGAGGGCGGCCAGTAACGATAAAGTGGTAATGATAGGGGAATGTTTCATGGGTGGCATACGCTTGTCTTACATTCAACGTCCTTAGAATAGTTTCCTCCCTGGGTGGGAGGAAATATCAGTGCGCCTCTCGAACTAAAGGAGCATGAACGCGTTTCCGCTATGGCAAGGCAGCCGCCGCGAGTTCCTGACGGCAGCGGGTGCCGGTGCCGCCGCGCTGCTGGCCGGGTGCGGCCGGCCGGCGATGCCCGGCAAGCGCGTCACGCTGACCCAGTGGTACCACCAGTACGGCGAGGAGGGGACGCAGCAGGCGGTCCAGCGGTATGCCGACGAGTACATGAGGCTGCACCCGGACATCGGCATCCAGGTCGTCTGGGTGCCGGGCGACTACGGCACGAAGCTCTCGACCGCGCTGCTGACTCGGGGCGGGCCAGACATCTTTGAGAGCAGCTCGCTGACGGTGGCGATGGTGGAGGCGGGCCAGGTGGCCGCGCTGGACGACCTGTTCCCGCCGGGCGTGCGCCGCGACTTCCCCGCGCGTGACCTGGCGATGAACAGCGTCGGCGGCAAAGTCTACGGCGTCAAGATGCTCGACGACGCGGGCATCCTCTACTACCGCCCCAGCCTCCTGCGGGCCGCCGGGCTGGGGCCACCGCAGACGATGGACGAGCTGATCCGGGCATCAAAGAAGCTCTCCACAGGCAGCCGCAAGGGCCTGTTCGTCGGCAACGACGGCGGCGTGTATGCGCTCATCAGCATCGCCCCCTGGTCGGCGGGCTGCGACTTCCTTGTAGATAATATGATCGTCTTCAACACCCCGCGCACGGCCCTCGCCTACGAGAAGGTGCGCGAGCTGAACGAGTCTGGGTCGTTGCTGATCGGGGCACCGACGGACTGGTGGGACCCGTCCGCCTTGACGCAGGGATTGGCCGCCATGCAGTGGGGGGGCCTGTGGTCGTACCCGGCCATCAAGAAGGCATTGGGCGACGACGTGGGCGGCATGGCCTGGCCCGCGCTCGATGCTGCCGGTCGGCCCGCGACCTTCCTGGGCGGCTGGTCGGCGATGGTCAACGCGCAGGGGCCGCAGGTGGCGGAGGCCAAGAACTACGTCCGGTGGCTTTGGGTCGAGAACAAGCGTCTCCAGCAGGACTGGTGCCTGTCCTACGGCTTCCACGTCCCGCCGCGGGAGAGCGTCGCCCGGACGGCGACCGCGCTCCACGCCCCGGTCCCGGCCCTGGCGGTCGCCGACCTCGCCGCCTACGGCCAGATCCTGCCGACCACCTGGAACGCCGCCATGGGCACGGCCCTGACCGACGCCATGACGAACATCCTGAAGCAAGGCCGCCCCGCCGCCGCCGAGGTCCAGGCCGCCGCCGAGAAGTGCGAGCGGGAACTGCGGCGGGCTTTGGAATGAGGGAGCGATTAGTGGATGCGGGCGAATGTACGGGCAAAAGGGCGGGCAAAAGGGCGAACACAAGGTTTGGCCCTACGATATGGCATCTTCATCCCCGTAGGGGCGAACCTTGTGTTCGCCCTTCTTAGACGTGTCTGCCCCTTCTTTCTGACGCAGCGAGCCTGCGGATGACTCAACATGACCCTCAACGAAGACCCAAGACAGCCATCGGCGGCGGTGACGGCCCTCCGGCGACCGCCCGCGCCGAGGCGCAGGCCGACGGGCGACCGGTCGGCGACGCTGGCCTTCTGGGGATTCATGGCCCCCGCCCTGATCGGCCTGCTCATGTTCACGGTCGTGCCGATCGTTTGGGGCTTCCTCCTGAGCCTGTCGCGCGCCCAGAACACGATCCACCCGCAGCACTTCATCGGCCTGCGGAACTACACCGACCTCTTGACCGATGAGGCATTCCTCAAGTCACTGGTGACGGCCGTCCTGTTCGCCCTGTTCATCGTGCCGCTGACGTTCGCCATCTCCCTAGGGTTGGCCCTGCTGGTCCATCGCGTCGGCTGGGGCAAGTCGTTCTTCCGGACCGTTTTCTTCATCCCCTCCGCCGTCTCCTACGTCGTCGCGTCGCTCATCTGGCGCATCAGCCTCTTCAACGGCCTGCCGTTCGGCTTCGCCAACCACCTGCTCGGCCTGTTCGGAGTCCCTGCCATCGCCTGGATCGGGACGGCCCACCCGCCGTGGTACTGGCTCGTGCTGGTGACGGTGCGACTGTGGCTCCAGGTGGGGTTCTTCATGATCATCTTCCTGGCGGGCTTGCAGGAGATCCCGAAGTCGCTCTACGAGGCCGCCGCCGTGGACGGCGCGAGTTCGGGCTGGCCGGTCCTGCGCCACATCACCCTGCCCCAACTGCGCGCCACATCGGTTTCGGTCCTGCTGCTGAACCTCATCGCGGCCTTCCAGGCGTTCGACGAGTTCTACAACATCCTGGGCGGCTCGGGGTCGTCCGTCGGCAACGCCTCATTGGCCCGCCCGCCGCTCGTCTACCTGTACACGCTGGCCCTGAGCAGCCAGGATTTCGGGCGCGGCGCGGCGGGCGGCTTCATCCTGACCGCGCTGATCGTCGCCATCACATTAGTGCAGGGGCGCGTGTTCGGGTTCGGCGAGTCGAACAAGTGAGAGGCACCCTATGAAGCCCCGTTCCCTGGCCGAAGCCCCACGCTATGTCCTCTTGTTCTTGTTGGCCGTGGTGTTCCTGGTCCCGTTCTATCTGATCGTCCGCAACGCGCTGATGACCGACGACCAGATCACCTCGCCGCACTGGGCCTGGCTGCCCGCCGCGCCGCAGTGGGGCAACTTCGCCAAACTATTTGTGGACCCGACGGCCCCGATGCTGACCGGGCTGGTGAACTCGGCCGTCATCGCGGTCGTCACGCTTGTCTTGCAGATGCTCTTCTCCTCCATGGCCGGGTACGCCTTGGCGCGCATCCCCGCACGCGGGCGCGGCGTCGTCTTCTCCGCCATCCTGGCGACGCTGATGATCCCGAGCGCCGTGACGTTCGTGCCGACCTTCGCCGTCACCGCCTACCTGGGCGGCGTGAACACGCGCTGGGGCATCATCGCGCCGGGCCTGTTCTCCGCCTTCTCCATCTTCCTGTTCCGACAGTTCTATTTGCGCTTCCCCACCGAGATCGAGGAGGCGGGCCGCTTGGACGGCCTGGGCTACTTCGGCGTCTACTGGCGTCTGCTGCTGCCGAACTCCACCTCTATCTTGGTGGCCCTGGGCGTCCTGACCTTCATCGGGAGCTGGAACTCGTTCCTGTGGCCCCTGGTCATCGGCCAGGACCCGTCGGCGTGGACCGTCCAGATCGTGCTGTCCACCTTCCTCAGCTCGCAGACTTTGAACCTCGCCCAGCTCTTCGCCGCCGCCGCCGTCGGCGTCCTGCCGCTCGTCCTGGTCTTCCTGGTCATGCAGCGCTACATCGTCGAGGGGGCCAAGTTCAGCGGCGGGAAAGAATAGGGCAAAGCCGCCGTCCCTCCACTCACGTCGGGCACCCGCCCGTCAAGCCCCGGCGAGGATGGTGACGGCCTGGACGACGATCCACAGCAGGAGAGACAAGACGAGGGCGGTCCCGGAGCGGCGCGTCCACTTGTACTTCTCCGCGACCACGCGGGAGACGTCGTGGGTCTGACGCAGGACCTGCCGGACCTTGTCCGCCGTCGTCATCGCCAGGAAGGTTTCCGCAAACTCCGCCCCCGGCAGGGCGGCGATGTCCCCGAAGAAGAGCAGCGAGTGCGTTCGTGTCTTTACGGGGCGCAGGCGGGGGAAGAGGGCCACAATGGCGGAAAGGTAGGAGGCGCAGATGCAGGCCAGCAGGAGGAGGCGCGCGGCCAGACCCACCGCCGCCGACAGGCTGAGGTTGTGGGCATGGGCCGGCATGATGCCCTGATTCTGGAAGGAAACGGCAGCGACCAGCAGCGTGTTCGCCGCGAAGATCGCCTGCACCTTACGGTCTGCCACCTGCACCTGCGCCTCGACGCTCTGAAACAACTGCCAGGCGGCCTGGAACTTCCTCTCCAGTTTCTCCCCGGTAAGGGCTTCCGCCCACTCCCCCTCGCGCGTGGAGGCATCCGACGACAGCATGCCGGTCACGAGGCCGTCAGTCGCGGTCCATCCCGTGGAGACTTCGTCCGCCGCCCCACTCCCATTTTCGTCCAATACTCTGCCCCCTTGCTTATTGAAAACGGTGCCACGACCTCAACGCCCAGCGGGGCGTCCTGCACGAAGACGCAGGGCGGCGCGACGGGCTGCCCGAAGTGGTTGGGAGAGACGCGCGTGAAGGGCCAGGCGGGACGCGCCCGCACAGACGGGACGCATGACTTTACGCCCATTCCAGGACGAGGAGCGCGACCGACTGCCGAGACAGTGTCAACTGCGTTGCCAGCACCCCGCCCGCCACATGCACCTTCTCCGGTGCCGCGAAACGCGCGAGCAGGCCGGCCTTTTCCAGCGCCTTGTATTGATCCGGCGTCGGCGTCGCAGGCGATCCCATCGCCTTCCAGGCCGTGAAAGCGTTGGAGTGGGCGTCGTCAATGCGGAACTGCGTCAGCGTCGCCGGCCCGGTGTGGGGCAGACCGCTGAGGGTCAAGGCGACGGCGGCGTCCGGGCCGGGGATGTCGTCGTCGTGGTAGTGCCAGACCAGCGCGGTTACTGTCTTGGCGTCCAGCGCGGCCAGGGCGGACACGTCCGGCGCGGCGCGGACGCCGCTCTTTCGAATGGCGTCGGTGCCCGCATCGGACGTGCTTGAGACCTGCAATCGCCGCCCGTGCATCTTGTTGAGCATGCGGAAGACGCTCAGGACCGGCAGGTCCAGGCCGCCGCTCGCGAGCTGGCGGAACCCGGCGAAGAGGGGCTGGTCTTCGAATTCGAAGGCCCAGGTCACCGCGCCCTCCAGATTGACGCCGTGCTTGTCGGCGATCTCCTGCTTCCGGGCAAACGTCGCCGCCGTGTAGGAGGCGTACAGGGTGCCATTGCGGTAGCCGAGTTGAGGCCCCTGGCAGGCGGCGCAGCCGTCTGGGTCGGACTCGCCGATAACGATGGGCTTGTCTTTGAACTCGGGGAAGCGCGCGATGACCGCGCAGGCCGCGTCAATGTCGTTGAGCTGATTAGAAATGCCCATGCGGACGTGATCGTCCACGAACTTGGGTGCCCCTTTGGCGTGGAACGAGAGGAAGTCCAGCGGCGAGCCGGTCTGCCCGGTAACCGCGTTGACGCCGCGCGCGCAGTGTTCCAGGAACCGGCGCAGGAAGTCCCCGCCCGGCCCGCCCGCCACCTCCGGCCCACCGACGCGGGCAGTCGGCAGGGCGCGGCGGACGCCGGCCACGGCGTAGTCGTAGAGCTTGAAGTAGTCTTCGGCCGTCCCCTGCCAGTAGCCGATGTTCGGCTCGTTCCAGACTTCCCAGTACCACGTCTCGACTTCGGCCCGCCCCCACTTCCCAACGCAGTGCTTGGTCCACTGGTAGGCCAGCTCGCCCCACTTGGCGTAGTCCTTTGGCGGATAGGCCCAGCCGGTGTAGATTTCCTCATAGCGCGCGTGCGGCGTCCAGTGGTGCTGGTATGGGAGGGGCTTGGTGGACATGGCTTCGGGCATGAACCCGAGCTGGACGTAGGGCTTGACACCGCGCGCCAGGCCTGCCTCAAAGATGCGGTCCGTGATCGTCCAGTCGTAGACGGGGTTGCCCTGCGCGTCCTCGGTATAGGCGTTGGTAGACCCCCACTTCAGGGCGGGCGTACCGTCACCGGTCGTCAGAAGGTTGTGGGTCCGGAAGTAGACGTGGTGCGGGTCCATCTGACCAAGATGCGCCAGCAGCGTCTCGCCGTTCTTGGCATAAGAGTAGTTCGGCTCGTCGCCGCCGAAGAACCGCCAGATCGGCTTAAGCTGCCCTTGCGGCCTGCCCGCGTCTATGCCGATGGTGACGGGGAAAGGCTCAGTAGTGGGGGCGGCTTCCAGGCGCAACTCGGGTGAAAGGGCCATCATCGCTCCGATCAGGCGCAGCATCTCGCGGCGCGAAAACTCGTTCATCATTCTGTCTCCGATCTTCCTGAGCGCAGGGCGGCGACGGCCTGCTCGATCACCACATCGCGCCCGGCGCGGAGGGCGGCGAGGGTCGGCAGGACCAGCAGGTCCGGCTCGATGCCGTGCAGCGGCGACGGCTCTGCGCCATGAAATGGGATGGTCAAAGAGCAGCGGAGGGCCGCCCCGCCCGGCAGCGGAACCCGCTTGCTCCATCCGCACGCGCCCGTCGTGGGCCGCCCGACTAGAAGGGCCGCGCCCGAGGCACGCATCCCGCTGACGAAGTGTTCACAGGCGCTTGCACAATCTTCATTGGTCAGCACGGCGACCCGGCCTGGATAGCGCCACGGGCCGCGCGCGTGGGCGACCTCGACCGTCTTCTCGTAGCGGTTCGTGCCCGCCTCACGGTGGAAGCTGATGCTGCTGACGATGGGGGCGCGGAGAAACCGGCCCGTCGCCTGGTCGGCCAGGGCATCCGAGCCGCCCCGGTTGTCCCGCACGTCAATGAGTAGGAAGGGCAGGTCGCGGAACTCTTCCAGGGCCGCATCGAAGCGGGCCAGCAGGTCGGCCTCGTCCGAAACCGACCAGCTCGGGACGCGGATGCAGCCGACATCAGCGGCCTCATGCCGCGCCTCGATGGGCAGGCCAGAGGGCATGAGAAAGGCGAGCGACTCGCGCGGCGACGGCATGGCGCGGGCGCATTCCAGTTCCAGCGTCTCGCCGCCGCGCCGGACGCGGACATTGACCGTCGTTCCAGCATCGCCTTCCAGGAGGCTGTCGCAGGCCCAGGACTGGCGGGCGTACCGTGTCGCGCCCCGCGCGACGGCGAGACGCTGCCGATAGAGGTGGTCAGCGTCTTCCCCGTCAACCGTCAGCAGCACGTCACCCGGCGTCAGGAGCGCGGCGGGGGTCAGGGCGTGGGTGACGGCGACTGCCCCTTCGACCCAGCCCAGCCGAATACCCATCGGCGTGTAGCACAAAGGCTTGTCCGGCCAGTGAAGCTGCGTGTGGTAGTCGTGGAAGCGGTTGACCAGTTCCTCCAAGATCGGGTAAGCGTCCGGCAGGCAAGACACATCGGCGAGGCGGGCGTGGAACTCGTCACGCCAGGCATCCCCAGTGGCCCCGACGACGAACTCGAAGGCGGGGTAATTATCCTTCAGGACCGCCCAGAGCGCATCCAGCACGGCGGCAGGGCTGACGTTGTCTTTTTCACTCAAAGGTTGATCACCTGCTCAGTCCAAGTCGGCCCCGCGCAGCGCGGGCCGTCCGCCGTCCAGACCAGCGGGTCCAGGCACAGGCGGCGGGCCGTTTGGTCCAAGTCCCAGGCATGATAGGCGAGGAACGGCGTCCGGTCGTCGGGGCCGAGGACGACCGAATTGTGGCCCGGCCCCAGCACATGATCCGGCACGCCGCGCAGGACGACCGGCCCGGCTTCCGGCTCGCGGTACGGCCCCAGGACGGAGTCAGCGACGGCGTAGCCGACGCCGTACTCGGAGGTGTGCCACGCGCCTCCGCTGTAGAACAAATAGTAGAGGCCCTCATAGAAGACGACGAACGCGCCCTCGACGGTGTGCCAGGCGTCCCACGTCCGGCCGTAAATCTCGCGGTCGCGGGCGTGGATCTGCCAGTCGGCGGAGGGGCGCAGGATGGTCGTCACCGGCCCCGATGCCGAGAGCATGTCGTCGGCCAGCGGCACGGCGGCGAGGGCGGTGCCGACGCGGGCGTCGAAGAAGTCCTTGGCGAAGAAGATATACCAGCGTCCGTCCTGGGGGTCCTGGAACGGGTGGGCATCTATCGTGAAACCCTCATCGGGCAGGAGCAGGCGACCCGAGTCGGTGAACGGGCCGGCGGGGTGGTCCGCCACGGCGACGCGCAGGCGGTGGGTGTCGTCCGTGTCTCCGCCCGCCGCCGAATAGTAGAGGTAGAAGCGCCCATCCCGCGCGGCGACCTCGGGCGCCCAGTACGCCTCGGCACCCGGCAGCGGATGGAGCGCGCCCCCGACCTGCTCCCACCGCACGAGATCAGTGGAATGCAGGACGGGGAAGACGTTGCCGTCCGGCTGAAGGAGATCCCCGCCGTCGCTGCCGGTGCCGTAAGCGTAGTACTCGCCCGAGTATCTCAGGACGAAAGGGTCGGCGAGGTAGCCGGGCCAGACCGGGTTGGTGTGGGCGAGCGGCATGGGTCAGCGATAGTCCCGCGTGTGCGCGTCTTCCAGGTAGCGAGCGAGCAGGGCGATCGCCCCCTCGATGTCGGCGGTGTGGGCCATCTCATTGACGGTGTGGATGTAGCGGGTCGGCGTGGACAGGGTGAAGGTGGGGATACCCGCCCGCGACCGCTGCATCGCCCCGCCGTCGGTGCCGCCGCGCGCCAGGATCTCCAGTTGGTAGGGGATGTCGTTCTTCTCGGCAAGGTCGCGGAAGTGGCGGACTAGCTTGGGGTGACTGAGCATGGACGAATCCATGATCTTGAGCGCGCAGCCCTTACCCAGCCTGGTCACCTGGTCGTAGTCCATCACGCCGGGGAAATCATTGGCGAGGGTGACATCGAGGGCGATCCCGATGTCGGGCTGCAAGGCGTAGGCGGCCGTCGTCGCCCCGCGCAGGCCGACTTCTTCCTGGGTCGTGGCGACCGCGATGATCTCGGCGGAGTGCGGGCCGACCGCCCGCAGCGCCTCGATCATGATAAAGACGCTCAGGCGGTCGTCCAGAGACTTACTGACTACCATGTCCCCCACCCGCTCGGTCGTGCGGGCCATCGTCACCATGTCGCCAACCTCCACGAGTTCCTTGACCTGCGCGCCTGGCAGGCCCAGGTCCACAAAGAACTCCTCGATCTTGGGCGGCTTGTTCAGCTCGTCGGCCGTCAGCAGGTGGATGGGCTTGGCGGCGGGCATCAGGGTCCCCAACAGCGTCTGGCCGCCGAAGCCGTGGACGTGGACGCGCTGGGCGACCATCGTGCGCGGGTCCCAGCCGCCGACCGGCTGCACGCGCAGGAAGCCCTTTTCCTCCACGAACTTGACCAGGAACCCGATCTCGTCGGTGTGGGCGGCCAGCATCACGCGCGGCCCGCCCGCCCCCTTCTTGACGGCGATGACGCTGCCCATGGTGTCCACGCTGATCTCGTCGGTCAGGGGCCGCAGCTCCTCGATCACCAGGTCGCGCACCCGGTCTTCGCGGCTGGGGACGCCGGGCGTCTCACATAACCGCTTCAGCAGGTCAAAGTTGATGGGCATAGATCATATTCCTCTCAGTCCAGAACCTCAGTATATCAGAAAACCGGCATAAACTCAACCCACCGCACCTCCGGCGGGATGTTTACCGTAAGCGCTCTCACGGGTAGAAGGGCCGACGTAGGAAGGGAAAAGGGTGCGAAATTATGGGCGAGATGCCCGATCGGAAGAACGCGGACAAGATCATTTACACGCACGGCCCTGTGCCGACGGCCATACCGACCACTCCCGCCGAGGAGCTGTTGAAGGCGGACGCACTCGAGGGCGTTTATCATGGGATGACGCTGCCCAATGAGGAAGACGTCCCCGAAGGGGCGCCGGGCTGCCAAAGGTGCGAGGTGCTGCCCACGCCCTTGCGGGGGCCGGGGACCCTGGAAATACGTCTGCCTCACACCTACTCGCTCGGCAAGATATTGGAGTTTCTGACCCAGTCGCGCTGGGACCACCAGGAGCAGGAGGGGACGATCCGCGTCCGCGTCGGGGGCGGAAGCCTCGCGCCGCTGCTGGCCCCGATCATAGCCAGGCTCTCTTCCACCGAGCAGCGCGACGCGCGCGCCCACTTCCAGCCCGACGGCCTGCTGCCACAGTGGGGCGACCGCTTTGAGATCGACTCGCTGCCCGACTTCGCCGCCAAGGCACGCAGCGAATGGCTGCTGGACATCCTGCGCGGCGGGCGGCTGTATTCGGTCTTCCAGCCGATCCTGGACTGTACGGACCCTTCCATCCTGCACGGGCATGAGTGCCTGATGCGGGCCGAGGTCGAGGGGAGTGCGGTTTCGCCCGGCCTGATGCTCGACCTGGCGGACGGGGCGGGCCTGCTCTTCCAGCTCGACCTCGCCGCCCGCCGGTCGGCCGTCGTTTCGGCGGCGAAGCACAGGCTCCCCGCTAAGACATTCATTAATTTCACGCCCAATGCGATCTACTCGCCCCACTCGTGTCTCAACAGCACGGTCCGCATGGTGGACGAGCTGGGGCTGGAGCGTGGGCGCATCGTGTTCGAGATCATCGAGAGCGAACACCTACCCGAAATGGCACTGATGCAGAGGATTGTGGGGTACTACCGCGACAACGGCTTCGGTGTCGCGCTCGACGACGTGGGGGCAGGCTACTCCTCGCTGTCTGCTTTGTTGGAACTACGCCCGGATTATGTCAAGATAGATCGCGCCCTACTCGACTGCGTGGACCGTGAGAAGGACAAGGCGCTGGTCGCCCGGAAGCTGCTCGAAACCGCGCAGGGGCTTGGGCTGAAAACGGTCGCGGAAGGCATCGAGCGCCGCGAAGAATGGGAATGGGCGAAGGCGAACGGCGCGGACTTCGTGCAGGGCTACCTGTTCGCCCGGCCCGCCGCCCCGCCGCCCCTGCCGCCCTGGAACTGAGCCAGAAACGCGGCCTTCTCGGCGGGCGCGGGGAGTTCATCCGCCAGCAGGCGGTAGAACTCGGCCGGCCCCGCCGCCGTGCGCGCCGCCCGTTTCGCCAGCGTTCGGGCCAGCGGGCCGACGTAATGTGCCAGCGCCTTCTCGGCGGCGGCGACGGCCTCGGGGCTGATGACCTCAGCGTCCGGGGCCGGGCGAGACGCGGGCGGTGGGGCGGCGGGCGTCAGGGCCTGACACCGGGCAAGGAAGGTCGCGCGCTCCCGTTCGGACAGGATGTGTTCCGCCAGGCGGCGGCCCAGGTCTTCGTAGCCGTTCGCAGCGACCGCCGCTTCCGCGACCAGGGTGCGGCCCAGCGGCCCCACGAACTGGCGCAATTCGGCCTCGATGCGGGCGAGGCGCGCATCATCCCAGAGGAAACAGGCGCGCGGCAGGGCGGGGGGCGGTTCGGCCTCGCCCGCCTTGTCGTCGAGCGCGGCGATCAATCCGGACACCGTCTCCACCATCCTCTGGAGGTGGCGCTCCATCGGCGGCGTCAGGGCGTCCAGCCAGTGCGGCGTGCCGATGAAGTAGCGCATGTGCTTGGACAGGGCGACATCCTCGATGCGGAACGGTAGGATGGGCTTCGCCTCGCTCACCGCGTTCTGCACCTCCCGCTTGACCTGGTCCGACTGATTGGAGGCTGTGGACAGGATCAGGAGGCAGACGCGGCAGTCCGCGATGGCGTCAATGATGGCGTCGCTCCAGTCCTGGCCGGGCGTGATGTCGCGCGGGGCCACCCAGCACCGGATGCCTTGACCTTCCAGGGCCGCGCAGACGGCATCGGAGATCGGCTTGTCGAGCGTCGAGTAGCTGATGAAAACGTCGTGGTGCGTCATCTTCCCCCCTACACCTCATCCAGCATCGTCATGGCCTTCTTGAGTGAGCGCTGCATCCGGTTGAAGGACACGGCCAGCCCGGCGATCTCGTCATGCCCCCGGACCGGGAGGTCCTCCACCTCGCGGCTCCCCTGGCTGATCTGGTCGGCGACCCGCGCGAGTCGTGTGACCGGGCGGATGACGAGCAGGGTCAGCATGACGTTGAGCAGGAGCAGGGTGACGGCGAAGGCGGCGACGAGCGACCCGAGTACGGCCAGAAAGGCTCGCCGGGCCATGGCCTCGGGCAGCGACATCGGGACCGAGACGATCTGCGCCCCGACCACGTCGCCCTGGTGCCAGTTGAACCCGTGGTCCGGCCCGTACTTCTGGATCATGGAGGCGGGGGCGACGGCCGGCGTGCTGTGGCAGGTCAGGCAGGCGGCGTCGGTGATCCGAATGGGGTGGCTCAGGTAGAGCGACGGACCGGTCGCGCTCTGCCGGATGCCGATGATCTCCTTGGTCTCCCCCTGGTTTTTGAACTGGCTGACGACGTCCGCCTCCCAGTCCGTCGCCTTGTCTTGCAGGACGTTGGTTGGGTCGAGCGTCGCCTCTTTGTAGGTGTACTGGGGGTACTTCTCGCGTAATGCATTAAATCCCTGCGTGGCCGCATAGGCGGGCACGGTCTGCGGCAGGAACCCGTGTACGTTCTGGCCGTCGAGCAGCGGCTTGATCTGCTTGCTGGTGTACTGGCGCATCGCGAGGGCGGTCTCCATCATGATGCGCGCGTTGTCCACGACCTGCTGCTGGGCGTTGCCTTCGAGCAGCGAGTTCGTCACTAGGCACACGGCGATCAGCCCGAGCGTGAAGACGGTCACCATCATCAGGTTGAACTTGGCGAGGATGTTCATGGGATGTGTTTCTCTTCCGGTACATTATACAGCAGAAACATCGCACCGGGTGTGACATGTTTCACGCCCAGGCGTTCATCCTGGGGGTATCACGGGGGGTCGGCGCGGCAGATGCTGTAGCCCAGGGCGAGGATCAGCCGCAGGGTCTCCAGGGCGGTGCTGCGGTCGTACTCCTTCTCCGAGTCGGGCAGGTCCTCGTAGGGGACGAGTCCGGGGTGTTCCATGCGCTCCTCATCCCGGCACGGCCCGTAGCGCCAGCCCTCGGCCATGCGCTGGGCCGCCCAGACTTCGTGCGTGTTCTTCGCCAGGTCTTCCGTCAGGGCGCTCATCTCGGCGGTGAGGTGGACGGCGGAGGTGTCGCGCGGGGCCGGCACATACTGTGCTGCCTTGGAGAAAGCGGCCTTGCGTTTTTCCGGTCTTGCAGTCATACTATTGCTGTACTCATTCTCGCGGGCGCGGAGAACCGAATGCCTTTACTTCCCAGCCAGTCGCTAGATCCCCGTTCGCCGCAGCCGCCCGACTTTCCTTCTTCCCAGGCGGAGGCCGAGGCGGCGGTCCGGACGATGCTCGACCAGGGCCAGACGTTTAGGGCGCACGACCTGGCGCAGAAGGCGCTGCGCCGGTTCCCGGACAGCGCGCGGCTGCGTCAGGCGACCGCCCTGGCCCTGCTGCGCGCGGGCGCACTGGCGGAGGCCCAGGGCGTTCTGGAAGACCTCTACCCCGCGCCGATGCGGAGGGACAGCGTGCCCCTGCGCCATGGGGCGGAGGCGGACGAGGAGACGCTGGGGCTGATCGCCCGCGTCTACAAGGACGTGTGGCGTCGTTCGGGGCGGGTGGAGGACGCCCGATGCGCCCGCGACGCCTACGGGCGCGGGTTCGAGGCGTCGGGCGGCTCCTGGACCGGCATCAATGCCGCGACGCTGTCCTGGATCGTCGGCGACCGGGCGCAGGCGGCTCGGCTCGCCGGGTCGGTGCTGGAGGCCACCGGGCAGGCCGCTCCCGGTTCCGAAGCCGACCGGTACTGGCATTGGGCGACGCGCGGCGAGGCATTCCTGCTGCTCGGCCGGGGGGCGGAAGCGCAGGCGGCTTACGCGCGCGCCGCCTCGCTGGCGGGGCGGCGCTACGGGGCCGTCGCCGCCTCCCGCCGGCAGCTCCAACTCCTGGCCGCCCACGGGTTCCCCGTCCCCGACCCGCTCCTTCAGATGATGACGCCTCCCGCCGTACTGGTGTTCGTCGGCCACATGCTGGACCGACCGGGCCGAGCCGTCCCGCGATTCCCCGAGTCCCAGGAAGAGGCCGTGCGGGCCGAGATCGTCCGGCACCTGGAGGAGACGGACGCCCGGATCGGCTACTGCTCGGCGGCCTGCGGGTCGGACCTGCTGTTCATCGAGGCGATGCAGGCGCGCGGTGCCGAGGTCCATCTCGTGCTGCCCTATTCCCCGGCTGATTTCCTCGACGCCAGCGTCCGCTATGCCGGCCCGCAGTGGGTCGCCCGTTTCGAGGCGGCGCTGGGGCGGGCCGCCTCGGTCAAGTACCTCAGTGAAGAGTCGGTGCAGGGCGATGACAGCCTCTTCGCCTGGATGGGCCGGATGCTGCTCGGGTACGCGACGCTGGCCGCCCAGCCGCTGGGGGCCGCCCCCGTCCTGCTGGCGGTCTGGGACGGCCGGGAGAGCGCATTGGCAGGCGGGACGGCCGACCTGGTGGCGGGCTGGCCCGACCCAGCCCGCCGCCGCGTCATCCCGCTCGGCCCCCCGTCTCAGCCCGGCGTCACGCCCGCCCCGCACCTTCCGCAGCCACACGCCCCGCGCACCGAAGCCGCGATCCGCCGTCAGGTCAAGACGCTGCTTTTCGCCGACGTGGTCGGCTACAGCCAGCTCCAGGAGGACCGGATGCCGGCCTTCATGTTCAGCTTCCTGGAGCGCGTGGCGGGGAGCCTGCCGCCGACGGACGGGTTCGTCAACACCTGGGGGGACGCCATCTTCGTCCTGATGGACGACGCCACCCGGCTGGCCGAATACGCCCTGGCGCTCCAGGAGGTCGTCTGCGACACCGACTGGGCCGAGTACGGCCTGCCGCGCGAGATGAGCATCCGCATCGGCCTGCACGCCGGGCCGGTCTTCGAGGGGATAGACCCGATCACCGGCGCGCTCAACTACTACGGCTCGCACGTCAACCGGGCGGCCCGCATCGAGCCGGTCACGGTTCCGGGCAACATCTACGCCTCGGAGCAGTTCGCCGCCCTGCTGACGGCGGAGCAGCAGGCCGCCGCCCATGAGGCCCGACAGGCGGGGCGGGAGTGGCGGCCCGCCTTCGCCTGCGAGTACATCGGCACGCTCGACCTGGCCCGCGACTTCGGCAGCCTGCCCACCTATCATGTGCGCCGGTTCCAAGCGCCGCCCGCTTCTTAGGAGGTCTTCCATGGCCCTTGCCCGCTTCGCCCCCTTGCTGCCGGTCCTGGCCTTCCTCCCACTGGCGGCCCCGGCCCAGGAGGCTGCACCCGTCAAGCCGCTCACACTCGCCGCCGCGCTGGCCGCCGTCAGGCCACCCGAGGGGGAGGTCGCGCTGACAGTGGCGGCGGAAAAGATGCCGCTGCCGCCGGGCGCGGCCCCGCCCATTGCGGGCGCGTCACTGAACAAGACGGTGGCGGCGATTGGGCGCATCAGCCAGGACTCCGACAGCGTCACAGCGGTTGCCCCGCCCACCGCTGGTGGGAACCCGCTGGCCGGGCTGACCGTCTAGGCCCGCATCGTCGGTCAAATAGCCGGTCCGTGCAGGTATAATCAAGCCTATCATTATCGTCCCGTTAGGATGGAGACCTTCCAATGTTATTAGGTGTGGAGCGTTTGGTGGACCTGGTCGGCCCACAGCAGTCCGCGATGCCGGCCTTGACGCCGACGCAGTTGACTGAGGCGGTGCGGGCGGGCGATGTAGAGACTTTGGGCCGGGCGCAGGGACATTTCGCGGCCACGGCCCGCGACGGGCAGACGGTGCGGATGGCGCGCACGGTCGGCGCCCCCCTGCGCTACTTCGTCGCCAAGATGTTCCACGGGCCGTTCCTGATCGCCTCGGACCGCATCGACTCGCTGTTCGAGTGGTGCCGCTCGGAGAAGATCGGGTGGCAGTTCGACCCGCTCTACACGCGCATGGTGCCCGCCCACTACCTGATCGAGATAGACCAGATCGGCTGCCCCGACCCGGCCCCGCGCTACCACCGGTTCTTCCACCCCGCCATCGGCACGGGTCCCGCCGACGTGGAAGCCCTGGGCGCGGCCTACGTCGCGGCGGCCCTGGAAGCCTTGACGCGCTGGCTCGGCACGATCCCCGAGGGCGAGCCGATCGGGCTGGCCTTTTCGGGCGGCGTGGACAGCACTTCGGTCTTCCTGCTGGCCCGCCACGCCCTGACGCTGATGGGCCGTGACCCGGACATGGTCCGCGGCTTCACCCTGGACCTCGGCGGCGGCCAGGACGCCGCCCAGGCCGAAGGCATCGTGCGTGAACTGGGGCTGGCGGGCCAGTGGGAAGTCGTCAAGGCAAGTGCCGAGTCAGTTGACATGGAAGAAGCCATCCAAGTCATCGAGGACTACCATCCCTTAGATGTCGAGTGCGCCGCCGTCGCCCTGTGCCTCCTGCGCGGCATCCGCGACCGCTACCCGGCGATGAAGTACCTGCTCGACGGCGACGGCGGCGACGAAAACCTGAAGGACTACCCGCTGGAGGACTCCGATCTGACCCTGTCCAGCGTCCTGCGGAACCCCTTGCTGTACCAGGAGGGCTGGGGCGTGGACGCCATCAAGCACAGCCTGACCTACTCGGGCGGCCTGTCGCGCTCCTACGTCCGCACCTACGCGCCGGGGCAGCACTTCGGCTTTGATGCTTTCTCCCCCTACACCGACCGGGCGGCCCTGGCCGCCTCGCTCGCTATTCCCTTCGAGGAGATATTAGACGGCAGCGTCGAGCGGCTGTACACTTTGAAGGCCGACATCGTCCGTGCAGGCGTCTTAGCCGTGACCGGGATCACAATGCCCACCCCGCCCAAGCGCCGGTTCCAGGACGGCGTCGGCGGGGACGTAAACGGGGCAGGCGGCGACACCTACCGCAAGTGGCGCGTCAGCAAGGCGTGGTGCCGGTCGGTCTTCCTGCGCCAGTGGCAGGACCGCCTGCGCGAAGCATGGGACCCGGCCGGCGAGCGCTTCTCCGGCAACGACCTGTCGCGCCCGTTCCCCGTCGCCCGATGACCGCCTATCCTGCCTCCCCGAGCGAGCGCACCCGCTGGATTGTTGGGAGGCGCGGCCCGAAGAACGCGCTCGACCCGATGCGTTCCTACGCCTTCTTGTGGGAGGAGGAGGCGGGGCCTTTGGGGGGAACCATCCCGACGGCGACGGTCTTCCTGACGAACCGCGAGTGCCCGTACCGGTGCCTGATGTGCGATCTATGGCAGAACACGCTGGACACCCGCGTCCCGAGCGGGGCCATCGCCGCGCAAATCCGTTATGCGCTCGACCGGCTGCCGCCTGCGCGGCAGGTCAAGCTCTACAACGCGGGCAGCTTCTTCGACCCGCAGGCCGTCCCGCCCGAAGACTACGCCGAGATCGCCGAGGCCGTGCGCGGCTTCGAGCGCGTGGTCGTCGAGTGCCATCCCGCCCTGCTGGGCGACCACTGCCTGCGCTTCCGTGATCTGCTGGCCGCGCGTCTGGAAGTCGCCGTCGGCCTGGAAACGGTTCACCCGGACGTCCTGGCCCGGCTGAACAAGCGGTTCACCGTCGCGGACTTTGAGCGCGCGGCGGCCTTCCTTGCCGATAATGACATCGCCCTGCGCGTCTTCCTGCTCCTGCGCCCCCCGTTCCTGACCGAAGCCGAGGGCATCATTTGGGCCAAACGCTCCCTCGACGCTGCCTTTGAAGGCGGCGCGTCCGTCTGCTGCGTCATCCCGACACGGGCCGGGAACGGCGCGATGGAGGCGCTGGCCGCCTCGGGCGACTACTCCCCGCCGACCCTGCCCTCGCTGGAAGCGGTGCAGGAATACGGCCTTGGGCTAAAACGGGGCTGCGTCTTCGCCGACCTGTGGGACATCGAGAAGTTTTACACCTGCGCCTGCTCCCCAGCCCGCGCGGCGCGGCTGGCCGGGATGAACCGGACGCAGCAGGTGCCACCGCTGGTGGTATGCGCGGAGTGTGAACAGGCGGAAGATGAGACAAGAGGGCGCGATGAATCGCGCCCCTACACGGGCGGCGTAGGGGAGGGCCCCCGCCCTTCTGTACGAAGGCTTAATTAGAACGGCGCGCGCCATGAACACCGACTATGACCTGACGATCATCGGCTCCGGCTACGGCGGCTCGCTATTGGCGATGGTCGCCCGCCGCATCGGCCTGTCCGTGCTACTGCTCGAAAAGGGCAAACACCCGCGCTTCGCCATCGGCGAGTCTACTTCCCCGCTCGCGAACCTGCTTCTGGAACAGCTCGCCACGCGCTATGACCTCCCCCGCCTGCTGCCGCTGTCCGCGTATGGGCCGTGGCAGCGCGCCTACCCACATGTCGGCTGTGGGCTGAAGCGCGGTTTTACTTATTTCCACCACGAGCAGGGGCAGGCATTTCGGGCTACGCCGGACCGGAGCGACCAGCTCATGGTCGCGGCCAGCCCGCACGATGAGGCGGCGGACACGCACTGGCTGCGGGCCGATGTGGATGAGTTCCTGGTGGGTGAGGCGGTCGGCGTCGGGGCGGAGTATTGGGACGGGGTGACGCTGACAGCGCCCGTGTGGCACGGCGACGGCACGGCGACGGTGGCCGGGGAGCGAGCCGGGGAGGCGTTCGCCGTGCGGACGCGGCTGGTCATAGATGCGACGGGGCCACGCGGGTTTCTGAGCAGGGCGCTCGGCCTGCCCGAAGCCGGCTTCGCCGAATACCCGGCCACGCAGAGCCTCTACTCCCACTTCGCCGGCGTCCGGCGGTGCGACACGATGCCGGAGTTCTCGCATCCAGACACGCCCCCCTACCCCGCCGACGATGCCGCCGTGCATCATGTCTTTGAGGGCGGATGGATGTGGATACTGCGCTTTGACACGGGTGTCACGAGTGCGGGCATCGCCGTCACGGGTGCGCTGGCGGCAGAGCTAAACCTAGCGGAAGGCGAGCCAGCCTGGTGTCGATTCCTGGCACGATTCCCGTCCGTTGGCGCGCAGTTCGCCGAGGCCGTGCCGATGCGGCCCTTCACCCACACGCCCCGAATCGCATACCGCGCGCCCACCGCCGCCGGGTCGGGTTGGGCGCTGCTGCCCTCGGCGGCGGCCTTCGTGGACCCGCTGTTCAGCACCGGCATTCCACTCACCCTGCTTGGCGTCGAGCGCCTGGGGCGCATTTTCGAGGAAACTTGGGACACGGAGACGCTAGGGACGAGGCTTGCGGAGTACGGCGCACTGACACTGCAAGAGGCGGACGCGACGGCGGACTTCATCGGGGCCTGCTACGCGGCCATGCCGCGTTTCCCCATCTTCGCCGCCCTGTCGCAGTTCTACTTCGCGGCGGCCAGCTACAGCGAGATGGCCCGGCGGTTGGAACGACCCCACCTCGTTACCCGCTTCCTGGCCTCCGGCCACGCTGAATTTGGGCCTAACCTGCGGTGTGCGGCAGCGCGGGTCCGGCGGGGAGCGGCGGGGCCCGGCTTCAGTGCCCAGGTCGCGGACGAGATCGCCTGCCTGAACGTCGCCGGGCTGGCCGACCCGCACAAGCGTAACTGGTACGGCGTAGACCTCGGCGACGTGGTGACCAATGCGGATAAGCTGGGCATGACGCCGGACGCCATGCGGGCCGTTCTGCGGACCGCCCCATGGGCGCAGCCGAATGATCTCCAGCAGGGAGCGGAACCATGAGGGGGAGCGCGTGTCAGGAGGCGGCAGGGGAGTGGGCAGTTAAAGTTTTTTGCCTCGCGGCCCTGGCGTTTGCCGCGCTTGCTGTCCCTGCCCCCGCTCGATGCCAGGAAACCCACATCATGGTAGACGCCGGGCACGTCATCAACCACGTCACCCCCTGGCTATACGGTTCATGCATCGAGGACGTCAATCACGAGATCTATGGCGGCCTGTACGACCAGAAGCTGTTCGGGGAGGGTTTTGAGGAGCCACCGGCGGCAACGAATTTCGCGGGCTGGACGGCATACGGCGGCGCGTGGCGGGCGGACGGGCGGGCCTGCCGGGTCGCCGCCGATCCGGGTGGGAAGCTGGTGTGGGACGGGCCGGACTTTGCGGACGGGACCGTCGAGGCCGACATCGAGATGCCAGGGACGGGAGGAGGGAATGCCGGGCTGCTCGTGCGCGTCCAGCACCCCGCCGTCGGCGCGGACAGTTTCACCGGGTACGAGGTCAGCCTGAGCGCGAGCAGCCAGCAGCTCATCCTGGGCAAGCACCGGCAGGACTGGCGGCCGCTGGAGTCGGTGGCGGCGCGCATCGAGGCGGGCCGATGGCATCACCTGCGGGTCGTCCTGGAAGGCCCGAGGGTACGCATCTTTGAGGGGGGCAGCACCCTCCCTTCCATTGACTTCACTGACACGGACGCTCCCATCCTCACCGGCAGGATGGCCCTGCGTACCTGGAATGCGGAGGCCGGCTATCAGAACATACGCATCCAGACCGGGCGGGCCGTGATCCAAAGTCCGTTCCAGGCGCTGCCGGGTTATTCCGTCAGCGGCCGGTGGGACGCCATCCAGACGGGGGGTGCGGCGGCAAACTTCCTGCATGACGACAGCCGCCCGTTTAACGGGGCGTACTGCCAACGCATACAGCATGGGCCTGGAACGGGCCGGGCGGGAATCGCCAACCGGGGCTTGAATCGCTGGGGGATCGCCGTCAAACAGGGGCAGACCTTCGCGGGACGAATTTACTTCCGCGCCCGGGGTCTGCAAGGCCCCGTCACCGTCGCTTTGCAGAGCGCGGATGGGAAGAGGACTTATGCGGCGCGTGCCTTCCGCCACATCACAGGTGATTGGGCGAAGTATCCGTTCACCTTGACATCGGACGCTTCGGATAGGAGCGCACGCTTTGCTGTCTGGATCGACCGCCCCGGAACTCTTTGGGCCGACCAGGCGGTGCTGATGGGGGTCGGGGCAGAGCGATTTCACGGCCTGCCGATCCGCGCAGATATTGCCGATGCTTTAGTCCGGGGAGGTGTGACGTTCCTGCGCTACGGCGGCACGATGGTCAACGCACCCGGCTACCGCTGGAAGAACATGGTCGGCGGACCAGACCGGCGTCCGCCTTATGCGGGACATTGGTATCCGTATTCGACCAACGGCTTCGGCATCGTGGACTTCCTGAACTTCTGCGAGGCGGGCCGCATCGAGTCGGCGTTCGCCATCAACGCGGAAGAAACGCCGCAGGACGCGGCGGACCTCGTAGATTATGTGAATGGCCCCGCCACAACCGTATGGGGGAAGAAGCGCGCCGACGGCGGACACCCGCGTCCTTACCATGTACGCTATATCGAGATCGGCAACGAGGAAGTCCTCGGAGGAGACGACCCGGCGGCTTACGCTCACTACAGCGACCGGTTCATGCAGCTCGCCAGAGCGATGCACGGGCGGGACTCCCGCCTCAATCTGGTCTGCGCGGCCTGGTGGCGTCCGGACTCGCCCAGTGTGGAAAAGGTGTTCAAGGCGATCAACGGCGAATGTGCCTGCTGGGACCTCCATGTCGGGGCGGACGATGTGCGCTCCGGGGCGGGTGTTGACGAGCAGTTGACACGGATGCAGCGCAGGTTCGAGGAGTGGGTTCTTGGGACAGCCATGCACGCCGTCATCTTCGAGGAGAACGGCAGCCTGCACGACATGCAGCGCGCCCTCGGCCATGCTTCCGTACTGAACGCGGTGCGAAGGCATGGGGACTTCGTCTTGGCAGACTGCCCGGCGAACTGCTTGCAGCCGTGGCGGCAGAATGACAACGGATGGGACCAGGGGCAGATATTCTTTACACCGGACCATGTCTGGGCCATGCCGCCTTACTACGCACAGCAGATGGCGTCCCGGAACAGCCTGCCCCTGCTTGTGCAGAGCAGCGTTGAGGGCGGGGGCGATCTGGACGTGACCGCGACACGCAGCCGGGACGGGAAGACACTAACCCTCAGTGTCGTCAATCCCGGTGCCGCGCCTCGCCGGACGGTCCTCTCCCTGGCAGGGTTTGCGGGGTGCCGGGCGTCGGCGCAGGCGTGGACTTTAGCAGGGGACCCGCAGGCCGTCAACCCGCCCGACGGCCTGGAGACGACCCGCACGCGCGAGGCAGTGATCAGGACGGCGGGCACGAAGTTCGCTTACGCCTTCCCGGCGAACTCGTATACCATCCTCCGCCTCGCGCGCTGAAACCTCCTCACGCGCTGAAACCTCAGCATCCGGCGCTACTGTAGTTTCACGACCCCCTGTGCCCGCAGGTCGCGGGATGAGGAACCGACCTCGACCGCGTAAGTGCCGGGGTCCGCACGCCAGGCGTGCGCGGTCGTATCCCAGTAAGAGAATGCGCGGGTGTCCAGCGGGAACGAGAGGACGGCCTTTTCGCCGGGCTGGAGCGTGACGCGGGCGAAGCCTTTCAGCTCCCGGACGGGCCGGGCGACGGCGGAGGCGAGGGGGCGGATGTAGAGCTGCGCGACTTCGTCGCCCGCGCGCTTGCCAGTGTTCTGCACCGTCACGCGCACCGTCGCCGTCCGCCCGTGTGCCACGGTCTTCGGTACGGCCAGGCCGCTGTAGCCGAAGGTGGTGTAGGACAGGCCGAAGCCGAATGGGAACAGGGGGGCGATCTTGTCCCGGTCGAAGTGCCGGTAGCCGACGTAGAGGCCCTCGGCGTAGTTCACGGTGGTGCCGTTTCCGGGGTAGTTGCCCCAGTCCGAATAGTCCTCGCGCCGCGAGGCCAGGGTGTCCGGCAGCTTGCCGGACGGGTTGACGTCGCCGAACAGGATCTCCGCCACCGCCGTCCCGGTTTCCTGGCCCGCATACCACGCCTCGACCAGGCCGGGCACCTTCCCGATCCATTTGTCCATCAGGATCGGGCTGCCGTTGTTCAAGACAACGATGGTGTTCTTGTTGACGGCGCTGACCGCCTGGATCAGCTTATCCTGGTCGCCCGGCAGGTACAGGCTCGGCGGGTCCAGCTCCTCCCCCTCGTAATCCTTGTCCATGCCGACCACGACGACGGCGACGTCGGACTTTGCGGCCAGCGCGACCGCGTCGCGCAGGGCGTCAGCCGAGCCGGGGCTGGTGCGCGGGCAGCCCTGGGCGGAGGTGACGGCGGCCCCGGCGGGCAGTTCCTTCTTGATGCCGTCCAGCACGGTGACGGTATAGGACGGCACCACGTCGGCGCTCCACCGGCCCCCGAGCTGCGTGTCGGCCCCGTTCGGGCCGATGACGGCGATGGATTTGACCTTGGTCCGGTCCAGCGGCAGCAGGCCGCCCTCGTTCTTCAGCAGCGTGATGCCTTGCTGGGCGACCTTCTTGGCTAGTAGTCGGTGCCACGGGCTATCAACCACTTTGGCGTCCACGGGCTTCGACGGGTCCAGCGCGCCGGTCCGGGCCAGTGTCCGCAGGATGCGGCGTACCTTGTCGTCAATGATGGCCTGCGTGATCTCCCCTTTCTTCAAAGAGTAGGCCAGCGCCTCGGGCGTGAAAAGCTCCGGCTTGGGCATCTCGATGTCGGTCCCGGCGTTCGCGGCGGGGGTCGTCTCGTGGACCGCGCCCCAGTCCGAGATGACCAGGCCGTCCCAGTCCCATTTGTTCTTCACCAGGTCCGTCAGCAGCGGCTTGTTCTCGGCCATCCACAGTCCGTTGACGTGGTTGAAGGCGGGCATCAGGGTCCAGACGTGCGCCTCGTTGATGGAGGCTTCAAACGCGGGTAGGTAGATCTCGTGCAGGGCGCGCTCGTCCACCAAGACGTCAATGTCGTGCCGGTGCGTCTCCTGGTTGTTGCAGGCGAAGTGCTTGACGCAGGCCGCCACCCCCTGGCTCTGCATCCCCTCGATGTAGCCGACGGCCAGGCGCGCGGTCAGGAACGGGTCCTCGCTGTAGTTCTCGTAGTCACGCCCACTCTGCGGCGTCCGGTGGATGTTGACGCACGGCCCGTAGATCACCTGCCGGTTCTTCGCCTTCGCCTCCTGCCCAATGGCTTCGCCGACCTGCCCGATCAGGGCGGGGTTCCAGGTCGAGGCCATGACGATCCCCATCGGGAAGCTCGTGGAAACCCCCTCGCGCACGCCCTCGGGCGCGTCACAGGTCCGCAGCGCGGGGATGCCCAGCCGCGTCACCGGCGGCGTGTTGAGGTGCATCGCGTCGGCGGGGCCGGTGAAGGCCAGCAGGCTGAGTTTCTCGTCCTGCGTCATCTTCCCGAGAAGGGCGCTGATGCGCGCCTCCATCGGGGCGACCGGGGCGGCGTAGGGGGCGTGCGAGGCGGGTGCCTTGACCGGGGTTTCCGCGCGCGCGCCGGGGCCTGTGGTCGTGCAAACGGCGGCGGCCAGGAGCGCGCCGAGGAGGGCTGGGTTTTTCAAGATTGGGTGATCCTCATTGACTTCCAGTACGGGAGAAAGATGGGTGGTAGTTACACGCGCAACGGGACTATTCCTGCCGGCATGGCTATTCCTGCCGGCATGGCATGGAAAGCTGGATGAACGAGGGCAGAGGGGCAGACATGAGGGAGAGGGCGAACACGGAGAAAGAAGGGCGAACACAAGGTTCGCCCCTACGGGGCAGGATGTAGGGGCGCTGCTTGCCGCGCCCTCCTTATCTTGCCGCGCCCCTACACCTCCTGCGTCAGTTCCAGCACGGTGAAGCCTTTGCGCTCGATCTTCAAAATATGGCCGCGCGTGAGCTGGTCGGCGGGGATCAGGCCGTGGTCGGCCCACTCGCCCAGCAGGCTCTCGTAGACGCGCGCCCGGTACGCGCCGGACAGGGGGACGCCGACGCGCAGGGAGGTGTTGACGGTCTGCTCGCTCGTATTGCCGGCGAACAGGGCCAGGCGGTCGCCGGAGCGCAGGCCCAGGGAGACGACCGAGTCGAGGCCGGCTTTGACCTGGTCGCTGATATCGTCGTCATAAGCCTGACACGGCTCTAGCTGCTGCGGGTGGAAGTTGGCGTAGAGCGTCAGATTGGGCGTGCGGACGGCGAAGTAGGTCAGACGCTTGCCCCGGTAAGGCAGGTTTTGGAGGCCCAGCCACTTCCAGTCGTTGGAGAGCCGCGGCTTGAGCGTCACGCCGTTGCCGGAGGGGTCCACGCCGCCGACGCCCTCGACGGCGGCCCACAGGTAGCGCGGGGGGTCCCAGGGGGAGAGCATCATGCCCGAGTTGGTCAGGGTTTCGCCGTGAAGCCATTCGGAGAACTGGCCGGGCACGGTGTTGTTGCGGCGCGGGTCGGTGGAGAAGTTCTGGAACGAGTCGGACAAAGCCCGGTCCATGAACTCGGGGTTGTAGCGGGCGGCGGCGAAGGCGAACCAGAAGGAGCAGCCGAGCCAGACGCCGCCCAAAAGCCCGTAGGGTCCGTTGTTGCTGCCATCGGGGTCGTAATCGGCGGCATCGCGCGGGGTGGTGCGGATGCCGGCCTCGGTCCAGAAGTCGGCGTCGGACAGCCGGCCGATGATCTGGGCGGACGTCTGCTCGTCGGCGACGCCGAACATGACCGGGAACACGAGGTCGGAGGTGACGTTGGAGCGCGGGAACCCATCTACGTCAATGTTCAAGTAGTACAGACCGTTGCCGGGGTTCTTCAAGTGCGTGTTGATAGCGGTTTTCAGCGCCTCGGCTTCTCCGGCGAACTCCGCGCTCTCGTCGTGTTTGTCCAGGACGCGCGCCATGTGCGAGGCGGTCAGCAGGGCGGCATGGCACTCCGAGTTGACCTCGGTACTCGCGCCCGAAATGCGGTAGTTCGTGATGACGTTGCGCCACCCGATGATGCCCCAGTCGGACGTCCCGGTCGCCGTACACCAGACCAGGCCCTTGTCATTGCGCTGGGAAAGCAGGTAGCGCACGGCCTTGGCGGCGGCGGGGTAGATCTCCTTCAGGAAACCTTCATCGCCAGTCGTGTTGTAGTGGTGCCACAAGGCCAGGACCAGCAGCGGCGTGTTGTCGTTGACGTTCAGGTCGTAGTCGGCGGTCTTGCCGGTGCGGATGTCGTAATACTCAACGACCTTGCCGCTGTCCTCCTGGTTGTGGACATAGGCCAGCAGCGACTCGCGGACGAAGGCGGGGTTGAGGTAGTCGCCGCCGAAGGCGAACCAGGCCGTGTCCCGCCCGACGCTGTTGTTGCTGCGGGTGGGGTCGTTGACGAAGGCCCAGCCCTTCTGCGCTTTTGCCAGCGTCCGCATCATGTTGGCCTTGGCCCACAGGACGCCCCGGTTGACCTGCGGGTTCGGCGTCAGCAGGACGGACCGGCACAAGGCTTCGTCATAGTGTGCCTTCGTCAGAGCCAGCGATTCGTCGGCGTCCGGACAGGCGCGGTAGTTCGCGAGGGCCTCATCCCGCCCTACCCCGAACGACAGTCGGTAGTAGAAGCGGGCGGTCAGGCCCGGCCCGATCTCGCGCGTGTGCCGGAAGAGGCCCAGCGGGTCGGTCGGCGCGTCGGTCTTGTCGGACAGCGCGCCAGGGTCGGAATTGGAAACCACCTTGCCGTAGTCGAGCGTCGTCTCGTAGCTATCCGGCGCGTCCGAGCAGCCGACGACCCGCACCCAATCGGGTGAGGAGGCGTTCCATGCGACCAGCGCGTTCAGGGTGCCGTCATATTCGGCGAACACATCATGCCCCGTGCCGCCGCGCAGGTCGGCGCAGGCGAGGGTGACGATCCGTGCCGCCTCTGCTCCCTCGTTCAGCATCTCGACGGCCAGGAACACGGCGGGCGAGTCCACGCTGCCGTCGTCTTTGGGTTGGCCGTTCAGGACGAAGACGGTCTCGTGGATGCTGATGCCGCGCGGGAGCCGGAAGAAGTGTTCCTGGTGTTCGGGGTGGATGACGAACTTCCCGGCCTGGTCTTGGGCGAGGTGCATGCCCGTGTCGCCGTCATAGTGGCGCAGCAGGACGGTCCCGAAGAGGGACTGGCCGATGTCTATGGAGTAGACGGTCTGGATGGCCCCGGTTGCCTTGATGATGCAGACGGCCTTCGGCCCGCCTAATGTGCTGCCGATGGCAAGCTCGGTATCCGGGACTTCGTAGGTCCCGCCCCGCTGGCTGGGGCCGACCTCGCGGGTGATGTTCATGGCGACGCTGCCTTTCTGATGCTTGCCCCTACAGGCTACCCGACTGCCGCAGCATGCCGCCGTCTATGTAGTAGGTACTGCCCGTGATATAGGCGGCGTCGTCCGAGGCCAGGAACACGGCGAGGTTCGCGATCTCGACCGGCTGCCCCCAGCGGCCCAGGGGGATTTCGGCCATCAGAGCCTTCTCCATCTCCGGGTTCGCCTGGACATCGGCGTCGATCGGCGTGTAGACCGCGCCCGGCCCGATGTTGTTGACCGTGATGCCGTGCGGGCCGAGTTCGACGGCGACCGTCCGCATCAGCATCCGCAGGCCGCCCTTGGAGGCGCAGTAGGGGGCGTTCGTCGGCATCGGCAGGTCCTGATGGATGCTGGAGATGTTGATGATCCGTCCCGCTCCGCCCTGCGTCATCATCTGCTTGGCGGCGGCCTGCATGCAGAGGAAGGGGCCAGTAAGGTTGACGGCGATGATCTTGTTCCACTGGTCCAGGGGGAACTCGGTGATGGGGTGCTTGTACTCGATGCCGGCGTTGTTGACGAAAATGTCCAGCTTGCCGAAGGTGCTGACGGCCGACCCGATGAGGTTCGCCACCTGGTCGGGCTGAGACACGTCGGCCAGCACCGCCAGCACCTTGCCGCCGGCACTCTCGATCTGGTGGACGGTGTCATCGGCCGTGCCGGGCTTGCCGACGTAGTCCACGACGACGGACGCGCCCTCGCGGGCCATGGTGATGGCGATGGCCTGCCCGATGCCGGTCGCCGCGCCGGTGATGATGGCCACTTTGTTGTCGAGTTTCATGAAAGCTCCTTGTGAGTCGAAGGGGGTGTAAAGGTCATGCGAACGATCTGTGCCAGGCCGCGTCCAGGCCGGTCCGGCTGTCCCGGAGGACCTGCTCCAAATCGGCCTCCCAGAGCGCGTCGGGGACCCCTTGCGAGAAGATTTCCACCGAGTAGGCCCCGGTAAACCCGGATTCTCGGACGGCGCGCAGGAAGGCGGGCAGCGGGATCTCTCCCTGGCCTGGGATCAGACGGTCTTCAAACGAGCGCGGCGTTCGCCAGTCGCTGATCTGGACGACGAAGATGCGGTCGCCCGCCGCCCGGATGCCGTCCAGGATGCCCGCGTTCTGCCAGACGTTCCAGCAGTCCAGGCAGATGCCGAAGCTGTCATGGTCCACTGACTTGACGATCTGCATGGCCTGGTCGAGAGTCCAGACCGCCGTCTCGATGTTGACGATGGAGGCGTTCAGCGGCTCCAGCGCGACCCGCGCCCCGTGGTCGGCGGCGAAGGCGGCCAAGGCGCGGTAGGCGGGGATGGCCGTATCCCACACCTGCTGTATGTTCCCACCCGGCGGGATGCCGGTATTGGTGACGAAAACGGCCTGCGGCACGGACGGGGCCAGCCGCGTGACCGTCTGGCGGAACCGCGCCAGTCGCTCCCCGATGTCCAGGGGGGCGGGCTGGCCCTTGCTCGGGAACAGGGTGCGAACGGCGGGCTGAATGGACGTGACCGCCAGCCCCCGCGCGGCGGGCTGCGCGATCTGCTCCTGCCACCGCGACTCGTCTAATTTGGCCTCGCAGACCTCGATGGCCTGGACGCCGAGCCGGGCGTAAGCCTCCACATCCTGCTCGAACGTCCATGGCATCGTCGTGAACTCGCTGACGCCGAACTGATACTCCTGCATGAACCGCGCCGTTTCTCTGCCCGCCCCGGCAGTCTTCCGTTCTATTGCCTGTGAGCCTTATACCCACATTCCCCGTGCCGCGCCGGAAAATCTGTTGGCCGTCCCTTGCGCTTTCCCGCGATGCTTGCTATAATGCCCTCTGTCGGTTTGCAAGAAACACGACGCAGGATCACACTATGACCATGAAACGGCTCCTAATCACAGCATTGTCACTTTTCGTCGGGGCGCTCGGAGCAGCCCAGGCACAAACGCCGCCGGTCAAAGGGCAAGTCGTCTGCCACGGCGACAGCCTGACCTGGGGTGCCAACGCCTCCTCGGGCTTGGGAACGCCGGGCGTACTCCGGGAGCAGGCGTCTAGTCCTCTCCCGAGTGCCGACGTCTCCCCAAATCACGGAACGGCGACGGACACGACCTACCCTGCCGTACTCGCTCGGACGCTCGGCCCGGCCTGGCGCGTCAGGAGTCTGGGGACAGGCGGCTGGAACTTCGGGCCGCTGACCGGCGAGGCCCCGACAAAGATTGACCCCTTGTTCGACCCGCACCTGGCCGAGAACGTGCTGATCATCTTCGGCGGCACCAACGATCTGGGCGGCGCGCGTGAGAGCGCCGGAACGGCCTTCGGCAGACTGACGGCCTACTGCCGGGCGCGGAAGGCCGCGCACCCGTGGCGCATCCTCGTCGTCACGCCGCCGGTCGCCGCCTACCCCCGCGTTTACCCCGCCGACTTTGACGCCCAGATGGTGCAGTACGCCGCCCTCATCCGCCGGAACTGGCGCGCATTCGCCGACGGGATCGTGGACGTGCAGGCCGACCCCCGGCTGGGGGCGCCGGGGGCGGAATACAACCCGGCCTATTTCAACAGCCGCGACTTCACGCATCTGACGGACGCCGGCTACGCCCTCGTCGGCAAGGACGCTGCCGCCGCCGTCGTCCGGCTGGGCGCGGGCGACAGACGTGTCGACAAAGGCAAGCCTCGCTCCCCGGATTGAAATCCGGGGTCTCAAAAGGTCTGATGGAAACCCATGAAAAAACTCAACACAACCTCTCATCCGCTGCTTACCCTCGCCCTGGCGGCGAACGCCCTGCTGGTCGGCGGATTAACGCTCGGCCCCGCCAGCCCCCCGGTTTTGGCGCAGTCGGCGGCGCAAACGACGTATGCCCTGCCATCCGCCCCCGTGCCTGCGAATGGGAACGCGGCTCGGGAGATCAACGAGTTTTGGGAAGCGGACCGGAAGCAGATGCCGCCCGCCGGGGCGGTGCTGTTCATGGGCAGTTCGAGCATCAAACTCTGGTCCACTCTGGCGCAGGACTTCCCGGAGATCCCGGTGATCAACCGTGGCTTCGGCGGCTCGCTCATTCAGGACAGCACGCAATATGTCGCCCGCATTGCCTTCCCCTACAAGCCGAAGATCATCGTCCTCTGCGCGGGCACCAACGATCTGGCCTACGGCAACAAGAACCCGCAGCAGGTCCTCCAGGATTACAAAGACTTCGTGGCTAAGATCCACGCCGCGCTGCCGGACACGCGCCTCGTCTACCTCGCGATCAACCCCACGGTCGCACGCTGGAAACAGGAACCCCGGAACCTGGAAACAAACTACCTCATCGAGAAGTTCAGCGTCGAGACCACCTCTAAAGCCGAGAAGCTGAACTTCATTAACCCGCACGCGCAGCTCCTGACCGCCGACGACCAGCCGCAGCCCAAACTGCTGCGGGCGGACGGGCTGCATTTCAACGCCGACGGCTACAAAGTGTGGGCATCCCTCATCAAGCCGCGCATCATCGCCCTGGCCGCGATGGAGGGCGTCAAGCGCCTGGACGCGCCCAAATGAATATCCCCGTATAACTTTAGTCCGCCGCGCCCTAAAGAGGCGCACCGGACGCCCCGATACTAGAACTGTCACCCGAGGAGGCACCCGCAACACCAAGCAGGCGCGGGGCCGCACTCCAAATCAACAGTCCGAATCAACATCGCTCGTTTCCGAAAAAGGAGTTTCGTATGAAGTTTTTCCGCCCGAAGAATCAGAAGGCCGGCTTTACGCTGGTCGAAATCATGATCGTCGTCCTGATCATCGGCATCCTGCTGGCGATCGCGATCCCTAACTTCGTCGCCGCCCGTGAATCGGCCCGCGCCAAATCCTGCGTCGGCAACCTCAAGCAGATCGACAGTGCGAAGCAGCAGTCGGCCATGGACAACAAGCTCTCCGGCACATCCACCGCCACCTTCAGCATTGACGGCACGACCGCCAGCACCGCAACTCTCTTCCAGCTGGTCGGGGCGGGCGGCTATGTCCGCGCGACCCCGGTCTGCCCGTCCGCCGGCACCTACACCCCCGGCCTCGTCTCCGCGCTCCCGACCTGCTCGGTCACCGGCACTGCGGGCAGCGGCTATGAGTCGGGTGCCAAGTGGTTCCACGGCCTGACGAACTAGGCAGGAGACCTCTCAGGACGGCCTGAGTCCGAACTATCCTTCCAGCGGGGGCGCAGACGCGCCCCCGCTTTTTGCCGCGCCCGCCCTCAAGTCTCGCCGCCTTTTGCCGATAATAACGGCATCCCGGCATTATTGCCGTGCAAGCGCGAGGCCGTATGAACCATCCTTTGCTCCGACGACACATGGACACCCTGCTGGCGCTCGCCCTGGCCGCCGCCGTGTTTAGCGTTTACCTGTGGACTCTCTGCCCGACCCTGTACTGGGGCGACTGCGGCGAGCTGGCTACGGTGGCCGTGACACTGGGGGTCCCCCACCCGACCGGCTACCCGCTTTACTGCCTGCTGGGCAAGGCGTGGACGCTGCTGCTGCCGGTGGGCAGCCTCGTCTGGCGCTTGAACGTCCTGAGCGCCGTCCTTGGATCGCTCGCAGTCGCCTGTCTCTACGGGTGTGCCCGCGCGACCGGGCTGCCCCGGCCCCTCGCCTTGACGGCGGGCGGGCTGCTGGCTTTCAGTTCCACTTTCTGGCAGCAGTGTCTGATCACCGAGACCTATACGCTGGCGGCGTTTTTCACCTGCCTCCTCCTGTTCCTCGCGACGCGCTGGCGGGCGCGGGGCTGCCGCCCCGCCGACCTACGGCTGCTGGCGGTGGCCTACGGGTTCACGCTGACCTCGCACCAGACCAACACACTCTTCCTGCCGGGCTTCATCGCCTTCGTGCTGTGGTCCGCGCCGGCGCTGAGGCGGTGGAAAGGCCCGGAGGTCCGCAAAGAATGGGCGAAGACGCTGGGGCTGGGCGCCTTACCGCTGCTGACCTATTTGTACCTGCCGCTGCGCGCCCGGACGCACCCGGCCTACAATTGGGGCGACACCGAGACGCCTTTCGCCTTTTACTACCATGTGTCGGGCCGCATTTTCTCGGCGGGGATGTTCCATGATCCGCCATCCTGGATCAAGCAGCATTTCCTGTCGTGGGTCGAGAACATGCCGCTGCAATTCCCTTGGCCGCTGGTCGCCCTATGTGTATTGGGGCTGGGGCTGCTTTGGAGAGGGCGTGCCGAGCGCCCCCTTGCACTGCTGCTGACCTGGATCGTCTTCGCCGACGTGGTCTTCGCCATCAACTACAGCATCTACAACGCCTACATCTACTTCATCCCGTGTTATGTCGCGATGAGCCTCTGCGCCGCGCGCTGCCTGCTCGGGCTGTGGCAAGTGTTGGAGCCGCGCGTGGAACCCGCCAAGCGCCCCGCCTATGCGGCGTTCGGGGCGCTGTGTACTCTGGCACTCGTCCCCATTCAGGCCGCGGCGCACGGTGCCGTCAGCCTCCGCGGAAACTGGACCTGCTATGACTACGCCCGCAACCTGCTGGCCTCCGTCCCACCGCACGGCCTGCTGATCGAGAGCGGCGACGACACGGCCGCCTTCGGGGTGATCTATCTTCAACTGGTGGAAGGGCGGCGCCCCGATGTCACCCTGATCCGGCGCGGCATGTTGAGCGTCATCTATGACCCGCGCTACCAGGCCTTCGCGAACGCCTGGTATCTCCACGACCTGAAGCGGCGCTATCCGCCCATGACCAGGCTGTATCCCCCCCAGGGCATCGAGGCGATGCAGGCGCTGGCGGAAGATCCACTGCGCCGCGTGATCCGGGACGCCGTCGCCCGCCGGGTCCCCGTCTGCGTCCTGTCCCCCGCCGGCACGCCCATCCTGTATAACTCGCCGTTGTTCCACGACGATGGCGGCGACCGGATACGGATGGACGTCTATCTGGACCGTCACTACGCGACGGCCACCGTCGGCCTGGTCACGCGGGTCTTCCCGCAGGGTCACAAGCCTGCCGCGCCGACCCTGCGCGCCGAGACGGAGCGGCTCTGGCGCTCCTACTCGCTGCGCGGCGTCTTCGGCGGCGATTTGCAGCGCGACCGGTATCTGGCGCTGCTGGCGCTCAACTACGGCAACGGTGCCCTGGTGCGGGCAAACCTGGCATATGACGGCGGCGATTATGATGTCGCGGCGGCGTCCTACACTGACGTGTTATCGCTATTCACCTGCGATGCGGCGACGCAGGGCCTCCAGCGCTGCGCGCAGGCCGGACACCGGGGGGCGCACGCTTTATCCGCGCGCAACGGGTCGGGCGTCCCCGGTGCGCCGGCGGCAGAAAAGGATTTCCGATGACACACCAGACAAGGTCTGTTCAAACAAAGCCCCGTCAGGAGCGGCGGCACGGCTTCACACTGGTCGAGATCATGGTGGTCGTCCTGCTCATCGGCATTCTGCTGGCGATCTCGGTCCCGTACTTAGTCAGCGCCCGCGAGTCGTCCCGCGCCAGAGCCTGTGTCGCCAACCTATACCAGATCAACAGTGCCAAGACCCAGTGCGCCATGGACAACAAGCTGGCCGCCTCCTCGGCGGCGGCGTTCAGCGTGGACGGGGTCACGCCGACGGTCGCCGGGCCGGACGGGATGTACCAACTGACCCAGGCGGGCGGCAGCCAGAACTACATCCGGTCCGCCCCGGTCTGCCCCTCCGGCGGCGTCTACACACTGGGAGGCGTCACCGCCGCCCCGACGTGCAGCGTCGCCACCGGCCCTCCGGGGGGGGCGGACTACCAAACCGGGGGCAAGTGGTTCCACGGGTATTAGCCCTGCGGGGAACCAGGCCCTATAAAAGCCGCCCGCCCCCGCCGACAATGACACTATCATGCCCACCCAGTACGCCATGCGCCGTCCCTTCCGCCGCTCCTCACCCCGCCGCGCGGGCTTCACGCTGGTGGAGCTTGCGATCGCGATGTTCGTCTTCGGAATGATCCTCGTTCTGCTCGGCGCGGTCTTCCCGGTGGCCAACCGCGCCAGCCATGTCGGCGGCAGTTATGCCGAAGCGTCTTTCCTGGCGCAGCACAAGATAGACCAGCTCCGGAACCTCGGGGCGGCCAAGCTGGACGCGGCGACGCTGGCGGGACAGGGCGTGATTGATACCAACAACGGGACGGCCATCGTCGTCCCCAATCCGGCGGGCCTGCCCGCCGGCACGGTCTCCTACCCGTTCACCCTGACCGACAACCTGGTGGACAACACCAAGGGCGGCATCGCCTACCCCGGCTTCTTCCCGGCGGGCAGTACGGGCGTCCTTTCGGTCGGGGATTATCACGACCTGACGACCCCCAACAACGGCACGAACGTCTCCGTGCCCGCCACACTGCTGAAAAGCGTCACCGTCACGATCACCTGGGCCGGGCCGAACCAGGGGAACGGGACGCTCACGACGCACACGGCGATGGCCCCCGTATGACCTTTAGCCTCTGAATTCTCACTCCCGGCCTTTACTTCGCCTCCCGGAAAAGGATGCCGCCCATGCACGACCGAACCCGAAGACGCCGCGCGCGGCGCGGCAACACCCTGCCCGAACTGATGTTAAGCCTGGGCATTCTGACCCTGCTGCTGGGCGGCGCGGTCGGCGTGTTCATCCTGATGCTCCGCCTGACCGGAAGTGTGGTCGGCGCGTCCCTCTCGTCCGCCGACGCCTCCAACGCGGTGCAGCGAATCACGGCGGACATGCGCGAGGCCGATCACTTCACGCTGCTCGACGACGCCACGCATGACGCCGTGGACAAGAACGGCCACACGGTCGTCACCGGCATCACGATCACCAGCCCCACGCCGTACATCTCCCCGCTCTCCACCAACGGGAGCATCTATTACACGACCGGCGCGAACGTCAGCAAAGGCCCTCTGACCGGGGCCAACGTGCCCTACAAGATCGGCAGTCCGAGTACGGCGACGGTCAGCTTCTACCGCGCCGACTGGAATCAGTCGAACGGGGCGAACGGCACGCCCGATCCGACGGCGGGCAACTGCCTGTGGGTGACGGGGACGGAGAACGGCGCGGCCATCACGCCCGGCCCGGTCATCAAGACGATCGCGCCGACGGCGGATGCGGTGCAGTTCATCGTCCCGATGCAGGCGGACGGAGTCACGCCGATCGCGAACGAGGCGGAGATCAAGATCATCAGCGGCCAGTACGACCCGGTCCACGGCACGACCTCGTCCGACTCGGCCACCGGGGGCGCGACCGCCCTGACCGGTGACTGCGTCTATTTGCGGGACCATAGCCCGACGCCGGCCGCCGCAGGCGGGGCGAATGGCAAGCGGTTCTATTTTGGAGGCTAACACCATGCGCCCTATTCCAACCTGTACGGACCGGTATGCCCGCCGGGCGCGCGCCCGGCGCGGCATCGCCCTGATCACGACGGTGATACTGCTCTTCGCGCTCACCATCACGGCGGCGGGCCTGATGAGCCTGGTCGGCACCACCATCGCGTCGGCGCAGAAACGCACGGACATGACCGAGGCGTTCAACATGGCCGACTCGGGCCTGGACCTGGGCCGGGCGTGGCTGGCCCAGCAGCCTGCGCCGCCGGACCCCTCCGCCCTCAGCTTCAGTGGGGGCACCTTCTTCGGGACGACGGGGACGATCGCCGACCCGTTCGACCTGCCCTCTGAGGCCGGGGCGACGCTCAAAGTCACCATAGATGCGGACAACACCAACACGCAGTCGGTGCAGAAGCACTATCTGATCGAGGCCACCGCCACCATGCCCAGCGGCGCGACGCAGACGCTGCGGACGTATGTCCAGCAGACCAGCTTCGGCAAGTACGCCTACTTCGCGGTCAATGACGGCGGCGGCTTCTGGGACTACAACAACCACTTCGAGGGGCCGGTCCACTTCAACGACGGAGTCAACGGCAATACGGGCCAGAGTACGTTCCTGTGGCGCAACCCGACGGACGCCCCCATCTTTACCTACACCGGCTCGGATGCGTTCTCGGTCTCCGACGACGTGACCTGGTGGAAAAACACCATCGGGGTCGTCGGCGCACCTTCGAGCGCTTCGGACTATAGCAGCGTCGCGGCGGGCGGTGCGGCCACCATGACGACGGGCTTCCAGAAGGACGCCAGCGGCAACTACATCCTGGACAGTAACGGCAACAAAATCCCCAATTCGCCGGCCATCCCGCTGCCGACCACGAGCTACCAGCAGCAGTATGCCGCCTTGGGCGACATAGTCCCCAATAATGCCTCCTCGTCGGACCCGAACGCGCCCACGACGGCGGGCGTCAGCATCAACACGACGTCGGGCTTCAACCAGAACAACGGGAGGATCACCGGCGGCATCTCTATTCACGGCGACAGCAGCATGACGCTGCAACTGGACGGCGGCGGTAACCAGCAGATCCTGGTGACCCAGGGGACCGTCACGCAGACCGTCACCATCAACCTGAACACGAACCAGACCACGATCAGCACGCCTGGGGTAGACGGCCAGGGGCATCCCATCACGACCACGCAGACCCTAACCGGGGTTCCGAACGGCATGGTCTACTCGGACGGCAACATCACGTCACTCAGCGGCACACTGGCCGACAACGTCACCGACGGCAGCGGCAACATCCTGCGCCGCTCGCAGATGACGATCGCCACCGACCTCTCCAACAGCAAGGACGTCACCCTTACCGACTCCGTCAAGTACAACACGGCCCGGAACCTCAACGTACAGCAGTCTCAAGATACCAATTTCAACCAGAAGGCGGGCACCCTGGGCATCCTGGGGCATCACGTCCAGGTCGGGCCGAACGCCCCTTCCAACATCGAGTTCGACGGCAGCATCTTTGCCACCACGACCTTCGACTACCCCAGCTACGCCACGGGCGGCCCGAAAGGCAACATGACGTCCATCGGCGGGGTCATCACACGAGACGCCGGCTACTTCGCGGTCGCCAACGGCGACGGCTCCATCGCCGACGGCTACAACGAGCAGTATCACTACGACAACCGCCTGGCGGACCACCCGCCGCCGTTCTTCCCCACGACCGGCAACCACTACGACGTCATCTCCTGGCAGCGGACGGTGACGCCGCTGCCGTAGCCTGGGAAGGTGCAGGGTGCGGAGCCTGGGGCGCGGGACCTAGCCGCGCACCTCCTGACGCAGACGCTCATAGGTCTCCCTGTCGAGGACGGCGCGCAGCGGCGTCTCGTCCTCATAGTCGCCCAGCCGGCCTTTCCTCAGCCCATACTGGACTAGGCTGCGGACCGAGACGAAGACCTCGGAGGGGTGGAATTGGTCCGCCTCATACCAGGCCCAGGCGAGGATATCCTCGTGTTCCAGGATGCGGCGGATGCTGACCTTGCTGTAGCCGAGGATCGCGGCGGCGACGGGCGGGGTCACGAGCGTGTCGGAGAGTGCGGCCTGGGTGTAGTCGCTCAGGAAAGCAGGGAAGGCGGGCCAGCCTCGGTATTTCTTCATCTTCATCTTCATGCGTTTTGCAGCCATGGAGAGAGGACTGCTTTCCAAGCAGCCGACGAGGAAGACTCAAGACGCCGCGCTCATGGCCCGGCGGCTTTGAGGTGGATGCCGAGCCAGGAAAACAGCCGGCCCTGCCCCAGCGCACCGAAGAGGGCCATGTTGTCCTCGTATCGGACGACCTGGGTCCCTGTCGGGGCGGCCTTGGCGAGCGCGGCCTGACACGCGGGGGGAGTCGAGGGATCGTCCTTGACCTGGATCAGACGGACCTTGCGGCCCGCCAGCCGCGGCAGCCAAGCCACCGGGTCCAGCGGGGCGACCGACTTGGTGAACCCCGCCTGAGTCAGAGTCGGACGATCAGCGTCGGCAATCACGACGCTCTTGCGGAGCCAGACCGGCCAGTCCCCCCAGGGATTCAGGAGGTCCAGCGCCTTGATGCGCGGGTCGGCACCGGCCGCGAGGATGGCGATGCTGGCCCCCGACCCCTGGCCGAACATACCGACCCGGCCCATGTCCAGGTCGCCCCGCGTCCCCAGATAATTCAGAATCATCTGCACATCATGGGCCGAGTCCGCCAGAGACTCAGGCAGCTCGCTGACGAACCACTGTTTCATGGGACGCATCTGGAAGCGGTCGGCGGACAGCGCGGACTCAAAGCCCACGGCGGCGCAGCCGGAGCGCGTCAGGCGCTCGCAATAGTCGTCTTGCAGGAACCGATGGGTGTTGTTTTTGTAGTCGTATAGGTACAGCGCCACCGGGGGCCTGACGACGCCCTTGGGCTTGATGACATATACCTGGAACGAGTCAAAAGGCCGCCAGCCGACCGAGACCATCTCCCGCGTGAACGTGGGCCGGTCGTCCTTTTCCGCGACGAGCGGCGGCTGCGGCTTTAGCCGCGTTCCGGCCAGCGTCGGAGTCGCCCAGCTCTCATCCGGATGGCGGCTATGCAGGGTGAGGTTGCCGGTGGGCATCGGCTCGCCTGCCGGGGCCGCCTCGGCATCGCGGGGCGTCCCGGCGACAAACAGGATCGTGAGCAGCCCGGCGAGCAGAGCGATACGAGAGCGGGACCCCACCCGTCTCAGCTTATTATTGGATGAATCTTGTGCTTGCATTTCTCTTGCTCGAAAAGCAACAGGGCAGTAGGCGGCTTCGCTTACTGCCCAATCTATCTTACCGTCCACAGTCTACGTCCTGCCAGACGCTGACAGAACCATCCGCGGGCGGCGTAGTCAGGCTGCATGAAGGATCGTCTGCGTTGGGCAGCGTGTACTTGCAGGCGGGCAGGTTGCCGTTCAAGTAGCCGACGGGACCTTGAGGGTTCATCGGGTAGAACTTCACATGGCCGTCCAGGAAAAGCATGATCTCCCCATCCTTGTGAAACGGAACCCCAGCCGCACTGTAAACGCCGATGTTGCAAGGATTGGTCAGGACCTCCGCGTCGTTCGGCACTGATTCGGCATATGTGGCCAGCCAGCTCGTGCTCAGGTTGCCATTGTGGTCAGGGACATTGGTCCCGCGCGACGCGCCGCCGAAGACGCCCCGCGCACCCTCCCGCAACAGGATGAACTGTGCCGGCGCGGTGAAGTCATTCAAGCCATGAGATGAGCGGATGCCGCCAACGCTGGGGGCGTTCGTCTCATAGTAGCCCATGATGAAGCTGGAAGCGCTGATCTTCCCGAGTCCTTGCCCGATGTCAGTCTGTGACTGGTTGGCACCCCCTGCGGGCACCGTGTCATCGGGGTCCTTATAGACGGCGTCGCTTTTAACGAATGGATAGATGGCGTTCTGCCATTCCGCCAGTTCGCAGTTTGGGTTGCTTTCGCTCTCCGTGTGTCCGGCCAGGGGCAGCTTCTCGTCGGTGTCTTGAACGTACTGGATGATACCCAGGCCGAGCTGCTTCGCGTTGGACAGGCCCTGGGTGCGGCGGGCGTTCTCGCGGACTTTTTGGAAGACGGGGAACAGGATGGCGGCGAGAATCGCGATGATAGCGATGACGACGAGCAGCTCGATCAGGGTAAAACCGCGCTTTTGTCGGCTATGGTTCAGGGGCATGGCAAGTCTCCTTTTGGCTGACAGGTTTCCAGCTTTAGGTAGGCGCACTGTCAGTCGGCTACCGCACATATAGGAGCAGGCGGCTACGATAGTCTGTAGTCGCCTGCCCCGTCAGAAGCGAGGGTTCGTGTGCGGGTTCGCTTACTTGGCGACCGAGCGGCGGCGCTTGAAGGCGATGAAGGCCGCGCCCATTCCAAGCATCAGGCCCAGCGAGACGACCGAGGAGGCCTCGGGGACGGGAGCCGCGGCAGCCCCCAGCCGGAACGCGATGGCGTTGTTGAGGCCAGGGTTCGTAAAGGTCTGCCCGGTCGGGTTGCCCTGATCGTTGGCAGCCGTCAGGTACTTGACTGCATCGGAACTCTGATCAGCCGTCGCGAGGCCAGAGTTTGCAAAGGAGCTGGTAGCGATCTGCCCGTAATCCTGTGTGTCGCCGGTAAGGGTCGTGATGCCCAGCACATACCGCTGGCCGGCAGTGATCGCTCCGGTCAAGTTGAAGTCGCCGCTGAAATAGCCGCCGTTGAGAGCGGCGACCGTGATCTTCTGCTCGGCACCGAACAGGTTCGATCCCATCACCGGCACGGTGCCAGCAGCCGCGTTCGGGTTGAAGGCGTACAGCGAGGCATAGATGTTGAAAGTTGTCGCCCCAGGGGTCACATTCTGGTCGGAAGCGAAGATTTGGATCTGGGCTTGTGTGCCGGAAGCGAGCGTTGTGAAAGCACCAGCCGCACTGCTATCGAAGTTGAAGGACTCGTACACGGACTGCGCTGTTGCCGCAGTTGCAGAGTTGAAGAGGTTTCCGGGAGTGTTGCTCGGGTCGAAGCCAACAGCAACGGCAGCATTGGTGAAGTTCGGGTTCTTCCCACTGGCTAAGGTGCTGAAGGCGGTGGTGAGGTTAGGGTCGCCCACAGTGGTCTGGGCGCTGGCCCCATTGGTTAGGGCCAGCAAAGATAGGCCCGCCGCCCCGAGCGCTGCGGCTGTTTTGATGATATTCATTGGTCGCTTGTGATCCTTTTCGTGATGAGGGAGTTCGTTAATCGCCGTATGTGGCACGGCGCGGTCTAGGGAGCGCGGACGGATTAGCTAACCCGTCCGCGCTCTCAGCCAGCTTACTGACGTCGGCCGGTCAGTTCACCGCCCGTATCGTTGTAGTAGTCCTGATCGTTATTGATCGTGAATACTGCGCCACCGACATCGCCGCCGTTCACTGCGTTGCCGCCCGAAGCGACGTTGTTGCCGTTACCAACAGCGCCCACGGTGTAGGGCGTCTGGTGGTAAGAGCGGAAGACGCGCAGGGATTGGGAGATGACGAAGTCCGTTCCCTGGTTCGCGCCCTGTGCCGAGGCGACGATGGCGGAGATGGCCGCCGAGGGGTTCTGCGGGGTGACGACGCGCAGGATGGACCAGAGCGGGTAGCCGCCGTTGATGATGTTGCGGAAGGTGACGGTCGCACCGGTCAGCGAGCCGCCGGTATAGTTGTCCTGGATCGGGTCCGCGCCGTCCACGGTCAGATAGCGGAGGCTGGTGCGGCCCGTGAAGTTGCCGACGCTGTAGAAGGCATAGCCCAGAGAGTCCGTCGCGTCGCCGCTGACGCCGCCGACGAGCTGGCCCGTGCCGATGGCACGGATGCGGCCCGAGCCGGCAGGGCCGGAGGAGCCGGAGACCGGCTCGTTGAGCGGGTTATTGGCCGTGGCAGACACGTTCAACTCCTGGCCACCGCTCGCCAAGGTAGATGCACTCTGGCGACCAGAAGTAAAGGTCAGTTTGGCCAGGCTTTCGGGGTTGGTGTATTCGATGGTGTTGTATGTGCCCGACAGCGGCTCACGGATGTAGGTATGGACGGGGGCTGCGGCAGCACCCTGAGCGAACAGCAGATCGGAGGTGCGGGTGAACTGACCACTCAGGAACCCAGCCAGTGTGAAGCTGTCGATGTTCAGGTTGGCACCCGTCAGCGAGCTTGGGCCGAAGTTCGGCCCGGCATTGACGAATACCACAATTGGGGTGGCACCCAGCGGTGCCAGGGCGAAGGCCTTCGCGGTGAGGCTGAAGCGCACCGGGGTCGCGACCGCCCCGTTGGTGGCACCCTTGATCGGGTTGCCGGTATTGTTGTAGCCGAGGGCGATGCTGCGCTCGGTGGCGACGCGGGCGTCCTCGGGAGTGATATCGGTCGCGCCGACGTTGACGGCCGCGCCGTTGACGGTGGCGAGGACCTCGGCGGGCGGGGTGACGTCACCGCTGTTGGGAGCACCCAAGTTGGTCGGGGCCGGGGGGGTGGCAGTGGCGAGCAGGGTGTCGTTGTTGAAGAAGGCGCGGACGCCGACCGTCGAGTCCACCTGATAGAAGACGGCGATCTGGTAGTTGCCGGCGCTGCCCTTCCAGTAGATGGCGACTTGGGCGCTCTCGTTGGGGGCATTGGCATCAACGATCTGGAAGTTGGTGCTGCTGCCAAGGGAGTAGTGGCTGCTGTAGCCCTGGGCCAGGAACGCCGTGGTGAAGGTGCTGAACTGGGCGGACGAGCCGGCGGCGGCGAAGGTAACGACATCGGCGGCATGGGCACCGGTGCCCAGGGAAGCGGCGAGCAGGGTTGCGACTCCGAGATACTTCAGTGTTTTCAAGACAAGCCTCCTACGATCAGAACGGCTGCGCGATTGCAGCCGGTACAGCATCGGCGCGTGACTGGAGGTACAGTGCCCCCGTCCATTAGCTCATCAAGGGTATCAGCAATGATTTCTGCGGCGGTGCTGCGGCAGCAGGCAGAAAGAGAAGATTTTGGGCCGCGTGGGGTAGGTCGAAGGCGCTGAACAAGCCGCCGCCGTCGGCACACGTCAAATTGTAGGGCAGGTGCAGGGTTCAGGATGGTTCGGCGTGTCCTCGCTTGAGGACGGCTGCCCGTTGTTGAACCCTGCCTGCGTTTGGACATAATGATTATGGAGGCTCCACATAAAGCCGGTATTAAGGCTGCGTTAAGCCTGTGTTAAATGTTTTTGCCGATAGGACGACGTAGTGATTGCCAAGCCGTACCGGCCAGCGTTTCTATTCGCCTGTAGGCATGATTATGGGGAGGCAGCATTAAGACGTTATTAACACGGTATTAATACCGTGTTAAATATTTGCTGGCGTAGACGAAAGGGGGGGGGACACACAGACAAGAACAGCCCCGAGGCGGGTGCCTCGGGACCGTGGTCTTAAATGCAGTGCGGGTGTGGGGGTCAGCTCAGGGTGGCGATCTCGGTGGGGGTGACGGTGACGCCCAGCGTGTTCAGGTCGGCAATGGCGCGCTGGATCTCGTCGCCGTCGCCGTTGAAGGCGACCTGCATCCAGCCGGCCTCCTCGGAGACGTTGGCCTTCTCGATCACGGTCACCAGCCGGTACTTCTTGCCCAGGTTGTAGACGATGGGCTGGCTCTGCATCAGCTTGTTGAAGGTCAGGTTGAAGCGTTCGACGGCCATAAGTGTTTAGTTTCCCCCGGCGATGGCCGGCACGATGGAGACCTGGTCGCCGTCTTTCAGGGACGTGTCCGGCCCCTGGAGGAAGCGGATGTCCTCGTCGTTGACGTAGATGTTGATGAACAGGTTCAGGGACCCGTCGGGTTTGCGGAGGCTCTTGCCCAGGCCGGGGTGCGCCGAGTCGAGCGCGTCCACCATCTCGCGGACGGTGGCCGCCTGGACGCTGACGGTGTCCTCGCCGGCCGTGAATTTGCGGGACGGCGTCGGGATCAGTACGCTGACTGCCATTGTGTCTCCTCTTCCTGCCGGTCGGTCATTTGACGCCGCCGACGTGCTTCAGAATGGTCTGCATGTCCTGCTGCAAGCAGGTGAAGACGGGAACGTCCCGCTCGGTGTAGGCGCTGGCCTCGCTCTCGCGCAGCTTGTGGACGAGGTCCAGGAAGTCCTGCGGGTAGTCGCTTTCAAAGGCGACGACGAACTCCTGGTCGTCCAGGCCGAAGGAGTAGGTCGTGTTCAGCTTGATGCTGGGGTACTCGTGGCCGACCGTGATGTGCTCGCGCATGGCCCGCCGCCGCTCGTCGGCGGTCAGCCGATACCAGGCGCGGGTCTTGATGAACGGGTAGACGAACAGGTACTTGCCGCCGCCGATGACGATCTGCTTGCGGCCCGCCTCGCGGTCCTCGAAGTCGTGCTCGTCCACATAGATCGAGGTCTTGGTCATCGCCAGGTACGAATAGGGCGTGGACAGGTACTGGCCCATGCGCGTCCGCAGCAGGGCCGTCGTCATCTCCTCGAAGTCCTCGATCCGGTACGAGATGCGCCACAGCATGAAGTCGCACTCGGGCCGGATGCCGAGCGTACTGTAGGGGTAAAGCAGGAACTTCGACTGCGCGCCCTCGATGACCTCAGCCAGCTCGCAGGCGGCGTCGGCCCGCTCGGCCTCGGACAGCTCGCGCCGGAACAGCGGGTCCAATTTGTAGAAGGCAAAATTGACGAACTGACGGGGCGCTTCGGCGTCCTCGGCGCGCATCCGGTCGAACTGCGCCTGCTCGTCGGGCGCAAGGTTTTCGCGATAGGCTCTCATGGTTGGTCGTTTCTAGCGGGTCTTCGGAACCCACCCCGCCTCACAAGTTCGGCTCCCCCTCCCGAAACGGAAGGGGCAAGAGACAGAGGCACAAACTCTTCGCCCTCCCCTTTGGGGAGGGTCGCCGCCCCTAGCGGCGGGGTGGGTTCTTATGCAGTCACCAGTTCCGACGTCTGAATGGTTTTCGTAGGAAGCGCATGGGCGCGGCTTGCCAGTGCTTCTTCCAGAGAAGCCAGCGAGGGCTGGATGGGAATCGTCTTGCCGATCTTGCCCAGCACGGCGTCCATCGTCTTCAGGCCGTTGCCGGTGATGCAGATGACCACGCTCTCGTCCCTGGGGATGACGCCCTGCCGGATCAGCTTGCGCGTGGTCGCGACGGTCACGCCACCCGCCGTTTCGGTGAAGATACCCTCGGTCTCGGCCAGGAGCTTGATGCCCTCCACGACCTCTTCATCGCTCACATCTTCCGCCCAGCCGCCCGACTTGCGGCAGGCCTCGGCGGCATAGTAGCCGTCGGCGGGGTTGCCGATGGCGATGCTCTTGGCGATGGTGTTGGGCCGGACCGGCTTCATGATCTCGGACCGTTCTTTCACCATCGTCGCGATCGGGTTGCAGCCGGTCGCCTGGGCGACATACATCTTGGTGGGCACGCCGTCAATCAGGCCGAGCTTGGCGAACTCGTTCAGGGCCTTGTAAATCTTGGTCACGAGCGACCCGCCCGCCGAAGGGCAGACGATGTGCTGCGGGGCCTTCCAGCCTAATTGCTCGGCGATCTCATAGCCGAATGTTTTGGAGCCGTCCCCGTAGAAGGGGCGCAGGTTGACGTTGGCGAGGCCCCAGCCGTACTTGCCGGCGACTTCGGAACACAGGCGGTTCACTTCGTCGTAGTTGCCCTGCACGGACAGGACGTTCGCGCCGTAGATCAGGGTCCCGACGACCTTGCCTTGCTCCAGGTCGTGCGGGATGAAGATGTAGGCCTCAAACCCGCCCTCGGCGGCGTGGGCGGCGACGGAGTTGGCAAGGTTGCCGGTGGAGGCGCAGCCGACGGTCTGAAAGCCGAACTCGCGGGCTTTGGACAGGGCGACGGCGACCACGCGGTCTTTGAACGACAGCGTCGGGTGGCTGACGGCGTCGTTCTTGACGTATACCTCTTTCAGCCCCAGGGCGCGGCCCAGGTTCTCGGCCCGGACGAGCGGCGTGAACCCGACCTGCTTGCCGACGCACGGCTCGCCGTCGAGCGGCAGCAGGTCGGCGTAGCGCCACATGGAGAGCGGGCCGCTCTGAATCAGCTCGCGCGTGATCTTCGGCCCGAAGTCGTAGTCGTACTGCACTTCGAGCGGCCCGAAGCACAGCTCGCAGACGTGAATCGGCGCTTTGTCGTACTGCTCGCCGCACTCGCGGCAGCGCAGCCCTAACACTTTCGGCATGGTTCCCTCCCACGGATATTCAAAAAGGCACTAAAAAAGCCGTCCGCCCCCACACAAGGACGAAAGGCTCATGCCCCCGTGGTACCACCTTGTTTCACGGACGCCTCACGGCGTCCGCCTTGGCGGGTGCAAGTGGCGCGCGGATGAGCGCGCCCTTTCGACCCTGGCCCTGTCACGGGAGCCCCCCGGAGCGAACTACTCGGCACTCAGTAGGGGCGAACCTTATGTTCGCCCTTCCAGCGCGCCTTTCCCCCACCCGGCTCGGGAGTCATTTTCCGCCGCGCTTCCCCTGCCGGTTCTCAGCTCCCCCGGCTCTCTGGCGCAGATCGCTCTGCTAGAGTGTTCGCGGCGTACTCGTCTCCGTCATCGCCGTTGTGTCTCAATAAGATTGTTGGAATACTTCGGCTTGATTATACACGCGGGCGGCGGGGGATGTCAAGAGCAGTTTCCGTCGCGCGGACGCTCCATCACCGGGCGAACGTCGGCGCGGAGCCGTTGTTTCCCACGAGTACCCCATTCATGGTTACTTTAGCAGCAGCTACCTGGTCGGGACGATACCACCGGACGTGCCCATCCACAAAGCCGTAGTTGCTTCCACCATTATGACGCAACGCCCCTGGCGGGCCGAAAGTGGTCACACCGGAGTTTAGGTCGTCGGCAGTATCCGGCGCGTTAGTCGCCGTGCTGTAACTCGTGTCGTCTTTCCTCGGCCCCGTGCGATAGCCGACTTCACACAGGGAAACCGTCGCCGCTGGAAAGGATACCATCAAGTCGGAGGCCGGAGTGCCCGGCCCAGCATCCGGGGATCGGCGGGCATCATAAAGCTCGTAGTTCAGGGCGTACCCAGCATCGGTCAGATCCGGCCCGCCGACGGGGTCAGGAATAGGACAGTCAGTGCAGCGGAAAATGTCGTGGCTGCTGACAAGCGGATGGACCGCCTCCATCCAGTTGGGGCCGTCCCCGTCCCCATCCGCCGGGGCCACTGGAAAGAACCCGTCATTATCCTGGGTGTACATGAACAGCGCGGTATCGAGTTGACGGAGGTTCGAGAGGCAAGACGTCCGCCGCGCCCGCTCCCGCGAAGCAAAGAAGACCGGCAGCAGGACTGCGGCAAGGGCGGCGATGACGCCTAGGATGACGAGGAGTTCGAGGAGCGTAAAAGCGCTGGAGTTAACACGAGTGGCTTTGTATCGCAAGGAGCCGCGCACCGGTGGGAGAAGACAGGAACAGCGCTGCCTCGGGTACAATCGGCCAAACCACGACTGGAGGAGACTAGACATGTCAGATAATCATATCCCCGGAAAGCCTAAGAACGCGCCCGGCTTCCACCACATCGCCCTGCGGGCGTCCGATTTCGAGGCGACCCTGCGCTTCTATCAGGAGGGCCTGGGCTTCGTCCGCACCTTCGGCTGGGGCGAAGGCGACAGCCGGGCGGCGATGCTGGACACCGGCGACGGCAACTATTTGGAGGTCTTCGCCGGGGGCAAGCGGGCGGCGGGCGAAGAAGCCCCCGAGGGTGCGCTGCTGCATTTCGCCCTGCGGACAGCGGACGTTGACGGTGCTTATGCCCGCGCCATGGCGGCGGGGGCAATCTCGCAGATCGAGCCGAAGGACGTAACCATCGCAGGCGAATACCCGGTGCCGGTGCGCCTAGCCTTCGTCAAAGGGCCGGACGGCGAGGTCATCGAGTTCTTCCAGAACGACGCGCTCTAAAAAACAGGTGCCAAGAACAGGTATTTGTGTCAGTAAAGAATGCCGGGCTTGGCATGAGTCGTGCATGGAAGAAGGAGGCGCCGCTCGGCTGCTTGCCCTGTGTCGTGTTTTACCTCGCGTCGTTTTCAAGCAGAAAGGTACACGTCATGCACATCTCTTCCTCCGCCAGCCTCACGCTGGTACTTCTCGTCGGCGGTCTCGCCGGCGCGGTGCCAAGTCAGGCAGGACCGGACCCCGTCACAGGCACGAGCAGTGCCGTCTTCATCAACCCCGTCCAGGAAGCAGGCTCTGCACCCTTCCTCACTGGCGTCGGCACGAACGACATCAAGTGGGGGGATAATACCGGGACAGGGACTGCGAAAAACGAGCTGGGCTTTAGCACCGGCTCGTTCAACACCCTCACCGACACCCCGTTCGTGGTCGGCCGCCTGTCCTACTTCAACGGCAGCAGCGCGACCGGGACCAACATTGATGGGATCGCTCTCATGCCGACGCTGGTGTTCACCGCCCCGGCCGGGATCGGGACGCAGTCGTTCACATTCGAGGTCCCCATCACTGCAACGCCGAACACGGGGACACAGGCGCAGAACGCCGACTACATTACGCTGGCGACGAGCTTCCCCAACCAGGCGTTCACCCTGGGCGGCAAGGTCTACACGCTGGCCCTGACCGGATTCGGGAACGTGAACGCCAGCAACGGGTTCCTCGCCAACAACAACACCGAATTACATGTCTTTGAAGGGGCCTCGGGAAGCGCCGACCTCTTCGGGAAAGTGACCCTGGCCCCGAGTACGGTCCCGGAGCCGTCGCAGTCGCTGGCGCTGGCGATCGGCGCACTCGGCCTGGCCGGCCTGGCACTTTCCAGGGGCCGCAGAAAGGCCACCGCCGCAGCCTGACGCGCCTGACCGCCTTGGCGGGCACCGATCCTTATGGATTGGCGCCCGCCGCTTCTTGCTCCCGCTCCTTCCCTTCTTTTTCCTGCTCATGGCGCGTCACCGACCGGTCCCCCTCCATCACCTTCGCGGACTCGCCCTCGTCGGGAGCGACGCCCTGCGCCCGCAGGAACGGCGACGGGGTGGGCTTCGTCAGCTTGGGATAGAGCCGGAACAGGATCGCCTGGATGCTGCCGGCGATGGGCACGGAGAGAAGCATCCCCCAGATGCCGAACAGCTCGCCGCCGATGACCAGGGAGAACAGGGCGAGGATGGGGTGCAAGCCCACGCCGCCGCCGACCACACGCGGGGTGACGACGTTGTCGAAGACCTGGTTCAAGACCAGGGTGGCGGCAAGCGCGATCCCGCCAAATCCCAGGCCGCTGGCGTGGTCGGCTGTGGCGGCGGCGAAGGAGACGAGGAAGGTGATGAGGGCCGTCGAGAACGCCCCCAGGTAGGGCACGGCATAGAGGACGCCTGCGGCGGCCCCGACCAACAGGGCATATTGGGCCATCGAGTGGTGGAAGAGGCTCAACCCATACAGTAGGCCGATGGTGAAGACGCCGTACAGGGCGCAGACGATGAGCAGCCCGCGCAGATAGTCGGAGAAGACGCCGCCCACGTCGCCGCCCACATGCCCCATCATCCCGCGCCACTTGGCCGGAGCCAAATAGAACAGGCGCGCGCGCAGGCGATCCAGATCGGCCAGGAAGTAGAAGGCGATGATCAGGCTCAGGACGAGCTGGATGGCGACCGTCGCCGACCCGAGCAGGAACGTGACGATCTTGTCGCCCGCCCCTTGCAGGAGGGTTGAGGCGCGGCCCGACAACTGCTGGGTGAGATTGTCGAGGCTGCCCGGTAGTTTGACGGGGCCGATCTTTGGGTGCAGTTTGGAGAAGGTGGTGTAGTGGTCCTTGAGGCCGTCAATGTATTTCGGCCCGTTCTGGGCAAGGTCCCCCGCCTGGGCGATCAGGGCGGGGATGGTCAGCCAGCCGATGCCGACGATCAGCAGCACGAAGACGCCGAAGACGATCCCCGCCGCAGGGGTGCGCTTCAGGCCGCGCTTCATCAGCCGGGCGGCGAGGGGGTCCAGCAGCAGGGCTAGTGTCAGGCCCAAAGCGAAGGGCGTGATGACAGCCAGGGTCGCCTCGGCGAAGCGGCGCGTCGCGACGGCGAGGAGGGCCAGCAGGACGACGCCCATGGCAAAAAAGAACCCGGTGCGGATGGCGTCGCGCGGCGGCGTGTCGCGGGTGATAAGCATTGAGTGGTTGTACCCTAATGGGTGGGTTCCTACGCCGCCGCCCCGTCCCGCGCCACGGCGATCTGGTTTGGGATCAGTTCGCCGGTTTCAGCGTGACGTAAGCCGGCCGCCGAGTATTGGATGACGTAGGCTTTACGCGTCCCGGAAGAAGTGTTCGCGCCGCTCTTGTGCATCGTCAGCGACTGGAAGACGGCGAGCGAGCCGGCCCTGACCGGGACGAGGACGCCCTGGTCGGGGTCGTCAGCCTCGTGGCAGACCAGGCCGATGGGGCTGGGATGGTGCGGGGCCAGGCCCGCTTTCTGGGAGCCGGGCAGGACGGAGATGCAGCCGTTTTCGGGCGTGGCGTCGTTCAGGGCCAGCCAGAGGGTTAGGTAGGGCGAAGGAGTGACGGGCGTGTAGCCGTCATCCTGGTGCCAGGGGAACTCGCGTTTCCCTTCCGGCTGCTTGAAAACGGACTGGTTCCAGTACAGGTCCACGTCCGGGCCGACAAGTTGGGTCGCGATGGCGACGAACTCGGGCCGCGTGACAAAGGCGGCGATCTCGGAGTCGTTCTCGGCGAGGTGGTCGGTGAAGGTGATCTCGCCGATATGCGAGATGCCTACGGTGCCGCCCTCGGCGGCCAGGGCCTCCTCGTGGCGGCGCTGGAAGCCCTCGATCAGGGCGGCGACGCGCCCCATCTCGGCGGGGGCGAAGACATTTTCCAGCAGGAAGTAGCCGTCTTCCTGATATTGACGCCTCTGTTCGTCGGTGATCGTCACGGGCATGGGATTCTCCTCAGCGGTACAGGTCGTCATGGCCGGTGCTTTGGAAATAGGCCAGGCGGTTGAAGTCCTCCATCGCGCCCGGCGTGTCCTGTTCACAGGGCCGCCAGCCGACCTTGGCCCGGACGCACCACCAGCCGCGCTCGCGACAGAGGGCTGCGCCGGGCCATTCGCCGGTCCAGTAGGAGGCCTGCGGGTCGTGGCCGGCGCAGTCGCAGCACATCCGCTGCCCGTGGCAGACGCTGCACCTCTCCACATCGCAGCCATCCTGATGCGGCTGGCCGACGGCGGCCCCACAGTCGTGACAGAACTCCTCGATTTGCCTCCGCATGGCCGTGTTCCCCCTTCGCCGAGCAGACGGGCAGAGTATACCCGAGGCGCGGGGGAAACGCGGCCCTTCAGCGCAGCAGGGACGCGCCGCCGTCCACATAGATGTCAACGCCGGAGACGTGGCGCGAGAGATCGGAAGCGAGGAACAGACAGGTATCGGCGACGTCTATCGGCTCACCCTGGCCTTCGTTCAGGGCGGGGCTGCCTTCCGGCATCTCCACCTTGATGCCGATGCCCTCCGTGCCGCGCTGCTCCGTCCGCTCGTCAATGTTCGTGTGGATCGCGCCGGGGCAGACCGCATTGACGCGGATGTGGTGGCGTCCGAGTTCCAGGGCGGCCATCTTCATGAAGGCGACTTGGCCGGCCTTGCTGGTACTGTAGGCGGACGCGCCGGGGTTTGAAAAGGTGCGATTGCCGTTGACGCTGCTGGTGATGATGATCGAGCCGCCCCCACCCTTTTTCAGGTGCGGCACGGCATAGTGGACCGTCAGGAAGGTCCCCTTGAGGTTGATGGCAATCGTCTTGTCCCACTCCTCCGGCGTCAGCTCCTCCAGCGGTGCCCAGACGCCGTTGATGCCCGCATTGGCGAACACGCTGTCCAGCCGCCCGAACTTCTCCACCGTGGCGTCAATGGCCGACTTCACGGCCTCCGGTTCGGACACGTCGAGCGGGAAAAACAGCGCCTCGCCGCCCGCCGCCTCGATCTCCGCCCGCGCCTTCTCGCCTTCTTCCGGCTGCATGTCCGCGATGGCGATTTTTGCCCCCTCGCGCGCGAACCGCAGCGCGGTCCCCTTGCCGATGCCGCTCGCGCCCCCGGTGATGAAGGCGACCTTCCCGTCAAGCATTCCCATGATACTGCCCCTTGCTGCCGCGCTCTGGGCGGCGGATGTTCCGACTGCTTCTACCCGCGCGGGAGCGAAATTATTCCGGCTGGTGGCAGGAGATTTCACTTTCGGCAACGAATGTCGCCCCATGAACCTACTCCCAGAAGATTTAGGCGAAAAGCGCTGCCGGACTCTCGCCGCGCGCCGCGCCGGGCGGCCTATGCAAGCCGTGGAAGACGCGCCGCCGCGCGTCGGGTTTTGGGGCCGCCGGTGGCTAGGCAAGCAGAAGGGGCAGATGACCTCCGAGGAGGCCCAAGTCACTCTCCGGGCTGTTCGCGGGCCGGCTCGCGCCTGCACCGCTTTGGGCTTTTTGGCGATCCCGCCTGCCCTGGGATACGCCTTGTCTGCTTTCGGGTCGTCGGCCGTTCTGCTAGACCTTGCCTTTGCCGGCGGCTGGACATGGTTCTTCGCCCTCGCCCAGCCGCGCCGACTGGTGGCACGACAGCACCGGCAGATGTACGAGCGGGCCGTGACATCAGGCGAGGTCGCCGCCCTGCTGCCGCAGGCGCATGACGAGCTGGAGCGTTCTTACCTCACACTCGTCATGGATGTGGTTCGGCAGGAGGTCGCCGGTGTGCAGGAGCAAGGCCCCGCCTCGGGCGCAGACCTCCGAAGCGCGCTGCGCGCCCTGGGCGATGCCATCGACAGGCTGCCGGCGACGCGGGCCGTGGGGCACCTGGCACTGGGCGGCGAGACTCCGGACATCATGACGGAGGTTCTGCGGCGGACGGCGGCGGAGACGCTGCTCCAAGCGCAGGCCGAGCCGGACCGGGTGGTGGCGGCTTCGCTCATCCGCCGCGTGGAGGCCCTGCACCGCCGGGCGGACGCGACCACGCGGGCGAACGTGCTGGTGCGGCGGTTCTCGGTCTTGAGGCAGGAGATGGCGGCGGAGACGGAGGCGCTGCGGGCGAGTCTGGCGGCCTACTACACGGGCGCGCACGACATCGCGGACCTGACAAGGCTGGCCGAAGACATGCAGCGCGTGGCCTCGGAAGCGGCGGCCATGACGGCGGCGGTGGAGGAAGTGGATGCGTGGATGCTCGGGACGCCGACGCGGCCCCAGCCTCAAGCGGAGGCTGCCCCGGCGCGGGTGCAGTTAGGGCAGGGATGAGGCCGGGCAGCCTTCATCCCGGCTCGCCCGCCTTTTCGGAAACCGTGAGATAGTCTTTGAAGCGCTCTCGCACCAGAACGGCCTCCTCGGAGACGTTCTTGACGGCCAGCCGCGTCTCCTCCACCAGCAGTGTGCAGCCGAAGACCAGGCCCCCCACCCCGCAAAATCCCGTCACCAGGCCGACCACGAGCGTGATGCGGAAGACGATATGGTGTGTGGAGGAGGTGACACTCGCGCCCAGCAGCGAGAGCAGGCCCGAGGCCGCGAAGGACCCCAGGGCGAGGTAGAAGGCGCGCAGGGCATGGAGCAGCAGGAGCGCGCGCCGCTCGGTGCGGTTGAGGTGGTGGACGCGCATGATGGTCATGGGGTCGTCCGTCACCTCCTCTTTTTCCAGCAGCGCGGACAGGGCGCGGGCGCGGTCAATGGCGCGTGCAAAGCGGTTGGAAGTGCCAAGCGCCAGGACGGACGAGGCGTTGGTCAGCACGGCGGGGGCCGCGATGAGGCTGAGGCTGGTGAACGGGTTGTCTGAGAGTAGGGGCATAAGGGGGCTTTTCTTAGGCGACGGCATACTCACGGACGTCAACCTGAACGCCGGAGTTCGCGGCCTGCTCTGCCGTTTCCATGAGACGTGCCGCCGCGTCCTCGTTTATGTATTCCTCGCCGCAGTTAGGGCAGACGCGGGCGGAAACATGCTTCACTACAAGCGTCATGCCGTCACGTTCCAGAGTCACGGTTGCGGTTCCTGGTTGTACATCGGCCTGTTTACAGATGACGCATTTCATCGTCGCCTCCTAAAGTCGCTGGTCCATAAAGTGGGGTCGGGTTCGTACACTGTGATTACAATAGTCTCCAAACCCTGTGCATTGTCGGCGACAACGACGTGCAGGGGACGCCCGTCAACCTCACCCAGCACAAGACGACCCGGATAAGGCAGATCATACGGATAGTCCTCGATGTCCTCTCCCGTTGCCAATGCTTTGCGGACTGCTTCCGCGCTTACACGACGCTGAAACATGCGCTGGAGGGCATGGGACCTAAAGACTAATGCCACCGGGCTTGTACCTCACGCGAACCTACCGCTCCCCCAGCGTCTCCCACACCTCGACCTTGCTCTGGACGCGGTGGATGACCGTATCCACGAACTCCGAGGTGGTCGCGCCGCCCCCGAGGTCCGACGTCCGGGTGCCGTCGTGCAGGGCTTCAAAGGCGGCCTCGTAGATGGCGCGGGAGGCGCGGTTGGCTGCGGGCGTGTGCAGATATGTCAGGATGGAGGCACCGGCCAGGATCATGGCGAGTGGGTTAGCGATGTTCTTGCCCTGGAGCGACGGGGCCGTGCCGTGCGGCGCTTCGGTCATCACGACCTTCGGCTCGAAGTTCTCGTCGAACGCGATCAGCAGAGACTCGGACCCGGCGATGGAGCCATAGAAGGCTAGAACCAGGTCACTCAGGCAGTCGCCATCGCGGTTCAGGGCGGGGATGACCAGCGGCTCCGAGGCGCGCGCCAGCAGGAGGGCGTAAGTGGCGTCAATGAGCTGCGGCTCGTAGCGGACGTCCGAATACTTCTTGGAGGCGGCGTCCATCTCCTCCTTGAACATGCCCTCATAGATGGGCGAAACCGTGTACTTGGGTCCGCCGAAGACCTTCGCGCCCATCTTGCGGGCGTGGCGGAAGGCGAACTCAGCGACCATGCGGCAGATGCCTCGGTTCAGAGTCTCAGTCCGGTGGGAGACCTCGTCGTACCCTTCCCCCTCACGCCACTCCTTCGCCCCGTAGGCATCGCCGACGGCCATGCGGACGACGGACATGGGGGCGGAGACGCCGCCGACGGGCAGGACGCCCGGCAGCCGCCGCCCGGTGCGGACGATGACGGTGCCGTCTATCTCGGACCGCAGGATGGCGTTGGGCGAGCCGACGTCGCCCTTGATCTCGGGCGTGATGGTGGCGGCCTTGATGCCAAGCCCGTGCTTCTTCATCGCCTGGGCGGCGTCATGGACGACCTGGTTTTGGGTCGCGCGCCGGTTCTCCAAAGACAGATCATAGTGGGCGAATTCTACATCCACTTTGGTGACCGCAGGACTCAAGACGCGCAGGGCCTCGACTAAAAGTTCTTGCCCCGTTTGGTCGCCTTCCATAACGACGATGGTATGTTGTGCCATGATGTCCCCTCTTAATGTTCATGCCGCGTCGGCTTGCCGTTCCTTGTCTTTGGCCTCATGGCGCGTCAACAATGCTAAAGCCTCTTGGTAACCATCACCCAGGATGACCTTTGTAATATCTTTTAGCCGAAACTCGGTCGGCTCCATCCAGCACCCAGCGGTGTCGATCTGCCGCAGAACGACGGCCCTAGACGAAAGATTTTCTACAGTCCCGATGAAAACAGCATCGGGTTCAGTCACCTCGGTCTCAATGCCGAGTACAGGAAAGACTTCTCTTACTGAAGACAAGAGTGAAAAGATGCCGGTGGTGTCGAGGTCAGGTCTTGGGATAGGTTCAATCCGTAACAGGGGCAGGACGCGAGGCATGAAATCTCCATCGCTACTGAAAACCTTATAACGCTTGATGTCCGAGCGGCGGATACCGACGTAGCCGTTCAGGTTCATGACCTGATCTTGAACCAGATGGATTAGGACCAACCGCTCACTGAGACCTACCACATAGCCGGTTATCCTGTACCGATCTACGGGGGTCCGGTCAAATTGTACCAGGCTTTGAGTGCCGACTACCTCCGCGAGTTTCTCAGTCCTCTTGTTGACCATGACGTATTCCAGAAGCGGTGGGCTGAGTCACGTTGCAGGAGACTGTGATTGGGACGCATCCGAAGAGAAGGGCTGCTCCAGAGGCAGCCCGCAACACCCGGCTTCTGCGCTTTATGTGCGTCTTCCCTCGCGACGCCGCTTCCCTAGTGGAACAGCGCCAGCGACTTCTTCAGCGTCTCTATGATACCCCAGGCGAGGGGGAGTCCGACTACGAGCCAGGAAACGATCAGCAGAACCGGCGACGAGGCCGCCTGCGAAGATGTGTCCGTGGGCGTGTTGGTGTAGGTTTCGGCCATGATTATCTCTTTCTAAACTGTCGCCCGCGCGGCCTGCCGGGTGGAGGCGTCGGCGTCGCTCATGCCAGCGTCGGTGTCCGGCTTAATCGGCCTGACGAGCAGGTTACAGATCAGACCCAAAACCAGCAGGCCGGCCATGACGTGCAGGGCCTGCGTGTAGGACTGGTCGGCGGGCAGATGGTGGGCGAGGGCGTACTCGCCCAGGCTGGCGAACAGGAACGGCCCGGCGATGCCCGCCGCCGACCAGGCGGTCAGGAGCCGGCCATGAATCGCACCAACCTCCAGCGTTCCGAACAGGTCGCGCAGGTAGGCCGGGATGGTGGCGAAGCCGCCGCCGTACATGCTCAGGATCAGGGCCGCGCTGCCGACGAACAGCCCGATGCTGCCCAGGTGGGCGGCGATGGGGACGAACATGTAGAGCAGGCTGCCCAGGACCAAGTAGATCAGGTAGGCCGGCTTGCGCCCGCTCTTGTCCGACAGCGACGACCACCCCAGCCGGCCGGCGAGGTTGAACAGACTGAGCAGGCCGACGAAGCCCGCAGCCGCTTCCTTGGTCACATGGCCCGGAAAAAGGTCCTGGATCATCGGTGAGGCCACCGACAGCATGCCGATGCCGGCGGTGACGTTGAAGAACAGGACGCCCCAGAGCAGGTAGAACTGGGGCGTCTTGATCGCCTCACCGGCGGTGAAGCCGCGTGTAGTGACGGTCTTCACGCTGGGAACGTAGCCGGCCGGCTTCCAGCCTTCGGCGGGGACGCGGACGGTGAAAACACCGAACATCATGAAGACGAAGTAGAGCGCGCCCATGACGAAAAAGGTCTGGACGACGCCCGGATCGCCCGGCGAAGCGAAGTGCTTCATGAGGTTGACGGCCAGCGGTGAGCCGATCATCGCGCCCCCGCCGAAGCCCATGATGGCGAGGCCTGTTGCCAGCCCAGGGCGGTCGGGGAACCACTTAATGAGCGTCGAAACCGGCGAGATGTAGCCCAAGCCCAGCCCGATGCCTCCAAGGACGCCGTAGCCGAGGTAGACCAGGGGGAGGATATGCAGTCCGACGCCCAGCGCGGCGACGAAGAAGCCGCTGCTGAAGCACAGGGCGGAGGCCAGCATCGCTTTTCGCGGCCCGGCCCCCTCGAGCCACCGACCGAACACGGCGGCGCTCAGGCCGAGGAAGACGATGGCGAGGCTGAAGATGTGTGTGACCTGGACCTTGTCCCATTCCCCCGCCACCTGATGAGCTTTCGTACTGCCCAGGAGCTGGCCCAAGGGGTTGTTGAAGACGCTGAACGCATAGGCCTGGCCCACGGACAGATGGATGGCGAGGGCGGCGGGTGGGACCAGCCAGCGGTTGTAACCGGGCGGGGCGACGGTGCGCGCCCGGTCCAGCAGGGGTAGAGTAGGCATCGTGCGGGTGTTTCCTAACAGGGATGGTGCTGAAGGAGGTCTACCCACTCGCGAGGCGATTTCAACCGGCCTGCCAGTTGAAGTCAACGGCTGCCAGGAACGCGCGGGCGAGAACCATGTGGCCCGTCTGGTTCGGGTGGACGCGGTCCCAGGCCAGCGTCGCCGGGTAATAGGTAGTCAGCACGACGTCGAAGGCGGCCTGCGTGTCCACGAACAGAGTCCCATGCTTCTCGGACAGGTGGCGGACGATCGCCCCGTACTCGTCCGTGCGGGCGCGCATGAGGTCGGCGCGGTTCGGCTCGATGTAGAAGGGGGTCATCAGCACGATGTTCTTGACCAGTGGCAGCGTCAGGGCGATCAGGCCATCCAGGGTCCGCTCGTACTCATCAGGCAGGACGTGGCCCTCGGGCTGGCGCGGCGAGTCGAACTGCCGCCAGATGTCGTTGGCACCGATCATGACCGAGAGCCAGTCGGGCCGCTTGTCCAGCACGTCGGTCTGCCAGCGCGCCTCAAGGTCGCGGACGGTGTTGCCGCCGGTCCCCATGTTGACGACGCGGATGCCGGAGTCAGGGTAGGCCGCGCCGAGCAGGGCATCCACGAGGCTGACGTAGCCCCGGCCCAGGGCATCGAACAGGCCCTCCCCGGCGGGCTGCGCCCGGCCCGCGTCGGTGATCGAGTCGCCGATCATCACGAGTTTGCTGTGCTTGTCGAGCTTCATTGGACTCCCCTGCCCGCCCTCATGCCGTCTGGATCAGATGCCGCGTGTACTCCACCGAGCGCGAGACGGCGGAGAATGGGTCTTCCTCGCCCTCGTACTCGATGTTCAGCCAGCCGTCGAACCCGGCCTGGCGGAGTGCGGTCACGCAGTCGGCCAGGTCCACCTCGCCCTCGCCGATGGCGGTGCCGGCGAACTTCAGGCCCTCAATGCCCATATAGGCGAAGCCCTGGTAGTCGTCGGGGACGACTTTGAAGTCCTTGAAGTGGCACATGGCCGCCCGCGCAGCCAGCGCGGCGACGGCGACGTGGGAGGGCTGGTGGACCAGCAGGAAGTTCCCCGTATCCGGGTTCGCCTTCAGGGCGGGACTGGCGACGGCATTCAGGACGACCTCCACCTGGTCGCTGCGGCCGACAAGCCGACCGTGGTTTTCCAATGCCAATGTGACGCCGTTGTCATAGGCATAGCGCGCGGCGTCGGTCAGGCCCTCGATGATCCAGCGCAGGCACTGGTCGTAGGTGAACTCGGGCGACACGTCGCCGCCGAAGACGCGCACCGTTTTAGCTCCGAAGCGGACGGCCATGTCCACGCCGTCGCGGATCTTGTGGACCTGGGCCGCGCGCTCGCTCTCGTGGGGGGTGATGAAGTCGTTGGCGACGGAGTAGACGCCGACGGCCAGGCCGGTGTCTTGCAGGGCGGCCAAGACACTGGGCATCTCGGAAGGGATGTCTTTCCAGAAGAAGTCCAGCAGCTCGACGCCTTCAACGCCCAGCCGTTTGGACTCCTGGATGAATCCGGGGATGTCCAGCCGCCCCCGCCGGTGGGCGGCGGCATAGCTCCACATGCTCAGTCCGAGTTTCATGGTCGGTGTCTCCTAGAACTCCAAATCCGGCAGCAGGCGGGCGGCGAACAGCAGGCCGCTGATGGTCTTCGCGTCCACGATCTCCCCGGTCTTGATCTTCTCAAGCGCCTCGGCGAAGGGCGTGGGAACGATCTCCAGAAATTCGTCCTCGTCGGTGTGGCCCTCGGCGGGGGTCAGGTCCAGAGCAAGGAAGGTATGGATGACTTCGGTGCAGTAGCCGGGGGACTGGTAGGAGCGGAACAGCTTGACCATGCGGCCAGGCTGGTAGTTGATCTCCTCGGCCAGCTCGCGCCGGGCGCACTCCTCGACGTCCTCGTCCGGGTCGCGCGTCCCGGCGGGGATCTCCAGCATCAGGGAGGCGGCAGCCCCCCGGTACTGGCGCACGAGGATGACGGTGTCGCGGTCGAGCATCGGGACCATCGCGACCGCGCCCCGGTGCTCGACGATCTCGCGCTTGCTGGTTTTGCCGTTGGGCAGTACGACGGTGTCCAGGCGGAGGTTGATGATGCGCCCGTCATAGAGGCGCTGGCTGCTGGTGACGGTCTCTTCGATGTTGGGCATGGTGTTAAGCTTCTAAATCCTAGCAAAATCCTAGTCGGTCTCGACAAGCCCGGCGGCGGCGGCGGCCAGGAAGAAGAGGGGGTCCTCGGCGGGCGTCCGGCCCATGCTGGTGACGGCGACGCCGCGCTCGGCCAGCAGGTCGAGAGCGGCCTGCGCGCCCTCGATGAACAGGACGCTGTGGCCAGGCGGCAGGGTCGTCTCGTCCGCGCCGACGGGGAGCGGGACGATGCACCGCGAATAAGCCATGTCGAGCGTCGTCCGCGTGTGGTGGCTGATGCCCTGGTGCCGCTCGCGCTTGTCCGCCGAGGACATGCGGACGATGGCGACGGAAACCCCGCCGAGGGCGCGCACGATGTCCAGGTTCTGCGCCTGCTCGATGCCGCCGAAGCCGTACTTCGTCCCCGTGCCGGCATTGCCCGGCCCCTGGCAGACGATGGCGGCGTCGCAGTCCAGGATGTGCTTCGCGCCCAGCAGGGCCGAGTGCAGGGTGACGGTCTCGCGGTCACCGCCGAAGGCCTGACCGCAGGTGAGCGTCGCGTAGAGCAGGCCGGCCCCTTTGAGGTCGCGGACCAGGCCGCTGAAGGCCAGCGGCAAAGCCCCGGCATCGGTCATGATGTAGGCGACGCGGCGCTTGCCGGAGAGGTGCAGCCCCGCCGCGGCGGGTCCGACCTGCGAGTGGAGCTGCCCCACCAGGACGGGAAAGCCTTCCAGGTCACGCTCCCAGATGTCTTCGTACTTCTCCTGCTCTTCCAGTGTCAGGACGGCCTGCTGGCAGGGCAGATAGCGGCCCTTGATGATGTGTCCGGCCTGGTCGCCCGTCGGCTTCGGCAGGGCGCGGGACAGGTTGGCGATGACAAAATCATAGCCGCCTGTGCCGAGCTTCAAGGTCTGGGCGGTCGTATTCAGCAGGACCTCATCGCCTGTGGAAGCGGGGCCGGTCAGCGCGGGGTAGTTGACGGCCCGGCGTGTCTCCAGTTCGAGTCGCACGAGGAGTTCCTGCGCGTCCCCGTCCCAGTCCGTCACGGCCTGGACCTTGCCCGCCGCCTGCGTGATCACTGGTTGTCCCCCAAGCCCATACGCTCAAGCGCCTCTTGAGCGAGCGCCGCCCAATCCGCGTCTTCGGAGGCCGCGACCTGTTCCCACTCGGAACGCGCCTGCCCTACTTGCCCATCGCCGGACAAGCAGCCCGCCAACATGTAGCGCAAGCCCAAGTCATTAGGCTCACGGGACAACTCCTGGCGGTACTGGGTGATGTGGCCTGCCAGGTCTGCGATACTGGCACTCTGCCGAACATAGAGCGTCCTGTTGGGCGCATCCCACCACTTGTTCTCGCCGATCTTTTTCAGCTCATCCACTTCGCCACCGCGCCTTTACGAACGGTATTCCGCCGCCGTCTGGACGATGGAGACGACGAGCTGCGTACTCTTGACCATGTCCGAGACGTGGACGAACTCGTCGTGGCGGTGGATGTTCTGCATCCCGCAGCCCAGCACCGTCGTCGGGAAGCCGTTGGCGTTGAAGATGTTGGCGTCCGCCCCGCCGCCGGTCACGCGCAGCAGCGGCTCCAGGCCGATGCGCTCGGCGGCCTCCATACCGACGGTCAGCACGGGAGCGTCCATGCCCAGCTCGTAGCTCACATAGGCGGTGTCACTTTTGACCTCGACGGTGATGCCCGCCGCCGCGGCCTCCTCCTGGAAGCAGGCCAGCATGTGTTCGCGCTGTTTGTCCAGTTTGGCCTGGGAGCGCGAACGGGCCTCGCATTTGAGGTAGCACTCGGCGGGGATGATGTTGGTGGCCGTGCCGCCCGTGATGACGCCGACATTCGCCGTCGTCTCGTGGTCCACGCGGCCCAGCTTCATGCGGGCGATGGCGCGGGCGGCGACGAGGATGGCCGAGACGCCGTCCTCGGGCTGCGCGCCCGCGTGGGCGGGCTTGCCGTGTATCCAGACCTCGAAGATGTCCTGCGTCGGGGCGCTGTAGACGAGCGAGCCGACCGGTGGGCCAGCGTCGAGGACATAGCCGAACTTCGCTTTGATGCGGCTCGGGTCCATGTGCTTGGCCCCGACCAGCCCGATCTCCTCGCAGATGGTGAGAAGAAGCTGGATGTCGCCGTGCGGGATGCTCTGCTCGTCCAAGATCCGCATGGCCTCCAGAATGGGGGCCATGCCGGAGATGTCGTCCGCGCCGAGAACCGTATCCCCATTGGACCGTATGATGTCGCCATCGAAGACGGGTTCCAGGCCGGGCGTCGGCTCTACGGTGTCGAAGTGGGCCGAGAAGAAGATCGGCGGGGCGTCCGGGAGGGTGCCCTTCTTGAAGGCGATCAGGTTGCCGATGTCGCCGCCGACCTTCTCGCCCGCGTCGTCGTAGTCGCACTCGAAGCCCAGATCGGTCAGTATCTTGCACCCGATCTCGCTGGCGGCCCTCTCGTGGCGGGGCGGCGTGTTCTGGCGGACCATGTCCAGGAAGGTCTGGATGAGGCGGGGTTCATTGACGGTGACGGGTTCGGCCATGGCGACTGCTCCTAGCGTTCGGGAAAGTGGTTCGGCCTCAGTGTTCGACGGCGGGCGCGCGGTTTCCTGCCCGGTTTGCGGCATCACTCTGGGCTGTCCAGCACGGTGGCGATGGCCTGATCCAGCGTCAGGCCCCGGCCTTGTGTCCAGAGCGCGGCGAACTCGGCGCTCGGCAGGCCCGCACGGGCTTGGGCGAGGAAGTGGTCGCGCTCGGCGATCTCCGTGGGAGGCGCGATGATGCTGTGCGCGGCCTCCAGTGCTTCGACCGCCCCGTAGAGCCGGGCGGCCTCGGCGGGCTGGCCCCCAACGGCGGCCAGAGCGGCGGCGGCATCCAGGGACCATAGAAGGCCCTTGACGTCGCCCAGTTCGCGCCGCAGGGTGATCGCCTCGCGGACGTAGCCGCCAGCCGCCGGCAGGTCGCCCCGCCGCGTGGCGACGCGGGCCAGGTTGTTGAGCTGCACGGAGGCGGCATGGGCGTTTCCGATTTCGCGCCAGAGCGTGAGACTCTGCATCAGGTACAGGCCGGCGGCGTTCTGGTCCCCTTCCAGGCGGGCGAGTTCTCCGAGGTGCCCCAGGGTGGCGGCGAGATCCTCCCTGCGGTCGCTCTGCTGATGGTAGAGCAGCACTTCTTCCAGCACGGCGCGAGCCTGCGCGTATTCCCCGAGCGCAGTCAGCAATGCCCCGATGTTGCCTCGGATGAGGTTCACATTGTCGTACTCACCGAGCCGTTCGTAGGCGTCCACACACCGGGCCAGGAGCGACGCCGACCCAAGCAGATCTCCCTGCGTGTGGGCGATGGCACCCGCATAGAACAGCGCCACGGCCCGCCGCTTGCTGGTTTCCCCCGGATCGCCGAGCGAGAGCGCGGCTTCCAGGGAGCCGCGCCCTTCACTCAGGTGACCTCGCACCTGCCAGAAGCGCGCCAGGTTGTTCACCAGGCGCAGCGCCTCCTCGGCGTTGCCCCGCGCTTGGAGCCAGGCGATGGCGGCGCGGAGGTTGGCGCTCTCGGCTTCCAGTAGATCGAGGGACGCGGCGGCGTCGGCCCCGTACAGGCTTGGCTCCGTGTCCGCCGCCAGCGAGCAGTAATACTCGGCGTGGCGCTCGCGGGCCGCCTCCGCGCCGGGAGTCTCGTCGAGCCGCTCGCGGGCGTACAGGCGGACCGTTTCAAGCAGGCGGTAGCGCTGGGTGTCGAAGACGACCAGGGACTTGTCCACAAGCCCGGTCAGCAGGTCGAGCACTTCCCAGTCCTCGATCCCCTCCCCCGCACAGGCCGCCTCCGCCGCCGGCAGGGTCCAGCCGCCCGCGAACACGGACAGGCGGCAGAGCAGGATTTTCTCCGGGGCGGTGAGCAGCTCGTAGGACCAGTCCATCAAGCCTTGCAAGGTCTGCTGGCGCGGCAGGGCAGTCCGGCTGCCGCCCGTCAGCAGGCGGAACCGCTGGTCCAGGCGGTCGTTGATCTGCTCCACGGTCAGCGAGCGCGTCCGGGCCGCCGCTAATTCAATGGCGAGGGGGATGCCGTCGAGCCGGTGGCAGAGGCGGGCGAGGACCGGGGCGGCGTCGTCGGTGAGGGCGAAGCCGGGGTGGAGGGCGGCCCGGTCCAGGAACAGGCGGCCCGCGTCGGAGCCGCCCATCTCCAGGGCGGTCTGGGGACGGCCCAGATCCGGCAGGGTCAGGGTCGGAACCGCGTAGACGCGCTCGCCGGGGATGCCCAGCCGCTCCCGGCTGGTCGCCAGGAGGCGGACTCGGGGGCAGGACTGGAGGAGGGCTTGGGCCAGGACGGCGACCGCGCCGATCAGATGCTCGCAGTTGTCGAGAATGAGCAGCAGGTCCTTGTCCCGCAGGCTCTCGGCCAAGGCCCCGGTCACCGGGCGGCCCGGCTCCTCGCGCACGTTCAGCACGGTGGCGACCGCCTGCGTCACCCGCTCCGGGTCCGCGAGCGGGGCGAGGTCCACCATCCAGACGCCGTCGTCGGGAGCGGCCTCGGCGGCGGCTTGCAGGGCGAGGCGCGTCTTGCCCGCCCCGCCCGGCCCAACCAGTGTGAGCAGACGGTGCGTAGCCAACAGGCGCTTGACGTCCACCAGGTCGGCCTCGCGCCCGACAAACGAGGTCACCTGGACGGGCAGGTTGTTGGCCCCGAGCGAGCGCAGCGGCGGGAAGTCCTCGGGCAGACCATCCTGGCCTGCCTGCCAGACGTGTTCGGGCTGGGACAGGTCTTTGAGGCGGTGGCTTTTGAGGTCGTGCAGTGTGACGCCGGGCGGCAGATCATCGGCGACTTCCTGCCAGGCCGCCGAGGACAGCAGCGTCTGCCCGCCGTGCCCGACGGCCAGCAGGCGGGCCACCCGGTTGAGGGCGGGGCCGAAGTAGTCGTCGTCGCGCTCCTCGGCGGGGCCGGTGTGGAGGGCCATGCGGACGCGCAGGGGCGGCATGTCCCCCGGCGGCCACGAGTGCAGGCCGGCCTGGACCGCCAGGGCGGCGGCCAGGGCGTCCGGGGCGGACTCGAAGGCGGCGCAAAAGGCGTCCCCGACCGTCTTGAAGACGCGGCCCCGCCGCCCGGCGACGGCCTCGCGCACGAGGGCGTCGTGGCGGGCCAGGGCGGCGCGCATGGCGTCGGGGTGCCGCTCCCAGAGTTTGGTGCTGCCCTCGATGTCGGTGAACAGGAACGTGACGGGCATCGTCGGCGGCGGCATGACGGGTTCTTTCCAAGCCCTCAGGCGGCGGAGTGTGGTTTGAGTTACGACGCCCGGAGCGGCTTTTCCTGCGCGTTCGTGCCCGTAATCAGGTAAAATGCCTTCAAATCAGCGCATCGCGCGATCTTTGCGAGGAGGCATCAAGACACATGGGCATTTTAGAGGGCAAGCAGGGCATCATCTACGGGGTGCGGAACGACCGGTCGCTCTGCTGGGGCTGCGCGCAGAGCCTGGCGCGCGAGGGGGCGCGGCTGGCCCTGACGTTCCTGGGGGAGCGCGAGGAGAAGGATGTCCGCAAGCTGGCCCCGACGCTGCCGGGAGGCGACCGGACGGTCATCCAGGGGTGCGACCTGACCGACGACGCGCAGATCGGGGCGCTGCAAGAGACCTTGACGTGGGAGTTCGGGCGCATAGACTTCGTGATTCACGGCGCGGCCTTCGCCAATCGGGAGGACCTGAGCGGGCGGTTCGTGAACACGTCTCGCGCGGGATTCGCGCAGGCTTTGGACATCTCGGCCTACACGCTGACGGCGGCGGCCCGCGCCGCCGAGCCGCTGATGACCGAGGGCGGCAGCATCCTGACCCTGACCTACCTCGGCTCGGAGCGCGTCCTGCCCAACTACAACGTCATGGGAGTCGCCAAGGCGGCCCTTGAGGCTTCGGTGCGCTACCTGGCGAGTGACCTGGGGCCGCAGGGGGTGCGGGTCAACGCCATCAGCGCGGGGCCGACCATGACACTATCGGCGCGCGGCATCAGCGGCTTCACGGACATGCACCGGGAGGCACGCGATCGGGCACCGCTGCGGAAGAACACTACCATCGGCGAGGTGGGCGACGCGGCGGCGTTCCTGCTGTCCGACTGGGCGCGCGGCATCACGGGCGAGGTGATCTATGTGGACAACGGCCTGCACATTTTAGGGTGAGATTTCCATGCGCCTGGACTGGCACTTGAACGGCGATTATGAAGACGTGGGCGGCGTGGGGGTTTTGCACGAGGCTGTCGAGGAGGCCGTGGCGGTCCTGCCGCGCGAACACCTGCGGCAGCTGGAAGCGTTCCTGATGTGGGACGAGGACCCCAAAGGCAAGGCACTGGGCATTTGGCGGCAGGACCACACGGGCGTCGCCGTCGAGCTGTACCTGCGGCCGCACGTCACGCCCCTGCTGCCGCTGCCCGCGCGGGTTCGGGATTTTGCCCTGCGCCTGCACCTGGCTTATACGATCTTCCACGAGGTCGGCCACCACGTCACGCGCTTCCTGAACCGCCGCGCGACCCCGCCGCGCAAGGCGGCTCTGGTGGAGCAGAAGATCGAGAGGTGGGCGGACGACTACGCCGAGAAGCGGCTGGGCCGCCTCGTGGCGCGCTGGCTCGCCCCCGGCGGACCGGCCGAAGGGGAGACGGAGCGCCGCGCCCTGTCCGCCGCCCTGCGGTCCCTGCGCCTGGACACCCTGGTCACACTGCCGGTCGCCGGGGATGCCGAAAAAACAGCGGGCGGAGGAACAAAAGAGGCCGTGCCGGCGTCCTAAATGTGGGAATGGTTCGCCGTCAGAGTCGCCGGTCGGGCCGTCCTCCGCACCCACTTCCCCTGGCCGTGCGGCCAGTTGACGATAACAATGAGACGGCCCCAGCGCATCCTGCGCCGGGGCCGTTTTGTCGTCGCGCCGCCCTCAGTGCAGCCCGGCCAGGTCGCGGTCCAGGCGGCGCATCTCGCGGCGCATCTCGGACAGGCGGGCGAGGGCGGGGTCGCTCAGGATCAGGTCCCACTCGTCGGTGTCGTAACCGGCGGCGAAGCGAGGCAGGTAGGGGCCGGTCTTTGCGAGGAGGGAGATGGCGCGGGCGGGCACGGAGAACGGCATGAGGGTGAGGTTCGAGTCGTCGAACTCGGACTGCTGGCGCGTCCCGCGCTTGCGGGCGTAGGCCGGGTCGAGTTTGGTGACGGTCGCCCACTCGCGCATGGCCTCCTCGGGGCGAGAGGCGAAGAAGCAGGCGAGGCCACGGTTGGAGTGGAGCATGACGTTTCTCGGGTCCAGGGCCAGGGCGCGGTCGAACATGTCAATGGCCTGTTTGTGGCGGTCTATGGCCTGCTTCATGCGCGCGTCCTGCGGGTTGCGGGCGGCGGTGCGGAGGGCCATCCCGGACTTGGCGTAGGCGAGGCCGAGGTTCGAAAAGTCCTCCATGCGGGTTTCGCGCAGGATGATGACGTGCCGGAACTCGGCGACGGCCTCCTCGACCTGTCCCTTCTGGTAGAGCAGGACGCCCCGGTTGACGTGGCAGTCGGGGCTGGCCGGCTCGTGCCTCGCCGACAGCTCCCACTCGCGCAGCGCGCCCTCGGGGTTGTGCAGGGCGGCGTGGGCGCAGCCCCACTGGAAGTGGACGGCGTGCAAGTCGGGGTTCAGGTCCAGGGCGCGTTTGAATCGCGGCAGGGCCAGCTCGGGCTTGCCCAGGGCGATGTAGCACAGGCCAAGGTTGTTGTGGACTTCGGGGAGGTGTTCGCCCATCTTCAGGGCGATGCCCAGCTCGTCCAGGCCCACGGTCAGGTTGTCCTGCATGAGCTGGAGCCAGGCGACCTGGGCGGAGACGTGCGGGTCTCTGGGGTCTAGCTCGCCCGCCTTTTTGAGATGCTTCCTCGCGCCGGGGTAGTCGCCGGACAGTCCCAGCGCGATGCTCAAATTGGCTTCGGCCAGGGCGGAGCGCGGCCAGGCTTTGAGGGCGGCCTCGAAGTAGCCGACCGCCGGCGGCAGCAGCCGCTGGGCGGCCTTGACGGCACCCAGGGCGGTCAGGACCGAACCGGAGTTCGGACTGAGCTGCACGGCGCGGGCCAGGCAGCGTTCGGCGACATCCAGGGCACCGCCGTCGGCATAGGCTTTCCCCAGGTTGTAGCCGGCCTCGAACAGACGCGGGCTGAGGGCGACGGCCTCCTTCAGCTCCAGGATGCCGTCGTTGACCGCGCCGACCCGGCACAGGACGTAGCCGTGGTTCGCGCGGACGGCACCGCTCTTTGGGTCGAGGTGGGCGGCCCTGGCGAGCCTGTCCAGTTCCGCCCCCTCGATGCCGCCGTCCCCCATCCGCGCCAGACAGCCGTTGGAAAGCGCGTGGGCGTGGTGCGGGTCGAGCTTCAGTGCGGCCTCGAACGCCTTCTCCGCCGTCGCCAGATCGCCGCACAGGGCCAGGGCGAGGCCGGTGTCGTTCTCGGCGTCCGCCTTGGCGGCGTCGTCGGCCCCCGCCAGTTTCAAGGCGCGGACGAAGTGGGGCACGGCCTCGTCGTAGCGCCGCTCCCGGCAGAGGATCAGGGCGAGCCGGTTATGGAGCGTCGGGTTCTCCGGCTCCAGGGCGATGGCCTGCCGGATCAGCTCGACCGCATGGGCGGCCCCCGCCGGGTCGGGGTCCGCCCCGGCCTCGGCGAACAGGTGGGCGAGGTTCGCGCGGGGCGCGGCCGAGTCCGGGCTGCGCCGGGCGGCCTGCTCGAACAGTTCGGCGGCCTGCGCCAGCGTCCCGCGCCGGGCAAGCGCGACGGCGGCGTTGTTCAGGAACTCGGCCTCGGCCCCGCCCATCTGCCGCGCCTGCTGGAACCAGTGGACGCTCTTCTCTACCTCGCCGTGCAGCAGGAACAGCGCGCCCAGAGCCAGCCGGGCGGCGGGCGCGCGGGCGGGGTCCTTCAGGTCCGCCTCGGCGCGCTCCTGGACCTCTTTGACCAGGACCTCGGTTTGGGAGTGGAGGGCGGTGTGGTGGGCCTTCACCCGGTGCCCCGGCAGGATGCTGCGGACGAAGTCCATGCCGTGTCCGGCCCCGCCATGTCCGTTCCCGCCGCCGTGCGTGATGGCGCGGCTGGTCCGGCCAAGGTGCAGCAGGATGCCGCACTGGTTACAGAGGGTGGCCGTGGCCGTGTTCTTGTGACTGCAATACGGGCAAACCATTAGGTCCTCGCCTTCTCGGTGAAGTCAGGCCGCCGCCAGACGCGCCCCCTGGTTGGCGAGCTGGTCGGCGCGGGCGTTGCCTTCGCGCAGGATGTGTGTCAGGGTGACGCCGCCGGGGAACAGCCGGCAGAGGGCGGATGCCTCCTGCTGGAGCGCCTTCAGGTGCGGGGCGTTGATCTTGTAGCGCCCCTCCATCTGCCGCGCCATGAGCTGGCTGTCGGTGTGGACAGTGACACGCCGCGCGCCGCGCGCGTGTGCCTCCTCCAGTCCCCGGATGAGGGCCTTGTACTCGGCGACGTTGTTGGTGGTCTGCCCGATGCCCTCGCCGATCTCGGCCAGGGTCACGCCGTCCGCGTCGGTCACGAGGACGCCGATGCCCGCCGCGCCGGGGTTGCCTTTAGAGGCGCCGTCCACGAAGATGATGATTTCCATTGCTTTTTGCTTCTATATGCTTCCATTATAACACAGGTTCAAACATTGGGGGGCGGGGGCCAGACGTCATTTGAAGGGGCGGAGGCGGGCGGCACATAGCCGGCGTAGGGGCCGCCCGACGACTGGGCGCGCAGGGCGGCGAGCTGCCCGGCGGCCTGGAATCCCTGGAAGAGCCGGAACAGGACGTAGGCGTGGAAGGCGGCGGCCAGCCAGTCCTTCACATAAAGCAGCAGCAGCCCATCGAGGGCATAGAAGACCATTCCGGCCACGAAAGCCCAGCGCGCCCCTTTGCGCGCGAACAGCCCGTACAGCGCATAGAAGCCGGCGGCCAGGATGTCCAGGCCGAGTGCGACCCCCTTGCCCGCCGCCCCGGAGTGGCCCCCGAAAACATCAAACAACTCGGTCGTGCCCAGCCCGACCGCAAAATGGATGCCTGCCCCGGCGAGGCTCATAAGGGAATTGACGACGGAAAACCCGGCGATCTAGAAGAACCAGCCGCCGCCGACCTGCGTTTGTCTTTGGGCAACGGCGTACTGCATGTCGCCCGGACCGTTGATCATGTCCTGCTACCCCTCGTGATGATGTTCGCCCGCTTGACGACGCTCCCCTGTTCGCGGAAGACAGGGGAAATACCTGCCCGCGTTTGGGAGTAGTTCCGGGGAGGCGCTAACGCTTCCGGCGGCCGTAGGTGCGGTAGACGAAGGCCAGCACTTGAGCGACTGCCTCAAAGAGGTCGGCGGGGATTTCGCGGCCGATCTCGACCGTGCTGTAGAGGGTGCGGGCGAGGGGCTTGTTTTCCACCAGTGGGACCTTGTTCTCGCGGGCGATCTCGCGGATGCGGGCGGCGACCTCGTCCCGGCCTTTAGCGACCACTTTGGGGGCGGACCCTCCCCCGTCATAGGTCAGGGCGACGGCGTAGTGGGTGGGGTTGGTGACGACGACGTCGGCCTTGGGCACGTCCTGCATCATACGCCGTTTGGCCATCTCGCGCTGGAGCCGCCGGATTTTGGCCTTGATCTGCGGGTCGCCGTCGGACTGCTTGGCCTCCTGCTTGATCTCGGTGAGGCTCATCTTCAGCGACTTCTCGAACTCGTACTTCTGGTAGGCATAGTCCGCGACGGCGAGGATCATCAGGATGACGCTCACGCGCAGGCCCAGGGTCCAGATCAGGCCGCCCACGACCGAGACTACCTCGGTCAGCGGCTCGCCCATGGTGCGGAGCAGCTCGCCCGACTCGATCCCGCCGCGCAGGGTGTTGTAGCAGACGCCGCCGACCAGCCCCATCTTGAGCAGGCCCTTGAGCGCCTCGACCGAGCCGCGCGTCGAGAGCAGCCGCTTCAGGCCGGTGGCGGGATTGACCCGGTTCCACTGCGGGGCCAGCGCTTCGGGCGTGACGGCGAACCCCACCTGGCCGACGCCCGAGACCAGGCCCAGGGCGACGGCCAGGAGCAGGACGGGCAGGACGATCTTCGCCTCCCAGCCCAATGCGCGTGTGTGCCACTGATGCACGGTCGTGAAGGTGAAGGCGGAGTCGTGGGGGCTGAACTGGAAGGTGGATTGCAGGTCGCGCAGCAGGCTCAGGCCGCCCTCGCCGGGCAGCAGGGCGTGGAGCGTCAGCACGACGGCCAGCAGAGTCAGGGCCGCGCCGAACTCCGAGGAGCGGGCGACCTGCCCTTTCTTGCGCGCCTCCTCCCGCCGCTTGGGCGTGGCGGGGAACGATTTTTCTTCGCCTTCGGCCATGGATTACCTGTGCATCCCCCGCAGCAGGACGGCGACCTGGTGCGGCGAGCCGAGGACCAGCCCCGAAGTCACCGAGGTCAGCAGCGGGATGACGGCGATGACCACGACGAAGCCGACCAGGACCTTAACCGGCATCCCGACGTAGAAGACCTGCATGGAGGGCATCGCCCGGTTCAGGAAGGCGAACGCGATGTCCGTCACCAGCAGCACGGCCCCCGCCGGGGCGGCGATCTGTAGGCCGGCGACCAGCATCCCGAAGGTCAGGTCGGTGAAGGTGCCCGCCAGCCTCGGGACCGAGAGCTGCGCGACGGGCAGGGAGACGAACGACCGCTCCAGGGCGGCCAGCAGCAGCCAGTGACCGTTGGCGAGGAGGTACAGAACGATGGCGTAGCGGTACTGGAACGAGGCGATGGGCGAGACGGTTTCGTTGAACTGCGGGTTGAACGTCGCCGCCTGTGTGAAGCCCATCTGGTAGTCAATCAGGTCGCCCCCGACGCGGACGGCGACGAAGGTCAGGGACACGACCAGACCGATCATCAGGCCGATCAGGGCCTGCCCCAGCAGGACGGCGGCCATGCCGAAGACGGAAGCGGGCACGGTCTGGGTCAGCGTCGCCTTGACCAAGGGCAGCAGGACGAGGGAGAGCAGGGTCGCCAGGCCGACCTTGACCTGAGAGGGTATCTCGCGGCTGCCGAAGACGGGCGCGGTGACGAACAGGGAGGAGACGCGCACGAAGACCTGCAAGAAGGCCCAGAAGGAGTCGGCGGAGAAGGCGGCGAGGTCGAACATCGGGGGTTGCCGCCTACCGCATCGTCGCCGGCAGGCTCGTCAGCAGCCCGGACGTGAACCCGACGATGGTGTGGAGCATCCACGGCCCCAGCACGACGAGGGCCAGCACGAGGACGATGATCTTGGGCACGAACGTCAGGGTCTGCTCCTGGATCTGCGTCACGGCCTGGAAGAGGCTGACGATGACGCCGACGACCAGGGACAGGACGAGGATCGGCAGGGATAATTGCAGGGCGATCAGGATGGAGCGGCGGGCGAGGTCCATCGCCTGTAGTTCGTGCATGTGTTTCTCCGAGGGGCTTATACCATACTTGTACGGGGATGCCCAATGGAGATTGCGCGGCTACACGGCGGCAGACAGAAAGAATAACTCGTTTTGTGGTTGCGGCCTGGCTTGCAAGATGGTATCACTAACCGCTCTGATTGCGCTGGCATGGGCGGCTTCTGCCTTTTGGGGTTGCCCGGAACTACGGTAACAATCGCCGAGAACTTGAAAGGCAGTCGAGAGGAGCGAAGGAGACAGCTTCTTACGCTCTGCCGGGTCATCAAGAATACTTTCTATGACAGCAGCAGCCCTCCGATAAAGTGACAGTGCGGTTCTTCCATCAACATGTTCAGCACAAAGAACCAATGCATGAGCCGCGATAAAGCGGAAGTCCTGGAAAGTAAAGTAATTGATACTGGCTTCAACTTCCGCTATAGCATCATCATATCGGTTCAACCGCATGAGCAGGTCTACAATTTGCGTCTGAAACCACTCACGGTCGAAAGCCAAGCCCAGTTCAGTGGTGTGTGACAGAGCATAGCGGAGAAAAACTAAGGCAGCATCAAGATGCCCCAGTTCTTGATAAGCTATCGCGCGTAGAGAGGCGAGACCCTGCTGCGGAATGTACTTCGGCCCCTTACGCAATAAGCTGAGTAGCCCTTGATAATCCTGATTATGATAAGCGGTGCTGAGGGATTGACGAAGCTGCTCTTGTGTGCCCTCGTATGCCTCGTAGATTTCATCGTCTTGGAGCATATAGAGGTCGGCGGAGAGGCCACCCATACGCTCATCTTCTTCAGGACTGAGTCTGTACCAGGGAGTGTCCATTTGGTCGCGCACGGCCTCGGCTTCCTCGTCGTCGCCTTTGCCTTCTGCGATCAGGCGGTGCAATTCAATCAGCAACCGCTCGTATGCCACATAGTTAGGATTGTCCGGGAACTTGTTCATATCACTTACCCTACCTCATCAATTCGCCATTCGCCCTGAGTTATTTCCAACGCCTGTCGGTACTCCGCCATCGGCATTGCTGCGTCCGGTTCAATAAAGCCATGCTTGCTGTTGGCTGGATCAGGCCGCAAGCGCAGATTGAGAGCAACAGCGTCTGCCACGAACTGTCCACCGCCCATACTCCACACGAAGTGAAAATCTTTTCCTGTCGCCCTTGGAACCAGCGGACGTAATCTCCTGGGGACACGATGAGGCGGCAGAGCAATCACCCGAGGTGAGACAGACATACCTCCTGTACCTGGAACAACCAAGCCAGCAGTATTGGGTTGAATGTCCGCAGGGACACGAGCGCCCAAATCTGTGGGTCCATCGCCCACGGTTGGCCTACCGTCTGCCTCACTCATCACCCGATATATCTTTGGCATGTGCGCTGATTATACCTCATAGGCGGCAGGACATCGGGAGGCTTGCGCGGAAGCTACGCCAACAATGAAGTCAACACTTTCCACCCTTGCTCTCTGTTCGCTGTTGCTTATGGGAAAAGCCACCCTCTGCGCGCCACCCTTGGATATGCCCCAGAAGATACCACTCACAGCGTCAATGATCGTCAACGAGACGGGCTTCGGGGAGGCGGGCCGGCTGGTGGATGAGCAGGCGTTGGCGGGCGATCCCCGAGCGGGACACGGCGGGGTGCCGACCTCGACGTGGTTCCCAGAATGGACGGTCTGGCACTACCCGGCGCGGGCCGATGTGGACCTGGGGCGAGTGTACCGGGTTTCGGACGTGTCTCTGTATGACGGAGAGGGATCAGGACTGGTCACGATCTCGGCGGGGAGGCCGTTCCGGTGGATGCCCCTGCTGACAGACGACCTCAGCCACTACGGCGTCTGGAACGCGCATCCGGTGAGTGTCACGACCCGGTATCTGGAGGTCACGCTGGCGGATGCGGGTACGAAGGTGCCGGAGATCGTCGTCTATGGGACGCCGGCCGGGTCAGTCGAGGCCGTGCCAGTTCCTGTCATCCATCCCCTGCCGACGATGGACCGGTTGATCGGCGTAAATGCGTTTATTGACGACCCCTTGGACAAGATGACGGTCGGAGGATTCGTCCGTGAGTACCACAACTGGGACTGGGACGAGGGGGACGGCAAGGCGTACCCAGGCTACCCCAACAACCAGAACAAGTGGAGCCCGAGCTACGGCGCGGGGGGCGGGTGGGATTTTGATGCCTACTACGCGCGGCTCAAAGCGGCGGGGGTGACGGTCTGCCCGGCGATACAGGGCGGCGTGGCCTGGCTGCGCGGGCCGGGCGGAGGTAAACCCAGCGACAAGCCGGTGTCGGCAGGCCAGGACCCGACTGCACCGGCCTCCTACGCGGCCCATGCCGATCACCTGTTCCAGTATGCGGCCCGGTACGGCAGTACGCGAGTGGCGGACGGTGCGCTGAAGCTGGCGTCGGACCAGCCGCGCCGGTCAGGGCTAGGATTGCTGCGCTATTACGAGAACTGGAACGAGGAGGACGGCTGGTGGGGCGGGCGCGAAGCCTACTTCCAGCCCGCCGAGTTCGCGGCGATGTGCAGTGCGGATTATGACGGCGACCAGGGCCGGATGGGGCGCACCTTCGGGGTCAAGAACGCCGACGCGGGGGCGAGGCTGGTCATGGGCGGGCTGGCGGGGCTGAACCTGGATTACGTCCGCACGATGAAGGCGTGGGCGGACGTGAACCGGGGCGGGAGTTTCCCGTGCGATGTCCTGAACTTCCACCACTACAGCAACAGCGGGGGCGAGCAGGGCAAGGGACAGGTGGGGATCAGCCCCGAGGCGGACGACCTGCGGGGCAAGGCGTCGGCCCTGGTAGATTACTGCCGCCGCGAGCTGCCGGGGAAGGAGGTCTGGGTGACGGAGTTCGGCTACGACACCAATCCCAAGTCGCCCCAGCGCGCCCCGGCTATCAGCGGGTATTCGCAGGAGGAAGTGCAGGGGCAATGGCTGGTCCGTTCCTACCTTGCCCTGGCGGCGGCCAATGTGGACCGGGCGGCGATGTACATGCTGCGGGACGTGAACCCGGCAGACGCGACGCAGTTTTCCAGCAGCGGGCTGGTGACGGAGAAGGGAAAGTGGGTGCCGAAGGCGTCCTGGTATTACGTCCATACCCTGCGCGACCGGCTGGCCGGGATGCGCTTCGCGGGCGAAGAGCCATCGGGGAGCGCCGATGTGAAGGTCTACCGCTTCAAGAGCGCGGTGGGGCCGGGCGGGGCGTATGTCGTTTGGCGTCCGACGAGTGACGGCTCAACATCGGCCCATTTCAATCTGGCCGCTGGCAGCAGGGCCGGGGCTGCTACGCTCGTCACGCTGGTCAAGGGCGAAGAGAGCGGCGCGGCCTCTCCCCTGCCCCTGACGGCGGGCCGCGCAACGCTGGCGGTCTCCGAGCGGCCCGTCATCGTGCTGGTCACTCACCTGTAGAGGCTTGAGGTCCGCGCGGCGGGGCGGCGGGTGGGGCATAAAGGTTGTTGAGTGCGGCGATGTCGGCGGCATCAAAGGCGTGCTTGACGCGGCGGCGCAGCTCGCGGGCTACTACCCACTGGTCGCCGGGAGGCGTCCGCAGGGTCAGCCGGAGCGTGACGCTGAGATCGGTGAAGGAGTCCACGCCGAGCAGGTCCGGCGGGGCCAGCACACGGTCGGGCCACTCGCTGGCCAGCGCCTGGGCTGTCTCCAACAGGAGTGCGCTGGCCTTGTCCACGTCGTCATAGTAGGAGACGCCGACTTTGAAGTCCACCTGCGCCCAGCGGGCGGTGAGGTTCGCGACCTCGGTGATGCCCCGGTTGGAGATCGTGATGAGGCGGCCCGACATGTCGCGGATCTGGGTCGCGCGCAGGTTCAGGCGCTCGACGCGGCCCTCATACGCGCCGACCTGGATGGTGTCGCCGACGCCGAAGCGGTCATCGGCGAGGATATACAGGCTGGCGACGAAGTCCCGCAGGGCGTCCTGGGCGACGAAGCCGAGGGCGACCGTAACTAGGCCGGCCGAGGTCAGCAGGGCGGAAAGGTTGACGCCGAGCCAGGCGGTCAGGGTCAGGAGGCCGGTCAGCCAGATTACGGACGCACCCGCCACCTCCCCCACGCGGGCCAGGGTGACGCGCCGCTGGAAGGTCCGCTCGGTGCGCTCCTGGGCGGAAAGAACTTCGGGGACGGCGGGGAAGAGCCGCCGCAGGAGGACTCCCCAGGTCCGTACCAGCACGGCCGCCGACAGGCCCACCAGGAGGCATAACGTCAGCGGGCGACCCGCGCCAGCCAGCAGCAGCAGGTTAGCGGGCCGGGTCTGCGGGAACAGGTCCAGGATGCGGGAGGCGACGATCCCGACGAGCAGCAGTTGGAATGGGATGCCGAGCCGGTTGCCCAGACGCCTCGCGATGAGCCGAGCCAGCCCGTACAAGACCAGTCCGGCCAGCAGGAACAGGGCTGCGCGCTCCCAGGCCCAGCGCAGGTAGGCGGGCTGGCGCTCGCGCAGGGCCTGCCGGAAGGAGCGGTTAAGGGTGTCCGCCCAGGCCTGCGCGAGTGACGCGGCGGGCTGGCCCGCGTGGTCGGCGTCGGCCTGGGTTACGGTCAGCAGCATCTTCCCGTCCAGCAGCAGGACCGCCTGGGCATCGCGCTCCCCGACGATTACCTCCGGGGGCTTGGCCGACGCCTCATTCTCGGAGATGCCTCGCAGGCTCTCGGCCAGGCGCAGGTTTGCCAGGTCCGCCCGATCCTGCGCCGACTGATCGCCGAAGGTGTAAACCGAGAACAGGACGCGGTCGTTGAACAGGACGAAGGCCGAGTTCGGCGGGGTTAGCAGGACGGGATGAGCGGCGGGCGTGGGGACGGGCAGCGTTTGGGCGCGGGCACCGCCGGCGAGGAGAGCCAGCAGCAAGAAACTGATTGCCCACCAGAGACGCGTAGTTTTTGGGGCGCGGATTTGGGCAGGCGTTGCAGGCATGGACACGGGAGACAAGATCAGGGCTTGGCCTTGCCCAGCAGCAACGGCAGGAGGCGCGTGTCCACGAAATGCCGAGCGGCCATCTCCTGCACTTCCGGCGCGGCATCGCAGTACGGCTCGGCAAACTCGGCGATGGACTGGTAAGCGCGGTAGATGTCGGCGGAGGAGACGCTGTCGCGGTGTCCCGCCTCGTCCTTCTCCACATACTCGCCCCAGCCGAGAGTCAGGTCAAGGAGCCGGGTAAAGGGATCTTTGATTCCTTCGGGGGCATCCATATCTGGCGCTGGCGCTTCTGTCAGAACTGTCGTCATTCCCAGCCTGCCTTTCGCTTGATGTCTTGCAACTGCCCCGGCGAAACGCCTTTGCTGTCAATGCCAGAGACGGTGATGACTGCGGCAACGCCGGTCTTTTTGAACGTCCGGTGGCTCGCCTTTTGCCGTGCGAACACCCACTGCTCGGCCTCCAGCCGCTTGATGATTTCCTTTTGATGACTTCCTTGACCTTCAACAGAAAAATCACCTTTCCCGATAAACCGCCACCTGCGTCGGCGTCTCCCAGACGGAAACGCGGTCGAGGGTGGCGCGGTCGAAGGGAGTGCGCTTCAGCTCCTGGAAGATGTGCCGCGCGATGTTCTCCGCCGAGGGCGATAGGTCGCGGAAGACGGGGAGTTCGTTGAGGTAGGTATGGTCGAGCGTGTCAAGGACGGCATTAAAAGCCTTTTTGATGTCGGTGAAGTCCACCAGCATCCCGAAGCGGTCCAACTCGGTGCCAGCATAGGCGACCTCGATGCGATAGTTGTGGCCGTGCAGGCTCTCGCAGGGGCCGTTGTAGTCGAACAGGCGGTGGGCACAGGCGATGGTCTTCTCAACGCGGACTTCAAACATAATAGGCTTCTAAAGGTCTCGTAAATAGTGGTTGCGTTCGTCCACCAGGATGACTTTGGGCGTGACGGTTTCGTCGGTGAGCGCGAAGGCGGCGATGATGAGGATGTCGCCGGGATGGGCCTTGTGCGCGCCCGCGCCGTTGATGCGGACCATGCCGCCGCCTGGTTCCCCGGCCAGCGCATAGGTTTCAAACCGCTCGCCGTTGGTGACGTTCCAGACGTGGACCAGCTCACCAGGCCACAGGTCCACGCGCTCCAGAAGGTCCTGGTCGACCGTGATGGAGCCGACGTAGTTGACATCGGCCTCAGTCACGGTGGCGCGGTGTATCTTGCTTTTGAGTAGCTGGCGGAGTCGCATGGACGGTTAGCGTCTCCCGCTTTTGCCGACGGACAGAGAAGGCGCGGGCTTGGCAGAGGGCGCGCGGCCTCTGTTCTTCGTGCGCCGGGCGGCGGGGGCGCGGACGGCCTCCGCCTTAGCTTCGGGGGCGGGCAGGTCGGGGATCGGGATGAGCCGGTTCTCCTGAATGCGGCGGCGCATCGAGATCAGGCCGCCGAAGACAAGCAGCAGCGTCCCGATCCAGACCAGGTTGATCATGGGGCGCGTCGTCGCCTCCAGGTAGAAGGCCTGCGCGGGCGGGCCGCTGTCCTGGCGCAAGGCAAGCGAGGCCGAGGCGTTCATCTCACCCGCGCCTGGGTTAGCCTGGTCCATGCTGCCGGCGTTCATGCCCGCGAAGCTGATGAGCGCGCCGCCCGGCAGCCTGACTTCGGGTGACTTCGGAGTGGAGCCGTCGGCATAATGGGTGAACTGCGGCTTCACCATGGTCGTCACGCCCTGATAGGTCACACGCAGGACGGCGTAGACGGTCTGCACGGAGGGCATCTGGCCGCTGCGGACGAGGGCACCCTGTGGGTTATCGAAGTGCATGAACTCGATGGTGTAGACCTTCGGGTGCAGAGCGTCGTCACCGATGTTGATCTTTTTGACATCGCCAAACTTCAGCTTGGGCTGGTACACGGGCTTCCGGTAGAACTCCTCCAGGCTCGTGTTATTGCTCATATTCAGGTAGAGGTCACTCGCCCCATGGTGCAGGATGGCGGGGTGGGCGAAGATCATCTTCTGACCACCGCTTTCCGTCGAGCGCAGGGCGAACGGCATCCGGGCCTTGAAGCGCTGCCGGCCGTCGGTGGAAGCGACATCCACGAGCAAGGCATTGTCCCGATCCGTCTCGGGGTTGCCGGTCATCCCCCGGTAGACGGCAGTGTAGGCCCCATTCAGCACGGGGGCAGGCCGGTTCTGAACCAGCAGGATCTCGGAATCCTTCTTGACGAACGTGACCAGGCAGACGACGCCGAGCAGCAGGACGGCGGCCCCGACATGGGACAGGACGCCGCCGACGGTCCACGGGGACACGCCCCGGACGCCGCCCTTGGACGGGAACAGGCGGCGCAGGAGGGTCAGATTAGAAATGACCGCGAAGACGGAGGCCGTGAACAGCAGGAGTTGCGGGATCAGCTTCGCGCCGGTCAGCGGCGTGCCCAGATACTTGCTCGCCACCACGAAAACCAGGGCGGCGACAACGGACAGGGCGTAGCTCCAGACCAGCCGGACGGTGTCCGTGGCACCACGTCCGCGCCAGGCAAGGTGCGGCCCGATGCCCATGCCCAGGGCCAGCAGGACGGCGATGGGGAACAGCGCCTTGTTGTGGTAGTCCTCGCGCACCGCGCCCTGGAAGTCGGCGATGTGCAGCTTGACGCCCAGACCGGTCAGGAGTGGCGCGGACAGACCCAGGGCGGCGATGAGGCCGCAGAGGGTCAGGACGACGACGGCCATGGTGAAACCGAACTCGCGTGACTGGATATCCTCGGTCGTCGTCTCGCCTTTCGGGATCGCCTTGGCCCGCCAGAGCAGTGTGCCGACCGAGACGAAGACGGCGAGGAGCAGCGCGCCGAGCAGGACGTTGTTGGCCGCCCCGCCTAATGTGGAGAACGAGTGGACGCTGAACTTGTCCAGGACGCCGGTCCGGGTCAGGAAGGTTTCGTACATCGCGCCCGAAAGGGGCAGGAGCGCGAACAGCAGGGTGGGCTTGGAAAAACCGCCACGGACACGCTGGATCTGGGCGGCGTGGAGGAAGGCCAGCAGGCCCATCCAGGGCACGAATGGGCCGTTCTCGACGGGGTCCCACTCCCAGAAGCCGCCCCACCCCAGCATCTCGTAGGCCCAGTACCCGCCCATCATCATGGCAAGCCCCAGGATGGCGAAGCTGAACAGGCCCCACGGCAACGCACGCCGCAGCCAGCCATCATTGGCGACCGCCAGATCGCCGCGCCAGAACAGGGCGGCGAGGGCGAAGGCGAACGGCACGGTGAGCGCGGCGAAGCCCAGGAAGAGCGTCGGCGGGTGGATCACCATCCAGTAGTTCTCGAGGTTCGGGTTCAGACCCAGGCCCTCAGCCGGCGTCACCTGGATGCCGAACTGGTCCAGGGTAGGCAGGAAGGGCGATCGGATGGTCACCATGCCGACCAGGAACAGCAATACGGAGGAATAGACCGGCATGACGCGCCGCTCGGCGGCCCCGGAGGTGCAGGCCAGGACGACGCCCAGGAGTGCGATCCAGAAACCCCAGAGCAGGAACGAGCCTTCCTGCCCGGCCCAGAAGGAGGGGAAGTAGTAGAGGGGCGACATCGCCCGCGCCGAGTGGTCGTAGACGTACTGGACGTCGAACCGGTGGGTGACCAGGAGAGTGCCCAGAGAGCCGCACGCGCCCAGAACGCCCGCCACGGCCAGCAGGAAGGCGGCCCGTCCGCCTCGCGCCCAGCCCGTGCCGCCGTCCGAGGCCCCGCGCCGGGCGGAGGCGACGAGGTAGCAGGTCATGGAGGCGACGAGCGCGGCGAGGGCGGTCCAGACGGCGAGCGTCCCGAATGTCGGCAGTCCGAAGTTCGACATGGTGGTTTCCACTACTTCCCGTAGCTGCGGTCGGTCGTCCCCTGATACTTGGAGGGGCACTTCACCAGCAGGTTGTCGGCGACGAAGGCGTGCTGCTTGGCGTCATAAGTCCCCTGGGCGTTGATGGCGACGGCCTTGCTCATTGCCGAGTCCAGGTCCTCCGGCTTCGGCCCCTGGTAGACGACGTGCATGACCGCGCCCGAGGTGTCTTTCAGGTCGAAGCGCAGGGCGTGGGCGGTGTCATGATAGCTCATCGTGCCTTTGACGGGGGCACCCATGATCTGCACGTCCGAGTCGGTCGCCTTGACGGCATCGGCGAACGGGACAGCATTAACGAGGTTGTTCTTAAAGGCCAGTCCGCTGAAAGCCAGCGCGGCGACGATGATGACCAGGCCGATGACGGCCCCTTTGTTCTTCATGGTTTACTCTTCTTCGCCGTCCGGGCCGTCCAGGCGGCTCATCTCGTCTTTGAGACGGCGGACCTTGCCGTCCAGGTTCCACAGGTACGCCCAGAAGCCGACAAAGATCAGCAGGGGAACCAGCATGAGCGGCACGAGGCTCTGCATCTTAGGGCCGCGCCTTCACGACGACGGGCGCGGTCGGAGTTCGTCTTCGCGAAATGCCGCGTGCGCGTGAGTCCAACCGCAGTCGCATAAGCTCCAGCGCGACGTGCAGGCGAAAGGCCCAAAGGCAGATCAAAGTCAGGCCGAGCGTGAACGCCCACAGGACAAGCCGGTACTCCAGGCTGAAGGAAACATTGCGTGGGTGCAGCGTCTGCGTGTCGGGGACCGAGTTGGGCCATACCAGAGTCAGCAGGGGGACAGCGGCCAGGGCAAACAGCGTGTAGGCTGCGCTGACCGCAGCCCTCTTGCGGACATCATCCAGAGCGGCACGCAGGACGAAGTAGGCCACATAGATCATCAGCAGCATCAGGATACAAGTCTGCTTCGGGTCCCAATTCCAGTATGTCCCCCACTCCGCCTTGGCGAACAGCGCTCCCGTCACGGTCGTCAGCGACCAGAGCAGCGTCGCAAGAGCAAACGCGACGGAGGACCTTGCATCGTCAGCCAAGCGGCGCGTCCGCAGATAGCGGACGGCAAACCAGACACCAGCGGCCGTCACCAGGGAACCGACGATCGAGCAGGGAACATGGAAGACGACGATACGGGCCAGGGCCGGGTTGGGGAACCCCTCTGCGGGCAGCAGCCACAGAAAACCCGCGACTGTTGCGACGCAAACGAGGAACAGAATACCGATTTTGCCCAATTGTTGAACAGTGCTAGTCATGCCAGATGTACCCGAAGAGCAGAAATGAGGCCGTCGTCATCACCACACCGTAGGTGGTAAGCAGTCCTAAATCGGAGTGGGCGCGGGCCTGATAAACGGCGAGCGGGCTGAACGCGCCGACGGTCCCCTGCACGGCAATCAAAAGCAGGGGCAGTAGGACTGGGAAGGCCACGATGAAAAACAAGGCGCTCTTGCCGGATGATGTCTGCGCGATCAGGGCGGCCACGAAAGTCGAGGCACCGGCCAGGCCGACGCCGCCCAAGACTAGAACACCGAAGAGCAGGCCATAGTTCACAGTGGCAAGCGGCAGGACGATCAAAAAAAGCGGGACGCTGACTACCTCTACGGCGAAAACGAGCGCGATGTTGAACAGCCACTTGCCGGCGTAAACGGCGGTCGCCGGGGCGGAGAGCCGCAGGAGCGGCGCGGTCCCGGCCTCCTCCTCGCGCACGAAGACGCGGGCCAGACCCGACAGGGCGGCGAAGAGCAGCACGATCCAGAGCAGGGCGGCCTTGACTTCGGAGTGAACCAGTGTCGCACTGAGGGCGGCGGAGACGGCGATCAGGGTCGTGACCGCGAACAGCAGGACGGCCCCCACGGCGTAGCGCGTCCGCAGCTCGACCTGGAGGTCCTTGCGGAAGACGGTCCAGGCGCAGGTTATCCAGTGTTCAGTGATACGAGACTCACGCCCCAATCGTCAGCCGCAGATCGCCCCACCGCTCGGCCTCAGCGGGGTCGTTGGTGGCGACCACGGCCAGGCCGCCGCCGGCGCGGTGGCGGGCCAGGATGTCGTCGGCCCGGGCCTTCCCCGCGCCATCCAGGGTGGCGGTCGGTTCGTCCCAGAGCAGGAGCGGCGGGCCGCCGACGCGCGAGACGGCGAGCTTCAGCCGCTGGCGCATCCCCGAAGAGTAGGCCGAAACCAGGTCGCGGCCCCGCCCGCGCGCCAGCCCGACCTCCGCCAGAAGCGATTCATTCGGCCCGTCCGGAACACCGCGCAGGCGGGCGAAGAAGGCCAAGTTTTCCAGGCCGGTCAGCTCGCCGTAGAGCTGAACGTCGGGGGCGGCATAGCCGCGCGTCCCGCCGAAAGTCACGGTGCCTGCTTCGGGCCGCAGCAGGCCCGCGATGACCTTCAGCAGCGTACTCTTGCCCGCGCCGTTCGCCCCGGTGACGACCAGACACCGGCCCGGCGGCACGTCTGCGTCTACGGCGGAGAACAGGGTGCGCCGCCCGTAGGCCATCGTGACTCCTCGCAGCTCCAGCGGTCCGCCATCGAGTACGCTCATTGCGGCTATTATACCGTATGTGTCGGGGCGAATCAACGCGTGCGGCCTTTGTTCGTGAAAAAAATCACAAGTCCGAAAGCGCTGCGGAAGGCGGCTATGCTATAATAGGCGCGGGAGGCAGAGGCGCTTGCGCGCGCCCCTGCAAAACACCGAGGAAATGCCGATACTAGAGTCAAGAACTCAGAAGTCAGGAGCCGGGACACTGGGGCGGCGGGGGAGGGCGGGCCGATGAAGCCGACCGCCCTGTGGCGCGGCAGCGCGGCCCTGCTGCTGATCGCGCTGACCCTGATCGGGACGCTGCTCGGCACGGCCTGGCGGCGAGGTCACCCGCGCCGCGCCCTGCCGCGCCTCTCGGTGACGTTCCTGGACGTGGGCGACGGCGACTGCACCCTGGTCCGCTCGCCGGAGGGCCGGACGATCCTGCTGGACGCGGGGGGTGCCCAGGCCGCGCCCGCCCTCGCGGACGCCCTGCGGCGGCAGAACGTGAAGACGATTGACCTGCTGATCCTGACCTCGCCGGATGAGGGCAGCATCGGCGGCGTCCCCGCCCTGCTGGAGAGTGGGGTCGGCGTCTCGCAGGTCTGGGATAACCCCGTCGCCGACACCGGGGCGGCCCGGCGGGACGCCCTGGAGGCGATCCGGCGTCACATCCCGCACATCCCGTCCAGCACCGCCAATGGGGGCGACACGATCCAGGTCGGGCAGATGCTGTTCGTGTCGGCCATCTGGCCGCCCGACACGGGGCCTGCCTCGCGGCGTGACCCGCTCGTCTGCCGCATCAACTACGGCGGCACGGCTTTCCTGTTCGAGGCGTCCGCGACGGCGGAGGCCGAGCGGGACCTGGTCAGCCAGGCGGGGCCGCAGATCGAATGCACGGGGGCCTGCACGGACATGATCCTTCAGACCGCCGCCCGCGCCGAAGGCTCCCCCTCCTCCGAGATGCTGCGGCGGGCGACCCCGGCCGTCGCGGTGATCTCGTGTGGGCCGGGCAGCCCGCCCGCGCTGGCGACTCTGCACCGCTTGCAGGCAGCGGGGGCGGCGGTCTGGCAGACAGACACTCAGGGGACGATCACCGTCACCGCCAATGGTCGGGTTTCGCCCAGCGTCACGGCGGCCCACATGTAGAAGCCGAAGACAGAACAACGAAGACGGCGGCAGGGAAGAGCAGTCACGATCCATGCAGACACTGAACGCAACGCGCACCGCGACACCCCGCCTGGGCGACATCCTTGTCGAACACGGGATCATCACGGCGGAACAGATCCGGCACGCCCTGGAGGTACAGTCGTCCACGGGCCAGCGGCTCGGCTCCGTCCTGGTGTCCAACGGCTGGGCCACCGAGGAGCAGGTGACGGAGGCACGTGCCGTCCAAATGGAGGTGGGCTATGTGGACCTGACGATCGAGGCGCCCGACCCTTTCGCCGTCGCCCTCATCCCCGTCGAGATCGCCCAGCGCTACCTGCTCCTCCCCCTGTCCGTCGAAGATGCCCCGTTGAACGGCCGTCCCCAGATCAGCCTGGCGATGGTGGACCCGTGGGACGTCGAGGCCATAGACCATGTGCAGCGCGAGACGCGCCGCCGGGTCGAGCCGCTGCTGGCGAGCGAGAGCAGCCTGCAATCGGCCCTGGAGAAAGCCTATCAGTCCTCCCAGAACGACGCCCACTCGGAGGCGATGTCGGAGACCATCGAGCTGGCGAGCCTGGACTCGCTGGACCTGCTGGTGCCGGACGAGGACGAGCTGGATCTGGGCGACACGGTGCGTCAGGGCGAGCAGGCACCTGTCATCCGATTCGTCAACACACTTTTCTCGGAGGCCGTCCGGCGGCGGACCTCGGACATCCACATCGAGCCGCGCAAGAAGGACTTCCTGATCCGTTACCGGATCGACGGGCAGCTCCAGACCATCAAGACCGTGCCGCGCAACCTGCACGCGGCGACCGTCTCGCGCATCAAGATATTGGGCGAGATGGACATCGCCGAGCGCCGCCTCCCTCTCGACGGGCGGATCGCGCTGCGGGTGGAGGGCAAGAACATCGACCTACGCGTCTCGACCCTGCCGACGCAGTACGGCGAGCGCGTGGTCATGCGGATTCTGGACCGCAGCACGGCCAGCATGAGCCTGGACGAGTTGGGCTTCTCGCCGCACAACCTGCTCTCCTTCAACTCGCTGATTCGCAAGCCGCACGGGATCATCCTGGTAACGGGTCCCACCGGGTCGGGCAAGACGACCACGCTGTATGCGGCCCTGAACGCCCTGCGGTCGCCCTCCACGAACATCATGACGTGCGAGGACCCCGTAGAGTACGAGCTGGAGGGCATCAGCCAGTCCAACGTCAACGAGCGGGCGGGCCTGACCTTCGCCCGGCAGCTCCGGGCCATCCTACGGCAAGACCCGGACGTGGTTTTGGTCGGCGAGATCCGAGATGCGGAAACGGCGGAGATCGCCTTCCGGGCGGCCCTGACCGGGCACCTCGTCCTGTCCACGCTCCACTGCAACGAGGCGGCGGGCGCGGTCAGCCGCCTGCTGGACATGGGGGTCCCGCCGTTCCTGATCGCCTCGACGGTGGCGGGCGTGGTGGCCCAGCGTCTGGTCCGGCGTCTGTGCCCGTCCTGCAAGCGGGAGTTCTTCCCGGACAACGACCAGCTCGCGATGTTCCGCGCCCTGGGCGGCGGGAACGTGCCGGGGATGGTGCTGTTCGAGGGTCCGGGCTGCCAGAAGTGCGACGGGCATGGGACGCGCGGGCGGGTCGCCGTGCATGAGGTCCTGGTTTCCAACACGCGCATCAACCGTCTGACGATGGAGTCGGCGGAGACGCACGTCATCCGGGAGGCGGCCATCGAGAACGGGATGATCCCGATGATCGGGGACGGGCTGGAGAAGGTGCGTCAGGGGGTGACGGTGCTGGACGACATCCAGCGCAAGATCGGGGTGTCGGTGGGGGAGTAACTTGTAGAGGGTCCTCTGGTTGCCTGCGGGCATGGAAAAAGCCGTGCCTGTCACTTTGGGGTGACGCGGGACGGCTTTTCTTTGCACGGGGCTTGCTCTTTACGGAGAGTCCCATGTGCAGCCGGAGATTGTCCGGGGTTGCTCCAATTATAACACTGGGCTAGGGTTCTGTCAAGCGGTTTCGTAAGATTCTTTTAGTCCGGGTTTCAGAGCAGGGCGACGGCGAGGGCGGCCTTGTCCTGGGCGGCGTCGCCGAGGGCGGCGGGGAGGACGGAGACGCCTTCCCAGACGCGGGGCCAGCAGTGGGCCTGGGTGGCGGCGCGGATGGGGTCTAAGAGGAGGTCGGCGGCGTGGACGGCGAGGGTGCCGAGCACGATGCGCTCCAAGTTGAGGGTGTGCAGGAGGTTCGCCAGGCCGATGCCCATGTAGAGGGCGACGTCGGCGATGATGGATTGGGCGATGGGGTCGCCGAGGCGGGCGCGGGCGCAGACATCGAGGGCGGTGAGGGAGTCTTCCCCATAGCGTTCGCGGCCCATGCGGGCGAGGGAGGTGCCGGAGGCGAGTGCTTCGAGGCAGCCGCGCTTGCCGCAGGGGCAGGGGGGGCCGTCGGGCAGGACGGTGGCGTGGCCGACCTCGCCGGCGAGGTCGCGGCGGCCCCGGTAGAGGCGGCCGTCCAGGATGAGGCCCGCGCCGATGCCGGTGCCCATGGTCAGGAAGGCCATGTCCGAGCAGCCCCGGCCCGCGCCCCAGCGGTGTTCGGCCAGGGCGGTGGCGTTGGCGTCGTTCTCCAGGCGCGTCGGCAGGCCGAACTCGGCTTCTAAGAGCGACTTCAGCGGGACGGCCTCCCAGGCGGGCAGGTTGGGCGGGGCGTAGACGGTGCCGGTGGCAGAGTTGAGCGGGCCGCCGCAGGAGACGCCCAGGGCGGCCATGTCGGAGACGGAGACGCCGTAGCCCCGGCAGACCGAGCGCGACAGGTCACAGAGCAGGGCGACGGCCGCTTCCCAGGTGTCACGCGGGGTCGGGGCGGACGCGCGGGCCAGGACGTTGCCGTCAGTGTCGCCGATGACGGCGGCCGATTTGGTGCCGCCGATGTCGAGGCCGAGGAGCAGGGTCACTCGCTACGGCTCCAGGTTCTGCGTGCGGGGCAGGACGCGGTCCGGCATGGGGGTGTGATCGGTCTGCTGGTCGAAGGCCTCGCCTTTGACGCCGTGCTGCTTTTCGGCGCTGGGGATACCGCTATTGGCGGAGGCTTCGCTGCTCGCCCCGGCGTGGTGGCTCCGCGTAGTGGCCTCCTTTTCCTTGCCGTCGCCGCCGTCGGCCAGCAGGTGCTTGCCGGTCACGCTTTCGCCCGAAGTCGTCTGCTCGAAGGCGTCGGGCTGGGTCACGCCGACATGGTCCTCGATGGTGTCTGCCATTGTCTTGATTCTCCTCTACACCCGTTGTACCCATCTCCCGTGTGCCTCGCGCATAGCCGGGACGATCTCGTGGCCGGTCTGGGGCAGGTACAGCATCTCCTTCTCGCACCGGAGTTCGTTGAAGACGGCGTAGATGGTGGGCGGCTTACAGCTCGGGTCGCGCCCGCCCGCGCTCACCTGGGTCGGGCAGGTGATGTTTTGGGCGTGGGACAGGGGATCGAAGTACCGGTAGGTCTGGTAGATCTGGGCCTTCTGTTCGGGGTGCGCCTCGGCGTAGTCGGCGACCAGGCCACGGGCGTCCGGGTAGCGCGCGGCCTTTGTGCGCCGGTATCTGGCGCGGTCGAGCAGGGAAAGGGCGAGGTCGAGCGCGCCGAGCCAGGGCATGTCGGCGAGGCACAGGCGGACGGCAGGCGCGAGGGCGGCCGTTATCAGGGCGAGTCCCCCACCCTGGCTCATGCCGCCGACAATCAGGCGGTCCGGGCTGACCTCGGGCTGTTGGGCCAGAACCTCTAGGGCACGCAGGCAGTGGGCGACGATGGGGCGGTAGATGTAGGTCCGGGGCGACCCGATGCCCGACGTGATGTAGTCCGCGCCGGACAGGCTGGGATGGGCGTAGGGCGTGTCGGGCAGGTTGCCGTGCAGATTTAAGCCCAAAGTCAGCGTGTCCGGGTAGAGGGCCTCGGGGCCGGGGGGCGGGTTTCCGAGCGAGTAGCCGGGCAGCCACAGGTAGCCGCGACTACCTGCCGAGGGGTGTTTCGACACGGCGAGCCAGCCGTAGACGAGGGTGTCGTCGAGCGAGGAGAAGCGGAGCCAATCTGTGCGGTGGGTGGCGGTTTCGCCGCCCGCATCCGGCAGGCGCTCCCATTCCAGTGGGACATCGGCGAGTTCGGCCTGAACGCCCCGCCAGAAGAGGTCGGAGTCGGCGGGGCGGTTGACGGGGGTGCGGGTCAGTTCCAAGGCAGTGTCGGGCATATGGGGATTGTACCCATTGTCGGTTCCGGCGATGAACCCGGCCTGATGGGGACCGGCCCTTCGGGGCTTCGGATGGTGTGGCCGGGGATAGCGAGAAGGCAGAGTTTTGGTGTAAACTGGCGTTATGGTTATCTTTATTTGTGTCGCGCTCCTGCTGGCCGCCTTCGTCGTGCCGGCCAGGGCCGCCGGGTCGGCGGAGGATTTGCCCCCGACGGGGGCTTTGACGCTGTGGTACACGCGGCCCGCCGGGAGCGCCATGGAGGAGGCCCTGCCGGTCGGCAATGGCCGGATGGGCGGGCTGGTGTTCGGCGGCGTGGCGGACGAGCGGGTCGTCTTGAACGAGGACAGCCTGTGGACGGGGGGCGAGAACCCTTCGGGCGATTACGGCAGCATGGGCGGGTATCAGACCTTGGGGGACCTGCGCCTGCACCTGGACGGGGCGGACGGGGCGACGCACTACCGGCGGTCCCTGGACCTGGCCCGCGCCGAGGCCAGCGTGGTGTACCGGGCGAACGGCATCCAGTACCGGCGGGAGTGTTTCGCCAGCCATCCCGACCAGGTGCTGGTGGTGCATCTGACGGCGGACCAGCCGGGCGGCTACTCGGGGACGCTGGCCCTGACGGACGCGCACGGCGGCGCGGCGGCGGGTGAGGGGCACACGCTGGGGGTGGGCGGGGCGCTTCCCAACGGCATCCGCTATGCGGCGCGGCTGGCGGTGCTGCACCAGGGCGGGACGGTTTCGGTGACGGGCGATCATCTTGCGTTCGCGAGGTGCGACAGCCTGACGCTGCTGGTGGGGGCGGGGACGAACTATGTCATGGACCCGGCCCGGCACTATCTGGGCGATGACCCGGCCCCGCGCGTCATTAAGCAGGTGGAAGCGGCGGGCGGCAAGTCCTTTGGAGCACTGCAAGCGGCTCATCTGGCGGACTATCAGCCGCTTTTTGGGCGGGTGCATCTGGACCTGGGGGCGTCCCCGACGGACCGGCGTCTGATGCCGACGGACAAGCGGAAGGTGCTGGCGGCGTCGGGGGACGACCCGGAGTTCGAGCAGCTTTTGTTCCAGTATGGGCGCTATTTGCTCATTTCGTGTTCGCGGCCCGGCTCGCTGCCCGCGAACTTGCAGGGGCTTTGGAACGACAGCAACGATGCGCCGTGGCACAGCGACTACCATGCCAACATCAATGTGCAGATGAACTACTGGCCCGCCGAGGTGACGGGGCTGCCCGAGTGCCACCTGCCGTTCTTTGATCTGGTGCAGAGTCAACTTCCCGATTGGCGGAAGACGGCGGCGTCGTCGGCGGACTTGAAGACGCCGGACGGGGCGCTTTCGCCGCGCGGGTGGGCGATCCGCACGTCGCACAACATCACGGGCGGGATGGGGTGGAACTGGGACAAGACGGCGAACGCCTGGTACTGCCAGCACTTCTGGGAACACTATGCGTTCACGGGCGACACGGCGTTCCTGCGGGCGACGGCTTACCCGCTGATGAAGGAAACCGCCGAATACTGGGAGGACCACCTGAAGGCGCTGCCGGATGGCCGCCTGGTGGTCCCGAACGCCTGGTCGCCCGAGCATGGGCCGACGGAGGACGGGGTCAGCTACAGCCAGGAGATCGTCTGGGACCTGTTCACGAACACGGTCGAGGCGAGCAAGGCCCTGGGCGTTGATGCCGAGTACCGGGCGAAGATCGCCGCGCTGCGGGACAGGCTGGTCGTGCCGAAGATCGGGCGCTGGGGTCAGCTCCAGGAGTGGATGGAGGACATTGACGATCCCAATGATCACCACCGGCATACGTCGCACCTGTTCGGGGTCTATCCGGGCCGGCAGTTCACGGCGGGCGGCACGCCGGACATGATGGCGGCGGCGAAGAAGTCGCTGCTGGCGCGCTCCGACGGCGGGGACGTGCGGGAATGGTCGTTCGCCTGGCGCACGGCCTTGTTCGCGCGGATGAGGGATGGGGAGGACGCGCACCGGCAGCTCGCGCAGCTCCTTTCGGCCCGGAACACAAGCCTGAACCTGTTCGGGCTGCACCCGCCGGTGCAGCTCGACGGCAATTTCGGCATCACGGCGGGGGTGGCCGAGATGCTGCTGCAAAGCCAGGGCGGCGAGATCGCGCTGCTGCCGGCCCTGCCTTCCGCCTGGGCGGCGGGGTCGGTGACGGGCCTGCGGGCGCGCGGCGGCTTCGTCGTGGACATGGCCTGGAAGGGCGGCGCGTTGAGCAGCGCGGTGATCCACTCCCTGAAGGGCGGGACCTGCCGCGTGCGGACGGCGTCGGGCGTGTCCGCGTTCCCGACGAAGGCAGGCGGGCGGTATGCGGTGCATGTGGCCCCCTAGCCCCCAAATCTGGGGGGACCGGACCGCTCGGACGTGGCGGGTGTCGGTCCGTTTGCGTGGGGGAACGAGGCCAGGAAGGCCCGGCGGGCGTCCTCGGCGGAGGCGGCGGGTTCGTTCCGGCAGTTTCGGGCGTCCCTCGGCTCCCGGTAACGCTCGTGCAGGTCTTCGTCGTCGGTGGGCGCTGCCGCCTCCGGGGCCGGCGGTTCGTTCCGGCAGTTTTCGGGGCAGTCGGCCTCCGGAGCGGTGTCCAGGGGGGCGTGAGACAGGGTGGCGACGGCGGCCTCGGTGGCTTTGCGGATGCGGCGGAGTCGTCCGCGGGTTTCGAGGTCCACCTCGGTTTCGTCGCGGGCGCTTTCGCGGCACTCGCGCTCGGACAGCATCATGTCCAGGAGGACCTGGTCGCGGACGCGGCGGGTGTGGGGGCGTGTGCGATTCGGCGGGGCGTGGGATATAATCAAGCCAATTCACAGGCGCGGGCGGAAGACGGGAACGGGAAGAAATGAACAGCACGATGATTGACTTATCCAGTGACACGGCGACACGGCCCTCGGAGGGGATGCGGCGGGCGATGGCGGCGGCGGATGTCGGCGACGAGCAGAAGCGGGAGGACCCGGCGACGAATGAACTCCAGGAGCGGGTGGCGGACCTGCTGGGCAAGGAGGCGGCGATGTTCCTGCCCTCGGCGACGATGGGGAACCTGATCGCTTTGAAGACGCACCTGAAGCCGGGCGACGAGTTCATCGCGACGCACAACGCGCACATCGTGGTCTGGGAGGGGGGCGGGTACGCGGCGGTGGCGGGTGCCTCGGTGAACGCGCTGGTGACGGAGCGGGGGGTCTTCACGGGGGCGCAGGTGCGGGCGGCGGTGCGGCCCGACGACCCGCACTATGCGCGGACGCGGCTGGTGTGTGTGGAGAACACGCACAACGCGGGGGGCGGGACGGTCTGGACGCGCGAGGAACTGGAGGATGTTTCGGGGGCGGCGCGCGAGCATGGCCTGCGGATGCATTTGGACGGGGCGCGGGTGATGAACGCGGTGGCGGCGGGGCGGCGGCCCGCGCGGGAGGTGGCGGGGGTGTTCGACAGCGTGACCCTGTGCCTGTCCAAAGGGCTGGGCTGCCCGGTGGGGGCGGTGCTGGCGGGGTCGCGGGAGTTTATTGAAGCGGCCTGGCGGCCCAAGCACCTGCTGGGGGGGGCGATGCGTCAGTCGGGGGTGCTGGCGGCGGCGGGGCTGTACGCCTTGGAGCATACCCTGGGGCGTCTGGGGGAGGACCATGGGAACGCGCGGCGGCTGGCGGAGGGTCTGGCGGAGATCGGGCGGGTGAAGATAGACGTGTCGCGGGTGCAGTCGAACCTGGTGTTCTTCTCGGTGGAGGGGCGGACGGGGGACGAGGCGCGGGCGGACATGGAGGCGCGGGGGGTGCGGATGAGCGGGTCGTATGGGATGCTGCGGGCGGTGACGCACCTGGACGTGTCGGGGGCGGATGTGGAGCGGGCGATCGGGGAGGCGCGGGAGGCGTGGGGGTAGGAACCTCTCCCCGGCGCGAGCGCCGACCCTCCCCTGTTAAGGGAGGGTGAGGCGGAGTTTCTCCACACACTTCTAGACAGGATGACGCATGGATATCAGCGTAGTCGGGGCGGGCGGGGCGATCGGGCGGGAGATCGTGGCGCAGCTCGTGGCGGGGCGGGTTCTGCGGCCCACGGAGCGGCTGCAACTGGTCGGGCGGCGCGGGGGTGCCTCGGAGCGGGTGCTGTTCGGGCTGCGTTCGGACCTGACGGATGCCTATGCGGAGAACGCGCCGCAGATGGATATTGCGCTGGGGCCGGAGGAGGTGGTCGGGGACCTGATCGTCATGGCGGCGGGGGCGACGCCGGGGCCGGCGGCGGGCGGGACGATGTCTCGGGACGACGTGGCGACGGCGAACCTCCCGGCCTTCGAGGAGCTGGCGCAGGCTCTGGTGCGGTACGGTCAGGGGCGCGAGGTGGTGATCATGGTGACCAACCCGGTGGAGCTGGGTGTCACGGTGATGGCGCGGCACCTGGGGGCGCGGCGGGTGATCGGGATCGGGGCGTACTCGGACAGCCTGCGGTTCCGGCGCGAGATCGCCGCCGACCTGGGGGTGCCGCGCCAGCTTGTTTCGGGGTATGTAGCCGGGGAACACGGGACGAATTTGGTGCCACTGTGGAGCAGCGTCCGGGTGTACGGGTTGGACGACGCCGAAACGGAAGCGGCGGTCAATACGCTGCGCGGGGGCGGGACATCGGCGGACTTCCCGGCGCGGGTGGCGTCGGCGCGCGAGTCCATCCAGCACCTCTTTCTGAGCGACACGCGGGCGGCGTTTGAGGCGGTCGAGACGATGCCGCCGGACGTGCGGGTGCAGCTTCGGCCCGAACTGACGCACCTGTCGGGGTCGCGCACGGTGATGGCGACGGCGAACGTCACAGTGGACATGGTGCGGCAGATGATGGAGGGGCGGGAGATGAGTGTCGCGGGCCAGGTGATGCTGGAAGGCGACGGGGTCTACGGCATCCGGGGGGCATTGGGGATGCCGCTGATCGTCTCACACCAGGGGGTGGTTCGGGTGCTTGCCCCGCCGGTCTGGCAGGAGGAGGCGCGGGCCTTGCACGAGGCGGCGGCGGCCATCGGCGAGAAGGTGACACGCTGGATGGGGGGCGTCTGATGTCCAACACGGAGAGGAACGGCGCGGAGAGGTGGATATTCCTGCTGAAGCTGCGGAACCGGTCGGGCGTCCTGCTGTCGCTGACCTCGCTGTTCGCCGACCGGGGGGTCTCCATCGAGAGCCTGACGGCCCACGCTGGCAGCGGGCCGGGGACCGGCAGCGGGACGGCCATCCTGACGTTCGCGGCACCGGCGGCCAAGAAGGACCACCTGGCCCGGCTGCTGAACCGGCTGGCCGCCGTTCACGAGCTGACGGAGTACCGCTACGAGGACGCCGAACACGCCCGCAAGTCCGCGCTGGCGCGGGTCACGCTGTCCGCCGCCGAGCTGACGGCCAGCCTGCCGCCGGGCATCCTGTGCGACATCGTCTCGGCGGGGGAGGGCCAGACGCTGGCTCTGCTGCTGGGGCCGCCACATCTGCTGGACACGACGCTGGACGCGCTGGCGGCGCGCGGGGCGCTGCTGGGGATGGACTCGACGGTGATCGTGGTGTGAGTGCTTGGTCCGATCAGGCCTTGCCGTTCATTTTGTAGATGAAGGCCAGGATTTCGGCGACGGCGCGGAACAGCTCGGGGGGAATCTGCTGGCCGATGTCGAGGGTCGCCAGGGCACCGGCGAGGGCGGGGTCGTGGCGCAGGGGGATGTCGTTCTCGCGGGCGACTTTGAGGATCTCGGCGGCGAGGAAGCCTTCGCCTTTGGCGACGATCTTGGGGGCGGCACCGTCCTCGGGCGAGTAGCGCAGGGCGACGGCGGTGGTGGGTTCATCCATGAGGGTAGTTCTCGAACGGGCTAAACGTGCTGGTCCACACGGGCGCGCGGGGTGGTGAACGCTTCGCCGCCGGGCCAGAGCGGGGGCCACTCGGATTGTGGACGGCAAGTGACTTCGCAGGTGGGCCAGCCCGACTGAGCAAGAGCCTCCGCCAGCGCCTCGGAGTGCCGGGCGAGCAGACGTGCGGCTGCCGGCTTCTCCGCGCCCAGGCGGCAGGTCAGGCTCCCGGCGAGGCGACCCGTGAGGTCCGCCTGCACCCGGCCGAGCCGGGGCGGCGAGAGCCGGACCGTCACACGCAGGGCGTGTCCGTCTTCCGCCTCGTCTCCGTTCCCCGTGTCCCTGTCCGGCTGCCACAGGCGCATCTCGGCGACGGTGGGCAGGCCGTCGAAGGCCAGGGGCAGGGCGAAGTAGAGGGGCGTTTCCGCGCGCCCGGCGTGGGCGGCGAGTGCAGCCTGGTTGAGAAGCTGCTGGCCTTCCAGCAGAGAGGCCAGGCCATCGGCCTGTCCGCGCAGGGCGCGGTCGCCGGACGAGGAGGCCAGCCGCAGCAGGGCCGTCCGCAGGTCGGCAACCGGCAGACTCTCCTTGCCGTCGATCACCGCGAGTACCCGGTTCTCCGTGCTGCGCCCGACCTGGAGCATCATCTCGCGCAGGTGGCGGGCCTGCGCCTCGGGGGCGGCTTGCGCCTCCATGCCCAGGCCGAGCCACATGCGGACCTGTTCGGGCAGGACGCCGCGCCCCGGCGCATCGGACGGCGCGTTCAGAACGGCCGTCAGCGCCCGGAGGGCGTCGGGGGAAGACGGCAGGGCCAGGGTCTTGGCGACGACGTAGGCCTGCGGGGACGTGCCCGGCGCGCGGGCGAGGTCGGCGTGCGCCTCGGCGAGCGAGGCGGCGGTCAGCGGCAGGCCCGCCTGGACCAGCGCCTCGGCCAGCGCGACGTCGGCGTCCGCCGCCGCAAGCCCCATTTCCAGCAGGGCGGCCCGGACGCGGTCGGGCGTCACGGCCCCGGCGGCGGCCCCGACGGGGAGCGCGCCCGGCATCAGCAGCGGCGACGCGGCCTGGGCGATCCTGCCCAGAAGGCCGAAGGCCGCCGAAGCGGTCCCCCCTAATGCGGTCGTGATGGTCGGTATGTGCATGGTGCTGAGTGACGCAGGAAGAGCGGCGTCCAGCGCCGAAAGAACTTCTATGCTCTATTATCGGCAGATTTCGGTTCTCTTCTCAGTCCTCACGCTCTGCTGCTTACTGTCCGCCGCGAACGCCATGCCTTCACCCATCATCATGGACACGCGCGCCGACAAGACGATCTCTCAAGACGCCCTGCTGGACCGGCTTGCGCGGGCCGATGTCGTCTTCGTCGGGGAGCAGCACACGGACCCGGCGACGCACACGCTGGAAATGACGATCCTTGCGGGCCTGCACAAGCGCGCGGGCGCGCGGCTGGCGCTGGGGATGGAGATGTGGGAGCGGGACGTTCAGCCCGCGCTTGATGGCTATCTGCACGGACAAATGGACGAGACGGCGTTTCGGAAGGCGGCCCGGCCCTGGTCCAACTATCAGACGGACTACCGGCCCTTGGTGGAATATGCGAAGGCGAACGGCATCCCCGTCCTCGCCACGAACGTCCCCCAGCCCATCGCCTCGGCTGTCGGCAAGCGGGGCCTGGCCGCTCTGACTGAAACGCCGCCGGGTCAGGCCGCCGCCCAGGTGCAGGCCCCGCACGATGGCGCGTGGCTCCGCTTCAAGGCCGTGATGGAGGCGATGGGCGGCGCGCACGGCGGGGCAGTGATGGACGAGGCGACGGTGGCCCGCTTCTACGAGGCCCAGACCCTGCGGGACGAGACGATGGCCGAGAGCATCACACGCCGCCTGGAGGCTGCGCCTAATGGGCTGGTCCTCCATATCAACGGCCAGTTCCACTCCGAACTCCGGCGACGGCATCCCCCGCCGCGTGTTGTGGCGCAGGCCGCTGACGAGGATCGTCATCGTGTCGGTCGTGCCGGTGGCCGATGTGAAGAAGGCCCCGGTGAGTGCGGACAAAGAGCTGGCCGATTACGTCGTACTGGTGCCCGCGCCAGCGGTTAGGCCCTAACTGCTGTCTGCTTGAGAGGTTCTGAGGTATAATCGGGGCGTCGGCTTTTTGGAGACATGGACCATGACAATCACTTTGACACCAGACATGGAATCTCAGGTTCGTTCGGTCGCTGAAATGTATGGCGTGAGTCCAGAAGAGGCGTTCACCATGCTATTGGATCAGGCACTCACTAAGGCGGAGGCGAACTTTGCCACCGTTGTCGTGAATGAAGGGAAGGTCCAACAGCAATAGAAAGGCGCATTTATTAGGAGTGGCAGTGTTGATAGAGGAGCAAGAACTTGACTAACGAAGAATTGTTAGATAGAGAACTAAGTGATCGGAGCCAGTCTGACAAGGCTTTTGCAAAGCTTGTGTCAGGACTGCGCCCACTTGTCGAAGCAAAATTGAAATCTAAATACAACGATAAATGGGAGCGTCAGGTTCATCGTATTGGCAACAACTCAGCAAACCTAAATGATCCTCTATGTTTGCTGTGGACGCTAAACAATAATTGGCAGCTTTTCTCAAACGCCTTTCCTCATCGTAGAGACGCACCAACGGGGAAGGAATTGGTATGGGATTTAAAAGAATATCGCAACGCTTCAGCTCATCTCAATCCTAACTTCACGACACAGGATAAAGAAAAAGCGATTGATAATATCGTCAAGCTTTTAGAACTTGTCGTTCCACGCACACCAGCCATTGAGGAAGCAATTTCCCGTGTTAGCGAAATAATAAAAGAAAACCTGCTGAAAAAGATGCAGGCATTAGACAGCCGGATCGCCTCCGTGATACCAGTCTTAGATGCAACTGCTGTTGCGGTTTTTCAACCTACTTCTGCGTTAGAGCCGGATCCTGGCACTCCGCCTCGAGTCGTAAGTGACATCGAGAAGGAATTACTGGCTCTCGAGAAAATAGTATCCTCTAAGCCGTTAACTGTTCCCAAACCACCTGTTCCTGCCCCTGACCAGATCGTAGCAGAGTCGACCCCGCAAACCGTACAGCCGACACCGGAAAACACTGGCTTGACGGCTGAGGTTCAGCAGCTAAAAGAAGAAGCCACAAGCAAGCCTGTTGAAACAAGCACGCCTATCGAGATCGGTACGAAGGCAGAGTTGCGTGTGGAGATTCAACCACCTACTGGAAGTTCAAAATGGTGGTTACTGCAAATTTATGATGGCGGTATGTTGATCGGCAGCTATGAGCGCTCCTACACAGAAGAAGGAGCAAATGAAAAAATCCCAGAGGTTTACTGTTCCGCCACTGAACTGAGGCAAGCATACAAAGATAATGGCAATACCCCGTTTGTTGTCCGTTGGAATGGAACTGCAATCGGAAAAGAAGGCAAGCGGGGCGTAAAGCAAATCAAGAAAGACGCAAGTAATACAGGGAAAATTTTGGGAGAGATCCCAAGGGACTGCTTTCGCAAAACAAAATGAGGTTATATGATGACAAAAGAATTAGTTGTGCCGCAAAACCCCTGGCGTGATTTGCCTACCAAACCGTCTTACGTCCTCCAATGCGACAAACCCATTCTCGACCGCTATATGAGCAGGCTAGAGGGCGACACAGCCATTCGGCTAGATACATTGCCGTACCCCTATTTAGGCAACCCAGAAAAGGCGAACGTGCTGCTCCTCGCGCTTAACGGAGGTTTTTCCGCAGAAGTCTTCGCTTATTTGCTGCAAGACCCGTACTATGTAGAACAGCGGCGCAAGAGCCTGACGTTTGAGAGCACCTACCCCTTCTTCTACCTTGATCCTCAATTCAAATATACGCTTGGTTATCAGTGGTGGCATAAGCGGCTTCGGTATTTCATAGAACAGCATGGACAGAAAACTGTCGCCGAGCAATTTGCCTGCGTCCAGCTTTTTCCTTATTGCTCCACACGTTACAAGGCTTTACCTCAGCGGGTGCCATCACAAGAATACTCGTTCCATTTGGTTCGGCAAGCAATCCAGGCGAACTCGGAGATTGTTATCATGCGGAGCCGCGCACAGTGGTTAGAGGCGGTTCCAGAACTGAAAACCTACCCGTTCATAGAGTTGAAGTTCCCGCGTAACCCCTACATCGTCCCAAAGCACATGACGGATGAACAGTTCGCTCGGATAGAGAAGGCTATACAGGCATAACCCTACTATGATTGACCCCCAAGTTTACCGCGAGATGGGACTGAATGACTCGGAATATGCCCTGGTGCTGGAAGCGCTCGGGCGGGAGCCGACGATCACCGAACTCGGCATGTATGCCGTGATGTGGTCGGAGCACTGCGGCTACAAGTATTCCCGGCCAGTCCTGCGCCTGTTCAAGAAGTACAAGGAGGCGATGGACACGGGGGCGGTGGAGAACGCGGGCGTCATTGACATCGGCGGCAACATCGGGATCGTGATGAAGATGGAGTCGCACAACCACCCGTCCGCCGTGGAGCCGTTCCAGGGCGCGGCGACGGGGGTGGGCGGCATCCTGCGCGACATCTTCACGATGGGGGCGCGGCCGGTCGCCATCCTGAACAGCCTGCGGTTCGGGCCGATTGACAGGAAGAGCGGCGACGACCGCACCCGATACTTGTTCGAGCATGTGGTGGGGGGCATCTCAAGTTACGGAAATTCGGTTGGTGTACCCACCGTCGGCGGCGAGATCTACTTTCACTCGTCGTACACCGGCAACCCGTTGGTCAATGCGATGGCGGTGGGGGTGGTGCCGCTGGACAAGATCGCCTCGGCGGAGTCGAAGGGGGTCGGGAACCCGGTGCTGTATGTGGGGTCGGCGACGGGCAAGGACGGGATACACGGGGCAACTTTCGCCTCGGTCGAGCTGGGGCCGGACTCGGAGAGCAAGCGGCCCAATGTGCAGATGGGGGACCCGTTCGCCGAGAAGCTTCTGATCGAGGCGACTCTGGAGGCACTGGCGACGGGGTTCGTGGTCGGCATCCAGGACATGGGGGCGGCCGGGCTGACCTGTTCCACCTGCGAGATGTCCGCCAAGGGCGGCGTGGGCATGGACGTGGACGTCCGGGCGGTGCCGCAGCGCGAGGCGGGCATGACGGCGTATGAGATCATGCTGTCCGAGTCGCAGGAGCGGATGCTAGCGGTGATCGAGAAGGGCCATGAGGACGAAGTCGCGGCGGTGTTCCACAAATGGGGCCTGAACGCGGTGGTCATCGGCACGGTCACGGATACGGGCATGGTGGTCATCCGGGACGGCGGGACGGTGGCGGCCAACGTCCCCGCCAAGTCGCTGACGGACGACTGCCCGACCTATTCTTTGGCGGCTGCCGAGCCGGCTTACATCCAGAAAGTCCGGTCGGCGGACCTGTCGGGGCTGCCGGAGCCGGACGACTACAACGAGGTCCTGCTGAGGCTGTTGGCGTCCCCGTCCATCGCCTCCAAGCGCTGGGTATATGACCAGTACGACTCGATGGTGCAGACGCAGACGACGGTGCTGCCGGGCGCGGCGGACGCCGCCGTTCTGCGGCTGCGTGACAGCGGGGGCAAGGGGATCGCGCTGACGACGGACTGCAACCCGCGCTACTGTTACCTGGACCCCTATGAGGGCGCGCGGATCGCGGTCGCCGAGGCCGCGCGCAACCTGAGCTGCGTCGGCGCGACGCCTTTGGCGGTGACGGACTGCCTGAACTTTGCCTCACCGGAGAAGCCGGAAGGCTTCTGGCAGTTCCGCCGGGCGGTCGAGGGCCTGGCGGACGCCTGCGAGGCGCTGGGAACGCCGGTCATTTCGGGGAACGTGTCGTTCTACAATGAGACGCCGGAGCGGGCGATCTACCCCACCCCGACGGTCGGCATGGTCGGACTGCTGCCGGACGCGGACAAGCGGGTGACGATGGGGTTCAAGAACGAGGGGGATCTGATCTACCTGGTTGGTGATGGCAAGCCTTCCCTGGGCGGCAGTGAGTATCTGGCGGTCATCCATGGGCAGGAGGTCGGCAGGCCGCCCGCGCTGGACATGGAGGCGGAAAAGAGGCTGCAAGCGTTCCTGCGCGATGTAATCAGCCAGGGGCTACTGCAATCCGCACATGACGTTTCGGACGGCGGGTTGGCTGTCGCGCTGGCGGAGTGCTGTATTGCGGGCGGCATTGGGGCAACAGTGGACTGGCCGGATTATCAAGCGAAAGACCTGTTCGCAGAAATGACGGCCACGGTTGTCGTCACTGTGGCTCCGTCACAATCTGCCGCGTTCGAGGCACTTTCCGGTAAACGGCCTATCGGCTATGTGTCCGGGGATTGCCTCACCTTGGGCCAAAACGAGAGCGGACCGAACCTCACCGTGGCGGTCGCCGGTATGCGCGACGCTTACGAAGGCGCGATCCCGGCGGCGATGGCGGCATGAGCCCCGGCCATGAATGGCCGGTCTACATGGCCGGTCTACACGGACGGGCCGCCCCTTCTGGGCTTCGGAATGGATATAAGGGGGCGAACCATGGGTTCGCCCCCCTTTTGTGTGCAAGCCCTATTACAACAGTAGAAACAACCCTTTGTTTTCTTATGATTAGTGGCGTTTGGCATGATAATTGCTAGTGAGTGCAGTCAGACTCCTGGTAGGCCCTGCTAGAACTATTGGGTTTCTCGTCTCAGATGATTTCAGTCAGGAGACACAAGAACCCATGCGACACCTACAGGCCACGGACGTGCAGTTGTTCGTTCATCTCACCTGGCGGACCCAAAACGGCAGGCCGCTTCTGGAGGATGATCAGCTCCGGCAGGCGGCCATCCTGGCCGTGCGGACCGGCATCCGCTCCCACTTCTGCCGCGTTCTCGCCATCAGCGCCACTCCCTGTCAGATGGACATGATCGCGAGTTTCCCAGCCTCGCTTCCCATCACCGATCTGCTCCGCATCGCGCACGGGGCGGCGCAGGAGGCGCTGGCGCTGCTGCGAAGGTTGATGACGGGTAATTCCAAGGAGATAGCCATCTACTGGGAGCCGGGCTACACGGCGCACACGCTGAACGCTTCCGAGGCGGCCCATGCGGTGGCCTATCTGCGGCAGCATTTGATAGATGAGCCTCCGGCGGCGTAGAAGCGGGGGGGCAGGGGCACCGGCCATTCATGGCCGGTGCCCTTCTTTGCACACGCCCGGCAGGAAAAACGGCGGGCGGCGGCGAACCGGCGGAGCATGGACACAATCCCGATACTCTTCGACACAGACATCGGCTCGGACATCGACGACGCGGTCGCGCTGGCGTATCTGCTCCGGCAGCCGCGCTGCGAGATGCTGGGCATCACGACCGTCACGGGCGAGCCGGACAAGCGGGCGGCGCTGGCGGACGCCATCGTTCGGGGGGCGGGGCGCGATGACGTGCCGGTCCATGTGGGTCTGGCCGTGCCGCTGCTTGTCCCTTCGCTCCAGCCGCAGGCGGCGCAGGCGGAGGTGCTGGCGGGGCGGGAACAGCGGGAGTTCGGGCCGGCCCCAACGGCGATAGACTTCCTGCGCGAGACGATCCGCGCCCGGCCCGGCGAGATCACCCTGCTGGCGACGGGACCGTTCACGAACCTCGCGGTTTTGTTCGCGCTGGACCCGGAAATTCCTACGCTGCTGAGGCAGCTCATCGTCATGGGCGGGGTCTTTTACGGGCGCGGGTATGACCACACGAACGCCGAGTGGAACATCCGCAACGACCCCCACGCCGCCGCCATCGTCTTCAACGCCCCCGTGCCCAGGCTGGTCGCGGTGGGACTGGATGTGACGATGCGGTGCCGGATGCCCTCGGAGGAAGTGCGCGAACGGTTCACGCGGGCGGGGCCGCCGTTGGACTTGGTGCTGGACATGGCGGAAGTCTGGTTCCGGCACACGCCGCAGATCACGTTCCACGACCCGCTGGCGGCGGCTTTGATCTTCGAGCCGTCGCTGTGCGTCCTGGAGCCGCAGCGGGTCGAGGTCGAGCTGACCAGCCTGCGCGGGCTGGGGCAGACGTATTTCGACGACAACGCGCCGCAAAAACCGCACGAGATCGCGACGTCGGTGGAGGCCGAAGCCTTCTTTGACCACTACTTTGCGACGGTAGGCGGGTGAATCAAGATAGACGCGTATTCGGCGTCAGCGAATCAGGTATAATACTCGCCGTATGCTTGATGTAGAAACAAACCTTGATGCGGGGATCTGGGACCCGGCGGCGGAAGACGACACGCCCCGCGAGGAGTGCGGGGTCTTCGGCATCTATGCGCCTGGGGAGGATGTCGCCCGCCTGACCTACTTCGGCCTGTTCGCTTTGCAGCACCGGGGCCAGGAGTCGGCGGGGATCATGGTGTCCGACGGCCACGACATCAAGTGGTACAAGGAAATGGGCCTGGTCACGCAGGTCTTCGATTCGCACACCATCGCCCAACTCAAGGGCCACATCGCCATCGGCCACACGCGCTACTCCACGACGGGTTCGAGCATCCTGCGGAACGCCCAGCCCCTGCACTGCGCCTGGGGCGACGGCACGGTGGCGGTCGCGCACAACGGCAACCTCGTCAACACGGAAGAGCTGCGGGCGGAGATGGAGGCGGAGGGCGTCCCGTTCGAGACCACGAACGACAGCGAGGTCATCGCCCGGATGATCGCCACCCAGCAGGACAAGTCGCTGGAGGACGCGGTCGCCCACACGATGACGCGCCTGGTGGGGGCTTACTCGGTGGTCATCCTGACCGAAGACGCCCTGATCGCGATCCGTGACCCGGTCGGCAACCGCCCGCTCTGCCTGGGCCTGCACGACGGCAAGAATTACGTCCTGGCCTCGGAAACGTGCGCGCTGAACACGGTGGGGGCGCAGTTCCTCCGCGAAGTCGAGCCGGGCGAGATGATCATCATTGACAAGGACGGGATGCGCGAGCGTCAGGTGACGCCGGTGACGGTGCGCGCGACCTGCATGCTGGAATTCATCTACTTCGCCCGCCCGGACAGCACCATTTACGGCCGCGGCCTGCACGACTGCCGCCGCCGGATGGGGCAGGAACTGGCGCGGGAACACCCCGTCGAGGGGGCGCACATGGTCATGCCGATCCCGGACACGGGGACGCCCGCCGCCATCGGGTTCGCGGAGGCCAGCGGCATCCCCTACGGCGAGGGGGTGGTCAAGAACCGCTACATTCAGAGGACATTCATCCAGCCCGACCAGAGGATGCGCGAGGCGGGCGTCCGCATGAAGCTGATGCCGATCAAGGAGGCATTGGCGGGCAAGCGGGTGGTCATGGTGGATGACAGCATCGTGCGCGGCACGACGACGGGCCAGGTGGTCAAGCTGCTGTTCGATGCCGGGGCTGCTGAGGTGCATGTGCGGATCACGGCCCCGCCGGTGCAGTACCCGTGCTTCTACGGCATTGACATGGCGAACCAGCAGGATTTGGTGGCCGCCAAGCACACCGTCGAGGAGATCCGGCAGATGATCGGCGCGACGAGTTTGGGCTATCTGAGCCTGAACGGGGTGGCGCGGGCCATCGGCATCCACAAGGACAAGTTCTGCCGGGCGTGTTTCGACGGCAAGTACCCCATCGAGATCCCTCCGCATGTGCGGGTCTCCAAGTTCGCGCTGGAGATGCCGGTCAACGCGAAGTAGGACAAGTCTCATGGCGTACAGCGAGTTCACCCTGCGGCTTCTGGCGGACCGGTTCGGCATCACGGTCTCGGACGCCGACGACCTTTTTGCCGATGTGCCTTCGCTGCCCGTTTCCGACTTTTTTCACACCCTTCTCAAGCGTCACCTGCCGATCGTGCGGGGGCAGGGTACGGAAAAAGCGCGGTCGGAAATGATCATCGCGCCGCTGCTGGTGGAGCTGCGGGAGCAGGCGGGACATGAGATCGCCGTCTTTTCCGGCGTCGAGATGAGCGCCGACCCTGCGCTCGGCCTGTACGGCTTTTGCGATTTTCTGGTTTCCCGATCCCCCACCCTGCTCGCCGTCACCGCACCGATCCTGGCCGTCGTGGAGGCCAAGCGCGAGGATTTAACTGCCGGGGTCGCCCAGTGCATCGCCGAGATGTATGCCGCCGCGCTGGTCAATGTCCGCGACGGTAAACCCCGTGACGTGCTATACGGCGCAGTGACCAGCGGCACGAACTGGCGCTTCCTGCGCCTGCGCGGGCTTCACGCTGAAGCGGACTTGGCGGAGTATTTCATTGAAGACGTGGACAAGATTTTAGGCATCCTCCGCTATATGACCCTGGCCTGACCGCTCATTCCGGCGAGCATGATAGAATGACGCATAGTGGAATGACCATGCGCGAGATCGAAATCCTTCCCCATCAGCCCCGCTGGGCCGCCGAGTTCCGGCAGATGGAAAGCTCCCTCCGACAAGCCCTCGGCCCCCTCGCCTTACGCATTGACCACATCGGCTCGACTTCCGTGCCGGGGCTGGGCGCGAAAGACATCGTGGATGTTCAGGTCACCGTGGCGAGCCTCTTTCCAGAGGAACCTTTGAGCGCCGCATTTCTGGCGGCGGAATACCCGATGCGCGACGGCGTCTGGGAAGACCATCGGCCCGCAGGCGACGAGCGGCCCGAGGCTGAGTGGCAGAAACGCTATTGCCGTGAGCGCGAGGGGACGCGGCGCGTTCACATCCATGTGCGCGTGGCCGGCGCGGCAAACCAGCGCTACGCCTTGCTGTTCCGCGACTTCCTCCGGTCCAATCCCTCGGCTGCTGGAAGCTACGACCAGATCAAGCGCGAACTCGCCCGCCTGCACCCTGACGATGTTGATGCGTACTATGCGGTCAAAGACCCCGCCTGCGACCTGATCATGGCGGCGGCGGAGGGGTGGGCTGCGGCTACTGATTGGGAACCCGCCAGAAGCCAATAGAAACAAGAAACCCGCCCGGTGCAGATACATATCTGCACCGGGCGGGTTTTTCATGTCTGCACCGGGCGGGTTTTTCATGGGTGGCTTCAATGGACAGTTTTGGCCGGCAAGGGGGCTAGGAACTGCTCACGCAAGAGCGCTACTTTCTCCTGATGCTCGGATGCCCACTTTTTCATAAGCGAGACATACTTGTCTCCGTCTGCCTGGAAGATCACGGTTCCGGGAAATTCCGGCGTGTTCGTGGCCGTGTACAAGGCCGTCACAATGTAGTATTTTGCCCACGGGTCGGGATCATCCAGATGGTCCAGCAGAGAAGGTACGGCTACGGGGTCAGCCGACTCGCGGAGCGCAGCCGCCGCCTGCGACCTCACGTTCGGGTTGCTGTCACTTAGCACGTTCGCTAGCGCCCGCGTCGCGTCCGGGTTGCGGTAAAATCTAAAGATAGAGGCGGCTATCCCCTGCTCCCCTGGCTGGTACTGCTTGTCCGCGAGTTTGGCGAGGGCCGGGATCACGTCTACATCCTGAAGGTTCCCCGCCGCAATGATGGCATTGTCACGAAGATCGGTGTCTTTGTCCGCCGTCAGCGTCAGGATCGTAGGAAGCACCTTGGCTCGGATGAACTCCTCCAGGCTGGACGGGACACCCTCCGCCATCAGAGACTCTCCCAGATCTGAACGCCGCATGACTGCCGTCTTATCAACGTAGACACCGGCTTTAGCGTAGAGGAGGTAGCCGGCGCTCCCGATCCGGTCCAGACAGTCCATCTTCACCGGCTTGCTGCCGCCGCTGAGGGCATCTGTGAGTGCCAGAAGGACAGCACGCAGGGGCGGAGTTGTCGCCGGGATGGGGCCGATCTTAGCATCGCCGAGGGCGATCTTTGACTTGCCAGCCGAGTTTGGCTCCAACAAGGAGAAGTGCGTTCCGTCGTCCGTCACCTTCATAAAGATGACGTCCGTCTCGCCCGCCGCCAACTCCGTGAAGAACGTCGGATTTTCACCCTGATGCACGTTTTTGTAAAACGCCACCTTTATTGACTTTTGGCTGATTCTGCCCTTCAGTACGCTCCGCACAGTAACGTCGGCGACCGCTTCTGTGGCAACGGTCGGAGCAGGTTTGTTAGTATAGCTGTTCCTGTAGCCTAAATCTACTTGGGTAGGACCAAAGTCCTCTATCTGTGTGACCCGCCCGATGCAAACCGCATCTGCTCCTTGAACGAGAACAGGCAGTTCAGGGTTGGGATGGCCCAGCGCGTGGGCACCCGCCTGGCAGACCAGGAAGCAGAGGAGGCAGCAGATGCCGATGCCAAGATTGTGTTTCATGTTATGGCTCTTCCTATGGTGTTGATGGCTTCGGGGCAAAGCCGTTGCCCGTCATCTGGTAGGTGTAGTAATACACATCTGTGTAGGTCTGTATCGGACAGCCGATGTCTCCGCCCGTACTTCCGATGTCTGTAATGCTATATTTATGCGTCAGGGGTCCCCATACCCTGTCTCCATAGGGATCAGCTGGATTGCTAGGTGCATTCAATCCAGTAGGACTGGAAAAGCCATCATAGCCCTGACTTTTTCCGTCCAACGGTTCACCGCCAGTAATAGTAGGCTGCCCACCACCAATAATTGGGTCCTGCTTCCATGACTCAGACCAATAAGCTTTATGTTTATCGGGTGAGTAGAGGTAGCCAAGACTATCTAAAACCTGAAATGTAAGAGTTTGCCCATCGAAACCATAGGCATACTTTACCGCAGGCGTTCTTGCCATAATTGTAAATGTCATGGGCGCATGGACTGTGATGGGAAACGGATCGCTGGTGGCCGTGACGTTGTTGAGGCTGTAGGTGACGGTTGCCTTTTCATCGCCTGGGTGATGACTTCCACCACCCGACCCGCAGTAGGTGGCCTTCGCAGAGGTTATACCCGCAAGAAACTGAGCGCCGTTGCCAGTAAGCGACCAGGAGTAGGTCGTTCCGGCAGGCTAGCCCCCCTGCGGCAGAGGCGGACTGGCCCCTGCGGCAGACAAGTGACCCCAATCGCCATAGGAGCTGGAGTCGCAAAACCAGTAGATGTCGTTGTCCCCCGAGATGGGTCCACCGATGACATAGACGGGGATGGTCTTGGAGACGGTTGACGTCAGGTAGCCGGGCTGCTTCTTGTCGGGACTCAAAGCCGCATAGGTGACCGCACAGTTGATCGTCACGACATAGCCACTCGCGATAACGGGGCCGCCTCCGGGGATGGTGACGGTGGTTTTAGCAGCATTCGCCGGGAAGTAGGTGGGGGGCGGGGAGTAGGTGGGGGGCGGGGAGTAGGTGGGGGGCGGGGCGGCGGGTGCGGCGTCAGACCGGGGGCCGGGGGCGGCGGCAGCTTGGGCACCGGGGGCGGCTCCGTTGGTGTACCAGTAATAGGTCGCATCACCCTGAATGGTCCACCCAGGCGTCAACCCGGCAGAGAACTTTGGGGTCCCGGCGGATGCTGTGGCCGTGAACGGAGCATCCACGTTGACGGGGGTGGTCACGCCAGGGGTGCCATCAACAGTCGTGGTGATGGTGAGGCCTTCGACAGTCCCTACGTCTATGCCAGCCGTTCCCACCGGCCCCCCGCCTCCGCCGGGGGCCTGGGCCTGAGCCGGCCTCGCCCCCAGGAGGACCGCAAGCGTGCAGAACAGTAGGAGGACTGCCACGGCGAGAGGGGTGAGACTAGCGAGCGGGCGCGAAGAGGCGGGCGCGAAGAGGCGGGCGCGAAGAGGCGGGCGCGAAGAGGCGGGCGCGAGAAAGCTGGTGTGGCATCTGATTACTCCGCTTGGGTCAACAACAGTCAACAGGCGTAGCGCTACAGTGCGCCGGGAATGGTCGGTACAGCCGGAAGGGAGGGAACACAAGCATTATACGCGGGTGTTCCGAACAAAGTCAATAGCTTCTGTAGAAAATAGGAACTATTTCAGGTTACTTCAAGTGGGTATAATGGGGCTAATCGAATGCCCTGACGCTTCCGAGTACAATCCCTCCCATGACACTCCTGCATTCCGTGGTCTTCATCCTGGTCGCCTACCTGTTCGGCGCGCTCCCCATCGGGCTGCTGGTGGGGCGCATGGTCAAGGGCATTGATGTCCGGGACTATGGGAGCGGCAACATCGGGGCGTCGAACGTCTGGCGGACGATGGGGCCGCTGTGGGGGGTGGCGGTCTTCCTGTTCGACTTCTGCAAGGGGTTCTTCCCGACGCTTCTGGCCGGGCGGGTGCATGGGGCGGGTCCGTGGCTGCCGGTGCTGGTGGGGCTGGCGGCGATCTTGGGGCACAACTTCAGCCCGTTCCTGCGCTTCAAGGGCGGCAAAGGCGTGGCGACCTCGCTGGGCGTCGTCTACGGCCTGTCGGTGCCGGCGGCGGCCATCGGGTTTACGGTCTGGGGGCTGTGCCTGCTGGTCACCCGCTACATCTCGGTTTCCTCCATCCTCGCCGCGCTGGTCACGTCGCTGGTCCTGATGGGTCTGCACCGGGACCTGCCGCACGTCCTGTTCGCGCTGCTCGTCGCCTTCTTCGTGGTGATCAAGCACCGCTCCAACATGGCGCGTCTGAAGGCGGGCATTGAGCCGAAGGTGGGGCGGGTGAAAGCGGTCCCGAAGGCAGGAGCGGAGAAAGAGGAGGCCGAGACGAAGTGACACCGCGCCTGATCCTCGCCTCCACCTCGCCCCGCCGCCGCGAACTGCTGGGCCTGCTCGGGCTGCCCTTCGAGGTGGTCGCCAGCCGCTATGACGAAGACTTGCTGGCCCCGGACGGGCTTGCACCGGACGAGTACGTCACCCGCCTAGCGACAGGCAAGGCGTCCGAGGTGGCCGCCCGGACGGAGGGGGACGCGCTGGTTCTCGGGGCGGACACGACGGTCATCCTGGACGGCATGGCCCTGAACAAGCCCGCCGACGGCGAGGATGCCCGGCGGATGCTGCGCCTTTTGAGCGGCCGGACGCACCGGGTCTATACGGGCCTGTGCCTGATCGCGGTCGGGGGCGGCATTCCGGGAGAGGTCCGGACGGACCACGCCGTCACCGATGTGACTTTCGACGTGCTGGCCGAGGACACCATCGCCGCTTATGTCGCGACCGGCGAGCCGCTGGACAAGGCGGGGGCCTACGGCATCCAGGGCAAGGCGCTGTCGTTCATTCCGGGGATCAGCGGAGATTATTTCAATGTCGTCGGGCTGCCGCTCAACCGCCTGTGCATCCTGCTGGGGCGGTTCGGGGTGAGCATTTGGCACGCTTGAGCCGTGGGAAGCTGCCCCGGAGGGAGGCGCGCATCGCCACGGATTATAACCGCCGGGAGTCGGGAATATCTGGAGATACGTTCTTTGGAGCCGGCTGGCGACCCCGACATGCAAGACGCACTCAGAATCCTAATCGCGGGCGGCGACGCCCTGGAACGCGGCGCGGTGAGGCAGGCCGTGCTTCAGCACCATGCCGGTGCGGCGGTCCAGGAGGCGGGGAGCTGTTCCGGGGCCACGGAGGCTGTCCAGTCGCAGGCGTTCGACTGTATACTTCTGGGCGATGACCTGCCGGACGCCGGCGGCCTGGGCTGCCTGCGGGAAATCCGTGGGGCGGGCGTGACCACGCCGGTCATTCTCCTGACGGGCGACGAGGGCCAGGAGGCGGTCCGGGCGGGGGCGACCGACTATCTGCCCAAAGGGGACCTGACTCCCCGCCTCCTCGACCGCTGCCTGCGGAGCGTCCTGCGCTTCCACCAGTCTCAGGAGCAGATCCGGCGGGCGCAGGAAGAGCTGCGCCTGCGTGACCGGGCCATCGCCGCCTCCTCCAACGGCATCGTGATCGCCGACGCGCGCCATGCCGATTGCCCCATCATCTACGTCAACCCCGCCTTCACGTCCATGACCGGCTACCCGCCTGAAGAGGCGATCGGGCGCAACTGCCGTTTCCTTCAGGGTGCGGACACGGACGGCAGGTATGTCCAGCAGGTGCGGGACGGTCTGCGGGAGGGCCGGGACTTCCGGGTCGTCCTGAAGAACTATCGCAAGGACGGCACCCCGTTCTGGAACGCGCTTGCGCTCTCGCCCGTGCGTGACGCTGCCGGGACGATCACCCACTTCATCGGGGTGCAGACCGACATCACGGAGCAGCGGGAGGCGGAGGAGGCCCTGCGGCAGAACGTCGCGCGCCAGCACGCCCTGCTGCGCGACATGTTCGCGAGCGTCACCGAGGGTCGGCTGACGCTGTGCGCCTCGGGGGCCGACCTCCCGCCGCCCCTGACTCCGTTCGCCGGCCCCATCCCGCTGTCCAAGACCGGAGGCATCCGGGAGCTGCGGCGGCAGACCTTGGGCGCGTCGGTGGCGGCGGGCCTGCCCGACGAGCGCCGCTACGACCTGGAAACGGCGGCCGGGGAGGCGGCGATGAACGCCGTCGTCCACGCGGGCACGGGGGTCGGCCACGTCTTCACGCACGGGGGCGGCACGGTGCAGGTGCGGGTGGAGGACGCGGGCGCGGGCATTGCCGTGGAGAACCTGCCGAACGCCACCTTACGGCGCGGCTACACGACGGCGGGGACGATGGGGCACGGGTTTAAGATGATCCTGAAGACCGTTGACCGGGTCCACCTGCTGACGGGCGGGGCGGGAACGACGGTGGTGATGGAGCAGGACCGGGCTGCGCCCGCCCCGAACTGGTGAGACCGCCGCCGAGACGCACCGCCGGACGAAATTGTTAGGAAACCTGCATTATGGCGTCTGACGCTGGAAACGCCGCACAAAGCGACTCACTGCCCTCGAACACCCCCCCGCCGCCCGTCTCCTCCGATGGCCTGCCCCGGCTGCGCGCCGCCGAGATATTGGACAGCATTACGGAGGCGTTCGTCACGCTTGACGGCGAATGGCGCTTCACCTATCTCAACGACCAGGCCGCACGGATGCTGGCGCGGACGCGCGCGGAGCTGCTGGGAAGCAGTGTCTGGGAGGCGTTCCCCGAAACCGTCGGCACCGTGTCGGACCGGGAGTATCGCCGCGCCATCGCCGAGCGGGTTGCAGTCTGGTTCGAGCAGTTCTACGCGCCGCTGGGGGCATGGTTCGACGTGCGCGCCTACCCATCCAGCGAGGGCCTGCTCGTCTTCTTCCAGGACATCACCGAGCGGGCCGAGCGCGGGCGGCGCGAGCGGTTCCTGGCCGAACTCGCCGAGCGGGCGCGCGGCCTGACGGACCCGGACGTGGTGATCGCCGACGCCGTGGATTCGGTCGGCCGGTTTCTGGGGGTGTCCCGCTGCGTCTTCGTGGACATTGACATCGAGGCCGACGTCTGTACGGCGCGGCCTGACTACCGCGCCGACGACTCGGTGGCGAGCATGGCGGGCGTCTTCGCGCTCTCGGCGTTCGGGGAGGTCGTCGTCGCGGCCTACGGGGCGGGGCGCCCGGTCGCGGTGGACGACGTGCATGTGGACCGCGCTCAGGTGCCCGAGGCGAGCGTGGCGGCCTACGATGCGGTCGGCATCCGCGCCCACGCCTCGGTGCCGGTCGTGCATTCGGACCGGCTGGTTTCCTGCATCGGGGTACACAGCAGCGCGCCCCGGCACTGGACGCCCGAGGAGGTGGAGCTGCTCCAGACGGTGGTAGACAGGACCTGGCTCACCGTCGAGGTGCTGCGCCAGCAGCGCGCCCGAGCGCGCGAGGCGGAGGAACGGCGCGAGGCCCACGAGCGCACGGCGCGCATCCTGGAGAGCATCACCGATGCGTTCCTGGCACTCGACGCCGACTGGCGCTTCACCTACCTGAACGACCAGTCCGAGCGGGTTATGGGTCGGGAGCGGGAGGGCCTGCTGGGCCGGAGTTTATGGGACGAGTTCCCTGCCGTCGTCGGCTCCAGGTTCGAGCGCGAGTTCCGCCGCGCCGTGGATGGCGGGGAAACCGTCACCTTCGAGGAGTTCTACCCGCCGCTGGACATCTGGGTGGAGGTGCGGGCCTACCCGTCGCCGGAGGGCCTCTCCGTGTTCTACCAGGATGTCACCGCGCGCAAGCGGGCCGAGGCGGAGCGCGAGCGTCTGCTGGCGGAGCAGCGGGCGCGGGCCGAGCGGGAGTCGGTCCTCAACCGCATCGGCCAGACCATCCGCAGCGCCACCACGCCCGAGGCCGTCCAGGAAGCCGCGGTCCGCCTGCTGGGGGAGGCGCTGGGGGCGGACCGCTGCTACCTGGCCCTGTATGACCTGGAACGCGGCGTCGTCACCGTCGCCCGCGACAGCCACCGCGCGGGGCTGGCCTCCATCCGGGGCGCTCACCCCTTCCCGAACACGGCCGAGATGTTCCACGAATTGTACCGGGGCGGGGCCACCTCGGTCATCGGGGACGCGCGCGCGGCCCCGCTGTCGGCCCCGACCAGGGTCAACATGGAGAGGCTGGGGCTGCGCGCGCGCGTCTCGGTGGCTCTGGCGGACGGGGAGGGCCGGGTGGCGACGCTGACGGCGGCGATGGCCGACGACCCGCGCGAATGGACGGAGGGGGAGGTGGCGCTGGTCGAGGCGGTGGCGACTCAGCTCCGCACGGCGGTGGAGATGGCGCGTGCCGTGCAGCGCGAACACAACATCGCCCAGCAGCTCCAGGCCGCCCTCCAGCCGGGCCTCCCCGGAGCGGTGGCCGGCCTGGCGGTGGATCGGTATTACGAGGCGGCGCTGGCGGAGGCGGGCGTCGGAGGCGACTTCTACGACGTTTATGCCGTGGAGAAGGGCTGCACCGTCCTGGTCGTGGGGGACCTTTCCGGCAAGGGGCTGGCGGCGGCGGCGCAGGTCTCGGTCGTCCGGAACATGCTGCGCGCCTTCCTGTACTCGCGGCCCACGGCGGGCGAGGCCGTGACGGAGCTGAACCGTGTTCTGGCCGAGAACGACCTGCTGACGGGCTTCAGTACCCTCTTCGTCGGCATCTACGACGGGGCGGCGCGGCTCCTCCGGTACGTCAACTGCGGCCAGGAGCCTGCCCTGGTGCGCCGGGCGGGGTCGGGCCGGGTGGAGGAGCTGCGGCCCACGGGGCCGGTCCTGGGGTCGTTCGAGGGGGCGGTCTTCGCGGAGCAGACGGTGTCGCTCGGGCCTGGGGACGCGCTGGCGATGTTCACGGACGGTCTGACGGAGGTGGGGGCCTCACGGACGGACATGCTGGGGGTGGAAGGCGTGGCGGCCCTGCTGGCACGGCCCGTCGCGGCCGGGGACGCACAGGGGATGGCCGAGGCGCTGACGCGGGACCTGATCGCGGGGGTGAACGGGTTCGCCCCGGCGGTGGCCCGCGACGACATGTGCCTGCTGGTGGCGGTCGTGTGCGGCGGGTGACGTTCAGTACTTGTGGGGTGACGTAAGAGAGGAGATTACGCCGGTTTGAGGATCACCTGCATGAGATGTTGCAGGACGCAGAATTCGCGGTCGCCCATGTGCAAGCGGCACTAGAAGACGGCGGATCGAGGAGTTTTTGTATGCGCTGCGCGCGGTCGCCATTGCTCAGGGCGGCATACAGAAAGTGGCCGAGGAGAGCCAACGAGGCCGCGAAAGTCTGTACAAGTCGCTTTCCAAGCAGGGCAATCCGCGCATCAAGACACTGGAGGACATCCTGCATACGTTGGGGATGAGGCTCGCCGTCGCCCGCGCCGGGGCGGCAGCACAGGCTCGGCAGGAGCAGGCACAGCTTACTGAGGCCACCGCATGATGTGATCGCTCCCACGAACCGGGCGAACGGGTATAATCGGGGCATGGCAAAAGAAGAGCGGCAGGGTTTTACCGGGTTCGGCCTGGGGGCCATCCCGAAGGCGCGGGCCGAGGAAGGCGTGTTCCTCCTGGTGGTCTACCAGGGTGGCAGCCTGACGGCGGCGGCCTATGCCACCGAGCGCGCGGCGATGCAGGCGGCGGTGGAGTCGGCGGAGGCGGAGTGGGACGACGACGAGGAGCGCCTGACGCTGGAGGACCGTTTCGCCCGCGCCCGTCTGGCCAGCGCCGACGCGGGCGACGTTCTGGAGATCATCCCCAGCCCGGTGTATGGGGCGTGAGGCGGCAATGACAGCCATGGAAAAGACGGAAGACACGATTGACGGAGGGGTACGGATAGGACATGTCCACCTCAAGGTCGCGGACCTTACGCGGGCGCTGGACTTTTATCAGGGCGTTCTAGGGCTGGAGGTAACGCTGCGATTCGGCGACAGCGCGGCCTTCCTGTCGGCGGGCGGCTACCACCACCACATCGGCCTGAACACCTGGGAGAGCCTGGGGGGCGGCCCGCCGCCGCCGGGTGCGACGGGGCTGTACCATGTCGCGCTGCTGTACCCGACGCGGGCCGCGCTGGCCGACGCCCTGCGCCGGCTGATCGCGGTGGGCATCCCGCTGGAGGGCGCGAGCGATCACGGCGTCAGCGAGGCGCTGTATTTGCGCGATCCGGACGACAACGGCGTGGAACTGTACTGGGACAGGCCGCGCGAAGATTGGCCGCGCGCCGCCGATGGGGGCCTGGCGATGTACACGCGGCGGCTCGATCTGGAAGGGCTGCTCCGATGATTAGAATTCACTTGTCGGCACTGACCTGTGTGCCGCTCGCCCTGGCGTTTGTTTCTGCTGCGTCGGCTCAGACCGGCACCAAAGAGGGGAGCTGGCACGTCGAGCTGGAGAGCCGGGCGGACAGCGCGGACGGCGGCAGGGTGACGTACCGGCTGACGGCAGCACAGGGCCTGGTCCAGCCGGCGTTCAAGCCGGTCCTGACGGCGAGCCAGGAGACGCTGACGTATGCGCCCGCGACGAGCGGCGGGCCGAGGGTCATGGTCATCAAGTTCTTAAGCTCCGAGGCCGTGTTCCAGGCCCCGGACCTGACCTGCGATTCGGTGACGCTCCGGCTGCTGCCGCCTCCGGGGACATCGGCGGTCGCGGCCAAACCCACTGTCCACTTCCGCCCGGACTTCCTGGCACCGGGGTTCTCGTTCCGGCTGAAGGTCCCGCGCGGCTTCCACTATGTGACAGGGAGTGTCCATACCAGCCTCGTGGGCGGCCTGCTGACGATGAAGCCGCGCGCGTTCGTCCGGCCGCCGCAGTACGCGGCGGTTGCCGACAAGGACGACCCGCACCTGCTGTCCGTCCTGCTGCCCGCGCCGGAGCCTCGGGCGCTCGGGACGGGGTTTGAAGCGCCTTACGGCATCGAGTTCGCGCTGGCCCCGGACTGATGCCATCCTCGAAACCCGGCAGGATTTTTGTCGGCCACTGTCGAACTGCCGCCGTATGACCACCAATCAACCACTGACACGCCGCGACCTGGCGCGGCAGGCGCTGACCGGGGCGGCGGGCGTGCTGCTCCTGCCCTCGCTGCTCTCGACCGGCCTGGCTTCCGCCGCTTCGGCGCAGGCCGTTGACCCGCTTCCCGCCGCCCCCCCACCCCTCCCGACGACACCCATAGATGCGAAACCCATGAATGAAGGCGATTTGCTGACCCAACTCGTGCCGGTCAACGCCGGCTATGCACTTTCGGACGCCCAGGCGAAGGAGGTCGCGCTGCAACTTAAGGACTATCCGGGCGGGTTCGCCAAGGCGCGCGCCTATGTCCTGCCCGACGACACCGGCCCGGCCTTCGCCGCCGCCGCGCCGCCGCGAAAGGAGGAAGCCAAGTGAGTACGAAACAGACGGGCATCGCCAAGATGAGCGACTCGAACCTGGTCTTCGCCACGGTGACGGAGCTTGGCGTGGCCCTCCGCAAGAAACAGGTGTCGTCGGTGGACCTGACGACGTTGTACCTGGACCGGCTGGAGAAACTAGGACCGAAGCTCGGCGCGCTGGCGCATCTGACACGCCCGCTGGCCTTGGTGCAGGCCGCCCAGGCGGACAAGGAAATTCAGGGGGGCAAGCTGGGCGGGCCGCTGCATGGCATCCCGTTCGGGGTCAAGGACCTGCTGGCGACGGCGAACGACCCGACCGAGTGGGGCAGCCCGGCCCACAAGGGACAGGTCTTCAGCTATGACGCGGATGTCGTGGAGCGCCTGCGGGCGGCGGGGGCGGTGTTGATCGGCAAGCTGTCCATGGTGGAGCTTGCGGGCGGCGGGGGCTACCGGTACGGGACGGCCTCGTCCACGGGCGCGGGGCGGACGCCCTGGAACCCCGACCACTGGGCGGGCGGCTCGTCCTCGGGTCCGGGCGCGGCGACGGCGGCGGGTCTGGTCGGGTTCTCCATCGGGTCGGAGACGTGGGGCAGCATCGTCTGCCCGTCGTCCTTCTGCGGCGTGTCCGGCCTGCGTCCGACGTTCGGCCGGGTCAGCCGGCACGGGGCGATGGCGCTGTCTTACACGATGGACAAGCTCGGGCCGATGGCCCGTTCCGCCGAGGACTGCGGCACGATCCTGGAGGCGATCTCCGGCTCGGACCCGCGCGACGCGACCACGTCGGACGACAGCAAGTTCCGCCGGGGCCGGCTGCGGGCGGTCAAGGGGATGAAGATCGGGGTGGTCCGGCCGGACTACCGCAAGGGCGACCAGAGCCACAAGGCGCAGCCAGAAACCGAGACGGCCTTTGAAGGCGCTCTGGGCATTCTGACGGGCTTGGGCGCGATCCTCACGGACGTCACGCTCCCCAACATCCCGATGAGCGAGGCGGCGGGGACGATCATCAGCGTGGAGGGTGCGGCGGCCTTCGAGGCGGTCATCCGGGACAAGGCGCGTCTGGCGACGCTGGTGGACGAGGAGCAGCAGGCCGGCCTTCTGGCGGGGCTGGTCATCCCCGGCGTGGACTATGTCCGGAGCCTGCGTATCCGCACGGCGGCCCAGCAGGCGATGGCAAAGTTCTTCGCCGGGTACGACGCGCTAGTCGCGCCGGGGTATCTCCAGGTGGCCCCGCCGCTCTCGGTTTCGCTGGACGACTACTTCGCCGGCAGCGACCAGGGGTTGAGCGGCATGGGCAACCTGTGCGGCCTGCCCGCGCTGTGTGTCCCGATGGGGTTCGGGCCGGGGCACCTGCCGCTGGGGCTTCAGTTTGTGGGCGCGGCGTATGAGGAGACGACGCTGCTGTCGCTTGGGATCGCCTACCAGAAACTGACGGACTGGCACCGGCAGCGGCCTCCGGGGGAGTTTGGGGGGTGAGGGTCGGGAGGGGTTATCGCCGTGTTTCCTGAGTTGAAGCGGCTCACAAGCCCGGATTTGGAGCCTGGAACACTGCCACCGAACCCCAAGAACTGCTTGGTTTTCTTAGAGGCAGAAATTGGCCCCAGTGACACGGAAGGCGCAGACATTTTCGGCTTCACGGTCGTCACCCCGGAAGCCGTCGCCAGATGTCGCGGAAGGCATTGGGGGCGTGGTTATCTGCTGCTGCCGGAGTTCACATGGGAGGAAGTAGAGCAAGCCCTGTCGAGGTACTGGCGCAGTGTGCCGGCCCATCCTGGCAGGAAACCGCCGGGCGGCTCAACAAGGAACTGCTGTGGGAGTTCGATGGCTATAGAGGGTAGCCCTGAGAGGGAAGCAGATGTGATGGCCCTACACCAGCAGTATGTGACCGACCGAGAGGGCAACCGTGTCGGCGTTCTTCTCGGGTTGAAGCAGTTCGAGGAGATGCTTGATGCCCTGGAAGAACTTGACGACATTCGAGCCTACGATGAGGCGAAAGCATCCGAAGAGGAGTTCATCCCATTCGAGCAAGCGGTAGCGGAGATCCGGCAGAAGCGCACAAGAAGCGATTAGGGCGCTCCCCGGCTCGGAACACGGGACTGAACCCCCGTGCTTCAGTAGTGCAAATCCCCGCCTTCGCGGGCATCAGAAGGGGGCGCAGGGGCAAAACCACAACGGAGGGAAGCGGACCAGTAATGGAAAGGTTGGGATGCGACGGCTTTGCCGTCGTGCCGGAGGTCTTGGACGACGCTAAAGTCGCCGCGCTGATTGCCGCCGTTGGTAGGGCGAACGACGGGGCGGGTTCGCAGCGGCGGGGGAGCGTCTATGCCCTTCGCAACTTGCTGGAAGACGTGCCGGAAGTGGCGGCTTTGGCGGACGCGCCCGAAGTGTACGCGCTTGTCGCCCCCGTCCTGGGGCTGGGCTGTTTTCCGGTGCGCGGCATCCTGTTCGACAAGACGCCGGAGGCGAACTGGAACGTGGTGTGGCATCAAGACCTGTCCATCGCGGTCCGCGAGCGCCGGGACGTGGAAGGCTTCGGGCCGTGGTCGGAGAAGGCCAGGGTGGTCCATGTCCAGCCGCCGGCGCAGGTTTTGGAAGGGATGCTGACGGTGCGCCTGCACCTGGACGACTGCGACGAGACGAATGGCCCGCTGCTGGTCCTGCCGGGTTCTCATCTAGGCGGCAGGCTGACGGCGGCGGAAATCCAGCAGCGGCGGACGCAGACGGCGAGCGTCCCCTGCCCCGTCCCGAGCGGCGGGGCGCTACTGATGCGCCCCCTGCTGCTCCATGCGTCGTCGGCCTCGCAGTCGCCACGCCACCGGCGCGTCATCCATTTGGAGTACGCCGCCGAGCCGCTGCCAGGGGGCCTTCGGTGGCATCGGGGCGATGTTGAGCGGTGAGGCCCTGAATGATCCAACCTCTTGCCGCGCGTCACATCGTAGATTTCACCTCCATCGTCTCAGACTGGCATAGGGTCGCCGTCTCGGTAGGGCCATCGGGCGGGGCGATCATCGTGGCGATGGAACAGAAGCCCTACTATCAGCGGGTGCGTGAGAGAGTCCCCAAGTCTGCCGGAGGGGTCACGCGCCGGCCTACCCGTTCGCGTATCTACCATGAAGTTGAAACCGGCTGGGAGGTCGTAGACATTGCCGAAGCGCATGACGACTTCTACCGTGCCCAACCCCTCCCAGAAGGCAGATGGCTCCTCGTGCGGACGCGGGCGGATGGCGACCTGAATGCTAACGGCCACATCTACTCAGCGGAGGGGAAACTGCTCCACACGATGCCTCTGGGGGACGGCATCAAGGACGTTCAGACAACGTCAAGCGGCCAAATATGGGTGAGCTATTTCGATGAGGGCGTCTTCGGCAATGCAGATGCGGCGCTCGGCAGCGCCGGCCTTGCTGTCTTTGACGATAAGGGTGTCCAAAGGTTTAACTTCAATGCGGCGAATGAGTGGATGATTGCGGACTGTTACGCGCTCAATGTTGTGGGTGATGAGGAAGCATGGCTCTGTCCCTATACAAACTTCCCACTGGTCAGGGTGCAGAACGGGCAGATTAGGCGCAGGTGGGACAACAACCCGATACACGGCGCGGATGCTGTTGCTGTCTGGAAAGATCGCGCACTGTTCACGGGCGGCTACGGCCAAAGAGACAAGCTATTCGTCGTGCATCTTTATCAGTCGGAGGATGGAGAACTTGCTAAAGAAGAACGTCAGGCTGTCTCCGAAGATGGCGCGGTCATAGGGTTTATGAACGCCTTTGGGAGAGGGTCACGCCTGTATTTGGTGACGACAAACAGCCTTTACTCTGTGGATTTACAAGAGACGTGAGGAACAGCCCTATGATACTCGGCCTGCACCACGCGCAGATCACCATCCCGACGGGCGCGGAGGAAGACGCGCGGCGGTTTTACTGCGGCGTGCTGGGGCTGGCTGAGACGCCGAAGCCCGAGTCACTGGCGGCGCGCGGCGGCTTCTGGGTGGAGGTGGGCGGGCAGCAGGTGCATGTCGGGGTGGAGGACGGGGTGGAGCGGGCGGCGACGAAGGCGCACCTGGCTTATCTGGTGGATGATCTAGAGGCATGGCGCGAGCGGCTGGGGCGGGAGGGAATCGCGGCTTTGGAAGGCGTCCCCATTCCGGGCTATACACGGTTCGAGTTCCGGGACCCGTTCGGCAACCGGGTGGAGCTGATCCAGGCGCTGGCGACGGGTTGAGTTCCCGCCGGAGCGGGGATAATCGGCAATGACTAAAGCGGTGTTTTTTGGGGCGTCCACGGTGCAGGGGGACGGGGCTTCTTCGCCTGACAAGCGGTTCAGCACATTGATCTGCCAGGCGTTGGGGTGGGAAGAGATCAACCTCGGTATTGGCGGGACATGCATGACCGGGCGGGACGACAGGGGCATGATTGTGGACGAGGAGAGCGGCATCGGGCGCGTCCCGGACGTGCTTCATGCGGCCCCGAGCCTCGTGGTCATTTTGTACGGGGCCAACGACTTCGCTGCCGGCAAGCCGCTGGGTGAGGCGGGCCAGTTCCGGCAGGGGACGTTCCTGTGGGACTATGACACGGTCCTGCGCGGGCTGATCGAGAACCTGCCGGACGCGCAGGTCGCCCTGAGTACGCTGGTCTACCGGGCGGACGCCGAGACGCCTAACGCGCTGGGGCTGGTCCTGGAAGACTACAACGGCGTGGTGCGGCACCTGGCCGACCGGTACGGGCTGAAGCTGGCCGACGCCTGGGAGAACTCGGGTATTGACGCCCGGAACTTCGCTGCCCTCTCCGCCGACGAGGCGCATCTGAACGACGAGGGCCACCAGCGGCTGGCGGCCTTCTTCATCGAGTGCTTGCAGCTAGACCGCTGCGATTAGGGCAGACATTAGAAAGCATCCTGTGATGCGCGTAGAGAACATCCCCGACCAGTATTTCCGGCGGCAGGACGAGTCCTCGGACTTCCAATTTTACCAGTCGCCGCGCCTGGTGGCGCACATTGATGACGCGGCGATCGCCGCCCTAGGCGAGTTCTTCCGCCCGCGCGTGCCGGACGGCGCGGACGTGCTGGATCTGATGTCGGCGTATCTGACGCACCTGCCGCCGGACGTCCGCGCCCGGTGCCACCATGTGGTCGGGCTGGGCATGAACGGGGCGGAGATGGCGGCGAACGCGCAGCTCACGGACCATGTCGTCCACAGCCTGAACGATGACCCCACCCTCCCCTATGCGGACGAGTCGTTTGACGTGGCGCTTTGCACGGTCAGCGTCCAGTATTTGCTGCATCCGGTCGAGGTGTTCACCGAGGTCCGGCGCGTCCTGCGGCCCGGCGGGCAGTTCATCGTCTCGTTCTCCAACCGCTGCTTCCCGACCAAGGCGACACGGCTCTGGCTGGGGACCGACGACAGCCAGCACATCGCCCTCGTCGGGCTGTATTTCGAGCAGAGCGGGGGATGGGATCAGGTCGAGGGGGCGGACATCAGCCCGCGTCCGGGCCGGTCCGACCCGCTGTATGTGGTGACAGGCCACCGCGCCGATTAAGAGGCTGCTTGGGGTATAATAGATGCCAGTAAGCCTCAACAATCGGCAGATGGCATCATGTTCACCCTCAACGATACCCAGCGCGCCCGGCTGGCGGCGATCCGCGCCGGCCAGGACGAAGGGGAGCGACGCTTTGATTTCTGGAGGCGGCGCGAGGCGCAGTCGCGGGCGGCGCTCGCCTTCGGCGCGGCGCTCTCCGGGAGCGGGCTAAAGGCGGGCCGTCTGCTGACCGAGGAGGAGCGGGCGCGGCTGCTGCGGGCGGCCTCGGAACTCGCCCCGAACACCAACCTCTCCCGGCGGCTCTATGCGAATGACCCGAACGGGTTTGACGACCGCCTGCGCCGCCTGCTGTTCGGCACAGAAACTCTCCTGGACCGCCTGCGCGCCTTCCTCAGCGTGCGCGGCACGGGGACACAGACGGCCTCCGCCCTGCTCTGCGCCTTCGCCCCCGACACCTACCCCCTTGTCACGCGCCCCGCCTTGCGCCGCCTCGGGCTGACCGCCGAGCAGCGGCGTGAGGCGCTGGCGGAGGCCGCCGAACGGTACGGGTTTGCCCTGCCCGAAACGGGTTCCCCGGATGCGGCACAAAACCTGCTGGCCCTGTTCGTCGTGTACGAGCAGATCCGCGAGGCGCTGGGGCTGGCGACCTATCCCGAAGTGGACGCCGGGCTGCGGGCCGACGTCCCTGCCGTGACTGCGCCGCCTATCGCCGCGCGGGTGCGGGAGCCGGGCGCGGGGTATGGCGAGGGCGTTCTGGCCACGCTGACCGAGACGACGCTGCTTGCGGCCCTGGAAGAGTACGCGCTCGGGCAGGGCTTCACCTTCCCGGCTTACCGCCTGCGGTCGTACTATGTCGCGCTCAAGACGAAGCCGTTCGCCATCCTCTCGGGCGTCTCGGGGACCGGCAAGACGAGGCTGGCCGAATTGTTCGCGGAGGCGATGACGGGGCACCACGCCGGGCAGTTCCGGCTTCTGCCCGTCCGTCCCGACTGGAACGACTCGGCGGCGCTGTTCGGCTACCACAACCTGCTCGCGAACCGCTACGTCTCCACTCCGTTCCTGGAAATCGCCCGTCGGGCCGCGCTGCCCGAGAACCGGCAGCGGGCGTATTTCGTCTGCCTGGACGAGATGAACCTGGCGCGCGTCGAACACTATCTGGCGGATTACCTGTCGGCCCTGGAGTCGCGCGGGCACCGAATCCCACTGCACGAGGACGTGCCGGACCTCGTCCTGCCGCCCAACCTGTTCGTGACGGGGACGGTGAACGTGGACGAAACGACGCACGGCTTCTCCCGTAAAGTTCTGGACCGGGCGAACACGCTTGACTTCGACGAGCCGCCTGTGCTGGACGGGGTGATCGGCGGCAAGGGGTCCGCGCGGCTTGACGAGGACCTGGGGGCATCGCCTGCGGCCCGGCAGGTGCTTTTCCTGAACGCGCGCGTGGCGAGCGTGAGCCGGGCACGGGAGCGGCTGTCGCGGCTCGACGCCGCGTTTCCCGACCGCGCCCTGGCCGCGCTCCAGGCGATCAACGAGACTCTCTACGCGCACCGCCTGCACTTCGCCTACCGGGTCCGCGACGACGTGCTGATGTTCCTCGCCAACGGCTTCGACGGGGAGACGGGCGCGGGGCTGCTGCTGTCGGAGCCTGAAGCGAATTTCCTGCTGGCACTGGACTTGCAGGTGACGCAGAAAGTCCTGCCGAAACTGCACGGGCCGAGCGAGACGCTGGGGCAGATGATGGCGCGGCTCCAGTCCTGGGCGGACGGTCACGGGATGCGTCACACGTCGGCCAAGCTGGTGCGGATGCGCGCGCAGGGCGAGGAGACGGGGTACGTCCGGTTCCATGAGTGACAGGCACTATTGTACCGATGCGTCCAGAATGGCGCGGTAGACCCACTTGTTGGGCCAGTAGTTGGCGAAGAAGAAACCGTCATCGCCCTGGAGGATGCGCGATAGAGCCGCCGCGATTCCCGCCGAACGGCTGACCGCTGCCTCGCACTGGCAGACGATCAGTTCCACCGTATCGAGATGTTCTCGGACGAAGGCAAGAGTCGCCTGAGCATCCTCCCTCGTCATCCGTGCTTCCGCCTCCGCGCCGATCGGAAAACCCTCTAGCCCCGGTATGTCCACCGTCGGCGCGTTGTCGTGGAACCTGAGCCGCAGAACGGCCCGCAGGAGCGAAGTCGCCTGAAGCGAGGCGTCCGGCCGATCCGGGTCGGTCACGGAGATGACGAGGTAAGGCACCTCGGGTGCGAGGTCAGCGATCTGAGCGCGGTCGAGAACAAGAAGACTGATCCGCCCGCCCCGGTAGACGCGCTCGAGCGGAGGAACATCTTCGTTGAACACGACTAACCCTTTGACCTCTCAGGCCCTCCCGCTACCCACTGCCTACTTCGCTCCTTTTCATCAGCCGAACCACGGGTGCGTCTCGTTCCAGAGCCGCACCATCAGGGGCTGCAAAGTATCCCAAGCGTCGGCACATTCGCAGGGGTAGTAGAATTTCGTCAGGTCCCGCCGGAGGTTCTTCTCGATCATCTGGTGGTCATCAGTGCCATAGGTCTTAACAAGCGCCTGGAGGCTTTCACTTGCCTCCCGGCCCCCATAGTACAGAATGCACAGGCCGAACGTGCCGCGTGCAGTGCGCTCGATGCTGACCGTGATGTAAGGCTCGTCGGGTTCCAAGCGATGCTGCGCTGCGGTGGAGATCATGAGCGTCTCCCGCAGAGACGTTCCCGCCCGGTAGGACTGCGCGTACTTGGTGGCGGCGATCTGCTGCGTCAAATCCACGAGAGGGCGCAGGTTCCGCATCAGCTCAAGGTAGGGGCCTGTTCGCTCATCACGGTCGGCGATGGCGAGCCTCAATTCCAGTTCACGGGCCGCCCGCGCCCAGGTTTCGGTGAGCGGCATCGGGTCTGGCGGCAAGGGTGCGGTCATGGGTTGCTTCCTGGCGATCACTTTCTAAAGTGGCTCACGCTTGCCACGCGGTAGTTCAACGGACTCGCCCCCGTCTCCTCCTGCCTGACGAAACACAAGAAAGCGCCCCAGATCTAAAATCTGGGGCGCTTTCCGGGCAAAACGGCTGGGATACAGCCCACTAAGGGAATCGGACCCTTGACCTCTTCTTTACCAAAGAAGTGCTCTACCACTGAGCTAAGTGGGCGGGAAAGGGAGCAGTCTGCCTTGACCGGAGGCATGATTATACTGAAAAGTGCGGCGTTTGTCAAGGGCCGTGCGGGGACGGAACAACAAAACGCCCGCGCTTCTTGGGATTGAAGCGCGGGCGCGGTTTTGATGGGCCGGACAAGTTTCGAACTTGTGTAGGCTTGCGCCGACGATTTTACAGACCGCCTCCTTTAACCACTCGGACACCGACCCATGCTTTTGTTGCGAAACTATGTCAAGCCGGGAACAGGATTCGAACCCGCGACCCGCTGTTTACAAAACAGCCGCTCTGGCCAACTGAGCTATCCCGGCCCGTGCATTGACGAAACGCCCGAATATGTTACCGTATCGGGCGGGGCGTTGTCAAGAGCGGGAAGGGCAGAATCAGCCTGGCGCGGCAAAAGATTGGGGCAAATAATGTTTGCGCTTACATGTGAGGCGTGGTATAATGACACCGATGCCGGGAAAAGTCCCGGTGGCCTTCCATTTTCGCATTCGGTCCGCTGCCCGCTTCCGTGTCGCTCCGGTTCCTTCGGTGTTGCCGACGTGTCCGAGACCTCCGAAATGTTGGCTGTTCTACGACGAGAAACGACGAGAAGAAGGCAATTTGATCTCAGCTTCCGGATGTCTTCGGGGAGCGCGTCACACACCGAAAGGGACCATTACTTAGAATGGCAACCAAACTCTACGTCGGCAACCTGAGCTATCAGATGACCGACCAGCAGCTCCATGACCTGTTCTCCGAGGCGGGCAACGTCTCCAGCGCCCAGGTGGTCACCGACCGCTATACCGGCCAGGCCCGCGGCTTCGGCTTCGTCGAGATGGCGAGCGAAGACGAGGCCCAGCAGGCCATCGCGGCCATCAACGGTCGCAACGTCGGGGGCCGCGCCCTCGTCGTCAACGAGTCCCGCCCGCGTGAGGGCGGTGGCGGCGGCGGCAGCCGTGGCGGCGGCGGCGGTTACGGCGGCGGCGGTGGCGGCGGCAGCTACGGCGGCGGCGGCGGCGGCGGCCGTGACAGCGGCGGCTACGGCGGCGGCGGTGGCGGCTACGGCGGCGGCGGCGGTGGCCGTGGCGGTCGCGGCGGCGGCAGCGACCGGTACTAGTCGCTCACACAAGGAAGCGGGCCGGGTCCAATTGGACCCGGCCCGCTTTTCTGTTTCCCGCTTTTCTGTTTCCGGCGGTCTTAGCTGCGTTCGGAGAAGCGCTGATAGAGTACGCCGACGGTCGCCCCGTAGAGCAGATGGACGAGAAGCAGTTGCAGGGTCGCGAGGGACGACCAGCCGATCAGGAAGACGCCGGTGTCGGGGAGCGTGTTCCGCATGATTGCCGGGTGGACGCCGTTGGCGATCGAGAGCGTCGCGGCAAGCCCGAAAAAGAGGGCAAAGCCGAGGCCCAATCCCTTCTTGATGTCAGAGGTCTGCAAGGTCCAGGTCAGCAGGATCGCGTAAACCACGCCCAGGGCGGTGAAGGTCCCGAACAAGACGACCAGCCCGAGCCACCAGGTCAGCGGGGACGGGAGGGGCGGGTACAGGAACGTCCCGGCGAACTGCGCCAGGTCGAGCCGGTGCGCCCAGGCGGAGACGGGGTACTCGGTCGTCGGGTAGGCGAAGGCGGAGGGCAGGAGGCCCAGGGTGGCGTAATAGACGGCGAGCAGGACGAAACCGCCCGCAGACCCCGCGCCGGCGGCGGCGAACAGGCGCACCCGGCGCTTTGCTAGGAGGCGGTTCGGGCGGGCGGGCGGGGCGAGGAGGTGCCGGAAGGACTGAAGCGCGGCGGCGAAACCAGCCATTACATACCGATCCCTTCAATGCCCGTCCAGAGGATGTAGCCCAATGCCCACAGGCCGACGCCGAAGTAGGTCCAGATCAGGAACTTGGGGATGGGCGCGCGGTCCTCCTCGATGCTCCCGAACCGCTCCAGGGTCTCCTCGCCGCGCCGCTGCTTGCGCGGCTTGCGGTCGCGGCCGACGATGACATAATACCAGACGGCCAGGACCGCGCCGACTGTGGTCAGGGCCGTGATCCAGAACCAGAAGAAGGTGTCTCCACCCTGCATGATTGCCATGGCGTCTCCTCTTCTAAGCCCTCAGAAGGGGCACTTGCCGGTCGCTGGGTGGGCGGTCGCGTTCAGAGCGACGAACATCACCAGGAAGACCGAGGCGATCATCAGGACGCCGAGTGTGCCGAGTACGCCGACCATCCAGCGCGCCTTGACGGCGTTGCGCGGGGACAGGCCGGGCGGTGCGGTCAGGGTGTCCGAGTCGTCCAGGTGCCATTCGCGCTGCTCCCGGCCGCGGAACTGTCCGCGCCGCACGGCCCAGACGAAGGCGGGCAGGGCGACGACGTGGACGCCGATGAAGATCGCGCAGAGGGCGATGAACTGGGTTGGGGTTGGGTCCATAACGGCGAGATTATACCACAAAAAAAGAATGTGCAAACTTTCACAAACTCAGGTAAACTAGAAAGCGAGAGAGTTTGATGCCCCGGCAGGGCCGGGTAGATAACACCGACGCGATCCATCATGGTCCGTCGTGATTTGTAACCTTCGCTTCGACCTTCTCTCCGTCTTTCGCGAGCCTTCTTAGAAAAGGGACCACTTGGAGTGACCCGCCCCGTTTTCATCCGCCTCTTTTCCGTTGCCAGCGTTCTCCTGCTGGCACTGCTCAGTCTCGCCTTCTTCTGGCCGGAAACGACGCACGAGCGCAAGACCAACTGGATCGGCTCGCCCGGCCCGACCCAGCCCGTCGCGTTCTACCACCGCGTCCACGTCAACGAGCTGCACATTCCGTGCGCCTACTGCCACTGGACGGCGGCGGCTTCGCGCTACGCCAACTACCCGCCCATCGAGGTCTGCTGGGGCTGCCACAAGAACATCTCCATCACGCACCCGCAGATCGCGCGAATCCGGCAGTACTACATCGCCCAGCAGCCGGTCCCCTGGGTGCGGGTCAACCAGCAGCCGGGCTACGTCCACTTCGTCCACTCCGCCCATGTCGGCGCGGGCATCGCCTGCGCCACCTGCCACGGCAACGTCGGCAGCATGTATGTCGTCTACCAGCCGATTGAGATGAACATGGGCTGGTGCATCTCCTGCCACCGGCAGTACGAGAAGAAGTTCCAGCCGTATCAGGCGTCCGTTGACTGCTATACCTGCCACTATTAGGCGAGTCTTTAGAAGAGCTTCCACCCTATGACCGAGATCAGTCGGCGCAAATTCATACAGCTCACCGTGGTCGGCGGCGCGGTCGCCGCCTCCGGCTGCGAAGTCCGTCCCCTGAGCCGCTACAACCCCGGCCTCTACCGGGCGGAGGTCACCGGCCAGTACGGGGGCTATGACAACCGCGTCTACCCCTACCTGAACCAGCCCGACGGCTACCAGGACGGCGTGCCGCAGTACTTCGCCACGGTCTGCCAGATGTGTCCAGCGGGGTGCGGCCTCCTGGTCCGGACGATGAGCGGGCGGGCGCTCAAAGTCGAGGGCAACCCCGCCCACCCGGTCAGCCGGGGCGGCTCCTGTGCGCGGGGCCAGACGGCCTTGCAGCACCTGTACAACCCGGACCGGCTGCGCGTCCCCGCCCTGCACGACCGGCGGGGCGCGACGTTCACGCGGGACCGGGACAAGGACGCCAACCCGCCGGACGGTCGCGCGAAGATCACCGAAGTCTCGGCCACACAGTCTGAGTGGGAGCCGGCCCTGGGCCGGGTCGTTAAGGGCCTGCGAGGCGCGTCGGGCCGGGTCGCCATTTTGGCCGACGCGCAGGAGTTCGGCCATTCCCCGACGCAGATGCGTCTGATCCGGGAGTTCGCCGGGGTGATTGGCGCGACTGTCTTTACCTATTCGCTGCTGGACGACGCCCCCTGGCGGGCTGCCTCGCGGTCGGTCTACGGGCGCGACCAGGTGCCGGCCTATCAGCTCGACGAGGCGGACCTGATCGTCTCGTTCGGCGGCGACTTCCTGGAGGCGTGGCCTTCGCCCGTCTATTACAACCGCCTGTTCGGCGACTTCCGGCAGGGGCCGCGCCGGGCGCAGGGCGAACACGGGCGGTTTGTCTATGTCGGCCCGCGCATGAGCATGACGGCGGCGAAGGCGGACGTGTGGCTGCCTTGCAATCCGGGCACGGAGGCGGTCGTGGCGTCAGCGGTCGGGGCTGCGCTGGGCGGCGCGGGCGTTCCCATGGCTCAGGCAGCGTCGGCGTCCGGATTGACCGAGGTGCAGATCCAGAGCATCGCGGACGCGATGCGGACGGCTGGGGCGCGCGCGGTGGCAGTCCCCGGCAACGGATTGATGAATTCGGCCAATGCGACGGCGGCGTTTACGGCGGTTGAAGCATTGAACGCGCAGGTGGGGAGCCGGTGTGTGGGGTTCGGGACGGCGGGGATCGCCGCGCCCGCTGCCGCCGGCACGGACGGGGTCGGCTTCAAGGGCATTCAGCAGTTGGTACAGGCCATGCAATCTGGGCAAGTCGGTGCGCTGCTGATTTTGGGCCAGCCGAACCCGGTGTTCACGCTGCCGACGGCGACGGGGTTCACCGAGGCTTTGGCGAAGGTGTCGTTTGTCGCGGCGATGACGCCCTTCGAGGACGAGACGACGGCCCATGCCGATGTCGTCCTTCCGACGCGGACGTTCCTGGAGGATTGGGGGGACCACGTCCCGCCGGTCATCCCGGCGGGGGTACACCTGGCGACCCTGCGGCAGCCGATCATTGACCCGCAGTTCGTCGGCGGGCACGGGCAGGTGCAGGACCACCAGGTATTCGTGCCGTGGATGGACACGCGGCCCTTGGGCGGACTGCTGACCGACATCGCGGGCCGGATGGGCAAGACTCTGACGGACGCCGACACGCGGGCCGCCGTGCGGCGGACGTGGGCGGGCATCGGGCAGGCCGACCTCGCCGCCGACACGACCGAGAACGACCCGGCGTGGGTGGGAGCGCTCGCCACGGGCGGGGCTTGGACGACGGGCGCGGCGACGCGGGCTGTGACTGCCCCCACCCCCCGCCCCTCCCCCGTGCCGGGAGAGGGGAGTCAGAGGGGAGCGGGGGCGTTCGCGCTGCATCTGTACCCGAACATCTACAACCACGACGGGCGGCATGCCAACCTGGGGTGGATGCAGGAAAACCCGGACCCGATGACGATGGCGGTCTGGAACTCCTGGGTGGAGATCAACATGGAGGTCGCGCACTCCCTGGGCATCCGTACCGGCGACATCGTGCGGCTGACGACGGCGCACGGGTCGGTGGATGTCCCCGCCGTCCCCTACCCCGGCATCAACCCCCAAGCGGTCGCCATGCCGATCGGGCAGGGGCACGAGGTCTACGGGCGCAACGCGGCGGGGCGCGGGCAGAACCCGCTCGCCATCCTGGACCCGACGGCGGACGTCCAAACGGGCGCGCTGGCTTACGGCGCGACGACCGTGACCTTGAAGAAGGTGGCGGACGCCAAGAGCGGCTATGATCCGCACGGCTCGACGCTGGTGCTGGCGCAGGACCGGCCGGGTGGCGGGGAGCCGGATGCGGTCAAGCACCTGATCCACACGACCGCCAAGGAGTGGAAGAAGGCCCCGGCCCAGGTCCTGGGCGCTCCGCAGGCAGACGGCTCCATGTTCAAGCGCGCGCCCGGCACCGTGGAGAACCCCGGCGAGCCGGGGGCGGCCGAGTAGTAGAAAGACAGTCGAAAATGCCGGACGGAACAGAACTCGGGAAAGAGCGCAACGGCGGTCCGAGCAGCTCGGGCGAAGGCCCCTCGGAGCGCAAGGCTTCCCCGTATATTCAGGATTATGAAGACGGCCGCGTCACGCGCAAGTGGGGCATGGTCATTGACCTGGACCGCTGCACGGGCTGCCACGCCTGCGAGGCGGCCTGCGCCATGGAGAACAACATCCCGGTCGTCGGCGAGCAGCAGGCGCATCAGGGCCGGCTGCACCAATGGATTCGCGTCGAGCGTTACTGGGAGGGCAAATACCCGAACGTCAAGGCCCGGTTCATGCCGATCCCCTGCCAGCACTGCGACAATGCGCCGTGCGAGCCGGTCTGCCCGGTCTATGCGACCTATCACAATCCCGAAGGATTGAACGCGATGGTCTATAACCGGTGCGTGGGGACGCGCTACTGCGGCAACAACTGCCCGTATGACGTCCGCGTGTTCAACTGGTTCGAGCATTCGTGGGACGAGCCGCTGAACCAGCACTTGAACCCGGACGTGACCGTGCGCGAGAAGGGTGTGATGGAGAAGTGTACCTTCTGCGTCCAGCGCATCCGGAGGGCCGAGGAGAAGGCGGGGGCGGAGGACCGGGAGCTGGAGCCGGACGAATTCACAGTCGCCTGCGCGCAGGCCTGCCCGCCCAAGGCGATCACCTTCGGGAACGTCAAGACCCGCCCGAAGGCGCAGGGCGAGCCGGAGTTCGACCCGAAGACGGACTGGACGGTCGCCAAGCTGTGGAACGACTCGCGGCGGTTCCGGCTGCTGGAAGAGCTGGGGACTTCGCCCGCGATCGTCTATCTGAAGTCCGTGGACGAGGCGGACGCGGAGGCGGCGGCATAAGCCATGTTTGACGAAGAAAGCATTCTGAACTCGCCGCGCGGGGTCGCCCTGGATGCGAACGCCTATGAGCCGCTGCGGCTGGTGCTTGAGGACCCGCACAAGTCCCGGCTGACGAAGCTGCGGATCACGACCTGGTCGTGTTTCGCGCTGGTCATCCTGGCCGGGTTTATCATCTACGGGTATGGCTGGTTCGGCGGTCACCGCAACGACCCCGGCTTCTGGCACGTCTCGCTGGTTTCACTGCTGTTCTGGATCGGGCTGTCGCAGGGGATGGTGGCCTTGTCCGCCATCCTGCGGCTGTCCCACGCCTCGTGGCGCTACCCGCTGAACCGCCTGCTGGACATGGGATCGCTGTTCGGGCTGTGGGGGCCGCTGCTGCTGCCACTGATGCTGATCGCGCGGCGGGAGATTTATGCCCTGGGAGCCGCCGAGTACCGGGACAACGTGTGGCGCGTATCTACGCCGCTCGGCTGGGACGCCGTCATGGTCGGCACGGCCTTCCTGGCGGGCTGGTTCCTGCTGTTCCTGACCGCCCTGCCGGACTTCGCCATGCTGCGCGACCGCGCCCCGGACGGCTCCAAGGAGAAAAAGCTCTATGACCGCGTGACACGCTGGGGGAAAGTCAAGTGGGTCGGGGCGGATTACCAGTGGCGCATCCTGCGGCGGGCGGAGGGCGTCATGGTCATCGGCGTCGTCGCTTCTTTCGTCGGGTCGCAGACCGTTCTCGGCTGGGACTTCCAACTGGCCGCCGCGCGGGACTGGGATTCGAGCATCTTCGCGCCGCTGTACACGCTCGGCTCGGTGCTGGGGGCGGTGGCGATGGCCGTGCTGCTGATGACGGTCGTGAACCGGCTGCTGCGCGGGCGCGGGTTTTTCACCGACTCGCAGTACGACAACCTGGGCAAGTTCATGGTGGGCCTGGCGCTCATCTGGACGTACTTCCGCATCTGCGACTTCCTGACGGCCTGGTACGGGCACATCCCGAGCGAGTGGAACCTCCAGCAGAGCCGCACGGTCGCGTTCCCCATCCTGGTCGGGCTGATGGTGGTGGGCTGCTCGGCCGCGCCGATCTTCGGCAACCTGTTCCCCCGGAACCGCAAGCGGCGCTGGGCGCTCTGCGGCATCAGCATCCTGGTCCTGACCGGGATCACCTGCCAGCGGTATCTGGACACGGTGCCGACGTTCGCGCCGAAGTACGGGATGGAGCCGCTGCTGCCGACCGGCCCGGCCATCGTCGTCTTCTTCGGCATCACGGCCATGTTCGTGCTGACGTTCCTGATCGGCGCGCGCTACTTCCCGATCATGTCCTGGTGGGGCACGAGCAAGGAGCGGACGCGCACGGCGGAGCGGCGCATGGGGAACACGACGGTCACGGTGATGGTGGAAGACCCTCCCATGTGGGAGAACTAGAAGACAATCACTAAACGAGAATTAGAAGAGAAAACGTATGGGACTGCTGGAACGTGACATCGACCGCGTTTTAACGACACAAGACATCCCGCTCCGGGACACGGCGGCGGTCCACCTGCCCGTGCCGCCCGCCGCCCAGGTGAACTCGGACCTGACGAACTCGGTCCTCCAGACGAACTGGCGCTGGTGGGCCGTGCTGGGCTTCTTCGCCTCGATCCTCGGGGCGGCGGTGCTGACGTTCGGCTGGCAGCTCTATCAGGGCATGGGCGTCTGGGGCATGGACCGGCCGGTCTACTGGGGCCTGGACATCGCGAACTTCATCTTCTGGGCGGGCGTCGCGCTGTCCGGGACGATGATCTCGGCGATCCTGCGGCTGCTCCACGCGGGGTGGCGGCGGTCCTTGACGCGGCTGGCGGAGACTCTGACCGTCTGCGCGCTGGCCGTGGCGGGCGTCTTCCCGCTGCTGCACATCGGGCGGAACTGGCTGTTCTACTACTTCATCCCGTTCCCGAACGAGCGGCAGCTATGGCCGGACTACAAAAGCCCGCTGATCTGGGATGCGACGGCCATCGGCGTCTACTTGATTACGAGCGTCATTTTCTGGTTCTCGGGGATCGTCCCGGACTTCGCGACATTGCGCGAGCGGACTTTCGGCTGGCGGAACGCCCTTTACACGGTCCTGGCTCTGGGCTGGCGCGGGACCGACCGGGAGTGGCGGCGGCTGAAGGTGCTGTTCGGCATCCTGACGGTGATGATCATCCCTGTCTTCGTCTCGCTACACACCATCGTCGGCTGGGACTTCGGCATGAGCATCGTGCCGGGGTGGCACTCCAACATCTTCGCGCCCTACTTCGTCTGCGGCGCTCTGCTGTCCGGAGCGGGTGCGGTGTGCGTGGTCATGTGCCTGCTGCGCTGGGTGTTCCACCTGGAGCAGTACATCCTGCCGATGCACTTCGACAACATCGGGAAGATCCTGCTGTTCATCGCGCTGTTCTGGTCGTACTTCTTCGGCGGCGATGTCTGGTCGGACTGGTTCTCGCGCGACCCGGACCACGAGAACTACGTCCACTTCCTATTCGACGGCTACAAGTGGGTGCTAATCCTGCTGCCGATCTTCGCGGTCCTGGTCCCGGTGGTCGCGCTGCTGTTCAAGCAGGTCCGGCGGTCGCCCTGGGCGATGCTCGGCGTCGGCGTCGCGGTCAACATCGCCATGTTCTCCGAGCGCATCCTGGTGGTCGTGCCGAGCGTCGCGCGGAACCGGTTGACCTGGGGCAACTACACGCCGGCCTGGCCGGACCTCGTGATCACGGTCGGGGCTTACGGGCTGTTCGGGTTCCTGTACACGTTGCTGACGAAGTTCATCCCCATCGTCTCGATGTGGGAGTACCGCGAGGGCGAACACGCCGAGGGCGTCCAGCGCGTCGGCGGCGCGGACGTCCCGGTGACGATGCGCGAAGACACGATTGGGTGAGGGGATGATTAGGTGAGGGGATGACCGGGTGGTACGCCGCCCGGTCATTTTTCCAGGCGGCCTGTCCGCCATAGGACGTCTTCGAGCTGCACGAGGCCCTGGCTGACTTTCTCCAGGCCGTCGCTGACCATCAGAGTCATGCCTGCGGACAGGGCCGCCGAGCGGATGAGGCGCGTGTCCTCGTGGGCCATGATCCTCTCCTGGATGTCGTCGTCGCACACCATGACCTCGTGGATCGCGATCCGCCCTTTCAGACCTATCTCATGGCATTGGCCGCAGCCGACGGGCGCGTAGAGGCGCTCGGGCGGCGCGGCGAACACGGCCAGCTCGTCGGGCGGCGGCGTGTAGGCGCGGCGGCAGTGCAGGCAGAGTCGCGGGACGAGCCGCTGCGCGACCACGCCGGCGAGTGATGAGGCGATCAGGTAGGGAGCCACGCCGAGATCCATCAGGCGGCTGACGGCCCCGGCGGCCTCATTGCAGTGCAGCGTGGACAGAACCAGGTGGCCGGTCATGGCGGCGCGGAAGGCGATGTCGGCCGTCTCGGCGTCCCGGATCTCCCCGATCAGGATGACGTCCGGATCTTGACGCAGGATGGCGCGGAGTTGGCGCGCGAAAGTCAGCCCGGCCCGCTCGTTGACGTTGGACTGGCTGATGCCGTCGATCTGGTACTCGATCGGGTCCTCACAGGTCAGGATGTTCTTGCGGCCCAGGCCGGTCCGGCTCTCTTGGATCAGCGCGTTCAGGGCGGCATACAGCGTGGTCGTTTTGCCGCTCCCGGTCGGACCGGTGACGAGGACGATGCCGTGGGGCTTATGGATGAGCTGGGCCACGGCACGCTTGTTGTTCGGGGCCAGGCCGAGCTGTTCGAGCTGGAGGCAGGCGACCGAGCGGTCCAGGACGCGGATGACCACGCGCTCGCCGAACTGTGTCGGCAGGGTGGAAAGGCGCATGTCCACGACTTTCTCGGCGATACGCAGGGCGACGTGTCCGTCCTGGGGCAGCCGCCGTTCGGCGATGTCCATCTCGGCCATGAGTTTCATCCGGGAGGTCACCGGGGCGAGGAAGGACCCGGTCACGGTGCGGACGCGGTGGAGTTTCCCGTCCACCCGGTAAAATATCTGAAAATCGTCTTTGCCCGGCTCGATGTGGACGTCGGAGGCCCCGCGATGGACGGCATCGGCCAGCATCGTGTTGACAAACCGGATGATGGGGGCCTGGTCACTCTGGCGGAGCAGCTCGCGCGCGTCCACCGTGTCGATCAGGTTGCCCTTGGAAACCGTCTCGACGGTGGCCTGCGACAGGGCATTGTTCATGACCGCATCGTGGACCACGTCCTGGACGTCCTGGTAGGCCCGCTTCAGCGCGCGCCCGATGGCCGTGTCGCTGGCGAGCAGCGGCTCGACCGGGCGGCGCGTCTCGCGCTGCACCCAGTCAATGGCTTCGATGTTCCAGGGGTTTGCCATCGCCACCCGGAGCCGCTTCCGGTCATCGTCCATCAGCGACAGCGGCACCAGCTTATAAAACTGCGCGATCTCATGTGGGACGAGCGACAGGACGAAGGGATCCATGGTTTCCGCGTCCAGCGCCACATAGGGGACGTCCATCACCAGGCTGCGCGCCTGGGTGATATTTTCTTCGTCCACCCAGCCTCGTTCCAGGATGGCCGCCGCCAGTTGTGCCGGCGGGATCAGCTCCTGCTCCACGAGCTGTGCGAGCTGTAAGCGGCTCAGGACCCCGCGCGAAACCAAGACATCGCCGAGGTCCACGTTCTGGCGCTGCATCGGGCCGGGCGCGGCCTTCACCTTCAGTTCCGCCTTCAAAGCCAGGATGCGCCGGGCTACCTCCATGCGCGCCACGAGTTCGGCGGGGTCGAGCGGCTTGATTAGGAAGTCGTCCGCGCCGGCCTCCAGCGCCTCCAGGCGCTCTTCAGGCAGGCCTTTGACGGTCAGCAGGATGAAGTAGGTGAAATCGGCCTGGCCCCGGACGTGGCGGCACAGTTCCAGGCCGTCCATCTGGGGCATCATCCAGTCGGAGATGACCACGGCGAAGTGGTCTGACTGGAGCAGAGACCATGCCTCCTGCCCATTCCCGCGCAGGGTGATGACGTGTCCGAGGTCCTCCAATGCCGTCGTAAGCACCAGCCCCGAGATGGGATCATCTTCGACGACGAGTATGTTCATAGGGCGTCTTTCCAGGGTTCGCGGGTCAGGCAATCCTCGAGACGCGCGCTCAGTGCCGTCCAGTCCGCCTGTATCCGGCCCAGCAGTGCGGGCGCGTCGGCCAGATCGCCCGCCTTTGCTGCCTCTTCCAGGAGGGACGCGGCGTTCCCCAGCGCCTCCGCGCCGAGGGTGCGGCTGCTGCCTTTGAGGGTGTGTGCCTCGAACCGGGTCGGGTCGGCGTCCGCCGCGCCGACCGCCGCGCGCAGACGGTCCAGGATCTGCGGGGTCAGCCGCAGGGTCTCCGTCATGATCCTCCGTTCCAGCTTCGCTTTGCCCGCACAGCTCTTGTGCAGGCGCTCGATGTCCAGCACCGGCAGGCCTTCCGGCAGCCTTTCCGGGGCCGGCGGAGGCTCCGGAGCCGGAATGACTGTCGGGGCGGGCGGAACTTCCGGGGCAGGCGGGACCGCCCCGCCCAGGGCGGGGCCGCCCCAGCGCTTGAGGGCGGCCAGCAGTTGTTTCGGGTCGACCGGCTTGGAGACGTAGTCGTCCATGCCGCAGGCGAGGCACTGTTCGCGGTCGCCCTGCATGTTGTGGGCCGTCATGGCGATGATCGGCAGGCGCCGCGCCGTCCCGCGCTCGCGCCCACGGATATCCGCGGTCGCCTGGCGGCCATCCATCTCGGGCATCTGGACGTCCATCAAGGCCAAGTCATACGTCTTCGCGCGGACGGCCAGGCAGGCCTTCCAGCCGTTGTCGGCGACATCCACGATACAGCCCCACATCTCCAGGAAGCCGCAGGCCACTTCCTGGTTGATGATGTTGTCCTCCACCAACAGGACGCGCAGCCCCAGCGGCTCCGTTTCGGTCGAAGGGGCGGCCGCCGCTTCGTCCAGCACTGCGGTCGTCTTTTCCAAAGTCACGGTCAGCCAGAACTCGCTGCCCCATCCGGGTTCGCTTTCCAGCCCGATGCGCCCCGCCATGAGGTCCGTCAGCCGCAGGCAGATCGCCAGGCCCAGCCCGGTCCCGCCGTAGCGGCGGGTGATGCTGCCGTCCTCCTGTGTGAAACTGTCGAAGATGGCCGTCTGCCGGTCTTTGGCGATGCCGATTCCGGTGTCGCGCACGGACAGACGGAACTCGACGTGGGTGGGTGTCTCCCGCAGCACGCGCGCCTCCATGACCACCTGGCCGCGCTCGGTGAACTTCAGGGCGTTGCCGACCAGATTCGTGAGTATCTGGCGCAGCCGCGCCGCATCGCCGCACACGGCCGACGGGAAGTCCGGCGGCAGGGAGCAGAGGAGGGCGACGTTCTTTTCTTCCGCGCGCGGGCCGAGGAGGTCTTTCACTTCCCGCATAACCTGGGGGATGCTGAACGGCACCGCCTCTAGAATCAGCTTGCCGGCCTCAATCTTGCTGAAGTCGAGGATGTCGTTCACGATCGTCAGCAGGCTGTTGGCGCTGTTCTTGACGGTCACGGCTTGGTGCCTCTGCTGCGGCAGCAGCGGCGTCGCCAGCAGAAGGTCGGTCATGCCTAGGATGCCGTTCATCGGCGTGCGTATCTCATGGCTCATGTTGGCGAGGAACTCGGATTTGGCCTGGGCGGAGGCCAGCGCGTGGTTCTTCGCGCGGATCAGGTCCTGCCGGCTCTGCTCCTGCTGGGTGACGTCCCGGAAACTATAGACGCGCCCCGCGAAGGCCCCCTGGATGAGCAGCGGACGCGAATACCGCTCGAAAATTCGCCCGTCCTTGAGGTTCAGGGTGTCAAAGCTGGCCTCTTCAAAGTGCGTGTTCAGATAAAACGCCCTGGCTCTGAAGGCATCGGGGTCAGTGACCTGACCGGCGACAAACGCAAGATGCCCGGCGGCGTCCTTGCCCCCGGTCAGTTCTTCCGGGATGTGCCACATCTCATCGAAGGTGCCACTGGCGCGCAAGACCCGCGTCTGGCTGCCCTGGTTGCCGAGGACCAAAAGGCCATCCACCGTCGCTTCCAGGATGGCGTTCAACTGCGACAGCGTCTCTTCCAACTGCTGCTGCGTGTCCTCCCACTGCCTCTCTGCCCGCACCTGCTCGGAGACATCCACCGCGATACACCCCACGAATGCCGATCCGGCGCTGTCCTGGAAGGTGAACCGGAACGTCAGCAGGTGCTGGGAACCGCCCCCGCGCCTCGGGATCACGGCGACGGTCTCGGTGAGGCGGTCCTGGGCCAGCGTGTCCAGCGTGTCCGTGTGCAGTTTTTCCCCCACGGCACCGGGCCATAGATCCAGGGCCGTTTTCCCGAGGCACTCGCCCGAAGGCAACTGATGCAGACGATCGAAAGCGTCATTGCAGTACACATAGCGGCCTTCATCGTCTTTGACATAAGCCATCGTCGGGCTGTTATCCATGAATGCCTGGAACCGGGCCTCGCTGTTACGCAGCATTCGCTCGGCATTACGGCTTTCGGTGATGTCACACGCAACGCCGATCACGCCGGCGACGTGGCCGTCCTCTCCGAACACCGGGGAGTACCAGGTTTCAAACGTCAGGGCACCAATGTCTGCCCGCACATTGAATGCCTCGCCGTCGTAGGCGCGCTCCAGATGCCCCAGAACTTCCGGGAAACCGGCATACAAATCGTAAGCGGATTGCCCCACTACTTGTCCGGACAGCATCCCGATCCGCTCCAGGCCCTTCCCCTCAGAGACCGTAAACCTCCCGGCGGCATCCAGAGAGAACAGGACCAGCGGTGCCCCCGCGACCACCGTCCGCAGCCACTCCTCGCTCCGCCCGCGCGCTTCCTCCGCTTCCCTGCGCTCGGTGATGTCCGTTGCCGAACCGCTCAACCGAAGGGGGCGTCCGGACTCATCCGTGACGACCTCCGCGCTGAGCAGAATCCAGCGGATGGTCCCGTCCGGGTGCAGCGCGCGCAGTTCCAGTTTCAAGGGCGTGAGGTTCAGGACCGCGAGAGCGCTTTCGCGCTTAAGGAGGGCACGGTCATCGGGATGGACGCGCCCGAGCGTCATCTCCGGGGAACCGTCGAAGTCTTCCAATTCCATCCCGAACAGCCGCGCATTGCCGGCGGACCAAGTCGTCTTGCCCGATTCCAGATTGCTCTCCCAGAGGCCTATCCGCCCCGCTTTGCAGGCGAACTGGAGGGCCGCGTCGGTTTCACGCAGCCGCGCCTCGCTTTCCCGGAGGGCGGCCTGCACATGCGCGCGCTCGGCCATGTTCCGTTCCATGCGTACAACGCTGCGCCGCAGTTCCAGCAGGCTGATCACCTGACGGCCCAGGGCCTGTAAGGTGCGTTTCTGCGTCGGGGTCAGTTCGCGAGGAACGACGTCGAGGACGCAGAGCGTCCCCAACGCGTGGCCTTCCGGGGTGATCAGCGGCATCCCGGCGTAAAAGCGTACATGCGGCTCGCCGGCGACGAACGGGTTTCCTGCGAAGCGCGCGTCGGCGGCGAGGTCGGGGACGACGAACAGCTCGGTCTGGGAGATCGCGTGGTTACAGAAGGAGTCGCTCCGCGCCGTCTGCGTCATGGACACGCCGACGCTGGCTTTGAACCACTGGCGGTTCTCGTCCAGCAGCGTGATCAGAGCGACGGGCGTCCCGCAGATGGCGGCGGCGATCTCGACCAGGTCATCATACTCCTGCTCCCGCGCGCTGTCTAGGATCTGGAGTTGGCAGAGCGCGTTCAGGCGGTAGGCCTCTTTGGAAGCGTCAGGGGTATCGCTCGTCATTGACTTCCTGCATCAACTTTCTGCATTAACTTCTGCACCAACTTTCCGCGACCGGGGGTGCCATGCGTCTCGTGAGAGTATCGGCAAAAATGCCGGGCCACTGTAGAGCATTCGGGCACTCCAGCAAGCCGGCAGCCCTAAAGAAACCGCGCCGAGGCGCGATAATGATGATGGATGAGAACAATCACACGAACACCGCACAGGTCTCGCGATGCTTCCGGGCGCGGATTCACGCTCTTCGAGGCGGTGTTCGCGCTGGGCATCTTCGTGATGATGGGCCTGCTCTTCGCCGCTGTGCTACCCATGACATTGCTGTCGGCGCGCGTGAGCGGCCACTACGCGCAGGCGTCGGCCCTGGCGCAGCATAAACTGATGCAGATTCGCGGGGCCGGCTTCCAAGCGCTGCAAAGCCCGGCGACACTGGCCTCGCTCGGCATCATTGATGCGGGCACGAGTACGAGTCTCGGGGTGCCCTACACGGCGAACTTCACCGCCTGCGACCGCCTGCTGGCGGATTCCAGCGGGCAGGGGGTGTTCCTCCAGGGGACAACGGCCACACTGACCGTCACCGACTACGCCTCGCTGAACGCGACCGTCCCGGCAGGCACGGTGGACAGCGTGACGGTGGCCCTGCACTGGCCTGCGGGTGCGGCCGCCGCAGGCGGTTACAGCCTCACCGGCCTGGTCATCCAGATGCCGCACTCCTGACCGGGTGCGAGGGAGCAGCGAGAACATGACTAGGAACAGACAGCAGGGGAAAAGGCAGCAGGGGAGAGCGCGGCGAGGGTTCACGCTCGTCGAGGTCATCGTCGGCGGTTCGCTCACGCTGCTGCTTTTCCTAGGGGCGGTTGACCTTTATGTCGCCTCGGCGCAGATCACCGTCCAGAGCGGGGCCGCGTGTTACGCCACGACCGACGCGGCCAACGCGGTGCAGCACATCGCCAGAGACGTCGAAGAGGCACACTGGCTGGCTCTGCCGGAGGACGCCTGGTGGACCTCGCCGGGGGGGCAGGCGCCCGGCGCGTTCCAGACGACTGCGGGCGGCTCCCTGCTGGACACGGGCGTTGAGCTGGTCTCCCCGGCCTCGGGTTCCCCCTCGGTGGCGGGCGGGAACGGGAGTCTCCTCATGCCCCCCGCCTACGACCGCTCCGCAACGTCCTCGCCCGCCAGCGTCTTATGGATCTACCGCGCGAACAGCGACGGCACTCCTAACGCCGCATCCGGCGGCTATCTCTGGCTGAGTGGGGCGGAGTTGGGGCAGCCGGTCGGCAGGGCGCTGCTCGCCAGCCTCAGCCCGGCCTCGGCCGGCGCCGTCCAGTTCCAGCGGCCCGCCGACTCGTCCGGCGCGCAACAGTTCCCCTACCAACTGGAAGTCCGCCTCGTCAGCGCCTACTACTCGTCCCTGCGCGGCACCCAGACCAGCGAGATGACGGCGGGGAGCCAGCAGGTGCCCGTCATCGGCAAGTGCGTCCTGTCGCGGGACCATGAACTGAACCTAGACCATGAGCCAAACCCGACGCCCACCTACGGAGCCACGAACACGCCCCTGCGCTCCGACTAGGCGGGGGCGGCGTCGCGGCATGGCGTTCGCCCTGACGATGCTGGTCCTGCTGGGGCTGATGACCGCGATGCTGATCGGGATCACGCTGGTCCCCGGCACCAGCGGCGGCGGTGGGGCGGCGACGGCGGGTAATTCCTTGCAGATGACGGCGGCGCGCGCGCAGGCGACGACCGCCTCCGAACTCGCCGCCTCGGGCGTCGAACTGACGCTTCAGTGGCTGCACACTCAGGCCGCGCCCCCTTCCCAGACCCAGGCGTTCGCGCCGACCCTCTGGGGGGCATCCCTCGCCGGCAGCCCGCAGCGCGCGGTCGTGAGCTACCCGGATGCCGCCCATACGTTCAGCATCCGTGTCTACCCCGGCGGCGGCAATTCGGGGTCGGCCCCGAAGAAGTATCTGATCGAGGCGATAGGCACCTGCGGGGCGTCCGTGCAGACCGTCGAGGCCGAGGTCCAGCAGGTCAGCTTCGCCAAATACAACTACTTTTCCGATCAGTCCGCGCCGGACGCTTACTGGATCAGCGGCGTGACCGGCTTCGACGGCCCGGTCCACTGCAACAACTCCAACCCCGACGGCAGTCCGGGCGGCGTCGTGAACAACATCCTGTGGAAGACGGCCGCGCCCCAGCCGATCTTCAGTGACGGCGCGGCGGACGCGGTGACCATGTCCGGCACCCATGTCAACTGGTTCCTCAGCACCCCCACGGCCGCCACGAGTCCACACACCACGGCCGACTGGTCTTCCCTCGCTGCGGGCGGGGCGGCATCGGTGCATTGCGGGACGCCGACGATCGCCTTCCCCGCCGACAGCACGCCGCAGAAACTGGCGGCGCTTGCCGGAACGCCCGCGCCAACGGCGGTCGGCGTGACTATCCCAAGCGGCGGGGGCGGCGGGCTGGTCACGAGTCTGCTCAACGGCGTCCTCACCAGCGGGATCAGCGGCGGCACCACGGTCGGCGGCATCTACGTCCACGGCGACGTGCAGGAAATGACGCTGGCGGTCGGGGCGGGCAATGTCCAATCCATCAGCATCCAGCAGCAGGACGGCGTGGGACCATTCACGACCACAGTCCTGCTTAACGGCCTGCTCAATCAGACGACGGTGGTCGTCACACGGTCCTTCGCGCTGCCCCTCATCACCTTCTATGTCGGCATCGGGAATGGCGTGATCTACTGTGATGGGAACATCGGAAGCCAGTCCGCCCCCAAATCCGGCGGCCTCCACGGGACGATCCTGGACAACCAGGTTTTGGGCGCGCTCCTCCCCAGCAACCACCTGACCATCGCAACCGATGCCGGCAGGAACATGAACATTGACGGCAGCCTCCAATACAGCGCGCTCCTTTCCCTGCCGCTGACGCAGCCTTTGAACACGATCCTGACGCAGCAGGCGGGGACGCTGGGCCTGATCTCCAACACGGTCGAGGTGGTTGATCGGGACTCGAACAGCCTGCCGCTGACCGCCGTCGAGGTTGACGCGGCCATTCTGGCGTTCAACACCTGTGACGCGACTGGCGTGACGACGCGGCCTCTGGGCACGTTCAGACAGGTCGGCAGTTTCATCGTCAGACACGGCGGCGGCTTCGGCACCCTGTCCGCCGGGGGCCTGCTGACGAGCGGCCTTTCCACTGAGCGCCACTACGACGGACGCCTGGCGACTAACCCCCCACCCGCTTTTCCGACGACCACCACCCAGTACGACATCCTCTCCTGGACCTGCGTCGGACACACACTGGAATAGCCGATCTTGGGGGAGTGACGGGTTTGACGGCCGTCCCTTTTGGGTAATGCAAACACATTCCCTTAGAAGTTGGAAACGATGGCTGAAACAACGGTACTCGGACTGTTCGAGGAGATCGACCAGGCGGCGAACGCGCTCAACCGGCTGCGGAGCGAAGGGGGCGCGGCCTCGGAGGACCTGATGGTGCTGTCCTCGGTGCCTTTTCCCGAGGGCGTGCTGGAGGCGGATAGGTCGCCGATCCGGCTGCCCCTGATCACCATTCTGTTCGCGCTGGTCGGGATCGGGTTCGGGATCGCCCTGGCGGCGGGGTCCGCCCAGCTCTACCTGATCCGGGTGGGCGGCAAGCCGATCTCGCCGGTCCCGCCGACCGGCATCATTGCCTACGAGATGATGATGCTGTTCGCACTCTCGGCGGCCTTCTTCGCGGCCCTGTTCGAGATGCGCCTGCCGAACTGGCGGGCAAAGGTCTATGACCCGCGCATCTCGGAGGGCCTGATCGGCATCGCCGCCCACTGCGCCGACGAGAAGCAGGCCACGCGGGCGGAGCGCTTCTGCCGTGAGGCCGGCGCGACGGATGTTCGGCACGACGCGCGCAGCTTTGAATGAAAGCGCGTGATTAGAATGTAGTTGCATGAGAAGTAATCTGTTACAGAGCGCGGGCGGCCTTTTTGGCCTCCTCGCGCTGACCGGCTGCGGCAACCAGATGTACCGCCAGCCGAACTATACGCCGCTGGACGCGCCCCGCGCCGCGCCGCCGCAGGAGTCGGTTTCGGCGGGCGACGCCATCCTGCCGACGGACGCGCGGCCGGTGGCCTCGATTGCGTATGGCGCGCAGGTGAAGCTGCCGGGCGATACGGAGGCGAAGTACAGCGGGGGAGTGCGCCTGAACCAGTTCCCTTCCAAGGAGCCGACGCTGCCGCCGCCGAACCTCTCCGACAACGCCCGGTATGAGCCTGCCCCGGCGGCCGTGGATGCCCTGAAAAGCCCACTGCCGGAGGATCCGCACGTCGTCCGGTCGGGTCAGGTGCTGTTCTACAACCGGTGCGTACAGTGCCACAACCCAGGCGGGTACGGCTACGGCACGGTGGGGCAGTACTTAGTCCCCCACCCGCCGGATCTGGCCGCGCCCCTGGTGCAGCATATCTCGGACGGGGCGATGTTCTGGCATATCACAATGGGTCAGGGCAAGATGCCCGGCTTCCGGCACTGGCTGACGCCTAACGAGAGGTGGGCGGCGGTGGCGTATGTCCGCAGCCTTAAGGGCGGCGGGGACATAAAGGACAAAGACAACCCGGCGGCGTGGACGGTGACGCGCGATGCCCCCTACCCCACCTACGGCGTGACGGGCTATCAGGACGGGCGCAGCGTGTACCCGTTCAAGGTCCTGAACCCGCCGACGGGCGACAATGACAGCCGCGAGGTGGTGCATAACCAGGGCTTCGGGCAGCCGCCGCCGCCCCAATCCCGGTAGCTCCCAAACGGAAAAAGCCGCCCCGCGCATCTGCGCGGGGCGGCTTTTGTTGTTCCAGTTCTTAGAGGGCGTTCGTGATAAGATTGGCGATGCTCGTCTTCGGATGCGCGCCGACGAGCTGGCCGACCTGCTCGCCGCCCTTGAACAGCAGCAGTGCGGGGATGCTGCTGACGCCGTAGCGCGAGGCGACTTCCGGCTCATCGTCCACGTCCACCTTGACTACTTTGGCCTTGCCCTGGTACTCATCGGCGAGGGCATCCAGGGTGGGGCCGATGGCACGGCAGGGGGGGCACCAGGGTGCCCAGAAATCCACGAGGACGGGGACATCGGACTGCAAGACTTCCTTCTCGAAATTGGCCGTCGTGACGGCGCTGGCATTACTCATTCGAACTTCTCCTTGATATAGACAGTGGTTTATTTAGAAAATGGCTTGGGGTCGGTCGTTCAGACATGCTCGGACAGGGCGGCCCCGATGGTCTGCCGCGTGTTCTGGGCACCGGCGAGCTGGCCGACCTTCTGGCCGGCCTTGAAGACGATCAGGGTCGGGATGCTCTGGACACCGTAGCGGCCCGCGATCTCGGGATTCTCGTCCACATTCAGCTTGAAAACCTTCGCGCGGCCCGCGAACTCTTCCGCGACGGCATCCACAACGGGGGCGATGGTACGGCAGGGGCCGCACCAGACGGCCCAAAAGTCCACCAGAACAGGCATTTCAGACTCCAGGACCTGCTTGTCGAACTCGGCGGTGGAAACGGCGGGGACTGCGCTCATGCTTCTTCTCCTTGGTCGGCCAGTCCGCCGGCTGCGGAGGCCACATCATCTCTCGCTATCAGAGGAACACGGGGGAGAGGCCTCCGGTTCCCGCGCCAGCTGACATCACCGGCCGGCATCAGCGGTGGCCGTTGCCCTTCACCAGCGCCATGAACTCCTGGCGCGTGGCACGGTCCGTTCGGAAGACGCCCATGACGTGCGAGGTGATCATGGTCGCCTCCTGCTTCTGGACGCCGCGCATCCGCATGCACATGTGTGTGCCCTCGACGACGACGGCGACGCCACGCGGCTCCAGGGCAGCCTCCAGGGCCTCGGCGATCTGGGTCGTCAGCCGCTCCTGCACCTGCAACCGGCGCGCGAACATGTCCACGAGCCGAGGAATTTTGGACAGGCCGACGATGCGCCCGTTGGGGATGTAGGCGACATGGACCTTGCCAAAAAACGGCAAAATATGGTGTTCACATTGACTGTAGAACTCGATGTCCTTGACGACCACCATGTCTTCATAGTCTTCGTGGAAGATCGCGCCGTTCAGCAGGGTGTGGACGTCCTGGCCGTAGCCCTGCGTCAGATACTTCAGTGCCTCGGCGGCGCGGTGGGGGGTCCGCAGCAGGCCCTCGCGGTCGGGGTCCTCGCCGACGAAGGCGAGGAGGTCACGGTAGTGGCCCTCGATCATCTCCTGGCTTGGCCGGACCTTCCCGACCGCATTCCCGTTGGTATGCGCGGCTTCGCGCGGCGGGAGGACTTCCACCGTCTCCAGCCCCCGCTTCTCAAATCCGTTCAGTTGTGTCACGATACACGTCTTCCTAAATGGCCGTCTTCCGTCAGCCATAGCACTCGAAATAATTGCGGGCCGTCTCCCGCACCGCCACGCGGTAGAGGCGGGCGCGGCCCAGGTCTTCTTGCCCTAAACGCCGCGAGAGGTTGTCCCACACCACGCGGGTCAGGTTCTCCGAGGTCGGGTTCAGGTCGCGGAAGTCTGCGGCGTCGTAGTTAAGGTGCTTGTGGTCGTAAGGCTTCAAGACCTCTTCGTCCACGATCCGGTCCAGGTGGTCAAGGTCCCAGAGTAACCCGGTGCGCGGGTCGGGGTCGCCGGCCAGTGTCACCTCGACCTCGTAGTTGTGTCCGTGCCCGTTCTCCCAGTTGCATTTGCCGAAGATGTCGGCGTTCTCCTCGGCGGACAGCGCGGCCGAGTTCAGCCGGTGCGAGGCGGAGAAATCATAGGTGCGGGTGACGGTCAGCATGGGCCTCTCCTGGGGATTCTGAAGCGCGGACAGCTCTGCGCGCATTGTGGAAGTCGCCCAGAGGGTGACGCGGGCGAGGGCGCTCTGCGGGGGCAGTGCGGGGGCGCAGCGTCCCCAGATCAGGCGGACGAGGTTTTCCGGGGTCGGGGGCGTGTCCAGGAAGGCGGGGACTTCCGCGTCCAGCAGCTTCCCGGCGAGCGGGCCGACGACGTGCGCTTTCAGGACGGCGTCCACGTCCTTGATGTTGATCACCATGCCCGTCTCGGGGGCGATCTCGCCGCCGACGGTCAGCTCGCACAGATAGTCGTGTCCGCGCCCGGTCTCGCCGGGCGGCGGGCGGCGGAACCCGGCGGAGAAGCCGGCCCGCCGCCGCAGATACATCGTCATTTCTTGCTCTCCCGTGCCTCAGAACACCGGGCGGGGCGGGAGAGGTTCCCGGCAGACAGACGGATGCCCCCCGCTCCTGCCTTAGAGGCAGGAGGCGGGGGGCACGACGGCCGGGAGGGGGGTCCAGGTCAGTTGGAGCAGAGGCCGCCGCCGGTGCCATTCGGGGCGGGCAGCGGGACGCCGGCCGTGTTCGTGGGGTCGAGGCCGTCCTGCATGTTGTAGACCTTGAGGTCGGCGGCGGGGGAGGCGGCGTTGGGGCTGCCGGCGTCAAGCTGGAGGTACTTGGCGTGGCCGTCAATGAAGCCGAAGACGCCGCCTCCCCGGTGACGGATCGCGACGTGGTCGGGCGAGGGGTAGCTGAAGTAGGCGTCGTTGGTGGACGCGCTGCCGGCACCCGCGCCTTCCTCGCAGAACAGCAGGGTGGCCGAGGGGCTGTCAATGGTGGCGATGTTCTTCCCGATCCTCAGCATCGAGGCCGTGTCCCGGACGTTGCCGGCGAGGCAGGAGTTGATCGCGTAGGAGGTGCCGGTGTTCTGGCCGGTCGTATCATCGGGGCAGACGTAGACGCCTTTGCTCTTGATGAAGGGGTACAGGCTGCCCTGCGTGGGGTCGAACTTCACGGTCGCGGCGCTGCCATAGCCGGTGTAGTAGTCCCAGCCGCCGAGAAGTCCGTTCCCCGGATTGCCGTCGGTGAAGTTGGGCATCCGCTCGTCGCTGTCCTGGGTGTACTGGGTGATCGCCAGCCCGAGCTGCTTCATGTTGCTGAGGCACTGGGTCCGGCGGGCGTTCTCGCGGACGCTCTGGAAGACGGGGAAAAGGATCGCCGCGAGTATCGCGATGATGGCGATGACGACGAGCAGCTCGATCAGGGTGAAGCCGGCCTTCGCGGCGTTTCGGTTCGGCTGGGTCATTGTTGTTCCTTTTGATATGAAAAGTTTTCAGCGCCCACTACTCTCCAGGAGAGCGACGGGTAACTTGTTTGCTGCTCCGGCAGGCCGCCGAGGCTTCTTGCTGGTAAAGACGCGCCCGGCGGCAGAAAGTTCGCCGCCCGTTTTATCTATCGGGGACTACCGAACGATCCGCGTGTCATGTCGGGGCCGGGAGTCCTGTCTTGTTCAATCATAGTCCTGATGGCCGTCGCGCCTCCATTATCTCTAGCAAGGCTCATATGCCCCATGACTTGCGCGGCGGCGTGATTTAACCTGATAACAACGTGTTCCTCAGCCGTCTGAACGCGGCTTTCGTTGCTGCTGGCGACAGCGACGACCGGGGCCGGGTCATGCGTGATGATGGGCTGCTTCTCGATGATTGCGGGCGCGGAGAGTGTCTGAGGGTGCGGAGCCTCGGCGACGGCCATGTCGGTGTGCTTGGGTTCAGGCTTGACGACCAGCACCTTGCGCGTCTCGGCGGCAGGGGATAGGCCTTTGTTCGTCGCCATCAGCTCAGGGCGGAGCCGATGCGGGGCCGGCTTCCTGTCGGCTGCGGGCCGCACCTTCTCAGGGGCCATGATGGGCGCGATGCCGGCAAGCATCCGGGGGCCGGGCTTCGCGGGGGCGTGCGTCTTCACGACCGCCGGGGCGGGTGCGGCCTCAGTCGGCCGGGTGCTGGCGATCCGGTCCGGGTCGAGGCGCGTGTGCTTGGACTGGGCCGACGGGTGCGGCGTCAGGTGCATCTTGACGCCGGGTGCCGTCTTGACGACAGGCGCGGCAGTGGTGACGCGCGGCGTGGCGGCCAACCGCGGCGGTGTCACGGGCTGTACGGCGGCGGGCGGCGGGTGATTCAGCAGGCCGTAGCCGACGACGCCGAGCATGACGAACGAGGCGGCGGCGGCGAGGGCCGGACGCAGGGCGAAGGCGCGGCGGGTGGTGAACGTGGCGGGGACCGGCGCGGCGGACGAGGCGGCGATGGCTTCGGCGATGCGGACGCGCAGGTCGGCGGGCGGCAGCGCGACCGGGCGGGAGGCGAGGGCGAAGCGGGTCGCCCGCATCCAGGCCAGCGACTCGCGGCAGGACGCGCAGCCGGGCAGGTGGACTTCCACACGGGCGGATTCATCGAGGGAGGTCATCCCGTCGGCGTACAGCGACAGCAGCGGGTCAATTGTCTCACAGTCGTCAGGCTCTATCGGTGGGGTCCGCGTCCAAAACGTCCAGTTCATTGAGGAAATTCGTGCCTTTCCGCGCTTAAATCGTACTCACACCCTATGACAACCAGGGGAGCCAAAAGTTTCGGGGATTTCGGCTCGGTTTTGAGCCTGATTCGGGTAGCATACTGTTATTATGGCTGAACGAAAGCAGAATCAAGAGTTCCTCGGGGGTGTCCCCAAATTCAACTCCGTCGGCCGGGATACAGGCCTGGAGCAGCCGGTGGTCCCGGCCAGCCGGGCCGGGGACTGGCGGCGGATCGCGGGCATCGCCCTGGCGGTCCTGCTGCTGGCGGCACTGCTGTTCTACCTGAACGGTCAGGACCTGGGCAGGACGAGCGTCCAGCCGGCGCACGGCGGGCGGGCGGTCTCCGTGGACACCGACAAGCCGGCCGGGGACCCGAACCTCAAGTAGATGGCCGTCTCCCCTTCCAACACGGGACCCGGCGGTGAGGCCGGGCGGGTGCGCTGCCTGTACTGCGGCGCGAACAACTTCCCCGCCTCAGCGGCCTGCTGGCAGTGCGGGCGGGCGCTGAAAGCCGTCCCGGCGGGGTCGGCTGAGGCCCTCGCCGCGCCGCTCCCTCCGCCACTCCCCGGCATCACGCCCGCCCAGCGGACGTTCGCGTCGAGGCCAGCCGCCGAGTCCGCCCTGGCACCCAAGGCGGCGGCGGCCCTCGGGATGCTGTTCCCTTACATCGGCCTGCCGGTCGGCATCGTCTTCCTGATGCTGGATGACCCGCGCAAGACGCAGATCGGCTGGATGACCATCGGCTGGAGCGTGCTGGGGACGGTCCTTAATTCGATCGCATTCTCCGTCCTGCTTGGCTTCCTTGCACCCCTGCTCAAGGGGCTTGCCCCGCACGCGGGCGGCAGCCCCGGCGGCCTGCCCGGCGTCCCCGATGTGGGGGGCGACGGGACGGGCCTGCTGCTGCCGTGCCTGTTCCTCTCCTCCCTGCTCGCCTCCTGCTGCCGCTGATCCAGGTTTAAAGAAGCCTCTTTTCCAGGTATAGTCTTATGTACAGTCGGTTGGGCCGCATTTTTATGGCTCCCGGCTTCCCCGTCCGGCCCTGACACGAACGCCACCCCCGGCACGACTCAATCAGGTTCGGCCATCCGACACAAGTTGCCAATGTCGGCAATCTTCGACAGTGTAACGTAAGTTGTGTTACCGCGCGGCCCCGCCGCGCGAGGAGGTCATCACACCCATGAGCGCCTACCCCAATCTCGCGAGGCGGCACAAGATCGCCTATGTAGGGACGTACCCGCCCAAGGAATGCGGCATCGCCACCTTCACCCTCGACGTCGTGAACTCCACGGACCTGTCCGGCTGGCGGTCCATCGTGTTCGCGGTGGACGACGCCGCGCCGTCCGAGCCGCACCCAGACAGCAAGGTCGTCTACACCATCGAGAAGGAGAACCGGTCGGACTACACGCGCGCCGCCAAGCTGCTGGACAAACACCGCGTCAGCCTGCTTTCGGTGCAGCACGAGTATGGCATCTTCGGCGGCGACCATGGGGAGTACGTCCTGGACCTGATCCGCGCCGTCACCATGCCGGTCGCGGTCACCCTGCACACGGTCCTTCCCTCCCCTTCGGAGCCTCAGCGCCGCATCCTGAAGGACATGGAGGCCCACGTCTCCTGCTTCGTCGTCATGGCGCACAAGGCCGTCGAGCTGCTACAAGAGGTCTACGGCATCGCGCCGAGCAAGATCCGCTTCATTCCGCACGGGGCACCCAACGCGCCCTTCCACGCCGAGAACGCCGCCAAGGCGAAGCTCGGGCTGGAGGGCCGCCGCATCCTGTCCACGTTCGGCCTGATCTCGCCGAACAAGGGGATCGAGGACGCCATCGCCGCCATGCCGGCGGTCGTCGAGAAGGAGCCGCAGGCCACTTACCTGGTCCTGGGACAGACGCACCCCGTCGTCAAGCGCAAAGAGGGCGAGTGGTATCGCGAGGGCCTGGTCAAGCAGGTGGAGGAGCTGGGGCTGACCCGGAACGTCAAGTTTGTGGACAAGTACCTGACGCTCCAGGAGCTGATAGACTATCTGCTGGCGACCGACATCTACATCACGCCGTACTACGCCAACCCGCACCAGATCACCTCGGGGACGCTGGCCTATGCGATGGTGACGGGGAAGGTGATCGTCTCGACGCCCTACCTGTACGCCGAGGAGCTGCTGGCCGAGGGGCGCGGCTTCCTGTACCCCTTCCGGGACTCGGCGAGGCTGTCCGAGATCATCGGGCACCTGCTGACCGACGACAGGCTTTACGAGGAGACGCGCCGCAAGGCGTATGAGTACGGCCGCTCCATGACGTGGCAGTCGGTCGGCATCCAGTACACCAAACTGTTCACGGAGATGCTGGATGAGAGATGGGTCAATCACCGGGCGGCGATGGATGCGATCGCGATCCCCGGCCTGAGCGAGATGGTCCGCGAGGGCGAAGTGTGGGCACCCGCCCCGGTCGTCGTGACGGCGGCCGGATAGAACAGGGGAAGGCCCAAGGAGACGTGCCATGACAATGCAGTTTGACCGAGTGAGTCGCCCGCAGCCCGCACCGGAGCGGGATGCGGCCCCACCGAACTTCGGGCACTTGGACTGCCTGCTGACCGACATCGGCCTGTGGCAGCACGCGGAGGGGTGCCGCCCCCACGAGCGCCACGGGTATTCCATTGACGACGAGGCGCGCGGCCTGATCGTCGGGCTGCGTTACTGGGAGCAGGGCGTCGAGCCGCTGTTCTCCGAGCGGTTGGCGCGGGCCTGCTTCCGGTTTATTGAGAAAGCGGCCATCGTGGAGGGCGGGGGTGCGGGCCGCTACCACAATTTCTGTGATGCGAACGGCCGCTGGCTGGACTCGGTCGGGAGCGACGACTCGTTCGGTCGCACCTTTTGGGGCTTGGGAGTCGCCCATGCTGTGGATGCACCGTTCGCGCCGCGTCCTGTGGCCGAGACGCTGCTGCGCCGCTCGCTGCCCGCCATCAGTGGGCTGAACCCGTGGTATCTGCGCGCCCACGCCTTCGTCATCCTGGGCCTGGCCGCCGCCCGGCTCGATGATGCGCGTATCAAAGAGGCGGCGGACGTCCTTGTCGCTTCTTATGAGACAAATGCGGATGCGGCGTGGCACTGGTTTGAAGAAGGCATGACGTACTGCAACGCCCGATTGCCCCAGGCCCTCTTCGCCGCTGCGCGCCTCTTCCCCGGAGAGCCGAGGTATGCGCGGATCGCCGCCGAGTCGCTGGACTTCCTGCTGAAGAAGACGCGCAATGCCCAGGGCGGGCACGACCCGGTGGGAAACGCGCGCCTGACCACGCGCGGCTGGTTCCTGCGGACCGATGAGTCGCCCGCGCGCTTCGACCAGCAGCCGGTGGACGCGGGCGCGCTGGTGGAGTGCTGCGTCGAGGCCTGGCACGCGACCGGCGAAGCCCGTTTCCGGCAGGCAGCCTGGGATGCCTTCGGCTGGTACGAGGGCAAAAACCTCCATGCCCTGCCGGTGTACGACTCCAAAACGGGCGGGGTGGCGGACGCCCTCACGGAACACGGCCTGAACGTCAACCAGGGGGCCGAGTCGGTGCTGTCCGTTCATCTGGCGCATCAGGCGCTGCAAACATTGGAATAGAAACGCTTCAAGAGAGATCACACAGCAATGACCGAAGAACAGGACCAGCAGGCGGCGGCGCTCCGGCAGCAGATTTCGTTCGGGACCGACGGCTGGCGCGGCATCATCGCCGACAATTTCACCGGCGCGAACGTCCGGCTGGTTTCGCAGGCCGTCGTCAACTACTTCCTGCGGCCCGATGTCCCTGGCGAGCCGGTTCTGTTTGTCGGCTACGACAACCGCTCGCAGTCGGAGTATTTTGCCGTCGAGGCCGCGAAGGTGGCCGCGAACTCTGGGCTGAAGGCGGTGCTGTCGGCTCAGTCCTGCTCCTCGCCTTCCATTTCCTACAACGCGCACAAGGCGAACGCCAAGGGCGGGATCATGATCACCGCCTCGCACAACCCGCCGCAATTCAACGGGCTGAAGATCAAGGCCGGCTACGGCGGGTCGGCCCTGCCGAGCATGGTGGATGAGATCGTCAAGGAGCTGAACGCGCTGCTTGACAAGGGGCGGTTTACCGTGGATGTGGCCTCCGACGCGGCGGGCAAAGTCGAGACGCGGGACCTGCGTCCCGCCTACTTCGACGGTCTGCGCGGGATGGTGGACCTGGAGAAGATCGCCGGCGGCGGGTTCAAGATCGTAGCCGACCCGATGCACGGCAGCGGAAGCGGCTACCTTTCGGACATCCTGCGCGGCGCGGGGGTTGAGATCGAGGAGATTTGCCGGGACCGGAACCCGTTCTTCGGCGGCATCAATCCGGAACCCATTGCGCAGAACCTCGGCCCGCTCAAGGAGGCCGTTCTGGCGAGCCGGGCCGACATAGGGCTGGCGGTTGACGGCGACGCCGACCGGGTGGGCGCGATGGATGCGGACGGCAATTTCGTGGACAGCCACCGCATCTTTGCCCTCCTCCTGCGGCATCTTTACGAGGACAAGGGCCAGCACGGGAGCGTCGTCAAGACGGTTTCGACGACCACGCTGATCGACAAGCTGTGCGCCAAGTACGGGCTGGCCCTGCACGTCGTCCCCATCGGCTTCAAGAACATCTGCGACTGGATGCTGAAAGAGGACGTGCTGATCGGCGGCGAGGAGTCCGGGGGCATCGGCGTCCAGGGTTTTATCCCGGAGCGCGACGGCCCCCTGATGTCCCTGCTGCTGCTGGAAACGATGGCGACCCGGAAGAAGCGGCTGGAGGAGCAGATCGCCGAGTTGATGGCGGAGTTCGGCCCGCACGAGTACCAGCGCGTGGACCTGCACCCGGACCCGGCCAAGATGCCCGCCGTCGTCCAGTCGCTCAAAGAGGACAACCCGGACGAGATCGCCGGGCTGAAGGTGCTGAAGATAGACCGGACGGACGGCACCAAGTTCCTGTTCGAGAACGACGCTTGGCTGCTCCTCAGAGCGTCGGGGACTGAACCCGTGGTGCGCGTCTACGCCGAGTCGTCCACGCAGGCAAAGGTGCAGGAGTTGATAGACGCCGGGCTGGGGCTGGTGGAGCGGGTGTGAGACGCAGTCAGAAAAGGCCCCGGCGCAACGCGCCGGGGCCTCCTCGTTTTTGGGCGGGTCGCGTCTCAGAAGGCACGCGCCGTGCGGCGCTTGCGGGCCAGCAGGACCAGGCCGCCGAGCATGACGCCGCCGAGCGCCAGCGTGGCGGTTTCGGACGGCTCCGGCACGGCCCCGATCGTCGGCGTACTGGGCACGCCGTTATAGAGCAGCACGTCGTCTACGCCGATGATGTCGCCAATGGTGCCGCCATTGACCGGATAGACGCCCAGCGTCACCGACTTGATGGACGTAGCGGGGTTCGCATCGGTAAAGCCAAAGAAGAGGGTGCCGCCCAGCGAGCTTCCGAGCAGATTTACGGATTGGGTTGTGCCATCGTTGAACGTGATCAGCGTGGAGCCGGAGGCTGTGCCGACGCCGGTGAAGGTCGCGCCGAAGGCCGTGATTGGGCTGGCATTGCTGAAGGTGAACGTCTCCGTTACGGCAGCCGAGGAGTTGTTGGCAAACAGCTGTAGGAACTTCGAGCCGCCCGCCGTGGTGTTGAAGCCGGTGATCGTGCTGCTTGAATTGGAGACGCCGCCGGCATTGTTGGCCCCGGTGATGGTGACTCCGTTGGTCGTGAAGTTCGTGGCGTTAAGCGCCACCGGCTCGAACGTGAGTTGGGTCAGTGTGCCGAAGCCGGAGGCGGCGGCATCGAACTGGCCGCGGGCGGCGTCCGTGTTGGGGTGCGCCTGGCCGGGTCCCGCCGTCGGATCGGTGGCACCCGCGCCGCCGCCGTAGATCACGGGGCCGGCGGCCCGTGCGGGGGGCAGGGCAAAACACAGCAGGCCCAAGGCGGCTGCGGCGAGGGTAGAAGTGCGCTTCGTGTTGATCATTCTAACTCTCCTGTGGTGTGATCAGCCCAACATCAGCTCACTTTCCAACACTGCACAAAGCATGCCAAATCCGGTATTTCTGCCTGCCTGCTGAAAATTATTTTTTTGGGAGTCAGGCGGCGCGCGCCACCGGCTCCAGCCTGTCTTCCGCCGAGCGATGGCAGTGCAACAGTGCCCGGACACAATTGGGGTCCCACTGTGTCCCAGCCCCTGTTTCCAGCACGGAGAGTGCCTTCTCCCGGTCCATCCCTTTCCGATAGGGGCGGTCCATGGTCATAGCCGAGAAGGCGTCGGCGACCGCGACCAGGCGGGCGAGGAGCGGCGTCTCCTCGCCATGCAGGCCGAAGGGGTAGCCCATGCCGTCCCAGCGCTCGTGGTGGTGCCGTACCACGTCCAGCGTGTACTCGAATCCGGGCACGGCCCCGACGATCACTGCGCCCATCATAGGGTGCTGCCGGATAGCCTCGTACTCCTCCTCGTTGAGCCTCCCAGGCTTCCGCAGGACCGCGTCGGGGACGCCGATCTTGCCGACATCGTGCAGCAGGGCGGCGACCTGGAGCGTGTGCCTTGTTTCCGCATCCAGCCCCAACTGATCAGCGATCAGGAGGCTGTGAGCCAGAACGTCCTCGGAGTGACGGCGTGTGTACCGGTCTTTGTTGTCCACCGCCGTGACGAGCGCGTTGAGCATGGCGAACCCGGTGACGGAGTGAGTCAGGTCCCGGCAGAGGGCGTCCACGGGCCGGTCCGTCGCGCCGGTCTTGGAGTGTCGCAGGCGCGTGTCGGCGATCTCGAGGGCTTCAAAGTGCGTGTCGGCGTCATCGGGGAAGAGCGCGATCCCGAGCGACACCGTCAGGGGGATCGGCGTCTCGCCGCCCAACGGCAGGTAGGAAAGGTCCCCCAGCCGCTCCGCGATGTGTGCGTGCAGCTCCTGAGCGGAAACCGATCTCTCCCCCCCCTGCCCTTGCGGCATCACCAGGGCGAACTCATCCCCTCCGAAGCGTGCGACTGTGTCATAAGAACGAGTACAAGCCGTGAGGGCGGCGGCGACGCGGCGCAGGACATCGTCCCCGACGGCGTGGCCGTATGCGTCGTTGAAGAACTTAAAGTTGTCTAAGTCAAGCACCACCACGGCGACGGGCCGGCCCTCCAGGCGTGCGCGCTCGGCCTCTTCGGCCAGACGCTTGTGGAAAACGCGGTGGTTGACTAGGCCGGTCAGCGGGTCCGTCGTCGCCAGCGACTGGAGCCGCCCGTTCAACTCCCGGTTCTCCAAGATCGCCAGCACCTGGCGTGCGAGGACCAGGCCGACCAGGGCCAGCCCGCCCCACAGGACGCCGTGGCGCAGCAGCGCGCGCCCCGGCGCGTGCTGCGTGTAGAGGATGAGGACGGCCACGCATGGCAGGATCGCATAAGGGAGGAGCGACTTCCAGAGGGCGGGCGCGTATTCCGGCCCTTCCTCGGCGGCCTCAGCCGGCATTCTCTGGGCGGCGGCGGCGGCCGCTCCGATGGGCATAAAGCCGAGCGACCAGCCGATGTCCAGCAGCGAGCCGTTTTGCCACAGGCCGTGCAGCAGGCGGTAGCCGAAGACGCAGTCCGACGTGACCACGCTGAGGAGGCCCGCCGAGAACAGGGTCACCACGGGGCGCAGGCTTTTCATGCCGTCCCCGAGGAGCAGGAGACAGGCGATGAGCAGCAGGTCCGCCAGTGGGTAGGCGACGCTGATGATTTTCCCTTCCAGATTCTGATGCCCCATCAGCACCGCAGGCCCCATCAAGAAATACCAGCTGAAGGTCAGGGCGGCGGTGATGATCATCAGTCCGTCGAGTGAGATACGCAGGTGTGAGGACAAGGAGAGTGGCCGCCGGGGCAGCCGCCAGATCCCGAGCAGCAGGAGCGGATAAGTGGCGAGGGAAACCACGTCGGCAGTCAGGCGCGAAACCGGGGCGCGGCGGTGCGCGAAGTCCGGGTAAATGATGTACACCTGCTGGAAGGCGTAACAGAACAGGCCCAGGCCGCAGAACAAAGCAATCCGGCGCGGCTGCCCCTGTGTTCTCGACTTCCAAAGTCCGCCGCAGAAGCAGAACAGGGTCGCGAGCAGGGCACCCGCCGTTTCCAGCGCGTCGTCACCGAGGAGGAGGACGTGTCTGGGCAGCGGCATCAGGAGCCAGGCGGCATAGCAGGCGTGGAACGCGAGCGTGAGGGTAACACCCGTTCTAACCCAGGTGTGCGGACGGGACGGCGGCATGTTAGATATATCGGCAGGACGCGCCTCTTTTTGAAGCGGCCGGTGTGACGAGGGCGGGCATGGCGGAGTGACACGGAAGGCGGGTATACTGTAGCCATCATGGCACGGAGGCCCCGCACAACACTCAAGGTGCCGGCGGCGAGTGGAACGGGAACACGTCATCGCCAGCCGAACATCCCGATTCCTGCGGCCCCCACAGAAGTCGGTTAGAAAACTCAGCCCATGCAGTCCCATAAAAACTCCGCCCGGCTCTTCGCCGAGGCCCAGCGCGTCATCCCCGGCGGCGTCAATTCGCCCGTCCGGGCCTTCAAAAGCGTCGGCGGCGACCCTCTGTTCATGCAGCGCGGCGAGGGGCCGTATATCTTCGACGTGGACGGCAACCGCTACATTGACCATGTGATGTCCTGGGGGCCTTTGATCTTCGGCCACGCGCCGCCCCGGATCATCCAGGCGGTGACGGAGGCTGCCGCACGGGGGACATCGTTCGGGGCCAGCACCGAAGCCGAGGTCAGGCTGGCGCAGAAGATCGTGGCCGCCGTGCCTTCCGTGGAGAAGGTCCGTCTGGTCAGCTCGGGGACGGAGGCCGTGATGAGCGCGGTCCGGCTGGCACGCGGCTTCACGAGGCGCGATAAGATCATCAAGTTCGAAGGCAACTATCACGGGCACTCGGACGGGTTTCTGGCGAAAGCGGGGTCGGGCCTGACGACGTTTGATCTGCCGGACTCGGCGGGCGTCCCCAGGAACCTCACGCTGGACACGCTCACTCTGCCCTACAATGACGCGGGGGCTTTGCGTGCGGCGATGCTGGCCCACCGCGGCGAGGTCGCCTGCGTCATGCTGGAACCCGTGGCGGGCAACATGGGCGTGGTGACGCCCCGCGCGGACTTCCTGCACGCCCTGCGCGACCTGACGCGGGCGGACGGGGCGCTTCTGCTGTTCGACGAGGTGATCACGGGCTTCCGGCTGGCCTACGGCGGCGCGCAGGAGCTGTTCGGCATCACGCCGGACCTGACCGCGCTGGGCAAGATCATCGGCGGGGGCCTGCCGCTGGCCGCCTATGGGGGCCGGGCGGACATCATGGACACGGTCGCGCCGGTCGGGCCGGTCTACCAGGCGGGGACTCTTTCGGGGAACCCTCTAGCCGTGGCGGCGGGTCTGGCGCAGCTCACGATGCTGGATGAGCAGAAGGCGACGCTGTACACGGACATGCACCACCGGATGCACACACTGGCACACCGGACCAAGGAGGCGGCGACGCGGCTGGGCATCCCGCACCGCATCAACCGGCTCGGCTCGATGATGACTCTGTTCTTCACCGACGCCAAGGTGATCGACTTCGCGAGCGCCAAGACGGCGGACACGGCGCGTTACGGGGCCTTCTTCCGCGCTTTGCTCGAACGCGGCGTTTACTTCGCCCCATCGCAGTTCGAGGCCGCGTTCATCAGCGGGGCGCACACGGATGCCCTGCTGGAAGAGACGGCGCAGGCCGTGGCCGAGGCTTTGCATGTCGTGGCTTGAGTCGTGGATGACCCTTGCCCGCGTGGATGAGCCGGAAGACATTGACGACCCGGCCCAGCCGTTCGCAGAACTCGAACGCTCCATGCGGGATGTCGCGCTGACGAACCGGCTGTTCGGCGGCACGCAGACGGTCGTTCATCACGTCGCCCGGCTTCTGCGGGACGTCCCCCCAGGGGGCAGCGTCCGCATCCTGGACATCGCCACCGGGTCGGGGGACATCCCGCGCGCCCTGCTGGACTGGGGCGAAAAGCGCGGCCTGGACCTGACGGTTGTTGCCGTGGACAACCACGCCGGGATGTTAAGGATGGCGCGGGAAACCGCGCCGGACGTGTCTCTGGTCCAGGCCGACGCGCTGGCCCTGCCCTTCGCGCCGCGCTCCTTCCACCTCGCGCTATGCGCGCTGGCTTTCCACCACCTCGGCTTCGAGGCGTCCGCACGGCTGCTGTCCGTCATGGACGCGGTCACGACGCGCGGCTTCGTGGTCAGCGACCTGCGGCGCGACCGCCCGACCCTCTGGGGGGTGCAGGCTTCCATGGCCGCCCTGAACGTCCACCCCTTCACCCGCCACGATGCCCCCGCCAGCGTCCGCCGCGCCTTCACGCCGCCGGAGTACCGCAAGATGGTCGGGCTGGCGGGCGTCCCGAATGTCCGGGTACACGCGCACTGGTATTTCCGAGTCGCTTTAGTCCAGGACAAGAACGGGTAGAACCATAGCAGCACTCGGCGCTTAGATCGGCTGTTCTTTTTGTCCGTCATCACCTCAGACGTTCTCGTGATCGGGGCCGGGCCAGCGGGTTCGGCCACGGCCCTTTTCCTGGCCCGCGCGGGCTATGACGTCACCTTGCTGGACCGGGCGGCCTTCCCGCGCGACAAGCCCTGCGGCGAGTACCTGACGCCCGGCGCGGTGGGCCTGCTGCGGGACGAGTTGGGCGTCCTGCCCGGCCTGATGGCGGGCGGCGCGGCGCGGCTGACGCGGGAGACGGTGGTTCCCCACCGGGCGAAGGCGTTCAGCGGGCCGACGGATGCCCTGGCCTGCCCGCGCACCATCACCGACAAGGTGCTGCGGGACGCGGCGGAAGAGGCGGGGGCGCGCGTCATTGAAGGCGTCAACGTCCGACGCATCCTGCGCCACAGCGGCAGCATTTGTGGGGCGGTGGGGCTGCACCCGGACGGTGCGGAACAGGAGTTCCGCGCCCAGGTGACGGTCGGCGCGGACGGGACGCGCTCCCTGCTGGCGCGCGAGATGGGGGTCGTCCGGCCCATCCCGCGCCTCCAGCGGCTCGCGCTTGTGATGCATTACCACGCCGACAGTGCCTCCTGGGATGCTTCCGTCACCATGCACCTGCCGCGTGACCGGTCCGACGCCTGCTGCGGAGTCGGCGCGGCCTGCGGGTCGGAGGGGACGCGCAACGTCAACATCGTCGTCCCCATGGCCGAGGCCGCGCGCATGGCGGGGCGGCGTCAGGCATATTTCGAGGAGCGCCTGCGCGTGTCTTTCCCCGCAGTCTGGGAGTGGGTCCGGGAGGCCGCCCCCGCCGGCCCTTTGCGGAGCGTCGGCTGCTTCGGCCATTGGACGACGCGCGCCTCGGACGACGGCGCGGCTCTGGTCGGCGACGCGGCGACCTTTATCAGCCCCTTCACCGGCGAGGGGGTTTTCTTCGCCTTGCGCGGGGCGCAGCTCGCGGCCCGGACCATCGGTGCGGCGCTGGCGCGTGGCGATGTCAGCCGCCGCTGCCTTCAGAGCTACGACGCCGCACGGCGGGCCGAGCTGCTGCCGCGCTACCGGCTGTGTGACGCCGTGCAGCGCGTCGTCCATTCCCCTGTCCTGCTGGGCTGGGCTTCGGGGCGGCTGCGGCGATCCGAGCCTCTGACGGAGGTGCTGCTGCGGACAGTCGGCGACCTGGCAAGGCCCGCCGATCTGTTCTCTTGTTCCACGCTCCGCCTCGCCCTGCCCTCTCTGTAAACCATGCACACCGAGAACACCGTTTATATGCGCGGGCCGAAGTCACGCATCTTCCAACTCGCCGCCGACATCCAGGACTGGCCGACCCTGCTGCCGCACTACCGGGAGGTGATCGTCTTCGAGCGGACGGACGACGGCAGTCGCAAGGTCGTGGAAATGGCCGCCGGGCGGGCCGACTTCCCCCTGCCGGGCCTCACATTCCCCGTGCGCTGGCGCAGCGTTCAGGTCTGCGAGCCGGGCGCGGGGCGCATCTATTTCAAGCATACGGCCGGGGTCGCGACGGGGATGTGGGTGGTCTGGTCGCTGGAAGACGACCCCTGGGGGCGCGGCGTCAAGGTCACGATCGGCCATGACCTGACCTACTCTTTTGGCTTCCTGAACGGCTGGTTCGCGCGGGACATGGTGGGGATCAGTTCGTCCATGCGATTGCGGGGCGGACGCTGGCGACGATCAAGCAAGTTGTGGAACGGGACGGTTTGAGGTCATACAAATGATGTTGCCTGATGACTCAGGGATGATAGCCTTCCATGGCGATGCAGAAATGAAGGTTAGAGTACTCGAGCGCATGCAGTGGTATGAGGCTCAGGGCGACGCCGGGCTGAAGACGATGCTGCTCCAAGAACTGTGGAACAGGCGAGCGCAGCACGGGACCGTCCTGAATCCTTACCCAAAAATCGTGCGAATGAAGGACATCGCTGAGATATGTATCAGCGGAGACGTGTCCACCTTGTACGCACTGGGTGCCGTTGATCAGCGTCTGCTCTTGTTGCTTGATGGCGGTTCTGAACAACGCATTTATGTCGCCGGTTATTCCGTTGATAATGCCTTCAACACTCTGCTGGGGGTTCCGCCTACCTTGGTGAGCGTTCTCAGAGCAGTTTCCAAAGGCTTGACGCCGGAGCGGCAGATTCCCTGGCTGAAACAATTCTGGGCGGCGGTTCCGGTCGGCGCAAGTCTATGGCAGGCACCGATGTGGCTGGTTTTGTGGGCGCTGTCCGACCCCACCCACGGCATACTGGGCCGGAATGATGCGGCGGGAGGCGCTGCCACTCAGAACGCCGGTCGTGAAAATGCGGGCGCACAGGTCAACGAGAGCGACACGGCCTTGAAGGCAGTACGAGACGTTCTGGCCCTGTATCGGCGTTGGTCGGCGGGCGGCAAGGCCGAACCGCAGGAATGGTCTGCTTTTTACACCCATGCGGAAGACACTGTTAAGAGCGGTCGGCGACACGGCGACGACGGCAAGCCTGTTAACGACCTGCCGGCCTCGGAGCGCTACTGCCTTCTTGCGGCCGCCTGTGCGGCTCGATCCGCTTATGTCGAGGAGAAGATCGTGACTCCCCTGCCTGCGGGAACGATTGCGATTCAGATATCCGGCAACAACTTGCAGGCGCCCGGCGACGCTATTAATCACGCGGGCATGTATGCCTCAGACCGGGGCATCGTTCCCAGCCACTGGTATGAGGCTTGTGCGAGCATGTTGCTTGATAGCCTGGCAGATTGCCCGGTCCCGGATCGCCCAGCCTAGCGGATAAGATGAGGTTATGAGCAAAATGACACGGCGTGTAGTAGTGACAGGGCTGGGCATCATCACGCCCATCGGCGTGGGCGTGGACGGGCTGCGGGCGGGCCTGCGGGCGGGCCGATCCGCCGTGGGCACGGTGACTCACTTCGACACGTCCCCGTTCGTCACCCACATCGCCGCACAGGTAAAGGGCTTTGATCCTACGCCTTACTTAGACGGTAAGAAGCTGAAGCGGCTGGACAAGTTCTCGCAGTTCGCCGTCGCCGCCTCAAAAATGGCAGTCGCGGACGCGGGGCTGGACCTCCGTATCGAGGACCGCGACCGCGTGGGCGTCTGCCTGGGCACCGCCCTGGGGGGCGTCGGGTTTGCCGAGGAGCAGTACCCGGCCTTCCTGGCGCACGGGCCGCGCGGGGTCAACCCGATGCTGGCTCTGAGCGTCTTCAACGGGGCGGGGTCGTGCAACGTCGCCATCGAGTTGGGCGTCACCGGCCCGGCGACGGCCAACGGCGACTCGTGCGCCGCCTCGCCCATCGCCATCGGGCGGGCCGTGGATTTGATCCGGGACGGCAGCGCCGACCTGATGCTGGCGGGCGGTTCCGAAGCGCCGTTGTCTCCGCTCTGCTACGGTGCGTTCGCCATCATCCGGGCCATGAGCCAGCGCAACGACGATCCGCAGACGGCTTCTCGCCCCTTCGACAAGGACCGCGACGGGTTCGTCATGGCGGAGGGCGCGGCCATGCTGGTTTTGGAAGAGATGGACCACGCCCAGGCGCGCGGGGCACGGGTTTACGGTGAAATCCTGTCTCACGCCTTCACCAATGACGCCTACCACATGACCCAGCCACGGGCGGATGGAGCACAGGCCGCGCGCTGCATGGCACTGGCCCTGGAGCGGGCGCACGTCACGCCAGGCGAGGTCGGTTATGTCAACGCGCACGGGTCCAGCACGTCGCTCAACGACAGCACCGAAACGCTGGCTTTGAAGCAGGTATTCGGCGAATCGGCCTACTCCCTCCCCATCAGCGGCACCAAAGGCTTTCACGGCCACGCCCTGGGCGCGACGGGGGCCTGGGAGGCGGCGATCTCGCTGCTCTGCCTGCGCGACGACTGGCTGCCGCCGACGCTGAACCTCTCGGAGCCTGACCCGGCCTGCGACCTGGACTATATTCGGGAGCGCGAGGGCCGCACGAAGCGCGTGGATTACATCCTGTCCAACTCCTTCGGCTTCGGCGGCATCAACGCCTGCCTCGTGTTCGGGCGGGTCTAGCGGTCTAGATTCCGATCCCCCACCTGGCGCTCTGCCTGCCCCTTTGCTTTATGAAAGACCGGCCCGCTGTAGGGGTGATTTGCGCCGACGTACCGGTAGTGGCCCCGGCCCTCTTGAATGAAGAGAGGCTTAACGGCGGGTGAAATGCCTAGGTTGGTCCGGTTATAGCAGAAGTCAGAGGGGAGGATGCTCTCCTCTTGATGCCCACCCAGTCTTGCCGCCTCTTGCCGCAACTCCGTGACAGGGATCGGGCCATTCCCGTACCGCTCTTCCAGTTTCCGCCCCGCCTGCTCCAGTGCTTCGGCGATGGTCATGTGATGGGACATGCAGTACCCCTTCCCGCTCTAGCGGCGCGGGGTGCCGATCTTGACCAGCACCGTGCCGTGCGACGGCACGGCGGCGCTGTAGCTGCCCTGGAAGTCCCCGAGGTCCTTCTGACGCCACAGGTCGCGCACGCGCTGGCGGCCGGTCAGCTTCAGGTCGGCGAAGCCGACGGTGACGGTCATCTCCTGGGGGCCGACGTTGAACAGGCCGACGGCCAGGGTGCCGTCTTCCAGCGGCTTAGAATAGACCATGGCGTTGCCGCCGGGGTTGTCCTGGGGGGGAGCGCCATACGGCGGGACGGTGAAGGCAGGCCCGGAGACTTTGACCGCCCCTTTGCCGAGCGCGTCCTGGTCTATGGCGAGGACTTCATCGTTCGTGAGCAGGCTGAGGGTGAACGGGTCGAGCTTTTCCAGGTCGCAGCCGATGAGCATGGGGGCCGAGAGCAGGCTCCACATCGTGATGTGCGTGTACTGCTCGTCCGCCGTCAGGTGGGTCTGGTGCATCGGCTGTGCCAGGCTGACGGTGCCCAGGACGAGCATGTCCGGGTCGTTCCAGTGGCCGGGGCCGGAGAAGGGTGCCCAGCGGTCCTGGGAGAAGGCGATCTGCCCCATGCCCTGCTGCCAGCGGGTGCGGGGGCGGCCCCAACTGTCGGCGATGTCGCCCGTGGTGCGCCAGGCGTTCGCGAGCCGGGTCCAGTCCGTGGCGTGTTCAAACGGGGCGGAGTTGGAAAGGCTCAACGGGATGTCGCGCCCGCTCTTTTGCAGGGCCTGCTCCATCCGTGCGGTGCTGTCCGTGTCATTGGGGTTCCAGTCGTACTTAAGGTAGTCGAAGCCCCAAGCGGCCCACTGTTTGGCGTCGGCCTCGTCGAAGCGGTACTGCGCGATGTGGTGGTTCTGGTCATTGGCCTGCGCCTTCGTCCACGCCCCCGCCGGGTCATCGCTGGAGCCGCCGGGATAGCCGGCGTAGGAAGTGACCCAGGGAGTCGAGTAGATGCCGGCTTTCAGCCCCATGCCGTGCAGCTGATCGCACAGGCCCTTCATGTCGGGGAATTTTGCGTTCGCCTGAAGCGCGTGGCCGGGGCCGGTGCGCTCGCCCTGCCAGGTGTCGTCAATGTTGACGTAGTTCCAGCCGTGGTTGATCAGGCCCGACGAAACCAGCACGCGGGCCGAGCGCAGGACCTTGTCCTGGTCTACCGAGCCGGCCCAGGAGTTCCAGCTATTCCAGCCGAGGGGCGGCGTCAGTGCGATCTTGTCGCCGATGACGATTTTCAGAGTCCTGGTACTAGTGCCGAGCGAGTTGCGCGCCGTCAGCCGGACGCTGGACTCGCCTGCGGTGGCGGCGACTCCGCTGATGATCCCGGTCTGCGGGTCGAGGGTCAACCTTTTGGGCAGGCCACGGGCGGAGAACGTCATGGGGCGGACTCCGGTGGCGGGGATGGTGTAAAGGAACGGGCTGCCGGGCCGCTCACCGTAGACGCCGGCCCCGTTGATGCGCGGCGTGGCGGGCGCGGGGGGCGTCAGGATGCGCGCCGTGTAGTCGGGCGCGGCCGGCGGGGCGGGGGCGGCCGGGGTCTGCTGGGCCTGTCCGGCACCGGTGAGGAGCCACAGCAGGCTCGCTGTCGCGCCGAAAGTCTTGGCTTGGTTCATGGTAGTACTCTTTCTGGGTGTCTGCCGCGCGGGGCGGCGGGTCAATGGCTGAACAACGTCGGAGCGGCGGGCGACAGGCCGGGCGCGGCGTCTGCCCGCGACGGTGGCCGGGGGGCTAGAGCCGCACCCACGGGGAGGCTGGACAGGCCGAGGCCTGTGGAAGATCTCATGATCGCGAATGTTCCACGGACGGCCCGCGTAATCCTGCCTAATCAGGAATGGAAGCATCGGCACTGGAAGTGCTGGCGGTTCCCGGCTGCCGCCCATCTCACACGGATAGCGGAGCGGCGGCCTGCCGGTCGGCGGGCGAGTGGGCGGGGGAGTGCGGCGGCGAGCAGGGGAGGCATGCCGGCGGCGAGGGCCGGGACACATTGGATGGGAACGGCATGGCCGGCTCCCTTTCTGAGCGAAGACTTCGCCCGTAGCGCTTCAGCTTATTCTAGTCTGAGGTCGATGTTGGCGTGGCCTCGGAATATGCCGACTACCATGTCAAACAGGGTCGTGATGTGCCCGGCCTCGTAAAGCTGCTCGAAGTTCGGCAGCCGCTTGTAGTAGTCCCGTGTGGCTTCATAGCCCAGCGCCTCGCGAGAGGTTTCAGACGCTTTCCAGACGATTGTGAAGCTGTCCAGGGTGCCATACCCACTACATAAGGAGATAGCGCAGTTGGTTCTACCAGCAGAATTTTAATCCCATTATTCTCTTTATTCACCGAATATCGGCCGAACTTTGCCTGCACATCTTCACTACTTTTCATTAATGAATATTGTTGCTCCTGGAGTGAGTTCCGTCGAACTTATATAGGGCTTACGCCGAAGAACGGCACCAGGAGTCACCGGTTGGTGCTGAAAATCGAGACCGCCCTTTCCATCGCCTGAGAGTTGCCAATCATAGTTCTGGTCTTCATTAGAGAAGTTTCTCCAGTAACTGGAACCTCCATGAGGCATTTTGAGGCCAACTTTGACGTTCTCGATGGTCACATTGTGGAGGCACAAACGTTTCTGTAGACCACCCGCACACATTGGGCCTTTGATGACGAAATCGCCATTATCTTCTATGGATAGATTCATTCCTTGAAACCACATATTCATTCTCTCAACAATCAAGCCATGTGGGGCATCCGCTCGAATCACAAGGGCAATGTCGCTTTTTTGTTCCCTAACGGTGATCTTAGTGCCAGTGAACTCGACATCCCAATTCGAGCCGATACTACGCCATTCATTTTCTTCGATACGAGCAATTAATTTTCCATATCTGTTCAAAAAATATGCTGTGAGACGGAATGGGCCTCCAGGTGCTTCAGGAGGAAGTATGTTGAAGAAACGACTAGAGCCAATCTCAATCAAGCTGTTGACAGATTAAAGCGTGAGTGTGCCTAACTTAACACGAGGCTGATTTTCCCCGATGTCAAGTCCGAAATAGGAAAACCCTAGTTCTTTGCCTTTCGGGTTCTGGTTAGCCTTTAGAAGAAAATCATTTGATAACAGACCCGATGTAGCACGAGTATGACAACCAGGACAAAGCAGCATGATTTTATTATGGTCATGCTGCTTTGCATCACAATATGGTGGATCAAAATGATGATACTCGTAGATCGCCATCCCGCACACTACGCACCCAAAGCCGCAACGCTGCCTGATTTCCCTGCGGACACTGCTGGGAATGTCACGTTTAAGGCCGTACTTGTTCTTGTGCTTCATTATACAGCTACCAACCTCTTGCGAAACTCAATCGTAATGCCTTACAGTCCCAGCGTCATTGATTCTAGGGCGAATATAGCAAACCGTGGCTAGAAGCGAGAGCCTAGTTCTTCTGGAACAGCGGGGTGTCGCGCTGGAGGTAGCCGCGCATCCGCAGGACGGCCTGGGTGTGGAGCTGGTAGACGCGGGATTCGGAGACGGTGAGGACTTTGCCGATCTCCTTGAAGGTCAGGCCCTCGTAGTAGTAGAGGGAGATGACCAGCCGCTCGCGGTCGGGGAGGCGGTCGATGCCGGCGGCGAGCGAGGTCTTCATGGCGGCGGCCTCGACGTCGGCGGCGACGTTGGCGTTCTCATCCTGGAGGGCGTCGCGCCGGGTCAGGGATTCGCCGTCGCTGCCGCCGATATTAAGGGTGTCGTCGAGGGAGAGGATGTTGGCGCGACTGGTGTTGACCAGGAGCTTCAGCAGCTCGGCCTCGGTCAGCCCCATCTCGGTCGCGACTTCCTCCTCGGTGGCGGGCCGGCCCAGCTTGACTTCGAGCTGGTAATAGGTGCGTTCCAGGGCCTTGACGTTGTCGCGGACCGAGCGGGGGACCCAGTCTTCCTCGCGCAGCATTTCCAGGATGGCACCGCGGATCAGGGCGATGGCATAGGTCTCGAATTTGACCTGGCGGGTGACGTCGAACTGGTCCACGGCTTTGATGAGGCCCATGACGCCCGCGCTGACCAGGTCGTCGCGCTCCAGGTTCGGCGGCAGGCTGGTCACGACGCGGCCCGCGGTGATCTTCACGAGGTAGGCGTAGTGGTTGATGATCTGATCGCGCGCCTTCTGGTCCTTGCGCTGCTTGAAGCGTTTCCAGAGGTCCGGGAGGTTGACGGTGGCTGCGGTTGTCATAGATTACTTCACATCACTTATTCACGTCATTAGCATTCGGGGCGGCGGGCGCATTCGGGCCAGCCTCGTCGGCGGGCGTCGTTTGGTCGAAGCGCTGGCCCCGGTGGTCCGCCCCGCGCGGGCCGGGGACGTGCGGTGGCGGCGTGACGGCGGCGCTCTGCCGCAGCACGGCGCGCAGGCCCAGGCCGACCACGCCGAACAAAAAGAAGGCGGCCCCGACGCGCAGCAGGCACGCCCAGATGTCCGCGCCGGTGGCCAGGCTGATTGCGCCCACCATCAGCCCAGCGAGGGACGCCACGCGCCAGGGCAGGTGTTCCAGAAATTGGTTCATCGGCGCGGAACAGGGGCCGGCTGCGGGAAAGCGCCTTGGTCACTTTCTAAATGTCCCCCAGTATACCACAGGCGTTCGCCCTTTGCAAGAACTCCAGTCGCAGGAAGGCCGGTTGCAGGGGGGCCGGGCCGGGCGGCTTTGATCGGCCTGGAAAGCTTCTTCAAGGCTTGGCCGCCTGGGGGGACAGGGCGAAGCCGGTGACGTCGGAGCGGCCGTCGGAGAGGCGAGCCGGGCCGGTCCCGTCTACTCCCTCCTGGAACAGGTCGTGCCCGCCGTCGGCCCGCCGCCGGAGGAAAAAGATCTGACGCCCGTCGCGCGAGAACTGGGCCGCCCCGGCATCGCCGGGGGCGATCAGCTTGGGCGTGCCGCCCCCGGCGGGGATGATGTACAGCCCCAGGCGGGTGCGGCTGGCGAGGTCCGCCTGCCGCCACACTTCAAAGGCGATGAGGCCACCGTCCGGCGAATAGACCGGGTTGAGCGGGCCGACCGCGGGGTCCCGGATAATCGGGATGAGGGGCGCCTGCCCCGTCCCGCGCGCGTCGAACTGGATCAGGCCGGAAGCTTTCTTCCCGCCGGCCAGCCCCTGGACGTGGAGCAGCGCGACGGCCATCTTGGACCCGTCGGGTGCCCATGCGGGGGCGAGGCCGTCGGCGGCGGCCAGCGGCGGGCCGTCGGGCTTGTCGTTCTGGGTCAGGCGCGGGGCGGCGTCGAGGGTCGGCAGGACGGCCAGGGTCTGGATGCCCCCGACGTCCAGGACGGCGGCGAGGCCGGGGTTCAGCGGGTCGGAGGCGGACGGCTGCCAGGCGAAGGCCGTCACGGTGGAGTCCGACGCCTGGACCGGGCGGGTGTCCGTGGAATCGGTGGCATCGGGGCGGGCGGCCTGCCCGGCCGGGGCGGGCAGGAGGATGGAGGCACCGCCCTTGCCGATGTTGAGGACGGCGAGGGACGCGCCGGACAGATAGCCGAGCAGGGAGTTGCTGCCCGGAGCGAAGGCAGGCTCCGCTTTGGCACCGCCCTCGCGCGTCACCGCGATGGGGTTCTTGCCGTCGCCGTCCATCAGCCAGACCTGGTTCTGCCCGCCGGTGCGGTTCGACAGGAACACGATCTGGCTGCCGTCGGCGGAGAAGGCGGGCGCAGAGTCGCCCCCGGACCCGGAGGTCAGGGGGTGCCCCGCGCCGCCGCCCGCCGGGGCGCTCCACAGGTGGGTGACGCCGGGCGAGCCGGCGTCCGAGGCGTAGACTATGGTGCCTGCTGTGTCCACGATGCGGCGCGGCTTGGGGCCGAAGATGAGGAAATAAAGGATGGCGACGAGGATGACGAGCAGGCCGGGGACGATCAGCCAGGGCGAGAAGCGACGCCGCTTGCGCGGCGGCAGCAGGGTGGACTCGTAGACGGGCCTCCCGGTCGGGCGGCGGGCGTCGAGGTTGAAGGACGACTCGGGCGTCGGGCCGGGAGCGGAAGGGACGGGGTTGGGATCGGATATCGGGTTGTCAGCCATAGCGCCTCACTGCGCGCGGTGCGCGTTTCGAGGGCTATTATACCCGCTCCCGCCGGTTCGGGGACGAAAAATCGGCAGGGCCTCATGGCCCTGCCGGGCGGCGGGACTGCGGCCTGATCTGTGCCGCGGCTATCTGGCGTCTTTTTTCGGGCCTGCCGCTGCGGGCTTCGCCTCGATGGGCACCGGCTTGGCGGCTGCGGGCGCGTCTTTTTTCTTCTTCAGCGGCTTGCGTTTGTCACCCATTGCTTGTCTCCCTTATGGACGGTCGGAGGAATCCCTCAGACTCGTTCGGTCATGGTCTTCCGGCCCAGTCCCTCCGCCATGCGGCGGATGCGATACAGGCCCGGCCCGCCCGAGGCGGTCTTCCGCAGTCCCAGGCAGCGCACCTGGTCGCCGGGCTTCATCAGCGAGTGTCCGGCTTGGGTCGCGCTCGGGCGCAGCACCAGGACTTCGCCGGCCTCGGACTTTGCGGCGGGTCCGGCCTTCGGGTCGGCCAGCCTTTCCACTTCAAAGACAGACTGCGAGAAGCCGTAGTTCTGGACGGAGGTCACGGCCTCTTCAAAGGTGCCCTCCATGGAGCCGCTGGTCAGATCTTGGATCACGGTTTTTGACATCATGCCTTCCCTGCGTTTCTGCCTGCGTCCCGGCGCAGGCCGTCTCGGTTCAAAGCGGGGGCCAGACCAAGAAGCGCGACCGGCCCGCAAGGGACCGGTCGCGCCTGGTTCGATCTTAGTAGCGGCTGCCGCCGCCGCCGCCGTAGCCGCCACCGCCGCCGCTGCGGCCACCGCCGCCGTAGCCACCACCGCCGCCACGGCTGCCGCCGCCACCGCCGCCTTCACGCGGGCGGGACTCGTTGACGGCCAGGGCGCGGCCGTCCACGTTGCGGCCGTTCAGGGCGGAGATGGCCGCCTGGGCCTCGGCCTCGGTGGACATCTCGACGAAGCCGAAGCCGCGAGACTGGCCGGTGTCACGGTCGGTGACGACCTGGGCGCTGGAGACGCTGCCGGCTTCGGAGAACAGATCGTGCAGGGACTGGTCGTTGGTCTGATAGCTCAGATTGCCGACGTAGAGTTTGGTTGCCATAAGGGAATGGCTCCTTTCGCGTATCAGATTCCTCGCGCAAGCAGTGAGGCCGTCACGGGAGATTTCAAAGACACGACGGAAATGAAGCCGAAGGAGCCGAGGAAGTCGTAGCGGAAGGCAGCGGACCGATGCAAGAAGGAAATTGCCGGGGGAAACCCGGTTTCGCTTACAGTATACCAGATATAAACGGGATTCAGCCGACCTGGCAAAAAAATAACGGCGATTTTCGGCCTATGATCTCGGGAGGACTGAGCCGGCAGCCCTGGATTTGGTCAGGCGCACGACGGTGTTATCCCCGTCCGCGAGGACCTGGACATCGTCCACGAGGGCCAGCATGAGACCGAAGCCCCGGCCGTGCGTTGCGAAGTCAGCGTCGGGCATCAGGCCGCACACGTCCAGGTCTGGGTGAAAGCCATTGCCCTGGTTGCGGACATCCACCTGAAGCCGGCAGCCGTCCAGAGACAGGCAGCAGACGGTCAGGCGCGGGTTGGCCTGGCCCTGGCCGCCGTAGTTGACGGCGTTATTACAGGCCTCGCCTACGGCGAGCAGGAGCGAGTCGGCGTCATCCGCCTCCCAGGCCCAGTCGCGCAGGAATCCGGCGACCGCGCGCCGCGCCCGACCCACGTTCTCCGCCGTGGCGGGGACTTCGATGCGGAGGGTACTGCTCAGAGGTTGACCGATGGTTTGTTCCGGCATTGGGCGCTTTCAGTGGGTGCGGCAGTATTTGCGGGGGTATATCCATAACTCTACCCGCTAATGGTCCGATATCAGCACGGACATCGCGGCATCAGGTTGCGGGAAGGTTACAAAGCCTCCAGCCAGGCGGGGGCCTCAGACGGGGTTCAGGCGGGCCGAGAGCAGGTTCGCCGCCGTCTCCGCCAGGCGGCGCTCGTGGCCATCGAATCCGGGGTGCTGGGGCGCACGGACCAGGATCAGCACGCCCCACGCGGGCCGGCCGGGCGAGGCGGGGATCGGCGCGACCAGCGTCGGCATCGCGTGGTCGAGCGAAGCGGGCGCGGTCTGCTCCGCGCCCTCCACTAAGCCGGCCAGGTCACGCAGCAGCGCCTCCATCTCCCGGCCGTCTTCGTCCCGCTCGCCTCGCCGGTAGACGTCCGCACGGTCCAGCGGCGCGTACAGCCGGAGGACCCCGGCGTCGGCACGGGCGGCTTCCCCCAGCAGACGGAGAGCGGTGGGGAAAAGTTCCGCGTCGGGCCGACGCCGGGCCACCATCTCGGCCAGGGTCCCAAGCGCCTGGAGGTCGTCCAGGCGGTGCCCGGCCTGCTCCACCAGGAGCGCGTTTTGCAGGCCCACGCTGGCCTGGCTGGCGAAGGTGATCATCAGGCGCATCTCGTCGGGCGTGAAGCGCCGAGGCTCGCGCGTGTAGACCTCCAGGACGCCCAGCACGTCCTTCCCGAGTTTCAGGGGCACGCCGAGGTAGCCCACGACGCGCTCACGGGCGGCGAAGGCGGGGAGGACGAAGCGCATGTCTTTGGCGAAGTCTTCGATGGTCAGTGAGCGCCCGCGCCGGGCGACGAAGGAGGTGGCCGTTTCCGGGCCGCGCCCGCCGTCCGACAGGGGGATGGGGGCAAGCCCGGCGAGGGCGGACTTGAAGTTGACGGCGGCCCGTGCGCTGAGCGTACCCTGGGCGTCCAAAGCGAACAGCAGGGCGCGGTCGGCCCCGGTCATCTCCAGGGCGAGGTCGGCGATGGTCTGGGCGGTGCGCCGGCCGTCGAGGGAGGAGCCGAGGGCGCGGGCAATGCGCTGGACGCCTTTGCGGATCTCCTCGGACTTCTGCCGCGCCTCATCGTACATCCGGGCGTTGGCGATGGCGGCCCCGGTCTGGTTGGCGATGGTATAGAGCAGCTCCATCTCGCCGACGGTGAACAGGCGGCGGCGGCTGCTCATGGCGTGGAGGACCCCGATGACGTGGTCGCCGGACTGGAGCGGGACGCTGACGAGCGATGTGACCCCTTCGTTGTCGATGGGGCAGGAGCGGTTGCGGTGGTCCGCCCCGACGTCCTGCACGGCGGTCGGCGTCTCGAACTCCAGCACCCACCCGGCGATGCCCTCGCCCATGCGCGGCTTCATGGCCTGGGCCGCCTCGCGGCGGATGTTGCGGGACACCTTGATCTCGAGGCAGTCCGTGGCCGGGTCATAGAGGAACAGGGCGAACTTGTCCACATGCAGCAGGGCCAGGACGCTGTCCGCGACGAAGTGGATCATGCGGTTGAGGTTCAGGGTGGCCCCGACCGACTGGGACAGCTCGTACAGGGCGGCGGCCTCCTGCGCGCGGCGCGTGGCGTCCTCATAGAGCCAGGCGTTTTCCAGGGCGACGGCGGCCTGACTGGCGACGGCGGACAGCAGGGAGGCGTCGGCAGCACTGTAGGCACCCGCCTGGCGCGAGCCGACGACCAGAAGCCCTTCGGGGATGGAGCGGGCGACCATGGGGGCGAGCAGGAGGGAGCGCATCCCCGGCAGCGGCAGGTCTTCCGGGCCGTTCTCCTCGACATCATTGACTCGCAGGGGCTGGCCGGAGGCGAGGGCACGGGCGGCCTGACTGGTGCCGTCGGCGGCGAGCTGCCGGTCCTGGTCCTCCTCGGCCAAGCCCCGGTGCGCGCCGATATAGAGCCGGTTCCGCTCGTCGTTGAGCAAATAGACCGCCCCCGCCGTCATGTCCATGCTGCCCGAGACGGTGCCCAGCACACTGGTCAGGACGTCCTGGACGTTCAGCGACGAGGAAGTGGTCTGGGCGGCCCGGAAGAGGATGTCGCGTTCCTGCTGCTTCTGGGCCGCCTGCCGCTTCAGGCCGTCCAGCCGCAGGGCCTGGGCGGCGAGGCCGGCCAGGGTCTGGAGGCGGAGCAGGTCGCCGCCGCTGAACGCGCCCTCGCCGCGCCGGTTCAGCACGGAAAGGGCACCGGCGGGCTTGCCTTCCAGATAAAGGGGCACCACCATGGCCGAGCGGACGCCCACGCCGACGGCGACCGTGGGGTCGGCGGTGCCGGCCTCGGGCTGGCTCGGGTCGGGGTTGTGGGTGAGGAATACTTCGCCGGTCAGCGCGGTCCGCCCGGCCAGGGCGTCCGCGACGCGCACGGTCTGGCCGAGGATGTCGGCGGCGTCCGCCCCGGCCACGGCGGCGAAGTCGAGCAGCGTCTGGGAGGCGTCGAGGAGGCTGACGGCGGCGGAGGCCGCGCCGGTCAGGAGGCGGGCCTTCTCGGCGATGAGGGCCAGCGTTGCGCGCGGGTCGCTCTGGCGGGCGACGGCCCCGACGACTTCATGCAGGGCGACCAGGTGCTGGTCCAGTCCCCCGTCGCGGGTCGGGGTGTCGGCCTGAGCATCGGCCTGGGTCTGGGCGTCGGCCTGGCTGGCGGCGGGCGCTTCCCCGGCGGTTTCAGCCGGCTCGGCCAGTGTCATCACGGGCGCGCTGGGTGCGGAGTCCATCAAGGGTGGAAGCCTATCTTTGCGCGTCGGCGCGTGGTCTGGGTGGGCACGGGTCGTTCCGAAATTCGTGAAACATCTGCGGGAGATGAACTGTCTGTCATTGTGTCACAATCACGCCCCTGTGTCAAGAGAAAGCCGCTTCCAGGAATGCCCCCATCTGTTTGTCCAGTGAGATTAGCCCGCTGATGCCATTTTTTCCTCGATTTAGCCCCGTCCTGTCCGCCTGCGCGGCTCTGCTCCTGACGCCCCTGGCCGCCCGGAGTCAAGCGCCCGCGCCGCCAGCCGCGCCAGCCGCCGGCCCCACGGCCGCCGCGCCCCATCTGCGATCGCCGGACGCGGACGCCGACGGTCCCTCGCTGCCGCCGGCGACCGACCAGCCGCCGCCCGAAGTCCCGCTGCCCGACCCCATCCCGCTCGGGCACGGCGCGCTGGTCAACGGCGCGCTGGACGTCCGCACGCGCACGTCCGACACGGGCCGGCGCGGCGGCGTCTGGGTCAACACGGCCGAGCTGGACTTGCAGCACCGGATCTCGCGCAAGGGCGAGGCACGCGGCAACGTATTCTTCCAGGTCATCGCGGAGGACCCACCCGACGTCGGGCACGGGAAGGACATCCAGATCGGGGAAGCCTATGTACTCTACCGGCTGCCGGTCGAGCGGGACTTCAACTCGACGGCCTACCTGAAGGCGGGCCAGTTCCAGATCCCGTTCGGCCTGCTGGCGGTGTACGACCCGCACCTGCTGATCCTCCAGCCGCTCTACGCCCAGTCGCTCGGCCTGCGGACGGACTTCGGGCTGGCGCTCTCGGGCCGGCTCTATGGCTACCTCAACTACGACTTCTCCCTGACGACCGGCACCGGGCCGAATCACCTGGACGTGAATCCGAACCGCGTCGTGACCTTCCGGCTGGGCCGGACCTTCACGACCCGCAACGGCGTCGTCAACGTCGGCGGGTCACTCCTGCAAGGGCGGCTGCCGATCACCGACCTGACGGCCGCTAATCCCTTCGCCGTCGAGCTGCCCCCCTCGGGGCGCGTCCGCGCGGACCGCGGCGGCTTCACCAGCAAGAGCCGAATCGGCGGCGACGCCTCTTACGGCTTCCACCGGACCACGGCGCGCGGCGAGGTCGTCGTAGGGGCGGACGGCGACCAGCGCGTGCTGGGGTACTACGGGGAAGGGGACTACCGGTTCACCGGCCGTACCAGCGTGGCCCTCTCGCAGTCGCTGTTCGTGTACCCGACGGGCAACAGCAGCGCCTCACGCGAGTCGCTGGGCCTGACCTACGCTTCCAGCGCGAACCTGACCTTCCGGGGCCTGTACCAGTATCTACGCGACGTGCCTCGCGACATGGGCGGGCAGGTGCGGCACCGGCTGACGTTCCAGGTACTGCTGCGGTTCTAGGCGGGTACAATGGAGGCATGTCGTCCCAACCATCTCCAGCCCCGAATGAGCCTCCCCCGCCCAGGCCGACTCTGCCGCCCTTCTGGAAGTGGCTGATGCGGATCACATTCGCCGTCAGTATGGCGCTTTTCCTTGCCCCCGCCGTCTATGTGGTGAAGTATTACGCAGTGGACGGGCCGCGCGAGGAGGCGCTTGCCGGCGCGAACGTGCCCGACCGGGCGACGCCGGGGGTGGACTATCTGCCCGCCCTGGAGAGGAGGGCGCGCGACACCCGTACAGGCTCGCGCCTGGAAGCGGTCAGGCGGATCGGCATGATCCTCCAGCAGCCCGGCATCAGCTACAAACGCCCACTGGAGTGTCTGTCGGCCAAAGCGACGCTGGCGGACCTGGCGACGAAGGACGCCGACTCCAGTGTGCGGATGGAGGCGTCGGCGGAGCTAGAGAAGGTGGCGCAGGGCGGGGCGGTGATCCGGCGCTAGGTCAGCATCGCCACCTGCGTGAACAGGACATCCAGCGCGAGCTGGCTGTTCGCGTTGCGCTCGATGGCCTGCCGGACCTCAAGCAGCAAGGCGAGGGCGCGCTCAGTCCTCTCGGCGGGGTAGCGGCCGACCAGCCCCAGAATCTCCTCGCGCCGATCCACATTCACCAGGGACGCCCGCGCCGGACCCACGACGGCGGCAGAGAGGACGTCCCGGAAGTAGCTCGCCAGGAGGTCCAAAGCCCGCGTCAGCGGCTCCCGGCCCGTCTTCTCCTCGGCCCCCTCCGCCGCCTCGTCGTCGCCCGCCGCCTTCAGCTTCGGGGCCAGCTTGCGGAACTCCTCGCCCAGCTTGAAGCTCTTGATCGGCGGGGCCGTCAGCAGGTCGTGGGCCAGGTCCAGCAGGGCCTCGCGGCCAGACAGCAGCGCGGGCGAGCGGGCCAGGGCGACGGCGCGGCCCAGTCTCCCTTCGGAATAGGCGGCCAGGAAGCGCGCCTGGGCGGGGGCGACGCCGAAGCGGGATTGCAGGGCGCTCTCGATCTCCCCGGCGGGCAGCAGGCCGAAGTGGACGACCTGGCAGCGGGAGACGATAGTGGGCATGACGCCGCCGGTCGAGGCCGCCGTGAGCAGGAAGTGGGCGTAGGCGGGCGGCTCTTCCAGGGTCTTCAGCAGGCTGTTCCCGGCATCCGCGCCGCCGCGCCCCAGGCCCTCGGCGTCATGGATGATGAAGACGCGCTTGCGGGCGGAGATCGGCTCGTACTGTAAGTCGCGCAGCAGGGCATTATCGGGGGGATGGTCTTTGTGGCCCTGTCGGGGCCAGACCTGCGCGATGCTGGTGATGTGGGAGGGGGGAGGGTCGAGGCTGCGGACATCGGGGAGCGTCCCCGCGTCAATGGCGCGGGCCAGCGGGTCCGTGTCGGTGGACGCGCCGCAGAGCAGCTTGGCGAACTGCCGCGCCGCCGTCGCCTTCCCCACCCCATCCGGGCCGACGAACAGGTACGACCCGGCCAGGCGGTCGTTCTCCAGGGCGTTTTCCAGCACGCGCACGGCGTAAGGCTGTCCGAGGATGTTTTGGAACATGGATGAGGACCCCCACCCCCCGCCCCTGCCCCCGCAAGCGGGAGAGGGGAGCAGGAGTCTTGAGAATGGAAATGAGAATGGAAATCGGTAGTGCGTTAGCCTTCTCTACCCCTCTCCCGCTTGCGGGGGTAGGGGTCGGTACGCAGTACCGGGGGTGGGGGCAACGCTCAGAACCGCTCGAAGCTGTCAACGGTCAAGACGAAGGCAACCGCGCCGCCGGCCTCGACGCGGACCGGGTGCGGGGCGAACGCGCCCAGGGCGGGGACGCTGCCGACCATCTGGCCGGGCAGGTTGACGAAGCCTTCGGACGTCCGGCAGGCGTCTTTGATGACGCCCAAAACGCGCCCGGCGTCCTCGTCCTCGACGCCGATGAGGATGGTGACGTTGCCCTGGCGCAGGAAGCCGCCCGTGCTGCCGAGCTTGGTGAAACTCAGGCCCTCTTGCAGCAAGGCGTCCGCTAGCTTCTGTTTGTCGCGCTCGTGCGTGATGGCGATAATGAGTTTCATTAGGCGGGAAGGCGAGCCGAGACGGCCGCCCAGATGTCCTCGTGGACCGTCTCAGGCGGGCGGGCCGAGTCCAGGACGAGCCAGCGGGCGGGCGCGGACCGGGCCAGGGCCAGGAAGCCGGCCCGGATGCGCTGGTGGAACGGCAGGGCCTGGTCTTCCATGACGCTGCGCTCCCGCTGCCGGGCCAGCCCGACGGCCGGGTCGAGGTCCAGTAGGACAGTCAGGTCGGGCAGGAGGCCATCGGTCGCGTACTCGTTGAGGCGCACGATCTCGCCGACATCCAGGCCCCGGCCGTGTCCCTGATAGGCGACGCTCGAGTCACCGTAGCGGTCACAGATGACGATGCCGCCGCCCGCGAGGTGGGGCCGGATGACCTGGCCGACGTGCTGGGCGCGGTCGGCCAGCATGATGAGCAGCTCGGCGCGCGGCTCGACGACCATGCCCATCGGCGGGTGCAGGGCGAGGGCGCGAAGCTCCTGGCCGAGCGGGCCGTCGCCCGGCTCGCGCGTGGTCAGCACGTCCTGACGGCCCCCCGCGTGCAGCCGGGCCGCCAGCCGGGCGATCTGGGTGGTCTTGCCCGCGCCCTCCACTCCCTCGAAGGTGATGAACATGACCTAACCTCGGCGCGAGCGCCGACCCTTCCCTGTTAGGGAAGGGTGAAGCCAAACATTGTGCAGTGGGACCATTTGAGAACAGCTATGATTTCTTATGAGTTTTGCCAGAAAATCCTCGATAGAGTGAGCGCACGATGGCTACAGCGCAGGCGGTGTAGAGCAAGACATTCAGCCAGTCGCCGGAAGAACCCGTCCACATAACGACCGGAAACGGGGGCAACATTAGGAGGAGCATGACCAGCAAGAAGACGCCGAGAAGCGCCCCATCGCCAGCGATTTCAAGCCGGACTTTCCATCTAGACTGGTGGTTCACCATTTTGCTGCCTCATGGTCGATCTTCCCCCTTCCCTAACAGGGAAGGGTCGGCGCTCGCGCCGGGGTTAGTCTAAGGCCGGCTGATCCGCACCCGCCGGTTCGGCTCCTGGCCGATGCTCTCGGAGATCATCTTGTAGTTCTCGGCGATCTGGTGCTGCAAGCGGCGCAGGAACGAGTTCTGCGGGCCAAGTTCCAACGAGTTCAGGCCGCCCGTCGCGTCGTTCATGATCTCCTCGATGGCTTCCTCGGCCTGCGAGATCGCCACGTCTTCTTCGGACACCTCCTGCGGCATCTTGAAGATCTCGCGCAGGACGCTCTCAATCTGGACGTAGGTGTTGCTCTTGATCACATAGGTCGGGATGTTGCGGGTGATGCCCTCTTGCAGCTTCGCCGGCTCCTTGCGGTAGTTGGCCTTCAGGGCGATGATGACGTCGCCGTCCTTGACGTCCTTGGAGATGTAGGCGGAGACGCGCAGGGTGCGGATGGCGCGCTCCAGGCGGCTGCGGCTGACCCCGTAGGGGAAGACGCGCAGGACGGTCGGGAGCGGCTTGCCGTTGGAGAGGGTCGGCGGCGTGCCGCTGGCGAGCGGTGCCCCCTCGGCGGTCGGCGGGGCGATGCGCGAGGGCGGCTCGGGAGTCTCCTCGCGGCTATTCTCGCGGAAGTTTTCACGGCCATTCTCGCGCCCGTTCTCGCGGGCGGGGGCCGCGTAGGACGCGCCCGGCCCGAAGTTGCCGCGCCCGCGCGTGCCGTCATCAAAGAGCGAGGGCGTCCGGTCGCGGTCCGGGGGCCGGGGCGCTTCCAGGTCGGACTTTTGGACGACCTCGACCTGGCCGGAGGCGTTGCGGACGCGGATCTCCGGGCGGGGCTGGCCGCCGCGCAGCATCCGGTCCACGGTGCGGGTGACGTCGTGGTGGATGGCGAGCTTGTCCACCTCCATGATCTCGATGATCACCTCGAAGGTCGGCGGGGCTTTGCGCTCCAGGACAGTCTTCTGGGTGCCGCGCTTCTTGGCCTCCTCGTCGGAAAGCGTCACGGCCTGGATGCCGCCGACGAGGTCCGACAGGGTCGGGTTCATCAGCAGGTTTTCCAGGGAGTTGCCGTGGGCGGTGCCGACGAGCTGCACGCCGCGCTCGGCTATGGTGCGGGCGGCGAAGGCCTCCTGCTCGACGCCGATCTCGTCGATGACGACGACCTCGGGCATGTGGTTCTCGACGGCCTCGATCATGACGGCGTGCTGGTCGTTCGGCTCGATGACCTGCATCCGGCGGGCGCGGCCGATGGCCGGGTGCGGGATGTCGCCGTCGCCGGCGATCTCGTTGGAGGTGTCCACGATGATGACGCGCTTCTTGAACTCGTCGGACAGGACGCGGGCGACCTCGCGCAGCTTGGTGGTCTTGCCGCGTCCGGGCCGGCCCAGCATCAGGATGGACTTGCCGGACTCGACCACGTCGCGGATGATGTCGATGGTGCCGTAGACGGCCCGCCCGATGCGGCAGGTCAGGCCGACGATCTTGCCCTGCCGGTTTCGGATGGCCGAGATGCGGTGCAGGGTGCGCTCGATGCCGGCGCGGTTGTCCTTGCCGAACGCGCCGACGCGGGTGGTCACGAAATCTATGTCTTCGGACGTGACCGGCGTGTCCTCGCGCAGCCAGACGGCGCGGCCGTCGGCGAAGCGGGCCTCGGCGGTCCGGCCGAGGTCCATGACGATCTCGATGAGGCCGGTCAGCCCGGCCGCCTCGTCGTCCTGCTCCAGGGCGGCGCGCAGGGCGGGCGGCAGGATCTCCAGGAGCTGGGCCAGGTTGTCGGTCACGCGCATCTGGTTCGCGCCCAGCGGGACGGCCTCGGTGCCGGGGCTGGTCGGGTCGGATTCGTCGTTCGCCAGCCGATCTCGCAGGTCGGCCAGGGCTTCGTCACGCGGGTTGGAAACAGTCATTGTCAAGGTTTGGTTGCTTGCAGTCAGGCTTTGGTTTTGATCGCTCATCAGCGGGATTGGAGATCCTTCCTGAGTGCGGGAACCCGGCGCGGCGGCGGTCGCGTAAACGCAGGGGAGTCCCGCGTTTATGATACCCGAAACCGCGCCGATTCGCGGCACAAGCCCGCGTTGACTCGGGCCGGGCACAGTGGTATAATGCATTGCGTCTTTTTGGCTCTCGGGCGTGCCCTCATGGAACCGTCCTCCGCCCATTCTTGTTGAAGAGAATGTCTCTATCTCGGTCACGACTCCCGCCGCCCTGCGGCCGCGGGGCGCTAAAGAAGGAAGCAGAATTTGAAAGAGTACGCCACCCGCGACGGCAAGCGGAACGCGACCGGTCTTGTCGGCGTCCTCGTGGTCGGCGCCCTGGCGGCGGGGGCTTTCGCCGCCGGTTCGCACCTCGGCCCCGCCCGGCCCACCGGCCATAACCTGTATCACCCGGCGGCGGCCCCCGCGCCCCGTTCGCCCCTCGTCCTCGCCTCCGCTCCGGGGCGGCCCGTGACCGTTGCGGCGAGCCAGGGGACGGAGGGTGGCCCCGCTGCGGGTGACGCCTCCGAAGAACTCACCGGCGAAGGTCCGGGCGCGACGTTCGAGCGGGTCTACCGGCTGGTCAAGGCGCACTATGTGGACACCCTTCCCACCGACGCCAAGTTCGGCCACGGCGCGGCGGCGGCCATGATCGCCTCGCTCCAGGACCCCGACTCGCGCTTCATGGAGGCCCCCGAAGTCGCCGAACTCGGCAACGAGGCGCGGGGCACTTACCTCGGCATCGGTGCCCCTCTCGCCGTCCGGAGCGTCGCCCACGCCAAGACGAAGGACCTCCCTGCTTACACCGAGTACCGCCTGGTCGTCATCGCCCCCGTGCCGGGCGGCCCCGCCGACAAGGCCGGAGTCCAGCCCGGCGACGTGGTCACGATGATTAACGGCGGGTGGGTCTATAACGACAAGTACATCTACGATCAGGCCAAGGCGCTGAAGGCCTTGCAGGACGACGCCCCCGCCTACAACAAGACGGTGACGGCGCTGCAAAAGAAGATCGACGACTCGGTTTCTCTGAACGACGCCCAGACCAAGCTGGACGACCCCGCCGCCAAGACGGTCGCGCTCACCGTGATGCGCGCGGGCGTCGCGCAGCCGGTCGCGCTGACCCTGGACACGTCCACCCCGACGACGGTTTCCCCCATCACGGCGCGCTCGCTGCCCGGCGGCATCGGCTACATCAGGATCGCCCAGTTCACTCCCACGGCCGACAAGGACTTCGCGGCGGCCCTGGCGGGTTTTGGGAACGATCCCAAGGGGCTTGTCCTCGACCTCCGCAACACGCTTGGCGGTCTGCGCGCGCAGACCGACGTGAGCGCGGCCATCGCCGCCAGGCTGACGGCCGCGCCCGCCTTGGGCTACATCGAGACCAAGGGCAAAAAGGTCCAGCCGATCGCGCTGACGCCGGACGCGCCGGTCACCTGTCCCGTCGCGGTGCTGGTGAACGCCGGGACGGACAACACGGCGGAGCTGCTGGCGGCGGCCTTGCAGAGCAAGGGCGCGAAGTTGGTCGGCGGCAAGACCTTCGGCGACGCGGGCGATGTCAAGCTGATCACCCTGCGCGACGGGTCGGGCTTCACCATGACCGTGGGCAAGCTGCTGACCGTGACGCGCGGCCAGTTCGGCGGCGGGGTCGGGCTGAAGCCGGACGTCCTGGTCCCCGACACGGCGGGCGACGAGCCGCTGAACCGGGCCGTCGGCGTCCTCTCTGGGCGCGTCGCGGGCCTCCCGTCCACTCGGAGTTAGGCTTTTCGAGACATCTTTCAAGATAGGAAGCACTCATGCGAATCGGACGATTTCTCGGGCGGGCGGCCGGCACCACGGCACTCTTGGGCGTCGCCTTTGTCGGCGGCGTTTCGATCCACGATCTGCACGGCATTCACGACATGAACACGCTGGCGACGGCGGTTGACCTGGTCCCGCAGCGGCTCTCCGAGGCGGTCATGACGGCCGCGCACGGTCAAGGAGAAGACTACACGCCGTACCAGACCTACGCCGACGTGCTGGCGACGCTCAAGGCGAGCTACTACGGCAAGGATATCGACACGACCCAGATGACCTACAACGGCATCCGGGGCATGGTCGGCGCGGTCCACGACCGCTACACCACCTTCATGGACCCGAAGACCTACAAGACCATGGAGGAGGATAATCTAGGCCAGTTCGTGGGCATCGGCGCGCTCCTCGGCCCGAACAAGTCGCAGCAGGTGTACATCGTCAAGCCCCTGCCGGGCGGCCCGGCCATCAAGGCGAAGGTCATGGCGGGCGACATCATCCTGAAGGTCAACGGTAAGTCCACCTTGGGCATGACGGACTCAGATGTCGTCAAGCTAATTCGCGGGCCGGAAGACACGCGCGTCACCCTGACGCTGCTGCGGAAGGGCGTCGCCCACCCGCTCGTGATCAGCATGATCCGGGCGACGGTGCATCAGGAGGTCGTGGAACACGCCATGATCGACCCGGTCCGCAAGATCGGCTACATCAAGCTGTCCGTCTTCAACGAGGAGAGCGACGTCCAGGTGGGCGCGGCGCTCCAGGACCTCGAATCGAAGGGGATGCGCGGGCTGGTCTTCGACCTGCGCGAGAACCCCGGCGGCCTGCTGGACATCGCCCAGAAGATCGCCAGCCGCTTCATCCCCGACGGCCCCGTCCTGTGGATGAAGGACAAGTCGGAGTCGATGGAGACGATGGAGCATCTGGACGCCGACCCGAGCCAGCACTCCCCGCACCGGCTCCCGCTCGTCGTCCTGGTGAACGGCGACAGCGCCAGCGCGGCGGAGATCGTCTCGGGCGCGATTAAGGACACCGGCTCGGGCACCCTAGTGGGCGAGAAGACCTTTGGCAAGGGGGTGGTCCAGTCCATCCTGTCCCTGCCGGACGGCTCTGCGGTGAAGATCACGACGCAGCACTATTACACGGCCCACAAGAACGACATCAACCACAAGGGCATCGAGCCGGACATCAAGGTGGCGATCCCCGACGACAACCAGCGCAAGGAAGCCGCCTACTACCGGACTCACCCGGACGCGCTCTATGACGTGCAGTACGACACGCAGCTCCAGACGGGGCTTGCCCAGATGAAACAGCAATTGCAGGTCGCCAGGGCGCGTGCCTGGTGACGGCTGGGCAACATGTCTATCCACACGCCGACGCAAACGCCCGCCCCTGACACGCTCGCCCGCCAGCTCCGGCTCTTCAAGCTGCTGGCGGCGCTTCTGGCCGCCGCCCTCGCCATTGGCGTGGGCGGCTTCTTTCTGCTCCGCCACCTGGGCCAGCCCGTTACCATCGTGGTGGGCGGGAGGCCAGTCGGCACCGTCCGCAACGTCGCCACGGCGAACTCCCTGATTGCCGCCGCCGAGCAGGCCAAGGTCGGCACGGCCTTCGCCGGGGAGGAGCCGGTGCGGATGCAGAAAGTCCACTTCCTCCCCGCCGAACCCAATACCCCCCAAGACCCGGACGCGGTCGTCCAGGCTCGCCTGGCGCAGAGTCTGACGCTCCACGTCCGTGCCTTCGTCATCCTGGTGCGGGGCCACCCCTCCCTCGCCCTGCCAACGGCGGACGCGGCCACGGAAACCCTGCGTCTGGTCAAAGACCACTGGGCGCAGGCCCCGCCCGAGCAGCCCGTGACAGGCCAGCCTGAGATACTCGAACCCATAGACATCGCCCGACGCGCCGTGGACACCCGGCAGACGCGGCAGACGCCGGAAGAGGCCGCACCCTACTTCTGGACGCCGCCGCCGACAAAGTCTTACACCGTCCGGCGCGGCGACCTCGGCTCCCGGATCGCCCACCGCAACCACATCTCCTACTCCGATCTGATCACGGCGAACCCGAACAAGAACCTGGACCGGCTGAAGCCCGGTGACGTCCTGAACGTCCAGAGGATGCCGCTCCTACTGACCGTGCGCGTCCGCAAGACGCTGGTAACAACGGAGAAGGTCCACCCCGGTGCCCCCGCCGCCCAGGCCGGCTCCCAGCGCGTCACTTACCAGGTTACCTACCTGAACGGCCAGGAGACGCGCCGCGAGGCGCAGTCGGTGGACATTTTGGAGAAGCCGCTGACACGGATGGATTTGTGAGGCGGCGCAGGACAGCTAGCAAAAAGACGCCCCGCCGGATGGCGGGGCGTCTTCTGTTTCGACGATGGCGGAGAGGGTGGGATTCGAACCCACGGTAACGTTGCCGCCACATCCGCTTTCGAGGCGGACGCACTAGACCAACTATGCGACCTCTCCGTATCCTGTATTAGACCGCGTAACGGGCGGGAATGGGGTTGACTGGGATCGAACCAGCGGCCTAAGGCTTAGGAGTCCCTCGCTCTATCCACTGAGCTACAACCCCACCCTTCGGGAGCATCCCGGCTCTCAGCGTATTATACCGGCAACATTTAGCGTTTGTCAATCGGCGGGCGGCGGCGAAAAAGGGGGTGGGCAAGAACCGGGAGGAGTAGGAAGGAGGGCGGGCTAGGGCTTGCCCCTGGCTTCCTGTCGTTTCTCTTATCAGTTGGTCGGCGTGGGCCGGGGTGCGGGCAGGCGGCGCAGGCCGCCTTCGGCTTCCAGGCACATGGCCCCTTTGGGGAAGAGTTCCAGCATCTTGGCGTAGCAGAAACGGGCCTGGGCGCGGTCGCCGTAGGTCTGCTCCATGATCCGGGCCACGCGCAGGTAGGCCATCTCGGTGTCCGGGGAGGTGGGGAAGACCTCGCACATCCGGTAGTAGAGCCGTACCGCGCCGTCGTATTCCCCCACCCGCTCCAGCTGCGAGCCGAGCCGCAGGAATAACATCGGCGGGATCTGCTGGGATGTCGGCAGCGAAAGGTGTGCCACCATGCCGGCCAGAACGCCCGGTTCGGCCTGCTCGATCAGGAGGCTGCCATACTGGCGCAAGGCCCACAGGCATTTCGCCTCGCTCGCCCCGATGGGCGCGATCAGGGACTGGCGGCAGTAGGCCATGATGAGCCGGACGTCGGTCGTGGGCCGCTGCATCAGAGCTTCCAGGTCGTGCAAGGGCAATAGCGTCACGTCGCGCAGGTCCGAGAGCGTCGCCTGCACCTCGGCCACGTCCTCGCCGTCGCGCGGCATCCGCAGCAGCCAGACGGCGAGGAACCCCGCCGCCGCCCCGCCGATGTGTGCGAAGTGCCCCACCCCGTCCCCGCCGCCCATGAGGATGCCGTTGAAGACATCCCACCCGAGGAAGTAGAGGATGACCCAGCGCGCCTGCCACTGCGTGATTCCTATGCGCGGCAGCAGGAAGAACCACATGAACCAGACCAGCCGGATGGGGGCGTAGGGGAACAGGTAGAGGTAGGCCCCCGCCAGCCCCATGATCGCGCCGGACGCGCCCAGGTTGTAGGTGTCCGGGTTGACCAGCCCCATGAGGAAGTCACTGAGCAGGTCGCCGACGATGCCGGTGAACAGGTAGACGGCGATGAACCGCAGGGGCCGGAGCCGCCCTTCGGTGGCCGAGCCGAAGATCCACAGGAACAGCATGTTGCCGATCAGGTGCAGGGGCGAGCCGTGCAGGAACATGGCCGTCAGCAGGGTCAGCGGGCTGAAGCTCATGTGCGTGAACGCGAACCGCTGGACGACGGATTCACGCACTTGGAGGTGTCCATTGCAGGTGAGGGCGAAGATGAGCGTGTTCAGGACGATCAGGCTGACCGTCACATAAGGGAAGGTGGGGGACGGGTTTTTCGCGCGGAATGGGAGTACGAAGAACATGGGATGATGGCCTCTTGTATCGAGTTACGTTTGGCACCGGCACGCCGAGATGGAGAGGGCAGGGGTGAGACGAGTGAATGAATTCACTCGCTGCGGTTGGAAGCGTCCAGGGGACGCGAGAACGGCAGAGGCCGTCAAGATGTCCTGTCTTCTGTCCTCTGGACAGGTCCGGCGGTAGCGAGTGATTTCAATCACTCGTTCTACTCCCGTCCTGCACGTCTTTCATAAGCTGCGCCAGTTGCCCCCTCTTTGCCGCCTCGTCTATCAACCACACGGCCGCCAGACAACTGCAAGGCACGAACAGACTATAACCGACCACCTGCAACCAGGAAGGCAGGCCGAAGATCAGCCTGCTGATGGCTGATGTGATGCCGGTCAGTGCGAATATGACTGCCCATGTCAGGACCCAGCGGTGACGGCGGTAACGAGCAGCCGCACTCCGCTGAAAGCTCTGCCGCACTCGTTCGACTGCCTTCGGGTCTGCGAGGGTTTTGCCGTAGATGTAGTAATAGAAGATAGACCAGCAGATGGATTGACCGAGCGCCTGCACGAGAATAGGCGGCTGTGAGCGGGCCACAAAATGGGGCCAGGGTAGCAGCAGGACGTTCTCGGCCCAAAGGTAGATCGGACAGAATAAGATCAGCAAGCCCATCCAGACCAGGAACCAGTTGACGCCGTAGGTTTTCATGTGTTTGATCTCGCCTCACCCATTGCCCGGAGCGACGCTCGCGATCATGCGCTGGAAGGCGGGCTTGAGGGCAGCCCAGTCGCGCTCCGGCGCGATGCAGATGACGGTCATCTCGCGCTGGCTGCCCAGCATGGTCACCCGGTAGCCGTGCTTCTTGTCGTCCGAGGTCCACTCGGACACGCGGGCGTCGCCGACGCGCGACTCCAGCTTCTGCATCGCGCCCTCCTTGTAGCCCGGCAGATCGGCGGCGAGCTGCGCCTTGTCCATCGCGTGCAGCTTCTCCACGGGGGGTATGGGCGGGGGCGGCGGGGGCATGCCGGGGAGCGACTCCAGGGAGGCGCTGCTGCTGGTCATGGTGTCCGCCATCAGCGAGCCGACCGCGTCGGAGATGACGCGGACGCGCACCCGGCCCTTGTCGAATGACACCGTTGACTCGGCACCGCTCGTGGCCCCGGTTTCGTGCATCGTCCAGCCGACGGGGCGGTCGCAGGAGAAGGTGTTGTCAATGGCGGTGTAGGTGCGGTAGGCGGTCGGCGCGGCCACGGTGACGGGGCGCAGGGCGCGGACGACGAAGATGAGGCCGAACAGGACGAGGGCGGTGAGCGCCAGCCCGCCGTAGAGGGCAGGCCCGGCGGGCGCGGACCGGGCGGCGGGCGCAGGACGCGCCAGGGAAACCGCGCCGGGCGGCGGCGTAAATCCTGGAGGCGGGGTGAAGGCGGGCGGCGGCGCGAAGGCAGGGCTGGCAAGGAACCCGCCGGGCGGCGGGGCGCTCGGAGGGGCGGGGGCGGCCTTCGGCCTCGGCGGCAGGGGGTTGCCTGCGAGATCATACCGTACTTCCTCGTCGCCCGGATCGCCTGCGGGCGTGTCAGCCTGTGCCATGTGTCGCCTCCGAAATGAAGCCGTAATAAAGCCATGATGAAGAGAGCAGGCATACGTTCCACGCGGCAGTTCCCAACTCCTTCTTTCCTGGAGGCCGGTCTGGGGTATACTAACGGGAACCACAGCCCCACGATCTTCGACGGAGAGTTAGATTTTAGATGGCCGAACCCAAGAAGGCGCTCAGTCCTGAAGACCGCCGGATGCACATCATGCTGGCCCTGCTCGCCCTGGCGGTCATGATCAACGTGCTGGGCTTCAGCGTCATCATCCCGCTGATCCCCGACTATGTGCAGGGCGGCATGCACCTCGCGGATCCACAGGACCGGCGCATCGGCGAGTACGGCGGCTGGCTCGGCGCGAGCTACGCCCTGATGCAGTTCCTGTTCGCGCCCTTCTGGGGGCGGCTCTCGGACCGCGTGGGCCGCAAGCCGATCCTGATCGGGTCGCTGGTCGGGGACGCCGTCTTTTACACGCTCTTCGGCCTGTCCACGCACAGCATTTACGGGCAGTTCGCGGCCCGGATACTGGCGGGCATCTTCTCCTCGGCGTCACTGGCCGTCGCCCAGGCGTATGCCGCCGACATCACGCCGCCGCATCTGCGGGCGATGGGCCTGGGCTACATCGGCGCGGCCTTCGGGTTCGGGTTCGTCATCGGCCCCGCCGTCGGCGGGCTGATCGGCTCACACCATTTGGCCTGGCCGCTGTATCTCTCGGCACTGCTGGCCCTGGCGAACATGGCCTACATCGCGCGCTATTTGCCCGAGCCGGAGCGCGCGCCCCAAGCGGCGGGAAGCCCGTCGGCATCGCTGACGTCCCGGCTGGGCCTGATGACGCAGGCGGTGCGCGGGCCGATCGGGTTCTTGTATCTGCTGACGTTCGCGGTGACGTTCGCCTTCGCCAACTTGGAGGGGACGTTCACGGCCTACCTGAAACAGCACTTCCAGTATGCCGACAGCATCGCCGTCGCGGGCTACGTTTTCGCCTACGTCGGCATCCTGATCGTCGTCATCCAGGGTTTTCTCATTCGGCGGCTGGTGAAACGCTTCGGCGAGCCGACGCTGGTGGTCGCCGGCATCGGCCTGATGGCGCTCGGCTTTCTGGCGTTCCCGTTCGCCCCGGTCCTCTCCCTCCTGCTGATCGGGCCGATGCTCCCGATCTCCATCGGCAACGGGCTGAACGCGCCCTGCATCCGGTCCCTGATCTCACGCCGGGCGACCGCCCAGGGGGCGGCCCTGGGCTTGTCTGCCTCGTTCGACAGCCTCGCCCGCGCGACCGGCCCGGCCACGGCGGGCTACCTGTACAAGCACGTCGGAATGGCCGCGCCGTACTGGTGCGCGGGCCTGGTGATGAGCCTCTGCTTCGTATTCGCGCTGGCCCGGCGGCGGGAGATGATGGAAGTGATCGCCCCGGTCCCGCCGTTGGGCGCGGAAGGCGTAGCCCCCAGCCCATGAGAAGACCAAGCAAACCGTTTTCCCCCTCCCGGCGTCGGTTCCTGAAGACGGCGGCCGTCGGCGCGGTCGCCGTGCTGGGGCCGGGCGTCTACGCCTCCGACTGGGAGCCGGACCACCCGCAGATCGTGCATCAGGCGGTTTCCCTCGCCGGCTGGCCTAAAGCGGCGGCGGGCCTTCGGATCGGCCAGCTCAGTGACCTGCACTGCCAGAGCGAGGCCGCCGTCGCCCGTGCCGACCGTGCCGCGCGCCTGCTGCTGGCACAGAAGCCGGACGTGGTCTTTCTGACCGGCGACTACATCTCGGACCGGCACGGGGTCGTCTGGGCCGCCGCGTGTGCGGACGCGCTGGCACCGCTGGCCGCAGTCAGGCATGGCGTCTTCGCCGTCCTGGGCAACCACGACTGGGCCGGGCCGGAGGAGGTCACGCAGGAACTGCGGCGGGTCGGGTTCACGGTCCTGCGGAATGGGTCTGTTCCCCTGCCGGGCGTGCCGGGCGCGTGGCTGGTCGGGGTGGACTCGTGCAGCGCGCGGGCCGAGAAGCCTTTCCAGGCGATGGCGGGCGTCCCCGCCGATGCCGTCAAGCTTTTTCTGATGCACGAGCCGGATTACGCCGACATGGCACCGCCCGGCTTCGCCTTGCAGCTTTCCGGCCACTCGCACGGCGGCCAGATCCGCCTGCCCGGCGTGGCGGCCCACTATCCGGAGTTCGGGCGCAAGTACCCGGAAGGCTTGAATCAGGCCAGGCACCACCCCGTCTACACCACGCGCGGCGTCGGGATGATGGGACCGCAGATGCGCTTCTGCTGCCCGCCGGAAGTGACGGTTTTGACGATACACCCGAAAGGATGAACGGATGCCACAGACGCTCGCACAGGCACCCACGGTCATCAGCGCCATCGGGAGCGCGGTCGGACCCGCCGCGCTCATCACGACGACGGCGATCCTGCTGTCCGGGTACACCTCCAAGTACAGCGGCGTCGCCGACCAGATGCGAAGGCTGACGGCGGAGTACCGCGCCGAAGGGACAAAGGCGGAGAGGCGGGCGAGCCTGCGGCGGCAGATCCCCCTGTTTCATCAGCGAATCAATGCGTTGTGGGGGGCGAGTACGCTGCTGTCGCTGGCCCTATTGGCGTTTATCGTCACCGTGGTCGTTGTCCTGCTGTCTTCCCGTGCCGCCCGCATCGGCCCCATCGGGGTCGGGACGCTGCTGATCGGCCTGATTTTGGTGGCCGGGGCGGTCGGCCTGGAGTTGTACGAGATCCGGCTGGCGCGGCTGACCACGGCAGGCGAGATCGCGGACATCTTTGCGGGCGATAAGGATTGACGCGCCACATCTCCCGGCATTAAGTGCAGGAGCGGAAGGGCGGAGAGCAGAAGGGCGAACACAAGGTTCGCCCCTACGGGGCAGGGACAAGAAGGAACAGACGCCGATGGCAGTGAAAACGGGGCGGGAACTCGCGGGGCTTGCGGTGGTGACATTGACCGGCGGGGAGCGGCTGGGCCGCATCGCCGATGTCGTCTTCCTGGCGGCGACCGGGGCGGTGTCCGGCTTCCTCATAGACCGGGGCGGCATGTTTTCTAAAGCCAGGTTCCTGCCTGCCGGGCAGGTGAAGGGGCTGGGCGCGGATGCACTGACGATCACCGGTGAAGAGGCTCTGGTCGAAGCCGCCCCCCTGGGGGCCGGAGAGTTCGCCTCCAAGCCGCTCGACGGCCGCCCGGTCTTGAACCAGGCGGGGACCGTCCTGGGCAGAGTCGCCGATGTCGCCGTGGATACGGACGCCCTGACCGTCCCCTATTTGCTGCTGGCGACGGGCCTATTGGACAACGCCCTGCACGGCAAGCCGCAGCTCGCCATTTCCGAAGTGCAGACCATCGGCGCGGACAGCGTCATCGTTTTAAGCACCTATGATCCCAAAGCACCTGCCGCACACGTTTAGCCGGCTCGCCGTCCTGGCCGCCGGCGCGGCCCTCTGGGGCTGCGGCCACCCGGTCCAGGAGACGGCGGCCCACAAGATCGCCGACGCCCTGCCCTCGGTCCTGGGTCCGGCCGCCCATTACGACGTGCAGGTGGACGGGGACCCTTTCGCACTCGCCCGTGGGCGGGCGCGTGGCGTCCACCTCCAGGGCCTTGACGTGCAGGTTTCGCCGCGCCTTACGCTGGACACATTGAACGCGGATGCTGAGGACGTGTCGTTCGACAGGAAGACGCGGCGGCTGTCCCATGTGGGCGTGACGCGGTTCTCGGCGACGATGGACCAGGAGCATCTGACGGCTTATCTGGCACAATCCAAACCGCTCCTGCCGGGCCTCGTCGTGACCCTGCGGGAGAACACCGTCGAGGCGCGGGTCCCGGTGACGTTCCTCGGCCTGCACACGACGGCGGCACTCGCGGGCACTTTCACCCCCAACGCCGACGATCCGAGTCGCCTGGATTTCGTCACGCAAGGTGCCCAGGTCGGCGTCGTTCCCCTGCCGGTGGGCCTGGTGAACCTGGCGGTGGAGGCACTGAACCCGGTCATCAGCCTCTCGGGATTGAAGGCTCCACTTACAATTACCAGGTCAGGGGTGGAACATGGCCGCTTAGTGTTACAAGGAACGGCAGACTTGGATGGTTTAGTTCAACAATAATTGGGAATGATGATGCTACTAAGCTAAGGAGAAACAGCGCAATGGGAAACCTGTTATACATCATCGGGGCCGTGTTGGTGGTCATGTGGATCATCGGATTTTTGTTCGCCCACGTCGCCAGCCCGATCATCCACGCCCTACTCGTCATCGCCGTGATCGTGTTCCTGTACCAGTTCTTGACCGGCCGCCGCTCGGTGTAGAGCCGCGGACGACACAAACGAGAAAAGGCCCGGCGTCTCAGACGCCGGGCCTTCTTTTGTCATGTCACAGCACCTTGGACAGCACCGTCATGGCTTTCGCCCCGACCGCGCTGACGTCGGGGAACTCGTAGCGGTTGCCGTCGGTGTCGGTCATCATCAGGCGGTTTGCGCCCAGCGGGAAGGTGCTGTCGCGCAGGTTGCGGACCAGGAAGCGGCGTGGGCCGCGGTCCGTCTCCACCTCCCAGGTCACGACCCCGAACTCTTCGTCCACCTTCAGGACACGCTCGATGCGGGGCGTAAAGTAGCGGCGTTCCAGTTCTTCATTGATAATGGTGCGCGAACGCTCGTCCAGCCCGTTCAGAGTCGTCAGGATGCCGATGTCTTTATCGTCGCCGTCCCGCAGGCCGATGTAGCGGTCCGGGTTCGAGAACGGGAAGGCGCGGGCTATTCGCACCTCGCGCCAGGACCGGTCGCCCTCGATGGTCAGGCGGACTGTCGAGTCCTCGGGGTGCGTCCGGAACAGCCGCACGGTGTTGACTTCCAGGAAGCGGATGGCGAAGGGGTTGATTTCCTCATCGGCGATTTGAGTAGGTGCCTCATAGACGGCCATGTGTCACTGCCCTCCCATCATGTTCTCTCGGAGCTTGTTTACGTCCTGCTGCATGTTGACCAGGCGGCGGAAGACGCCTTCCGGCTTCTCCATCAGCTCGTCGTGTGTTCCCATTTCCACCAGCTTGCCCTTCTCCATCACCATTAGACGGCTGGCGTTCCGCAGGGTAGACAGGCGGTGCGCGATGGCGAAGGTCGTCCGGCCTTCGATCAGGCGGGACATGGCTTCCTGAATCTGCTTCTCCGTCTCGGTGTCCACCGAGGCAGTCGCCTCGTCCAGAATCAGGATGCGCGGGTTGTGCAGAATGGCGCGGGCGATGGACAACCGCTGCCGCTCGCCGCCCGAGAGCCGCGCACCGCGCTCGCCGACATAGGTGTCGTAGCCATCGGGAAAGCGCATCACGAAGTCGTGGGCGTTGGCCGCCTTGGCGGCCTGCATGATCTCCTCGGGCGAGGCGTCCGGCTTGGCATAGGCGATGTTGTCGCTGATGGTGCCGGGGAACAGGAACGGCTCCTGCAAGACGACGCCGATCTGGCGGCGCAGGTCGTCCATCTTGATGCGGCGGATGTCCACGCCGTCTATCAATATCTGGCCGTCTTTCACGTCATAGAACCGCGAGAGCAGGTTGATGATGGTGCTTTTGCCCGCGCCCGAGTGGCCGACCAGCCCGATCATCTCGCCCGGCTGGACGTCTATGGAAACGTCTTCCAGCGTACTCTGGTTCTTGTCGTAGGAGAACCGGACCGACTTCATCTCGACGTGGCCCTCGATGCGGGGCAGGGCGACCGCGTCCCCCTTGTCGGCGATCTCCGGCTCGGCGTCGATGACCTCAAAGACGCGCTCGGCACTCGCGGTGGAGCGCGAAAGCCAGTCGGCGATCTGGGTCATCTGCTGCAACGGCCCCATCAGCATCCCGATGTAGGAGATGAACAGAGTCAGCGTTCCCAATGTCATGGCGTGCGTCGAGTTGGTCGTGTTGGCGAAGACCTCCCGGCCACCGTAGAACCAGATGATGAAGACGCCGATGGTGGTCAGGAACGACAGAACCGGGAAGTAGGTGTTCCAGGCCTGCTGCACCACGACATTCGCTTCAAATAGGGCGCGCGACTTGGCGCGGAACCGCGTCGCCTCGCGGGACTCCTGGGCGAACGCCTTGACGACCCGGACGCCCGAGATGGCGGCGTTGATGCTGGCCGAGAGGTTGCCGCGCAGGTGCCAGAGCCGCTGCCAGCGCGTCCGCAGGAGCCGCCAGATCATCCGCGTGGCGATGACGGTCAGCGGCACGGGGATCAGCACGAGCAGGGTTAATTTCCAATCGTAGACCAGCAGGGCGACCAGGATGCCGACGATGATAAGCGTGTTGACCAGGAAGAATGTGATGCCCTGGACCAGAAAGTCCTGAAGCTCGCCCACGTCCTGGGTCACGCGCGACATCAGCGAGCCGGTCTGCCGCTTGTCGTAGTAGCCCAGCGACAAGGACTGGAGCCGGTCATAGGCCTGTACCCGGATCGTATGGACCATGTGGTTTGACATCCAGACGACGATCCGCCCGCGCCACACGCTGACCGCGATGCCCAGCACGTTTGCCCCGATCAGGGACAGCACGATCAGGCCAATCCAGGACAGGTGGCGATGGGGAATCAGTACATCGTCCACGAGGCGCTTGTTGAGGATCGGCGGCAGCAGGCTGATGGCGGTGCCGGCCAGCATGAGGAACGTGACGAGGAAAACGCGGGCCTTGTAGGGCAGCGCGTAGGAGAGCAGCCGCATCAGGACGGCCTTGCGGTCCACGCACTTGGGGCAGACGTTGGTGTCTTCCGGCAGCGGGTCGCCGCACTTGCCGCAGTTCTTCTTCTGCTTTTCAAACTCGGCGTACAGCGAATCGGACGGCTCTTCTTCCTTCAGCCAGGATTCCAGGATGCGCGCCGCCGTCCCAAAGGCGGGCGCGGCGGCGAGGCTGTAGCGGACGGCCTCCACGACCTGCCCGTCCCGGCGGACGAGCCGCAGGACGCCGCTGCCGACGAGGGTTTCGGCGCGCGCCTCCTTCAGCTCGCTCAGGGGCGTGTCCAAGTCCACCAGGGCCGGGCCGCTCTTCTGCGTCGTCAGCACGCGCAGATGCGTCTGGTCCACGACCAGCCACCTCTCCCCATACCGCCCATCAGGCAGGATGTCGGCAGGGAGGGAGAGGCGTGGCTCCGGCGTATAAGCCTGCGCGTTGTCGTCGCGCCGGGGGGCGCGCAGGACTTCTTGCACTGAGTCGGGGGGAGTCTCTAGGATAGGCATAATCGTGTAACACCAGTCTAATCGCCAGGGTTCCGATTTTCCTATACCCAAGATGGGCGGGATATGCTACAATAAATCCAACTTCCCAGAACCCGGAGCGACACCTCCTTGGCAGATGACACCAGCCAGGACACCCACGTTCATACTGATCCAGAAACCGACGGCAGCAGCATGACCTCTCCGCGCGGCGCGGGGGCCTTTCCTGACCAGCATATCATCGAGAAAATGGTTCGTTCGGCGTCGGAGACGCTGGCGCGGAGTGGTGACGGGGACAATCACACGGTCGCGGCGTCTCTCTATGCAGAGGACGGTTTGATCTACAGCGGCATGAACTTGTACCACTTCACTGGTGGGCCCTGTGCGGAGATCGTGGCACTGGCTCGGATGGTGTCTGACGGCGGCGGCACGAAGCCGCTGGCGATTGTCGCCGTGGCCGATAGGGAACGCGGCGTGATTGCGCCATGCGGACGGTGCCGGCAAATCTTGATGGATTACTGCCCTGAAATACAGGTGGTGTTGAACACGGAACGCGGCATCCGCGCCATGCCGCTGACGGCCATTTTGCCTCATGTCTACCTCCGGGCACCCCGCCCCGAAATCACGCGCCTTGTTTGACCTGGAACGATAGGAACCCCGACTGATGCCAGATAACAGCAACATCCAAACCATCCTCGCCACCGACTGCGGCAGCACGACGACCAAGGCCATTCTCATCGAAAAGCAGGGCGACGTGTACCGCCAGACGACGCGCGGCGAGGCCCCGACCACTGTGGAAGCGCCGTTCGACGACGTGACCGTGGGCGTCTCCAACGCGGCCCGCGAGATACAGGAGCTTTCCGGCTATACCATCCTGGACGAAGACGGCAAGGTCATCACGCCCAAGCGGGCCGACGGCAGCGGGGTGGACCTGTACCTCAGCACGTCCTCGGCGGGCGGGGGCTTGCAGATGACGGTCGCGGGCGTGGTCAAGGCCATGAGCGCCGAGTCGGCCCAGCGGGCGGCCTTAGGGGCGGGCGCAATCATCATGGACGTCATCGCCGTGGATGACGGGCGCAAGGAGTACCAGAAGGTCGAGCGCATCCGCGCACTGCGGCCGGACATGATCCTGATGTCGGGCGGGACGGACGGCGGGACGGTGACACACCTGACCGAGATGGCCGAGATGCTTCGCTCCGCCGACCCCAAGCCGCGCCTGGGATTGGGCTTGAAACTGCCGGTCATCTACGCGGGCAATGTCGAGGCGCACCACGCCGTGGAGGACATCGTCGGCGGCGTCGTGGACCTGCGCGAGGTGCCGAACCTGCGGCCCACCCTGGATCGCGAGAACCTCGGCCCGGCCCGCGAGGCGATTCACGAATTGTTCCTGGAACACGTCATGCAGCAGGCACCCGGCTACGCCAAGCTGATGACCTGGACCTCGTCCGGCATCATGTCCACGCCCAACGCCGTCGGCAAGATCATGGAAACTATCGCGCGGGAGCGTAACATCAACGTGCTGGGCGTGGACATCGGCGGGGCGACCACGGACGTCTTCTCGGTCTTCAACGGCAACTTCGTCCGCACCGTGTCCGCGAACCTGGGCATGTCTTACTCCATCTGCAACGTGCTGACGGAGGCGGGCCTGCCCGCCATCGCCCGCTGGATACCGTTCGAGGCGGACGACGCCTACCTCCGCAACCAGTTGCGGAACAAGATGATCCGCCCGACGACCATCCCGCAGACCTTGAAAGACTTGCAGATCGAGCAGGCCGTCGCCCGCGAGGCTTTGCGGCTGGCCTTCGACCACCACAAGTCGCTGGCACGGGGCCTAAAGGGCGGCCAGACCGAGGCAGGCATGGAACTGGACAAGGCGACCGGCAAGACGACCGTGGACATGCTGAAACTGGACATGATCGTCGGGTCGGGCGGCGTCCTGTCCCACGCCCCGCACCGCGCTCAGTCCGCCCTGATGATGCTGGACGCCTACGCGCCCGAAGGCGTCACCATGCTGGCCGTGGACTCGATCTTCATGATGCCCCAGCTCGGCGTCCTCTCCACCATCCTCCCCGAAGCCGCCACGCAGGTCTTCGAGCGCGACTGCCTGATCAAATTGGGCCACGCCATCGCCCCCATCGGGACGGCCAAAGACGGCGAGGCGTGCGTGACGGTTTCCTTTAAGAACGGCAAGACCGAGGTCGTCCCCTTCGGCCAGGTCCGCGTCCTGCCGATGGGCGCCGAGGAGACCGACGAGGCGACCATCACACCGGCCAAGGGCTTTGACGTGGGCGCGGGCAAGGGCAAGTCCCGCACCATCACCGTCGAGGGCGGCGTCGTCGGCCTGGTCATAGACGCGCGGGGCCGCCCCATCGCCGTGCCGAGCGAGCAGACGGCCCGCGTCGCCAAGCTGCAAGAATGGCTCCACTCCTTCGGCTTGCCGACGACGCAAGGATAGTAAGACCCTCTTTGAAAAGCGACCAGTTTTCACCTGACATGAATCTTCTCAACTCACTGCATCGAATCAATCAGCTTATGTCTATTTTTGTTGACCAAGTCAAAGGGTTAACAGCGATGACTATGACCGACATCAACCGTGTCGCTGAAACGGTGCTCATTCCACTCTTCTGTGAGGTCTACGGATACAAGGACCTGAAAAACCTGAACTCCGAAGAAGGAGCAAACTATCCTGGAATCGATCTGGGGGATGAAATTGCGCGTGTGGCGATTCAAATCACTTCCACAGCAAATTCGGAGAAAATAAAGCACACGCTTGAACAATTCGTCAAGTTCAAACAGTACGAGAAGTACGATCGGCTCATCATTTATATTCTTACGCAAAAGCAGGCGTCGTACTCTGGAAACGGTTTCAGCGACATAATTCAAGGCCACTTCCAGTTTGATAAAGACAAGGATATTCTGGATTTTCGAGACATACTGGCGCAGGTTGGTAGGTTCCAGCTAGATCAAGTTCGCGCCGTTGAACAGCTACTTGAGGAGAACTTTGGCGGCACTCAATTCCTGCCTCGGGTTCAGGAGGATGTTTTAGCGTTGCGTGTGGAGCAACGCCAACTAGCGGAAGAAGCCAGCAAGGCAATAACTGTTCAAACTGAGACAATCCGCATTTCGCAACAGGAGATTACTCAGCAGCAAACGCAGGAAATCACTAGTATTGTTGAGGATATGCTTCGTCGCCAGCTATCAGAGGCGGGAATTCGGCAACCTGCTGTCTCAGTGGAGGAGACTGCTTACTCAGCCAAATTGGACGTTGCCCGTAGCCTCTTACAAGAAGGTCAAGCGAGCGCAGCGCGAAAAATACTCTTGGGGCTAAGAAGCGAAACTGCAAACCAGATTGTCTCTCTCGACATCCAGTTCCGCATCGCCACGCAACTTGGCGCATGTGCCTATGAACTCGGCGATGTGGATACAGCAGTTTTAGAACTGAACAGCGCGCTGGCACATAAGCCTGATGATCTAATGGCTCTGACGAACGCGGCGGCGGCGGCATCACTCGTTGGCGACGCTGACGAGGCGTTACGGTTGAGTGACAGGGTTCGTCAACTGGAGAAACAGTCGCCCGTAGCGACTTCGATCTATATGGGTGTTTTACATCTTCAGAGCCGGCTTGAAGAGATCGAGCAAATAATCGCGGACGAGCCGTGGATCACTACCGACCCAATGTGCCTGACAAATCTCGGTGACTTTAGTTTTCAAGATGGCGACTATGAGAAAGCTGAACAGTACCTCCGGGATGCTATAAGTGCCGACGACGAAAATCCTTTGGCATACTTGTTACTTGCCCAGTCGATATTAATTCCTTCACAACGGTCAATGCATGAAGACCCACCGCTCCCAGGTAAGCAGGAGGAGCAGACTTCTGCAAGAAGACAGGAAGCAGCCGAGGCTCTGACTGCGGTTATCACACTGACGGCAGACCGGAACAATCCTAACATGCGGCACATCGCGCTCGCAAACAGGGCAGGCGTTTTGGCCGCTCTGGGTCAGCTAGATGAGGCTGAACAGGACTGTGATAAGGTACTCGCGGAGAACAAACACCAGGATACCGCCTTACGCAACAAAGGCCAGATTCTCTTGCGGAGAGGCGACAAAGAAAGGGCCATCCAGTTTTTCGAGCAAATCCAGGGTGAGGACGAGAAGACGGGCGCGGCATTACCCCTTGCCACCGCGCATAACTCGCTAGGGCAATTCGCAAAAGTAATTGAAGTGCTGACCCCTCTGTGGGAAACGCCGTCGCATGAGCGTGACAAGATTTATATCGCGAACATGCTGATGAACGCGTACTCACGCCTCGGGGATGCGGACAAAACAGCACAAATTGAAGCGGAGTTACTTCAGGGCTGGCCCAATGACCCGGATACGTTGTCCGTACTATCATCTAGACGAGTGGCAGAGGGGAAGCAGGATGAAGCCGTCGCTCTGCTTGAGCAAGGTTTGGCAGTCGCTCAGGGGCATGTACGCGACTGGATAGCTTATCAGCTTGCCCAACTCTACTACAAACTGGGTAACTTTGCAAAGGCAGCGGAGACATACAAATCTATTGTAGATACTACAAAGGACAGTATAGAGTTGCGGGAATATGTTTACTCTCTCTACCGGACGGGACAGTCTCAGGAAGCCCTCGAAATTGCCCGTTTGTTGAGGGCAGACGGGACACCCATTCCAATGATCTCCGAGATCGAGGCAGTGATCTTGGAAGAGGTCAGCGACTGGAATGGGGCTGCGACCATTCTATCTCAGTTACAGGAGATCGAGCCGAAGAATTTGTCACTCTCCGTTCGTTTGGTACTAATTGAATCCCGACGTGGTGATAAGGAGGCGGCAAGGGCTGCCGCCCAGAGAGTGCCATACGAGGCTATTAAAGATGATCCTGAACTACTGATGCGTATGGCGTTCGCCCGCAACAGACTCGATATGCCGGAGGTGCTACGGTTCGCCTATAGGGCCAGGCGCATCGCCCATGATGATGCCAATGTTCACACCGGATATATGCAACTCTTTCCAGAACTCAACGCTAATGAAACAGGAGCGATTAGTGTCGGCCCCGCCGAAGTGGGTGTAGACAGCTCAGTTCGTTTGACACGCAATGGGAAGACGCTAGCTTTCACGTTGCTTGATGAAGCGGTGGTACATGAGGCGAATGGTGAGATTAATCCGTCACATCCCTATGCGGCTAAACTGCGCGGCCTGCGTGTCGGAGATGAAGTTAATCTTCAGGATGGGCCATTCGGAGCGATCAAATATAGCGTATCGGAAATTCTGAGTAAGTACGTTTTTGCGTTTCAGGAAAGCATGAAGCGATTCGAGACAGGACAATTCCATGATCCGAGCATTTTTGTTGGTGACATAACTGACCCAGAATTCATGCCCAACTTCAAGACAAACTTGGATCAACTTCGGGAGCGCGGTGAGTCGATTCGCGCGGCTTATGAGGAGAACAAAATACCTCTCTGCGTGATGGCCGATTGGCTAAAACGGTCGGAGTTTGAGGTATGGTCAACTCTCATAAGCTCGCGTGGGGGGCGCGTAAACGCCGCAACCAGTGACCCACAGGAGTGGGGCAACCAGAGGGCTATTCTAGCAACAACGGATACTCTGGCGCTGGAAACCAGTGCGCTATTCACCATCCAGTACCTTGAACTAGAAGCGCCAGTGTCACAGGCATTTAGCAGGCTCCTGGTTGCACAATCTACCTTAGATGCTCTCAACCGCTATCTGGACGAGACTCTAGACGCTCGGCCCCATCATTCCATCTGGAGTGAAGGGGATCACTACGTTCATCAGGAAGTGTCGGCTGACCAGGTCGCGAAGCAGAGAGAGTTTGTTAAAAATGTTGTTGCATATATCCGAAACTCTACCCATATATTGCCGGCGCTTGATTTGATTACGATAAACCAGGAAATTGTAAAGGGTTTAGGCGTATCAGCAGCGGGAGCAATCGCACTTGCCTACGGGCAAAAGGTCCCACTCTACACAGATGACCTTGTCTTAAGGGTAATCGCGCACAAAGATCAGCAAGTTCCTGGGGTTTGGACGCAGGCAATTCTTGAAAACCTGCGGAACCGAGACATCCTCAGTATCGACCAGTATAATGCCGCTGTTGAGAAGCTTGTGATTGGCAACTACTTTATCGTGAGAGTAGATGCTGCCTTGTTCCAGTGGATATTGAAGCGTGACGCCCTCAAAACCACGCCGCAGATAACTCGCGTCTTTGAAACACTTGTGTCTCCTTACACAGATGATAGCGACGCAATCCTGATTGCCGCGCAAGTTGTGAAGTGGCTGTGGATTCAGCCATCGCTACCGCAAACGAAACTTTTTGTGCTGAACACAATGCTAATGTCGCTCGTCGTTGGGCGCGACAGATTGACAACCCTCGTTAGGATGAAACGAGAGGTGGTTAAGATCATGTCACTCCTTCCATTGCAACGCCAAGAAATCTGTACCTCAATTGACGCATGGGCAGCTTCTAGGTTGCTCTGACACAATGCCGAAGGCTATGAATCCTTCGTGTCTGTTCGCGGGTTTTACCGCCTGATATGTGTACCGGAGTGGCTGGGTTGCCAAATGGGAACGTATTAGAAGCAGTAGATAAGCATGCAGACCCAAGAACATACTGGCACGAACCGCCTCACGATTGAGCTTGTGCCCCAAACCTGCTGGTTCTCCAATGTCCGCTCCGAAGTCAGCGCGGCGGAGTGGGACCGGCTCCGAAGGCTCACCTCCGATGCCGCCGGGAGCCGGTGCGAGGTCTGCGGCGGGCGCGGCCCCAAGTGGCCGGTCGAGTGTCACGAGATCTGGGAGTACGATGACGAGCGGCACACGCAGACATTGCTGGGCTTGACCGCCCTCTGCCCCGCCTGCCATGAGGTGAAGCACATCGGGCTGGCGAACATCAAGGGCCGGGGCGACATCGCCGCCCGGCATCTGGCGAAGGTGAACGGCTGGACGGCGCGGGAGGCGGCGCGCTACATCGCGGAGCAGTTCACGGTCTGGGAGCGGCGGAGCAAGTACCAGTGGGCGCTGGATTTGAGCTGGCTTGAGCAGCACGGCATTTCAGTTCAGGGTGTACCCGGAGCAAAAAGAGGATGAACATATTTAACCGCACTGACCGTGTCGGCCTGGCCGCGAACGTCGCGGCGGCCATCGTGACCGTCATCGCCGTGAATGCGGTCATCTTCCTGTCGGGCTGGTTCCAGACCGACACGCCCGCCGCGCAGCAGTCGCGCCTCGACCCGCCCGGCTGGCTCGTCGGCGTCGTCTGGGTCATCCTGTTCGCCTTCCTCGGGGCGGCCCGCTGGTTCGTCATGCGATCCGGCGGCGCGCAGGCCGGGCGGCAGGCGGGGTACATCGTCCTCCTCCTGCTGTTCTGCCTGGCGTACCCGTTCTACACGATGGGCCTGAAAAGCGTCGCCGTCGGGCTGGTCGGCAACGTCGCGACCATCGCTGCGGCGGTCTGGGTCGCTTCCCAGGTCAAGACGACTTCCAGGGCCGCCGCCGGGTTAGTGCTGCCCGTCGTCGCCTGGGTTTCCTTCGCGACCGTGCTGACGGCACTGATGCTGCATGGGAGCTAGAACGAGCCAGAACGAGTGGTTGAAAATCGCTCGCTAGGAAAGGCATCCTGCGGACGGCAGGAAGGCTCCTCCACCCGGAGGGTGCTTCACCTAGCGAGCGGTTTTCAACCGCTCGCACTTCTGTCGCTTGGGCGTATCGGAGGCTGAGGCAAAATGAACGAAACAGAGGATAAACCCGATGGGGAGTCTTTCTCCTGGGAAGAAGAACCGGGCGAAAACCTAGCCCGCCTGACGATGCTTGCTGCCGAGCCGGTTTTGAGCCGCCTCTGGGACACACCGGAAGAAAACGAAGCCTGGAAATACCTGGAAGACCTTTAGAAACTAGGCCGCATGACCCCCTTCCTCACCGCCGTCTGGTCCGACCTGATCCTGATCTCGTATGCCGTTCCTGACGAAGCTTTGACCAACTATCTCGCGCCTGGATTGGAGCCGGACCGGTGGAAGGGGAGCGCGTGGTGCAGCCTCGTCGCCTTCAACTTCGAGCGGGCACGCGTGCTGGGGTGGAGCGTCCCCTACCCCCGCTCGCTGTGCGACTTCCCCGAGTTCAACCTGCGGCTGTATGTGACGCAGGGGGGACAGCGCGGGGTGGTCTTCGTGCGGGAGCTTGCCCCGAACCCGCTGGTGTGCGGATTGGCAAAACTGCTGTATAATGAACCGTACAGTGCCGTCCCGATCACGAGCCGCGTGACGCAGGTGGGGGACCTCCGCCGAGTGCGGCACGACTTCATCGTAGAGGGCAAGCCGCAGATGGTGGCCGTGTCGGCGCGCGGGGGTGCCGTGCTGCCACCGCTCGAGAGCTTCGAGACGTGGGTGAAGGAGCAGCCGATGGGCTTCAACCGGAGTCGCCTGGGCGGCACGGGGACGGGCTTCCGCGTCTGGCACCCGTCCTGGCGGACGTACCCGATTGAGAGTTACGACATGACCATTGACTTCGCGCACCTGTACGGCGACCGCTGGGAGTTTCTGCAAGGGCGGACACCGGACTCGGTCGTGCTGGCCGAAGGCTCGCAGATCGCCATTTATCCGAACGAAACGAGAAAGTAAGTAATGCCGACCGACCTGGAGATCGCCCATTCCGTCACCCCCCGCCCAATTGCGGCTGTGGCAGCCGACCTGGAGCTGACGCCCGACGATTTGGAACCCTACGGCCGCGACAAGGCCAAGATCAGCCAGCCGACGCTGGAACGGCTTCTGACGGAAGCCGACGCGCCACGCGGCAAGCTGATCGTGGTGACGGCGATCACGCCGACACCGGCTGGCGAGGGCAAGACTACGGTCGTCATCGGGCTGGCGCAAGGGCTTTGTAAGTTGGGGAAGAAGGGCATCGCGGCCATCCGGGAGCCTTCCATGGGTCCTGTCTTCGGCATGAAGGGCGGGGCGGCGGGCGGCGGCCACGCGCAGGTTTTGCCTATGGAGGACATCAACCTGCACTTCACCGGCGACATGCACGCCCTGACCTCGGCGAACAACCTGCTGGCGGCGATGACCGACAACCACATCTACCAGGGGAACGCGCTGGGAATTGATGTGCGGACGGTCGCGCACCGGCGCTGCCTGGACGTCAACGACCGTGCCCTGCGCGAGACGGTGGTGGGGATGGGCGGCAAGGGGAACGGCTACCCTCGGCAGTCCGGGTTCCAGATCACGGTCGCCTCCGAGGTCATGGCGATTTTGTGCCTTGCCGAGTCGCTGGCGGAGCTGAAGGAGCGGCTGGCGCGCATCGTCATCGGGCAGACCGTCAAGGGCCACCCGATCACGGCGGGCGATCTGGGCGCGTCGGGGGCCATGGCCGCCCTGCTGCGGGACGCGATCAAGCCGAACCTGGTTCAGACTTTGGAGGGAACGCCCGCGTTCGTGCATGGCGGCCCATTCGCCAACATCGCCCACGGCTGTTCCAGCGTGCTTGGGACGAAGCTGGCCCTGCGGCTGGGCGAGTATGTAGTCACCGAAGCCGGTTTCGGGTCAGACCTGGGCTTCGAGAAGTTCTGCGATATTGTGGCCGCACCCCGGCAGCCCGCCCTGTCGCCGGATGCCGTTGTGCTGATCGCCACCGTCCGCGCCCTGAAGATGCATGGCGGGGTCGGCAAGACGCACCTGAACCGTGAAGACGTGGAGGCGGTCAAGCGCGGCCTGCCGAATTTAGATCGCCATGCGGCGAATGTCGGCCAGATCGGTGTCCCGTTCGTGGTGACGGTCAACACGTTCGCGCAGGACACGCCCGCCGAGGTGGAGGCCGTCGTCGCGCACTGCCGGGAGCGCGGCTGGCGCGTCGCCGTCAACAATGTCTGGGCCGAAGGCGGCGCGGGCGGGCGTGTGCTGGGGCAGGCCGTCCTGGATGCTTTGGAGACGCCGGGGCAGTTCCAGCCGATTTACGACGTGAACAAGACGATCCCGGAGAAGTTGCGCGAGATCGTGACGAAGGTATACGGCGCGGACGGCGTCGAGCTGAGTGCCGAGGCCGAGAAGCAGATCGCCTGGCTGAACGCGCACGGGTTCGACCGCCTGCCGGTGTGCGTCGCCAAGACGCAGTACTCGTTCACCGACGACTCGACCCGGCGGGGTGCCCCGACCGGGTTCACGCTCCGGGTCCGCGCGCTCACCCTATCGGCAGGGGCAGGATTCGTCGTCGCGCTCGTGGGCGACATCCTGACGATGCCCGGCCTGCCAAAGCACCCGGCCGCACTGGACATTGATATTGACGCGGCGGGCCAGATCACCGGCCTGTTTTAGTCTCCCAGTTCCAAGAGGAAACACATGCGCCAGATACTCGAAACGCGCCAGGAAAACTCGCAGTTCGCCGCCCCCACCTCACTGCGGGCGAAGGCCGAAATGGACGCGGCCATCGCCGACTATCGTAAGGCGGCTCAACGCGCCCCGCACGACGCCCAGGCCAAGATCACGCTGGCGAACGCCCTGGCGGCGCGGGGGCAGAATGACGCCGCCATCGTCCAGTACCGGGAGGCGATTCAACTCAACCCGGACGACGCGGAGACCTACAACCGGCTTGGCAACACTCTGGCGGACGTGGGCAAGCTCGATGGCGCGGTCGCCGCTTATTGGGAGGCGATCAGGCTGGTCCCGAGCGACGGCTGGGCGCGCAACAACCTGGGGCTGGCCCTGCGGGCGCAGGGGCGGGACGAGGAGGCGTTCGCCGAGTGGCGGGAGGCGGTGCGGGTCGCGCCGAACCACGCCTATGCGCGCAACAATTTTGGGACCGCGCTCTACCAGCAAGGGGACACGGAGGCCGCCATCGCCCAGTGGAAGGCCGCCCTGGATCTGGACCCGAGGCTCGGCGTCGTGCGGCACAACCTCGCGACCGTGTACCACCAGCGAGGCATGGCGGACGCCTCGCTGGCGCAGTACCGGGAGGCGCTTCAGCACGATCCCGAGGACGTTCAGGCGCACATCCATCTGGGAATCGCCTACCAGAACGAGGGCCGCCTGGATGACGCCATCATCTGCTGGGAGCGCGCGATCAAGAAGGACCCGCGCATCGCCGAGCCGCACCAGCATCTGGGGGCCGCGCTCTACATCAAGGGCCTGGTGGATGCCGCCCTGGCGGAGCTGCGCGAGGCGATCCGGCTGGACCCGCACGATCCATGGGCGAACTTCAACCTCGGCATTATCTTGAGCAACGAGGGCCAGACTGAGGCCGCCCTGGAACGGTGGCAGCAGGTGGTCCAGGTGGACCCGAATTTTGCGGGCGCACACTTCAACATGGGCAACGCGCAGTACAAGCTGCGCCGCCACGAGTCGGCCCTGATGAGCTGGAAGCGGACCATCAGGATCAACAGCCATCATGCCTGGGCGCACTTCAACCTTGGGCTTGCCCTCCGCAAGCGCGGCGACCTCGCGGCCGGCCTGGCCGAGATCCAGGAGGCCAAGCGGATCGATCCCAAGATCGCCGGGCGGACGTTCCCGATGCTGGACGCGCTGAATGACGCGGCTTGATGCCTAAATAATCCACTGCCCGTTCTCGTGGATGAGGACGCCGTCGGCGTAGACTGCGCCGCCGCCGGCCTCGGGGCGCATGTCGCAGACCATGTCCCAATGTACGGCGGAGACGTTCGTCGCCCCCGTCTCCGGGTAGGCGTTGCCCAAAGCAAGGTGGAACGTGCCGCCGATCTTCTCATCGTAGAGGGTGTTCCGCGTGTACTGCTGGACGCCGTAGTTGTTGCCGATGGCGACCTCGCCCAACGTCCGCGCGCCCTCGTCGCTGTCCAGCATGGACAGGAGAAACTCCTGCCCGCGCGACGCCTCCGCCTTGATGACCCGGCCATTTTTAAACGTCAGCCGCACGTCATCCACCTCATGCCCCAGGTGAGCCGTCGGGAAGGTGTAGCGGACCTGACCGTTCACGCTGTCTTCCAGAGGCCCGGTGAAAATCTCGCCGCTCGGGAAGTTCTTGTGGCCATCGGAGTTGACCCAGACGCGCCCGGCGACGCGCATGGAGATGTCGGTGTCCTTTGCCACGAACCGAACCGTCTCCACGCGGTTCAGATAATCCACATACCGCTGCTGCTCTTGGGAGAACGCCTTCCAGGCGGCGGCGGGGTCCTCTTTGTCCAGCAGCATCGCCCGCAGCAGGAAGTCCTCATAATCCCCTAATGACATCTTCGCGTTCTGCGCCGCGCCCTGCGTCGGGTAGAGGGTCAGGCTCCACTTGGCCCGGCCCTCCGCCGACCGGGTGAACAGGGATTTCCGAATGGCGCTGTTCGCCCGCTGCGCCCGCGTCTGCTTGTCGGTTTCGACGGCGGACAGGGCGGAAGTGTTGGCGGACGCGACGATGGCACACAGGGCGTCGATCGTCTCGTACTCGAACTGCCGGATGGGCGACACCCACTCTAGCTGCCGGTCGTCAGCCGTCGTCAGGAAGATCTCGTCCAGGCCTTCTACAAGCACCTGCACATGGGGGTGCGCGCCTACGGAGAGGGCAGAACGATAGACCTCCTTGGCGAGCGGAATGGCGGCCTCGTCCACGCGGATGAGTACCTGCTCGCCGGGTTGGAGCGAGAGGCTGTAATTGACGAGCGTGTCCGCCCATCTGGTCAGTCGGGGGTCTATCATTTACTCATTCTTGCCATGTTCTTGGGACGCCGTAGGCATCAAAGATAGTATCGGCGCTCAATAATACGCCGCCCATCGTCAGCACAGTCGCGGCAATAATCCGGTCGAAAGGGTCTTGGTGGTGATGCGGCATCTGCTGAATCGCAGAGATTGCCTGCACCGTAATCGGCAGAATTTCGATGGATTGCCGCACTGCAATCGCTTCCAGTTCCAGCAGTCCCGTTGTCAGCGGCAATTTGCCCAGACCTGCTTTGATGCCGATCTCCCAAAATGAAGCGATGCTGATCTGGGTTGCATCCACTGGACTAAGTAGTTGTTCAGAATTAGATTAAACTATGCTACAATAGCGTCATGGCGAAAATCAAGGCAATCGAACTGACCGAGGACGAACGCGCGGCGCTGGAAAACGGAAGCAAGCATGGCCCCTCCCATGCCTTTCGCCAGCGTTGCCAAATGATCCTGCTCAAATCCCAGTGGCTTACCTCCCAAGAGGTCGCCCGCCAAGTCGGCTGCTGCGAGGTGGTCGTCAACACCTGGCTCACGCGCTACCAGGAACACGGCATTGACGGATTGAAGACCCGCCAAGGAAGGGGGCGACGCCCTATCCTGCAACAGACAACCGATTTGGAAGCCGTGCGCCGCGCGGTGCAGAAGAACCGTCAGCGCGTCAGCCTCGCCAAAGCCGAACTGGAACAGGAACTTGGCAAGGAGTTCTCCACACTCACGCTCAAGCGGTTCCTAAAAAAAACGGCGGCCGCTTCAAGCGAGTGCGACGACGCCTGAAACGCACGCCCAACGCCGATGTTTACGAGTTCAAGCGTGAGTGCCTCACGGAGTATGAGCGGCTTTCGGAGCAGGGCCACATTGACCTGTTCTACGGCGATGAGAGCGGCGTGTCTCTGCTACCCTGTGTTCCTTATGCGTGGCAGTTTGCCGATGAACAGGTAGCGATGCCCAGTGAGCGCGGGGGCAATGTAAATTGCTTCGCCCTGCTTTCTCGGGACAACCGCCTCCACCGGTACTTGACGGAGCAGACAATCACAGCGGCCTGGATCAGCGAACGCTTAGATGCTCTTTCCTTGTCGCTGCCGCGCCTGACGGTCGTTGTCCTGGATAATGCCAGCGTCCACAAGAAGGCCGTCAAAGAGCGTTGGGCGGTTTGGCAGGAGCGTGGGCTGTTCGTGTTCTTTCTGCCGCCGTACAGTCCGCACCTCAACATTGCGGAGATCCTGTGGCGCAAGCTCAAATATGAGTGGCTTTGTCCCGAGGACTATGCCGACAAGGAGACGCTGCATCTGGCGGTTTGGCAGGCATTGGCTGCGGTTGGTCAGTGCCTCACAATCCAGTTCCAGCCGTTCCGAGCCACTAGGACAGCGGAGCCAATGGTTTAATCTAATTTAGAACAACTACTTATCAATGAGACTTCGAACGGAGGTCGGCAACTTCTCCGAGCCTTTGACAAACCAAAGGAACGTATGCGTGTCAATAATGTGCTGCATCTAGTTCTTCCGGCATATAGTCCGCAAACACATCGTCTATTGATACGGCCAAAAGTTCGTCAACATCGATCCCGGCCAATAAGTCGCGCCCAGCTCCAAATTGGCTGAGAGGCATCGTAGTCTGCTCAAGCTGCCTAGCACTCGGCGGCGGGGCCGGATCAGGAACCACCTCATCCATAATCAGCCGGGCAATCGCCAGTTTTTCCTCAGCGGACAACGGTTTAACAACTTGTTCGTAGAATTGGTAGGCAGTCATGTTTTTGGTCCCTCTGTTATATACTTCTGCATCGGAAGTCGCAACTGGCACTTCAGCCGAAACAAAAGTCCACAGATCATAGACAGTGTAGCAAGAGGCAACGGAAAAGTCAAGAGGCAGTATGTTTGGCTGACGTTACTCAGGCCCCTGCCCCGGAGCAAGAGGCCCTCGATGCCAGACACACAAAAGCCCCGGCCATTCCTGGCCGGGGCTTTGTTGGAGGTCGCTACGGCTTGAACTGCGCCTTGAAGGCGGCGATGCCCTTCTTCAAGGCATCCACCGTTCCCTCGCTCAGAACCCGGTCGCGAGCGATTGTTTCCGGCACTTCCGGGTACTTGTCGGCCAGGAAGGCGATGAACTCTGACTCGAAGCGGCGCACGGCCTCGACCGGCACGTCGTCCAGAGCGCCCGTGTTGGCCGCGTAGATGATCGGCACCTGCCGCTCCAGGGGGATCGGCTGGTACTGCGGCTGCTTCAGGACTTCGACCAGGCGCAGGCCGCGCGCGAGCTGGGCCTGGGTCGCTTTGTCCAGGTCCGAGGCGAACTGCGAGAAGGCCTGCACTTCGCGGAACTGGGCGAGCTGCAACTTTAGCTGACCGCCGACGTTTTTGTCCTTCATCGCTTTGGTCTGGGCGTTGCCGCCGACCCGCGAAACGGAAACGCCGACGTTGATGGCGGGCCGGACGCCCGAGTTGAACAGGTCTGTTTCCAGGAAGATCTGGCCGTCGGTGATCGAGATGACGTTGGTCGGGATGTAGGCCGACACATCGCCCGCCTGGGTCTCGATGATCGGCAGGGCCGTCAGGGACCCGCCGCCGAGTTCCTTGGACAGCTTGGCGGACCTTTCCAACAGGCGGGAGTGCAGGTAGAAGACATCACCGGGGTACGCCTCACGGCCCGGCGGGCGGCGCAGCAGGAGGGACACCTGGCGGTAGGCGACGGCCTGCTTGGACAGGTCATCATAGACGATCAGGGCGTGCTTGCCGTTGTCCCGGAACCACTCGCCGATGCAGGCACCGGTGTAGGGGGAGATATATTGCTGGGAGGCCGGGTCGTCGGCGGTCGCGGCCACGATGGTGGTGTATTCCATCGCGCCGGCCTGCTCCAGAGCCGTGCGGACGTTGGCGACGGTGCTGGACTTCTGGCCGATGGCGACGTAGATGCAGTAGACGTCGGTGTCGCGCTGGTTGATGATGGCGTCGAGGGCGACGGCCGTCTTGCCGGTGCCACGGTCGCCGATGATCAGTTCGCGCTGGCCGCGCCCGATGGGAATCATCGAGTCCACGGCTTTGATGCCGGTCTGGAGAGGTTCCTTCACCGGCTGGCGCTCAACGACGCCCGGCGAGCGGGTTTCGAGGCGGCGGAACTCGGTGGTCGCGATCGGCCCCTTGTTATCAATCGGCTGGCCCAGGGCGTTCACGATGCGACCCACGAGGGCCTCGCCGACGGGGATTTGGATGATGTTGCCAGTCCGCTTGACTGTGTCGCCCTCTTTGATGCCCGTTTCCGATCCCAGAAGGACCGCGCCGACGTTGTCTTCTTCCAGGTTCAGGGCCATGCCCTGCACGCCGCCGGGGAACTCCAAAAGCTCGCCGACCATGCAGTCCTGAAGGCCGTAAATGCGCGCGATGCCGTCGCCGACCTGTAGGATGGTGCCGACGCCGACTTCCTCGATGTCCGACTTATACGATTCCAGTTCCCGTTCGAGAATGGACGTGATTTCTTCCGGCTTGATTGCCACTTAGACGGTTCCTCCCAGGGCATTCGCCCCTAACAACTGCCGCTCCAGACGCTCCAGCTTGCCGCGCACGCTGCCGTCCATGACCGTGTCGCCGATCCGGACGACGACGCCGCCGACCAGCGTTCTATCCACTTCGGCCACCAGGCGGACTTTCTTGCCGGTCAGTTTGTGCAGGCTCACGACGAGCCGCTCCTGCTGCTCCAAAGTCATCGGGACGGCCGACCACGCCTCGGCGTCCACGGTGTTCGTATGTTCGGCCAGCAGGGCGCGGAACTCGCGGACGCACTCGCCGACCAGATCCTCACGCCGCTTGCGGATGAGCAGCTTGAGGAAGTTCAGTGAGGAGGCCGTGACCCGGTCGCCGAAGGCTTCATCCACGACGGTGTTCTTGCGCGAGACCGACACGAGCGGCTGCATCAGCACGGCACGCAGGTACGGCACGTCGGCGAGGAAGCGGCTGATCAAGGTCAGGTCCTGCTCCACGGCGTCTAAGATGCCGTCCCGCCGAGCGACCCCGAACAGGGCAGAGGCGTAGCGGCTGGCGACTCGGATGTCTTTCAATGTGCCGCCGCGCCGTTTCCCGACCCGCTGTGGATCGCGCCGCCGGAAACGCCGCGCCCGGACTCGCTGACCGCGCCGATGCCGACGCTGCCGATGAAGTCATCCACCATCTTTGTCTGGCGGGCGTCGTTTAGGTTTTCACCGACGACTTTGCCCGCCGCCGCCATGGCGATGGCGACGATCTGCTGACGCATCTCCAGGAAAGCGGCCTGGCGCTCCCGCTCGCTCTCGTTGCGGCCCTGCACGACAATGGTCTCCGCCTGCTGGCGGGCGTCGGCGACGAGGTTGTCGCGCAAAGCCTGCGCTTCCAGCACGGCAGCCTGGATCTTCTCGCGCGCCTCGGCCTCGATGTTGGCGAGCCGCTGCTCGTACTGCCGCCGCGTGTCTTCCATGCGCTTGCGATCTTGCTCGATCTGGTCGTAGGTCGCCTTGATGTCCGCCTGCCGCTGGTCCAGAATACCGAAGATCGGCTTGAACATGAAGCGGTTCAGCAGGAAGAGCAAGATCAGAAAGCCGACGATCTGGGTGAGCAGGAGGGCCGGCGTAATTCCGAGTTGTTGCAAAAAGTTCATGTCCGAGTCATCCCCAAGTGTTTAGTGGGCACCCAGCATCGTCTGGATCTGCTCCGCCGAGGGCAGCAGAGCCTTCAAGCCGAAGAAGAAGACCAGGGTGAAGATAAACAGGGTTTCGACGAGGGCGAAGGTGACGAACATCAGGTTGCGGATGCGGCCCTCGGCCTCCGGCTGACGGGCGACGCCCTGGATGGCGGCGGCAAAGACCATGCCCTCACCGATGCCGACGCCGACGGCGGCGAGGGGGAGCATTAGGGCGACGCCCAGCGCGAGAAGTCCAAAATAAGTACCAGCCATTCGTTTCTCTCCTTAGTGTGCCACGGGAGCGTGGGCACGGGTGTTTTCTTTGACGTTGTGATCGTGGGCGTCCGGCACATCGAAATCGCCCTCAGCATTGTGATGCGTCTCCGACATGATTCCGATGTAGGCGCAGGTCAGCATGGCGAAGATGAAGGCCTGGATGACGCCGGTAAAGATTTGCAGTGGGTAGACGATGATCTGCAAGGGCACGTTCAGCGGGCCGAGGTGGATGGCGGTCGCCGCCAGGTCGTTCATCTGGTCCTCAGCGTAGATGTTTCCGAACAGCCTCATCCCGAGCGAGAACGGCTTGATGAACTCGCCCAGAATCTCGATGACGATGAACAGCGGTGCGAGGATCAGCAGCGGGCCGACGAAGTGCTTCAGGTATTCTTTCAGCCCTTTAGAAGTGATGCCGACGTACTGCGTGTAGAAGAAGACGATGATCCCCAGGCCGATGGTGGTACTCGGGTTGGCCGTGGCCGCCCGGAAGAACGGGATCAGCTCGATCATGTTGCAGAACAGGATGTACCAGAAGAGGGCAAAGATGAGGGGCAGGTGGCGCTCACCGCCGGGGCCGAGGGCACCCAAGAAGATAGTCCGCAGACTCTCCATGACCCACTCTACGAAGCCCTGCGCCCGGCCCGGCACGGTGGCCTTTTTCGAGACCGCGAAGATGCCGAAAGCCAGCAACAGCGCGGAGGTTAGGAGAATGTAAAAAGCGTAAGTCGTCCAGGGCAGAAGTTCCATAGTTGTTTTTACTGTGAGTCGGGTCTTCGGAAGCGAATCGCGGACAGGACGATGGCGGACTGGCCCAGGACGAAGCCGACGAGGACGGCGACGGGGTTGACGCGGTGCAGCGTCAGGAAGGCCGCGCCGACCAGGGCGATGAACAGCAGCTTCGCGCCGAGCAGGAAGAAAAACTGTAGTTGCGTCCCCTGCGTCGCGAGTGACCCCGCCCGCCCCCGGACCGACCCGAAGAAGACGGGCATGGCGCGCTCGACGAACAGGAACAGCAGGCCGCAGACGCCCAGGCTGATCCCCACGCCCAGAGCAACGCTGACGCCGAGCCAGAGGCGTCCGGTCAGCAGCAGCAAGGCGACAGGCAGCGCACCGAGGGAACAGGCGGCTCCAGCCAAGCGGTTAAAGCCAGGGAGGGCGGCCGAAGGCTTCGCGGGGGCGTTTTCCGCAGGGGCGGCCTCCGAAGGAGCTATTTCAATCAGTGATGTCATGGTCATGCGGCGGGGACGTTACGGCTTGCGTCGGTTCCCACGGTTCAGCAGTTTAAACATGTTCGAGAAGCCGACGCCCGCACCAGCCAGGGTCATTACCATGACGCCCCAGGGCGTTCCGGTGTGGTTGAAGCGGCTGTCCAGCCAGCTCCCCGCCAGAAGCCCGGCCAGGATGCTCGCAACGAAGGTGAAGCCGGCGGCGAGACCCGCTCCGTGTCCGCCGGACCCGTCGGTTTCCTGGCTTGACGACTCGCTGGATGCCCCCGCGCGGGGGGCGGACGGGCGGCGGTCGAGTGTCGGGCGCGTGAACTGAATCTCAGGCGGGGGGGGCAATGGGCTATGGGAAGGGACGGCGATATACGGCGTCTCTTCGTCATCTTGGGCCGGTTTCGGCGTGTCGTCCTCGGCCATCGCAGCCCCCTTCAGCGCGGGCGGTTCCCTGAACGCGCTTTACGGCGTTTCCAATGTTTTTCCGGGGTTGAGTATAACACACAAGCGCCCGGCAAGTCAACTAGTTTGCGCCCTTTTTCACAAATCGGGGCCGCTGAGTGGAACTTTTACCACCCGGACGGCGCTCTAAAGAGGACGACGGCGTACAGTGCCGACGGAAGTGATAGTGACGAGGGGGCGGCATCGGGGCCGCACGCTTGGGGAGCGAACACCGTGAACGATTCAGGCCAGAGACCAATCTTTTTTGACGAGACGAACCGGCGTTGGGGCATCGTCTCATATTTCTTCATCACCGCCGGCCTGATCGGGCTGGTGGCAAGCCTCGTGTTCGCCGTCAGCATCGTCTTCAGCCCTAAGCTGCCCTCGATCTCGTTGACGGCGGCCCGGCTGGGCCTCGCGCCCGCCCTGCTCGAAGCGCGCCCCAAAACGCTGGGGCAGCCGGCGCGGCCCGTCGTGGACCCGAGGACCCGCGCCAAGCTGCATTACGTCCTGAACCGCAACCAGTCCGTGCAGGAAGCCAAGCGCGACCTGTCGGAGACGATCAACCGCGAGCATCGCCCGCAGGCCGTCCCCGCCGCCCTACCCGGCCATGTCGCCGGTCCGGTCCGCGCGGCCTTCTTCGAGGGCAACGACAAGAGCGCCGTGGACTCGCTGACCCAGCACGTCGGGCAGACGACGCACCTGCTGCCGGTCTGGCTCCTGCTGTCGCCGGGCGGCAAGGGGATCAAATCCATCGCCCAGTTCACCGTCAAGACGGCGGCAAACGCCGCCAGCTACGAGCAGAGCAATGACGACATCGCGCGGGACCTGGCCCGGTTGCACGGCGTCGCCATCCTGCCGGTCATCCAGAACTACGACGGCGACAAGTTCCGCACCGACTGGCTCCGCAGCCTGCTGGCAGACCCGGCGCGGCGCACTGCCGTCATCGGCCAGCTCAAGGATTACATCGTCGCGGGCCACTACCAGGGCGTCAACATCGACTTCGAGACGGACCAGGACACCGACAGGGCGGGCATGACGGCCTTCACGGCCCAGCTCGCGGCGGCCTTCCACCCACTCGGCCTGCTGGTGACACAGGATGTGCAGACCGACAGCGACGCCTACGACCTGCCCGCGCTGGCCCGCGCCAACGACTTCCTGGTCCCGATGCTTTACGACCAGCACTCCGACGGCACTGCGGCCGGGGCGATCTCCGGCCAGGACTGGTTCAAGTCCGAACTTGCGGGCGTGATGGCGCAGGTCCCCGCAAGCAAGGTCGTGCTGGGCCTGGGCGCTTACGGCTACGACTGGCAGGACGGCACGACGCAGGCCGCCGACATGTCGTTCCAGCAGGCGGCCCAGGTCGCCCAGCAGAACCGGTATGGCGAGGACGGCGTCATCCACATCGACCCGGTCAGCCTCAGCCCCTATTTCACCTACAGCGACGAGGCGCAGGGGGCGGGCAGCCGGGAGGTTTCGCACACGGTCTGGCTCCAGGACGCGACCACGAACTGGAACCAGATGCGCGCCGCCCTGCCCTACCACACGCTGGGCGCGGCCATCTGGGAGCTGGGCAAGGAGGACCCCAGCCTGTGGGGCTTCTTCGGCCGGCAGCAGGCCGGGACGCTGGCGACCTTCGACCCGCAGCGGCTCTCGCTGCTGAGTTACGGCAAGGAGTTCGCGACCACGTTCATCGGGGAGGGAGACGTGCTGGACGTGGCCCAGGCACCGACGGAGGGTACGCGGACGATCACGACCACCAAGTCGGGCCTGATCACGGGCGAGACGTTCACCAAGTACCCCTCGCAGTGGGTCATCCGCAGGACGGGCCTGGTGGACCAGGCGACGGGCGCGAACACGTCCAAGAAGATCGCGCTGACCTTCGACGACGGCCCTGACCCGCAGTGGACGCCGCAGATATTGGACATCCTGCACCGCGAACACGTCCCGGCCACGTTCTTCGTGGTCGGCCAGAACGCCGAGGCGCATCCGGGCCTGATCTCGCGCGAGTGGAACGAGGGCATGGAGATCGGCAACCACTCGTACACGCACCCCGAGATGGACAACGTCTCGCCGCTCCAGACTCGGCTGGAACTGGACGCCACCCAGCGCGTCATCGAGGCCATCACGGGCCACATGACCACGCTGTGGCGCGCACCGAACCGGGCCGACTCGGAGCCTTCTACGGCGGCCGACTTCGACCCGGTCTATCAGGGCGACCAGCTCGGCTACCTGTTCATCGGCGAGAAGATTGACCCGACCGACTGGAAGGTCGGCATCAAGGCGGACCAGATCGTCAGCAACGTCCTGGCAAACGCCAACAACGGCAACGCCGTTCTGCTGCATGACGCGGGCGGCGACACGCGGGCCGAGACGGTCAAGGCGCTACCGCTCATCATCGAGGGCCTGAAGGCGCGCGGCTACACGTTCGTGCCGGTCTCGGCCCTGGTGGGCAAGCCGAAGTCCGTGCTGTTCCCCGCCGTGAGTTCGTGGGGCGTGACGGTGGACCGGGCGATCTTCGACCTGAGCTACTGGATCGGGACGGGCTTCACGGTCCTGTTCCTGCTGGCGATCGGGCTTGGCATCAGCCGGATGGTGTTCATGGGCGTCCTCGCGACGGTCCAGGCGCGGCGCGAGCGGGCCAGGGTATTTGACACGGCCTATGCGCCGACTGTCAGCGTCATCATCGCGGCCTACAACGAGGCGAAGGTCATTAACAAGACCATCGCGACCCTGCTGTCGTCCGAGTATCCTAACCTGGACATCCTGGTCGTGGACGATGGCTCCAAAGACGACACGGCCGGCGTCGTGGCGGCAGCTTATGGCGCAGACCCGCGCGTGACGGTCATCCGCAAGTCGAACGGCGGCAAGGCGTCGGCCCTGAACCTGGGCATCAAGCAGTGCCGGGGCGAGATCATCGTCGCGCTCGACGCCGATACGGTCTTCGCGCCCGATACAGTGAACAAGTTGGTGCGCCATTTCGCCGACCCGGCCATCGGCGCGGTGTCGGGCAACGTCAAGGTGGGCAACCGGAACAACCCGCTGACCATCTGGCAGGCCGTCGAGTACATCACGAGCCAGAACTTCGACCGGCGGGCCTTCGACCTGCTGAACTGCATCACGGTCGTGCCGGGCGCGGTCGGCGCGTGGCGCAAGGACGCCGTAATCCTCGCGGGCATGTACTCGTCGCAGACCCTGGCGGAAGACACGGACCTGACCTTCAAGATCCGCAAGCTGGGCTACCGGATCGTCACCGACAACGCGGCCCTGGCCTACACCGAGGCACCGGACACGCTGCGCGACCTCGCCAAGCAGCGGTTTCGCTGGGCCTTCGGCACCTTGCAGTGTTTGTGGAAGCACCGGTCGGCGATGTTCAACCCGCGCTACGGCGCATTCGGGACGGTCGCGATGCCTTCACTCTGGGTGTACCAGATCGGGTTCCAGGCTATCGCGCCGGTCGTGGACCTGACCATCGTGTGGTCCTTGATCTACAGCCACTTCATCGCGCCGAACACGGGCCATCAGAACGCCTCCATGCTGCTGGGCTACTGGGCCTTGTTCTCGGCCATCGAGCTGCTGGGCGCGTGGGTCGCCTTCCGGCTGGACCGGGAGGACAAGAAACTGCTGGTCTGGCTGCTCTTCCAGCGCTTCGTCTACCGGCAGCTCATGTACTACGTCATCGTCAAGTCGCTCGTCTCCGCCGTGCGCGGGTCGCTGGTCGGCTGGGGCAAGTTCGAGCGCAAGGGGACGGTTCAGCAGCCCGTCGCCCCCTCAGCACCGGCGGGGAATGAGGCGACGACCTCACCCGATTAGACAGCCTCGGACACAAAAGCGGCCCTGGTCATCCGACCGGGGCCGCCGTCTTGCCCAGGCCGTCCCACCGGACCCCCAGCCATTTCGCCGCCGTGGCGGCAACGTCCGCGAACGTCGCCCGCGTTCCCAGGTCGCCCCCTACCCCGCCGCCGCAGACCAGCAGCGGCACATACTCGCGCGAATGGTCCGTCGAGGCCGTCGTCGGGTCGTTGCCGTGGTCGGCAGTCAATATCAGCAGGTCATCGGGCCGCAGTGCGGCGACGATGCCGTCAAGCGCGGCGTCGAACGCTTCCAGTGACCGCGCGAATCCAACCGGGTCATTGCGGTGGCCGTACAGCATGTCGAAGTCCTCGCAGTTGGCGAAGACCAAATCCTCCCGCCCCGTCTGGACCGCCACCAAAATCGCCGTCAGGTGGGCCGGGTTGCTCTGGGTCCGCTCGGCACGGGCGAAGTACGAGCGCGGGAAGAGGTCGGCGACGACGCCGATAGCCTGCGCCGTTTTGCCCGCATCTCGGAGAACCGTCAGGAAGTTCGGGACGGGCGGCGTCAGAGGATAGTCGCGCCGGTGTTCCGTCCGCTTGAAGTCGTCCGGCGTCGTGCCGACGAAGGGACGCGCGATGACGCGCTGGACGTTGTTCGGCGGTGTCAGCAACCCGCGCGCCGCCCCGCACATGGCATAGAGTTCTGCCAGCGGCACGACATCCTCATGGGCCGCCAGTTGGAACACGCTGTCCGCCGAGGTGTAGACGATGGGCTTCCCCGTCGCCAGATGCTCCGCCCCGAAGCGCCGGATGATCTCCGTCCCGGACGATGCCACGTTCCCCAAGGTCCCGCGCCCGATGCGCGCCTCAAACTCCGCCAGCAGATCGCGCGGGAAGCCGTTTGGATACGTCGGGAACGGCGTCTCCGTCACGATCCCCATCAGCTCCCAATGGCCGGTTACGCTGTCCTTGCCCGCCGACGCCTCCGCCATGCGCCCGAAGCCGCCGATGGCCTGGACAGGCGACACGCCTTGAATGGCCGCGACGTTGCCCAGCCCAAGCCAGCCCAGCGTGGGCAGGTGCAGAACGCCGACCGCTTCGGCCACATGGGGCAGTGTTGCGGAGGCGGGGTCCGTCGGTCCATAGGTGGCAGCATCGGGCATGGCCCCCACCCCGCAGCCGTCCAGGACGATGATGATGACGCGGCGCATGGGCAGGTTCTCAGACGGCGGCGAGTTCAGCAGCTTTTTCGGCTTCGATGATTTCCAGCGCTTCCTCCATCATCCAAAGTTCCCCACCGGCATCTTGGCTGGAGTAATCGTCCGGGTGTTCCTTCATCCAGTCGCGGAGCATCTGCTGCGCTTGCCGAATCGCAGGCAACGTCTTCTGACGCTTCAACTGACGGATCGACAGCCAAAGCTGCTTCTTGGAGGCTTCATCTTGCATCGTGTTAGTCTCCCCTCAGAGTCGAGAAAGCCAGTGCGAACTCTCGTTGAAACACCCGAAATTGATCAGACGGTAGTTGTCGTCCTCGTTGAATGACTGCCGCCGGGTGATCCTTTAAAGGAACTGCCAGCAACTCCCGACAGAACACTTCGCCCGACTCATTCAGGATAGTGACGAGTTTATCCAAAGCAGAAATGTAGCGGTTGTATTCGTGCCCAGCTTCCACGGCGCCAAACACTCCATCCGGCACAGTGACAGACAGCCGAGTGAGTATGTCGGCGCGCAATGAGCGCTGTGATTGCTCGACAATTCCCTCTTTCCATCCCGGCAGGCTAAGATAGCTGCTCGCAGTCAGTTCCGGCGAGAATGTATGCAGCAGTTCGTGGATTTCGGTCCGCCAACGTGCTTCACTCGCTGCCACTCCCCTATTGAGAACAATGCCGCCACTCCAACGTGCCTTGCCATACGCGGCAGCCTCATCCAACAACTCCACCTCGCCGTTCCAGCGCGACCAGCGGCCCAGGATGTTTTCAAGTATGTCCGTGATGGCGGCGAGTTCGGCCCGAATTTGTGTCTCTAATTCGTCCATGATGCTCTCATCATACCCGATCAGGCGCGTGGGTGCGTCCGGTCGTAGACCTCGCGCAGGCGGGCCACGTCTACGCGGGTGTAACGCTGGGTGGTCTGGACGCTGGCATGGCCGAGCATCTCCTGGATGGCGCGCAGGTCGGCTCCGCCGGAGAGCAGGTGTGTGGCGAAGGAGTGACGCAGGACATGAGGCGAGATGGTGCGGGCGATTCCGGCCTGTCGGGCATAGGCTTTGACCAGAACGAGGAAGTGCCGCCGGGTCATGGGTCCGCCCTGGCGGGTCACGAAGAGGTAAGGCGTGGGCGGCTTCTTTGCCAGCAGGGCTGGGCGGGAAGTAGCAAGGTAAGCCGTGAGGGTGTCGTGGACGCCGTCGCCGAGGGGGACCTGCCGCTCCTTGCCGCTCTTGCCGAAGGGGCGGACCAGCCGGGCGCGCAGGTCCACGTCTTCGGACTTCAAGGCGACGAGTTCCGAGACGCGCAGGCCACAGCCGTACATGGTTTCGAGCATCGCCCGGTCACGCAGGCCCGCCGGTGTCGCCGCCGAGGGAACCGTCAGCAGGCACTCGATCTCGGGCAGGGAGAGCGTCGTCGGGAGGCGCTGCGCGAGTTTGCTGGTTTCGACCGCGAGGGTCGGATCGGCGGCAAGATGCCCGTCCCGGCAGAGGAACTGCATCCACAGCTTTACCGAGATCGTCTTGCGCGCGATGGAGGCCGGGCGCAGGCCCGCCCGGCGCAGCCCGGCGAGGAAGCCGTAGACGTGGCCGGGCGTGATGGCCTTGACCTGGACGATGTCCTGGGCGGCCAGCGAGGCGAGGAACTGCGTCAGGTCATAGCGATAAGCTTCCAGCGTGTTAGCCGACAGGCCGCGCTCCGCGGACATGTTCGCCAGGAACGCCTCCATCAGAAGCGCGGCGTCCGCTTTGCCTTCCACTAGGCTACTTCCGTCGGCGCGATGCGGTCGTCGTCCTCCTGCAAGCCCGCCTCCTGCGTCTCGACGGCGGGGGCGGAGGAGGCAGGGCGGGCGCGGGTCTCGGCCCAGAAGCGCAGGATGTCTATTTTTTCCTTCATGGTTTCGGACAGCGGAATGGACTGCCCGGCGGCCTTCAGGATGTCGTCGGTCAGGATGTCGCGGTCCTGGTTGAAGGCGTCGTACATGGCCGCGATGATGGCCTGCTCGATCTCCGCCCCCGAATAACCATTGGTCGCCTTCGCCAAGACTCTGAGGTCGAACAAGGCCGGGTCGCGCCGCCGCTTTTTGAGGTGAATGGAAAAGATGTCTATGCGCTCCGGCTCGTCCGGCAGATCCACGAAGAATATCTCGTCGAAGCGGCCTTTCCGGAGCAGTTCCGGGGGCAGGGCGGACACGTCATTGGCCGTCGCCACGACGAAGCACGGCGCGGTCTTGTCCTGGAGCCAGGCCAGGAAGGTGCCGAAGACGCGCGCCGTGGTCCCGCCGTCGCTGATGCCCGACGACTGCGTCCCCGAAAAGCCCTTTTCCAGTTCGTCTATCCAGACGATGTTGGGCGCGGTGCTTTCGGCCACCCGGATGGCCTTGCGGATGTTCTCCTCGCTCTGGCCGACGATGCCGCCGAAGATCTTGCCCACGTCCATGCGGAGGAGCGGCAGCTTCCAGAGCGAGGCGATGGCCTTGCTGGAAAGAGACTTGCCGCACCCCTGAACTCCCAAGATCAGGATGCCCTTGGGGGCGGGCAGGCCGTAGTCGCGGGCCTTTTCGGTGAAGGCGACGGTGCGCTTGTCCATCCAGTCTTTGAGCAGGTCCAGCCCGCCGACATCCGCAAAGGCTTCTGAGGTACGGTAATATTCTAAGATAGCCGACTTACGGATGATCTGCTCTTTCTCGGACAGAATCACGTCCGTGTCGAACTTGCGGCGCTCGACCAGCGACTTGGCGAAGACGTTCTCGGCCTCGGTCGCCGTCAGCCCCAGGGCGGCCTGCAAGACCTGCTCGCGCTCCTCGGTCGTCATCTGCGTCTGCACCTGCGGGTTGGCCCGGACGGACTCGATGATGCTGTCCAGCAGTCTGCCCAAGTCTTCCAGTGACGGCAGGGCGTAATCTACGACCGTGATCTCCTTCTCAAGCTCCGGCGGCAGCTTCAGGACGGGAGACAGCAGGATGAGCGTCTTATAAGAGGTCTTCAGCGCATACGTCAGGTCGCGCAGGCGGCGAACCAGGGAGGTGTCGTTGAGGAACGGGTGGAAGTCTTTCAGCAGGAAGACGGCCTGGTCGCGCGACTCCATCACGAAGTCCAGGGCGGCCAGCGGGTCGCGCGTGGCCTCGTCGCGGTTGAGCGGGTTCAGCACCATCCCCTGCGTGACGGTCCACTGGTACATCTTTTTGTTGCGGGCCTTGGTGATGGCGCGCAGAGCCTCCTCGACGCGCTTCTCCTCCCAGGAGACGACGTAGATGATCGGGTAGCGCGCCCGGATCAGAGTTTCCAGTTCGGTGTCTACTTCGCTTTGTGCCATTTATGGTTATCCTTGAGGCTCGTCGTCCTGCTTTTGTCGCCGCTCCGCCTCGGCCCCCTGCCAGAGTTCCCTGTAGCGCTCTTGAACGTAGGGGTCCAGTTGCTCCACCAGCGTCTCCGGCAATCGAAGCATTTTAATCACTTCCTGCACATCTGCAAGGTCCTTGAGGCGGGCCAGACCTGTCATGCCGGACGCCAGCTTGAGCTCGATGAGTGCGGTCAGGTTCAGGAGGCGGACGCCCTCTTGCTCGGTTGCGACGGCGGCGGGTTCAGGAAACGCCACCGGCTTTGCCTTGCCGTCGCCCGGATACTCGCCGGCGACAAGGAACTCGATGCGAACGCCATTGTCTGTGTCCCGTAAGTTCTTGCTGTTCGCGAACGGTGGCCGGTAGCCGCTGCCTTCCAGAGCCTCATGCAGCCTTTGCAGGCCCTCGCGCGTTACCAAAATGTCCACGTCCTCCGTAAAGCGCCGGAAGCCATGCAGGAACAGGGCCATGCCGCCGACGACGGCATAGTCTATGCCCAGGTCGTTGAGGCGGGCGGTGATGCGACGCAGGGACTTCTGCACTTCGCTTTCGTTCTGAAAGAACATGCCGCCCTCCCGAAGCGCCCAGTTCATGTCGGCGTCCAGACGCTCTTTATAAGTCAGCCCAACTTCCGGTGAGGCTTCAGAGTTGATTACTGTCGGTGTCACAGCAGCTTATACCGCCCATTCATCGCGTGATCCACTGAATTGGTGTTGTGCAGGTTTGTATCGGCACCTGAGCAGAGCGAGGACGAGCAGAGCAGGACGAGTGATTGAAATCACTCGCTACCGACCGACCTGTCCAGGGGACAGAAGGCGGAAGTTCGGTATCATCCTATCCCTTGTCCCTTGGACAAATCCTATGTCAGCGAGTGATTTTAACCACTCGTCCTCGCTCGCCGCAATTGGCGCGTGACATTGGTGTTTATCCCGCCTCTCTGGGTGCGGGAGGCCACACCCCAGGATCAGGTCCCAAGCGTTTCTCGATGTAGTCGGCGAGGAGACCGATATTGACAAGCCCGGTGGCATCCCCGTTCGATATGGAGAGAGTAAACGCCTCTTCGCACGCCATTATCGTCTCTGTGAACTCAAGGGACTCAGCCAAGTCCTCCACGAAACGGGTTTCGGGCGTCAGGCTGCCGATATCCTCCCCGAACTGCTCTGCTATGATTTGTATGACCCTGTGCAGCACCGGGGTCAAGGCAGTCATACCTCCACCCGCACCAAGCCTGCCCTTTGATGCCGGGCAATTAACTTTACCATCCCGCCCGATTCTCTCACGGATGTATCGCGCAAGCGCATGAGCCAATCGGTTGTTGTCGTGCAAGCCCCAGAGAATGTCGTTGAGGGGATCAAAATAAGCATCGAGTTCGGCTTCATCAAGTTGCGCCATCCACGCGCGCGATTGCTCATATCCTGCCGCGAGAACCCATGCCGGAAAGCGAGTCATGGATTTGCGGCAGGCTTGAGCAGCTTCGGGCAGGTCTAATGCCTCAAAGGCGTCAGCAACAGCCGCGATGTGGTTGCACCTTCGTAGAAGTACCGGAAGCCTGCGTTGCTGATAACACCGGCAGCGGACCACGCCCGCACGATGACTTGTTCTGATGGCGACAGACCGTTTATTCCGACCGCATCCACACGAGCGGCCAGTTTCTCGGCGACCTCAGCGACTTGATCGTGTTCAGCAGCGTCCATCAGACTAGCTCCACCTCCGCCCGCACCACGCCCGCGCGCTGGTGCCGCGCGATCAACTTCACCGTGCCGCCCGACGGAGCGTGGACGATCCAGTCGAAGTGGGCGCGGTCGTCGGTGGGGTCGGCCACGGGGCTGAATCCACTCGCGGCTTTGAGGTGGCGGCCTTCGAGCTGGCCCATCTCCTCACGGACGCGGCCCACATGGAGGGTCGCGCCTTCGGGGAGGGTAATCTCGGCCAGTACGGGGCGGACGCTCTTGCGCTCCAGGGCGCGCTTGGAGACGTAGGTGGGCAGCCAACCCGTGTTCTGGACGACCAGGCGGACGCGGTAGACGCCGTCGCCCAGGGGCTTCGCTTCGGCGGAGAGGAGTTCCAGCTTGGGCGTGATGAGGGCCTGCCAGACCAGCCAGTCGGAATGGGGGGCGATCTCGGCTTCCAGCAGGTGCGGGGGCGGGTTGCGGAAGCAGTAGGCATAGTCCCAGCCGCCGATCTCGACCGGCCCGAGGTCGGGATGCTCGAAAGGCTGCCAGGGGATAAAGCCTTTTCCGTCCAGCTTCTCGTCGTTCCACCGGATGAGCTTCAGGTCGTCCTCGACGGGGTGCTCGCGGAACCACTCGATGAACTTGTAGTCCGTGATGCCCGCCTGGCGCTGCGGGGACCAGAGTTCGGTCGTCCAGGCGTAAACCCCAAGGTGATCGTACATCCAGTCGTCAAAGACGCCCGTGATGACCTCCTTGGGGTGGTATTTGAAGTCGTGGAAGACGGAGACGTTCGGGTAGCCGGTCAGTTCAGTGCCCTTGTCGCCGATCTTGCCGAAGGTCCACAGGTCTTCGGGGATCATTTCGGAGTCGGCCTTGACGCCGTAGGGGCGCAGGATGACGCCGCTGAGGGTATGGAAGGTCACCGCGCCGCAGATGTTGGGGTGCTTGACGATGAACTCCACGAGGGCGCGCACCTCGGGTTCTGAAGCCGGGAACTCGCCCGCGCCGCCCTGGTCGCCCTCGGGCCGCCACTCGGAGGGGAAGTTGCGGTTCAGGTCCAGGCCCTCTTTGGTCTTTTGCAGGCGGATCTGGACGCCGTCGAAATTGGTCAGGCGGCCTTCCGGCAACTGACGGTAGTAGGTGCCGCCGGTCTCGGCGGGGCCTCGGCGGACCAGCAGGCGGGGTTCGTCCGGGTGCGCTTTCCAGGCCCCGTTGGGGTCCAGGATACGCATGGAGAGCAGCTTGCCGTTGCCGTCCACGTCCTCGCGCCGCAGCCCCTCGATGGGTTCCTCGTCGAACGGGTAGGGCCGGGCGGAGGAGCGGAGCCAGCGCGGGGGCGTCTGCATGGCGAGTTCGGCCCCGTCGGGGTTGACGCGCGGGACGATGTAAAAGGCGCGGGTGTCCAGGGCGCGCGTCACGTCGGCGTCGGCCCCATCGCCGCTCGTCAGCCGGTGCAGCAGGTAGAGGGCGGCGCTGGAGGGGGACAGCTCGGTCGCGTGGATGTTGGCGTCCACCCAGAAGGCGGGCTTCTCGTCGGCGGGGCCGGTGGAGAAGCGCGTCACGGTCGCGAGCCAGATGTCGCGGCCCTCGTAGGACTGGCCGATGCTGTGGACGTGGACCAGGTCGGGGCGCTCGGCGGCGAACTCGTGCAGGAGCCGCGTGATCTCCTCGTGGGTGTAGTAGCGGTCAAAGGTCAGGTCTGTCGGCATGTGTTCTCCTCGTCAACGGTAGCCCCGGCGCGTTCGCCGCCCTCTTGGGGTACACTGAAGGTACGCGCTCTTGCGGGCAATGCCGCCGCTCCCCCTCATGTTACCCCGTGTACCCGTTTATGCTTATTCGCCTTGGCTACGACATCACTTTCAATTTTCCCGCCCCGACCGCCATGCTGCTGATGCTGAACACACACCCCTCGGAGGCGCACCGGCTGCGCGGCGAGGACCGGCCCCGGTCCGAGCCGGAATTGCCGATCACCGAGTTTATTGACGGCTTCGGCAACCGCTGTAACCGTCTGCTCGCCCCGGCAGGCCACTTGCGCCTGTATTCCGAGGCCGTGGCCGAGGACAGCGGGCTGCACGAGGTCATCGCGGTGGATGCACCGCAGCACCCGATTGAGGACCTGCCGGACGAGTGCCTGATGTTCCTTCTGGGGAGCAGGTACTGCGAGGTGGCCGAGATGCTGTCCATCGCCTGGGACCTGTTCGGGCAGACGCCGACGGGCGGGGCGCGGGTGCAGGCGATCTGCGACTGGGTGTGCGAGCATGTGGAATTCGGCTACCGGTACGCGCGGCCGTCCAAGACGTCGCTGGACGTGTTCACGGAGCGGCGCGGCGTCTGCCGCGACTTCACGCACCTGGCGGTCACCTTCTGCCGCTGCATGAACATCCCGGCCCGCTACTGCAACGGCTATCTGGGGGACATCGGCGTCCCCCCGGACGTAAACCCGGACGACTTCAATGCCTGGTTCGAGGTCTACCTGGGTGGCCGCTGGCATACCTTTGATGCCCGACACAACGAGCCGCGCATCGGGCGCGTCCTGCTGACGCGCGGGCGGGACGCGACCGACGTCGCGATGACGACGGCTTTCGGCTCGAACACGCTGGAAAAGTTCACGGTGGTGACGCAGGAAGTCCCGGAAGCGTGACGGGCGGCGGAGGGGGCCGGAAATACTCGCAGGGGCGAACCTTGTGTTCGCCCCTCTTGCCGTATCCCTCTCCGTGTCTCTTTCTCCGTGTTCTCCTCCCCTACTTCGCCCACGGAGGGGTAGCGGTGAGTTTGTCCAGGCCGGGGAAGGGGACGCCGATCTCGGCGTTTTTGGCACCGATCAATCCGATGTAGATCGTGACGTTCTTGGTGACGCTGTCGTGGACCAGGACCGTCGGCGTCTCGTCAATGTTCTCGGCCTCAGAGAACTTAGCCGTCTCCTTCAGCCTGTCCAAGCCCTGTCCGGCGTCGAACGCCTTCTGGAACTGCGCTTTGTCCAGACCGATTTTGGCGGCATAGGTGCCGTAGAAGCCGGGTTCCAGGTTATCCTGGTTCCCGTACAGCAGGTCGTACATCGGCCAGAACTTGCCCGACGCGGCGGCGATCTCCGAAGCCTGCCCGGAGGGCATCGCGAACTCGTGGAGGCCGGGGATGGGCCGGTGGACGAAGATCAGGTTGACCTGATCGGGATATTGCGCCAGCATCTTCTCCAGGATAGGTCGTGCCTTCCCGCACTGCGGGCACTGGAAGTCGCCGAACTCGGCCAGGGTGTAGCGCGCCCCCACCTTACCGAGCGGCGGGGCGGCAGCGTGGGCGACGATCTGCGGCCAGTCCGCCTCCATCCTCGCCGCGGTGAGTTTCGGCATGGGGTTTGATGGAGGCGTCACAACCTTCGGGGGGATGACGGGCGGCTGGTTCATCAGGTTGATCCCGACGATCAGGCCCGCGAGCAGGGCGAGCCAGATGCCAAGCAGCACAGCCCCTTTTGTTTTCCCCTTGGCGCGCGATGAAACGGCACCAGCAGGTGCCCGCGCCCCTACCTCCGGAGCAGCGGGGAGGTTTGAGTCAGCCTCCAGCGCCCCAGGATCATGGGCGGGGGGGTCCTCCGCCACCGGTTTGTACATCTCAGCCATGCAGTCTTTCCTCCCCAATCCGGGGCCGCGCCGCCCACCACTCCCATGTCGCCGCCAGCAGCAGGAAAGTCATCACGAACGCGGAGGAGCGGCACCAGGGGCAGTACGCCCCGATTTTGAAGTGCGCGACCCATTGCAAATACCAGGAATACGCCGCCCCGCCCGCCGCCATCAGCCAGACCAGGCGGTGCAGACGACGGCCCCAGACTTCGCTTTCCGACCCGAGCCGCAGCATGGCGAGAGTCAGCAGGACGAGGTAGCCAATCAGCCCGAGCAGGGCGACCGGGACCTGGTGGAAGACGAGCAGATCAACATGGGACCAGTGGCTGGCCGCGACGATCTCGCATCCGCCATCCGCGCTGCACGGCACGTCCTGGTGGAGACGGTCCTTCCACCAGAGCGTGCCGGCGATGCCCGCGCCGATGAACGAGAGCGCCGCCTCGACCACGACCCACGCCTGGCGGGCGGGCGCGGCACGGGGCAAGGGCATGGATTCGGATGCGGGTTCGGATACGGTGTTCATGGTCAGATCATTAATCAGATCGTCGGCCTCAGTTCGTCATCTGGGCATCGGAGGTCCAGAACGCCTCGTGCAGCAGGGCCATGTGGTGGCCGCCGGTTTCGGTCATCGCCGCCGTCCGGATGCCCGCCCCGGTCGGGAGGGTGACGCGGGCCACGCGGGTCAGGTCCGCCTCACGCGCGGGCGTGCCGGGCGCGCTGTCCAGGGAGGCGAGCCAGCGGCCCGTCGCCGCCGCGTCCGCCGCGGCGGGCTTGCGGCTGCCGGGCTGCATGGCGGCCTGCAAGGCGTAGGAGCGGAGCAGGGAGGGCCACATCTGGTTGAAGAGGGTCGGGTTCTTGTACAGGTCGGTGCAGACGATCCGGCCGTTGATGACCGCGACCACGCCGACGACGCGGCCGGGCGTTGCGGCCTGGATCGGCACCGTCAGAGCGTCTGCGTAAGGCATGGCGGCCGACTCGGCGGCGCGGTTGCGGATCAGGGCGGCGTAGGTGCCCGTCGGGGTTGTCGCCCCGAAGCGGCGGGTGGCGACGCCGACGGCGTCCCAGACTGGCTGCTGCTCGCCGACGACCTGCATGGCGTAGCGGACCGAGGGGATGGCGATGGCGACGTCCTTGCGGAAGTCCGCCGACGGCCCGCTGGACCGGTGGTGTTCCACGCAGTAGGCGGCCACGCCGACCTGGGCGCTGCGGGCCGGGACGAGGGTATCCGAGGCCGTGCCCCGATCCTGCCCGCCGCCCGGAACGACCTGCCCGTCGGGCACATAGGTCGGTTGGGGGGCGGTGTTCGTCACCAGGAGCAGGTTCGCGTCCCGGTGTTCCCGGCCCTGGTCGGCGTTGGTGACGCTGTCATCCGGGACCGTCAGGCCCGCCGCCCCGGCGGGCGCGGAGCTGTCGCCGCCGACGCAGCCGGGGTCCGACTCACGCCCGGTCACGCTGCCCTTGTCCATGCCCTCGGCCAGAGTCACGTACTCGGCGGGGACGGGGCGGGCCGGCGCGGGCGCGTCGCCGTAGACCGGGTACACGGTCAGGTTGGCATAGGAGACGGCGGGGGCGAGGTGCAGGTGGCCGAAGCCGTTCTGCAAGAGCGTCCCGTCCTGCGCCGATTGGGCGTCGGGCGCGGCCCGGTGGTGGCCGGCGAGCTGCGCCGCCCCGACGACGGCCGCCAGCCCGACGACGCCCGCCAGGCCGGCGCGCGCAACCTTCGATAAGACCTGAGACATGATCGTTTCTCCTTCTAAGACACGACGAGCCGAACACAAGGCCGAGGGAGCGCGCGCCGGGTGAGGGCGCGGCGTGTAACACGAGTGGTACGCGGTTATTATAGCCGGGCGGACGGGAAAACGCAAGGGGCAGGCGGATTCGGGCGGCACCAGGGCAAATCACAGGAATCTCTGGTACAGTGCAGCAATAATGATGCCGGTAGGAGGACAAAAGATGCGACGCTTTACTATGGACTTGGGGCCGAAGTTCGATAAAGTGCTGACGGACCTCGCCAATTCCAAGGAGATACCGAAGTCCGAGATCATCCGCCGCGCGGTCGCAAGTTACGCCTATCTGAGCGACGCGCGCGAGGCCGGCAAGAAGATCAACCTCATAGGTGAGCAGGCCAAGACGGTGCAGGAAGTCATACTGCCATAAAGGAGCCGGCGCATGGATGCGAGTCATGACGACCAGAGTTCTTCGCCCGCAAGCCCCGCGCTGCCTGGCTTCTTCCGGGTCCCGGCGGAGCTGCCCGGCCAGATCCTGGAACACGTCGGCTTTTCCTACAAACCTCCCAATGACCCTCTGGAGGCCGCCCACAAGCGGGAGATGGCGACGAGCAAAGAGAAGTTCCGGCAGCGGCTGGTGCTGATCGTTTTGGGTGTCACTATCGTGATCGCGCTCCTCGTGACTGGTGCCTGCGGCTACATCGCGCTCTTCGACAGAGACTTGGAGCTGAGGAAGAACGCCATCACGGCCCTGGCAGGCGTTATTGGCACCCTCTTCGGGGCGGTGCTGGGGTTGAACGGCGCGAAATTGCTGGGGGCGGAAGATAAAGAAAGACGAAGACTGACACGCGGCAACGGCAGCCTCGCCTGACCTTTCAGGGGCAAGACTGCTCCGGCCGCAACGGGGTGTCCCGGAGCGCGCCGAACAGTGCGAGCAGGAGAAGCAGGGGCATCTGCACGAGTGAGGAGATTTGTTCGTAGAGGTGGTGCAGGCGGTCAAAGGTCGCGAGGTCGCCGCGCGCCTGGGCGGCATCCATGGCGGGCGTCAGGGAGAGGCCGAGGGTGAGGGCCGTACACAGCAGCAGGCCGGTGACGACCAGCCCGGCCAGCGCCCAGCGGCGGGAGGGTTGGGACAGGAGCAGGCCGTTCGCCAGCAGCAGAAGAACGCCGCAGGCGTAGCAGAGGAAAGTAAAGAGGTGGAGGCTGCCGCCGACGATCCCGCCGGCGACGGCGTTCTGCAAGGGCAGGTTTCCGGCGAAGGCGGGGGCGGTCCGGGTGACGTGGAAGGCCGTGGGCGCGACCAGCGCGCCGATGGAGACCAGCCCGCCGAGCCAGAGGGACAGGGCGACGGCGTGGAGCGTGCGGGCGAGGACCGGGACCGAAGCAGTGGGGATGGAGGCGCGCGTGGCGAACGTCATGCCGACGGGCGGCGGCTGCCGCCGCCTTCCAGCCACTCGACGGCCTCGGCCAGCGGGACGTGGTGCTGCCAGCCGTCGTAGAGGCTCTTAAGCTGGATGGTGCCCGCCGCGACCTCGTCGTCGCCCAAGATCAGGGCGTAGCGGGCGTGAGCGCGGTCGGCGGCCTTCATCTGGGCCTTCATGCTGCGGCCTCCATACTCCGTCTGGGCGGAGATGCCCGCCGCCCGCAGGTCGGCCAGCAGCTTCATCCCGACGGGCCGGGCGACGGCGCCCTGGATGACGATGAAGGCGGTCGGGACGGGGGCGGAGGGCATCTCGACGGCCAGCGACTGCAAGGCGATCAGGGCGCGCTCGACGCCCAGCCCGAAGCCGATGCCGGGCGTCGGCGGCCCGCCGATCTGCTCGACCAACTTGTTGTAACGTCCCCCACCCCCGAGCGCGTTCTGCGCGCCGAGGTCGGGCGACTGTATCTCGAAGGCGGTCTTGGTGTAATAGTCGAAGCCGCGCACCAGGAACGGGTCCGGCTCGTAGGGAACCTGGGCGTCGTCCAAATAGCCGATCAGGGCCTCGTGGTGTGCCCGCTCATCATCGGCGAGGAAGGCATCAAGGGTGGGCGCGGCGGACAGGATCTCCAGTTCGCGGGCGTTTTTCGTGTCCAGGAGCCGCAGGGGGTTCGTCTGAAACCGTGCCTGTCCTTCGCCGCTGAACTCGGGCAGGAACGGCTCGACGTAGGCTTTCAGGGCGACAAGGTAAGCGGCGCGGGACTCGATGGAGCCAACGGAATTGAGTTTGAGGGTGAGGTTGCGGACGCCGACACTGCGGAAGAAAGCCAGGGCAAGCCCGATGACTTCGGCATCCAGGGCCGGGTCGTCCGCGCCCAGTGCCTCGACGCCAAGCTGCTCATGCTGCCGGTAGCGGCCTTCCTGGGAGCGCTCATAGCGAAAGTGGGACGCGCAGTAGTAGAGCTTCGTGATGCCGCCGCGCGCATACAAAGAATTCTCGACATAGGCGCGCAGGACGGCGGCCGTACTCTCGGGGCGCAGGGTGAGCGAGTCGCCGCCCTTCGTCTCGAACGTGTACATCTCCTTGGAAACGATGTCCGTGCCTTCACCGACCGACCGCTTGAACAAATCGGTGGCTTCAAAGACGGGGGTACGGACCTCGCTGTAACCGTAGAGGCGGCACAAGGAGCGGAACTGGTCTTCCAGGTACAAGCAGCGCGCGCTGTCGTTCACCCACTTGGGCGCATCCGGGACGAAGTCGTGTGTCCCCTTGGGACGCTGATACTTCAGGGGCATGGCTCAGGCCGCCTCACCCATGCCTTCGTCAAACCGGCCCATGCGGCGGAACTTCTCGTAGCGCCGCGCGACCAGGGCCGGGACCGGGACATCCAGCAGGGGCATCAGGTGGAACAGGAGGGCGGCCTTGACGGCGGCGGCGGCCTCGGCGTGGTTGCGGTGCGCGCCGCCCAGAGGCTCGTCGATGATGCTGTCCACGACGCCGAGTTCCAGGGCGCGCTGTGCGGTGAGGTTCAGCACCTTGGCGGCCTCATCTTTGCGCTCCGGGTCGCGCCACAGGATGGCGGCGAAGCCCTCGGGCGGGATGACCGAGTAGACGGCGTGTTCCAGCATCAGGACGCGGTCGGCGACGGCGATGCCCAGAGCGCCGCCGCTGCCGCCCTCGCCAATGACGACCGAGACGATGGGGACGGGCAGGGTCGCCATTTCAAACATGGAGCGCGCGATGGCCTCCGAGATGCCGCGCTCGTCGGCGGCGATGTCGGCGGCGGCGGCGGCGGTGTCCACCAGGGTCACGACCGGCAGGCCGAACTTGGCGGCCAGGGACATGACACGGCCCGCCTTGCGGAATCCCTCGGGCCGGGCGGAGCCGAAGTTTCGGTGCTGGCGCTGCTTCAGGTCGCGCCCCTTCTGGTGGCCGATGACGGCGACCGGCAGGCCGTCGAGCTTGGCCAGGCCGGCGACGATCGCGCCGTCATCGCCGAACAGGCGGTCGCCGTGCAGCTCGGTCCAGTCTTCGAAGATCGCGCCGACGTAGTCCAGCGTGTACGGGCGCTTGACGTGGCGGGCCAGCAGGACCTTGTCCCAGGGCGAGAGGTGGGAGAAGAACGCGGACAGGACGGCCGACTTGTGTTCCTCCAGGTCGGCGATCCGGTCGGGCAGGTCCGGGGTGTTCTGCGGGTTCGCCCGGTCGGCGACGACCTGATGGAGCTTGGACAGGTTCTCGTCCAGCTCGGCGATGGACTTTTCAAATTCGAGGACGTTCGGACTAGCCATGGGGGTCCTCCACGCCCGACAGCACCAGGGACGTATGCGCCGTGCCGTTAGTCCCGTTGCGGGCGGGGGCCGGGGCATGGGCGGGTATGACGGTGGGGCGGCCCGCCAGCAGCGTCAGCAGCGTGGCGAGCGTCTGGGGCAGGTCTCGGCGGGCGACGACGGCGTCGACGTGCCCGTGTGCGAGCTGCCATTCCGCCGTCTGGTAGTCCTCGGGGGGCTTCTGGACGGTCGCCTGGGCGACGACCCGCGCGCCGGCGAAGCCGATGGTCGCGCCGGGCTCCGCCAGGTGGACGTCGCCCAGCGAGGCATAAGAGGCCAGGACGCCGGCCATGGTCGAGTCGGTGAGGACGACGAGGTAAGGGAGCTTGGCTTCGGCGAGCCGGGCGGCGGCGGCGGCCGTCTTCGCCATCTGCATCAGGGACAGCAGCCCCTCCTGCATCCGCGCGCCGCCGCCGGTGGCGGTGAAGATGACCACGGGGAGGCGGCGGGACACGCCCTCTTCCATCGCCCGCGCGACCTTCTCGCCATGCACGGACCCCATGGAGCCGGCCATGAAGTGGAAGTCGGCAACGCCCAGGACGACCGGCATGCCGGAGATCTCGGCCAGACCGACGCGGAAGCTGTCGTTGCCCTCGGTCGCCGCGACCGCCTTGGCGAGTTTGGCCTCGTAGTCATCAAAGGGGAGGGGGTTGGTCGAGCGCAGATCGGCGAACAGCTCGCGCCAGGAACCTTCGTCCGCCGTGCAGGCGATGCGCTCCGGGGCAGTCAGCTTGTGGTGGAAGCCGCAGACCGTGCAGACCTTCAGGTTCTTCTCGAAGTCCTTGGTGAACAGGATCTCGCCGCAGCCGACGCACTTGGTGGCGACTCCGTCGGGCACCTGCGCCGCCGACTCGGCGGCGGGGGCGGGGGCAAACTTGGATTTACGACGAAACCATCCGTCCGGGGGCATAAAACATCCTCGCGCTCTGCGGCTTTTCGCCGGCGGGAATCTTGGGGGAAGCCGTGCGACTTCCCATTATACCCCCATAGACAGCGAAACGCGAGGATTGTTTCAGCAAGCTACTTCGCCCGCGCGGTCCGGGCGGCCCTGTGGTAACGCCGGTGCCAGCTCTGCCGGAGCAGCCGGACCGTCTCCGGCGACAGGGCATCGGTGCCGGCGTCGGCGTCCGTCGGAGTCATCCCCGCCCCTCTCAAGTCCGCATCCATGGCGGCGCGGCGCACGGCCGTATCCGGGTTAGCCCCCGGCTCGGCGGGCTGGCCCCGCAGCGTGGACGCGAACGCGAAAGTCGAGCCGGCGGCGATGGCAAAGAAGTAGGCGGCGAAACGGCGGGAGGACATGGCTTAACCCCTTGGAAGACAGACTGGCCGAAGGACACCCAGCCTGGAAGACGTACAGCCCGGAAGATACACGGGCTGAAAGAAATACGGGAAGAGTCCGGTTAAGCCTGATTGTCGGGGGGATCAAGGGCGGGGAAGAGGCGGTAAGATCGCCGGGTTTTGGGGCGTGGGATTTTTGGTCCCAGGCCCCCGGTCACGTCGAAACCGATTACGGCGAGACCGAGGCCAGCATCCGCAGGGGGCGCGGCGCGGGCATCGGGGCGGGGGCCGGCGGCGCATAGCCCAGCGAGGAGTGCCGGACAATCAGGCGCGCGGGAAAGACCTCCGAGACGAAGGCGGCGGACGGGTCGGCCAGGCGGCGCAGGATCAGCGCCCCGGCCGTCTTGCCGATGTCGTCAAAGTCCTGCGCCATCGTGGTCAGGCCCAGATCGTCCATGCCAGGGGGGACGACGTCGTCGAAGCCGACCAAGGCGACGTCTTCGGGCACGCGCAGGCCCAGGCGGCGCAGCTCGGCGATGAGCGGCGGTGCCCAGAAGTCGGCCAGCAGGAACACGGCAGTGGGGGCGTCGCTCTCGGCGAAGAGCGCGCGCACCTGGCTCGGGTCCAGCCGCCGCCCGCCGCCATGCAGCAGGATCAGGTCACGCGGGTTGAACTCCAGGCCCGCATCGCGCAGGGCCTGCTGGTAGCCGCGCAGCCGGTCGGCGGCGGCCTCGGTCGTCTCCATGCCGGTCAGGTGGGCAATCCGGGTATGCCCCTGCGCGATCAGGTGGTGGGTCGCCTCGTAGGCCCCTTGCAGGTTGTCGGTGCCCACGAAGTCGAGGGCGACTTCGGGAACGCGGCGGTCAATGGCGACGACCGGCATCTCGGCCTGCAAGGACTGGATCAGGTCCACATTGGCGTGCCCACCCTCGTGCCACAGGACCACACCCGCGAAGCCGTTCTCGCGGGCATAGCGCAGGCCCTCCGCCTCCTTCTCAGCGGCGGCCTGGTACGTCTCGGCGTAGGTGTCCAGGACGAGCGGGTGGTATCCCTGCGCGGCCAGAGTCTCGTTGATGCCGTAGAAGGTGTCCCGGAACAGGCTGCCGCCGAACCGGCGTCCTAGCAGGACCCCGACCAGGTGCGGCTCGGCGGCGTGACCATACCGGCGCGGCGCGGCCCCCGGCTTGCGGACGAGCGGGTTGGTGCGGGGCTTGGCCGTGTAGCCGAGGTGGGCGGCGGCGGCCAGCACGTTCAGGCGGGTGCCTTCGGAGACGAAGATGCCGTTCTGGCGGTCGTTCAGCACGGTGGAAACGACGGACTGCGAGACTTTGGCCCGCTCGGCCACATCTTTGAGTGTGACCGGCTTGAGTGACGGCATGGCGGGTAGGACTTTCTGGCGTGAGACTTCGTGCGACGGTGCAAACGGCTGTCAAACGAGACAGCCCGGCTCAGGGCAAGACTTTATATAAAGATTAGTTAGTTTACCTAACCGGCCCGCTGTTTGTCAAGGGGCGGGACAGACGCACCTGGACAGCCCGGCTTCGGGTAAGATGCTGACGGCAGGGCCATCTCGCTTGACAGCAGGGGGACACCATGACGGACATGCAGTGCGACATACTCATCATCGGCGCGAGCCTGGGCGGCGTGGCCGCCGCCCTGCGGGCGGGCGCGACCGGGGCCGACGTCTGTCTGGTCGAGCCGAGCGGCTGGGTCGGCGGGCAGATGACCGGGCAGGGCGTCTGCACGCCCGACGAGAACGAGCATGTGGAAACCGTCGGCAGCACGGCCTCGTACCGGGACTTCCGGCAGCGCGTCCGCGAATTCTACCGCCGCACCTACCGGCTGTCGGCGGCGGGCGCGGCGATGCCGCTCTTCAACGCGGGCCGCTGCTGGGTCAACGGCGGCTTCTCGGTCGAGCCGCTGGTCGGGATGCGGATTTTGGGGGAGATGCTGGCCGAGTTCCCAGGCATCTCCGTCACGCTTGGCATGGCCGTCGTAGGCGTCGAGATGGAGGGCGATGCCATCGCCGCCGTCAATGCCGTGGCCCCGGATGGGACGGCGACGCGCTTCGTCGCGCCGTTCGTCCTGGACGCCACCGACACGGGCGACCTGCTGCCGCTGTCCGGCGCGGAGTGGGTCATCGGGGCCGAGAGCCGGACGGACACCGGCGAGCCAGACGCGCCCGCGCAGGCCCACCCGGAGTGGGTGCAGCCGTTCACCTTCCCCTTCGCTCTAGAAAAGCGGCCCGCCGGGGAGGACCACACGATCAGCGAGCCGCCGGGCTACGCGCAGATGAAGGCCGCCCAGCGCTACGGCATCCAGGACGGCCCGATTCGGCAGGTCTTCGGCGGCGCGTTCCCCTGGTGGACCTACCGCCGCGTCATCGCGGCGGGCAACTTCGCCGACCCGGCCTTCCCGCACGACATCGCCACCATCAACACCGGGGCAAACGACTACGAGGGCGGCGTCGTCCCCTCCGGCTCGCCCGACGCGGACGCGCAGGCATTGGCGGCGGGGCGTCTGGCCTCATTGGGCTACCTCTACTGGCTCCAGACCGAGTGCCCGCGCGACAACGCCCCCGCTCGCCGGGGCTACCCGGAACTCAGGCCGCGCCCCGACTTCTTCGGGACGACGGACGGCCTCGCCCCCCTGCCCTACGTCCGCGAGTCCCGCCGCCTCCGGGCGCAGAAGACCGTCCGCGAGACGGACATCGCCGCCAAGTATAATCCGGGACCGCGCGCGACCCTGTTCCCCGACGCCTGCGGCGTGGGCAGCTACGGCATTGATGTCCACGCCGGCGACACGGGCGATCCGGGCCTGTGGGAGCCGACCAAGCCGTTCCAGATCCCCCTGGGCGCATTGCTTCCGGTCCGGGTGACGAACCTGATCGCGGCCTGCAAGAACATCGGCGTCACCCACATCACGAACGGCGCATACCGCGTCCACCCGTCCGAGTGGGCGGTCGGCGAGGCGGCGGGTGCCCTGGCGGGGTTCTGCTCCGGCCAGGGGGTCACGACGCAGGCCGTCGCGACTGACCCCGCCCTTCTGCGCTCCTATCAGAAGATGCTGCTGGGGGCAGGCGTTCCATTGTTCTGGTGGTCGGACGTCCCCCACGGTCACCCCGCCTTCGAGGCGACCCAGCTTCTGGGCGTGGCCCAGGTCTTCCACGGCAACGGCCGGAACCTTGCCTTCGACGTGGACACGGCCCTGACGGCCCCGGACGCGCAGGCTCTGGCCGCCCGCTCGGGGCTGACGGCGAGCTTCCCCCAGCCGAACATGACGCGCGGCACGGCGGCGATCTGGCTGGCGGGGCAGTTGAATTTGTGACACTTCACTTGACATCCCCCGAGCCGGGCGGTATAATAGCCTCCGTAACTGCCCGGGTGGCGAAATGGTATACGCGTAACGTTGAGGTCGTTATGGGGGCAACCCTGTAAGAGTTCGAGTCTCTTTCCGGGCATTGGAAGAGCAAATGAGGGCAAGGAATATCCGTTCCTTGCCTTTTCTTATGTCAAAGTGAGACACTGTGAATCCTAAACAGATCGCCGCCGAGCGGGCCGTGTCCCACATCAAGGACGGCATGACGGTGGGCCTGGGGACGGGCAGCACGGCGGCCCTGGCGATCCACGCCCTGGGCCGACGCTTCCAGGCGGAGCCGCTGTCCCTGCGCTGCGTCGCCACTTCGCGCGAGTCCGAGGAACTCGGCCGCTCCTATGGGCTGGGGTTCGTGGAGGCCGCAGGCGTCTCGCGCTTCGACATCACCATTGACGGCGCGGACGAAGTGGACCCCGAGTTCCGGCTGATCAAGGGCGGCGGCGGCGCATTGGTCCGCGAGAAGATCGTGGCGGCGGCGACCGATGCCGAGATCATCATCGTGGACGAGGGCAAGGTCAAGGCGGCTTTGGGCGCGCACCCGCTGCCGGTCGCCATCCTCCCCTTCGCCTGGCAGTGGACGCAGGCGCGGCTTGAGTCAGGCTTCGGCGTCCCGGCCCTGCGCCGCCCGCTGCCTTCCGGTGAACCTTTCCTGAACGACGACGGCCTGTACATCCTGGACATGGCCTTCGGTGCCCCCCTGCCCTCCCCCGACACGCTTGAAGCGCGCCTGAGAGCCATCGTCGGCGTGGTCGAGTCCGGCCTGTTCGTCGGGCTGTGCCAACGCCTCATCATCGGCTACGCCGACGGGCGCGTCGAAGAACGAACCCCCTAGAGAAAAAGAAAGCCGCGCCGGACCTTTGGGTCCGGCGCGGCTTTTGTTTGTTCCCCATCTAGCCCTTGTCGTATTGCAGGGCCAGTTTGACCTCTCCCTGGGCCTGATGGCACAGGTCAGCCGCCTTCGAGCGGTGGCCGCCGAAGTCACGGGCGGACTTGCGGAGTTGGGTTTCGGTCCGCTCCAGGGTGGCGAGCGCGCGGCGCAGTTCCGGGTGGCGCTCGCGGGCCGGCGCGGGGGCGGTCGGCGGGGCGGGAGGCGTCTGCGCGGGGCTGGGCTGCGAGAAGGCGAAGCCGGCGGCTCCGAGGCCGGCGACGGCGGCGAAAGTCGCCGTGATCTTTGCTATGTTCATGGTTCTGGTTCTTTCTGTGTCGTTTGTGTGTTTTCCGAAGGCAGGTAATCGAGCGCTCAATTCCCTGCTGTGCTGCGATTGACGCAAATAAATCGCGATTGTTCACGCCCGGCGTGATTGTTTTTCATGCCCCACAACCGAGGCAAGGAGCGGCGGCGGACGCCTAAAAGTTCCCGTTGCGCGCCCCTGTCTGAGCGCGGCGGGTATACTCCCTCTATGTCACTCTACGCCGAACTCCACCGACACCTGGGCGGCGCGGTCGTCCCGCGCGTCTTCTGGCGCTACCTCATCCGCAACGGGCACCCGCTGGCCGCCGAGTTCCCGGAGTATGAAAGCTTCGAGGCTTTCGTCACCCGGCCCCGCGCCTCGCTGGCCGAGTACCTGGAGCTGCACGCCCTGGTCGAGCCGTTCCAGACACTGGAGACGCTGCCCTACTTCGTCTCCAAGCTGGTCCGGGGCGCGTATGTCTTTGAGGGCATCTGCTATCTGGAGCTGCGCCACACCCCCTATTACCGCACCGACGCGGCCCTGTCCCAAGCCGACAAGATCGCGCAGATGCGCGACGTGGTGATTGCCGTCGGCGAGGCCGGGCACGACCCGCGCTACCCATTGCTGATGCGCCAGATCCTGTGCATGCACTCGCAGCTTCCCTATGAAGTCAACCGGGCGACGCTGGACCTGGCCGAGAGCCTGCCCCAATATGTCTGCGGCGTGGACCTTGCCGGGCCGGACATCTACTACGCCGACCGGCTGGAGGAGTGGGTGGGCCTGTTCCGGTCCGCGCGGGAGCGGGGGATCAACACGACGGGGCACCTGTACGAGACGTCCGACGGCTGCCACCCGGCCCTGCTGCCATACCTGTCGCGCATCGGGCACGGCATCCAGATCGCGCTGCGATTCCCCCACCTGCTGCCCGAGGTGGCGTCACGCGGCCAGTGCCTGGAGGTCTGCCCGACGACTTACCTCAAAACGGGAACTTTATCGGACCTGTCAACGCTGAGGACGGTGTTCGAGCGCTGCGAGGCGGCGGGGGTGGACGTGGTGATCTGCACCGACAACGCGGGCCTGCATAACGTCCGGCTGCCCTGGGAATTCGAAAACCTGCTGACGCAGGACGTGATCGATTTCACCCAGCTCGCCGCCTGTCAGGATGCCGCGTTCCGCCACGCCTTCGCCTGGCCGCACCCGCACCCGCCGCGCGTCCTGCTCGACCAGCTCATACAACCACCCCCGCCCTCGGCGGGAGGCCCTAGAGGAGAACCTATCTGATGAACACTTTTACTGCCCGGCTCGGCATCGCTGCCGTCGCCCTGCTCACGCTGGCCGGACCCGCCGCCCAGGCCCAGAACGCCGCCGCCAAGGCCGGCAACGCCATCGCCTACCCCTTCAAGAAGATCGCACACAACGCCGGCCCGAGTTCCAAGGTCGTCAACAAGAGCATCAAGAAGGCCGCCAAAGACACGCAGTACGGCGTCCGCAAGAACGCCGCCAATGTGAGCGTGAACGCCCACCGCGTGACCGGCCAGAACTCGGTCGAGCGCCGCAAGAACGGCACCAAGCGGCACGACACCGTCATCACGCCCAAGGGCGACCTGAAGCGCCTGCCCAAGTAGAACGCGCCAGCCGGAAACGCCCGCCGGTCCTGCACAGGACCGGCGGGCGTTTCCGTTTCTTGGGCAGGGGGTAACACTGAACCAGATACGCTTGACGGTTCCGATTCAATCGCCGTGTTCGTTCGCGATGGGAGGAAATCAAGATGAACGTCTGGACCAAGTCACTCGCCGCCCTGTCCCTGCTGACCGGGCCGCTGCTTCTAACCGTGCCCGCCGGGGCCGCTCCCGTTTCCGCCCCGGCGACCGCCGCCGCGCCCGCCCCGGCGCAGGACGCCCTGAACGCCCTCGCCGCCCGGCCCGACAGCCCCCTGCCGACAGGGACCAAGCTTCTCTCCGTCCGCATCGCCGACGGCCTCGCCACGGCGAACTTCTCCCGCGAGCTGCGCGACAACTTCACCGGCGGCGACAGCGGCGAGACGCGCACCGTGAACGCCATCCTCGGCACCCTGGGCAAGTTCCCCACCATCAGCCGCGTCCAGCTTCTGGTCCAAGGCAAACCGGTAGACTCGCTCGGCGGCCTTCTGGCCCTGTCCGACCCGCTGCCCGTCCTCCGACCCGCCCCCGACACGGCGGCAGCGCCGACGCCCCATCGCTGGCTACACCGCACCCCGCGCCCCGCCGCCCCGGCGACGAAAGCGCACACCCTCTGAGTTCCGGCCCGGCGCTTGACAGAACGTAACGGAGGCAGTATAATAACGCTGTCTCCTCATGGACAGTTGGCTCAGTGGTAGAGCACTTCCTTCACACGGAAGGGGTCACAGGTTCGAATCCTGTACTGTCCATTCTTCCCCAAACCAGGGTAGCCCAGTCTGCTCCCGACTTTGATTTCTTCCTCTTTTGTGTCCCCATCCCTTTCATCTCTTTACTGTTCAGTAGGTGGCAGAAACATGAGGCAAACATGCAGCACCGCGCCAGTCTCATTGAAACCGTTAAAGAAGTGGTGATACCATCTTGTGCTTCTTTGCTGAGTTGGATTGTGTTTGGCGATTTGGCCCCGAAAATCTCCACCAAATTTGTGTTCGATTAACAATAAAATGGTATATATTTGTGCGCTGATTTTGTCCAGTTCTGCGGTAGAATAGAGGAGCGACGCAACATTAGCCTTGTGAACACATCTACAAGATCAACTTCACAAATATAGCGTTGAATAACTGATGAGTAGCACGATTGCTATCAAGCAACAGAACATCCTAGCAATGAGAAGCGGTGGTTTCTGTGCTAGATGCAGAGCGCCTTTGACAGAGGATGCCACTGCTCTTGATGCGGTCCAGAACTTAGGCTATATCGCCCACATTAAAGGGGAGAAGCCAGATTCAGCCCGCTATGATTCCTTACAACCCGCCGCAGAGCGCAACTTGTATCCAAATCTCATGTATGTCTGCGGCAGATGCCATCCTTTGATTGACAAGCAGGAAAGCACTTACACCGTTGAAAGTCTGCTAGAGATCAAGTTTAACCACGAAACCTGGGTACACGCTGAACTTAATAAGGGAATGCTTGCTGTCGGTTTCACCGAGCTTGAGACGGTTTCAAGATTCATCCTCGGAAAACCCCATAACCCTACAGAGGACTTCATGGTTCTGACGCCCGAGGCTAAGATGAGTAAGAACGATTTGAGTTCAGCAATACTGAACGAGTTCAAAATAGGATACGGAAAGCAGCCTGAAGTTCAGAAATTCATCGACCACATGGTTGTGATCGATGATGATTTTCCAGAACGATTGAAGGCCGGGTTTGTTGAGCAGTATAATAAACTCCGCGCGGATGGTTTTACAGGCGACGCCCTCTTTTCCGCTCTCCGAACTTTCGCCAGCCAGGGTAGCGTGGATATAATGAAACAGGCTGCCGCATTGTCCATCCTAGCTTATCTGTTCCAGAAGTGTGAGGTATTTGAGCATTGATCCTGCCGACCAAACATATTCCTCTCGAACGGTCATTTCTTGGAATTGGTGCGTTGATTCTCAGAAGGCTCGCGAAACCTAAAACTGTCGTTGGTCTTTGGAATGAGGTTCGTACCATACCTGAAATCGGGACATTCCAGCGTTTCGTCTTGGTCCTTGATTTCCTTTACACTATGAACGCTATCACACTAGAGGATGGGCTGGTGGTGAGGCAACAGCAATGCTAGAGCAAAATGATTAAAGCGGTTCGTTGCGACCAGGAAAGCTTCCAGGATGTCGAATTTACTAGCGGCCTGAACGTGATTCTTGCCGAGCGTGCAGATACGTCTACAGAAAAAGACTCACGCAACGGCTTGGGGAAATCAACCCTGATTGAAATCATTCACTTCTGTTTAGGCGGAGCTACCCGAAAAGACGGTGGCATATTTTCAATAAAGGTTCTCGGCTGGACATACACATTAGAGATGATTATTCAGGGCGAAACTCTTGTGGTTTCGCGGCGTACAGATGATGCTAAGACCGTGACCGTGACCAGCCCGTTCAACTACAAGACAGCCGAAGTTGACTCTGCGCCTGATGATCTTGAGGATAATTTCGTGGGGGGACAGGGGAGCCTCAATGGGATAGACCCAGGCCAAAACACTCTCTCTATCGAAGATTGGAGAGAGTTCTTAGGGAAGATTCTTTTCGGCCTTCACCCAGATAGTTCACGCACCTACCAGCCAACCTTCCGCAGCCTGATCTCTTATTTTATCAGGCTAGGGAAAGATTCATATACAATCCCGTTTGAACAACACCGCAAGCAACTAGAATGGGACAAACAAGTCAATAACGCCTTTCTTCTCGAGCTTGCCTGGGAGGATGCGAGTGATCTCCAGGAGAAGAAAGACGAAAAGGCTGACCTTGAACAACGCACTCGCCTTCTCGCGAGTCAGCTTCAAGGAAACCCAAGAAGACTACTGGGCCAACTAGAAGCCAATCGAGTCCAACTCCAACAGAAGCTTTTTCAGGAAGAGAAGGCACTTGATAGTTTCCAGGTTCATCTACGCTATCGGGACATCAACATCCTAGTAGATCGGCTCACGGAAGAAATTCATTCCCTCATCAATGCCAACGTTGCAGATACTCAGGTTGCTGATCTCTACCGTTCTGCTGATGATGAGGCTGAACTAGACATAGCACAGTTAGCACGTCTTTATGAAGAGGCAGGTATTACCTTCCCGCAGATCGTACAACGTAGGCTCGAGGACGTTCAGGAGTTTCATCGGCAGGTTGTCAGAAATAGGAAGAACTTCTTGGCCGCCGAGATCGAGCGACTGGAACGCCAGGTCGCAAACAGAACGCGCGAGATTGAATCGAAGAGTACGAACCGCGCGTTCAACATGGAAATACTGAGAACGCATGGCGCGCTAGAAGAGTATACACGCCTCCAAAAGTTGTTTCTCGACGCGCAGACAAGCCTAAACATTTTGGAGGTTCAGATCAGTGCCATCCGTGGACTTGAGCAACGTAAGAGCCAGTTCAGGATCGAATTAGAGCAACTTCAACAAAGGATGCGAGACGACTATGATGAGCGCCTTGCACAGCGCCAGCGAGCTATCGCAGTATTTAATTCCAACTCGGAGATGATCTATGACGTACAAGGCACTCTGATCATCGATGTGACCGCAGTCGGCTTCAAATTTGACGTTATCATCAAGCGAGATGGTAGCGACGGCATTGGCAACATGAAAGTTTTTTGCTACGATCTGATGCTTGCTGAACTTTGGGCAGCAAAGCCGAAATCGCCTAGATTCCTCATTCACGATAGCATCATTTTCGATGGTGTGGACGAGCGGCAGGTTAAAAACGCTTTAGAACTAGCGGCCAGTACCTCATCGGACCAATCATTCCAATATATTTGCACTCTGAACTCAGATAATGTTCCCTGGGGAGAGTTTTCACCTGATTTTGATTTCAAGGAATACGTTCGCTTAACCCTTACAGATGATACTGAGCAAGGTGGCCTTCTCGGTATACGATTTTAGCTCTAGGAATTTAATCACCGCCCCCAGCATGTGCCGTCCGATTACCTATAACCGTCCATTCTGAAATGGCTGACCCTCGCAAACGCGAGGGCCAGCCGTTTTTGTCATTCCAGCCGAAAATCCACCTCGAATGTCCGTCGCCAGGGGAGGCGGGTGCTTTCCGGCGTCAGGCGCAGGCCCGTGCCGATGCCGCGCGCCTGGAGGTCGAGGAGGCGGGCGGCGAGGCGGCTTTCGATGAAGGCGCTGAGGGCGGATTGGTGCGCGGGGTCGTCCGGGTCGGGGTCGCGGCGGTTCCACAGGCGTTCGGACTCGGCGCGGGCCTCGCGGCGGGTGACGGTCTGGTAGCCCCAGTCTTCCAGGAAGCGATGGGCCAGGAAGATGCGCTGGGCCTGGGCGCGGGCGGGGTCGTCTCCCATCAGGAGGGAGCAGGCGGCCTGGGCGACGACGACGCCTAACGTGTTGCCTGCTGTGTTCCAGGCACCGTAGGCGGCTAGGCGGCTCGGCGCGAGCGGCGCGTCGGGGGCCAGCAGCAGGGCGGTCAGGAGCGAGTCGGAGCCGTTGGGGTAGGCGACATCGGCGAGGGCGACGGGGACGCCGCGTTCCTGCCACGCGGCCAGTTGGGCAAGGAAGGCGTGATAGACAGGCGTTCGCTGCAACCGGTCTTCGGCCTCGTACTCCGGGCGGAAGTCGGTGCGGCGGGGCGAGGGGGTGGCGACGCCGAGGAGGAAGTCGCAGCCATCGGTCGTATCGGCGACTTCACACCCGCAGGCGCGGATCTGACCCTCCACCGTCTCGCGCACGGGGCGGTCTTCATAGGGGGCGACGAGGGTATCATCGCCGGGGTGGCTGTAGAGGATGCCGACGCGCGGCGTCCCGCCGGCCCGCTCCAGGAGCAGCTTGGACAGCAGGGCGGAGCCGACCTCGTCCGCGCCAGGATGCATCATCACGCGGTCGGCAAGGGCGGGGCCGATCAGCCGGGGCCAGCCGCGCAGCCAGTCCCGCTCGCGCGAAGGGAAGCCGAGGGGGCTGGTGTCGTCGGAGGTCAGGCGCAGGGACGTGATCTGCCCGCGCCCGGCCATGTCCAGCAGGCCCAGGTTGACCGTGTGGTTCCGCAGGCGGCGCGTCAGCCAGTCCGCTTTGAGGTCGGGCGGCAGCATCTCGTCGAGCCGCGCCAGCTCGTCCGCGTCTTCCAGTTCTTCGCGCTCGGCCTGATGCGCCAGCCGGGCGTAGCGGTAAAACTTCGTCCCCCACTGCGTCCAATATTCCGGCTCCTCGACGGCGTCGTCGGCATTCGAGACGCGGGTGATGAGGGAGAAGGCGTGGACGGGGCAGGTCGGGTTGAGCGTCGCCAGCAGGTCCAGGCGGGCGAGGACACGGGCGGCGCTGTCCTGGGAGATGCGGGCATTGATGAGGTTGCCGAAACCGAGGTAGTCGGCGGAAACGATGGCCGCGTCTGCCGTCGCCGCTGCCTGTTGGAGCCAATCGGCAACGGCCTCCAGGTCAGCAGGGGCGCGCTGCAATCCACGGATTCCGGGCGGCGGCAGCAGGACGTTCGCGCCGCCGATGGCCCCGAGCATTTGCGGGTAGCGCGTGTTGACGGGACGCTCGTCCAGAGGGACGAGGGCGATGGTGAGTGGTGTGGACATGGTTTTTGCGAGGGTTGACCAGATGGGAAGGGCGAACACAAGGTTCGCCCCTACGGGTTAGGCCAGCGCGGCGTGGAGGCGAACCTTCTGTTCTCTCGCCCTTCTGTTCTCTCGCCTTTCCGCTAGGGCTAGGTCATCCCCAGCGCCGCCGCGCCGATGACCGCCGCGTCCGCCCCGAGCGCGGCCGGAACGACGGGGCAGCGAGCGGGGCCGGGCAGGGCATACCGACGCAGGATGCGGCGGGCGGGGTCCAGCAGGGCGTCGCCCAGGGCGACCAGCCCACCGCCGATGACGATCAAGTCTGGGTCGAGGGCGTTGGCGAGGCCCGCCAGCCCGAAGCCGAGGCATTCGCCGGTGCGGGTGACGGCTCGCGCCGCCGGGCCGTCAGGGTCTTGCGCGGCTTCGGCGGCGACGGCTTCGCCGGTGACTTCCAGCCCGGCCCCGGTCAGCTCGCGGTACGTCCGGAGCAGGCCAGGCCCGCCGGCCCAATCCTCCAAAGTCTTGCGCGGCGCGGCTTCGTCGGTCGTCAGCAGCAGGTGGCCGAACTCACCCCCGGTCCAGGTCGCGCCGTGATGGACATTACCGTTCAAAAGCAGCGCGCCGCCGACGCCGGTTCCAAGGGCGAGGTACAGGACGGTTTCTAGGCCGCGCCCGGCCCCGAAGCGCGCTTCGCCGACGGCCAGCGCGTTGACGTCGTTGTCCACGGAGCAGGGAAGGCCGAAAGCTTGCTCGAGAGCCGCCTTGACGTCCGTGCTGGCCCAGCCGGGCAGAAGGTCGGTGGCGGAGACGATGACGCCGCGTTTTGCATCTACCTGCCCACCCGTGCCGACGCCGATGGTAGTCAAAGGTTCGGGCGCGGCGTCTCGCAGTACGCGAGCAAGGCTGAGGGCCGTTTCCAGAATGGCCGCGCCGCCGGTCAGCGGGGTCGGGCGGCGGTCCGAGAGCAGTGCGTGGCCCTCGCTTGTGACGATGCCGCCCGCGATCTTCGTGCCGCCGATGTCGATGCCGAGGGAGAGCGTCATCGGCCCTTGATCGCCCGTAGGAACCGCTCGGTGATCTGCTGGGGCCGTGTGATGGCCCCGCCGACGATGACCGCCCAGGCCCCGGCGTCCAGCGCGGCCCGCGCCTGTTCGGGCGTCGCGATGCGGCCCTCGGCGATGAGGGGGACGGTCAGGACGGCAGCGAGGCGGCGGACGAGGTCCAGGTCAGGCTCCTCCGACTGCGGGCTGTAGGGGGTATAGCCTGACATGGTGGTGGAAATAAAATCGGCCCCGGCCTCCTGCGCTTCCAGTGCCTCATCGTCGGTGGAGATGTCGGCCAGGACCGGCTTGCCGGTTTCGGCGCGGACGCGGCGGATAAAATCCGCCGTCAGCCCTTCCGGGTGCGGGCGGGAAGTGGCGTCGAGGGCGATGACGTCCGCGCCCGCCTGTGATACAGCCAAAGCGTCGGCCAGTGTCGGCGTGATGTAGACGTCGAAGTTGGGCACGTCTACTTTGGACAGGCCGATGAGTGGCAGATCGGAGGCGGCGCGGATGGCGGCGATGTCGGCGGGGCTGTTAGCACGGATGCCGGCCGCCCCGCCCGCCTGGGCGGCGCCGGCGAGGCGGGCCATGATGTCGGACCCGAAAAGCGGCTCACGCGGCAAAGCCTGGCACGAGACGACAAGGCCGCCGCGCAGGCGCTCCGCGATTTCTAAAGGCGTCATGTGGCTAGGCTTCGGGCAGGCCCGCGCCGGGGCGGACCTCGGAGCCGCCCGCCGAGACGCTCTCTAATGTCTTCAGCGTTTCCGCGCCGGGCGTCTGGCTCTTGGCGATGTCGCCAAGGGAGATCATGCCGATCAGCCGGCCATACTCGACCACGGGGAGGCGGCGAATCTGGCGCGTGTTCATCACATGCAGGGCGTGTTCAATGGGAATGTCTTTCGGGACCGAATCCGGATCGGGCGTCATGCACTCGCGCAGGGCCGTCTCCGGCCCGTGACCGGAGGCGACGGCCTTGACCACGATGTCCCGGTCGGTGACGATGCCGACGAGGGCGCTGTCGCCGTCAACGAGCGGGATGACGCCGTAGTCGTGGTCCCGCATCATCTTGGCCGCCTTCTGGATCGTGTCCTCCGGCCCCAGCACCTCGGGGTACGCCGTCATTATCTGTCCAACAGTCATGCGATTAGGCCTCCGGCCATTCTGTACCCACAAGCCGAGGCGCGTTAAGCCTCGGGGCGCGGGGCGGTTTCCGTCGTCAGCGACGCGGTGACTTCAAACAGGCCCAGGCCCAGCAGGGCCGCGCGCACCGGGGCCGGCTCGTTCGACATCGCCCCCGCCGCGACGCAGAGGGCGATTCCACTTGTACGATCCAGGGCGAGATGGGCGGGCATCGGCAGGCATTTGACCGCGCCCAGCTCATAGCGGGTCAGGAGGCTGTAAATCAGCGTCGCCAGGGCCGAGCCGGTCAGCAGGTTTGTGACGGGCTTGCTCCAGCCCAGAACTCGGGGCAGGGCGAGCAGCAGGACGACCGAGGAATAGTCAAGGACGCCGTGCGTCCGCGTGGAAAACAGTTTCATGGCGTGTTTATACCCCGTTCGCGCTGTTGCGGGGCGGTCACCGCTTTTCGCCCGTTTTGCGGTAGACTGATAGGGTATGGACCGTGTCCTGTCACAGTTTGAAGAGGTGCTTTCCCTCCCCCCCTCCGCGTCCGGCGCAGCCGCCTGGACGGCGCGGGAGCCGGAGGGGGGGCGGCGCGTCCTGATCAAGCGGCTGCCCGGCGACGAGGCGAAGACGCGGGCGACGCAGGCGCTGGCCCTGCGTCACCCCCGGATCGTCCCGACGCGGCGCTGGCTGCGCGACGGGGACGGCTTCTATGTCATCCGGGACTGGGTGAGCGGCTGCAACCTGCGGCTGGCCCTGTCCGACCTCGCCCTGCGCGCCTTCGACCGGCTCCACGCCCGACTGCTGCCCCTCCTGGACGCCCTGGACTATGCCCACGGCGCGGGGCTGGCGCACGGGGCGGTGACGGCGGAAAACGTCCTGGTGGACGGCCGGTTCCCGGACATCGCCCTGCTCTCCGACTTCGCCCGCGCGCCGGGTCTTGCCGGACCGGACGGGACGCCGACCCGCGCGGACTTCGTCGGCCTGTGCCAGCTTTATAAAGAGTTCCTGCCCGCCAGGCCCGCCGACGACGAGGCGGGGACTGAGGCGCGGACGCGCCTGCTGCGGAACCTGACCGAGATGCAGCAGACGACACAGTCCGCCGAGGAGCTGCGGTACAAGCTGGACGCCATCGCCCGCATGGCCGCCCTGCTGGGCTTCGACGCGGCCGACATGGAGGCAGACAGCGCGGTGCGGACGCGCCTGGGCGCGCGCCTGGTCTGCGGCCTCTCCCCGCCCACGGCGACCCTGGCCCCCGGCGGCGGCACGACCGTGACGCTGGCCCTGGACAACGAGGGGGACGCGCCGCTGCACGTCGAATCGGTGGCCTCGGACGTGGTCTGGCTGAACCTGCCGAACCGCTTCAACCCGGTGGACCTCGCGCCGGGCACGGGTGGCGACCTGATCTGGACCTTGTCCGGGGCGCGTCTGGAGCCGGGCGCGTACCAGGCGACCCTGACGGTGCGCTCGAACGACGGCCTGCTGGCCGCCGCGCCGCCGCCCGGCGCGGCCTGGCCGGAGCAGACGGTGGCGGTCCCCGTCCTGGTCCGGGGCATCAACCCGGAGGAGGCGTCGGGCACGGTCCCGCTGGCGGAGAACCTGCACCACCCGCCGCCGACGCCGGCACCGGCGGGCCAGCCGGCGAACGGCGACCACCCCGGCATCGCCTGCGTCCAGGAGCCGGACCCCGGCCTGGTGCGCTACGGCCAGCACGGCGTCCTGCACCTGGGCGTCCGCAACATCGGGCCAACGCGGCTGCGGGTGGACCGGCTGCACACGCGCCCCAAGTGGCTGACCTACCCCGGCGACCTGCGCGCGGTCTGGATCGAGCCGGGCGAGACGCAGTATCTCGGCTTCGCCGTGGACGCCGTGGGCCTGGCTGGGGGCGACTACCGGGCCGAGGTGACCTTCACGACCAGCATCCTGACGGAGACTTTGCTCGGCCCCAAGCCCGTCTGGCGCGACATGACCTGCGAAGTCCGCGTCCGCGTCGTGCGCGCGGGCGGGGACGCCCTGCCGGGCGGCGTCGGCAAGGTTGGCTGCATCCCCGCCGTGCTGGCCTTGGCCTCCTCGCTGGGCCTGCTCGGCGCGTGGCTGCTGACACTCCGCTGACGCCGCACACCACTGACGCCGACTTCTGAGGCCCCATGAAACCATCTCTCCCCGCTCTTGCCCTCTTCTTCTGCCTGCTCGTCCCGGCGCTCGCCCAGGACGCCACGGCACCTCTCTCCCCGGCGGCCATCGCCGCGCGGATCAAGCCGCTGAAGGCCAAAACCGTCATCTTCGTTTTCGACGTGACCGAAAGCACACGGCACGGCGGCGTCTTCACTGAGGAGCGCGCGGCCACGGCCACGCTGCTCCGCCAGGGCTGTTCGGTCGGCGACCGCGTCATCCTCCTCCCCTTCGGGACGGGGTACAAGACCGTCTTCGACAAAACCCTGACGTCCGCCGCCGACGTGGACCCGCTGATCGACCAGATCCCGCCCGCACCCGCGCCCGGCCACGGCACCAACATCCGCCTGCCGCACCACGAGGCTTTGAAGCTGATCTCCCGCGAGGACGCCTGCCCCGCCGTGGTCGTTCTGCTGACCGACTCGTTCAACGACCGGCCGGACCTCGCCGACCCGAACTACCCTAAGTATCTGGCCTACTACACGCTCAAGGGCCTGACCGTCTACCCGAAGACGCCCGAGAACCGCGATTATGAGCGCCTGCTGCGGACCCTGACGGCGAAGGGCTGCCTGCATCAGTACGGGGTCGGGGTCGGCATCGCGCCCGACGGCCGACCCATCGAGCGCCTCCCGGTCGGGCCGGGACAGGGCGACACCGACGCGACCGCGACGACCGAGACGCCCACCATCCTCGCCCCCACCGGCATGGGCGGGCGCGGTTCGCTCCTGCCGCTGATCCTCGGCGCGGCCCTCGCCGCCCTGCTGCTCGGCCTGCTCTTCTGGTTCCTGACGCGCCGCAAGCCGTATCCCCTGCGGCTGAAGCTCGGCGACCGAGGCCTGCCGCGCGACTTCCGCCTCCTGCCCGGCACACGGCTTGCCCTGGGCGGGTCGGCCGGCATGGCGTCGGGCAGCGCGGACACATTCCCGCTCGCCGGGGTCGCCGCCCCCGTCGCCTTCATCCAGGCTGAGCGCGGCGGCGCGACGCTGACGCCCGCCCCCCCGAGCGAGGGCGTTCCCTCCCCTGCCCTCTTCCACAATGGCGTCGCCCTGAAACAGCCCGCCCCCCTGCGCGTCGGCGACGATCTGCGGGTTGCCGTCCCGGCCAGCACGTCGGAAGGTGAGCGCGAACACCGCATCCGCGTGGAAGACCCGCACGGGCGGGTGTTCTAGACCGAAGGGAACCGGCATTTCCAATGCCGGTCGCTTGCGCCCCCGCGAACCGTTGCAACCTTTTTTCACGTTATGTGTCACAATAATCGGGAAGCATCCGTAGAGACAAGGGGCACCGCCTGAATGCCGTGGTGTCGTCTCTAACCTGCCCCGCCGAGGAGGCCACGCGCCCTTGAAACCCGTCTTCCGTCAAACCGTTTTCACCCGAATCATCCTGGCCCTCAGCCTGCTCTGCCTCCTCGCCGCCGGGGCCATCGCCGCCCCGCCGAAGCTGGAGCTGAACGACTCCCATTCCCTGCCGACCGAGGTAAAACTCAATGAGCTGATGGCGCTCTCCCTGAAATACACCGGCGACCCGCCGACGAAGCTGTCCATGGTCGTGCTGACCCCGAACGGCGAGACGGTCACCGTGCCGGGCAAGGCGTCGGCGGGCGACCCGGCGACGGGCGTCGCGGCCACCTGGCCCTACTCGCCGACGGAGAGCGGCGAGTACCGCTACCATTTCGAGGCGCAGGCCGGAGACATCGGCGGCGTCCGTTTCCCCGCCACGCCGGAGAACGACTTCCAGTTCGTCGTCGCAAGCCCGGTCACGCGCTACATCGTGCTGGGCGTCGGCCTGCTCATCTGCCTGCTGCTGCTGCCGTTCGTCTCCTACACGGCGACGCGCGGCCTGAACCAGCGCGGCGACGCGGCGGCAGCGGCGCGGGTCGCCCTGCTGATCGGGCTGGTCGCCTATGTCGGCCTGGTCCTGTGCGTCCTGCTGCTCAACAGCGCGGACTATGTGCGCTGGCTGAGTGTGGCCCTGGGCGGCGTCCTGGTCCTGGCCGTCCTCGTCGGCCTGTTCAGCCGCCGCCGGGCGGTGTGATGTCGCTGTGGGAAGGGTGCGCCGTGGACATCTACCCGGAGGATTTGGGGCCGCGTCACTGCCGGCAGGTGCTGGAACACCGGCAGTCGCGCGCCGACAAAGGCGGGGCTGAGTGGGCGTCAGGCCCGTCCATATCCCCCTCGGGCCGCGTCGAGACGCTGAAGCAGAGGGCAACCACCGCCTGGTTCTACCTCATCGGCAGCGTCTTCGCAGCCTGGGCGACGCAGATCGTATTCCACTGCTCCTTCTTGATGGCGCTCTTCTTCTGCTTAATCGTGGCGGCCATAGTGCGGCAGAAGCGGAGCGGATGGACGCGCGCGATACCGACCGTGCAGCGCGGCTTTGCCGAACCGCAGGCCAGCCCCTACGCGCGCCTGACCGAGCCGGAAGTCACGCAGCTCCAGAACGCCCTGCTGCGGCAAGGCGGGGACGACCCGCTGCTGGGGATGTACCTGGAACTGGTCTGGGCGGCGATGCACCTCGCCCCGCTGGCGACGAGCCGGGAGGACAGCGCGCGGAGCGCGCGGGAGGCGATCCGCGCCCTGGGCGGGGCCATCGAGTCCCTGCCGCCTCAAACGCTGGAGGGGGTCCCGGACAGCCACGTTAAGCTGCAAGCCGCCGCCGACCGCCTGGCCTCGGAGGCGACGGGGGAGAGTGACCCCGTGGTGGCGGCCAGCCTGGGCCGCCGCGTCGAGGCCCTGCGGGGGCAGGCCGAAACGGTCGCGCGCGTCCGGTTCCTCCTGCGGCGCAACCTGGCACTTCGCGAGGAACTGGCGGACCAGATCGGCGCACTGCGGACGAGTCTCGCCGCCGCCGGATTGGACGGGGACGACAGCGGGCCGGAACTCGCGGGCGTCGCCGCCCGCATCCGCCGCGTTGCTTCCGAGGCCAACGCCGTCACCGCCGCTCGCGTCGAGGTGGATACGCTGTTGAGCCGGACCCGCGCGGGCGTTCCGGCGGCGGAGGAAGAAGTGCGGCAGCGGCGGCTAGGTCTGAACGGGGATGCGCTCTGACATGGACCTTTACCCGCGTAATCTGGGGGAGTGGATCGACCGGGAGATACAGCAGGAGCGTTCCCAGGCGTCCCTTCAGCCCGAGGAGAGCGCAAAGCCCAGCGCCGTGGGCAAGTGGGGGCTTGGCTGCCTCGCCGTCGCAGGCTTTTTCGAGGCGATACAAGTCCCGGCGATCGCCGCCACGCCGGCAATCATCGCCGTCCTCTGCTTCGCCTGGTACGGGCTCCTTACACTGCGGGCGCGCGGCACAGACGAAGGCGGGCAGAAACCGGTTTCGGCCTACGAGCTGCAATGCGTTCGGCAGCGGGCGCAGGACGCGCTGGTCAAGAGCTACCTCGAACTGGCCTGTTCCGTCGTGAGCCTGCCGGCGACGAAGGACGAGACGGCGGACAGGGAGGTCCGGGAAGCGATCACGGCCCTGGGAACGGCGGTGGAGGCGCTGCCGCCCGAGCAGAAGGTCATGACGGACGACCCGGCGGCATTGCGGGCCGAGGCCGAGATGCAGGCGCTCCGGGCACAATCCGAGACCGACTCGGTCATCGCGGCCAGCCTGCGACGCCGCGCCGAGTCGCTGCTGCGGCGCTCGGACACCACCGCCCGGACGCTGCTCCTGCTGCGCCGCAACGGCGCCTTGCGGGAGGAGGTCGGGGAGCAGGTCCGCGCCCTCCAGACCAGCCTCACCGCGCTCCAGGTGGGCGGGCGTCAGTCCGTACCAGAACTCTCCGGGCTGGCCGCCAGCATCCACCGGGTCGCACTGGAGGCGAACGCCGTGACGGTCGCGCGGGCCGAGGTGGACACGATCCTGAGCCGGCCCACGGTTGGCGGGGACGTGCCGGCGCAGGCGGAAGGGATCGAGGAACAAACGCTGCGTCGCCGGGTCGGGGGAGGGGCGGCATGAACGGGAGGCAGTTGGCGGTCTTGTGGGCCGCCATCATTATCGCGGCACTGATGCTGCTGTTTCCGCCGTATCTGACACAGGGGACGAGTCACCCGGTCTTGTACCGGTCCCTGCTGTCGCCGCCGGACCTGGTCAGTAAGGATGCGCCGGGCCTGATGGCGCTGGCCTCCGGCCTGACGGGGAGCGTCCCCGCGCCGGTGGATGTGACCATCTTATTGGCACAGATGGGGATCGTCGGGCTGTTTGCGCTGGGTTTCATGCTTACGCTTCGGGACAGATAAAACACTATCGAAGGGTGATTTATGGACATCTCCCCATATAATCCAGGGGCGGGTGAAACCGAGGTACGGTGCGAATGGTCTGGGGCAAGGCCGGGCCTCTGGATTTCATTTTTGCTGAGCGGTGTGCTGTGCCTGTCGTCCTTCTTGGTCCCTCCCGGTGCTAACACCCTTACGGCGTTCTCCCCGTTTGCGCTGCACAGTGGCCTTTTCTTGCTGCTCATGTCTGGGATTCTTTTGATCCGCTTGCGGGCAGATATTATCGCGGACGAGGCAGGACTCCGCTGGCGGTACGGCTGGCGCTGGCGGTCTACACCCTGGGAAGGTGTCCGTGATTATTATGACCGCCTTCCGTCGCCCAACGGAAACCGAGCCAGTGAAGGGAGCTATGTCGAGACGCAGGCCGGGCAACTCCGAATGGGGACGGGCCGCTGGTCGAACGAGGCCAAACTGCGGGCTTTTATCCGGCAGCGCGCGGTGGCGGCAAAGCCAGCCTATTGGGGCGGCGCGTGGGGCGTCCGGGGTGAGCGCCCCTCGGACTGGCCCCTGGTGTTCCACTACGACACGATCCTGAACCGTCACACGCTGCCGTGGCTGCGTCAGTGGCACCAGATCGGTCTGGCGGCGGCTGTCGTCTACTTCGGGTGGCGCTGGGAAACGACGCACACGCTGCCCGGCTGGGGCTGGCTGCTGACCCCAACGGGACTGTTCTTTGTGGGCAAGCAGGTCCTGCCGCTCTTGATCCGTTCAACGTATCAGGAGACACACCGGCGGCTAAAGCAGAAGATTCGAGTGGACGCCGAGGGGCTGACATTCATCAATGGGCCTGAGCGTGTGCTGATAGCCTGGGATCAGATCACCGATCTGTACCAGAAGGGCCTCCGCTCAGTTATCGTAACCGCAGGGGGCGAGTGGGATTTCGTGGCGACGTTGACCGACATCGAGCGCCTGCGGCGGATCATCCCCCTTTACGCCGTGAACGCCGGGCAGACGAAATGGCGTACTCAGAATGAGACGCTGCGCCAAATTGTCGGTAATTACTCGAACAGAGCAGCGGAGAAAGCAAGAGAAGAACGGCGCTGGACGCCGAGATGAACCCGGTGCATAAGCACCGAACTATGTTTCCTGTAAACAACACACATGGCAGATAACACACAACCTATCACAGATGCGATCGTGAACGCGATCAACACGCCCGCTGCACCGGCCTCCACGGCGGGGCCGCAGGCGGAGGACGGGCGGCTGCGGGGGGTCTCGCGGTCGCTCATCGTCGGGGTCGGCGGGACGGGGCACCAGATTCTTTTGGATGTCCGCAAGCGGCTGACCGAGAAGTACGGGTCGCTGGACAAGCTGCCCATCGTCTCGTTTTTGCTGCTGGACACCGACCAGGTGATCTTCGCCAAGAACCCGGACTATGACGACGCGGTTAATTTAGACAACGCGGACAAGATACACACCTCCGTGCATGGCGTGGATTCGCTGCGGAAGAACCTGCGCGAGCATCCCCACCTGCGGACGTGGCTGGACCCGCGCGTCCTGACCGGCGACATTGACCAGGGCGCGGGCGCGGTCCGGGCGCGCGGGCGGCTGGCCTACTTCTGGAACTACAACCAGATCGCGCGGCGGCTGGAAGAGCAGATGCTCCAGATCACCAAGGACTCCAGCAAAGAGACGGCGATTCGGAACGGCTTGCAGGTCGGCGAGGGCATCACGGTCTACATCGTCGGGTCCCTGCTCGGCGGGACCGGCTCGGGGATGTTCTTGGACCTGGCCTACACCGTCCGCAACAAGTTCAAGACGCAGAGGATGCTGGAAACGGTCGGCATGTTCTCCATCCCGCCGAACTCCGAGGCGGTGGCCGTGGACAACCGGCCCAACGCCTACGCGGCGCTCTTGGAGCTAAACCATTATACGGACGCGACGACGACGTTCACGGCGCAGTATCAGGCGGACATCCCGGTTATGGAGAGCGCCGACCCGCCGTTCCGGTACACCTACCTAGCGGATACGTCGTCGCCTGCCGCCCAATTGGACTCGGTCAAAGACCTAGTGGAGATGATCGGGCATTCGATCTTCCTGGACCTGACCTCCGAATTCCAGCGTCAGAAGAAGTCCAACCGGAATAACTTTGACCAGTTCCTCATCACGACGGACGGATTGGGCTGCCCGCAGAACTACATGGGCTTCGGGCTGTCGGCGATCCAGTTCCCCAAGGACAAGGTCATGGCGGCCTGCTCGAACCGGCTGGCGGGCGACATCGTCCGCCGCTGGACGACGCCGCTGGAGCGGACGGTCAATCTGGGGGCCTTCACCGACCAGGAGCTGGGGCGGCTGGGTCTGACGCCCGAGGCGGTCCAGCGTCAGGTCTTGCTGGGCAACTCCGAGACGGGCGAGACGCTGCGCGACGGCGCGATGGCCTACTGGCAGGCCGTGGACCGGCAATACTTGACGGCCTATCCCGGACACGGGCGGGTCGTGGAGTACCTGCTGGCGCGTCAGAAAGAGGCCGAGGCGCGGATGGCCGACACGGACCCGAACCCGGACCTGATGGCGAAGCGGCGGGCGAACCTGGGCGAGTCGGTCTTCCAGATCCAGCAGAACCTCGGCGCGACGATCCGTGCCAAAGACAAGGCCCTGCGCGACTGGGTTTCCGCCCGCGTCAATGACCCGAACCACCGGCACACGGTTGCGGCGGCGGCCCTGGACACGATGACCGAAAGGTTCCGGGGCTACATCACCCAGATGGAGAAGCAGGGGGATGAGCTGCTGGGCGGGTCGTTCCCGCTGACCAAGCAGCGCGACGACTCGCTCCAGCGCATCAACAGCCACGCGGGCGACTTCATGCTCGGCCTGATCGCGACGGCCAAGCGGCGCGAGATAGACGAGGCAAAGGACGGCTACATCGCCGCCCAGCGGCGGCTGGACGCCGAGGCCCTGGACCGCAAGGCGGCGGGGGCGGCCATCGCCTTCTACAGCCGCCTGATCGAGACGGTAGCCGGGCTGCGGGCCGAGATGGACCGCTACGTCGAGCGGATGGAGTCGCTGCGGTCCCGGTTTGAAAAGGCCGAGCGCCATGCGGTTCAGGAGCCGGTGGATGTGAACGGCGAAGTGCTGTTCAACCCCGGTCGGCGTGAGACGGACCCGAATACGGGCATAGATCGGTATGTTGGCGGGGACATTGACGACCGATATAGCTTCTATGTGGGGAACGCGCAGGACCCGAACAACCCGGCCGTCAACAACCTGACGGCGGACATCTTGGAGACCCTAGGCACGCGCAACGACGTATGGGGGGTCAAGGACAACGAGCTGCTGCGCCTGAGCCAGGTCATCCTGGAACACGCGCAGGCGGTCTTCAAGCCGGTCGCCGAGGAGAGCGTACTGGACAAGTTCTATGCCAAGTATGGCCTGGACACCGACCGGACGACCCAGACTTTGCGGCGCGTCGTGTCGCTCTCGCAGCCGTTCCTGCATTTGCAGGAGAACGCGCCGAACTACACGCACAACATGAACAAGGAGCAGACCATCGTCGGCATCCTGCACGGCGCGGCCCCGCGCTCCGAAAGCGAGCAGCGGTTCCAGTCCATGCTGACGGAGAGCGTCCAGAACGTCAAGGACCAGCAGATCACCAACTCCAACGAGTCGGATCAGGTCTTGTTCTTGCAGGAGCGGGCGGCGTTTCCGCTGCGTCTCTTGCAGGGTATGGATTCCTACCGCTATGCCTACGACCAGGTGAAGGCGCAGGGCGCGGCGGCGAACCCGATCCACACCCGCACGGACGTCAAGGACTGGGTGCGGATCGCGCCGCCCTCGTTTGAGGACCAGCGGGAGGCGTGGCGGACGTTCGTCGTCGGCTGGGCCTCGGCGGTGATCTCTGAGGAACAGGAGTCGCGGTATACCAGCGTCGGGACGCGGACCGAGATCCGCTTCGTCGCGAGCTATGTGGACAAGTTCGGGATGCCCAAGTCGGACGCCCTGGGCGGCTTCAACACGGTCGAGACGCCCATCGCGGGCTTCAAAGCCGAGACGGGCAGCGCGGACCGCCCCCCGCTGGAGGCCCGCGACATCATTCAGCGGCTCTGCGATGACCGCCGGATGGAGGCGCAGATCGCGGCGGCGATTGACGAGCGGCTGCGGGCGGAGGGCGCGCGGGGCCTGGGCGACCGGCTGGTGGCCCACGCGAACCGGCAGAAGACGGCCTGGACGCCGGGCTTCTACAACGCCTACTACAAGGTGCTGACCGACTATTTGGAAGAGATCAACTACGCCGGAACGTCGTCCGCCCCGGCGACGGTGACGATGGCGACCGGGCCTGCGCTGCAAACGGTGGCCCAGCCGCCCGCGATCATCGGCGGCGGGAATGGAAACGGCCAGACGGCGACGGCCACCGCGCCGCCTGCCAAGACGCTCAAGGAGCGGCTGGCTTCGCTGAAGGAGCTGCTGGACGAGGACTTGATCACGCGCGAGGAGTACGACGCGCGGCGCAAGGACATACTGGCGGAGGTGTGAACCCGCCATCGGAGCCGTCGTCAGGCACGCCTGACACTCATTAGTAGGAGCTGACCGTGGGACATAGTCTGTCTTTGTGGCGTAACATGGCGATAGCGGCGGCCTTGGGCCTCCCCGCAAGCGGCGGGGCGGGGGCAGCCCCGTCCGGGCCGCCCCCGATTCCCTATGCCGCAGCGAAACCGCCGGTGTCCATGCTGACGCAGCATAACGACAACCAGCGGACGGGGGCGAACCTGCGTGAGACGGTCCTGAACACGTCGAACGTCAACGTCAAGACCTTCGGCAAGCTGTGGACGCGGGACGTGGACGGCTACCTGTACGCGCAGCCGCTCTATGTGCCCCGGCTGCCCATCCCCGGCAAGGGGGTCCACAACGTCGTCTTCCTGGCGACCGCCCACAACAGCGTCTACGCCTTTGACGCCGACGACCCGAAGGCCGCCGACCCGCTGTGGAAGATCAACCTGGGTCCGTCCGTTCCCGCCGCCGAGGTCTACAAGACGCGCTGGACCGACATGCGGGTGGAGATCGGGATTACCAGTACGCCGGTCATCGACCTGACCAACAAAGCCATCTATGTCGAGGCCAAGACGAAGGAGGGCGGGACCTACGTCCACCGCCTGCACGCGCTGGATATCACGACGGGTCAGGAGCGGGCCGGCAGCCCCGTCGTCATCCAGGGCAACGCGGCGGGCACGGGCGAGGGCAGCGTGAACGGGCGCGTCTCGTTCGACCCGGTCAAGCACTTGCAGCGGACGGGCCTATTGCTGGCAAGCGGCGTGGTCTACCTCGGTTTCGGCTCCCACGCCGACGACCCGCCTTTCCACGGGTGGATCATGGGCTACGACGCCAAAACACTGAGCCGCGTCTGCGTCTTCAACGTCACGCCCAACGGGACCGAAGGCTCGGTCTGGCAGGCCGGCATGGGGATGGCCGCCGACAGCGCGGGCAATCTCTATGCGATGACCGGGAACGGGACGTTTGACGCCGATTCGGGCGGGCATGACTACGGCAACAGCATGCTGAAACTGCGTCCCGTTCCGGGGACGCTGTCCGTCGTGGACTACTTCACCCCCTACAACCAGGCCCAATTGAACGTCCACGACTCCGACCTGGGCGCGTCCGGCCCGCTCCTGGTTCCGGGCACGACTCTGATCCTGGGCGGCGGCAAGAACGGCTGGATGTACATGACCCACCGGGACGCCCTAGGCCACCTCCACGCCGGCGACGACAGCCAGATCGCACAGGCATTCCAGATGACGCCGGGGAACATCCACGGTGCCCCCGTCTTCTGGAACGGGCCTAAAGGCCCGATGGTCTACGTCTGGCCCGAGTTCGATCATCTGAAGGCGATGGCCCTGAACCTGACCGGCGGCAAGCTGACCGAGACGCCCGCCTCGCAGTCCGAGGTGGCCGTGCCCGACGGCATGCCGGGCGGCTTCCTGTCCGTCTCCGCCGACGGCGGCAAGGCCGGCACGGGCATTATCTGGTCCTGCACCCCGTATGACGCCAACGCGAACTGGGAGACGGTGCCGGGCATCGTCCGCGCCTACGACGCCTCGGACCTCTCGCACCTGCTCTGGGACTCCAAGCAGAATGCGGGCCGGGATGACGTCGGCATGTTCGCCAAGTTCTGCCCGCCGACCGTCATCAACGGCCGCGTTTACGTTTCCACCTTCTCAAACCAGCTTCAGGTGTACGGCCTGCTGCCCGCCACGTCAGCGCGCGCCACGGCGAGCCGGTGAAGGCGGGAGCGCGTTCCACTCAGTGATAGGCCGGCACTTCCAGTGCCGGCCGCATCTATTTCGCCTGCATCGCCGCCCGCCGCTGGCCGTCCACCGCCAGATTCTCCGCGCGGATCTGCGTCACCAGTTCCCATTTCGGCGTGTCCGTCACGTCCACCAGGCCGAAGGCGTAATGTTCGCCGTAGACCAGGTCAGGACCGCGACCCGGCCCGCGGCCCGTGACCGGCTCGTCGCGGTACTGGAACCAGCAGACGCCGACGCAGGCGGGGTTCCGAGCGGCCTCACCCACCCGGCGCCCGTACTGGCGACCCGCGTCGGCGTCATCCATGGAGTGGGCGGCGTCGTAGACGCCGATGCCGCGCGTGCCGCCATAGGTGGGTGGGAAAGAGAACTCGCCGCACAGGGCGGGTTTTCCGGCCTCGCGAAGCAGCCTGGCAAAGTCCGGGGCGGCGAAGGGCCGGCTGTAGTTGTCGTAGCCGACGACATCGCAGTGGCGGGCGATCAGCCGCCAGTCTTCCTCGTTCACCCACCAGCCGATGGAGATCCAGAAGCCGAGGTAGAGGTGGTTCGGGTCAATCGTCTTGACCGTGCGGTATAGAAAATCGTAGTAGCGGTCGGCATAGAAGCGGCGCAGGTATTCGATGTCGGCCTCAGTGAACTTCGCCGGGTCACTCTGGGTCAGGTGCGCGCGGGCCTCGTCCAGCAGCGCGCGGCGGGCGGGGATGCTGTCCGGTTTTGCCAGGATGTCCTTGATTTCCTGGGGCGTGATGATCTCGTCATACTCGTTGCCGATGGACCAGCCGACGACGGCCGGATCAGTCCGGCGCGGTGCGATCTGCTTCTCCAGCGCGGCCCGCAATGCGGCCTGGACGGCGGCATCGAACACGTCCGCATGGCGGGTGAGTTTCGGAACGCCGCCTAGGGACAGGACGGGGAGGTCTGGGGTGCCCGGCGAGGGGTCACACCACTTGCCCAGGCCGCTGAACCCCCAGGTTTGCAGGCGACGCACGGTGCGCGTCTTCTCCGACGTTTGCCAGTCCGGCCCGTACTTGCGGAGCATGTTTGCCGCGTGCGGGGCGAAATAGTCGGTGTCCCCGGCCTCCCCCCAACTGTTCTTGGCCCAGGCCGATGCCGACACCCCGGTGCGTAGCGGCAGCGACTCCCAGACCCACTCACGGCCCGTGGTCGGCGTCTTGTCCCAGGCCAGGGCGGGCGCGGTACACAGGCCCGTGTAGAAGCAGGGGTGGCCGAGCGGCGTCAGCAGCCACCAATAGCCGTTCTTCTGGACGGTGCGGTAGTAGCCGGCCGGCGGCTCCTGCCAGCCCGTCCCCAGGTCGCCGCCATAAGCGTCTCGCTTCGCAGGCCGCCCCCAGGCCGCCATCCGGCGCGTCTCTTCGCGCGCGGTGGCGGCGAGTTGGGCGTCACTCGTGATCTTGCCGGGGTAGCGGGCGGCGACGGGCTGGCCGTATTTGTCCACGAAGGGAGCCAGCGTGCGGGGGTCGGCGGGGCGCGGGACGATACGGAAGGTCACGTCAACCGTCAGTGTCCTGGCAGGGTCCGACAGGAACGGCACCCCGACGGGTGCCTGCGGCTCGAACAGTGTCAGGGCGGGCGGCAGGGCCGTCATGTCCGGGAGGGGGACTGCCAGCGTCTTGCCGCCCTGAGTAGTCAGAGTACAAGACCTTTCGAGCATCAAATACTCGGCGGGAACGCCGGCCCAGCCGGGATCAGCCCCGCCGTCAGCGTGCCGCTCGGATCAGGCATCAGGGCCTGGTCGGTTCCCTTGATCTTCTGCCCGTCCACCCACAGCTCGGCGTGTCCCGGCGCGATGACCGCTTGAGCGTGGTAATCGTGCCCGTACTCCCAGACCGGCGTGTCGTCCAGGAAACTCCAGGTCTTGCCGTCGGCGACACCCAGGATGAGCCGCAGAGTGGCGAGCTTGGGCGGCGTCCCATCCGGCGCATGGTTCTCAAATGCGAGGTAGAAGCCGCGCCTCGCGCCGAAATCGGACTGGGAGGCCAGCCACAGGCGGTTCTCGCCCGCCGTGACCGGTAGGACGGGCAGGAGCAGGGCGAGGGCCAGAGCGAGGATGAGGGGCCGGGGCATGGCGGGTTCTCCGTGAGCGGTAGGAACAGTATAGCACACGCGAGAACGTGGCATTTATTTTTATATCCGCAAACTACTTTGTGAAATAAAGCGACAAAGCCGGGTATAACATTGACAGACAAATCCCGACTAGGTATTATCACAGTATTCCACGCCTTCCCCGTTCCCAGGACGGAACCGCTCAGAAAGAAGTGCCCCCGCATGGAGAGCCAAGCCACGCCGACCGAACGCCGCCTGCTCGACGGCATCAACAGCCCCGACGACCTCAAGCGCCTGTCCCCGGACGAGATGCGCGCCTTGGCGCAGGAGATCCGCGTCTACCTCACCGAAACCGTAGCCAAGACTGGCGGCCACCTCGCGCCCTCGTTGGGCGTCGTTGAGCTGACGCTGGCCCTGCACAAAGTCTATGATATCCCCAAAGACAAGCTGATCTGGGACGTGGGGCATCAGGGGTACGTTCACAAGATATTGACGGGCCGGCGCGAGCAGTTGCCGACGATCCGGCAGCACGGCGGGCTGTCCGGGTTCCTGCGGATAGACGAGTCGCCGTATGACCTGTTCGGCGCGGGCCACGCCTCCACGTCCATCTCGGCGGCGATGGGTTTCGCCAAGGCGCGCGACTTCCGGGGGGCGAAGAACTCCGTCCTGGCCCTCATCGGCGACGGCGCGCTGACCGGCGGGATGGCTTTGGAAGGTCTGAACAATGCCGCCGACGACGGCACCGACATCACCATCGTGCTGAACGACAACGAGATGTCCATCGCGGAGAACGTCGGCGCGCTGGCCTCCTACCTCGCCAAGCTGCGGATGGAGCCGCTGTATCAAGCCGGGGAGAACACGGCCAAGCGGATGATCGCTGGGATGCCGGTCGGCAGCCGGATTATAAAGAAGGCGGCCAAGGCCGCCAAGCACACGGCGACCCACTTCGCGACGCCCGCCCACACGGGCCTGCTGTTCGAGGAGATGGGCTTCACTTATATCGGGCCGATCGACGGCCACAATCTGGACAACCTGATCAACGTCTTCAAGCACGTCAAGCGGCTTAAAGGCCCGGTCCTGGTGCATGTCCTGACCGTCAAGGGCAAAGGCATTCCCTATGCCGAGGCGAACTCGCGCACCTACCACGGCCTAGGCAAGTTCAGCCCGGACGACGGCCGGACCGAGCCGAAGGCACCGGGCGTTTCCTTCACCGACGCCTTCGTTGAGACCCTGAACGACCTGGCCGAGACCGACGACAAGATCATCGGCATCACGGCGGCCATGCCGGACGGGACCGGTCTGAACAAGTTCGCCAAGCTGCACCCCGAGCGGTTCTTTGATGTCGGCATCGCCGAGCAGCACGCGGTCGTCTTCGCGGCGGGCCTGGCCGCCGAAGGGCTGAAGCCCGTGGCGGCGATCTATTCAACCTTCTTGCAGCGGGCTTACGATCCGATCATCCACGACGTGGCCTTGCAGCACCTCCCCGTGCGCTTCTTCCTGGATAGGGCAGGGCTGGTGGGCGACGACGGCGGAACGCACCACGGAGTCTTCGACCTGGCCTACCTGCGCTGCGTCCCGAACCTGGTCCTCCTGTCCCCCAAGGACACGGACGAGATGCGCGCCATGACCCGCTTCGCCCTGGCCTACGAGGCTGGCCCCATCGCCGTCCGCTACCCGCGCGGCGGCCAGGACCCGCTCCCGCCCGACGTGGGGAAGACCAGCGAGATCGAGCTGGGCCGGGCCGAAACACTGCGCGAGGGGGGCGACGTGGCCCTCGTCGCCCTGGGCGCGGGCGTCAAGATCGCCCTGGACGCCGCCGACAAGCTGGCCGACCAGGGGGTGCATGCGACCGTCCTCAACGCCCGCTTCTGCAAGCCTCTGGACGCCGAGACGATCCTCGCCGCCGCCCGCCGCTGCGGTTCGGTCGTGACGGTCGAGGACGGCATCGCGCACGGCGGCTTCGGCTCCGCCGTCCTGGAGCTTCTGGCCGCAAATGCGGTCCTGATCCCCGTCTCGCTGGTCGGCCTGCCCGACCACTTCATCGAACACGGCCCCATCCCCACCCTGCGCGCCGGGGCGGGCCTGACGGCGGACGAGGTCGCGCACCGGGCGCTGACGCAGATGCCGCCTCGCCCGGCCTCGCGGTCGAAGGGCAATGGGAACGGCAAAGGCGCGCCCGAAAAGATGCCGGAGATGATGACGGAGAAGATGCCGGTGGGGGCGAGGTCATAGTGGCGCGCAAGACTCGCAGAGCTGCCCACCCCGCCCCTAGTTCCGGGGGAGCCAGAGTCTCATGGCCGGTCACCGTCGCTGTGGGGATAATCTGCGCGGCGCTTGGGTCGGGGGGGACTTACCTGGCCCTGCGGCCCGCCTTGGCGCAGGCCGCTTCGAGCCGCAGCGTGAGTGCCCAAGCCGCACGGGAGCTAGGCAACGGGTACGAGGACCATGGCCAGTGGCCGCAGGCCATCACCGCCTACAACGAGGCCATCGCGGGCGGCCTGGACGACCCCGACATCCGCACCGACCTGGGCGTCGCTTATTTCAAGTCCTCCCAGCCCAAAAAGGCCCTGGAGCAGTACGTCATCGCCCAGCGCCAGAACCCCCAGCACGAGAACAGTCTGTTCAACGAGGCCAGCGCCTACGCCGTCCTGGGCGACAGCAAGCGCGCCATCGCCATCTGGCAGCAGTACCTCCAGAAATTCCCCCAGGGCCAGCACGTCGCCGACGCCAAGAACTTCATCGCGACCGTGCAGGCGCATGGGGTGACGCCGAAGCCATGAGCTAGAGGCCCTCAGTGGCCTCCAGGTGCTTACGGGAACAGCTCATTCGCCATGGCGGCCAGGGCAGTAAGCGGGTGCGGCGAGTCGGCGGCGTCCGCAGAAGTGCCCCCACCCGTCACCGCCGCTTTGGACGTTCCCTGGTGAGTGGACGCGCCGGCGGCCAGCCCTTTCACCGCCGCCGCAAGCGCCTCCCCTTTTGCCCCTTTCGCCCGAGAGTCTTTGGCGTCGGCTTCAGCGTCTTTGGCGCGGTCCTCCGCGTTCACCGCCTGCTGCCGGTGTACTTCCTTGCCGAACAGGAACCCGACGGCGGCGAACACGATGGTTTCCACGCCCGTGAAGAGGAACACGGCGCGGTTCCAGGCGGTTTCGTTCGTGGTCGCCCCCTCACCCCACATATACCCGACGAAGACGGCGTAGCCGATCAGCACCAACACGGCGACGGCGAACGTCAGCGCCCCTTGCAGGGTGAAGGCGGCTTTGGAGTCTTTCGGTGTGGAATCTTTCGGTGTGGGGTCCTTTTGTGTCATGCTGCTGCTCCTTGCCACGGATGCGACGCATCTTAGCATGTGTTCGCAGCAAAGTCAAGCGGATGAGGGCGGGCGGGTGCCCCTCGGCGGCGTCGGCCTTATGACACACGCGGCGGTGAAAATATGATATAATAAGCGTACAATCATCCGGGATGAGGAGAAAACCAATGGCATACGACGATCAGGACGATGACGGGCGGGGCGACGCGGCGCAGGCGGTGGCGCAGGCGGACCCCGAGGCCCAGGACGCGCACAAGGACATGCTGAGTGAGGCCCTGGGGCACCTCGGCGGCCAGGGCGTGAACGTCCAGAGCCTGCTGGGGCAGGCGGGGGTCGGCACGACGGACCCGAGCCAGATGTCGCACGGGGACCTGGTGGCAACGACGCTGGCCCTGGCGCGGGCGCACCCCGAGGTGATGCAGATGGTCGCCAGCCGGTTCCCCGCCGCCCAGGGGCTTCTGGGGTCGGTACTGGGCGGCAGCGCGGCGCAGGGGGGCGAAGCCGCCGGGGGCGGGATGCTAGGCGGGCTTCTTGGGCGGTTCGGCCTTTAAAAGCCTTCAAAAACCATGCAGACACTGATCGTCACGGGCGGCGCGGGCTTCATCGGCTCCCACTTCGTCCGCTTCCTGCTCGGCAAGTACCCGGACTACCGGGTCATCGTGCTGGACGCGCTGACCTACGCCGGCAACAGGGCGAACCTGGCCGACGTCTGGGCGAACCCGAACTTCCTGTTCGTCCAGGGCGACATCAACGACGCGCCTCTGGTAGAGAACCTGGCGCAGAACGCCCAGGCCATCGTCAACTTCGCCGCCGAGTCCCACAACGACCGCGCCATCCTGGACCCGGATAGTGCGGTCCGGGCCAACTTCAACGGCGTCTGCGTCCTGCTGGAAGCCGCCCGCAAGTTCGGGCACGAGCGGTTCCACCAGATTTCTACGGACGAATCGTATGGGACGACGGATGGCGTCTTCCGCGAGGGGGACGCACTGGAGCCGAACCAGCCCTACTCGGCGGCCAAGGCGGGCGGCGAGCTGATGGTGCGGGCGTACCACCAGACGTTCGGGCTGCCCACCATCGTCACGCGCGGGTCGAACACCTTCGGGCCATACCACTATCCGGAGAAACTGATCCCGCTGTTCATCACGAACCTCTTGGACGACCTGCCGGTGCCGGTCTACGGGGACGGCCAACAGGTGCGGGACTGGCTGTACGTTCTGGAACACTGCCAGGGCATAGACACCGCCTTGCACCTGGGCACGCCGGGGGAGGTCTACAACGTGGGCGGCGAGAACGACCGGCCCAACATGGAGATCGTCAGGCTGCTCCTGGACGCCCTGGGCAAGCCCGAGTCGTTGATCCACTACGTCAAGGACCGGCCCGGCCACGACCGCCGGTATTCGCTGGACTGCGCGAAGATTCGCGCCCTGGGGTACACCCCGCACCCGGAGTTGTTCGAGGAGCGGCTGCGGGAGACAGTGGCCTGGTATCAGGCCAACGAGGGCTGGTGGCGGGCGATCAAGGAAAAAGGGCAGGAATATCAGCAATTCATGCGCCAGTGGTATGCGGAGCGTCAGTAATCCCATCGCCCGCCCAGTCGGCGGTCCCACCATCCGCTCCGATGGGCAAGCATCCCCGCGCGTCCTGTTCCTGGCCAGTACGGGCAGCCAGGGGGGAATTGAGCGGCACTCGGTGGAGCTGGCCGCCGCGCTCCGCGCGCGCGGCGTCCTGCTCACGTTCGCCTGCCCGCCCGGCAGCTACCTCGACGCCTGGTGCCGGGAGCGCGGCATCCCCACCCTGCCGTTCGCGGTCCGCAACAGCGGCGACCTGGGGGCGGCCTGGCGTCTGGCCCGGCTCATCCGCCTCCACGGCGTAGACGTCGTCCACTCCCACTCACGCCGGGATTACGTCGTCGCCGTCCTCGGCGTCAGGCTCGCCCGATGCGCCCGGCTGGTCCTGCACGCCCACATGGTTCGGCCTCTGGGCGAGCCGCCGCGCCTCGCCGGCATCTTCTTTGGCTGGGGCACGGACGCCGTCGTCGCCGTATCGGGGACGGTCGGCGACCGCCTGCGCCACGATCACCGGTTCCCCCCCACCCTCGTTCACCTGATCTACAATGGGATTGACCTCAATGAGATCGCCGCACCCTGCACCCCCCAAGCGCGGGCGCAGCGGCTGCTGGCACGGCAGCAATGGGGCATCCCCGAGGACGCGCTCGTGCTGGGGATGATCGGGCGGCTGGACGCGAAGGGGCAGGCGGCCCTCCTTGAAGTCGCCCCGGCCCTAGCGCGGGCACACCCTACTCTGCATCTAGTCCTGATCGGCAGCGAGGGAAGGTCGGGGGAACAGGCGCGGCTGACGGCCCAGGCCGAAGCCGCCGGTCTTGCGGACCGCCTGCACTTCACCGGCCCGCGCGAGGACGTGCCCGCCCTACTCCCCGCCCTGGATGTGCTGGTTCACCTGCCGCGCGACGAATCGTTCGGGCTGGCCTTGGCCGAAGCGATGGCGGCGGGCCTGCCCACCGTCGCCACCAGCATCGGCGGCTGCCGCGAGGTCGTCCGGGACGGAGTCAGCGGCCTGCTCGTCCCGCCCGGTGACGCGCCTGCCCTGTCCGGGGCGCTGGAATGGCTGCTGGACTCCGCCGAGGGGGCAGCCCGCCGGGCGGCGTTCGGGGAGGCCGGGCGGCGCGTCGTCTTCAAGGATTTCTCACGCGAGCGCCAGCTTGACCTGCTTCAAGCGCTCTATGCCGAAATCTGTCCCGCGCCTGCATCCTGATGGCTTGGAAGGAAACACCCGATGGCACTGCCCCTGCGATACCAACAGATCGAAAAGGAGACTTACACCGAAGACGAATACTTCGAGTTCGAGCGCACCGCCTTCGGCCGCTGGGAGTATGTGAACGGCGAGATCCGCGCGATGGCCGGCGGCACGGATGACCACAACATGATCTCCGGTAATATCGTCCGAACACTCGGCATCGCGCTGATTCCCCGCCGGTGCCGCGTCTATGGCTCGGACATGAAGGTCCACACCGGCGACGGCGTGAACACCCTGCCCGACGTATCGGTCGTCTGCGGCCCGCGCCGCTACCACCGTGGCAGGACGGATGTCATTACGAACCCTCTGCTGATCGTCGAAGTGCTGTCGGACTCTACCGGGGACTACGACCGGGGCCAAAAGTTCGACCACTACCAGACCATCCCCACCCTCGCGGACTATCTGCTGGTGGTGCAGGATGAGGCCCGCATCCTTCACTACAGCCTGAACGGCGACCATTGGGACTTCCGGGTCATCACGGGTCTGAGAAGCGGCGTGTACCTCCCCTCCGTGGAGACGACGCTGCCGCTGGCGGACATCTATGCGCTGATCGAGTTTGAGGAGGAACAGGGGATCTGACATGAGGGGTAGGGTGTGGTTCATCATGATGATCAGGCTGACGAGAGGCTTATTCTTTTCCGGAACGGCGTTCTGCCTTTTCGTGGCTTATGTTTTTGTCGGCGGAGATAGCCTGCCAAGTACCCCGAAACCTAATGATAACATAGTGTTCTTGCCTCTGCTGGGCGCGTTTCTGTGCTGGGGCGCAGCTTTCGCGCTGAAGCGATGGCTCAACCAAGGTGAGGCGGAGTTGCCGCCCTTGAAGCAGTAAAGGCGCGTAAAAGGTGACCGTGCAGAAGACGATCTCGCGGCGGCGGTTCTTGAAGCAGGCGACATTGGCGAGCGGCGCGGCGCTGCTGGCGGGGCAGACCGGCGCGGCCAAACCTACCGTCCACACTCATGCGGGAACGCCGCGCCCCTACCGGCCCAACCGGGCCGGGGTCGCCGCGTCGTTCGGGCGGTCAGCGGACTACGGGGAGATGACGCGACAGCGCGTGTTCAAGACGCATCTGGAGCGGCACTGATTTGGGGGGGACGCCCGCTTTTGGTATCGTAATGCGCTGCTGCGGGGGCGGCGGGAGTTCCTCCTGGTGGATGCGGCGAAGGGCGTCCGCGCCCCGGCCTTCGACCACGCCCGGCTGGCCGCTGCCCTATCGGCGGCGTCGGGACACGCCTACGAGGGTGAGCGGCTGCCGTTCGACGCCATCGAGTTCACCGAAGATGGCACCCGGAAGCCTTATGGGGCGCTTGCGCCCAGCGGGACCCGCGACATACACACCTTCGCCGGCCACTGGTGGCTGGTCGTCGGGGCGGACGACAGGCCGCTGACGCTGTTCGTCGGCGAGAGCCGCGCGGGCATCGCGGAGATACGCTGATCCGGTAGGGAGGAGTGATGCTGAGTTTTGGCCTGGTCGTCTACATTCGCATCCGTCGCCACTGGGTTTCCGTGCGCGCCCTGCCGCGCCGGGGTGAGCCGACGCAGATCGAAGGAACGGCGCGGGTAGCGATAGGGCAGGCCATCAGTGGCGCGGAGCAGGTCGTCGCATTCGGCGATGAAGTGAGTGCCTCGGCGGTGGGACAAGACGTGACCATACATGACGCCTTCTGCCATCCCCGCGTCTTGATTAGCAGCATTGACACAGCACAACTGGTCATAGGCGAGTTTCTGCGACGGGCCTGCGGAGGTAAGAGGCCGCTTCTCCGGTTCCGAATGGTCATCCACCTGCCGGACGAGTCGGAGGGCGGCCTGACGGACGTGGAAGAGCGCGCACTGACGGAGATTGGGCTGCGGCTGGGGGCAGGCCGCGTCGTCATCTCTCAGGAAACGGCGGAACTGAGCGACGAGCAAGTCGTGGCCCTGGTACGCGAAGGCATCCCGAGGACGCCACGGGTTGAAACCCGAGGCTGAGAAAAGCCCGCCGTCCAGGGGACGTTAAGACAAGAACAGAGGACAAGAAGCAGAGGGCGGGGATAGGAGGGCGGGGGACCCCGCCCCTACGCGATCTTGCTGTTTCCCCTCCTGCGTCCCCTGGACGCTGGGCTTTTCTCAGCCTCGGGTTTCAACCCGTGGCGCAGGATGTGCTATACTTGCGGCAGAGGAAAGACATGTCACTTACGATCATGCGACCAGCCTCCGAGGCCGAGAGGCGGCAGGAAGCGATTGAAGAACTCTACCGCGTGCCGGAGAACGGCAAGGCGGAGATTATCCACGGAGAGGTGGTACGCATGAGCCCGACGGGAGCCAAGCCGGGCCGCGTGGCCTTCAAGATCGCTTCCAGCCTGTCGCAGTACGAGGAGCGGCGCAGTCAGACGGAGGAAGGCATCGGCTACGCCTTCAGCGACAACGTGGGTTTTCTGGTGGACCTGCCGGGCAGAGGCTCATTCAGCCCTGACGCGGCCTGGTACACCGGCCCGGCGGGCGACGATGAGATGGACTTCCTGCCCGGCGCACCGGCCTTCGCCGCCGAGGTCCGCAGCAAAGGCGACTATGGGCCGAAAGCCGAGCGGGAGATCAGGGAGAAGGCCCAGGACTACTTCGCCGCCGGGACGCTGGTCGTCTGGGACGTAGACACGCGCGGCGCGGACGTGGTGAGGGTATACCGTGCGACCGAACCGGACGTGCCGACGGTCTACCGGCGCGGCGACACCGCCGAGGCGGAGCCGGCGGTTCCGGGCTGGACTATGCCTGTAGACGAGCTATTTGCGCGGCCTCTGCGGGCGCGATGAAGCGCCGGTAAATCTTGGGTATCATTGTCGGTATATGCAAGCACCCTGGACGCCCGTCCCGATCCTGATGTACCACGCCGTCGAGGACGGCCTGCGGCCCCCGAAGTACAAACACTTTTACGTCCAGGCCGACGAGTTCGCCGGGCAGATGCGGATGCTGAAGCGGGCGGGCTACACGCCGATCAGCTTTGACGCGCTGGCCGCCGCCCGCGCCGAGGCGGGGACGCTGCCCCTCAAGCCCGTCCTGCTGACGTTCGACGACGGCTACGCGAACCTTAGAACGAACGTCCATCCCCTGCTCCAAGAACTCGGCTTCTCCTACACCGTCTTCCTCGTGTCTGAGCGGGTCGGAAAAACGAACGACTGGGTGATCTCAGACGGCTACGAGGCGACGCCGCTGCTGACGTGGGACGAGATCGCTACCATGCAGGCGGACGGCGGCGTGGTGTTTGAAGCACATACGGCGACGCACCCGAAGCTGGCAGAACTCAGCCCCGCTGAGGCGCGGCGGGAGATGGGGGAGAGCAAGGACGCCCTGGAGCAAAGATTGGGGACGCCGATCACGACGCTCTGCTACCCCTATGGCAGTGTCAGCGAGGCCGTGCAGGACATAGCGGGCGAGGCGGGGTATGCCCAGGCGGTGACGACCGAGTTCGGGCGCGTCCGCCAGGACGACCCGCCCCTGCGCCTGCCCCGGATCAGCGTCTACCATGTGCCGCCCGTCTCGCTGACCTATGGCATCGGACCACTCAACTTCCGCTGGCGGCTCCAGTCGCGAAAGGACACGCGGCCATGAAATCCTCCTCCAAAGTCCTGCTCGCCTTCGCGCTGGTACTCGGCCTGGTCGCGCTGGGCGTGATCCTCCTGCGCGCGCCGAACGTCCCCGACCAGGTCCAGATCACGGACCAGCTCGAAGCCGCTCGCGCGGCGGGGGAGGCGCACGATGTCGGCGGCGTCATGCGGATCGTGTCGGAGAAGTACCACGACTCGAATGTCTCCGGCCCGGCCCAGCTCCGCTTCCTGCTGGACAAGGTGCAGGGCGACACGGCGATTCGGGTCACGCAGTCCATCCCGGTCGTCAGCGTACAGGGCGACACGGCGACCTCGACGAGCCACCTCCGCATCGTGACGGCGGCGAACGAGCGGGTCCTCTATGAGCATGACGTGACGCTCCACTGGGCGCGCGAGGATAGGAACCGGCTCGGCGTCATCCCGGCCAAGGTCTGGCGAGTCGTGAACGCTGACTACGGGGTTTCTCTCGGGTTTTAAGGGCGCACCGTCGGCTCGACCGGCAAACCATCAGTCACCTCACCCGGCGCGGCCCACTCCGCGCCGCGCAGCAGCGTGGCCTGGAAGCCAGCGTTTTCAAGCGAAGTCATGGCGGAGCCTGGGTCCTGGGCCGGGTCGCCGGGCCAGACGTGGCCGAGGATCTGGTGGAAGATGCGGCCTTGGCCGTAGGTTGGAACTGTCATTATCGACTCATGCTGTCCCGTGCCTCCGGTTGCGGGGGCCGAGTAGGCGGTCGCCAGGACGTGATGGGGAGTGCCGGGCGGCGGGACAGGGGCCAGTCGGTGGTACAGATCGTCCGCAGGAGGGGGGCGGGCCAATGCCAACCGTGGGTGTTCTCGCCGGTCAGAAGCAGTATTTGGATCATTTGGTTCTCCCATGTCATAGGATGATGCCCCATTATACGCATCGCGCAGGGCGTGTCAACCAGGGCAGGCGGGTTAGGAACCTTTCGCGCGCACCCGGCGTAAGAAACCCGGCCCAGGAGATCGGGCTGAAGAAACTAGAAAGACTGAATCCATGCCTTTTAGCAGCCGCGCCGTGATGCTGGCGCTGGCCGACAATGATACGATCAAGCGGACTCTGGTCCAGAACGGGATGTCCAAAGGCATCGTCCAACGCTTCGTCGCGGGCGAGACGCTGGAGGACGCGCTGACCACGGCGCGTCGGCTCCAGGAGAAAAAGATCGGTTCGGCCCTGGACCTGCTGGGCGAGAACGTCGCCACCGAGCAGGAGGCGGGGGCGGCGACGGACGCCTACATCGAGGTCCTGAACGCCGTCGCCGAGGCGGGCCTGCCTTCCCCCTACATCAGCATCAAGCTGACCGCGCTGGGGCTGGACCTGAGCGACGCCATGGCGGCCCAAAACCTGTTCCGCGTTCTAGAGGCGGCGCGGGCGCACCGGGACGCTTTTGTCCGGGTGGACATGGAAGGCTCGGCCTACACGCAGAGGACTCTGGACATCGTGCGGGCCGCGCGCCAGGAGTTTTCAAATGTCGGGACCGTGCTGCAATCCTATCTGCGGCGCACCGACGCCGACCTGGATTTGCTTATTGAAGAGAAGATACCGGTCCGGTTGGTCAAGGGCGCCTATGCCGAGTCTGCCGCCGTGGCCTTCCCGGACAAGGCAGACGTGGATGCGGCCTATGTCCGCCAGATGAAGCTGCTGCTGCAACACGGGGAACATCCGGCCATCGCGAGCCAGGACGAGACCATCCTGCGCGAGGCCAAGCGATTCGTGCGCGAGAGCGGCGTGGACAACGACCGCTACGAGTTCCAAATGCTGCTGGGCATCCGGCGCGACTTGCAGGAGGGCCTGGCGGCGGAAGGCTACCACGTCCGCGCCTACGTCCCGTTCGGCGCGTCCTGGTATCCGTACTTCATGCGGCGGCTGGCCGAGCGGCCCGCTAATGTCGCCTTCATCCTGCGGAACTTGGTGAAATGACCTCGGACTATGTGGACAACTGGGACGATCTGCCGCCCGGCGTGCAGGACGCGCTCCGGCCGATCATCACCCGCTTTGATGAGGCGGCGGACCTGCTGTTCGACCGCCGCCTGAACCTGTCGTTTGAAGCCGCCGTCAAGGAGTTGTCTATTCCGGGGGTCGTCGCGCTGACCGAGGGCCTGCGCGCTCTCCGCACCCTGCTCGAAGCGCGGGTGACGGTAGAGGATGCGGGGGAAGGAAGGCTGCTGTTTGACGGCGACTTACCTCTGACGGCTTATGGCCTGCCGCTCTACACACCGCCGATCTACCTCTCGCAACTCGCGCAGTACATGGACGGCCAGAACGTGCGCGTCTGGAAGGCCACCACGGCGGCAGAGATCGTTGACGGGCTCCTGGTCATGGCCCGGTACGTCCGCCCCGACATCGAGACGGCGCGGACACTGACCGCGGGCCTGCACGACATGATCTACCTGTACCCGGACACGGCAGGAAGACTAGAGGGGGCGACTGAGGATGGCGAGTCTCCGAATGCCATGGCGATTGCGGAGACGGCGCTGCGTCTGGTGCGGAAGCGTTAGGCCGCCTCCGCATCCACATAGACCACCGCGTACAAGACCGGCAGGACCGAGACGGCGAGGCTCGAAACCTGCCTCATGTGCGCAGCCGCTTCCGCGTTCTGGAACATCGCCTGGAAATGCTCGTCGCTGTCCCACTGGGCGTAGTTCGCGACGTGGGTGCCGTCCAGACTCTTGTGGACGCTGGCGGCGATGAAGCCGGGCAGGAAGCGCATGACCTTTTCGGTCACCTCAGTGAGCGAGTCAACGACCGCCTGCTGCCTCCCAGGCTCGACGGTGAAGGTGTTGATGAGGGTGACGATGGCTCGGTCTTGAGCGATGGTAGTGGTCTGCATTGTCTGTGTTCCCTTCTTTGAGTATGCTGCGTGAGTTCATCAAATCCCGTCCTGATAGCGCGCCCCGACGTGGCTTCCGTCGCAGAATGGCTTGTTGCCGGACTGACCGCAGCGGCAGAGCGTCACCCGGTTGCGCGCCTCGTAAGGCGTCCCGTCCTGTGACTGGATCGGGATGCCGCCGCGCACCCAGAGTGGGCCGCTGCACCCCTCGGCGGGGTCTTCCACGACGCCGATGGACGGCGGGAATGCCGTCTCGAATATCTCCCCCGTCGCTTTATCTCGGACGACCAGCCGGCCCGAAGGGCAACGAGTGGCCTGATGGATGACGCGTGCCCGCGCTTCCGGGGCGTCAGCCTCCGGGATCGAGTCCCAGGTGTTCCGCACGGCGTCGCAGAAGCGGGCCACCGCGCAGAACGGGCGCGCGTCATCCAGGATCAGCGCCGGCCCTTCTAGGACCGTCTTCTGGGCATCGAAGGTCAGCCGGGTGGCCGTCTCGGCCCCGTCGAAGCCGATCTTGGCATGTGTGCCGTCACAGTAGGGGGCGTGGCCGGACTTGCCGCACCGGCAGAGCGCGTATTGCGTCTTGGCCTCAAATACCTGCCCCTCCTTCCATTCCCAGGACTCGCCGTTTGCATCCGGCTGGATCGTCTGCACAGAGAGTGGCACGTTGCCGGTGACGACATAGGGGCCATCCTGGGTGATGACGATTCGATGCGTCTGATCCTCGTTCATTTGGGTTCCTCCTCAGAATTTGTAATCCACCCAGGTCGTGACATAGTCCAGCGTCTTGTCCAGGTGGTTGTCCCTCAGAAAGCCGCCCGGATAGAAGCGCGAGTAGTTGGCGAGCAGGCTGACGTGTCTGTCTACGTTCCAAGACACCTGAACGTCCGGGGTGCTGCCGACGAATTTGGCCTCGCTGCCGTTGGCCGCCGTCAGGACGCCCGCCCCGGTCGGACCATACAGGCCGTCCTTCAGGCTCTCCCGCCAGAAAAAGTCCCAATCCAGCAGAACATCCACGGTCTTCGCCGGGTGCAGATCCAGCGTGGGGTGTACGTCCACGAAGTTCCGCACGCCCGCCAGGGATGACTGGTTGTAGTAGTTAGGCGCGACGAACAGCGGGTTATAAGTCTGGAGGTTGCGGCCGGTCGGGTCCTTGTCGCCGGTCGCCATGTCCAGCCGCAGGCCGAGGCGCGGCGACAGATGCCAATGCTTCGCCGTGACCCCGTTGTCGGTCTGGATGGAGTAGGCGTTGATGTTCCCGCCGTTGAAACTGCCCCACTGATAGAGGAACTCGTTGTTGTAGTCTATCGCGCCGTTCTGGCCGAACAGGCGGACGCCGCCGGTGCGGCGCTCCTCGGCTCCGGTCCCGCTGGTGTAAGTCTCGCTCCGGCTCTTGAAATCCAGGTAGTAGACGTCAAGCCCATTGGTCAGGCCGAATTGGGTCGGGTTCGTCGCGTAAGCGCCCCAGAGGAGGCGTTTGTACCGGCCCGCGCCGTCGGCGACGCCGTAGGAGGAGGCAGTGGGGCGGGTGTCGAAGGCGTCCACGCGCCACCTGTCGGTTTGCAAGATGGCGCGCGCCCCGTCAAAGCGCGTCGGGACGTTCAAGCCCTCCCCGGTGCCGACAAGGCGCGCGGAGCCGAACGACATCTGCTGGCGTCCGACTCGGAACGTCAGGGACTCGCGCGCAGACAGGCTCAGACGCCCATCGGCGAAGAGCTGCACGACATCGTGCGTGTCCCGGTCGAACGGGCGCGGCCCGCCCGCGCGCCCATCCTCTTCGCTGCTGCCGAGCTGCGCGAAGAGGCGTGCGCCCGTTCCTAAGTGGGCATCGGCGTGGAGCAGGTAACGCTGCAAAAGGTAGCCATCCCGGTCCGTCGGCCCATGCCCGAAGCCGACGCTGCTGTAATACTCGTAGCGCACACGGGACTCGCCGCCGAAGGAGACGTAGGAGCTTCCCGAGACGTTCAGCGGGACGTATTTGATCGGGTCCCAAAGGTCGCGGTGCTTCGACGGGTCGCGCAGGAAGCTCCAGTCTTCGTCGGAGCGCAGCAGCCTGTACCCGGCCTGCGGCGCGGCCCGCAGGTCCAGATTGCCGTTGGAGGCCGGGCCGGGCGTCTGGGACAGAGCCGGGGGGGCGGCGCAAAGCAGGGAGGCAGTCAAGATCGTGGTGGCGGAGACGGGTCGCATGGGATCTCCTGAGCGCGGGCTGAAGATGGGCCAGGGGCGGCGGGCCGCCCCCGGCGTCCGGCGATGTCTCATGGCCGGAAGTCGGTACACGGCTTATTTGCCGAGCTTCGAGATGATCTCGTCGGACATGATCTGCTGCGCCTTCTGACCCTCGGGCGTCCCGAAGTTGTTGACGAGTTCCGTCACGAACTGGTTGGTGACTGTCACCGTAACGCCCGCCGTCCGCAGCCGGTCAAAGGTCATCTGGTCCCCCAGGGGCGTCATGGTCCCGCAGCCGTCGGCAACGACCATCACTTTGTAGCCCAGGTCGAGCGCGCCCATGGCGGCCCAGAACAGGCAGATGTCGGTCGTCAGCCCGGCGAGGATGACGTTCGGACGGCCGAGGCCCTTGACATGCTCCTGGAGAGCGGGGTCATCCCAGCAGTTGAGCTGGCCGCCGCGTTTGAAGCGCTGATCGAAGGCGTCTTGGGCGGCGGTGCGGATGTCGTCAATGGTGGGGCCGACGTATTCCTCCATGGTTGTGGTCAGGACGAGCGGCATGGCGTAGGTCTGCGCCATTTTTGCCATGACGCGGCAGCTCGCGATGACCGTCTCTTTGGGCAGGCTCTTGACCCAATCGAGCGTCGTGGTCTGGTGGTCAACGAGGATGACCACACTGTCGGCGGTTGTAAATGTCTCCATCGGTATTCTCTCCTAAACGGGTGCTTGGCGCAGGATGGCGCTTTCTCAGGGTGGCGGGATAGAGCGAGGCGGCGGGCTGAGGATGGTGCCCGCTTCGTTAAGATCCTCCTTTCTCGTTTATACTGATACTGTTTACATATAAACTTTATGACCAAAATAAAAGCGGCTAACTCTCTGCTGCTTCTTCCAGCGTTTTCAGCAGGCGATGAAGCGTTTGTATTTCTTCCGCTTGCAAATGCCCCATAATCTCCCGGACGACGGCGTGATGCGCCGGGACGACCTCGGCGAAGATGCTTCGCCCCGCGTCGGTCAGATAAATGCAGTTGGTACGGCGGTCATCCGGGTCCGGGCGGCGCTCGATCCACTGCGCGGCCTCCAGACGGTCTAGGACGCCGCAGATGTTGCCTTTCGTCACCAGCAGCCGGGCAGCCAGTTCCTGCTGCATCAGGCCCTCGCCGTGATGGAGCGTTGCCAGAACATCATACTGAGGCGAGGTCAGGCCGTGACTTCGGAAGACGTGGCTCATCCGCTGCTGGACCTTGGTGTAGGTCCGCAAGAGCTGTACCCATGTCTTGAGCGAGGTGTTCGTCTCCGCAGGCGGTGGTCTAAGTTCGGCAGTCAATATTTTGGTCCGGTTAGTTTAAGTATATACTATGTTGAAGCACGAGTCAAGTAGTTTCGGCTGGGCAAGGCAAAAAAATATCCCCGGCCTCCACATTGGGAGGCCGGGGCATGGAAACATTAGCGTCCGCGCCGCGCCGGTCCGCGCCGGCCGCCCGACATCGCGCCGCCGTCCCAGCCGCCGCCATAGGTCCGGCCGCTGCCCTGGCTCCGGCGCACCTGCTGGCGCGCACCCTGGCGGTTCTCGTTCGGGTCCACCGGGTTCGGGTCGAGCCGCTGGCCGACCAGCTTCTCGATGGCCCGAAGCTGCGGGGTGTCGCCGTGCGTCACGAACGTCAGCGCCTTGCCCGAGCGTCCCGCCCGGCCCGTCCGGCCGATGCGGTGGATGTAGTCCTCGGCGTTCACGGGAACGTCGTAGTTGATGACGTGCGTGATGTGCGGGACGTCAATACCGCGCGCCGCCACGTCGGTGGCGACCAGCACGTCGAGCCGCTTGCCCCGGAACTGGGCCAGGACGCGCTCGCGCTGGTTCTGCGAGATGTCGCCGTGGATGCAGCCCGACCGGAGGCCGGCCTGCAACAGAACCTTGTCCAGCCGGTCCGCACCGTGGCGGGTCCGGGCGAAGACCAGTGCGCCGCCGCCGCCCTCGCGGGCCTCGTGCAGCAGGGTCAGCAGAAGGTCGCCCTTTTCGGAGGCCGTGACGCGGTGAACGATCTGCTCGATCTCGGCGACCACGGTGGAGCGCGGCCCGGCGTTGATGATGACCGGGTCGTTCAGGTAGGCGCGGGCCAGGACCTCGACGTCGCCGTCCATCGTGGCGGAGAACAGCATGGTCTGGCGGGTCTGGCCGGTCAGGTGCTTGGCGATGCGCTGCACCTGGGGCAGAAAGCCCATGTCGAGCATCCGGTCGGCTTCGTCCAGGACGAACATCTCGACTTCGGAGAGGTCCACGCAGCCCTGCTCCAGGTGGTCGAACAGGCGGCCCGGCGTCGCGACGATGATGTCCACGCCGCGCCGCAGCTTCGCGACCTGCTGGCCCATGCCCGCGCCGCCGTAGATTGCGGTCCCGCGCAGGCCCGTGCCCTTGCCGTAGAGCGCGAACTGCGTCTCGACCTGCACGGCCAGCTCACGGGTCGGGACGAGGATCAGGGCGCGCGGGGCGCGGCCGTCACTGTGCTGGAGCTTATTGAGGATGGGCAGGGCGAAGACGGCGGTCTTGCCGCCTCCGGTCTGGGCGCAGGCGATGAGGTCGCGCCCGGCGAGGGCTTCCGGCAGGGCCAGAGCCTGGATTTCGGTGGGGGTGGTGTGGCCGGCGGCGTCCAGGTTCTTCTGGATCGCATCGCGCAGGCCGAGTTCGGTGAATGTCTGCAAGTTTTCTTCCTTTTCTTCCTCCGGGGTTGTGGAGGGATGCCGCCCGTCTGTCTGATCACGATTGATCCGTCACAGGCGGCGCATTCCAAGTTTCCACTCACGCGCAGAGGTCATCCAGGAAGTTCCGGCAGAAGGTCTGCGAGGAACTCGGCGGACATCGGCACTTTCTCGAAAAGTACGCTAAAAACAGCGAGGGTCTTTGGCCGTGTATGACAAGACCGGGGGCGCAAAAGAACGAGAACAAGCGGAACCATTGAAACTGTTGCCGTCAGTATACCACATATTTTATATAAACTACAATGGTGGGAGGAACTTCTTTAGCGCCACGCGAACTGGGGGCGATAAAAGGGCGGCATCAAAGGCGGCGAAGACGGCATGGCAGACATCTATGAAGACGCGCGGATCTACGACGCGCTGGGCGCGCAGCACTTCGGCGGCAGCGACCTTGCGTACTGGCGCGAACAGTGTAGCAGGCACGGCGGCCCCGTCCTGGAACTGGCCTGCGGCAGCGGGCGGCTGACTATCCCGCTGGCCGAAGCGGGCGTAGACATCGAGGGCCTGGATATCTCCGCGCCCATGCTTGCGCTGGCCCGCGCGAAGGCGGACGCACACGGCCTGAAAATCCCCTGGCATCTGGGCGACGCCGCCGACTTCACGCTGGGCCGGCCTTTCTCGTTTATCTTCCTGCCGAACAACTCCGTCGCGCACCTTCTGACCTGGCAGGACTTTTCGGATTGCCTGGCGTGTATCAAGCGGCACCTCATGGACGGCGGGCGGTTCGCGCTGGACTACTTCAACCCGTCCCTGGCCCTGCTGACGCGCGACCCTGATATCCGCTCCCCGGCAGGCGAACTCCTGCACCCGGATACGGGCGAGCCTGTGGTCGTGACTGAGACAGCCACCTATGATGCGGCCACGCAGATCAACCACCTCCGCTGGTTCTGGCGCTTCGCGGATGGGCATGAAACGGTATCCGACCTGCCGATGCGGGTATACTTCCCGCAGGAACTCGACGCCCTGCTGTCTCACGCCGGGTTTGTTATTGAAGAGAAGTACGGCGGCTACGACCTGTTGCCGTTCACGGGTGCCTCGCAGAAGCAGTTGATCGTGGCGCGGGCCGTTGGATGAGCGCCGGGATGGAAGGCACATGGCGAGGCTGTTTGAGGAACCGATCTGTGCGGGCTGGGTGTACCCCTGCTCGCTGGGGGACATCCGAAACCGCTTGACGCTCCTGCCGGAAGTCGACCTGTTGGGGCTGTGGGCCGTCGGCCTGGCGGCAGCGACCCGGAAAGACTGCTCGGCGAATGGCCGCTACTGCTTCTCCGAAAGGCCGACCATTCGCCTCTACTCCTACCCGGACACTTACACCTACCGGCAGCCGATGACAACGAAGCGCGTCCACATTGAGGTAGGACTGGCGGTTGAACGGGAGTTCGGCATGGAGGTTGACAAGATAGGCGGGCGATACGTCTGTCGGTGGAGCGCCGCCGACCTCAAACGGTTCATCCTGGAACACGTCCTGCTGCACGAGGTCGGGCATCACGTCTACCACTGGCGGCGCAAGGAGCAGGGCCAGACGTTCCGGCCGAGCTGGCGCGAGTCCGAGCAGTCCGCCGAGAGCTACGCAGTCAGCGGCACGCGCGCCGCTGACTGCGGCGACCCATCCGTAGAAGGAAACCTCGTTTGATCATTGAAGGCACCGTTTTCCGCACCCACAGCGGCAACTACTACGTCCAGACCGACGCGGACGGCGTGGTCGCCTGCAAGCTGCGCGGGAACCTGAAAAAAGAACTGGTCTACTTCACCTCGGGGAGCAACCCCCGCCGGGTGGAGAAGGCCAACAAGCGCCGCTCGACGGACCCGCTGACGGTGGGCGACCGGGTCAAGGTGGACGCCGACCTGGCACTGATCGTCGAGACCCTGCCGCGCCACTCCGAGCTTTCGCGCGACTCGCCCTCGGGGCGCGGCCAGCACACATTGGTGGCGAATCTCGACCAGGCATTTCTCTTCATCGCCGCCGCCTCCCCGCCGCCGAACTTCTGGCTGCTCGACCGGTTCCTGGTGCTGGCCGAGGCCGCCGACATCCCGCCACGCCTGATCGTCAACAAGATAGACCAACTGACCGATGAAGACCGGCCCCAAGTCGAGTCGCAGGTGGGTGTCTACGAGAAGGCCGGCTACCCGGTCTTCTGGGTCAGCGCCAAGACCGGCGAGGGCATAGACGCCGTCCGGGCGGCCATGGCGGGGCGCATCTCCGCCGTGGCGGGTCCGTCGGGTGTGGGCAAAAGCAGCCTGCTAAACGCCATCCAGCCGGGCCTCCAGCTCAAGACGGGCGACATCGACAATGCCATGCTGAGTGGCCGCCACACGACCACGACCGCCGAGCTTCTGCCGCTGGACGGCGGGGGCTGGGTGGCGGACACGCCGGGCCTGCGCCAAGTGGACTTCTGGGAGGTGGAGAAGGGGGAGATCCAGTACTGCTACCCGGAATTCGAGCCGTACCTCGGCGAGTGCCGGTTCGCAGGCTGCCGCCACCACACGGAACTGAGCTGCGCCGTCCGCGCCGCCGTGGAGGAGGGCGCGATAGACCGCCGCCGGTACGAGAGCTATCTGGAGATGACATCGTAGTCGCGCGACACTGGGGGCGGCCCACTGTCAAGCCGTATCCCGGTAGATGCTTTCATTGCAAATCATGACGACCTTACTGTCTTGGACAGAGATCGTACCCTCGATGCCCTCGGTGATGCCCATGAACCGCACCGTACCGTTCAGGACATAGCCCCAAGGCGTCAAGAAGTGCGAGATCAGGTACTCAAGCCATTCCGTGTAGTAGTAGAACTTCTCTACGCCGTCCCATTCCAGACCGCCTCCATCCTCGGTAGGTATCCACTGGCAGTACACTGCCGGCGGCTTACCGCTGCCGCCAGGGTGCCCATCCTCGTCTGCGTGTTCCTCCTCAGCGAAATCCTCAAGGATGGCTTTGTGTTCAGCCGTCAACGGGCGGTCAAGAGCAAACGATCCGAAGAAGTTTGTGTTCAAGCCCATAAATGACCACTCCTGTGATGTCCCATGTAAAGAAGCCCAACATCTATCTTGTCGCGGGACCATGCCATGACTGGTACGGCCCGAACTTACTTCCCAGGAGCGTCCGGCCGCCGCGCGCCCATCCGGTCCAGCATCTGGCTGACGGTGACGAAGCGGTAGCCTTGTGCGCGCAGGCCGTCAATGATGGCGGGGAGGGCCGAAACCGTCGCGGGTGTATCCTGGTGCAGCAGGATGATCGCGCCGGGGGCGGTCCGGTCCAGCACGCGCTCCCGGATGAAGTCGGCCGTCGTGCCCTTGTCGTAGTCTTTCGCGCCGACGGTCCAGGAGATGGTGACGTAGCCCAGCGACTTAGCGACGCCCAGCACCTTGTCGTTGTACTGGACGCCGGGCGGGCGCATCAGGGCCGTGTGGTGCCCCGTCGCCTGCGCGATGTCGGCGTCACACAGGCGCAGCTCGTTCGCGATCTCGTGGGGCTTCAGGGCGGGCAGGCTCTGGTGGTTATAGGTGTGGTTCGCCAGCTCGAAGCCGTCATCGGCCAGCAGTTTGGCGACGCCGGGGTACTGCTTGACCCGCAGGCCGACCAGGAAGAAGGTTGCGGGGACGTTTTTCTGTTTCAGGATGGCAGCGACGGCGGGGCCATAGCGCGGGTCCGGGCCGTCGTCGAAGGTCAGGGCGACCTCGCGGACGGAGGGGTCGCCCTCCTGGAGCAGGGCCTGACCGGGATCGTAGTGGTCAATGCCCTTCCAGTGGCGCACCCATTCGACGGGGCTGAAGACCTTCCGCAGCGGCACTTTGCGGTGCGGGTCCAGCGCCCAGCCGGCCAGGCCGAGGGCGAGAACGGCGGCGACCCCGGCGAACGGGAGCGATTTGCGGGCGCGAGGCGACATGTGGGTAGTATACCTGAAACGGCGAGGCACCGATTCAGGGCATCCCGCCGGCTCCGATGCCGGTGTTTTTTGGGTATTTTCCGTGTCCCGCAAACAGTGCTTGACGAACCAGAGGTAAAAGACTATAATGTAAGTGAAGATGTAAGTATAAGGCCCGTACCCACGTCAGGCCGCAGAAGGTTCATGGGGGAGTCGTCAAGGGGTTCAGGCCATGTCTGCCGGGCAACAGGATGCGGCGGGGGGCCTGCCGCCGGGGACGCCCGCGTGGGCGGCGGCGCCGGACGAACCCGTCTATGTCATCAGCATCGCCGCGAAGCTGGCCGGGCTTCCCTCCTGGACCCTGCGCGTGCTGGACAAGGAAGGGATCGTCCGTCCGCAGCGCACCGCCAAGGACCGGCGACTCTACTCGGACCGAGATATCGCGCTGCTGGCGCGCATCCGCTACCTGACGGAAGAGCGCGGGGTCAACATGAACGGCGTCAGGCTGATCCTGGAGATGGAAGGGCTGGGGCCGGCACAGGAACCAGAGGCCGGCGGACCCGAATCCAGGGCAGACACGGACCGGGCGGACGCTCAGGGATAAGAAACTTTTATTAAGAAGCTTTCATTCGGGGAACACACAAAGGACCATGCATTCTTGATTTATCCATCCGCAGACACCATCGAAGACAAGGTCAAAAGCCGCTACTCGCTCGTCGTGCTGTCCGCCAAGCGCGCCAAGCAGATCAAAGAGGGGGCGCCGGTCCTGATCGAAACCACGTCCACCAACCCGCTCACCATCGCGCTCGAAGAGATCGCGGCGGGGAAGGTCACCGCGACCGAGGTGGACGCGGACATCGTGCCCCAGGCCGCGCCCGGCGCGGGCGCCACTCCGGCGGCGGCACTGACGACGGAAAAACCAACCATGGAGGAGCCTGGCGACAACGACGCCGAAGGCGCATAGGAAAACGACATGCCAAAATCAGTGGGGATTGACCTGGGGACGACCAACTCCGTCGTAGCCGCCATCGACGAGGCCGGGGTGCCGGTCGTCATCACGCTGGCCGAGGGCAGCCGCCTGTGCCCCTCGGTCGTCGGCTTCTCCAAGACGGGCGAACGCCTGGTGGGGCAGCTCGCCAAGCGGCAGGCCATCACGAATCCCGACCGGACGATCGCGTCCATCAAGCGGCAGATGGGCACCCGTTACAAGGTATCCATCGACGGCAAGGAATTCTCGCCCGAGGAGATCTCGGCGATGATCCTGACGAAGCTGCGCGCGGACGCCGAGGGCTTCCTGGGGGAGCCGGTCACCGAGGCAGTCATTACGGTCCCCGCCTACTTCTCCAACGCCCAGCGCGAGGCCACCAAGCAGGCTGGGAAGATCGCCGGCCTCGAAGTCGTCCGGATCGTCAACGAGCCGACGGCGGCGGCCCTGGCCTACGGGCAGGACAAGACCGGCGAGCAGACGGTCCTGGTCTGGGACCTCGGCGGCGGCACTTTCGACGTCTCCATCCTGGAACTCGACAACGGCGTCTTCGAAGTGCGGGCGACCTCGGGCGACACCCACCTGGGCGGCGACGACTGGGACATCCGCATCATCGACTGGATGACGGCCGAGTTCAAAAAAGAAACCGGCATCGATCTGACCAAGGACCGGATGGCGATGCAGCGCCTGAAGGAAGCCGCCGAGAAGGCCAAGATCGAGCTGTCCATGCTGATGACGGCCTCGATCAACCTCCCCTTCATTTCCTCCACGCCCGAAGGCCCGGCCCACCTGGAGCTGACCCTGTCGCGCGCCCAGCTCGAGGAGATGACCCAGGACCTGATCGAGCGCATGATCGGGCCGACCATGCAGGCCCTGAGCGACGCCAAACTCGACCCGAAAGAGATCCAGAAGGTGCTGCTCGTCGGAGGCATGACCCGCATGCCGGTCGTCCAGGAGCGCGTCCGCACCATGTTCGGCCAGGAGCCGCACAAGGGGGTCAACCCGGACGAGATCGTCGCCCAGGGCGCGGCCATCCAGGCGGGCATCCTCGGCGGCCAGGTCACCAGCGTCGTCCTCCTGGACGTCACGCCGCTCTCGATGGGGATCGAGACGCAGGGCGGCGTCTTCACCAAGCTGATCGAGCGGAACACCACCATCCCGACTTCGGCCTCGCAGGTGTATACGACGGCCGTAGACAACCAATCCGCCGTGGACATCCACGTCCTGCAAGGCGAGCGCGATTTCGCCGTGGACAACAAGACGCTGGGCAAGTTCCAGCTCAACGGCATCGTCCCCGCCCCGCGCGGGCTGCCCCGCATCGAGGTCACGTTCGACATCGACCAGAACGGCATCGTCAACGTCTCCGCCAAGGACATGGCGACCGGCAACACGCAGAAGGTCGTCATCACCGCCTCCAGCGGCCTGGGCCAGTCCGAAGTGACGCGCATGGTCCACGAGGCTGACCAGTACCGCAAGGCGGACGAGAAGCGGCGCGAGGAGCAGGAGATCAAGAACAAGGCCGACCAGCAGATCTACTCGGCCATGCGGATCGCCGCCGACGCCCGCGGCCTGGTCTCGCAGAGCCTGATCGAAGGAGTCAACTCGGCGGCGGCGCGGCTGACGGCCGCCATCAACGCCTACGATACGGCCGGGGCGCGCAACGGCATGGAAGACCTGAACGCGGCCATCCAGCCACTCAGCAGCGCCTATTACGAGGCGAAGTCGCGCCAGAACGGCAACGGGAACGGCAACAGCGCCCCCGCCGCCCCGCCGCCGGACCTGAGCAAAGTGACGGCAATGGACGACCCCGGCCCGGAGACGTCGGTCGGGGCGAGCGGCTTCGACCCGGACGCCGAGAACCGCATTGACATGGACTCGCTGTTGAAGGAAGGCGAGGCGTCCGGCGCGGGCGACTTCCGCGACGTGTAGCTTCTCCGAGGTCAGCAAGCGCACCAAATCAGCAAGCTCATCGGCGAGTTCTGCGGGGTCGAATGCCCTCCTGGAAACCAGCACCCGTTCTTCGGTGTTGTTCCCGGAGTGGGGGCGTTCGGCCCCACTGTTTGTCACTCTCACTAACGATTTATGGTAACCGGTTCAACATCAGTCTATGGCTAACAAACGTGATTATTACGAAGTCCTGGGTGTCACGCGGACGGCGTCCGTCTCCGAGGTCCGCTCGGCCTACCGGAAGCTGGCGGCCAAGTACCACCCGGACGTGAACCCCGGCGACAAGAGTGCCGAAGAGAAGTTCAAGGAGCTGAACGAGGCGCACGAGGTCCTTTCGTCTGCGGAGAAGCGGCCCCTGTACGACCAGTACGGGCATGACGGGCCGGCCTCGGGCATGGGGGGCGGGGACGGCTTCGGCGACATCTTCGATATGTTCTTCGGCGCAGGCGGCGCGGGGGGGGGCGGGCGCTCCTCCGGCGAGCGCGCCCGGCAGCAGGCGGCGCAGGGGACGGACCTGCGTTACGACCTGGAGATCACCCTGGAGGAAGCGGCTTTCGGCGTCCCCAAGTCGCTCCGGCTTTCGCGGATGGAGGGCTGCGGGACCTGTAACGGCAGCGGCTCCAAGATGGGCAGCTCTCCGCAGACCTGCTCCGCCTGCTCGGGCACGGGCCAGGTGCGGCACATCCAGAACACCATCCTGGGGTCGTTCGCCACACTCGCGCCCTGCGCTCGCTGCGGCGGGTCGGGCCGGGTCATCACCGACCCCTGTTCCACCTGCCGGGGCCAGGGCCGGCTGCGCCAGACCGTGGAGCATACCGTTGACATCCCCGCCGGGGTGGACTCGGGGACGCGGCTCGTGGACCCAAGCCAGGGCGACGCGGGCCTGCGCGGCGGCGGGCGCGGCGACCTGTACGTCATCATCTATGTCCAGCCGCACCCGCACTTCACGCGGCGCGGCATGGACGTGGTGCATGAGGCCCCTGTCTCCTTCGCCCAGGCGACTTTGGGGGATACATTCGAAGTGCCGGTCCTGGGCGGGATAGAAAAGCTGACCATCCCCGAGGGGACGCAGCCGGGGGCGACCTTTCGCCTGCGCGGCAAGGGGTTCCCGGACGTCAACTCGCGCAGCCCGGAGCGCGGCGACCAGATCGTCAGCATCAAGGTGAAGGTGCCGCAGAAGCTCACCGAAGAGCAGCGCCGCCTGGTCCGGGAGCTGGCGGTCGCCTCGGGCGAGACGATCCACGCCGACGAGCGGGGCCTGCTGGGCAAGGTCAAAGGCGCGTTCTCGCACAAGTGAATGGCGATTAAGCAGGCATAGATGCGCTGGGCGGAGATCATCATAGACGCGGGGCCGGAGGCCACCGACGCGGTAGGCGCGGCCCTGTATGCCGCCGGGTGCGGCGGTTTCGAAGTGCGCGAGGCCGCGCTGCCGCCCGCCGTGGCGGGCTACCTGCCCGTGGATGACCGGCTGGAAGACCGCCTGGGGTCGCTCAAAGATGCCCTGGCCGCGCTGCCGGGCTTCGGCGTCACGGGCGCAGGCACGGACCTGACCCTGCGCTATGTGGAAGAGGCCGATTGGGCGAACGCCTGGAAGGAGTTCTACAAGCCCTTCCGGGTGGGCCGCCGCCTCTTGGTGACGCCGCCCTGGGAACACCCCGAACTGGCTCCCGACGACATCCCCCTGGTCATAGACCCCGGCATGGCCTTCGGGACCGGCAGCCACCCCACCACGCAGCTCTGCCTCGTCGCCCTGGAAGACTACGTCACGCCGAGTGCCCGCGTCGCCGACATCGGCACCGGGTCGGGCATCCTCGCCATCGCCGCCGCCAAATTAGGTGCGTCGTTCGTCGCGGCCAACGATAATGACCCGCTGGCCGTCCGAATCGCCCGCGAGAACGCCGCCGCCAACGGCGTTGCCGTCGAGGTCACGGACGCCTTGCCGACGGGCGAGTATGATGTGGTGGTCGCCAACATCCTGGCCGACGTCATCATCGGCCTGTCCGCCGAGCTGAACACACTGCTCGCGCCCGGCGGCGTCCTCATCGCCTCCGGCATCATCGACACCCGCGAGGCCGACGTGCGGCGGGCCTTGGAGGGCATCGGATTGACGCATGGGGAAACCCGGCGGCAGACAGAATGGGTCGCCCTGGTCTTCCGACGTGCCGAGGTCTGATATGCCGATTGAGTTCCGCTACTTCCGCGCGCCCGAGGCGGAGATGGGTTTCCTGCCTGGCAACCGCGTTTGTTCCCTCTGCGGTCAGTCGGGCCGCTGTTTCGCCCTTGACGACCTCATCAGCGCAGAACTGAGCGAAGAGGAGCGTAGGGGCATAATCGGCTGCTATGAGTGCTTGCGCCGGGACCGCTTCGGTTTCATGCACGGCACCGAGGTAGGGCTGATCACAGAGGAAGGCCTTATCTCCTACGATGAGCAGGACGACTCCCCGAAGCGGGTGTTTGTGGTAGCAAGTGATGGCGGGGCGGTCGCGGACAGTGCGCCGCATATCCATCCGCCGAGGCTCCGCATCGCGGACGAGGCCATCGCCGAACTGCGGCGGACGCCGAGTTTCTCAACGTGGCAGGAGGTCATCTGGCCGGGGCATTGTAACGATTTTATGGCCTATCTGGGCATCTGGGGGCCGGAAGATTTTGCTGCGGCTTCGCCCGAAGGGTTGGGGCGTCCGCTGTTCCTCGACATGGTCGACTCGTTCCTCCACAGCCGCTGGCCTGAAGACCAGGGGCCTCGCTTCGGGGAGAACATCGTCGCATTCCAGTGCCTGCATTGCCAAACCCGCACAGGCATTTGGGACATTGATTAGAGCATTATGACCCACTTCTTCGTCCGCCCCGACCAATTCGCGAGCGGCCTCGTTACCCTGGATGCCGACGACGCGCACCACCTGCGCGTTGTCCTCCACGCACAGCCGGGCCAGAAGATCGCCGTGCTGGACAACTCGGGGCGCGAGTGGCCGGCGACATTGCTGGAAATGGGTAAGACCAAGGCGGTGGCGCGGCTTGGCGAGCCGTTCTCGCCGCCCACCGAGCCGGCGACCAAGATCACCGTCGCGCAGGCTTTGCCTAAAGTCACGGACAAGATGGAGCAGGTGCTTCAGCGTGGGACGGAGATCGGGGCGAGCGGCTTCTGGGCCTTTGCGAGTGAGCGCAGTCTGACCCACCTGGAGGGTGAGCGGCACGCGAAACGGGAGGGGCGCTGGCTTGCGATCACCAAGACGGCGGCGGAGCAGGCGCACCGGGCCGTTCTTCCCACCCTGCGTATAGAGGGCGGATTTGCCGATGTGATAGCAGCGGGCGATTTCGATCTGGTCCTGCTGGCCTATGAAGGGGAGCGGGAGACGACCTTGAAGGCAGCATTGGCGGCCTCCCCCACCCCCCCCGCCCGCCTGCTGGTCATCATCGGCCCCGAGTCGGGGCTGACGGACGGGGAGGTCAAGGCGGCGCGTCGGGCCGGGGTCAGACCCATCTCGCTCGGGGCGCGCATCCTGCGGACTGAGACGGCGGCGATGGTGATGGTTTCGCAAATACTTTTTGCCTTGGAATAGTGACTCTGGAGCGATAGCCCTGTTCGTTGACATCCACAACCACATCCTGCCCTCCGTGGACGACGGCGCGCGCAGCGTGGCCGAGGCCCTGGAGATGGCGCGGCAGGCGGTCGCGACGGGCACAGACACGATGGTCGCGACGCCCCACCGGGGCTGGTTCCTGCGCCAGCCCGCCCGGCCCGAGGCCGTGCGGGAGCATGTCGCGAGCTTGCAGGACTCGCTGAACCGCGCCCGCATCCCCCTGCGCGTCGTGCCCGGCGTCGAGATCAAGATGGCCCCGCGCGTCGCCGACGACCTGGTGAACGGCGAGGCCGGGACATTGGGCGATGCGGGACGCTGGGCGCTGATCGAGCCTCCCTTCGACCGCATCCCGGCGGGCGGCCTGGAGAGCCTGCGGAAAGTGACGGAGGCCGGGTTCAAGATCGTCCTTGCCCACCCGGAGCGCTGCGCCGCGATCCAGCAGAGCCTCGCCTTCGTCGAAGCCTGCGCCGATCTGGGTCTAGCCTTCCAGATCACCAGCGGCAGCCTCCTGGGCCGCTTCGGGCCGCGCGCGCTGGAGACGGCCCGCGCCATCCTCGCCCGCGCCGCCGACTGGCCCCTCGTGATCGCCTCGGACACCCACGACCTCCACGACCGCTCCTGCGCCCTGCTTTCGGAGGCCCGCGAGGCGGCAGCCGCCCTTGTCGGGGAGGAGCGCGCGCTGGAAATGGTAGACTCGCGCCCGCGCGCGATGATCACGCCCGCCTGAACGCTGGGATAGGGCGAACACAAGGTTCGCCCCTACACCCGTCCAAACATTCGGCCGCCCTCCTCCCGCCCTGGCCGCCCTCCTCCCGCCCTGGCTCATCCAGAATCGGACGGCAAAATTATTTTCCCAGCACCCTCCAGTTCCTCCGACACTCTGCCGATAATGGCGGCATGGATACCAGCACTTTTACCGCGCTGTCGCAGGCCCTCGATTTAGGCTCGGCGCGCATTCAAGCCATCTCCAACAACATCTCCAACGTCAACACGCCCGGCTTCAAGCGCCAGGACGCCACCTTCGCCGCCCTCCTTCAGTCGGCGGAGGCGCAGGGGGACACGCTGGCCCAGGCCGCGCCCGACCCGCGCCACCTGACGCTCGACGATGACGGCGGCAGGGGGAACGGCTCGCCCGCCCTCGTCACCCAGCGCTCCGGCTCAATGAGGCCCGACGGCAACAACGTGGACATAGACGCCGAAACCAGCCGGATGGCCGCCGCCGAGATCTATTATCAGGGGGCGGCGCAGCTTATGAACGGGCAGTTCTCGGGCATGAAGTATGTGATCGCGGGAGGACGCTAACCGATGGGATTCATGGACACGCTGGCGATCAGCGCCTCGGGCATGACGGCGGAGCGGCTGCGGATGGACGTCGTCGCCAACAACCTGGCGAACGTCAACACGACGCGCACGCCCGGCGGCGGGCCGTTCCGGCGCGAGCAGGTTTCCCTGGCCCCGGCTACGGCGAGCTTCGGCGAGACGCTGGCGGGCCTGTCCGGCGACGACGGGGATGGGGCCGCGCGGGGCGGCGTGCAGGTGTCGGGGATCGTCCCGGACATGCGCCCGTTCAAGCGCGTCTACCAGCCTGGCCACCCGGACGCCGACAAGCAGGGCTACGTCAATCTGCCGAACGTGGATACCGTGACCGAGATGGTGGACATGATGGGTGCGACGCGGGCTTATGAGGCGAACGTCGCCGCCGTCGGGGCGGTCAAGGGCATGGCGATGAAAGCCATGGAGATCGGGCGGGCATAGGCCACCGGGTTTAGCGGGAGAAGAAAGACGGCCCCGGCGCTCACAGCGCCGGGGCTATTTCTTTGCCTTCTGCATCCGCAAATAATCCGTGGTGATAATCCACCCGCAGGGCAGCGCCGCGACCAACAGCAGCGATGGCAGCAGTGGGCCGGTGGGCACGAAGCTGAGGCAGCCGAGCCAGAGCAGCGGCACATAGGCGAGGTGAGAAAGGCGGTGGTCGCGGGCGACCCGCCCCGTCAGGACATTGACGCAGGCCCAGACGGTGAAAACGACGGCCACAACGGTTGGCCACATCCAGATCAGGTGCATTTTCGTCTCCTTGTTATTAATGGCATTCGGCAGAGAACGCGGGTGACGGACAAGTGATTGAAATCACTCGCTTCGGTTCAGATTTGTCCAGGGGACAAGGGAGGGGACGGATTGTGGAGAGAAGTCAGTCATGCCTTCCGTTCCTCTGTCCCCTGGACAGGTCCGGTGTCAGCGAGTGATTTCAATCACTCGTGCTGCTCGTGCTATTCTCCCAGCCACTTTGAGACGCTGTCGAACCGATCGTCCACAGTCTACCTCATCCCCCGCGCCTCTTGGTGTGTCTCCATTTTCGCGCCCTGTCTGCCGATACTAAGGCCAGGCATCATAATCAAGGAAGGATGCCGCCCGGCACCTGTTCCCGCCGGGGCAAACCCAGGAGAAGAATATGAGCGTTATCATTCCGTCCGTCCTCCCGACCTCCGCTGCGGCCAATGCGGCACGCAATTCGAATACCACGCCCGGCGCGGGCTACGCGCTGTCCGGGAAACTCGGAGTGAACCACGGGCCGGCGGCCACAGTCGAGATCTCTTCCGGCGCGCGCAGTGCCTCCGCCGGACAGGGACACGCGCCCAAGAATGGGGTACGCCCGCACAACATCATTTGGGGCGACAGCCCGCGATAGACTCGGTTGTCGTCGTGAAGACATGTCGTGAGGACATCGCGCCCCGCGCTCCAGCAGTGGAACGTGGGGCGTTTCCGTGTCGACAGCGGCCCGTGAAAAATGCTATGAAAACGGCGAGGGGGTGTGGAACAATCCGCATGTCCCGCTGAGGACCGTGCCCAAGGACGGGCGGCATTCTTCCAAACGCCGTTATTCCAGACATCATTTTAGGAGCATCCCATGAACCTGTTCGCACTGCCCTCTTCCCCCCTCCCCTCGCCCACCGGCCTCCTTGACGCGGCAGGCGGCCTGACCGGGCCGGACGCCGCGACGCCCGGCGGGGCGTCCTTCGGCCAGATGCTGCAAAGCGCCTTGGGCCAGGTCAGCGCCCTCCAGGACCACTCGGCGTCCATGACCCAGGCGTTCGCGCGGGGCCAGATCAGCGACGTTCACAGCGTCATGATCGCCTCGGAGCAGGCGACGATGGCCTTGCAGCTCACGACCCAGATCCGCAACAAGGCGGTGGACGCTTACCAGGAGATCATGCGGATCAGCCTGTAAGTCGGGACGGTCGCTGTAGGAGTCGGGGGCGGGGGAGCAAGGTCTGTTGGCAATCGCATCCAGTTGGGGAGAATCATTGCGCGCCTGGTGGCAGGGGGCGACGCCCGCCACGCGGGCCATGGCGACGGGGCTGGTGTTGCTGATGGTGGCCGGCCTGGCCGTCGCCGCCTCGCTCGCGGCCAGCCCGGACTACCACGCGATCTATCACGGCGTCAGCGGCAAGGACGCCTCGGCCATCGAGGCCGTCCTGCGCGAGAAGTCTATCGCGATGAAGTTCGATGACAAGGACGGTACGGTCAGCGTCCCCGCCAAGGACGAGAGCAGTGCCTCCATGTACATCGCGGCGGCGGGCATCCTGTCCAAAGAGGCGGTCATAGACGGCCTGGGCGATATTGACAAGATTTCCATCGGCACCACGCCGGAGGTCGAGCGTCGGCGGCTGCTCAGTCAGGCGGAGGGCGAATTGGCCCGCAAGCTGATGGGGCTGGACCAGGTGCAGTCCGCCGCCGTCCTGCTGGGGATACCCAGCGATTCGTCGTTCGTCGGCGACGAGACGCCGCCCTCCGCCAGCGTCATCCTGACCTTGAAGCAGGGCGAGAGCCTGAGCGGCAGCCAGGTCAAAGGCATCGTCAACCTGATTGCCCACGCCGTCCCCAAGCTGACCACGGCGCAGGTGTCGCTGACCGATCAGACCGGCGTCCCATTGTGGAAGGACAACGGCGCAGGTGGGTCTGGGACGGACGGCACCCTGATGGCCGAGAACGACAAGTACAGCGAGGACAAGCGCAAGATCGTCCAGAACCTGCTCGACCAGACGGTCGGGCGCGGCAAGGCCGTCGTCACCGTCAACGCCGAACTCAGTCAGGACGTGGTCACGCGGCACTCGGTCCTGCATACGCCCGCGCCGGGCCTGCGGACGGGCCTGCCGGTCAGCGTCCGCGACAAGCAGGAGAGTTACTCGGGAGCCGGCGCGGGCGCTCCCATGGCGGGCGGGGTCGCCGGGGCGGCGGCCAACCTGAACGTCCCGTCCTACCAGACCGGGGGCGGCGCGGGGGGCGGCGGCAAGTACTCGACGGGCGACACCGTCACCAACTACGAGAACGACGTCACCGACACCCAGACCCAGGTCGCGCCGGGCGACCTCAAGAAGCTCTCCGTCGCCGCACTCGTGGACACCAGCGTCCCCGCCGAAACCGTCGCCACGCTGAAGACCTCCATCGCCGCCGCCGTCGGCGCGTTCCCCGGCGACACAACCCGGCTCGTCACCGTCAGCCAGATCGCCTTCGACATGAGTTCGCAGAAGGCACAGGCCGCCCAGGCGCAGGCTCTGGCCTCGCAGGCGCTCATGATCACCATCGCCCGCACCCTCGCCGTCTGCGCGGTCGCCATCGTCATGCTGATCCTCCTGACCCGCTCCTCGGGCCGACGCGCCGACGGCCCGCAGCTCGCCCTGGCCGGCGGCGGGGCGAACATCGGTCTCCTGGAGCCGACGCCGGACGCCGAGATGGCCGCCATCCTGGACGCGGCGGGCGGCATCCGCGGGACCGAGCGCGGCATGGAGCATGTGCTGGAGGAGCGCCCGCTGACCGTCGAGGACGTGCTGGCCGAGATGCCGGACCCCGAAGGCCGCCCGCGCCGCCGCGCGAGGGTGCCGTCCATCGAGGAGCAGCAGGACCTCAAGATGGAGAGCATCCGCACCATGATCAATGCCCACCCCGAGAGCGTCTCCCTGCTGCTCAAGGGCTGGATGGCCGACGACGTGAAGGTCTCCTGACGATAGTTTTGGGGAAGCAAGTTTAGGAAAGCAAGCACCATGGCGATACGCCCGCAGCCGCTCACCAACCGCAAAAAAGCCGCCATCCTGCTGGTCGCGCTCGGCCCCGAGACGGCCAGCCAGATCTTCCAGCACATGACGCAGGACGAGATCGAGGTCCTCAGCGTTGAGGTCGCCCGCATGGGGCGCGTCCCCTCGGCCCTGCGCGAGACCGTCGTCGAGGAGTTCCACGAGCTGTGCGTCGCGCAGGAGTTCATCGCCGAGGGCGGCATGGACGCCGCCCGCGAGATGCTGATGAGCGCCTTCGGCGAGGAGAAGGCCGCCCTGATCGTGGGCCGCGTCATGCAGGCCCTCCAGGTGATGCCGTTCGACTTCCTGAAGAAAGCGGACGCCTCCCAGATCACCACGTTCATCCAGAACGAACACCCGCAGACCGTCGCCCTGATCATCGCCTACTTGCAGGCCCCCCAGGCCGCCGCCATCCTGTCCGGGCTGCCGCAGGACCTGCGGGCCGAGGTCGCGCGCCGGATGGCGACGCTGGACAAGACCCCGCCCGAGGTCATCCGGGAGGTGGAAAACGTACTCCAGAAAAAGCTGTCCTCGGTCGTCTCCACCGACTTCAGCCACGCGGGCGGCGTCAAGGCCCTGGTCGAAGTCCTCAACTATGTGGACCGCTCGACCGAGAAGACGATCCTCGAATCGCTGTCGGAGAGCAACCCGGAGATCGCCGACGAGGTCAAGAAAAACATGTTCGTCTTCGAGGACATCATCATGCTCGACGACCGGGCGATCCAGATGGTACTCAAAGAGGTGGATACCAAGGAGCTGGCCGTCGCGCTCAAGGGGGTCGGCGAGAACACGCAGGTGCGTATCTTTAAGAACATGTCCGAGCGGGCGGCGGCGATGATGAAGGAAGAAATGGAGTTCATGGGGCCGGTGCGCCTCAAGTCCGTCGAGGAGAGCCAGCAGCGCATCGTGGGCGTCATCCGCAAGCTGGAAGAGGCCGGCGAGATCATCGTCGCGCGCGGCGGCGGCGAGGAGATGATCGCCTAACATGGCTGCTCCTACGGCAATCGCCACGTCCTGGTTACAGACGCTGGAGCCGCTGGCCGAGCCGCCCGTCCGGCTGCGGCTGTCCGATGTGAGTGACCCCACGCCCACCGCCCCGGATCTGGGCGCGCTCCAGGCCGAGGCGGAGGCAGTGCTGGCACAGGCCCGTGCCGAGGCCGATGAGATGCTGGAGGACGCCCGGACCCAGGCGGAAGCTCTGCGCGAGGCGGCCTGGCAAGAGGGCCACTTCCAGGGCCGGACGGAGGCGCGCGACTCGGTAGAGGCGGAGATGCAGGCCGCCTGGGACGCTCGCCGTGAGGCGCTGCGGGCCGAGATGGACGGCATGGCGACGCAGATCGCGGTCGCCCGCGAGGCGCTGTGGGCGAGGCAGGAGACGGAGATGGTGGCCCTGGCCCTGGACATCGCCCGCCAGGTAATCAAGACTGAGGTGACGCAGAACCCCGAAGTCGTCCGCGCCCTCATCGCGAACGCCGTCCGGCGCATCACGGACAAAGACAACGTCCGGGTCCGCGTCTCGGTCGGCGACGCCCCGCGCGTCAAGGAGATGCGTCAGGACCTGATGGAGCTGATGGACGGGCTGCGGCATCTGGAGATCGTAGACGACCGCCGGGTGGGTGACGGCGGGTGCGTGATCGAGACGAACGCTGGCACGATTGACGCCAAGATCGAGACGCAGTTATCGGAAGTGGCACGGGCGCTGGGGGTGGTGGAGAGTGGATGAGATGACTGCCCCCATTGACCTCGCCAAGTACCGGGCCATCGTCACCCGGCTGGATACCGTCCGGGCCAACGGGCTGGTCACGCAGGTCATCGGCCTGGTCGTGGAGAGCATCGGGCCAGCCGCGCAGATCGGCGAGCTGTGCGAGATCCGGCACGGCGGGCGCAACGCGCCGACCGTGAAGGCGGAGGTGGTCGGGTTCAAGGCTAACCGCCTGCTGCTGATGCCGCTGGGCGAGATGGCCGGCATCAAGCCCGGCTCCGAGGTGGTCGCGACCGGCAACATGCAGCAGGTTACGGTGGGCGACTTCCTGCTGGGGCGCGTCCTGGACGGCCTGGGCCAGCCCGCCGATGGCAAGGGCGCGCTGCACGGGCCTGGGGCGAAGCAGTACCCGATCTTCGCCGCGCCGCCCGACGCCCTGACGCGGCGGCGGATCTCTGAGCCGGTCGGCCTGGGCATCCGGGCGATTGACGGGCTGCTGACGATGGGCAAGGGCCAGCGCATGGGCATCTTCGCCGGGTCGGGCGTGGGCAAAAGTACGGTCCTGGGCATGATCGCCCGCAACACCACGGCGGACGTCAATGTCATCTGCCTGGTCGGCGAGCGCGGGCGGGAGGTCCTGGAGTTCATCGAGAGCGACCTAGGGGAAGAGGGCCTGCGCCGCTCGGTCCTCGTCATCGCGACCGGCGACCGGCCCCCGCTGGTGCGCCTGAAAGCACCTTTGGTCGCCACGGCCATAGCCGAGTATTTCCGGGACCAGGGCCGGGACGTCCTGCTGATGATGGACTCGGTGACGCGTCTGGCGATGGCCCAGCGCGAGGTCGGGCTTGCCGTCGGCGAGCCGCCCGCGACGCGCGGCTACCCGCCCAGCGTCTTCGCCCTGCTGCCAAAGATTCTGGAGCGGTCGGGGACAAGTGACAGGGGGACGATCACCGCCCTGTACACCGTCCTGGTGGAAGGCGACGACGAGAACGAGCCGATCGCGGACGCGGTCCGGGGCATCCTGGACGGCCACATCTGGCTCTCGCGGGACCTTGCCGCGCGGGGGCACTATCCGGCCATCGAGGTGGGGCGCAGCGTGTCCCGCGTCATGTCCCAGGTGACATCGCCGGACCAGCGGGCGTCCGCTACGCGCCTGCGCGAGACTCTGGCGACCTTCAAAGAAGCCGAGGACCTGATCAACATCGGCGCGTATTCCGAAGGCAGTAACCCGCGCATTGACGCCGCCCGCCGGCTGATCGAGCCGGCGCGAGCGTTTCTGCGGCAGGGGGTGCATGAGCAGTCCACCATGGACACGACGGTCGAGGCCTTAGAGGGAATTTTTGCCGATGAAGTTTAAGTTCCGTTTACAGTCGGTGCTGGAGCAGCGGGAGCGCCGCGAAACCCAGGCGCAGCAAACCTTCGCCCAGGCGCAGGCCGCCGTGGCCCGCGCCGAGCGGCTGCTGGGGGAGATGCGCGAGGTGCGCGGGGCGCTGCTGGAAGAGCTGTGCCGCAGAAGGGAAGGCGCATTCGACGCATTCGAGACGAAGCTCTATCAGGACTACATGCAGGTCATCACGCAGTCCATCACGGAACAGGAAGGCTACCTGCGCGAGCTGGTGACCTCGCGCGAGGCGCACAAACTGCACATGGTCGGCACCGCGCGGGACAAACAGGCACTCGTGACCGTCCGGGACCGGCACCATCAGGCGCACCAAGTCACCGCCCTGCGGGCCGAGCAGGGCGTGATGGACGAGCTGGCGACGACGCGCTTCAACTTCCAGCAGCGCGCGTCGGAAGGGAGTTAGCAGAGATCATGATGGATGAGATCAGCCGCATCAGCGCCCGGATCAGCGACATCGAGGGCCGCATCGCCGCCCTCAGCGGCCCGCCCCCCGCCGCGCCCGCCGCAGCCCCGGAGGCGACGCCCACATTCGCGAGGGCGCTGACGGCGGCGCAGGCCTCGGTGCCGCCGGTCACCGGCCCGACGGCTCTGCCCGGCGGCTCGCCCGTCCCCGCGCCGCCCGCCTCGCTCGGCCCGCTCCCGCCCATGCCCGTCACGCCGGGTGCCCCGGACGTCCTCCCCCTGCCGCGCGTCGCCTCGGCGGGCGCGGCGGACGTGGACGCCCTCGTCCAGAAGTATGCCGCCCAGAACGGGCTGGCTCCGGCCCTGGTCCGCGCCGTCATCAAGACCGAGTCGGACGGCAACCCGCGCTGCGTCTCGCGGGCGGGTGCGATGGGGCTGATGCAGCTCATGCCCGCGAACGTCAAGGAGGCCGGCATCGCCGACCCATTCGACCCGGAGCAGAACATCGCGGCGGGCACCAGGCAGCTCGCGGGCCTAATGGCGCAGTACAAGGGCAACCTCGACCTGGCCCTGGCCGGCTACAACGCCGGGCCGGGCAATGTCCACAGGTACGGCGGCGTGCCGCCGTTCACCGAGACACAGAACTACATCCGCCGCGTCCGGGCCGCCATGGAGAAAGGCTAACCTCCCGTGAAAGCCGTCCTCGGAGTCTTCGGCGTCCTGGCCCTGCTCGGCGTCGCCTACGGCCTGGCCTTCCTGGGCGTCATCCCCGTCCAGAAGATGGCCGGCAAGTCCCCCGCCCTGGCCTCCGCATTGAAGGCGCTGCATCTCGCCAAGGCCAAAAAGCCCGCGCACGGCGCGGCCCCGGTCGCGGCCCCGGACCCTGAGCGCCAGGCGCTCGACGCCCAGAAGAAGAAACTAGCCGCCGATCAGGCACAACTGGAAAAAGACCGCGTCGCTCTGGAGGCCCAGAAGCGGACGCCCGCCGCGCCCGCCGACGGCGGCGGCGCATCCCCCGCCCCGGCCCCGGACAACGCCGCCAAGCTCGGCGCGATCTACGCCACCATGTCCGCCGACGACCTCGCCCGCATCTTCGGCAAGCTGCCCGACCCGGACGTGATCGCGTCGCTGACGCAGCTCGACGAGAAGAAGGCCGGCCAGGTCCTCGCCACCCTCCCCGCCGACCGCGCGGCGCGGCTCACGCAGCGGATGTCGCGCGTCACCGTGGCGAGCGCCCCGCCGGGCACTCCCTCCCCGTCGCCTCGGACGAGTTTGTAACCTCTGTGACCGCCGCGACTCGGCCACGGACACCTAACTTCTACGGGGCCTTCTTCCGATAACAGAGTACCTGATGCACTGCCGGTCAGAGTACTTTCAGGAGAACCCCCTTTTGTCACCTTCGCCGCCCGTCTACTACTTCTCCATCGCCGAAGCCGACCGGCGGACCGACCGGCTCTTCGTGGCGCTGATTTGGGCACACCTCGCCGCCGCACTCCTGCTCTCGCTCTGGTATCAGACGGGGGCCCAGTCGCTTCTCATCGGGCTGCCGACGGCCCTGGTCGTCACCGCCCTCGCGCGCCTCCGGCCGGGCACGGTCCTGGTCCGCTGCGTCGTCGGCGTCGCCCTGATGGTCTTCTCGGCCCTGTTCATCCAGCAAACCCACGGCCTGACGGAGACCCATTTCCACGTCTTCTGTGCCCTGGCTTTCCTGCTGGCCTACCGGGACTGGCGCGCGATCGTGGCGGCGGCCGTGACGATCGCGGGACACCACGCGGCCTTCACATTGCTCCAGACTCTGCACACGCCGGTCTACATCTACACGTCCGAGGCCGTGGGCGTTTGGATGCTGACTTTAATCCACGCGGGCTTCGTCGTGTTCGAGTCGGGACTTCTGATCGTCATGGCGGTGCGGATGCGTCAGGAGTGGCATCAGGCGGAGGACCTCAGCCGGCTGACCCAGGCGCTGGCCGACGGCCGGCTGACGGGGGACGACCTGACGGTGCGGCTCGCCTGGCCCCCCTCCTCGCCGCTTGCGGGCACGACCGGGGCGATAGACGGTCTGCTGGAGCGGCTGCGTAGCCGGATAGAGGGCGCGAAGAAGGAAGGCAGGCGGATCGAGGCCGACGCCCATCAGGCGGCGGAAGAGATGGGGGAGATTCGGCGGGGGAGCGAGTTCGTCCAGCGGGCGATCGTCCAGGTGTCGGTGGGGGCGGCGGAGCAGGCGCGTCAGACCGCTCGTGCGACCTTGGAGATGAGCGCGGCGGCCGAGATGACCCAGCGCGTGGCGGTCGAGACGCGGGCGCAGGCACTGCTGATTCAGGAGATGTCAGCGGCCGTGAACGCGCTCCGTGATCGGACGGGACAGGTCGCCGCCGCGAGCGCCGAACAGGTCGCCGCTTCGGAACAGGCGCACGCGGCGGCCATGGAGGCGGTCGCCACCGTCCGGTCGGCCTCGGACGCGACCAGGGCCGCCGTCAGCGCCGTGGCGGGCAAGGCGGAACACCTGAGCCGCCGCTCGCGCGAGATCGGCGCGTTCGCCGAGACGGTCAGCAGCATCGCCTCCCAGACCAACCTGCTGGCCCTCAACGCCGCCATCGAGGCGGCGCGGGCCGGCGAACAGGGGCGCGGGTTCGCCGTCGTCGCCGAGGAGGTCCGCAAGCTCGCCGACCATTCGGCCAAGGCCGCCCGCGAGATCGGTGCCCTCATCGCCCTGGTCCAGCAGGAGGTCGAGGAAGTGCGCGCCCTGACGCTGGACGGGCCGCACGATGGGGGCACGCCCCTGAGCGAGTTCGCCCGAGTGACTCAGATGACCGGTACGGTCGTCAGCGCCGGGGAGCAGACGGCGTCCCTCGTGGGGCGAATCCACGCCCTCGCCGCCCAGAACCAGGGCGCAGCGGCGGGCATGGAGGCGGCAGGTCAGGAGATAGGGGATCAGATCAAGGCGTTCCAGTGTCAGATCGCCGCCCACGATCGTGCGGCGACGGCGCTGTCGGACCAGGCCCTGTCGGCGCAGGAGGGCATGGCACAGAGCGCCGCGATCACGGAAGAGAATAGCGCAGCGGCTCAGGAAGTCTCCGAACAGATCACCCGCCAGTTCGGCGCGCTGGAGCGGCTGGCACAGATCACCGAGCAGGTGGCCCACAACGCCGAGAGGGTCAGCCTGTCCCTGAATCGGTTCCAGACGGAGCCGCCCGCGCTGGGCGCGGAAGAAAGCGCGGGCACGGTGTCCCTCGACGCGCCGTGGAGGAAGGCCGCATGAGGCTGGGAAGCAGCATCGGGGTCGGGCTTCTCCTGCTGCTGTGGGGGGCCGGGACGGTCCTGGCCTTCTGGCACTTCGAGGGGCAGTATCTGCGCCCCGTCTCCCGGCCCGCCGGGGCCGCCGTCGCCCATCCGGAGGCGCTCCCTCCCCCCCCGTATGCCGTCTTGGACACCCGGCAGGGGCCGGTCCGCCTCGCCGGGCCAGAACCTGTCACGGTGCTGAACTTCTGGAACCCGCACTGCCCCTGCTCGCGCTTCGCCGAAGGGGACGTGCGCGGCCTCCTCAACGACTACCGGCCACGAGGCGTCCGCTTCGTCACCGTCATCGCCTCCGGGCCGACCACCGCAGACCAAAGCGCGGCCTCCGAGGCATGGCAGGCGCGCGCCATCACCGATCCATACACCCTCGTAGACGCCGACAACCGCGTCGCGCGCCGCTTCGGCGTCTGGGCGGCCCCCGCCGCCGTCATCCTGGACGCGCGGGGCCGGGTGGCCTTCACCGGCGCTTACAATGTCGCCCGGTACTGCCACGACCCAAAAACCGCCTGGGCAAAAAAGGCGCTCGCCGCCGTCCTGGACGGGCGGAAGCCCCCCCGCACGAAGACGCTGTTCTTCGGCTGTCAGCTCACGGGCACGGCGCGGTGAAGCGCCGTTCCTGGAGACTTAAGGTTGATTTGGGTGAACGCTTGATAAACCTGTGGGCAAGCCCTATACTGTTTCCATGACAGGATTGTAAGTGTCCGTCGCGCGTCAGGAATCGGCATTTCCGGAGGCCGACCTACAGTTCGGGCCATAGAAATCGCAGGTGCAACGGATGGAAGCTTCTCAGTCTAAGGATGCCCTCGGCCTAAACCTGTCACTCATCAGCAAAACCATCATGTTAGGCGAGCCGATCATCCTCCGCTATGACATCATGGTCGGCGGGGATGGTGAAGGACTGTGGGTTTACCTGGGCCAAGAACAGAGCGCGTGGGCGAGCCTGAGCCTCGTGGATGAGGCAGGGCGGCCCGCGCCGGAGCGCCCCGACCCCCGGAAGCCGCAGGGGGGTTCTCAGCCAACGAGAGAAGTGCATATCGCTCCCGGTCGGACCTATCAGGCATTCCTGATCGTCACGCAATGGCTGACGGTCCCGCATGTCGGGCGGTACGGGCTACATGTCAAAGCTCGACTGCCTTATGTGCTGGGGGGACGAGCGAACGGCCACCCTCAAAGGCTGTGGCACATGAGCACCGAAACGGTGCTCATTCAGGAGCAGTCTTTCACGATCACCGTCACGGAGCCGGAGGAAGCCCGCCTGCGACAGATTGCCGAGGAGCTGAGACAGGATGCTATGACGCGGCCCACACACGAGCAGCGGCTAGACGCCCTCCGGGCGCTCCTAGCAATGCCGGAGCGGTATGCCCTCCCAAGCTGGCAGGCTCTGGCGAGTGATCGGGGCTTCCGTTACAAGGAAGACCTGATGCGTGAACTGGCTCATGTCATGACGCCCGCCGCCGCCGACCTCCTCGCGCAGATGTGGAACCCAGGCTATGGCCCGATGCTGATCATAGGCTACGCCTCCGTGCTGCTGGACAACATGTATCGGGCAGGCGATGAAGCCCTGAAGCGGCACATTGAGGGGATACATACGAGGTACGGGAAAGAAGTCAGCCAATCCGCGATATGGCGCACAGGAGGGTAAATGCCGGGCTGTAGAGAGTACAGGCAAAGAGACACCCTCATGGGTGAAGATCGGGACCCGCATTCCCTCGTCTCCATCCTCGTCCGAAGGACGCTTCTCTGCCGGGGCTTTCCACAGCCCCGGATGGTGATAGCAGTGAAGCAGACCTAGACTTAGGAACGGGCCTCTGAGATGCAAACCGAACTACCTACCATCCACGCCGAGGTGTCACTCGCTGAGGACGTTCTTTCGTTGGGCGAACCCATCGTCCTGCGCTACACCTTCATTGTCACCCACGCACAAGGGGCGAGCCTCTACACGGGCAGGGATAGAAAAGATTGGATAACAGTCACCCTCACCGATGCGGAAGGGAGTACTGCGCCGCCCGTTCTCGACCCGCGTATGCGGCAGGGCGGCATTCATGGCAGCGGGATTAGTGCATCCGGCAGACGCCCTACTGTTGAATACGTCGTCGTCAGCCGCCTGCTGCGCCCGATGCATCTCGGTGACTACCTGTTGTCCGCGCGCATCCGAAGGCCCTACACGATGGAGTCTCATCCAGGTGTTGCGCCTTCAGAGTGGGGGGAAGTCTTTGGCACCGTCCTGACGCGCGAGGACACTTTCCCGCTGACAATCACGGGGCTTGACCCGGCCCGCCTGCGGGTGGTGGCCGAACGGCTGGCGGAACAGGCGGTGCAGGACGACGACAGGGAACGCAGGGCGACCGCCCTCCGGGCGCTCTTCGCGATGCCGGGGGAGTACGTCTTTCCAGTGTGGCAGGGGGTCACGACCTCGGAGGACCCAGCTCTTCTCGATCAGTGGGGCGTGATCTCCGACGAGCTGGCACGGGTGCAGACCGCCGATACGGCGGACCTGCTGGCGCAGATGGTCTGGAATCCGCCCCCGGCGGTCACGGCCCCGCTGAACGCGAAGATGACCAGCATACCCGGCTATCATGTGTTCACCGTGATGGGGCTGAGTAACGTCGCTCTGAAGTTCAACAACATGTACTTCACGGCGGACCCGGCCCTGAAACAGCACATCGAGGGACTCCGCCGCGCGCACGGCAGCGGACCGCCGGAAAGCCGGATGATGATATGATCTGATCCAGTCAGTCCCGGCCCTGAAGGGCCGGTCTGTTCCCGGCTTCGCCGGTGGGCCGCCCGCTTCGGGGCTTCGGAGGGGCAAGGCCGATCGGGAAGGAGGGTCGGGGGACCCGACCCCTACACGGGATGGCATTATCCGGGCCTATGTAGGGGCGCTGCTTGCCGCGCCCTCTTATCCCACCCTCCTCTCTTGCCCCGCCCTTCTCTGGGGGCGCGGCACGGCAAAGAGGGCGCGGCAAGCAGCGCCCCTACGATGAGTGGGTGGCATCGCGCGGGTGGCATCGTCATAAGCCCCGCAGGGGCGGCCCACCGGCGAAGCCGGGAACAGACCCGCCCTTCAGGGCCGGGCCACACTCTGGCCGGCTACACTCTGGCCGGCTACACTCTGGCCGGCTACACTCTGGCCGGCCACACTCTTCGCGGCTCTTGTGGCTGTGGCTGACCGTAACGGGGGCATCTTTAACAGGGGCATCTTTAACAGGGGCATTTTTCACCCGGCCAGGGCCATGAGCAGCATGAGGGTGGCGAAGGTGTTCTGGAAGCAGTGGGCCAGGATGGAGGGGGCCAGCGATTTGCGGGTCTCGGCCATCCAGGCGAAGACGCCGCCCAGCGCGGCGAGCGGGAGCATGGCGGCGATGCCGACCGGGTGGACGAAGCCGAAGATCAGGCCGGTCAGGACGATGGCGGGCCAGACGCCGAGCCGCAGCTTGGCGGCGTTGTAGAAGACGCCCCGAAACAGGAACTCCTCGGTCAGCGGCGCGGCCACGGTCGCCAGCCCCACGAGCATCGCCTGCACCCAGAACGAACTCGCGCTCGCCAGCAGCGGCAGGGCGGGGTTGGACGGGGCCGGGAGGTGCAGGCGCGACCCGGCGAAGCCCCCGACGGTCTGGGCCAGCAGCAGCAGCGGCAGCGCGACGGCATAGCCCCCCACCCCGTACAGCAGATTCCTCCCCAGGCGGTGCGTATTCCAGCCCAGTTCCTCGCCGATGGAGGCACGCTTGCGCCGGGCGATGCCGATCAGGACGGCGATGGGCACGGCCGCCCCAATCAGGTACGCGAAGAACTCCAGCACGACCACGACGGCGGCGTGACTGCCCGCAGGCAGGGCGAGGAGGCGGGGCCGGAGCGGGGCGAGGAGGCCGCCGAAGAAGAGCAGGTGAGGGACATGAAAACCCCCTAGAAGCCAGCCGATCAGGTCCGGCATCAGCAGGTACAGAACGAACACGCCCATCAGGTCGCCCGTCCGCAGGCGGCGCTCGGCCAGCGGCGTCAGCTCGGGCATCGTCGGCCACGGGTCGGGCAGCGCGTTCGGGGAGGGGAAAGGCCCCTCCGCCTTCGGCTGGAGCCTCTGGACCGCGAGGTACAGCAGCAGGCCCAGCCCGGCCACGCCCAAGAGTCCCTCGAAGAATCCCGCCCCCAGCAGGGGAGCCAGGGTCGTCAGCGCCGTCGTCCTGGCCTGCGCGTCGTAGTGGGTCGCCCAGGCCGGGTTCCCCTGGGAGCGGTACAGGACGGCCTCGCCGGGCGCGCGCCACCAGCGGATGTTGGGGAGGGCGCGGAGCCGAGCCGCCTGGGCGTCGGCCTGGGCCGGGGAGAGGTGCGGGCCGCGCGCCACGTCCGCCCACAGCCGGCCCTCGTCGGCGTAGCGCCGCCGTTCGGCGGCAGACAGCCCGGCCAGGGCGGGGGCGGCGAAGGCGTCCTTCGGGTCCAGCCCGTTCGCGCCAGGTCCGAAGACGGGCCGGCCCAGCAGCGCGCGCAGGATGATGACGCGCCGGGCCGTTCCGGGCGAGTTCTGGCCGCCGGTTTCCAGCGTCTCCGCCGACGCCAGCGCGTCCCGCAGGGTCTTGGAGTCGGGCGCGGCAGCCCCCGGCCTGCCGAACGAGGTGACATACGCCTGTTTGGCGGCCACGTCCGTGGACAGCATGGCGCCCATCGTTTTCTCGTCCACCTGCCCGCCGAGCTGCTGCGACAGCCGCGCCCCGTGCCGGGCGGGCAGGAGGTCGGCGACGCGCAGCACGAGGAAGAGGACGAGCAGGACGGCGACCCAGGCGGGCAAACCGTCCCGGCGGGCGGGGCGAGGGGAAGGGCTTTTTATCGTCTCGGTGTGTGTGAATGACATCGCGGGGTGCCGTCATTGTAGCACTAACCGGGGAGGGTGTCAACCGCGCAGGCGTTCAGACTGCCCCGTCCCCGGCGAATCTGCCGTGTTGACGCGGCGGCGCGGATTGTGTTATCATGGGGAATAAATCCTCCCGACACGTTCCCGGCGGCGGTGCCGCCAAGTCCCTCTAAACCCGGTGTCCGCCGGACATCTCGGGGAAGCCGGTCAAGAAAGAAAGCCGTATGTTCAACTCACCCTCCCCTGTCCGACCCGCCCGGCGCAGCCGCCGGCTGGCGGCCCTGCTCCTGGCTCTGCCGGGCCTGCTCGGCCTCGCCCCGTCGGCCTCCGCTGCGACGCTCACCGTCACCAACGCCAATGATGGCGGGACAGGCTCGCTGCGGGCGGCGATCCTCGCCGCAGGCAGTGGGGACACGATCACCTTCGACTCTGGCGCCTTCCCGGCGAACGGCGGCACCGTCATCGCCCTGACGAGCGGCCGTCTCGCCGTGAGCAAGAACCTGACGATCCAGGGGCCGGGCGCGGCCGGCCTGACCATCAGCGACGGCACCGACGGCATCTTCGGCGTCACCGGCACCAGCGCGGCGACCATCGCCGTCACCATGTCGGGGCTGACGCTCGCGGGCGGGAACGGGGCCAGCATAAACAGCAACGGCAACGGCGGCGGCATCTACGCCTTCGACTCCGCCCTGACGCTGACCGGATGCGTCTTCAGCGGCGACATGGCCGCCGGCGGCGGTGGGGCGATCAGCAGCACCGGCAGCACGGTGTTGATCACCGGCTGTACGTTCTCCGGCAACACGGCCGGCGGCGGCGGGGCGATCAGCAGCACCAGCAGCACGGTGTCAATCACCGGCAGCACGCTCACCGGCAACACGGCCGGTGACGGCGGGGCGATCATCAGCGCCAGCAGCATGTCCGGCATCGGCAGCACGGTGTCGCTCACGAACTGCACCCTTGTCGGCAACAGCACGGGCGTCGGCGGGGCGGGCGGCGGCATCTATAACAGCGGAAGTCAGCTCACCCTGACAAGCTGCACCATCGTCGGCAACACCGCGACCAGCAGCCAGAGCGCATCCAGCCAGGGCGGCGGTCTTTACAACACCGGCACCGCCACTGTCCAGAGCAGCATCCTCAACGGCAACAGCGCGGGCACGGGGGCTGACGTCTTCGGCACCGTGACCTCGGGCGGCTCCAACATCGTCGGCGACCCGAGTGGCGCCTCCCACGGCTTCACCGGGCCGCACGACCAGGTCTACGTCAATCCGATGCTCGCCCCCGGTGGACTGGCGAGCAACGGCGGGCCGACCCAGACGATCGCCGTGCTGGCCGGCAGCCCGGCCATCGGCGGCGACTACGCCAACGCCACCACGACCGACCAGCGCGGCTTCGCCCGTACCGCCGCGAACCACACGATCGGCGCGTTCGAGTTCAAGACCGCCCACACGCACCTGCTGTGGAACAACAGCGACGGCCGCGTCATGCTGTGGAGCGTCGCCCAGGACGGCTCCTTCACGCTCAACGGCTTCGGGCCGTACACCGACGGGGCACCGCAGAACGTCTGGCACGCCACCGCCGTCGCGACGGGGCCGGACGGCAAGAGCCACCTGCTCTGGAACAACACGGACGGGCGCGTCATGCTGTGGACCGTGGACGACGGCGGCAGTTTCACTTACGCCGGCTACGGGCCGTACACCGACAACGGCGCGAATAACCTGTGGAGCGCGACGGCGGTTTCGGTCGGGCCGGACAACGTCGTACATCTGCTGTGGAACAACACCGACCACCGCGTCATGCTGTGGAACGTCGCCCAGGACTTCAGCTTCACACTGGCGGGCTACGGGCCGTACACCGACAACGGCGCAAACAACCTATGGAGCGCCACCGCCCTCGCCACCGGCCCGGACAATATCAGTCGCATCGCCTGGAACAACACGGACAACCGCGTCATGCTCTGGGATGTGGACAGCAGCTATAACTTCACCCTGGCTGGGTACGGGCCGTATACTGACGGCGCGGCCACGAACAAGTGGAGCGTCACGGGCGTCTCGGTGGGCGCGGACAACCTGACCCACCTGCTGTGGAGCAACACGGACCACCGGGCGATGTTCTGGAACGTGGACTCGGCGTTCAACTTCACGCTGGCGGGCTACGGCCCGTACACCGACAACGGCGCGAATAACCTGTGGAGCGCCATCGGGGCGGCGTCGGGTCCCGACGGCCTGAGCCACATCCTGTGGAACAACACGGACGACCGGGCGATGCTGTGGGGGGTGGACAACGCCTTCAACTTCACCGTCGTGGGCTACGGGCCGTACACGGATCAGACGCCCAGCCAGTTGTGGAGCGTTACCGCCGTCTCGGCGGGGCCGTAGACCGGCGGCTTCGGCCCGCGCGATCACAAGCCCCCGGTCTGTCAGACCGGGGGCTTTTTTCCACCTCTTTTTTCCGTCGGATCAAGCCTCGAAGTTTTCCAGCGCGAACGCCACGGCCTCTTCCCAGGTCATTTTTTGCCCCTTCTCCCAGGCGGCGGTGAATGCCGCGTCGCCGAGTGAGGCCCGCAGGGCCGTCACCCTCTCCTGGTACTCTTCCTGCATGGCTGGGGAGCGCGGACTGCTGATGGCGACCCGCAGCGCCTCGGCGGTGCCGAGGGGGCAGGCCGCCGCTCCCGCCCGTTCCGACGATGCGGATGCCGAGGCCAGGTTTTTGAGCGAGTGGACGATGCTCTGCGTGTCGCCGATCCGGCGTCTCAGGGCCAGGCTCTCCTCGTATAGCGTGCGCGTCCGGATAGTCTTTCCAGTGCGGGGCGGCCTCGGCGAGGCCATTCAGGGAATCACCGAGCCGCCACATCGGCGGCACCGACTCCCCCCTGGCTGACGGCCATGTCCACTAGGAGGCCGACGGCACCAAGCCGTCGCTCCTGCTGACGGGGAAGTAAGGCGGAAACGGGCGGGTGACGGGACTGGCGGCAGGAAACAGGGCACGATTCGGCGAACGCTGGCACAGAGGTTGGATGTCTGCGGCCTTTCGTGGGGGGATCATGCGCGTCGCCATCCTGCTGCCGTTCCTGGCCGCCGCCCAATGCTTGGAACTGGCTGTCATCTTTTGCGTCCTCTACCTCAAAGTTAGCCGTCGCCTGGAGAACCTCGCCTTCAGCCTCCTCGCCTTCTTTCTGGGCGGCATGATCGGCTGCGAGCTTCTGCTCCAGGAGGCAGACTCACTTCCGCGTGGCCTCTTCTGGTATCGCCTACAGTTATTCTTCGCCTTGTTCAGCTCGGCTTTGATGGTTCACTTCCTTTCCATCATTGTCGGCAGGCCGCTCGCGCGCCGGGTCTGGCTTGGCCTTCTGTACCCGTTCACGGCGCTGATGGCGGCTGGGACTTGGCATCCCCTGGTGCTTCATCTGCCGCCGCCGCATACGCTGCCGGGCGACATTGACACCAGCGCGCCCGGCCCCCTGTTTTATCCCTATGTTGGCTTGCCCTTAGCGGGTCTGATTCTTGCCAGTTCTCTCGGCCTGAACAGACTGAAGCGATACCGGACACAGGAAGTTGAGAAGCAGGAAGTCAGCGAGGCAGCCTTTCGGCCTTTGTTCCGATACGCCGCCTGGATCGTCACCGGCGTTCTGCTTATCATACTGGCCTCCGCCGTCGAGGTATTGGAGTTGGTCCTGCCCCCCTCGTTCGAGGAGGCCGTGACGATCAATCCGCGCGCGATTGCGATCTCCCTCTTTTGCCTGACCACCGCATGGGTCTTGGGCCAAGAGTTCCTCCTGACCGAGAAACGGGAACAGCAACTAGCGGCTGACAACCGTCTCCTGGACGCGCTCATGCAGTTCCGCCTGCAAACAGCGCGCGACATCCAACACGAGATCGGCAACAAGTTAATCGGTATCAGCACGCCTCTGAAGGTGGCTCTGCTGGGGCTGGAACAGGGCCGGTCGCCCCGGCATCTGGCGGAGCGCCTGACCGATGCCCTGACGGAAACCCAGGCGCTGGAATCCTTGATTCAGATCATGCTCAACAACGCCCGCATGGAGGCTGGGCAGACACCGCGCTTGGAACTACCCGAGCCAACCGATGTCGAGGCCCTCATCCAGTCGCTGTGTGCAAAAAAATCGCTCCTGCTGGCGCAGGAGCGTGAAGCGCATCTCCTGCGCGGCGGGTCCGACGACGCGCTCCCGCGTCACCGTTTTCATCTCACTGCGTCTCTCGCCCATGCCCGCGCGCCCGCCCACGCCGCCACGCTCACGCGCCTGCTGGACAACCTGCTCGACAACGCCGTGAAATACACCCCGCGCGGCGGCGACATCCACCTCCATCTCCAAGAACAAAACGGCGAACTAGCAATCACCGTCTCCGACCCCGGCCTCGGCATCGCACCAGAGGACCAGGCGCGCATCTTCGACGAGCCGTTCCACCGGGGCCGCACCGCAGCCGCATCCGCTGTCACCGGCACTGGCCTGGGCCTCAATCTGGTCAAGCGTCTCCTGGAAGCTCAAGGAGGCCGAATTACGGTCAGAAGTATGCCGGACGAGGGCAGCGCCTTCACCCTGACACTTCCCTGGATGCCCGACAACTTCGAGGCTTGAGAGGGTCCCAAGAAGTTGGGACTTTGCAAGCCTGCTCACTTCTTGTATACTGCCTCTGTCACACAAAAAGGAAGGACGGCAATGGATGACCTGGCGATTGATCGTGGCCGATGATGACGCTTCTTACGCGCGGGCACTGGCCGATGCGCTGCGGGCCGAGCCGGATCTGGACATCCTGGGGCTGGCCGCCAATGGCCTGGAAGCTTTGACACTGGCCCGTGAAACCCTGCCCGACATCGTGCTGATGGACCTGGCGATGCCGGTCATGGGCGGCCTGGAAGCGATCCGTCGCATCAAGCAGGAACTGCCTACCGTCGAGATCCTGACCCTGACCGTGCAGGACGATGACGACGCCCTTTTCGGGGCTTTGCAGGCCGGCGCCAAAGGCTACCTGCTCAAAGACGCCCCGCTGGATGCCATCGCCCCCGCCGTCCGTGCCGTCGCGCAGAGGGCGGGGGCCATCCCGCCCGCGCTGGCCGCCCGCGTCCTGGCTGAGTTCGGACGCCTCGCAACCCAGCCGGAGGCCCTGCGGCATCTCTACAGCCTGCTCACCCGGCAGGAAGTCGAAGTCATCAAGCTGATCGGAGCCGCTAAGACCAACTCTCAGATCAGTGTCCTCCTGGGCGTGGAGCTGACCACCATCAAAAAGCAGGTCACCAGCATCCTGAAAAAATTGGAAGTCAACAGCCGGACCCAGGCCGCGCTCGTCGCCCAGCAGAGCGGCCTCATCGGACCCGGCAGGTAGACTGGTATCTCACCCTCTCCCTGGCGCTGAAAAGAAAGGCATCGTCATTCCGCACATTTTCCAGGCATCCCACATCCCCGCAGCGCGCCCGTCCGGTGCGCCGCCAAGACTGTCCGATCACATCCCGCTGTTCGTCTCACCGAAAGGGAACACCATGTCACGAATGCTTCTCCTCAGCCTCGTCTCGCTCACCCTCTGCCTCGGCCTGTCCCGGCCGGGCGCGGCGGCACCGTCCATCTCCGGCATCACCGTCAACCCGAACCCGGTTCCTGCGGCGGGTGGGCAAGTGACCGTCACGGCCACGGTCACCGACTCGGTGGGCCTGAGCAGCGTGGTCCTGCAAGAGGGCCGGCCCAACTACAACTTCCCCTACCGCACCGCCCCCATGTCCGTCGGCGCGGACGGCGTCACCTACACCGCCACGATCCCCGTGGACTTCAACACCAGCAACGGCAGCAACGGCGAAACACTTTCCATCACCGCCGCCGACCCGGCGGGCAGCAAGACCGCTTCCGTCGCGACTCAAACCTATTCCAACACCCCTCCCTCCATCACTGCCGTGACCGCCAGCCCTCTCCCGATCCCCGCCGCAGGCACCCGCGTAACGGTGAAAGCAAAAGTCACCGATCCGGCGCTGGGCCTGAGCAGCGTGGTCCTGCAAGAGGGCCGGCCCAACTACAACTTCCCCTACCGCACCGCCCCCATGTCCGTCGGCGCGGACGGCGTCACCTACACCGCTACGATCCCCGTGGACTTCAACACCAGCAACGGCAGCAACGGCGAGACCCTGAACATCCTCGCCACGGACCCGGCGGGCAACCAATCCTCCTACACCGTCGCCTCCCAAGGGTATTCTAATACTGCCCCCTCCATCACTGCCGTGAACTACAGCCCGAACCCGATTCCGGTACAGGGGGCGAACGTGACTGTGACGGCACGGGTGTCTGACCCGGCGCTGGGCCTGAGCAGCGTGGTCCTGCAAGAGGGCCGGCCCAACTACAACTTCCCCTACCGCACCGCCCCCATGTCCGTCGGCGCGGACGGCGTCACCTACACCGCCACGATCCCTGTGGACCTCAACGGCAGCAGCGGTGCCAATGGCGAGTCGCTGTATATCGTCGCCACGGACCCGGCGGGCAACCAGACCACCAACAGCGTCGGCACGCAGGGCTTCTCCAGCGTCCCGCCGTTCGGCTCGCTGCCGGTCCTGATCTCGGCGGACCCGGCCGTTCCCGTCCTCAGCCCGGCCTTCATCTCGGCGGGCGGCGCGGACCTCCCGCTGGTCATCAACGGCATCAACTTCGCCAGCGGCGCGGTCGTCCTCTTCAACGGCTTCCAACTGCCGCTGGCGAGCTACACGTCGCGGCAGATCACGGTCAACATCCCGTCTTCCCTGATCGCCCAGCCCGGCTCCTACGCCGTCACGGTCATTGACCCGTCCCCAAGCGGCGCTTCCAACAGCGTCAGCCTCGTCGTGAAGTAGACGCAAGGCAGACGCGCCTCTCCTCACCCCGCCCAGGCGAGGAGGAGAGGCGGGCATTCTTTAGGAAGGATCGGACCACATGAAACTCCTGCATTCCTACTACTCGCCGCGCCCCGCATGGGCGGCAGTGGCCGCCCTCGGACTGGCGGCGGCCTGCGGCATGACCGCCCCGCGCGCCCGCGCCCAGGACGCCGTCATGAACGCCGGAACGGCGACCGTCAGCGGGTCGGGCACCGTCCTGGGCAAAGGTTACGCCGGGACGGGCTTCAGCGCGGCCCTGGGGGGCGGCGCGAACCCTTACAACTCCGTCCAGGTCAACGGCGGCTCTTTCCTGATGGGGAACGGCGGCACCGTCAACGGCGCTTTCACGGACGGCCAGGGGAACTCCTACGCCCTGGAGACGACCGGGGCGGGCAGCGCCACGGTCGGCGGCGGCACCGTGAACTATGACGTTTACGCCTACAACGGCAGCAGCACCACCCTTGCCGGCGGGACAATCAACGGCAACATGAACTATGAGGACAGCAGTCTCGGCGGCGTCTCGGGCGGCTTCCTCAACGGCGCGCTGTTCGCCTACGGCGGCAGCACCGCCGCCATCACCGGCGGCCTCCTCGGCGGGGGCGGCGCGCTCGACGGGCTGTACGCCTACGACGGCAGCACGGTCAACATCTCCGGCGGCACCCTCGACGGGGTGGACGCCAACGGCAACAGCACGGTCAACATCTCCGGCGGCGCGGTCGCGACAGACGGGGTGAACGCGCTCGACGGCAGCACGGTCAATGTCACGGGCGGCAGCCTCGCCGGGCTGGACGCCCTGAGCGGCACCATTAACCTCGCCGGCGGGGCGGTCGGCGGCACGCTGATCACGCAGGGGGGCGTCCTGGACATCTTCGGCCAGTTCGGCGGCTACCCGCCCGGCTCGACGATCACCTCCGGCAGCGGCTCCTTCACCGGCACGCTGCTCTACGGCGGCCTGGAGACCTTCCAGTACGATGCCACCCAGGGCGGCGTGATCGAGTTCAACGTCGGCACCCCCCCGAACCCTGTCCCCGAAGCGCCGACGGCGGCGGGCCTGGCACTCGGCACACTCTGCCTGACGGCCCTGGCCCTCCGGACACGGCGGCGTGTGTCAGGGAAACGGACACCGACTGCCTGAAACACCATCCCGGCGGGGCCGCCGCCGCGCGGAGCGGCAGCGAGTCAGCGAGGGGCGGGCCGGATGGCCCACCCCTTGCCTTGCCACACCTTTCCTTGACATCCCCCACCCACGCGGCTATAATGTGGCTATGCTGAAGAAACCATCGGGCCTCGCCGCGCGCCACTTCTGGGCGGCGGCACTGACTCTGCTCCTTATGCCTCTTGCCTCCGGTGCCTCGGCCGCGCCCAAAGCAGATCCCTCCAACCCACCGCGCGTCGAAACCATGTACACGACGTGGGACGACTACTACTTCTATGCCGCCTTCCGCGTCCACGACGGTGCCGTCTACGGGACCAACGTTTCCACCACCTCGGAGCCGCAGCAGGACGACGACGTCGAGGTCTTCTTCGAGGACGACGACGCCCGCGCCAGGGTACGCACCCCGCAGACGTTCCAGATGGCCGTCTCGGCAGCCCAGGGCGCGTATTTCAGCGTGGGGGACGGGACGAAGACGCCCAAGGGCAAGGCGGTCTACAGCTACAAGTACGCCGTCACGGTCCACGGCACCTTGAACCAGCCGGACGAAAAGACCACGGGCTATGACGTCGAGCTGGCGATCCCCTGGACGGAACTGGGGCAGACCAAGGCGCCCGCGCCGGGCACGACCTGGGGCTTCAATGTCGTGTCGCGCGACCGGAGCAGCGCGGCAGCCCCCGCCGACCGGTTTTACTCGCTCTCGGGCAAAGTGAAGGGGAAGGGGGACGTCCAGAACCCCTCCAAGTGGTCCCACATCACGTTCGTCACGGCGGGGGCGGCCTCGACGACGGACAAGGTGATCTGCGCCAAGGTCGTCGGCCAGTTCCCGCGCGTCAACGGCACCATCATCAGCGGCGACTGGCCGGCCGCCACGCAGCTCGCGTTCGGGACGGACGCCGTCGCGGCCCCCGCGCCGACCGTCGCAGAGGAGCCGAACACGACCGAGTCGCCCTTCGACAACCCGCCCGCCATGACCGTCCCGTCGCCGGATCAGACGGCCAGCACGCAGACCGGCACCATTGACATGCCGGGCGGCTCGATCATCAAGATCATCCCCGGCGGAATCAAGAACCCGACCGGCATGGACGTCCCGCTGCCTCCGCCCCCGCCCGCACCTAGGCCGAAGCGTGTCGCCAGCGGCCGGGGTGGCCGGGGTCCGGGCCAGACCGCGCAGAACACGGGCGGCCCGGACACGCCCGAAGGCGTCACGGTCAACAGCGACTCGTTTGTACTGGGCCAGCCCAAGCCGCCCGCCTACATCATGGGCATCTACCGCCTGGACTTCAACGCCGACACGCGCCGCGCGGCGGGCCAGAACGTCTGGAACGCAGCGGGCGGGACTCTGCTGGCCGACCAGCCCATCAACGGCGCGGGACCCTGGTTCTCCGGCCTGCGCCCGCAGTGGCACCGCCAGCAGCTCTCGGACATGCGCCGCGCGGGCATCGAGGTGGCACTGCTGCGGACGCAGCCCGATGACGCCCTGCTGCCGCGCGAGGTCGACGCCTTCATCACCGCCCTCAAGGACATGAAGGCGGCGGGCCTGGATTATCCGCTGGTCGGCGTGGACGCGACGGCGGGCCAGCCGGACCTCGACCTGATCTACGCGCACGTCCCCGCCGAGTTCCGCGCCCTGTCCGAGATCCCCGGAGCGGGCCGGGCGGGCGTCCTGGTCTACGACCTGAGCCTGGGGACGGACGCCAAGAAGACGCTCGCCGACGGCACGCCCATCGCGCGGCTGTTCTACAGCAGCTCCGTCGCCTCGGTCTCGCCGGGCCGCCTGGACAAAGACGGCGTCGTCTCGCGCAAGGGCGGACGCACCTATGACACCGCCTGGCAGGTGGCGATGGTCTCAACGCCCGAAGAGGTCGTGGTGGATAGCTGGAACGACTTCGCGCACGGGACGGAGATCGCCGCCTCCCGCCAGTACGGCGAGCAGTACGCCGACGCCACGCGGGCCGCCGTGGTCGTCTATGACGGCAGCCGCCCCTGGCACGCCAAGTACCTGGCGCACTCGACTCCGCGCACGGTCTACCCCAAGACTCTCTACCAGATCCCCATCCGCATCGAAAACGCCGGCACCCTCCCGTGGCGCGCGGGCGAGGGCTACTCGCTGTCCACGCGCTGGTACAAGGACGGCAAGCTGTTCGACGACAGCGCGCCGCGCATCCCCATCGCGCGGGACGTCCTCCCCGGCCAGGCCCTGACCCTCTCGGTCGGCCTGGTCGCCCGCAACAACTTCGGCGAGGACCTCGCGCCGGGCGACTACACACTCGTCTTCGACATGGTGCAGAGCCAGGAGCGCTGGTTCTCCTACGCCGGCGACACGCCCCTGCAAGTCCCCGTCACCGTCATCGGGGCGGATTCGGGCGTCGGCGGCACCGCGGCGACCTTCCTCAGCGCGGCCACGCCAGGCGTGGTCCAGGCCGGGGCGTCGGCCCAGACGACGGTGCAGGTCCGCAACGACGGCGCCTCGGCGTGGCCGATCGGCTATGCATTGGGCTACAAGATCCAGACCGTCGAGCCGGACGGGTCGGACCCCAAAACGGTCGCCGAGGGCACCAAGCCGCTGGACCCCGGTGCGGCCCCCGCCCCCATCGCGTCGGGCCAGATCGCCATCATCCCGCTGGCCGTGCCGACCGTGGACTCGGGGGGCAGGCCGCTCGCGCCCGGCGCGTACCGGCTGCACTGGTTCGTCCGGCCCGACGCCCTCGGCTCGGTCGTCAAGGGGTCTTACGACGAAACGCTGACGGTCGCGGCTTCCCTGCCCGGCGCGGTCTTCCTCCAGGCGGACCTCCCACGCACCATGGACGCCGGCAAGGAGGGGACGGCCACCCTCGCCCTCCAGAACCAGGGGCCGGACGTCTTGAAGAAGGACCAGGTACGCATCGGATATCACTGGTACTACCTGGACGGGACTGAGATGACCTGGGAGGGCGGCCCGACCGCCTATTTGACCAAGGACCTGCCCCCCGCCGCCACCGACAGCGCGATCACTGCGGCCTTTCGCGCGCCCAAAGCGCCGGGCCGCTATGCCCTGGTCTGGGACGTCCGCGTGGGCGACGGACCCTGGCAGTCCACGCTGCCCGCCGCGCGCGGGGACGACACGCTGCAAGTGCTGGTCAACGTCGGCGGCAAGAGTGCCTCGGTCGTCCCCGTAGACCTGACTAAGTCGTTCAACTCGGTCGGCATCGCCGGAGGAGACGTTTCCAAGACCGGCGGGTTCGACGGCCACGGGGCTACCCTGCCCGGCGAGGCCCTGCCTCCCGATGCCACGACCGAGGTGGAAGGCGACCCGTTCGCCTTGGGCCGCCCCGGCCCTCCCCTCTATCCGTCCGGCTACTACACGGCCCGGACGGGGGCGGGCGAGGCCTCAAACCACGCCGTCTCGTTCCTATACCCCTCCGTCCGGGAGGGCCAGCCGAACGTCATCACCTGCACCGGCCAGACGATCGCCCTCCCGAGCGGGCGGTACAGGGCGGTCCACCTGCTCGCCGCCGCCACCGGCGGCACGACCGTGCCCGCGGGCTTCGGCCTGCAATTCGGCGGCGAGACGCAGTTGGTCTCGGTCCCCGTCGCCGACTGGGGCGCCGTCCCGACCGGGGCGGGCGTCACGCCCGCCTTGACCGCCCCGTATTACTATGCCGGGGGCGGCGTCAAGGCCCGCGCCACGACCCTGGGCGACTACGCGCTGCGGCCCGACGCAGGCCGGAAGCTGACCGGCCTGACCCTGCCGAACGACCGGAACGTCAAGATCATCGCCATCTCGCTGGAGAAAGAGTAACCTTTATGGACTGGCAGCCGTACATACATGTAGATCCAAAAATACTGGTCGGCAAACCCGTCGTGCGCGGGACACGCCTCGCGGTCGAGTTCTTGCTCGGCCTTTACGCCGCTGGCTGGACAGAAGCACAGATTCTCGAAAGCTATCCTACACTCACGCCGGAAGCGCTGCGGGCAGTTCACGCCTTCGCCGCCGAAAGTGTTCAAGAAGGAACATTCTACACGCTTGCGGGTTCTCCTTGAGCAAGTTCCTCGCCAACGAGAATTTCCCGGTTCCCAGCATCAGCCTCCTCCGCGCCGCAGGATACGAGGTCGCCGCCATCATTGAAGATTCGCCAGGTGTAGAAGATACAGCAGTTTTGACACGGGCGGTCCATAAACAGCGCATCATTCTGACCTTCGACCGCGACTACGGCGAGTTGATATTTCGGCAGAGACTACCGGCCCCTGTGGGCGTTGTGTACATGCGCTTCGATACTACCAGCCCTGAAGAGGCGGCGAGGCGTCTGTTGATTGTTCTCTCGGATGTCTTGATTTTTCTGGAGGGTAATTTCACCATCCTCGACAATAATCAGGTCCGCCAGCGGCCATTGCCTTGAAATACTACATCTGCTGTCGTCGCAAGTAAAGGAGCTATCCCATGTCGGACCGTCAGCGATTCCCCGGCCTGTCTTCCACGGCCTTCGAGCACCCAACCGACCGCGCCACCCTCGCCGCACTGCGGAAAGCGCCCGGCCTCGACTGGGTCTTCCGCAAGTTCAACGAGTACGGCGGCGACCGCACGGGCCGGCTGTACTGCCTCTCGGACACCGTCCGGGTGGACCGCAGCCAGTGCCGCGACCTGCACGCCCTCCTGGTCGAGTCCTGCGCCATCCTGGACATGCCGGTCCCGCAGCTCTTCATTGACCAGCGGCCCCTCGCGAACGCCTTCACGTTCTGCGTCGAGTCGCCGATCATCGTGCTGTATTCCGGCCTGATTGACCTGCTGGACGAGGACGAGTGGCGGGTCGTGCTGGGGCACGAGCTGGGGCACATCAAGGCGGGCCACGTCCTGTACCGGCAGATCGCCGAATTCCTGGCGAACCTGCTCCTGCGGCTGGGCGGGCGGACCTTCGGGCTGGCGCAGGGGCTGGGGGCGGGGCTGTTCTACGCCTTCTTCCACTGGTATCGGCAGAGCGAGCTGACGGCGGACCGGGCCAGCCTGCTGGTTTCGCAGGACATCACGACGGTCTTGAACACGGAGATGAAGCTGGCCGGCGGCTCGCGTAAGCTGTACGCGCAGATGGACAAGGACGCCTTCTTGCAGCAGGGCCGGGACTACGAGGAGATGGGGAAGGACGCCCTGAACTCGTTCTTCAAGATGGGCCAGACTTTGCACACGACACACCCCTTCCCCGCCGTGCGCGCCCTGGACATCGACGGCTGGGCGAAAGGCGAGGAGTACGCGGCCATCCTGAAGGGCAACTACCCGAAGTCCTCGGAGGCACCCACGCCGACCATGGAGGCCTTCCAGGATACGCCCCCGGACGACGCGCGGACCTGCCCGAACTGCAAGACCGCCATCCCCTATCGCGCCTTCGTCTTCTGCCCGAACTGCGGGGTGGACCTGCCTCGGACCTAACCCCGCGACAAGTCACGACCCTTCCCTAGTAGGGGAGGGCAAGAATCAGACACCAGGATTCAGCACGAAGCCCCCGCCTCTTGTTCAGAGGCGGGGCTTTACCGGCGCATCGGCTTATCTACTTCTTCACCCTACCAGGGAAGGATCGCGACTTGTCGCGGGGTTAGGTCACTCCACAAAGCCCGGCATGGACGCGCTCAACGGCAGAGGTTCCTGGGCAGCGGCGTAGCTCTCCCGGTCCCCCAAACTCTCCTCGCTCTGGAAGACGAGCAGATAGTACGAGGCCGAATACTCGCGCATGGCATGGCTCTCGATGTCCAGCTCGTCGAACGGCGAGGGGGCCATGCCGGTGGCCTCCGATACGGTACGGCGCCAGGTGTCCGGCGTCACCGAGAACAGGAGCCAGCCCTGCTCGGCGTGGGTATCCAGGACGCCCTGCATCCCCTCGTAGTCGGTCACGATCGTCTTGTACCGGCGCATGTTTCAGATTCCTCCCTGCAAGCACGAATTGTACCACGGACGGGCGGCCTTTGACAAGTCGTGTCACGGCGAGGGGCGCAGCACGAGCGCGTCGGGGACGGTGACGCCGGTTTCGCGGGGGGATTGGAGCGCGCCGTTGATCCGGTAGGTCATCTGCGTGGACGCGCCGCCGTCCAGGCACATGGCGGCCTCGGCCCGCGTCCCATCGTAGCGCGGGAAGTAGGCGGCGAGGAAGACGGCGAGGGCAGGGAAGTCTGCCCCGGAGGCCGTGCCGACGAGCAGGTGCCTCGGCCTTCCCTCTACAGTGTCGTAAGCCACGAAAGTGCGCGCCCGAGGGCCAGGGCTGACCAGCCGCTCCTGGTACTGCGTGACGACGACCGTGCCGCCGGAGATCAAGGTCGGACCGCAGCCGACGGCTTGTGCGACGCGCCACTCAGCCCCGCGCCGCCCCATCGGGGCGGCGAACGTGTGGAGTGACTGCGGCTTCCCCGTGTCCGTCGCGGCCCAGACGATATCGGGCGTGCCGTCCGCCATCAGGCCGAAGGCGCTGCGGACGTACTGGCCCCGGCGGATGGTCGGGCTGCCCGCCCCATGCAGCGGCGGCGCGGCGTGGCGGACGCGCCCCTTTTCCACCAGCAGGCCGACGAACTCTTTCCGCCCCTGGGCGTCCTCCGCCCCGAAGTAGCCGCCGTTGACGGCGGCCAGCCCGCCACGGCGGGTCAGCCAGTCGCGCGGGGTGAAGGACTGCCCGACGACACGGCCATTGACCAGTTGAACGCCGCGCGTCTCGATGCCCCACCGCGTCTGGGCGCGGTCCAGGTCCAGGTCAATGATGTCTATGCCGGTGTCGGCGGTCAGAGGAATGGCGCGGTGAACGACGCCGGGGGCGAGGGTGTCCGCGCCCGGCAGCGCGGCGGCGGGCGGAGCGGCGTGGGCTGCCGAGGTGTGCGGGGAGCAGCCCGGCAGCAGGCAGAGGGGCATGAGGCAGAGGAAAAGCCCCCCCAGTGTTGGGGGGGCATGACGGTTTCGGATGAAGGAAGACGCGCGCATCAGCAGTGCCAGTCCACGTTTGACACCTCGCGGGCGTACTTGATGATGAACTGCTTGCGCGGCTCGACTTTCTCGCTCATCAGGATCGAGAACATCTCGGCGGCGGCCTCGGCATCCTCCAGGGTGACGCGGGCCAGTGTCCGCGTCTCGATGTTCAGCGTCGTCTCGAACAGCTCCTGCGCGTTCATTTCGCCCAGGCCTTTGAAGCGGCCCACCTGGACGTCCTTGCGCTTCAGCTCCTTGACCATCCGGTCCCGCTCCTCCGCCGACCGGGCATAAAGGCGGGTGTCCTTGCCGGACTTGATCGAGTAGAGCGGCGGCTGGGCGATGTAGACGTGTCCCTGCTCGATCAGCGGCTGCATGTAGCTGAAGAAGAACGTCAGCAGCAGCGTCCGGATGTGGTCGCCGTCCACGTCCGCATCGGTCATGATGATGATGCGGTCGTAGCGCAGGCGGGACATGTCGAACTTGGAAGTCGCCTCGCCCTCGTCGTCCCCGTCACTGTCCACCTTGATGCCGATTCCCAGGGCGGTGATCAGGCTGCGGACCTCGTTGTTTTCCAAGGTCTTGTCCAGCGCGGCCTTGCTGGTGTTGATGATCTTGCCCCGGAGCGGCAGGATTGCCTGATAGCGCCGGTCCCGGCCCTGTTTGGCACTTCCACCTGCACTGTCGCCCTCGACCAGAAAAAGCTCGCACTTCTTGGGGTCGCGCTCGGTGCAGTCGGCCAGCTTGCCGGGGAGGTTGGAGTTCTCCAGGCTGGACTGGCGCTTGATCAGGTCGGCGGCCTTGCGGGCGGCATCGCGGGCGCGCTGGGCGGTGAGCGCCTTATCTATGATGCGCTTGCCGACGGCGGGGTTTTCTTCCAAATACTGAGTCAGGCCCTCGCCCATGATCGAGTTGACGATGCCCTCGACCTCGGAGTTGCCGAGCTTGGCCTTCGTCTGGCCCTCGAACTGCGGCTTGAACAGCCGCACCGACAGCACGGCGGTCAGGCCCTCGCGGACGTCGTCACCGCTCAGGTTCGTGTCCTTGTCCTTCAGGGCACCCGACTTGCGGGCGTACTGGTTGATGACGCGAGTCAGGGCGGTGCGGAAGCCCGACAGGTGCGTCCCGCCTTCTTTGGTGTGGACGTTGTTGGCGAACGACAGCACCGACTCGGTGTAGGTGTCGTTGTACTGCAAGGCGATCTCGACCTGCACGTCCTCGCGCTTCTTCAGGAAGTAGATCGTCGGGCACAGGGCCGTCTTGTTCTCGTTCAGGTGTTCCACCTGCTCGGCGATCCCGCGCTCGTAGTGATACGTCACCGGCTCCGACCCGGTCAGCAGGTCGTGGAAGTGAATCGTCACCTCGCGGTTCAGGTAGCAGGTGTTGCGGATGCGCGACTCGAAGACCTCGGGCTTGTAGGTGTACTCGCCGAAGATCTCCGTGTCGGCAAGCCAGGTGAGGGTCGTCCCGTGCCCGTCCGATGTCCCGATCTCCTTGAGGCCCTTCGGCTTGGGGATGCCCTTGACGCAGCGCAGCTTGTACTTCTTGCCGCGCTGCTCGACGACGGCCTCACACCATTCGGACAGGAAATTGACGCAGGACAGGCCGACGCCGTGCAGGCCGCCCGACACCTTGTAGCCGCCGCCGCCGAACTTGCCGCCGGCGTTCAGCTTGGTCATGGCAAGCTCGACCCCGGACAGGCCGGTCGCCTTGTTGATATCGGGGGGGATGCCGCGCCCATTGTCGCGGACCGAAACCGTCTTGTCGGCGTTGAGCGTCACCCAGATCTCCGAGGCGTACCCGGCCAGCACCTCGTCAATGGAGTTGTCCACGATCTCGAACAGGAGGTGGTGCAGGCCCGCCGAGCCGGTGTCGCCGATGTACATGGCCGGGCGGGTGCGGACGTGTTCCACCCCTTCCAGCAGGCGGATGGTGTCCGCCGTGTATTCCTCGGTGACGTGGCCCATCGCCTCGGAGTCTTCCACGCCTTCGCTCAGTATCTCCGTCACCACCTGCCGCCCGGTCGTGTCCAGCAGCGCCGCAGACCCGTCCTGCCCGTTGACGTGCCCGTTCGTGCCGTTGACGCCCAGCCCATCGAGGGCGACCGGCTCGGAACTCTCGGTCTCTTTATCCAGCAGGGACACCCCTTTTGCCGTAATCTTTCCCTTTGCCAATTCGGTTCTCCTACACCAGTGCTGTCATCAGTTAAGTCGTCTCCATGATTGAGACTGTTATCAACAAGTAGTAGTTATTTGCTGAAAATCTATCCAAATTATAGCACATTTAGCAGACACAAGTCAAGCGGCGGGGCGTGCAAAAGCGCCCGATTGTGGTATATAAGCGGTATGATCTCACCGAACAACCTTGCCAACTTCCTCGACCAATATCTGGAAACCCATAAATACGCCGATGAGCCGCCGATCGTCCTGCGCCCGTTCGGGAGGGCCGTCAATCGGCTGGGGATGGTCCTGGAACCGTGGCCGGGGCTGACCGACTGGGTGAAGCGGGAGAAGCTCGACGCGCTGTTCATACACCGGCCCTTCAAGATGGAAATGGAAGACCTGCCCCAAGGGGTCGGCGTCTTCGCCTCCCACCTGCCGTTCGACGAGCGCCTGGCCCTCGGCTACAACCCGCGCCTCGCCGACGCCCTGGGTATGTCCAACCTTCAGCCGCTGGGCAGGCGCAAGGGCCGGCCGCTGGGGATGCTCGGGGATGTGCCGCCGCAGACGGTGGGGGCGTTCTACAAGTCGGCTTTTGACGTGTTCGGGGGCCGGGAGGACGCCCGGACCTGCGAGCGCAACGAGGTAACAAAGGTGGCCGTCGTCGGCGCGATGACGGCCGAGCTGATGCACGAGGCGTCCGAGCGCGGGGCCGAGGTCTACATCACCGGCCAGATGCGCCAGCCCGCCCGTGAGGCTATTCTCGACACAGGACTTGGCCTCATCATCGTCGGCCACCGCCGCAGTGAGGAGTGGGCCTTGCGGATGCTGGCCCACGTCCTGCGCGAGCGGTTCCATGCCCTGACCACCTGCCTGCCCAAAGAGCCTGTGACTACGCCGATCCCCGCCCTGCCGCAGCCGAAGGACAAGGCTGACAAGACGGCAAAAGCCCCCGCCGTCCCGTGAGGGAGCGGCGGGGGCTTTCGTGAGCGTTTCCTGCCCGTATTCGGGGCGAACTACTCCGCCCTCACCGGAGGCTGGCTCCGGGGGCAGGGTTCAAGCTCTTCATGGTCTTAACCCTCCTTTGCGGAAAGCGCCGGATTTTTGGATGCGCCTTCACCCTTCGTATCGCCTGAATGGGGGCGGGTGCTAAAGAAAGGCACGATGAGAGGACGCGATGAATCGCGCCCCTACCCATACAATCCCGCCGCTCTTAGTCCCCCTCCCACTTCACATACTGCCGCTGAATCTGGCGCACATGGTAGGCGATGTTGGCCGACGAGCAGCCCAGACGGTCCCCCGCCTCGCGCCAGGTCAGGCCGTTCAGCAGGCACTCCAGCACGGCAAACTGAGTCGCCTTCAGGTGCCGCGCGAAGTCCGCCACCGCCGCCCGCCCCTGCGCCTGGTCCCAGTCGGGATCGGCCAGAGTCTCCTGCACGACATCCTCCAGCGGCAGGCAGCGGCGGACGCGGCCCCGCTTGATCGCGTCCAGCAGCCGCCACCGGGCGCGCTGGATCAGATACTGCTCCGGGCTGCCGATCTCGATGTCCAGTTCCCGGAGGGCGTCCAGCATCCCCAGCCACGCCTCCTGCAACAGGTCGTCGGCGTTCTCCGACGCGCACCGCGCGTAGTAGCCCGCCATCCGGGTCAGGCGCGGGCGCAGCTGCTCGACGATGGCGGCGACTGCGGCCGGCTCGCCGCGCTGTGCGCGCGCAAAAGCACTCTTCAATGTCCTTCTCCTCAGATCACTTCCGAAAGATCACACCCAAACAAAAAAGCCGTCAGCATAACGGCTGCGGCTTGGGTGCGTCGAAAGAAGGCCGGAGGGACCTGGGTTGTCAGGGGAGTCAGGCGGGGGACGTGCCGAAGCGAGGCAGCCGGTATGCGGTTAGAGGAAAGTAAGTCAGAAACATTTCGGTCGCGCCCCCCTTCGGTAGATTTGGTCTTACGCTATTATATCGCTTCCCAGCGGCAAATTGCTAAAGACGCCGAAAATAATTTTTCGTCCCTTGACATCGCCCGTTTACCGTGGTAAACTTACCATATCATCTACCAAGGTAAACGGAGGCCGCACATGGCGAAACCGCCGCCCCGCATGGGCAAGGTCCAGCTCCAGATCATGCAAGTCCTGTGGGAACGCGGGGAGGCGACGGCCCGCGAGATCACCGACGCGCTCAACCTCACTGCGCCCGTCGCGCACAGCACGACGCAGACATTGCTCCGCAAACTGGAAGACAAGGGGGCGGTGTCCCACGAGAGCCGCGACCGCGTCTTCGTCTTCCGCCCCCTGTCCCGGCAGTCGGAGGTCAGCGAGACGGCCGCCCGCGACCTGCTCACCCGCGTCTTCGGCGGCTCGGTCTACGGCCTGGTTTCGCACCTGCTCCGGCACGAGCACGTTTCGGACGACGAGATGCGCCGCCTCCGCGAGCTGATCGACGCCGAGACGGGATCGGAGGAGTCCGAATGACCACGCTGCTCCCCATCGCCTTCGGCCTGCTGCTCCAATCTACTCTTCTGATCCTACTTGGGCTTGCCGCCATGCGACTGGCCCGGCGGCACGGCCCCGCCATCCAGTCCCTCCTCGGCCGCGCGACCCTGGCGGGCCTCGCGCTGGCCCTGCTGCTGGCCGGGCCGCTCGCCGGGCACGTCAAGCCGGTGTGGAGGATTACGGCGGGGGGACCCACCCCGCGACAAGTCGCTGCCCCCCCCGGAACGGGTGGGGCGGGCGGGAAGGTGGGCGGGGCGTCTTATCTTCTTGACGAGGCTTCTTTGAGCCATGCCTCTTCAGGCCAGGCCCCTTCGGGCCGAACCCCCTTGGGCCATGTCCTTCCTGACCGCCCCTTCGGCCATGCCCCTTTAACTGACCCGCTCCCAATCATCCCGCCAAACCTTTCGACAACCTTCTCAGCCCCCCCACCCGTTCCGGGAGGGGCGGCGACTTGTCGCGGGGTGGGTTCCCTCTGGGCTTCCGGCACCGCCCTCCTGCTCCTGTGGCTCGCCCTCTGCCAGTCCCACCTGACACGCCTGCGCCGTTCGGCTTCTCCCGTCGTCACCGGCCCCGCCGCCGAGGCATTAGCCGCCCTGACGCCGCGCCCTCCCCTGCTGCGCGCCCACCCGTCCGTCCGCAGCCCGTTCCTGGCCGGCGTCAGGCACCCGGCCATCTTCCTGCCGACCGCCCACGAATCGGAGTTCGACCCGGCTGCCCTGCGCGCCATCCTCGCCCACGAACTGGCCCACCTCGCCCGGCGCGACAACCTCTGGACTCTGGCCGCCCGCCTTCTGACCGCCCTGCTCTGGCCTCAGCCCCTCCTCTGGGTGCTGTGCCGCCGCCTGGAACAGGCCGGCGAGGAGGCCTCTGACCTGGCAGTGCTCGCCCAGGACTGCCCGCCCCGCGCCTACGCCGACTGCCTGCTGACATTAGCAGAACGCCACCCACTGGGCCGCCGCGAGCGCGCCCTGGGCGTCGGCGTCGCCCCCTACCGCTCCTCGCTGGGCCGACGCATCGGCCGCATCCTCGACAAAGGAACCCACTCCATGTCCGCCGTCACACTGCGCCTGCGGCTTACGGTCGCCGCGCTCGCCGTCGCCGCCGCCCTTGGCGGCGTGTTTCTTGTGTCGTCCGCACCCGCACAGTCACCCGGACGGACGGGGAACACCGCCACACTGACCTCGGAGCAACTGACGAAATATCTGGCGACGCTGACCCCGGAGCAGCGGCAATTCAGGGCAACGAAGATGCAGGACATGTCAAACCTGAAACAGATCGGTATCGCCCTCAGCCAGTACGCGCAGGACCATGACGGGCATTTCCCAAACGCCGCACACTGGATGGAGGCACTGTCTCCCTACCTGAAAGACAAGACCGTCTTCTTCGATCCGTTCCAGCCGGGGGCGAAGCGCTATGGATATGCCTTCAACCGCAACTGCTCCGGGAGGTCGCTCGCATTCTTCGACTACCCGTCGGCGGAGGTGATGGCCTTCGACAGCACCCTCGGCACACGCGACGCGAGCGACACGGGCCAGTCAGTACGATATACGGCCCACAGTGGGGGCCGGTACAGCAGTATCCTGTTCGTGGATGCTCACGTCAAATGGATGCGAGCGAGCGAGCTCCCGTCGTTTGCCATCCAGCATTCCCCACGCCCCGGCTACCGTCCCCGCCGGGTGGGACAGTCGCAGGCACCGACCGCCTTTACGCAAGCACACTTCCAACAGTTCCGCGCTCTCACGGCTGCCTTGACCGCTTCAGATTCCAACCCAGAACTCAGCAATGCCCGCTTCCTCGCCGGCCTGACGCCCGTGCAGGGGCCGGGCGTGGTGGTGACGCTGCGCGACAGCAAGAAGTCATTCCCTGCCATGCCGAACGGCGTCGCCCCGCCGAGCATCATCCACGACACCGACATCAACCAGGTCGTCAACGAACTGAAGGCGGCGGGGGCGGAGGCCATCGCGGTCAACGACCAGCGCCTCATCGCCACGAGTTCCGTCCGGACGGCGGGGGCGACCGTCCTCATCAACTTCGTCCCAACCGCGCCGCCTTACGTCATCAGGGCCATCGGCGACCCGAAGACGCTGGCGTCGGCCATGAGCCTGCCGGGCGGGGTGGCAAGCCAACTCAAGGCATTCGATCCGGCGATGTTCTCGGTCCAGGGAAGTGGTATGCTGACGCTGCCGGCGTATTCCGGCGGGAGCCAGCCGCGCTACGCGAAGCCGGTGTCCGCGGCGATCGCCCGACAGCAGGCATTGGACGCTGACCTTTCGCGGGCACAGGCGTCGGCACTGGCCCAACAGCATGAACAGCTACAGGCACAGCTCCGCGCCATGGACGCCGAAGCCGCTGCGGTTTCCACCTACCTCCGGGGGATGCATGCACGAGTCACCTATGCAGCCAAAGGGCAGCCCAGCCTGGATGCATACTCCCTTGCCTTGATGGCGGTTGAAAGGCAGGCACTCGCCGCTCGACTCGCAGCGGCGCAAGCGGACCTCAGCCAGAAGGCGGCGACACTGCCGCCTGCGAGTCCGGCGGTCATCACCGCGAAACGCAAAGTGCAGGCACTGGAGCAGACGTATCGTGAGCAGCCGATCCGGGGGAAGCAGGCGTTTGTCAAGGCGGTCCATCAATACAACCAGCGGCGGGCGGCCGCGCTCGCCCTGGCGAGTGCGGAAGATGCGGCAGCGCGCCAGCTCAGAAGTATCCAGGCGCGACAGCATCAACTACAAGCAGCGATTGCCTTCCTGGACGCGCAGATCGCCCAGCACAAGACTCCTGCATCGAGCAATTAAGCCGCCTGACCTGCAAGCCAAAGGCCGCCCCGACTGGGGCGGCCTCTGTTTCGTTGACCGTGGCATTGAGAGTCACCCATCATGTCCGGTAAGAGGCCACAAGGGAACCCGCGATGGCGTGCCAGCCGTCGGCGAGGATGAAAACCAAGACCTTAGCGGGGAGGGAGATGACGGTCGGGGGGAGCATCATCATTCCCATGCTCATCAGCAGGGACGAGACGACTAGGTCAATGATGATGAACGGGATGTAGATGATGAACCCGAAGATGAATCCGGTCTTGAGTTCCGAGATGACGAAAGCCGGGATGACCACCTGCATCGGCAGGGCGTCGGCGGGGTGCTTCGGGTCGGTGATCTTGGGCAGGGGGGTGTGGCTCATCTGGAGGAACAGGTTGAGGTCATCCCGGTAGGTCTGCGCCACCATGAAGCGACGCAGGGGCGTCTCGCCGCGGTCTACGGCGGTGTTGAAGTCCATCTTGCTGCTCAGGTAGGGCTGGATGGCGTCGGCGTTCATCTGGTTAAAGGTCGGGGCCATGACGAAGAAGGTCAGGAACACGGCCAGTCCGAGCAGGACCTGGTTCGGGGGGATGTTCTGGGTGCCCAAAGCCGACCGCAGGAAGGACAGCACGATCACGATGCGGGTGAAGGCCGTGGTCATGATCAGCAGCGCGGGCGCGAGTGTCAGGACAGTCAGCAGCAGCAGAACTTGCAATGTATTGGCGACCTGCTGCGGGCTTTTGGCGGGGGCGCTGCCGGGGATGGTCGGCAGGGTGAAGGCGGCCGGCGCGTTCTTCGCGGCACCGGGAATGGCGGGCAGGGTCAGCCCCGTTTGCGCGTGGGCGGGTGATGCGCCCAGGCAGAAAGCCAGCAGCAGGGTGAGTGTCAGAAGGCGCAGGATCATGGGTTGTCTTTCGGGGGCTGCGGGCGGGGCAGGAGCGAGCGCAGACGGGCGTTCGCGGCGGCGAGGCCCGCTCCGGGCACCTCGGCGCGGGCCAGGTATTCTTCAAACGCGGTAGCGTCCGCGTCCTGTGGCCCGTCGGCCTCCATCCTTTTGGCCTCCACGGGCCAGTCGGCGATGGCAGTAACGGCGTGGGCCGTCGCCGCCAGCAGGAGGGTACGGCCCGGCACGCGGACGACGTGCAGCATCGCGCCGCCCGGCAGCGTCCGGGACGATTCGACGGTCACGGCGGAGTCGGCTGCCGCCGCGGGCAGGCGGCCCAGGCCGGAGAGCATGACCCGCGCGGGCCGGCCGTCCGCGCCGCCCTGGACCAGCCCGAATCGCTTGAGGGCGTAGACGACGCCGACGACGCCGGCCAGGACGAGGACCAGGGCTTCAGCCGCCCGGCCGGCCTGGGCGGCGGCGCTGCCGTCCCCAGGGCTGGAGCCTGACTGGGCTGGGGCGGCCGGGGACGCCCCCAGGGGCGCGCTGTCGCGCCCACCGTAATTGGGTATCGCCGCCGAAGTCGGCGCGGCGGGGCCTGGTGCGGCTGTCGGCGCAGCCGAGACGCGCCCTGCGGCGAGGACGGCCAGGAGGCACAGCAGCGGGAGGTTATGCGGCGAGCGCATGGGACTCCTTCTCGCCCTTGCGCTCGGCGGCGGTGATGATCTCGGTGACGCGCACCCCGAAGTTGTCGTCAATGACGATCACCTCGCCGCGCGCCACCAGCAGCCCGTTCGCGAGCAGGTCCACGGGTTCGCCCGCGATCTTGTCCAGCTCGATGATGGAGCCGGCGGACAGGTCCATGATGTCCCGGATCAGCAGCCGGGTCCGGCCCAGTTCCACCGTCACCTCCAGGGGGATGTCGCGGACGCGCCCCAGCCCCGCCGGCCCGTCCGGGCCGCCGCGCGGCCCTGCCGCGGGCGCGTCGAAGGAGGGCAGATCCACCAGACCGATGGCCGGCGCGGGGCCGGACGGGCCGGCCTGCCCGCCGGAGAAAGCCCCGCCCAGGTCCCCGCCATCGATGTCCCCGCCACCCAGGCCCCCGCCGTAGTCCAGGTCATCGGCGGGGAGGTCCACCGAGGCCGCCGCGATGAGCGCGTCCAGGTCCGTCTGCGACAACATGCCGCCGTCATTGTCCGTGTCTGCCATCTAGGCTTTATCTCCTGCGTCTGTATGCTGAATGGGGGAGTTCTGTTCGCGGTGCGCCACCAGTTCCAGGGGCGGGCCGACGACCTGCTCGATCTGCACGGCCAGGTTCTGACCCCGGAGGCCGGTCCGGCCCCGGAACTTGACCTGCGAGCCGACCAAAAGGTCCACCGTCCCCAGCTTGCCTTTCGGGGCGGGGCCGGACACCTCCTCGGCGGGGCAGACCCGCATGGGGACGATGTGCCCCACTTCCAGGCCGGCGATGTCGGCGACGGTGAGCGAGGCGAGGCCCAGGCGGGCGATGCACGGGACGGTCGTCGTGTTCAGCCGTTCCGCCAGCAGACGGCCGTGCGCGGCGGCGTTCTTCTTGCGGTCGCTGACGAACCAGCGCTGGGCGCTGAGTCGGTTCAGGATCGGCTTGATCAGCAGGTAGGGGATGCACAGGCTCATCGCGCCCTGGAACTCGCCCATGCGGATGTTGAACAGCACCAGGACGACCGTGTCGTTGCCGGGGACGATCTGGACGAACTGCGGGCTTGTCTCCATCGAGGCGACCACGAAGTCCAGCGGCAGCACCGTCTCCCAGGCGGTCTTCAGGTCGTTCAAGGCCAGCTCGGTCATGTTGCTCGCCAGCACCTTCTCGATGTCGGTCAGGTCGCGGACGATCTTGCCCGACGACCCTTTGCCGCCCAGCAGGCGTTCCAGCATGGAAAAAAAGATGCCGAAGTCCATCTCAAAGATCGCTTGTCCCCCCAGCGCATCCACGTTCAGGATATTCAGGAGCGACCCCGAGATGGTCTTGATGTACTCATCATACGGGACCTGCTCCACCGAGACCAGCTCGACCTCGACCTGCGCGCGCAGGTAGCCGGCCAGCGAGGACATGAAGAAGCCGACGAAGTTCTCGTGCAGCATCTGGAGCGAGCGGATGTGGTCCTTGGAGAGTTTGTCGGGCCGCCGGAAGTCATACGGCTCGTAGGCCACCGGCAGCGAGGAGGACGCCCGGTGCTGGGCCACGGCCAGCGCCCGGCCCGCCGCGGCCCGGCGGCGCTTGTGCAGCGGCAGGAAGACGCGGCCCTCGGCGGCGCGGGTCTGCGGGACATTCGCCGTCACGGCCCCGATCGCCGCCCGCCGCTGATCCATGGCCGCGTTCGCCGGCGGCTCTTCCTCGGTCGTCGCCATCGAGGACAGCAGGGCCTCGATCTCGCGCTGTGATAAAACGTCTGCCACTGAGCCTACCTGTTCACTGTGTCGGCCTGTCAAAAATACCGGGTCCGGGGACCAAAAACAGACACCGGAGGCTTGCCGCCTCCGGTGTCTGTTATTCCACGTCACCCCCGCAAAGTTCACAAGTTTGTTGTCGGACTTCCCCCCGGCGGCTTACTGCGTCACGAAGTTCGTGAAGTAAACCCCCTGCACATCCTCTTCGCCCAGGGCGGCGTTGACTTTCTTCTTGATCTCCGCCTTCAGCTTCTCGCGCCCGGCTTCCACGGCGAGCTGGTCGCGCGTCTTGCTGGCGAGCGACGCGAGGACGGCATCACGGATCAGCGGCGTGTCTTCCTTCAGAGCCTCGGGCGCTTTGCCCTTGGCCTTGTCGAGTTCCAGCCCGACCGTGACCTTCAGGAAGTGGTCGCTGCCCGGATCGGCCAGGTTGACCAGGAACTCGTCCAGGCTCAGGACCGGCCCCTTCTCGACCTTCTTGACCTCCGCCGTCTTCTGCTTGGCATTGGCCTTCTGGACCATGAAGAACGCCGCGCCCAGGACGGCCACGGCGAACACCGCCATGATGATCATCATGGGCGGGCCTTTCTTCTTGCCCGCCTCTTCCTTCTTTTCTTCTTTCTTGTCGGCCATGCCTATGGGTTCTCCGTCCGTGAAGCGTTTGTGTCACATTGGACGCCCGTTTGGTGGCGGGCGCACCGTGATTATCGGCAGAGGGGCGTGGAAACTTTACGGGCGGGAGCAAGTCACTTGTCGAACTGCGGCGGCCAGGGTTCGTCGGGAAAGACGTCGAACACCTTCCAAGCACCCGGCGTCGTCGTCGCCGTTGGGGCGAGCGGGAACCATGTGTACTGCCCGCTTACCTTCTGATAGGTCCAGACACTGACCTGGCTGGCAGGCACGCGCTGTACCGTTCCGCTTTCCCGCAGAACGAGGTAAAAGCCTTCCCGATGGGCCGCGCAGATACTCTCGTATGTGTATACGATGTTCCCCCCTGGGTGATCTTGGTAGCCTGCCGTCAAGTGTCGGAAGCAGTAAGCCAGAACCACCGTCGGCTCAGGGCGTGCCCGGACATGGTTGGGGTCGTAAAGCAGAGGGTCGAGCATGTGAGGGTCCGGCCACGGATCTATCTGGAACCGGAAGGTGTAGTCCGGGTAAAGGACCTGTTCTCCCGTCTCTGGGCAGAGGTAAAGATGTGGGTCAATTTTGAGGGGGTTATACGAAGTCAACTCGCCCGGAAGATGGAAGCGGGGCGTGTTGACTTCACCCACCGGGTTGTGCGGCGGCAGCTTGCCATCCGCCTCCTCTTCATACATCTGGGTCGCCAGCCCGATCTGATGCAGGTTGGACAGACACACCGTCGCCCTCGCGCGGTGACGCGCCCCCGCGAAGACGGGAAACAGCAGCGCGGCTAGAATACCAATGATGGTGATGACCACCAGCAGTTCGATGAGCGTAAACCCTCGTCGGGCGTGGCGGATGTTCATCTGAATCTCCTTCAGGAGCGGCGCGTCATGTGTCGAAAGTTCTGGAGCCGCATCTGACGCCGCAGTCCGGCGGCCACGACGGCGGAGAGGCAGCCAGCGGGGAGCCAGAACACGAACTGAAACAAAGCGAACTGCAAGATTTCCCAATGGGGCAGTACGAGAACACCCGTCGCGGCGGAAGCCAAACCGAGCAGGGTCACGGCCCGCAATGCTCCACTGCCTGCGCTCGGGTTCAGTGCTAGGCCCGTGAGGGCCCCGGCGACGAGAGGCGAAAGAACAGCCAGACAATAGAAGAGCGACGTCAAGGACTCTTGGAACGGCCCCAACACATACTGCTGCTCAACAAGCAGGAGGGTCAGGACGCTGAAGACGCCGAACCAGCCGAAGGCCCGCAGAGTCGAGGCGTCCGTGAAGCGGGCGAAGCGGCAGGGGTGCGGGCCGGACAGCCAGGCTTCGGCGAAGTCCTGCCCGATGCGCCACGGCTCGCCGTACTCCCGCAGGGCGACGGCGACGGCCTCGTCGGGCGCGAAGCCCTCCGCCTGGAAGTCTTCCGCCAGCGCCAGCAGGTGGTCCTCGGTTTCCAGCCGCAGACGCCGCCGCTGGGCGTGCGGGACGATGCCGAGGAGCGGGGCACAGAGGAAATCCAGATAGTCCTCCACTTGTGCCCGGCGGCCGTCTTCCGCAGACGGCGCATCCGGGGGCGGTGGCTGGTCACTCGGGCTGTGCATCAGGGCTGCCTCCGTTCGGGACGCCGCCGATCATGGTGTTCATGGCATTGGAGAAGGTCTGCCACACGTCCACTCGACGCGCCAGCTCCGCCCGCCCCGCCTCGGTGATGGCATAGACGAGGCGCGGGCGCTCCCCCGTGTCGTGCCGCCACTCGCCGGTGACCAGGCCCTCGCGCTCCAGGGTGTGCAGGACGGGGTAGAGCGTGCCCTGCTTGAAACGCAGGGAATTGCCGGTCCGCTTGTTGATCTCCTGGGCGATCGCGTAGCCGTGCTGCGGGCCTTCGGCAAGGGCGGCCAGGACGAGTGTCGGCGTGTTGCCGCGCAGGAGTTCGCTTTCCATGTCTGTGTGAACCTCTAGAGCACAGTATATACTATGTGACAGAATATGTCAAGGCCGAAAAACGAGTGGTTGAAAACCACTCGCTAGGAGAAGCGTCCTGCGGACGTACAGAGGCGGCGCATGCGCCTTATCCTCTGTCCGAAGGACACCTGGCCCAGCGAGTGGTTTTCAACCACTCGTCCTCTTGTCACTCGTCCTCTTACCGCTTAATACCGCCGCAGGATCACGATCTCCACCCGCCGGTTCTGCGCGCGGTGGAGGTCCGTGTCGTTGGCCTTGACCGGGCGCTGGTCGGCATAGCCGCCGGCCTCCAGGCGGTCGGGGCCGACGCCGCGCGACTCGAAGTAGCGCAACACGGTGGTCGCCCGCGTCGTGGACAATTCCCAGTTGGAGGGGAAGCGCAGGGTGTGGATCGGCAGGCTGTCCGTGTGGCCCTCGACCCGGACGGGGTTCTGCGGGACGGCCTTGCGGATGACGTCGCCGACGGTGTTCAGCAGGGTCAGCTCCTCGGGACGCAGGTCGGCCTGGCCGGGCGCGAACAGCATCTTGTCGGTCATGACGGTGACGACGACGCCGCGCTCGTTGCGGACGACGTGCATGGCGTCTTTGAGGCCGTTCTTCTCGATGTAAGCCTTGACGGCGGCATAAGCCTTGTCCAGCCCGTCGGCGTCCTGCCGGACCTTGGCGTCTTTGACGAAGTCGTCGTTGGTCGTCGGCGTGGCCTTGCTGGAGTTGATGATGGTCGGCGTCCCGTTCGTCCCGCCGCCGCGCGAGAAGACGGTCGGGGCGCCGCCCATGGCGCTCTGCCCGAAGCCGGAGCGCACCGAGATGGCGAGCTGCTGGAACTTGGCCTGGTTCATCACGGACATGGAGTAGAGCATGATGAAGAAGGCCACCAGGAGGGTGATCATGTCGGCGTAGGTCAGCAGCCAGCGTTCGGAGTTCTCGTGCTCCCCCTCGCCGCCGCCCCGTTTTTTCTTGCCTGCCATGGCGCGTGTCTCTTCCTTGTTCTTCGTGTGTCGTTACGATAGGATTTCAAGAGGGCGCACACGCAGGTGCGCCCCTACGGGCGGGGGCGTTCCTGGTAGGGGCGCACCTGCGTGTGCGCCCTTCTCAATGCGCGTGCTTGGGGCCTGCCCCCCTCGGGGCCTGCGCCCTCCCCGCATGGCTACGTTTGGTTTACGCTGCGGCGGCTTCGGCCTCGATGACGCGGCGGATCTTGGGCGACAGGAACGCCTTCAGCTTCTCCTCGACGATGCGTGGGTTGTCGCCCGCCTGGATCGCCAGGATGCCTTCGGTCATGATCTCGCGCACCAGGACCTCCTCGTGCGAGACGGCCTTGAGCTTGTTGCTCAGGGGCAGGAACAGCAGGTTCGCCGAGCAGACGCCGTACAGAGTCGCGATGAAGGCCGCCGCGATGCTCGGACCCATGCTGCCCGGATCGGAAAGGTTGGCGAGCATGTGGACCAGCCCGGACACGGTCCCGATGACGCCCAGGGTCGGGGCGAAGCCGCCCATCGTCCCGAACAGATTGGCCCCCTCGTGGTGGCGGGCACCCAGGAACGCGACGTCCGTCTGGAGGATCTCGCGCACAAGCTCCGGGTCGGTGCCATCAATGGCGAGCTGGATGCCTTTCCGCAGGAACGGGTCGTCCACCGAATGCGCCTCTTCCTCCAGGGCCAGCAGGCCCTCGCGCCGGGCCTTCTCGGCGTAGCCGACCAGGGTCTTGATGATGTGCCCGAAGTCTTCCTTTTTGGACATGAAAGCCTGTTTGGTGATGTTGGGCAGGCTGGTCACGGTGGACAGCGGGAAGCAGATCATCGAGGCCCCCAGGGTCCCGCCGAAGACCAGCAGGGCGGCGGAGGGGTTGATCAGGGCCGACAGTTCGCCGCCCTCGATGATGATCGAGCCGAGGAACGCGCCCCAGGCCAGCACCAGGCCGATAATCGTTGCTAAATCCATTTAGGTTGTTTCTCCGCCTCCCTCACGCGCTTAGGCGTCCTGGGCGGCTTCCTCTCCGGCCCGGACTCCGGCCACCGGCGGGCGCGGGAAGATGCCCGCCAGCCTTCGGAACTCGACGACACGGGCGACGACCTGGGCGGAGGTCTCGCGCACGAGCAGCCTCTTCCCGGTGACCAGGGTGATGTAGGTGTCGGGCTTGGACTCGACGAACTCGATCAGGTCGGCGTTGAGGACGAACTCGCTCTGGTCGAAGTGGGTAACGGTGATCATGGTGGAGTCTCTTTCGCCGCAGAAAAGAGGGGCGCGATGGGTCACGCCCCTCCGATAGAGACTACTGCTTCATCTGGATGACGTCGTTGAGCATCTGGTCCACGGTCGTGACGATCTTGGTGTTGGCCTGGAAGCCGCGCTGGGTGACGATCATGTTCGTGAACTCATTGGACAGGTCCACGTTGGACTGCTCCAGGTAGCCGGTGCTGATCTTGCCCAGGCTCGAGGACAGGGCGGTGCCGACGGAGGGCAGGCCGGAGTTGATGGAGGTGCGGAAGTCATTGCCGCCGCTGCGCTCCAGGCCCGCCGGGTTCGGGAAGTCCGCCAGGGCGACCTGGCCCAGGGTCCGGGTCAGGCCGTTATTGAAGATGCCCGTCACCGAACCGGTCTCGTCCACGTTGAACGACTGCAACGTCCCCGGCCCGAAGCCGTTCTGCGTCGTCGGCGAGGCGGACGACGACCCCGAGATCTGCGTGATCGCGCTGAAGTCCGGCGTGATGGTCTGGCCCTGCGCCGCGCCGTCGGTCGGGTTCAGCGTGACCGTCCCGGCCGCGCCGGGAACGGGCTTGCCGTTCGTGTCGAACGTGATGGTGCCCCCGCCGGTGGCCCCGCCGTCGCCGGCCGCCCCCCAGTTCCAGGAGTTCGTGCCGGTGCGGACGAAGCTGAAGTTGATCGTCTGCGGCTCGCCCAGGCTGTCGTAGACCTTCAGCGAGCGCTGGTAGGCGTTCGGGTCGGTGGTGGGGTTGTTGGCCGGGGGGACCGCAGGGTTCTCGATGGCCGCGTCCGCGCTCAGGTTGCCGCCGAAGGCCGCCGTCGAGGTGGACTGGACGGCGGTCAGGCCACCGACGGGGATGGAGACGTGCGAGTTGGGGTCTATCTGCTTGGTGGTGTCGATCTTGCCGTTCGCGTCGGCCTTCCAGCCGAGGACATAGGAGCCGCTGGCCCCGTTCACCAGGTTGCCGTTGCTGTCCAGGCTGAACGAGCCGTCACGGGTGTAGGAGACGCCGGTGCTGTCGCCGAGCATGAAGTAACCGTTCCCCTGGATCGCCATGTCGGTGGGCCGGGTCGTGCTCTGGAGGCCTCCCTGCGCCATCAGGGTGTCGATGGAACCGACGCGGACGCCCAGGCCGACCTGCTGCGGGTTGGTGCCGCCGATGTTGGCGTTGGGGGTGCTGGCACCCTGCAAGGTCTGCGAGAGCTGGTCCTGGAAGGTGACGCGGCCGGACTTGTAGGCCGTAGTGTTGACGTTGGCGATGTTGTTGCCGATGACGTCCATCCGCTCCTGGTGCGCTTCGATCGCCGAGATGCCGCTGTACATTGCCTGTAACATAGTCGTCTTGCTCCTTGGGTGAGGCGCGCAGTCTGTCGCGCCTGGGTCGAGGTGCGGCGTCCTCTGAGGAGGTCCCGCCACGGTGGTTGATGAGTTGATCGGTTGATCGCGTTGTTGCTTATAAAATCATCGCGCTATCTATGTTCGTGAAGATGTTGTCTTTGAGTGAGTCCTGGGCGACCGCCGTGATGACGGTGCGGTTCGCGACCGAAACGACGAAAGCCGTTTTGTCCATCAGCATCAGGGAGTCCTTGGACCCCTTCGCCGCCGCCTTCGTGATGGCGCTGCCGAGCCGGGCGACGTCATCGCCCGAGAGGTTGATGCGGCGCGAGGCAAGCCGCGTCTGGGCGTGCCCGGAGAACTTGACGTTGGCGCGGGCCGCCGAGACGGCCAGCGGCTCCGCCCCGCCCGCCAACCTGTCCGACAATACCTGGCCGAAGTCCGGGCCGGGCGCGGCGGGTCTGACGGCCGCAGGCGTTCTGGGGGCAGTCAGGGGCGGCGCGGTGCGGATTCGGTTTTCCAGGTCCATCGGGTTCATGGCGGTTTCTTACTGTTTGATGCTCGTGATCGTGGAGGCGTCCACGCTCTGGCTGCCGATTTGCAGGAAGGTCTTGCCGCCCGTGAGCGACACGGACGAGACGACGCCGGAGATACCTGCATCCGTATCCGTCCCCGTGGAGACGGTCTTGCCGATGAGCGTCGCGCTCTGGGCGACATCGGCGACTCCGGAGTTCGTCGTGAGCGTCTGGTTCAGGTTTTGTATCTGTTCCAGCTGCGAGAACTGCGCGAGCTGCGACAGGGTCTCTTTTTCGTCGGTCGGCGCGGTCGGGTCCTGGTTCTGAAGCTCATTGACGAGCAGCAGCAGGAACTGGTTTTTGGTGTCGGCGGTCGTGGCGGAGCCGTCGGCGGCGACATTGGTCGCCGTCCCGCTGGCGTTGGTCGGGGTGATCGTCATCGTTGTTCTCCTGGGCCGTGCTTGGGATAGGTTTTCAGGCGCGCATGTCCACCTGGCCGCTCGCCGGTCTTCGCGACATTTCCAGCGGGGCGGCGTCTTCCGGCTCCGCCGGGGCGTAAGCCGCCGCGTAGGTCGGCGGTTGACCTCCCTGTCGGCCGCCCGGTGATCCGCCCGACGCCGCGCCCGACATTCCGTTGCCCGAGGCGCTCGACATCCCTGTCCCGTCCGACGTCCGTGCCGCGTCTGACGTCCCTGTCTTCTGGTCCGGCGTCGTTCCCCCGAACGCGCCGCCCATTCCCTGGCCCACTCTTCCTTGATCCGCCCCTCCCTGGCTCGCCTCGTGCCGTCCGCCGCTCGTCGCGGTGCCCGTCTGGGCGCTCGCATCCATGCGCTGCACCGTGACGCTGATCTTATCCAGGTGCAGCCCCGCCTCGCGGAGCGCCTGGCGCAGATCGCCGGACTGGTTCTCCAGTGCCGCCTTGACCTGCGGGTTCTGGGTGACGACGTGGGCGGTGACGGCCTGGGCCGCGCCGGGGGTCGTGCCGGGCGTGACGGTGACCGAAACCTGGAGCTGCCCCCACTCCTTGGGGTGAAGCTGCAAGGTCATCTGCTCTGACGCGCCGGGTTTGGCGGGCGGGGGCATCGCGCTGACCGCTTCCGCCACCTGCCTGACCACCTCGGTCCGGTCCGCCGCCGAGAGCGGCTTCGCCTCGACGCCCGCCGCCCCGGCCTGTGTCGGGAGTGGCATCGGGAGCGGCACGGGCGTTTCACCGCCCGCGCTCTGTGCGTTCCGCCCGGAAGGCTTGTCAACCACCGGGGCTTGAAGCCCCGCCGCCTGCACCCTGGTAATAGTATCGGCAGGCGGGGCCACCGACTTGAGGCCGGTTTTCGGCGTCCCCGCTGCCATCAATACCTTGCCGTCCGTGGCGCTGCCGCCGTCCCTGGCAGGCTGACCGTCCGTGGCTGCCGGGCTTTCCGTGGATATCCCACCTTCCTTAGCAGGCTCGCCTTCCTTGGCTGGCTGACCATCCGTGACCATTCTGCCGTCCGTGGCTCCTCCGCCTTCCATAGCATTCTGGCCGTCCGTGGTGCCCCCGCCATCCCTGGCAGCCTGACCGTCCCTGGTGGTCCCGCCCTCCGTAGCGGCTTTGCCTTCCGTGGTGCCCCTGCCTTCCATGGGGATGCCGCCATCCCTAGCGACTTTGCCGTCCTTGGCGGTTCGTCCATCCGTGACAGTTGAGCCGTTTGTCGCCGCCGCGCCGCGTGACACCGACGACCGAGGTGCGACAGGCAGCCCGAGTGGCGCTGCCCTGACGGCCACCAGCGTGGATGCCTCCTGGGCGGCGACCGCTTGGACGACCTGCGGCTGCTTCGTCAGGTCCGGGGCCGCATCCACGGTGCCGGGTGCGGCGACCGGGGCGCTTTGCGTCGTTACGCCAGCCGCCGGGACGGGCCGAGGCGACGCGGCAACGGCGGGCTGAGGCGTCACGCCCGGTGCAGCGGCTGGAGCCGCCACGTCAAAGGCGAACACGGCAGGCGTCGGCGTGCCCGGCGATACGTCAGGCACCACCTGCGGCGGAGGCTGACTGACGGCCGGCAGAGACGGCGCGGCTGCCATCTGCCCTTGCGGGTCGGATGAAGCCGCGATGCGGTCTGCGACAGCACGGTCCGCCGCGAACGGCGCGGCGGGCGGCGCTTGCATTGTAATCAGAAGAGCGGGAGACGGGGCGGGCGCGGCGGAGGTATTTACTCCTTGTCCCGGAAGAGGCAACTCACCGCCCGTGCCGTCGGCCTTGTCCTTTGAAGGGAGGGCCGGCGCGGGGCTGGTGTCCATTGTCTTTTCTGTCGTCTTCTGTTCGGTCGCCTTCGGTCCTGCCGTCACGCCCGCAGTCGGCGGGAGGAACGGCCTCATCTGGATCGGTGCCAGCAGTATCGGTGATGATGTCGGCAGTGCCGCGCTTGATGCTTTGGCCTGCGTCTTGTCCTCTGTGGGCGCTGCGTTTGGCTTCAAAAGTGCAGTCGGCTGAGACGCCGTGCCCGGCTTGGGAGCCACTTTCAGTAGGGCGAACGCCGCGCCCGTCGGGGGCTTTGCGAGCGCCGGCCCGCCGCTGCTCGCCAGCAGGGACGCGAACAAGGCAGCGAGCGGGTCGCCGCCCGGCGGACCGGCGGTGGTCGGCCCGCCGGCGCGTCCTGGCGTCCCTGCGGCCAAAGTCGGTGGCCCCGCGTTGATGTCCGGTGGCATCCTGGCCTCCTTATTATGGGATTATTACCGGGAGTATCGGCAGGGGGAAGAGGAAACTGGAGGGCAAAAAATGGCCCGCCGTGCATCGCACGGCGGGCGGTCGTACCGGCTCTGAACTTGTGACTCGTGGAGCGTTAAACCTTCGCCTTCTCCTCCATGGACACCCCGGCGTCGGCGGCGGCAGTGCCGTTCTTGTTACCGCCGGTCGCCTTGAGGTAGTCGTCGTTGAAGCGTTTAATGCCGATGTCGGTCAGGGGGTGCTTGAACAGCATCTCCATCGTCTTGAACGGGATGGTGGCGATGTGCGCGCCGGCCTTGATGCTCTCGGTCACCTGGAGCGGGCTGCGGATGGAGGCCACCAGGATCTCGGGGTCCTTGGGGAACTCATAGGTCTCGACCATGTTGACCGCCTCGACGATGCTGAGGGGCGCTTCGAGGCTGCCCATGTCGTCAATGCGCCCGACGAAGAACGAAATGAACGAGCCGCCTGCCTTGCAGGCGATGAGGGCCTGCGGGAGCGAGAAGATGAGCGTGACGTTGAAGTTGATGCCCTTGGGCGACAGCTCCTTGACCACCTCCATCGAGTTCGCGTTCATCGGCACCTTGACGTAGATGTTGGGCGCCCAGCTCGCGATGTCCTGGGCCTCCTTCATCAGCTTGTCCACGTCGGTCTCGACGCACTCGGCGGAGACGGGGACGTCGCCGACGATGTCCAGGATCTCCATGACCCGCTTCTTGTGCGGGATTCCCTCTTTGGCGATGAGGGAGGGGTTGGTCGTCACCCCGTCCAGGATGCCCCACGCCTTCGCCTGCTTGATCTCGTCCACGTTCGCCGTGTCAATAAAAAACTTCATGGTCGGTGTGCCTCCTCAGCAACAGTGGGGCCGCCTGTTTCGCTGCCTGCCGCCCGGCCCCGGTATTATATACCCTGCCTGTAGAAGAATAGCAACTAAGCGTCAGGAGCCGGCCAGACTTGCTGAGCCACTTCAAACAGAACACGACCCCGTTCAGCGATGGTAGTTTCATTCCATGCATCGTTGTTGCTGAAGTCCTGAAAATATGAGTTCAGGCGTAGCCTGCTCTGTCTGGCAATCTCCGGCCTTTTCTGGGCAAAAGAGTGGTTGCCAACAGAGGAGTTTAAAGGCTGAGTCAAGAGCGTAAGATTTCCAAATGTCTGTAGAATGGCGTTCCTTTGAGATGCCTGTTCTTGATGTTCTTCATCCGTGAACTTCACTTCCTCAAAGGGCCATTCGTCTTGATCCCACCCCTGCGGCATCACATGTTCTATGGTCAGGGTACTCTCGATATGAACTTTTTCCTGCTTAGATGTCTCCATTTGCAGGTCAAGAGCCTCTAAAATCAGGCCAGATCTTCGCGCCCCTACCGTCTCATAGACCCGGTTTTCGTACCAGGCGCGGCGGAACTCGGCGTCAGTCGGCCATCGCCTGCTAGCGCCTTGAAGGCCAGTGAGGATGCGACGAAAGGCGGCCCGATCCAGAGATGGCTCCTTTTTTGCTTCTTTTAACAGGAAAAGGAAGACGTTGTTGTAGTCTTTCGGTGTCAGCCCGCAGACGAGCCGCCGGATTAAGAACGACTCCAAATCTGTCAGTATGCCATCCCGTTCCTGCATCACAGGTCTAGAGGATCGATCGGAGGTCAAAAACAGCAGGAGAGGGTAAATGGTCCCGGTATCTAATTGGGCCAGACGGTGGCAGAACACACTCAGCCGCGACTCGTCTTCTGTCTGAAAGAACAGGCGGTACGCCTCACCGGCAGATTTCAGGTCTTCCAGGCCGGGTTCCACACGCGGCCGGTGCCTCAACCACCACTCGCGGAACTCCTGATAAAGATGCTTGATGGGCAGTTGTCGCTCTGTCTGCTCCGTGAGGTAGTGAAAGATGAAGAGGTCAAAGCGTGAGCGTTTCAGCCGCCCCTGTGTTTGTTGCTGCTTCCAGAATGCCTCTTGGCCCGCGTTATCGTCATATTCGCGCCAGTAGTTGTGGTAAAGGGCGTCCACATCTTCCCTCTGCCGTGTCGCTTCCAGGAAGACGAAGTTGCGTATTAAGTCGGAGGGCAACAGCGGCTCCCCCCGTGCGTTCAATGTCTCAAAGATTACCTGCGGATCGTCATTCTCTTCTAGCTCGATGACAACCACTTCCAAATATTTGGTTACAGCATTGATAAGAGCCTCAAGACGTCGGCCCCGTATGGCTTGCGGGTCTTCCTCAACCTCTTCGTCAGGCAAATCCACGTCATCAAGATATTTGCCTATCATGTCGTGGAAGTAAAGGTATGCTTCGACTAGACGTGGGCGCGGCGAAGGCTTGCGAGCGTACCGCGCGAACTGTAGAGGAAACTTTGAGCGCAGATTTTCAGGTGACGCAGAGGCGAAAACAGCCTCATAGGTGTCGCGGTCGCTATTAGTCGGCCAGACTTTGTACCGCTCTGAATCCTCCTCCACGCTCAGACTATTCTCGGTAAGCCTCTCCAGCGTCCTCACGAAGTTCCGGGAGCCATTGTCGGCGGCACAGTCCTTCAGCGCGCAGAGGATAACTTGCAGAGTGGTAAGCCTTTGCTGCCCATCAATGACCTCCATTGCCGGAGTGTGACGACCAAAAGTTCTCATTTGGTTTATGACGGTCGCACCGAGGAAGTGCTTTCGGATGGGATGAGGGTCATCTTCTCGCTGGCTGAAAACCTCCCGGCCTTTGGCCTTGACATCGTCCCAGAGTGGTGCCCATTGTGACTCCTGGCTCCAAACGTAAGGCCTCTGAAAAAGAGGCACGACATACCGCCGTTCCATCTGGAAGAGGTCAAGGACGCTAAGGTTTTCGGTCTTCATATTACAGACTTTCTTACTGTCGTAAATGATTATACTCTACTCCGGCATACTTTTTAATCGGCAAAGCCGCGCGACATTCCGCGCGAAACCCGCGTATGACTACCCATGAACCTCATTCCGCGTCTTCCGCGCCCTTTCCGCCTCCTGCTGGCCCTGTCCGTCGGCCTCGCCGTAGTCCCCTGTTCCGCCCAGGCCCCGCCCGCCGCACCCGACTACGCCCACGCGCCTACCATCGTTCGCCTGCTGCACTGGCCGCGCATGCCCGTCCGCGTCTTCGTCGCCACGCACAGCCCCGAAGAGGAGCAGAACGGGAAGGACGCGCTGGCCGGATTCGACTCGTGGGTGCATTCCACGGGCGGCGTCATCCATTACCTCGTCGTCAACGCGCCCGACAAGGCCGACATCGTGGTCCGGTTCACGACCGCCGAGGCCGTGCCGGGCGGCAACGGCGCGGTCGGCCTGACCGACATCCGCTACTACGGCGCGACCCTGCGGCACGCCGACATGCGGCTGGCGACCGGGGACGCCCTGCCGAGCGAGCTGCGCTCGGTGGCCGCGCACGAGTTCGGCCACGCCCTCGGCATCCAGGGCCACAGCGACGACACCGCCGACCTGATGTACCCCTCCGCACCGCGCTACTACTCGGCGCAGGGGGAACACCTGCCCGCCCCCGCCCGGCCCGTCACGCCGCGTGACCTGAACACCATGAAGCTCTGCTACCCCCGCCTGTTCGGGGCTGAGTAAACGGCCTTGCTCTAGCGCCCCACCCCGTACTGCGCGTCGAACTCCTCCAGCCGACGCCGCAGCATGAACGGGATGGGGGCGCGGTGGGCGAATGGGCTGGAATAGTTGTACTTCAGAATCAGGTCGTTGGTCTGCTTCAGGTGCCGCGCGTAGGCTTCGCGCGCCGCCCCCCGCAGGCGCGGATAGTCCGCTGTCTCGCGCAGGCCCGGCTCGGACGCCTCCCAGCGGGCGAGGGTCGCGAGGGCCAGGGCGCGCGAAGCCTCGATCTCCTGTTCCAGCAGCAGCCAGAGCGGAAGCACCTTGTTGTGCTTGAGCAGCCGGTTGACCGCCCCCATGCCGGGCGGCTCGAACGGGTTCACGGACAGGTCGAGCGGCTTGCCCCGCCCCGGCAGGTTGTCGAACAGGCCCTCGTCAATGGCGTCCTGTATCTTGCGCTCGGCGATCCCCGCCGTCCAGTCCGGGTTGTCCCCCATGTCGTCCATCGAAGCCATCCGCTCTTCCCCTTCTGCACCTACTGAGGTGATTGTACCCCGTGCGATAAATCACAGGCAAGCGGCTTGACAGACGGCGGCAGTCGTGTTACCATGACGCACTTATGAACCCGCCGTTTCTCGAAGTCACCGGCCTGAGCAAAGCTTACGGCGGCGTCCGCGCGCTCGAAGGCGTCGGCCTGAGCATCGCGCCGGGCGAGGTCCACGCGCTGCTCGGCGAGAACGGCGCGGGCAAGTCCACCTTCATCAAGTGCCTCTCCGGCGCGGTTCGGCCCGACGGCGGGACGGTTCGCATCAATGGCGAGGCCCTGCCGCCGGGCGACCTGCGCGCGGCGGAGGCGGCGGGCATCGCCGCGCTGCACCAGGAGTCAACGGCCTTCCCCCACCTGAGCGCCCTGGACAACATCTTCGTGGGCCGCGAGCCGCGCCGGGCGTTCGGAGTATTGGACAGGCCGCGCATGGAGCGCGAGGCGAAGGCGCTTCTGGACAGGCTGGGCGAGACGCTGGACCTGCACCGGCCTCTGGAAGAATTGCCACTGGCGCAGCGGCAGATGGTCGGTCTGGCCCGCGCCCTGTCTCACCGGAGCCGCCTGCTGATATTGGACGAGCCGACGGCCTCCCTGTCCGCCCGCGAGACGCAGACCCTATTCCGCATCCTCCGGCAGATCCAAAGCGAGAGAGTCGCTGTCCTCTACATCAGCCACCGCTTGGAGGAAGTGTACGCCCTGGCGAGCCGAGTGACGGTCCTGCGCGACGGGCGTTTGGTGGGCACTTATCCCATTGCCGACATGAGCCGGGACGAATTAGTCCGGCGGATGGTGGGGCGCGAGCTGCAAGCGGAGGAGCGACCGGAGGCAATAGGGGAGGCGGGCGCGGTCCGACTGGACGTGCGCGGGCTGGGGCGGACGGGGCGGTTCGCCGATGTGTCGTTTACGCTCCGGGCCGGCGAGATCGTCGGGCTGGCCGGCCTGATCGGCGCGGGCCGGTCCGAGGTCGCCACGGCCATCTTCGGGGTCGAGGCTCCGACATCCGGCACGGTGACGGTCGGCGGCGAACGGCTCCCGCCCGGCTCGGTCGCCGCCTCCCTGGCGCACGGCGTCGCCCTGGTCCCCGAGGACCGGCAGCGGGAGGGGCTGGTCCTGCCCCTCTCGGTCGGCCAGAACCTTCTGCTCGCCGTGCAAGGCTCGCTGACGGCGGCGGGATTCCGCTCGCCACGCCGGGAAAGAGCCGTCGTCGCGGACCTGATGCAGAGCCTCGCGGTCAAGGCCGCCGGGCCGGACGCGGCGGCAAACACGCTTTCGGGCGGCAACCAGCAGAAGCTCTCTTTAGGCAAATGGCTGGCGACCAGGCCGCGCGTCCTGCTGCTGGATGAGCCGACGCGCGGCGTGGACGTGGGCGCGAAGGCGGAGGTCTACCGCCTGATTCGACGGCTCGCGCGGGACGGCATGGCGACCCTGGTGATCTCCTCGGACCTGCCGGAGATACTGGCCCTCAGCGACCGCATCCTGGTCATGCGCGAGGGGCGCATCGCGGGCGAGGTGCCGCGCGCCGGGGCGACGGAGGAGAAGATCTTGGCCCTGGCGCTTCCGGGCGGACCATCGGTGGCGGCATGACGACACAGTCGGCGGCACGAAGGCTCCCATCTTTCCGGGTGGCCTGGCGGCGCGAATGGGGCGTGCTGGCCTTGCTGCTGGTAACCTTGCTGGCCGTCGGGCTGATCAACCCGGCCTTCGTCGCGCCCGGCAACCTGCGGGACATGCTGGTTTCGGCGGCCCCGACGGTCATCGTCGCCTGCGGGCTGACCTTCGTGATCGTCCTGGGCGAGATAGACATCTCGGTCGGCGCGCAGCTCGGCCTGCTGGCGGCCGTGCTGGGACAGCTCACGTCCCCCACCCACGCGCACCTGCCGGTCGTCCTGGGCGTCGGCCTGACGCTGCTGCTCGGCACCGTCCTGGGGCTGACGAACGGCCTGCTGGTGACGGCGGGCCGGATGCCCTCCATCATCGTGACCCTGGGGATGCTGACGGTCCTGCACGGGGTTCAGTTGACCCTCCTGAACGGCTCGGAGATCACCGACATGCCGCCGGGCCTGCGCGCCCTCGGCCTGGGGACGCTCCTGGCCGTCCCCTACAGCGTGTGGACCGCCCTGGCCGTGACACTGCTGGCGGTCGGGCTGGCGCGGGAGACGCCGCTCGGGCGGCGCCTTTATGCGGCGGGCAGCAACCCCGAAGCGGCGCGGCTGACCGGGCTGTCTTTGCCGCGCTTGAAGCTGTTCGTCTTCACCCTGACGGGCTTCCTGACCGCCGTTGCCGCCGTCGTCAGCGTCCCCCGCCTCTCGGTCATCGAGTCGGGCATCGGGTCGGGCTTCGAGCTGCTGGTCGTCACCTGCGTCGTGGTCGGCGGCACCTCCATCAGCGGCGGGCGCGGGACGATTCTCGGCTCGGTCCTTGCCGCCCTGCTGCTCGGCCTGGTCCGCCCCATGCTGGTCTTCCTGCGGCTGAACGAGTCGGCGGCGTTCTGGGAAAAGGCCATCCAGGGCGCTTTCATCCTGGCCGCCGTGCTGGCAGACCATCTGGGCCGACGCTCGGCGCGGGGGAACCGGCCATGATCGCCCCGCGCGCCCTGCCCCACCCCTGGCTGCGGCTCCTGGCCTCCGTGCGGCAGGAGGCCGTCCTGCTGCTGCTACTGGTCGGCCTGCTGCTGACGGCGGACCGCCTCAGTCCCGCCTTCCTGGCCGCGCCCGCGCAGATCGAGCTGTCCACGCACGTCTGGGAGCTGGCCCTGCTGGCCCTGCCGATGACTTTGATCATCCTGACGGCGGGCATTGACCTCTCGGTCGGCTCGACCATGGCCCTGTCCGCCGTCGTCTTCGGGCTGTGCTTCGCGCACGGCCTCCCCGTGTGGCTGGGCGCGCTGGCTGCCCTGCTGACCGGCGCGGCGGCCGGGATGCTGAACGGCGTGTTCATCGCCCATGTCCGGGTCCACCCTTTAATCGTCACGCTGGCGACTCTGGCCGCCTACCGGGGCATCGCCGAGGGCATCAGCCTGGGCAGGCCGTTCTCCGGCTTCCCGGCGGGCTTCGCGCGGCTGGGCCAGGGCACTCTGCTGGGCCTGCCCATCCCCGGCGTGCTGTTCCTGACCGCCCTGCTGGTCACGGCGATCCTGCTGGCGCGGACGCCGCTCGGCCTGCGGCTGTCCGCCATCGGCTACAATGAGACAGCCTCGCGCTACTCGGGGCTGGCCGTGACGCGGATCAAATTGTGGCTCTACACGGCCTCGGGCCTGACGGCAGCCGTCGCGGCCCTGCTGTTCGTCGCCCGCCGCAACACGGCCAAGGCGGACATCGGGACGGGCATGGAGCTTGACGTCATCACCGCCGTCGTCCTGGGCGGCACCAGCATCTTCGGCGGGCGGGGCCGCCTGCTGGGGACGGTATTGGGCGTCCTGCTCATCCACGAGACGCGCGAGTTCGTCACCTGGCAGTACGCGCGGGACGAGCTGAACCTGATCGTCATCGGCGCGCTGCTGCTCCTGTCCGTGCTGGCCGACAGCCTGCTCGCGCCGAGAAGGAGATGACCGCCCCCGAAAGAAGGGCCGACACGCAGGTCGGCCCCTACGGGCGTAGGCCCTCGCCCGTAGGGGCGCACCTGCGTGTGCGCCCTCCCAATCCGTGTGCGCCCTCTTGCCAGACGTATGCGCCCCCCTATCAACGAGGAACCCATCATGCCAACCATCATCCGCGCTCTGCCCCTCCTTCTTAGCGGCCTCGCTCTGACCGCCGGCTGCGGCCCGCACAACGACGCTTCGCCTCCCGGCGGCCCCTCCGCCCCCGCCGTGTCGGGCGGCAAGAGGGTCAGCGTCTATTTGCTGCCGAAGAAGAAGGGCATCGCCTACTTCTCCTCCTGCAACGACGGCGCGCAGGCGGCGGCCAAGGAACTCGGCGACGTGGACCTGACCTACGACGGGCCAACCGACGGGGCACCCGAAAAGGCGGCTTCGCTCATCGAAACCTGGACCCTCAAAGGCGCGGACGTGATCGCCGTCTCACCCAACGACCCCAGCGTCCTCGCCCCAGCCATGACGGCGGCCAGGGCCAAAGGAGTCCATGTGCTGACCTGGGACGCCGACGGGCAGCCGGGGGCGCGCGACTTCTTCGTCAACCAGGCCACGTCCGAGCAGATCGCGAACGCCCTGGTAGACACGATGGTCAAGGACATGGGCGGTGCCGACAAAGCCGTCGGCAAGGTAGCCGTCGTCACGGCGGCATCAACGGCGGCGAACCAGAACGAGTGGATCAGATACATCAAAATTCGGCTGCTGAAGTACCCCAAGCTGGAACTGGCCGCCGTCAAGCCCTGCAACGAGGACCAGAACGTGGCCTTCCAGGTAACGCAGGACCTCATCAAGACGTATCCTGACTTGAAGGGCGTCTTCGGCATCAGCTCGGTCGCCTTCCCCGGCGCGGCCGAGGCCGTCAGGCAGGCCGGCAAGGGCGGGCAGGTGCTGGTGACCGGGCTGTCCACGCCTAACGCCATGAAGGCTTATGTGCAGGACGGCACCGTCAAGTCGGTCATCCTGTGGAACACCCAGGACCTGGGGTATCTCACCATTTACGCCGCCGAGGCCGTCGCGAAAGGCACGCTGAAGCCCGGCGCGACCAGCTTCAAAGCGGGCCGGCTGGGCGAGAAGAAGATCGTCGGCGACAACATCCTGCTGGGCGATATTTTGATCTTCAACAAGGACAACATCGGCAAGTACGACTTCTGAATCAAGTTCTAAATTATGCGCGTCCTGGTCGTCGAAGACGAAGAAAAAGTCGCTTCTTTTTTGAAGCAGGCCCTGGAAGAGTCGGGCTACGCCGCCGACATCGCCCGTGACGGTCTGACCGGCCTGGAACGGACGCGGGCGGCGGGGTACGACGTCGTCGTACTGGACCACCTGCTGCCCGGCCTGACCGGGCAGGAGTTCTGCCGCCTGCTGCGGGCCGAAGGGGACACGACGGCGATCCTGATGGTGACGGCCCGCGACGGCCTGGGGGACAAGGTGGCCGGGCTGGACGCGGGCGCGGACGACTACTTGACCAAGCCGTTCTCCATCGAGGAGCTGCTGGCCCGCGTCCGCGCCCTGCTGCGCCGCCGCGAGGGGCGGGGGGCGGCCCTGCTGTCCGTCGAGGACCTGACGCTGGATACCCGGACGCGGCTCGCCCACCGGGGCGGACGCGCCTTCGACCTGAGTGCCCGCGAGTACGCCCTGCTGGACTATCTGATGCGGAACGCCCGCCGCCCGGTCACGCGCGCCATGATCGCCGACCACGTCTGGGGGTTCGACTTCGACAGCGGCTCGAACGTCATTGACGTCTACATCAGCTACCTGCGCGCGAAGATAGACCGTGAGGCGGACCGCAAGCTGATCCGCACCCTGCGCCATGTGGGGTATCAGCTCGGATGACGCTTTCCCACCGGCTGATGCCCCCCTGGGCGAGATCACTCCGGTTCCAGCTCACCGCCTGGTCCCTGCTGACCGTGACACTGATCCTCCTGCCCAGCGCGGCGCTGTGCTACGGGTTGGTCCGCGAAGCTCTGGTGCGCGAGACTGACCAGGCGCTGGGGGACGGCGCAGCACAGGTCCTGCGACGGCTCGATGATGCGGATGACAGGCCCCCGCCCCGCCCGGCCGTCGTCGTGGCGGCGTCGCGCCTCGCGCCCGCCATGCTGCCGGGCATCGGGGCCGACCCCCTCTATTTGCGCCTGGTGCGTACCGACACCGGGCGGACGGACGCCCTCTCGCCCGATCTGGCAGCCCAGCCCGTCTTCCTCGCCTCCCTCCGGGCGCTGCCGCCCGCCGCGCACGGCCCGGTCTTCGCCGGGAAGGGGGACGACGACCGGATGCGCTGCCTCACGATCGCCCTCCCGCGCTCCTCCGCCCTCCTGCAAGTCGCCGCGCCGTGGGACCCCGCCGAGGACCTGCTCGCGCGCCTGCTCACCGGGCTTGTCCTGGCCGGCCTGCTGTTCCTGGTGCTGTCCGGCGTCGGGGGCTGGCTGCTGGTGGGTCGCGCCCTGCGCCCGATCGACCACATCGTCACCGAGGCCGAAACGCTGACGGCGGAGCGGCTGGGACCCGTCCTCCTCAGCCGGCACGCGCACTCGGACGACGAGATCGGCCACCTCGTCACGGCCCTCAACGGCATGCTGGCCCGGCTGTCGGCGGCCTTCACCGGCCAGCGGCAGTTCACCGCCGACGCCTCCCACGAGCTGCGGACGCCGCTCACCATCCTGCGCGGCGAGTTCGAGCTGGCCCTGTCGCGCGAGCGGGCCGCCCCGGAGTACCGGAGGACGCTGGAGAGCGGCCTGGAGGAAGTGCTGCGGATGGCCCGCATCGTCGAGAGCCTGGGCTTCCTGGCGCGCGGCGATGCGGGGCCGGCGTGTCCGCGCGTTTCCATCTCCCTCGCCGCACTGGCCTCCGAGGTGACTGCGGCGATGCAGAGGCGGGCGCAGGAGGCGGGCCTGCGCCTGGTTTTCGAGGCGGACGGCGAGGCGGCCCTGCGCGGCGACGGGGACGCGCTGCGCCGGATGGTGCGGAACCTGATAGAGAACGCGCTGGCCTATACGCCGCCGGGCGGCGAGGTCCGTGTTTCCATAACCGATGCCGGGGGTAAATGCCGTCTGTGCGTCGCCGACACCGGCGTCGGCATCTCCCCCGAAGATCTGCCGCACGTTTTCGACCGCTTCTTCCGAGGCGACAAGTCCCGCGCCAACACGGGCGGCAGCGGCCTCGGCCTGTCCATCGTCCAGAGCATCGTCCGGGCGCACGGAGGGCAGGTGGAAGCGGAGAGCGAGCCAGGGCGCGGCAGCCGGTTCATCGTGACCCTTCCGGAAGATTAACAGCCCCTCAGCGCGCTTTCATGTTGCTCTCATGTGAGCCGAGTATACTAGCGGGGCAGGGCGAACGGGAGCGACGACGGTCCCTAGTCCCAGAACAACCCCCTTCCGGCGTCCGCCGCCGTGACCTGACGACCGCATGAGAAAGACCCCGTCGCAGCTTCTACTCCTGACGACCTGGCCCGCCCTCTGGGCTGGGCCGGCTTTGGCACAGGTCGCCGCCGCCACCGGGCCGCTGACTCTGGCGCAGGCAAGTGCCCTGGCCGCTCAGTCCAGCCCCACACTCACCAGCGCCGCCCAGGCTCTGGCACAGGCCCGCGCCCGTGTCGGCCAGGCGCAGGCGCAGCGTCGGCTCCAGATCACTTTCAACAGCACCGCCTCCCTGTCGAACGCCAATGTCTACCAGCCGCCCCCCGCCCAGGAGACGTTCGGCACCCTGCAAAACACCCTGACCCTGCCGCTTCCGCTGGGCGCGCGGCCGGGCCTCGCCATCACGCAGGCACAGCAGCAGTTCGGGGCCGCGCAGGCGCAGTACGACTCGGCGCGGCTGGCCTTGTCCGCACAGGTGGCTTCGGCCTACTTCGACCTGCTGCGGAAGCAGGCACTTCTGGCCGTCGCCCAGGAAACATTGGCCTCCGACCTGCGCGCACTCGGCGACGCCCAGAAGCGGCAGGCGGCGGGCGACGTGGCACAGCTCGACGTGCTGCAAGCGCAGGTCCCGGCGGCCTCCGCCCAGGCCGCGCTGGACGGGGCGGAGAACGACCTGGCCGTCGCACGGCAGGCGCTCAACAGCGTTCTGGGTCGGAGCCTCGATGCCGACATCGCCGTCGCCGACGTGGACGCCGTCGCCCCCGTGACTTCTTACACGCTGGAACAGGCGCGCAGTCTGGCTGTGCAGCGCAGCCCGGACGTCCGCGCCGCCGACGCCACGGTGCGCGCCGACGAGGCCGCGCTGTCCGCCGCCCGGCTGTTCCGCGAGCCGACGCTTTCGCTCCAGGCCATCGACATCCGTTCCAAGGACGTGACCTCGTTCTCCCGTGAGGACACCTTGCAGGCCGCCGTCACCCTGCCGCTGTCCGACGGTGGGCTGGGCCGGGAGCAGGTGCGCGAGGCCCAGGCGGCGTTGGCAGGCGCGCGGGCGCAGGGGGAGGCGACGCGCCGGACGGTGCTGGCGAGTGTCAGCGCCGCCTACCTGACGGCGGGCAGCAAGCGGCGGCAGTTGGCCGCAGCCCTGGCGACGCAGCAGATCGCCCAGGAGACCTATGACAAGACGCGCCTGGGCTACCAGAACGGGCTGTTTCCCTTAATCAACGTGCTGAACGCGCAGGCCGCTCTGACGCAGGCGCGCATCGCCTACACGCAGGCGGTCTATGACGCTGCCGCCGCCGCGGCCGGCCTGTCCGCCGCGTTCGAGGGCGGTACGCCCGCCGCTCCGAGTGGCCCGACGGCTGCGCCCGCGCCTCCGGCCACAACACCGGGCGCGGCCGGGACCGGCGCGAACGGGACCAGCCCCGCCGGGGCGAACGCGCCGGGGACGACGCCGACGGGCACCAGCACGACGGGAACCGGCGCGGGCGGGGCGGGTTCGGGGGGCCGGGGAACACCATGATACGGAAACACAGGATGCTATTTCTCCCGCTGCTCGCCCTCCTCGCCGCCGGGTGCGGGCATGGCGGCGGCGAAAAGAAGGAAGAAGCGAAGGACCCGCCCGCCCCGACCGTCCAGGTCGCCGCCGTGACGCGCGGGACATTGGAGCGGCTGACGCCGGCCACGGGGACTTTGCAGACGCTTCCAGGCCGCGAAGCGACACTCAGCCCGCCCGTCGCGGGCGTCCTGGACGCCCTACTGGTCCGCTATGGGCAGACAGTGCAAAAGGGGCAGGTGGTCGCGCGGCTTTCCACGCGGCAGCTCGCCGGCCAGATCCAGCAGGCGCAGGCCACCCTCGGGCAGAACCAGCTCCAGGTGCAGCAGGCCCAGGTGAACGCTTTGCAGCAGCAGGCCCAGACGCGCGCAGCCATCCTGCAAGCCCAGATCGGCCTCAAGAACGCCGGGGCTTCCCTGCTGGGGGCGCAGGCGACACTGACCGGGGCGGAGGCAAGCCTGCTGAACGCCCGGCAGAGTCTCGACCGCGCCCAGAAGCTCTACGCCGACGGACTGGTGGCGGAGAAAGACGTCGAGGCGGCCCAGCTCGCCCTCCGCACCGCCCAGGCCCAGCGGGACGCCCAGGAGCAGACGGTCGCGGGCCAGCGGCAGACGGTCGCGGGCCAGCAGGCCGCCGTCGCGGCGGCGCGGGCGGCAGCGGCGCAGGACGTGGTCAAGCGTCAGGACGTGCTGGTCGCCCGGCAGCAGGTGCGGAACGCCTTGGGCGCGCTGACCACGGCGCGCTCCCAAGCCGCACTTTACACCCTGCGCGCGCCGCTCTCGGGCTATGTGAGTTCGGTGGGTACGACCGTCGGAGAGACTTTGGACACGACCACGAAGGTCGCCGTCATCGCCGATCTGAGCCTCTTGCAGCTCAAGATCAGCCTGCCCGGCGACGTGGTCTCCCAGGTGCATCGGGGCCAGCCGCTCTCGTTCACCGTCGGCAGCCTGCCCGGCCGCGTCTTCCGCACCAGCATCCAATCCGTCGCCCCCAGCGTGGATGCGACGACCGGCACGGTGCCCGCCCTGGCCCTGGTCGCGAACTCCAGCCGCCTGCTCCGGGACGACACTTTGGCCCGCGTCCAGATCGTGACCGAGCGCCGCGAGGGCGTCTTGATTGTCCCGCGCGCCGCCCTGCTCTCCGACCCGGACACGGGCAAGAGCAGCGTGGTGACGGTCGGGGACGACAACAAGGCCCACGTCGTCCCGGTCCAGACCGGGCTGTCGGTGGGCGGTCAGGTGGAGATCACGAGCGGGGTCACGGAGGGGCAGAAGGTAGCGATCTCCGGTCAGTACGGCCTGCCGGACGGCGCGGAGGTGGAGGTGGAAAAGGCGTCGGACAAGGACGCGCCCGCCGAGGCCCCGGCCCCCGCCGCCGATGTGCATCCCGCGCCGTCGGCACAGGACGCGCCGGGCCTGAACACGCAGGCCGCGCCATCGGCGACATCAGGCGGGACGAGCGCTCCGACGCCCGCCCCCAGCCCGGCCGCCGGGACGCCCCCGCCCGCGCCGAGCGCACCGGCCCCATCTGCGCCCGCCAATGCGCCGTCTGTGCCCGCGAGCGCACCATCCGCACCCACAGCATCCGCGCCGGCCACGTCTGCGCCGGCCACGTCCGGTGGCGCGGGGGGGGCCTCGCATGGGCCTTAGCGCGTTCGTCCAGCACTACCGCAAGGCCATCCTGCTGCTGACCGTCCTGCTCTGCCTGGGCGGGTTCTACGCCTCGCAGGCTCTGCCGGTCGCCATCTTCCCCGACCTGACCGCCCCGCGCATCATCGTTTCGGCGGATGCCGGGGATACGCCCATCCCGACCGTCCTTGCCAACATCACTCGGCCCCTGGAGAACGCAGTGGCGGGCGTCCCCGGAGTCGCCCGCGTCCACTCCCTGACACAGCGGGGCGGCGATGAATTGGACGTGAACTTCAACTGGGGTACGGACATGGCCTCGACCTTGCAGCAGGTCCAGGCCCGCATCGCCACGGTCCAGACCACACTGCCGCCGGGGACGAACGTCACGGCGGAGCGGCTGAACCCGTCCGTCTTCCCGGTCATGGGCTACAGCCTGTATTCCAAGACGGTCAGCCAGCAGGAGCTTCGGCGGCTCGCCCTTTACACCCTGCGCCCGCGCCTGCTGCGCGTGCCGGGCGTCCGCGAGATCGCCGTGCAGGGGGGCGACACGCCGGACTTCCTGGTGGAGTTGAACCCCACCGCCCTGCTGGCGCGCGGTGTCAGCGCCTCGGACGTGGAAAACGCGCTGGCGAAGAACAACGAGATCAACGCCGTCGGGCACTACGAGCAGTCGTTCCTCCGCTACCAGATTCTCGTCTCGGGCCTGTTCAGCACGACCAGGGACATCGCGAACGTCACCGTCGCCGTCAAGGACCGCGTCCCCGTCACCGTCGGCCAGGTGGGGACCGTCCGGCAGAGCGTCGAGGCGCACACCGTCGAGGCGAGCGGCGACGGCCGCCCCGCCGTCCTGCTCAATATCATCAAGCAGCCCACGGGAAACACGGTGCAGGTTTCGGACGGCATCCGCAAGACCTTGGCCGAGGCCGCGCCGCTGCTGCCGGACGTCACCGTCACGAACTTCTACGACCAGGCGGACATCGTCATCGGGTCCCAGCACAGCGTCATCGAGGCTCTGATCTTAGGCGGCGCGCTGGCCCTGGTCGTGCTGATGTTCTTTCTCGGCAACCTGCGGACTGCCGCCATCGTTCTGATCATCCTGCCGCTCACCGTCGTCATCACGTTCGCCCTGATGAAGCTGCTGGGGCAGACGATGAACATCATGACCCTGGGCGCGTTGGCCGTTGCCCTGGGCCTGGTGATTGATGACGGCATCGTGGTCGTGGAGAACATGTACCACGAGCTTGAAAGTGGCAAGGAACGCCCGGAGGCCATCGCGGCGGGGCTGAAGGCGATTACGCCTGCCATGATCGGGTCGTCGCTGACCACCATGGCCGCGTTCCTGCCGCTGACCTTTCTGAATGACCTGACCGGACAGTTCTTCGGGCCGCTGTCGCTCGTGATGATCGCGACCCTGGCCGTCTCGCTCGCACTGTCCCTGCTGCTGACGCCCATCCTCGCGGGCTGGCTGCTGCCGGCCAGGGCCGAAGCGCCGGCAAAGAAGCCGTCCTTCGGGGCGCGCGTTCTCGGCTTCTTCCCCCGGCAGTTCGACCGGATCGTGCGCGTCTACGCGCGCGTCCTGGGCTGGTGCCTGCGGCGCAAGGCGGTCGTTCTCCTGCTGCTGCTGCCACTGATCTTCGGCACCTATCTCCTCTACAACCGCATCGAAACCGGCTTTTTCCCCGAATTCGACGAGGGCGGCTTCGTGCTGGATTACCAGCTCCCCGCCGGAACCTCGCTGGCCGAGGCCGACAAGGTTTCGGGCCAGATCGAGGCCGTGCTGGCGCACACGCCCGAAGTGGCCGCCTGGTCGCGGCGGACCGGCGCGCAGCTCGGTTTCGACATCACGACCGAGAACCGGGGCGACATGTCCGTCCGGCTGAAGTCGGACCGGACGCGCGACATTGATGAGATCATGGACGACGTGCGGACCCAGGTGACGGCCAAATTCCCGGCCGCCGACGTGGACTTCCACCAGACCTTGCAGGACAACATCGGCGACATCGCCGGCAGCCCGAACCCCGTGGAGGTCAAGATCTTCGGGTCGGACCAGGCCACCCTGGAAACCCTGGCGCAGCAGGTGGACGGCGTGTTGGCGAAGCTGCCCTACATCGTCGGCGACGTCAGCGGCGTCGTCCACAGCAACCCCGAGGCGGTCCTGACCGTCAACACCGACCGGGCGCAGCGCTACGGCCTGACGGCGGACGACATCACGCAGGCCGCGACGGCCGCCTTGCAGGGGGTCGAGCCGACCCGCGTCCAGCAAGGGGAGGAGGCGGTCGGCGTCCGGGTCGTGCTGGCCCACCCCGGCCAGGCGCTGGACCAGAACTTCCTGCCCGACATCCTCGTCGCCTCCCCCGTGACCGGCGGGGACATCCCCATCAGCGAGGTCGCCACCGTCGAGCGCCTTCCGGGTGCCTCGCAGGTGACGCGCGAGGACCAGCGGCAGATGATCTCGGTCACGGCCAGCCTCAAAAACCGCGACCTAGGCAGCGCCACCTCGGACATCCAGGCCCAGGTCAAAAAGCAGGTGCCGCTGCCGCCCGGCTACAGCATCGAGTACGGCGGCCTCTATGCCAGCCAGCAGCAGTCCTTCAGCGAGCTGGGCACGACGCTTCTGGTGACCATGCTGCTGGTCTTCACCCTCCTGGTGTTCCAGTTCCGCTCGATCCGCCAGGCCGCCGCCCTGCTGCTGGCCGCCATCCTGTCCCTGTTCGGCGTCCTGCTCGCCCTCTTCCTGACCAAGACGCCGCTCAACATCTCCAGTTTCACCGGCGCGATCATGATCATCGGCATCATCACCGAGAACGGCATCGTCCTGTTCGACTTCTTCAACCACCTGCGCCGCCAGCACCCCGACAGGCCCCTGGCCGCCGTCATGGCCGAGGCGGGCGAGCAGCGCCTGCGCCCCATCCTGATGACCACCATCGGCGCGATCCTCGCCCTGATGCCGCTGGCATTAGGGCTTGGCGCGGGGGCGGCCTTGCAGAAACCGCTCGCCATCGCCGTCATCGGCGGCCTGTCCGTCTCCACCCTGTTCACGCTGCTCATCGCCCCCGTGCTGTTTGTGAGCCTGGAAGGGCTGACGCGGCACAAGGGCGCGCATTAGGCACTAGTCGTTGGCCGTCGCGACTTCCGCCTGGGCGCCAAATGCGAAGCCCACGTCGCTCATCTCGCTGTCGGTGCCAAGCAGGGTGGCCGCCTCATACATTTCAGCGTTGGCGCTTTCGGCGGATTTTTCGGGAGATTGGGCTGGTTCGGTCGGCATGGTGCGTCTCCTGTCTTTGGCCCTCATCTTACCACAACTGACGTCATGCGGCGGCACTCGGGGTGGCGGGCCGGAGGAGCCAAAACGAGTGATTTCAATCACTCGTTCTAGGCACTCGCCCGGCTGTCCCGGTCGTTAAGGCTGCATGCGGGACACATAGCCAGGGTGCCCATTCCCTACCTCAGAGTAGCCGAGGCCACCACACAGATGAATAACCTCCAATTAATCCACTTTGAGACAGTTCAAGCGCCGGACGGCGGCAGCATGTACATGGACCTGACTCTGCCGGGCCACATGGCGCGCGTCACCGTCGGACAGATAGACACGGGCCGGGGCTACTGCGACACCGAGATCTTGAACACGGAGACGGAGGAGGCGGTCGAGTGGCGGCACCGGGAGTTCGGCAGCGCGCCCGAACTGGATGCGGCCCTGACCGACTTCTTCTCCCGCCTGCGCGACCTGCCGGGTGCCCAACTCCCGACGGACGGCACTCCGTTCATGCTCCCCCTGGCCGACCAGAACGTGCGCCTGAACTCTCTGCTCGCCCCCCTGCTCGCCGCCGCCGGAGGCTGATGCCCCGCCGTTTGCCCCATTGCGGGTATACTCCCCCCATGGAAGAAGCAGACGGCCAGCACTGTGACGCCCCGACGGCCTGCAAGATGGGCCGGCCGCGCAGCGAGTCGGCCCGGCAGGCGGTCCTGCGGGCGGCGGGCGACCTGCTGGCGCGCGACGGGTTCGCCGCCGTCACCGTGGAGGCCATCGCCGCCGAGGCGGGGGTCGGCAAGGCGACCATCTACCGCTGGTGGCCCGGCAAGGCCGCCGTCGTCATGGACGCTTTTCTTGCCGCCACCGGACCCTGCGCCCCGTTCCCGGACACGGGCTGCCTGGAGGAAGACCTGCGCGGCCAGATGCGCGCCCTCGCCTGCGCCCTGAGCGGGCGCATGGGGACGGTCCTGCGCGGCGTCCTGGCCGAAGCCCAGTCGGACCCCGAGGCCGCCGAGGCTTTCCGCACCCGCTACCTCGCCCCGCGCCGGGCCGAAACGCGCCGCGTCCTGGAACGCGCCCGCGAGCGCGGCCAGCTCTGCCCCCATGCCGACCTAGAAACCGCCGCCGACGCCCTCTATGGGCCGCTCTACTACCGGCTGACGGCGGGCCATGCCCCGCTCGACGCGGCCTTCGTGGACGCCCTGCTTTCCCTCGTCTTCCAGGGCCTGCGCCCCTCCTGTCCCCTCCCCAAATAGCTTCAGAATAACGTCAGAGCCTTCCGGGAACGAACGGCGGGGGCGGCGTGTTTCCCGGTCAGAGAAACGAAACGCCGCGTCTCGTTTCACGCCCGCCCGTTTAGAAGGAACACAGAAAACCCATGGCACACATCCTGCACCTCGACGCCAGCCCGCGCGGCGATGCCTCGCACTCGCGCACGATCTCCGGCGAGTTCGTCCAGGCCTGGCTCCAGACCCACCCCGGCGACACCGTCACCGTCCGCGATCTGGGCCACCAGGCCATCCCGCACGTCAACGAGGAGTTCATCGGCGCGATGTACACGCCCGCCGAGTCCCGGACGCCCGCCCAGGTCGAGGCTTTGAAGCTGTCCGACGAGCTGATCGCCGAGCTGAAGAGCGCCGACATCTACGTCTTCGGCGTCCCCATGTACAACTTTGGCGTCCCGTCCGTCTTCAAGGCTTACATCGACCAGGTCATCCGGGCAGGCGAAACCTTCAACCCCGCCAACTACTCGGGCCTGCTGACCGGCAAGAAGCTGTTCGTCGTAACCGCACGCGGCGGCGGCGGCTACGGGCCGGGCGAGGCGCGCGAGGCCTACAACGTCCAGGACCCCGCCATCCGTGCCGCCTTCGGCCTGGCCGGCGTCACCGACCAGACCTATATCCACGTCAACAACACGTCGCGCGGCGACGAGACGCCGACGGCGCTTGCCGCCGCCCGTGAGCAGATCAAGTCGCTCGCCGGGGCATAAGGCTGGGTTCGCCCCCGGCCCCCAATTCTGGGGGAGTCAGACACTCCTACCCCCCAGAATTGGGGGCCGGGGGCGAACCCATTTACAGGAGATCACACAGATGACAACCGACAAGAAAGTCGCCCTGATCACGGGCGCGAACAAGGGCATCGGGCTGGAGATCGCCCGGCAGCTCGGCAAGCAGGGCATCGTCGTCATCCTGGGGTCACGCGACCCGCAGCGCGGGCAGGCCGCCGCCGACACGCTGAAGGGCGAAGGCATTGACGCCCACACCCTCAAGCTGGAAGTGACGGACGCCGCCGACCGCGCGGCGGCCCTGGCGTTCTTGCAGGAACACTTCGGGCGGCTGGATGTTTTGGTCAACAACGCGGGCGTCATGCTCGAAGCCGAGGGCGTAACGCCCGAAGTCCTGGCCCGGACCTATGACGCCAACGTCATCGCCCCCTTCTTCCTGACCGAGACCCTGCTGCCGCTGCTGAAGGCCGCCCCGGCGGGCCGCGTCGTCCACCATTCCAGCGGCCTCGGCTCGCTCGCCCTCAACGCCTCGGGCGATCTGCCGCCGACCTGGATGCTGCCCGCCTATAACTCGTCCAAGGCCGCCCTCAACATGCTGGGCGTGATCCAGGCCGCCACACTCAAGGACACCCACGTCAAGGTCAACATCGCCCACCCCGGCTCGGTCAAGACCGACATGAACCCCGGCGGCGACCTGAGCGTGGAAGAGGGGGCCAAGACCGCCGTCACCCTCGCCACCCTGCCGGATGACGGCCCGACCGGCGGCTTCTTTCACCTGGGCGAAACCCTGCCCTGGTAGTTCACAGGAGAACACCCCATGAAAGCAATCCAAGTCACGCGCTCCGGCGGCCCGGAAGTGCTCCAACTCATTGATCAGCCGACCCCGACCGCCGGGCCGGGGCAGATCGTGATCGAAGTCAAGGCGGCGGGAATTAACTTCGCAGACCTCGTTGCGCGCGAGGGCCACTACCCGCCCGCCCCGCCGCCGCCGTTCGTGCCCGGCTATGAAGCCGCCGGGATAGTCTCCGAAGTCGGCGACGGCGTGACGGGCTGGAGCGTCGGCGACCGCGCTCTGTCGCTGACCTCGGAAAACTGCACGCGGGGGTACGCCGAGTACGCCGTTGTCGAAGCCGCTGGGGCCGCCCCCATCCCGGAAGCGCTTGGCTTCGCCGAAGCGACCGCCCTGCTCATCCAAGGACTGACGGCACACGGTCTGCTGACGCTGGCGGTCCCTGAAATCAAAGGCAAAAGCGTACTCATCAGCGGCGCGGCAGGCGGCGTCGGCTCGCTGCTGGTGCAGCTCGCCAAGCTGCTGGGGGCGGGGACCGTCATCGGTCTGGCCTCTACCGACGACAAGCGAGCCAAAGTCACGGCGCTCGGCGCGGATGCCGTCGTAGACTACACGCGGGAGGGCTGGCCGGAGCAGGTGAAGACCACCACAGGCGGCAAGGGCGTGGACATCTTTCTGGACGCCACGGGCGACAGCGCAGGGGGCCTCAAGCCGCTGGCCGATGGGGGGTACTGGGTCGTATACGGCGCACAAGCCACGTCGGAGACGGCGCTGACCGGGGCGGACTTGTCAGGCACGATCTTCGGCGGGCAGACGGTGCGGGGATGGAACCTCACACGGACGCCCCGCGAGGTCATTCCCGAAACGCTGAAGCGGCTTATCGGATGGGCCGTGAGCGGCGAACTGACGATCATCGCCGAGGACAGATTCGCTCTCGCCGACGCCGCCTCGGCACACCAGGCGATTGCAGGCCGCAAGACGACCGGAAAGGTCGTGCTGGAACCGTAGCCATTCCACTGGACCGAAAGAAAGACCCATGCCGACACTCTTTGAACCGATCACCCTTGGGGCGCTTGCCCTGCCCAGCCGCATCATTATGGCCCCGCTTACCCGCAGCCGGGCTTCCGAAAGCCGTGTCCCGAACGATCTGATGCGCGAGTATTATGTGCAGCGCGCTTCGGCGGGGCTGATCTTCACCGAGGCGACCTGCATCAACCCGCGCTCGGTGGGCTATATGGACACGCCGGGAATCTGGTCGCCCGCCCAGATCGCGGGCTGGAAAACGATCACCGACGGCGTCCACGAAGCCGGCGGCCGGATCGTCTGCCAGCTCTGGCACGTCGGGCGGCTCTCCCACCCGGACTTCCTGGACGGGCTGCCCCCGGTCGCGCCCTCCGCCATCGCCTGCCCCGGCGAGATCCGCATCCCGACGGGCCACGCCCCCTACCCCACGCCGCACGCGCTGACGGTAGACGGGATCCGGGCCATCATCGCCGACTACGCCCAGGCCGCCCGGAACGCCCAGGGGGCGGGCTTCGACGGCGTGGAGATCCACGGCGCGAACGGCTACCTGCCCGACCAGTTCCTGCGCGACGGCACCAACCATCGCACCGACGAGTACGGCGGGCCTATCGAGAACCGCGCCCGGTTCCTGCTGGAAGCGGTTGACGCGGCCGTCGGCGTCTGGGGCGCGGACCGGGTCGGCGTCCACCTGTCGCCGCGCGACATGGCGCACCACGGCATCACGGACTCGGACCCCGCCGCCACCTTTGGCCATGTGGCCGCCGAACTCGGCAAGCGCGGCCTCGCCTACCTGTTCATCCGCGAGTCGCTGGGCGGCGGGCCGCGCTTCACGCCCGAGATCAAGCATCTGTTCGGCGGCCCGGTCATCGCGAACGAGCAGTTCACTCGGGAGCAGGCTGAACACGTCCTAGCCGCCGGGGAGGCCGATGCCGTGGCCTGGGGTCAGCAGTTCATCGCGAACCCCGACCTGCCTAAGCGCCTGGCCCACGGGCTGCCCTTGAACGCTCCTAACCCGGCCACCTTCTACGCGCCCGGCGCGACCGGCTACACAGACTACCCGTTCATCGGGCAGGAGGATTAGGAACATGAGAGCAGTCATCGTGGACCCGGCCGCACCGGGCCGGCTGGTCATCCGGGAGATGGACGCACCCGCCCCCGCGCCGAATGAGGCGGTCGTCCGCGTCCGCGCGGTCTCGCTGAACCGGGGCGAGGTCAAACGCGCCCTGACGTCCGCGCCCGCCGGGGCAAGGCCCGGCTGGGACCTGGCCGGCGTCGTCGCAGCCCCGGCGGCGGACGGCACGGGGCCGCAGGCCGGGGTGCGCGTGGTCGGCATCGTCCGGTCGGGTGCCTGGGCCGAGGCGGTGGCCGTGTCGTCGGACGCCCTGGCCGCACTGCCGGACGCAGTCTCGTTCGCCTCGGCGGCGACGCTGCCCGTGGCCGGACTGACCGCCTACCACGCCCTGCACAAAGGCGGGCTGCTGCTCGGCAAGACGGTCCTCGTGACCGGTGCGACCGGCGGCGTCGGCGACTTCGCCATCCGTCTCGGCAAGCTTTCGGGGGCGCGCGTCGTCGCCCACGTCCGCCGGGCGGAGCAGGCCGCGCAGGTCATGGAAGCGGGCGCAGACAAGGCCGCCATCGGCGATTCACTTGCCTCCGCCGCCAAGGATCTCGGCCCGTTCGACCTGATCATCGAATCGGTCGGCGGGGCCGTGCTGGGTGACGCCCTCGGCCTGGTGAGCGAAGGGGCTAAGATCGTCTCGATCGGCACCTCGGCGGGCAACTCCGTCACCTTCGACGCCCAAGCGTTCTACGGGGCCGGGCTGACGACGCTGATCGGGTCGGTCCTGTTCGACGAGTTGCGGACGGTCGAGCCGGCTTCCACCGGCCTGGGCCGCCTGGCCGCCCTGGTGGCCTCGGGCCGGCTGAACCCCTTCATTTCCGCCGAGCGGCCGTGGGTCGAGATCGCCGCCGCCGCGCAGGACTTGTTGGACCGCAAGTACCCCGGCAAGGCTGTCCTCCATCTCGACTGACTTTGTCTCGGGTGACCGGCACCTTATCGCCTGACCCCGTGTTGGGGAGAAGTAGATACGCTTAGAAAAGAGACATCGTAATGAGCAACGTGTGGTTTATCACCGGCGCCTCCACCGGCTTCGGGCGGTCGCTGACCGTGCAGGCGCTGGAGGCGGGGGCGCAGGTGGTCGCGACGGCCCGCAAGCCCGAGGCGCTGGACGATCTGGCCTCCGAGTACCCGGACACCCTGCGCGTCTTCCCGCTGGACGTGACCGACGGGGCGCAGGTGAAGGCCGCCGTCGCGTCCGCGTTGGCGGCCTTCGGCGAGCGGCTAGATGTCGTCATCAACAACGCGGGTTACGGCCTGATGGGCGCTCTGGAGGAGTGCGATGAGGCGCAGATCCAGCGCAATCTGGCGACGAACTTCCTCGGCCCGCTTGCGGTCCTGCGGGCCGTCCTGCCGACACTGCGGGCGCAAAAGTCCGGCCACATCGTGAACATGTCCGCCGTCGCCGCCTTCAGCAACCACCCCGGATTCTCAGTCTATGGCGGCGCGAAGGCCGCCCTCGACGCCGCCTCGGACGCCCTGCGCGACGAGGTGAAGCCACTCGGCATCAAGATCACCAGCGTCATCCCCGGCCCCTTCCGCACCGACTTCATCGGGCGCTCGATGGAGGATGCGACGCAGCACATTGCCGACTATGACCCGACTTCGGGCAAGTTCGCCGCCTACCTGCACAAGATTGATGGGTCGCAACCGGGCGACCCCGACGCCGCCGCCCGCGCCATCGTCCAGATGGTGGCCGGCGGCAAGGCCCCCACGCGCCTCTTCCTGGGCAAGTACGCCCTGGACGCCGCGCGCCGCAAGATGACCTCCATCGAGCGGGAACTGACCGAGTGGGAGGCCGTGTCTCTGGGGACGGAATTCCCCAAGTGACCTCGAACAACGGGGCCGAGAAACCGAGTGGTTGGAAACCACTCGCTAGCGTAGGTGTCCTTCGGACAAGGGATAGGGCACACGCGCTACCTCTGCCCGTCCGCAGGACGCTTCTCCTAGCGAGTGGTTTCCAACCACTCGACCCGATCTCGGCCCCTTCTACAGCATTCCAGAAAGACAAAATCGCATGAGTAATGATCTCTTTACGCCCCTTGCCCTCGGCCCGCTGACGCTGCCGAACCGCATGGTCATGGCCCCGCTGACACGCAGCCGGGCCGGGGAGGGCGACGCGCCCACCGACATGGCGGTCCTCTACTACACGCAGCGCGCATCGGCGGGCCTGATCATCAGCGAGGCCAGCCAGATTTCCGCCCAGGCGAAAGGCTATCCCAAGACGCCGGGCATCTTCACCGAGGCCCAGATCGCCGGCTGGCGAAAAATCACCGACTCGGTCCATGCCCAGGGCGGCCACATCTACCTCCAGTTGTGGCACGTCGGGCGCATCTCGCACCCTTCCACCCAGGTTGACGGCGTGCTGCCCGTCGGCCCGTCCGCCGTCAAGCCCGCTGGCGAGATCTTCACCGAAACCGGTCCGCAGGAGTTCGTCACGCCCCGCGCCCTGGAACTCTCCGAGATCCCCGGCATTGTCCGGCAGTATGTGGACGCCGCCCGCCACGCCAAAGACGCCGGACTTGACGGCGTGGAGGTCCACGGCGCGAACGGCTATTTGCTGGACCAGTTCCTGCGCGACGGCTCGAACCATCGCACCGACGAGTACGGTGGCCCGGTCGAGAACCGCGCCCGCCTGCTGTTAGAGGTGACCGAAGCCGTGGCCCAGGTCTGGGGCGCGGACCGGGTCGGCGTCCGCCTGTCTCCCACCAGTGGGTTCAACGACATGCGCGACAGCGACCCCGCCGCCACTTTCGGCTACGCCGCCCGCAAGCTGGGCGCTCTGGGCCTGGCCTACCTGCACGTCGTGGAGCCGGTGCAGGACTCGCACCCTATGGCGAACCCGGACACGGAGCGGCTCGCGCCGCTGCTGCGCGAGGCCTTCGGCGGCGTCTTCATGCTCAACGGCGGCTACAACAAAGAGACGGGCAACGGGGCCATCGCCTCGGGCGAGGCGGACCTGATCTCCTTCGGCGTCCCGTTCATCGCGAACCCGGACCTCGTCCGGCGCTATGCCGAGGACGCCGCGCTGAACACGGTTGACGAGTCCACGATGTACGGCGGCGAGGCCGGAGGCTACACCGACTACCCGGCGCTGGCGTGAGGATAATACACGGGGCTGAACCCCCGTGCTTCAGTAAAAGCAACTCCCCGCCTTCGCGGGCAAGAGAAGCGCGCCCGGACGGTTTTTCTTCGCCCGCGAAGGCGGGGGCTTGCACTTTTACAGCACGGGGGTTCAGCCCCGTGTTCAACACACCACACGGGCCCCCCCACATGAAAGCCTATCAACTCAAAGACACCGGCAGCCTGGACGGGCTTGCCCTGGTTGACCTGCCCGACCCGACGCCCGCACCGGGGCAGATACTCGTCCGCGTCCACGCGGCCTCGCTCAACTACCGCGACCTGATGATCGCCACGGGAAACTACGGCGGGACGACGCCCCCCGACCGCGTCCCGCTGTCCGACGGCGCGGGTGAAGTCGCCGCCGTCGGCGCAGGCGTCTCGCGCGTCAAGGCCGGCGACCGTGTGGCGGGCATCTTCTTCCAGACTTGGCTGGACGGCGGCATCCAGGCCGCCTACCATGCCTCGGCCCTGGGCGGGGCGGTGGACGGGATGCTGGCCGAATACGTCGTCCTGTCCGCAGAGGGCGTCGTCAAGCTGCCCGACTATCTCACCTATGAGGAAGGCGCGAGTCTGCCCTGCGCCGCCGTCACCGCCTGGAACGGGCTTGTCGAGCAGGGCCGCCTGACGGCGGGCGAAACCGTGCTGGTACAGGGGACGGGCGGCGTCTCCATGTTCGCGCTCCAGATCGCCAAGATGCACGGCGCGCGAGTCATCCTGACATCCTCATCCGACGAGAAACTGGAACGGGCCAGGGCATTGGGCGCGGACGAGGTCGTCAACTACAAAACGACCCCCGACTGGGACAAGACCGTCTGGGGCCTGACCGGCAAGCGCGGCGTGGACCACATCATTGAAGTCGGCGGGCCGGGGACATTCGCGAAGTCGCTCCAGGCCACCCGGCACGGCGGCCACATCGCCCAGATCGGCGTACTATCCGACGTTGGCGCGACTGTCTCCCCCATGCCCATCCTGGGGAAGAGCCTGAACGTCACCGGCATTTATGTCGGCTCGCGTGCCATGTTCGAGCGGCTGCTGTCCGCACTGACCGTAGGGCAGGTCCGCCCGGTCATTGACCGCGCATTCGCCTTCGACGAAGCCCGCGCCGCCTACGCCCACCTGCAAAGCGGCGCGCACTTCGGCAAGGTCGTCATCCGTGTCGCGGCCTGAAACCTGAGAGGAGAACAACCATGAAAGCTGCGGTTTTGAACTCGTTCGGTTCGCCGCTCGCCATCGAAACCCTGCCCGACCCGGTCATGGGCACGGGGGAGGTTATCGTTGATGTCGTGGCGGCCCCCGTCCTGTCCTACGCGGGCGAAGTCTTCAGCGGCGCGCGGAAGTATCTGCTGACCTTGCCCGTGGCACCGGGTGCCGGGGCGGTCGGTCGTGTGCGCGAGACCGGGCCGGACGCGACGCACCTGGCCGCCGGCGACTGGGTCTACTGTGACCCGACCGTGCGGTCGCGCGACGACGTGCTGAACCCGGACATCACGCTGCAAGGCGCGAGCGCCCGCGGCGCGGGCGGCCTGCGCCTGCAAGAATACTTCCACCACGGCTCCTTCGCCGAGCGAATGATGGTCCCGACGGAGAACGCCATCCCGATCGGCGCGATTGACACGGCGGAGGCCGCCTCCTGGTGTGCGATCGGCACGCTCCTGGTGCCGTATGGCGGCCTGCTGGCGGCGAACTTGCAGGCGGGGGAGACGGTCCTGATCAGCGGCGCGACCGGCAACTTCGGCAGCGCCGCCGCCGCCGTGGCCCTCGCGATGGGTGCGGGCTGCGTCATCGCGCCGGGCCGGAACGAGAAGGCGCTTGAGGGTCTGGCGCGTCGGTTCGGCCCGCGCCTCCGGCCCGTGAAGCTCACCGGCAATGAGGAGGACGACCGGGAGCGGATGCGGCGGGCGGCCCCCGGCCCGATAGACTGCGTGCTGGACATCCTGCCGCCCTCCGCCGAGGCGACGGTGGCGCGGGCCGCGATCATGACGGTGCGGCCTTACGGCCGGGCCGTGCTGATGGGGGGCGTCGGGATGCTAGGCGGTGCCGGGCTGGATTTGCCGTACCCCTGGATCATGCGGAGCTGCATCACCGTCCGGGGTCAGTGGATGTACCCGACGGAGGCCGCCGTCCGGATGGTCGGGCTTGTCCGGTCCGGCCTCCTGCGCCTGGACAACTATGACGTGACCGAGTTCGGCTTGGACGACGCGAACGAGGCCGTCACGCACGCCGCCGCCAACGGCGGCCCCTTCAAGATGACCGTCCTCCGGCCATGAGCCGAATGGGAGAACACACATGGACACACGCAATTTAGGAGACGGCCTGACCGTCTCCGAACTCGGCCTGGGCTGCATGGGCATGAGCTTCCTCTACGGCAAGGCCACGGACGAGGACGCCGTCGCGGTCATCCACCGCTCCCTGGACCTGGGCATGACCTTCCTGGACACCGCCGAGGTCTACGGCCCCTACGTCAACGAGGAGCTGGTCGGCAAGGCCCTCAAAGGCCGGCGCGAGCAGGCCGTGGTCGCCACCAAGTTCGGCTTCAAGATCGAGGACGGCGCGACGGCGGGCGTGGACGGCACGCCCCGGAACGTCCGCCGCGCCTGCGACGCCTCGCTCCAGCGGCTGGGCATTGACACGATTGACCTCTACTACCAGCACCGGCGCGACCGGTCCGTCCCTATCGAGGAGACGGTCGGGGCGATGGCAGAACTCGTCAAAGCCGGCAAAGTCAAACATCTCGGCCTGTCCGAAGTCGGGCCGGAGACGCTGCGCCGCGCGCAGGCGGTCCACCCGATTGCCGCACTGCAAAGCGAATATTCGCTCTGGGAGCGCGGCATCGAGGCGGAGATCCTGCCCACTATTCGCGAGCTGGGCATCGGCCTGGTCCCCTACAGCCCGCTGGGGCGCGGCTTCCTGACCGGCCAGATCAAGTCCTACGAGGACATCCCCGAGGACGACTACCGCCGCAACGACCCGCGCTATCAGGGCGAGAACTTCGCCAAGAACATGGAACTGGTGGACGTCGTCAAGGACATCGCCCGCTCCAAGGACGCCGTTCCCGGCCAGATCGCTCTGGCCTGGCTGCTGGCCCAGGGCGAGGACATCGCCCCGATTCCCGGCACCAAGCGGCTCAAATACCTGGAAGAAAACGCCGGAGCCGCCGCCGTCACGCTGACCTCGGACGACCTCGCCCGGCTGGACGCGCTGGCGACCCAAACGGCCGGCCCGCGCTACGGCGAGCGGGGGATGGGCATGGTTGAGCGCTGAGATTACGCACGGGGCGGGAATGAGAGCAGGAATTCCCGCCCCAGCCGCCGAACACCTTTGTTATCCAGCCCACAAGACTGGATTAGAAGGCATGTCATCATGGTTTACGAGTGCGAACAGTGCGAGGAACAGGTCCATCCCGGCGGACTGTTCTGCCACCGCTGCGGCGAAAAGTTCGACGTTCCGGTTCCCGAAGATGCCACGCCACCGGTCGGTCAGGTCGGGTATGTCCCCGCCGCCCGGCGCGGCAAGTCCCCCGCCGCCCGCGCCACCATCGTTCTGTCGCACGGCCCCCCCCGCTACCCGCCCCGCCTCCCGGCCCCGAAGCCCCTGGTCGAGTCTCTGCTTGACACACTCACGCGCAGGCTCCGCAGCCGTGGGCTGTAAAAACATTCTATTTTCCTTTTCTCTTTGATCGGTTTCCGCCCTCCGCCGTCCATAACTGAGTGGGAGAACGAGGTGGAAGACTGGCGACTGCTCAGACAATTCGTTGATACAGGCTCGGAGGAGGCATTTGCCCGGCTGGTGGAACGGCATCGCAGGCTGGTCTTTAGCACCTGCCGGCGTGAGCTTGCCGACAGCGCCCAGGCGGAAGACGCCACCCAGGTGGTCTTTCTCGTCCTGGCGCAGAAGGCCAAATCGCTGCGGCACGGGGTCATTCTGAGCGGGTGGCTGTTCCAGACGGCCAGGTTCGCAGCGCGGGACATGCGGAAGGGCGAACAGCGGCGACAAGCGCGTGAGGAACGAGCGGGGGCCGAGATGCACGAAGCGGCGGCGCGGGCGCAGGAGGCGGCCTGGCGGGAGATTGCCCCGTGGCTGCATGACAGCCTCGACCGGCTCGGACCCAAGGATCGGGACTCGATCCTGCTGCGCTTCTTTGAAGACAAAGACTTCGCCGAAGTCGCCCTGGCGCTGGGGCAGAAGGAGGACGCTGCCAGGCACCGGGTCAATCGCGCCCTGGAAAAGATGCGCCGCTTCCTCACCGCCCAGGGCGTCACCGTTCCCGTGACCGCATTAGGCGCGCTGCTCACCGCCCATGCCCTGGACCCGGCACCCGATCCTATCCTCGCCGGCCCGGTCGCCAGCCCCCACCTCTCCCAAATCACCCAAGGAGTATTGAAAGCCATGCGGATGAAACAGATCGGCGGCCTCACGGCCGCCGTAGTCCTCGGCGTCGGCGCGCTCGGCGTCGGTGCGGGGTTGGCGCGGGCGCTCGCGCCCAAAGCGCCGACGGTACACAGGGCGTCGTCCCTCGGTCCCCAAGCAGGCCGGCCTTCTCCGAACCCGCGCGTCCGGGTGGCGGATTCTCCGGGAGCGGCGACACCTGTACTCGCCCCACCCCAGCAGCGCCCGATCAGCGAGATCAGAGTCACCGGGAACCGGGTCGTCCCGAGTGCCGCCGTCATAGCCGCCCTGGGCTTCAAGGCCGGTGACAAGGTGAGCGACACGCAGGAACCGCGATCACTGACGCGCGTTTACAACCTCGCTTGGTTTCACCAAGTCGGGCCGTTCTCATGGGAGTCAAAGCCGGACGGCGGGTTTGTCCTGACGCTCCCGGTCCAGGAGAACCCCGGCCTGGCCGGGACCAGGCCCGAAGAGTTCCAGGAGCAGGCCGAGATTGCGGCGGCTTATGACGCCGGGGAAGACGCCTTCAACGCCCATCAACCGGACAGGTTCAGGGCCATGTTCACCACCAATTTCCGCGCGGTTGACCAGGCAGGACATCGGGCAACGCTGGACCGGTATCTTGCTCAGGTTGACGGCCCGCTCGGCCCGGCGGCGGTGATCGAGCTAAACCACTATGTCACCGGCAGCCGCCGCTCCGGCAACCTCGTGATCGTCTCCACCACGGTGACTTGGTATCGCTGGACCAGTCTGCCGGGGTCGCCCGACACCGGCTGCGAGGAATTGGAGCAGTCGGTGGAGGATGACTGGCACCGGGCAACCGGCGGCTGGGTGCTTGAAACCCGGCGGGCGACTTCGGACGTCAAAACGACGTCCGCCCCGGCGCGTTACCTGCGCCTACTCAGGAGCAGGGCAGCACAAAGGCTGCTTTATTAACCGCTCCCGGTCGGAGGCGGGCAGCATCAGGTATAATGCCTCATGCTGCTGACCATCCGCACGACGCAGGCCCCCGCCACCGACCTGGGCTACCTGCTGCACAAGAACCCGGCCCGTCCGCAGTCGTTCGACCTGTCCTTCGGGCAGGCGCACGTCTTCTACCCGGAAGTCTCCGAGGACGCCTGCACGGCGGCCCTGCTGCTGGACGTGGACGCCGTGGCCCTTGTCCGCGGCGCGCGGGGGGAGGGCCGGACACTGGCTCAGTATGTCAACGACCGGCCTTATGTCGCCTCCTCGTTCCTCTCGGTCGCACTGGCTCAGGTCTACGGCAGCGCCCTGGGCGGGCGCTGCAAAGACCGTCCCGGTCTGGCCGAAGCGCCGATGCCGCTGGAGGCGCGGCTGGAAGTGGTGCCGAGCCGAGGCGGGGCCGAGTTCCTGAGCCGCCTCTTCGAGCCTTTGGGCTACGCCGTCGCGCTGGAGGCCCATCCGCTGGACTCCCACTTCCCCGAGTGGGGCGAGAGCCAATACTTCTCGGTCACATTGACCGGCACCGTTCGCCTGGCGGACCTGCTGACACACCTCTACGTCCTCATCCCCACGCTCGACTCGGGCAAGCACTACGCCATCGGTGACGAGGAAGTGGAAAAGCTCATCCGCAAGGGGGAGGGGTGGCTGGCCGCACACCCGGAGAAGGAAACCATCGTCCACCGCTACCTCAAGGGCCGCCGCTCACTGGTGCGGGACGCCCTGGCCCAGCTCACGCAGGAGGAGGAGCCGGAGGACGGGGCCGCCCAGGTGCTGCACGACCGCGAGGAGGAGGCGGTCGAGAAGAAGATCAGCCTCCACGAGCAGCGGCTCGGCGCGGTGCTTGCCGCCCTGAAAGGCAGCGGCGCGAAGCGGGTCCTGGACCTCGGCTGCGGCGAGGGCCGCCTGCTGGCCCTGCTGCTGGCCGACCGGCAGTTCACCGAGATTTTGGGCATGGACGTGTCCTACCGGACCTTGGAAATGGCCCAGGACAAGATGCACCTGGACCACCTGCCCCCAATGCAGCGCGAGCGCATCACGCTGGTTCAAGGCTCGCTCATCTACCGCGATGCCCGCCTGAACGGCTACGATGCCGCCGCCGTGGTGGAGGTCATCGAACACCTGGACGCGAACCGCCTGGCCGCCTTCGCCCGCGCCCTGTTCGAGTTCGCCCGGCCCCGGACGCTCATCATCACGACCCCGAACGTCGAGTACAACCCCAAGTTCGAGACGCTGCCGGCGGGCAAGTTCCGCCACAAGGACCACCGCTTCGAATGGACCCGCGCCGAGTTCCAGTCGTGGGCGGATAATGTCTGTGAACGGTTCGGCTACGCGGTTCGGATATTGCCCATCGGCCCGGAAGACGCTGAGGTCGGAGCGCCGAGCCAGATGGCGGTGTTTGAGAGGCGGGGGGCATGAGCGGAGACGATGCGCGCCCGGTGATGAATTGGCATGAGGAACGGCAGCACGCAGAAACACGCCCGGCCATGTACATCGGCAGCCAAGAGATGGGCCACAAGCTTGCCGTTAGAGAAGTACCCCGGCTTGTTTGGCAGGCGAAAGTATTTCGCCGCCCGCAAGTAGTTGCCATTGATCTATCGCCGACGCAGTACGTCGTTCGCGCTGAATGCGGGCCGCTCATTAGACCAGTCCAGCAGATATTCAGTTTTGGGACGGGCAGCACTTTAGGCGAACATTGGCGGGATGAAATGAGCGCCTATCGTGAGCAACAGGAGACGGGCATACATAAACGCGACTGGCGCTACTGCTTTAGTGGTCCGACAGGGCCGCACCTGGACTGGCTCTGTCAGTTCTTCATCCTAGCTCGCTACGGCGTCTGGGGACTACGCACAAACGGCGGCCTGTGGTGTGAGGCTTACCAGGAGGGCGTACCTACCGGCAAACCCTTCCTGTTGAGTGATCTTTCGCCAATCGGTCTGATGTCGGCGGCATCACTTGACCCACAGTGGTATACGGGACTGCCATTCACAGAGGAAGATGCTCGCCTCTTTGCCGGGCTGTCACACAGCCGCGTCGTCGGTCATCGGATGTGCGGGCCGCATCCCAACTGGACCTATGGCGAGATAATCACGCGCTGGCACCAGCAGGATGATTTAATCTCCGAGCGGACGCTGACGGCGGAGGGTGTGCGGGAACTCTTATGAACCGATGTGGCCTGTCCCCGGATTGAAATCCGGGTCTTCGTAAGTGCAGTTGTCCACCTGCGTGGACAGAGAAACCGGGAGATACGACAGGAAACGAGGGCGCGAGCGGGAAAGAGGGCGCGATGAATCGCGCCCCTACATGGCCGCCTCTTGTGTCCGCGCAGGCGGACAATCGCTTTACCGAAGACCCGGATTTCAATCCGGGGAATCAAGCCGCCATCACATCCCCCGGACGTAGGGGACTTCGGTGCCTCGGGTTTCAACCCGTGGCGATTACAGCATTACAATCCATGAATATCACCATCCCAGAACTCTCCCTCGTCGTACTTATCGGCGCGTCCGGCTCCGGCAAGTCCTCGTTCGCCCGGCAGCACTTCCTGCCGACTGAAGTGCTATCTTCGGACTTCTGCCGGGGACTTGTCTCCGACGATGAGAACGAGCAGGCGGCGACGAAAGACGCCTTCGACGTGCTGCACTTCATCGCCTCCAAGCGGTTAGCCGCCGGGAGGCTGGTCGTCGTGGATGCGACGAACGTCCAGCCCGAGGCGCGCAAGCCGCTCCTCGCGCTGGCGCGTGAGTACCACTGCCTGCCGGTCGCGGTCGTGCTGGACATGCCGGAGCGGGTGTGTCAGGACCGCAACGTCAACCGCCCGGACCGGGACTTCGGGCCGCACGTCGTCCGCAACCACATCAAGAGCCTGCGCCAGTCCTTGCGGGGATTGGAGCGCGAAGGCTTCCGGCACGTCTTCACGCTGACCAGCCCGGAACAGGTGGCCGAGGCGACCGTGACGCGCGAGCCGCTGTACAACAACAAGAAGGGCGAACACGGCCCGTTCGACATCATCGGCGACGTGCATGGGTGCTTTGACGAGCTGACCGCACTGCTGACCGCTCTCGGCTACGCCGTTGACGGCCACACCGTCACGCCGCCGGATGGGCGCAAGGCGGTCTTTTTGGGCGACCTGGGCGACCGGGGGCCGAAGACGCCGGACGTGCTGCGGCTGGTGATGGGCATGGTGTCGGCGGGCACGGCCCTGTGCGTGCCGGGCAACCACGATGTCAAGCTGCTGCGGAAGCTGCGCGGCCGGGATGTCCAGATCACGCACGGCCTGGCCGAGACACTGGCGCAGCTAGAGGGCGAGCCGACGGAGTTTGTCCATGAGGTCAGGACGTTCTTGGACAGCCTGGTCAGCCATTATGTGCTGGACGACGGCAGGCTCGTGGTTGCCCACGCGGGCATGAAGGCGGAGATGATGGGGCGCGGGTCGGGCAAGGTCCGCGAGTTCGCCCTGTATGGCGAGACGACCGGAGAGACAGACGAGTTCGGCCTGCCCATCCGCTACAACTGGGCGGCGGAGTATCGGGGCTTGGCGGATGTCGTCTACGGACACACGCCCATTCCCGCCCCGGAGTGGCTGAACCACACGATTAACATTGACACCGGCTGCGTCTTCGGCGGCAAACTGACCGCCCTGCGCTGGCCGGAGCGGGAGCTAATCTCGGTCCCCGCCCGCCAGACTTATACGGAGCCGGCCCGCCCCTTCCTGCCGCCGGAGGAGTCGGCCCCTGCCCTGTCGGCACAGCAGCAGCACGACGACATCCTGGACATAGAGGACGTCACCGGCAAGCGGCTGATCGGGACACGCCTGCACGGCAACATCACGGTCCGGGAAGAGAACGCGATCGCGGCTTTGGAAGTGATGAGCCGGTTCGCCGCAAACCCCAAGTGGCTGATCTATTTGCCGCCTACCATGTCCCCGTCCGAGACGACGGCGGAGCCGGGCCTGCTGGAACACCCCGCCGAGGCGTTTTCCTACTACCGTAACCAGGGCCTGCCGACGGTGATCTGCGAGGAGAAGCACATGGGGTCGCGCGCCGTGGTCGTTGTCTGCCGGGACGAGGGCGTTGCGCGGGCAAGGTTCGGCGTTGAAGGTGAAGGTATCGGCGTCTGCGTGACCCGCACCGGCCGCCGGTTCTTCGACGACGCAGATTTGGAAGCGCAGTTCTTAGCCCTCATCCGGGACGCCCTGACTGAAAGCAGCCTGTGGGACGAACTCGGCACGGATTGGGTCTGCCTGGACTGCGAGCTGATGCCCTGGTCGGCCAAGGCGCAGGCGCTCATCCGGGACCAGTACGCCGCCGTCGGCGCGGCGGCCACGGCCGCCCTGCCCCACGCGGCCACGGCCGCCCTGCCCCACGCGGTCACGGCCCTGCGCCGAGCGTCGGCCCACACGCCCGGCTTGGAGCCACTGCTGGAAAAGTTCGCCAAGCGAGAAACGACGGCGGGCCTGTTCGTGGACGCCTACCGGCGCTACTGCTGGCCCGTGAACAGCCTGGCCGACTTGAAACTGGCCCCCTTCCACCTCCTGGCCTCGGAAGGCGCGGTGCATGCCGACAAGGACCACGGCTGGCACATGGCGACTTTGGCCCGGCTCTGTGCCTCAGACCCCACCGGCCTGCTGCTGGCGACGCCGCACCAGACGATCCACGTCACCGACCCGGAAAGCGTCGCGGCGGGCATCCGGTGGTGGGAGGAGCTGACTGGCAAAGGCGGCGAGGGCATGGTGGTCAAGCCCTGGGACTTCATCACGCGCGGGCCGCGCGGCCTGTCCCAGCCCGCCGTCAAGTGCCGGGGCCGCGAGTACCTCCGCATCATCTACGGCCCGGACTACGACGCCCCCGATAACCTGACCCGCCTGCGCTCGCGCGGCCTGTCCGGCAAGCGGTCCCTCGCAGGCCGCGAATTCGCCCTGGGCATCGAGGCTTTGGAGCGGTTCGTCCGCCGCGAGCCGCTGCGCCGCGTCCACGAGTGCGTCTTCGCCGTGCTGGCCCTGGAGAGCGAGCCGATAGACCCACGGCTCTAGGTGCCCCCGCCTCCGGGAGTGTATCATGTAGGGGCGAACCTTGTGTTCGCCCTTCCCTCCCTTCCCCTTCGCCCTCCCTTTCCCGCCCCCTTCTGGCTCCCCCAGAATTGGGGGCGGGGGGCTTACCCGCCCCTCTTCCAGACCAACCAAAGCAGCCTGCCCGGTTTAGCGCCCGCCGCCCAGCGGTAAGACGGAGGCAGAGAACTCAGGAGAGGAACACACCATGGCAGAAGCGATAGGCGATCAGGACCGGAACACGCCCGATGACGACAAGATCCGGCAGGCACAGGCGGACGGCGAGGGGGAGCAGCGGCTGACGCACGGCAGCGGCGACCGGAACGAGGCGGCCGCAAAACCCACCAACACGCCGCGCGCCCAGTCCCAGGACACGACCGGGGATGCCCTCCGCAATGACCAGCGGCAGGATGGAACCTCGGTCCAGATGAGCGGCACCAAGACGGACCGCTCCCACGACGACCTGGGAACCCCGGTCAACGCGCCGACCCCAGCGGAAGAGCGCTGACTTAGAGAGCGCAGCCAAAAAGCGGGCCGGGGTTCCCCGGCCCGCTTTTTCTCACCACATGAGAATTCCCAAAAACCGCCCTTTCACAACCACACCCACCAGTTGCCAACACCGCCCTGACGTGATATACTATCCTCAGTTGTCAGTCTGGGGGTGATGGCGTTAGCAATCCGTCTGCGGCGTTTCGCCGTGGCTGCCGTGAAGCGGCCTTCACATCACCGGCGCACGTCTCTACTCAGCGCGACACCGGGGGTAGCCCCCATCTCGCCGCCGCTGAGTCGGCGTGGCCCACCAACGAGATGGGGGCTACCCCCGGTGTCGCGCCTACAGTGGCCGCGCCCGGTCCCTTCTTGTTTAGTAGCGATATTCGACCCCCGGCTGACAACGCCTTTTCCGAAGACGCTTTCCTAACGGCCCGCCGCAGGGCTTGGAGCGAGACCCATGCCCCCGCCTGATCCCGATGCTTTCCCCTACCCGCCCGCCTCCGAGGCCGACCGTCAGGCGCTCGCCGCGTTCGCCCGCGACACGCCGCTGGCCTATGGGACCTGGGGGCGGCTCAAGCGGCTGTATAAAAGTGTCGAAACGAACCCCCTTGCTGACCCCGCCCTGTTCGGCGCGCTGGCCGCCCGGATGGACGCCGTGCCGCTGTCTTCTTCCGCTCCCGCTCTGCCCGTCGCCCTGGAGCCGGGCGTGCGCGGCGTCGGGAGCCTCGCCGTGGCGGGGCGGCGGGTCTACTGCCTGCTCAACGACTCCAGCCGCACGCAGAAGCTAGCCGGCTACGAGTTTGACCCCGCCGACCCTCTCCACCCGACTGTTCTGGGCAGCGTGGAGATGCCCGGCGCGGCCTCGCTGACTGCCTGCGGCCCCTTCGTCTGCCCCCTGGGCGGCGGGCGGGATGATCGCCTCCTCAGCATCTTTGATCCCACCAGTCCCGGCGGCCCCCGCTGGCGAGGAACACTCGCCATCGGCGGGCAGGCGCGGGCCGTCGGCGCTTTCCCGTATGTTTACGCCGCCGTTCAAGGCCAGAGTTACACGACGGCTCAGGGCCAGAAAAGCACACTAAGCGGCCTGCGCGTTCTGGACCTGACGGACCCCGACCAGCCCCGGATCGCGGGCGAACTGGAGATCAAAGACGCCCAGCATGTCGCCTGCGACGGCACCTTGGCCGTCGTCACGTCGGGCGAGACCCGGTTCCGGTGGGGCCAGATCCCCAACGCGGGCGGCCTGTCCCTCGTCCACGTCTCTGACCCGCGGAGGCCCCGTCTGCTTGGCACCCTGCCCTTCACTAACCCGACCGCCGTCGCCTTGCGCGGATCACTCGCCTTCGTGGGCGTAGACCGGGACGGCCCGAGCGGTGCCCCCGGCCTGCACGTCGTGGACGTGTCCGACCCCGCCCGGCCCTGGAAGCGCGGGTTCCTAGCGATGCGCTATTACGCGCCGCAATCCATCACCCTCCACGGCGATTTCGCCTACCTGACGGTCCAGTACGGCCCCCCGCAGGTCGTGGACATCAGCCGCCCGGATACACCCATCCTGGCGGGGCAGTTCAGCACTCAGTTTGCCACCGGGATCGTTGTGTCGGAGGACAGGGCGTATGTGGGTACTTCCTACGACGGGATGGACTTGTATAGCCTGGTCAACCCGGCCAAGCCCGCCCGCATCGGGATGCCGCCGAGCGGGGCGACTTTGGGCTACATGAAGCGACGCATCCGCCGCGCACTGCGCGTTTTTGCGAAAACGAACCCCGACGCTTATGTCCCGCTTGCCGCCGCCACCCTAGCCGCCGCCCGCCCGGACAATGATGCCGCCTTTGACGCGGCCCGGCAGTGGGTGCTGGCCGACATCCTGTACGGCGGCTCGGACCGCTACGCCCAGGGGCGGCACGGGCGCGGCCCGCTCACCCCCACCCGACCCGCTCGCCTCCGCCTGCGGACGCGCGAGGAGCGGGCACCCGAGGCGTGGGGCCGCCACCCCGAGGCCGCCGCCGCCCTGCTGCTCGACCCAGCCCTGCCGTGGCCCGTCCACGAGGCGATGCTGAAAATCTTGTTCGCCTTGGGCGGTCCCCTGCCGGCCCCTTCGGAGGAGGCGCTGGCGGGGTTCATCGCCAGCCCGTCACCCCTGCTGGTCCACTTTGCCCTCCGTCCCCTCGCCGCCCATCTGGAGAACGGCTGGGACATAGACCCCCGGACCGCCGCGACCGCCTACGTCAAATCCGGCGGGCGGCTGCGGCGCGTCATCGAGGCCACCCTGGACCGGCATGACCGGCGCGAGGACTGGAACCGGGCCTTCGCAAGCCAGGCGCTCGACCTGGCGAGCCTGAGCCTCGTCGGCGGGCGGCTTCCCCGACGTCACGCGGCGGCCTGCGAGATGATCGCCCGGCGCTTCCCCGCCCTCTTCCCGGACGCGCTTGTCCGCGCGATGGCGGCCCCGCTGCTGAACGCCGACCGGCCCGGACTGACCGCCCTCGTTCTGGCCCAAGCCAGGCGCGTGACGCCGTCCGAGGCACTGGGCTGGCTCCAGACCCTCCAGTCCGTGTCCGCAGCCCAGCAGGAGCGTGTCGTGACGGCACTGGCGGAGGGCCTGGGGTCGCAGGCGTTCACGCATGCCGAGGCCCAGGCTCTGGTCCTGAACTTCGGGGACGAGTTCGTCCGGGCATCGGGCTGGCAACTGCTGGCAGCGAGCGCCACGGGCGGAGCTGTCTTCCGCACGCTCTGGACGGGCCTGCTGGACAGCCCGCAGGAGACGCCGCCCTTGCGGACGGCCATGTCCTCAGCCGCCGCCCTGGCCGGGCTGGCGCGGGCGGGCCTGTCCCCGCAGGACATCGCCGACCTCCTGCGCGACCGGCCGTTCCTCGCCGCCCTGCTGTCGCCCGAGACCTTCGCGGCGATCCTGCCCAGTCTGCCCGTCTCGGTCGCCCTGAGCCTCATCGCCGCCGTCCCCGACGACCGCTGGCCGGACTTCCGCCCGTTCCTCCGGGACCATTTGCGCGCGGGCATCGGCCTCGCCGCTTTCTGGAACGCCGCCCCGTCCGCCCTGGCTGTGGACGCCGAGGGCCGCCTGGAACGACGCCTGCTCCAAGACTTAGAGATCGCGGACACGCTGATAGGCGTAGATGATTTGGGCCTGCTGTCCGTCCGTGAACCGGCCTTTGACGCCATCCTGGGCCGGTGGGCGCGGGCGCGCGAGGCGCTCTTCACGGCGAACTCGCCCCTGCTGCTTCAGGCCGCCACCCACGTCCTGCCCGCCGTCCGCACCTGGGCCTTGGGCCGGGTACGCGCCCTGGGCCTGGACCTGCCTTTCGCCCTCCGGCTCCTGGAGTCCAGCCTGCCCGCCTCGGTGGAGGTCGGCGGCGCGTTCTTCACGTCCCTGCCATCTGGCGACACGGGCGAGCGCGGCTACGCCCTCGCCCTGTGCGACAGCCCGCTGGCCCCCGTCCGCGCCCAAGGCCGCACGTTTGTGACGGCCCGGTGGGAGACGCTGCCCCAGGAGGAGCTGCTGCGGGCGCTATTCGAAAACTTCCACCCAGACATGCAGGCATTCGCCGCCGAGCTTTTGTCCCACTCGTCCAGCCGCCCCGTCGGCACCGCCCAGTTCGACGGCGAGGTGCTGCGGGCGCGGCACACCGCCCGCCGCGCCAAGGAGCAGGTGAAGGCCCGCCTGACGGCCGAGCCGACCGTGGACGTCCCCACCCTGCTGGCCCTGGCCCGCAGCCGGACACCCCGCGACGCGGAATGGGCCTTGGGCCAGCTCGCCCGGCTCGCGCTGTCCGGGCAGGAGATCGAAGGATTCACCGTCACCGGCGTGGCCGGCGGGTGAAAACCCCTTTCCAGTGCCGCGAAGCGGTACTTCTTGGCCGAAGGCCGAATAGCCGTGCCATTCATGGCATGGTTCTTTTTCGGGAGCATCACCTATGGAAGTCACACAGTCCTATGCCCGCCCCAGCGGCGGCGTCCTCAGCCCCGACGGGATGCGGCTTGACGTGGCCGCAGAGCTGTCCCGCCCACCGGTTGCCCTCAGCGCCCTGGTCAAAGACAGCCTCGCCTATGCCCGCGTCATGCTGGCTTTGTACGCCGTCGTGTCCGGCGACCACCGGGCCAAACCGAAAGACCACACCGCCTACCAGGAGTGGGTGCAGCAGCGGTATCTGGAAGAGTTGGGGGCCGAGGTGGGCCTGCGGCTGCGCCAGATGCCTGGATTGAACGACCGCCGCGACGGCCTGAAGGCCCGCATCAAGGCGCTCCGCACCGAAGCGCTGCCCCTGGAGAAAGAGCTTGCGAGCGCGGACTTTTTTCAGTCCCGCGCCGTCTACTTCAAGTGGCTCTGGGACAACGACAAGGATGCCTGGATGGTGCTAGACCCGGTCGTCAGCGTCCACCCCGACTGCGTCGTCTTTGAAGTCTTCTCCATTGACGAGTCCAGCTACGGGCGCGTCACCGTGCCGATGTCTAAGCTGGACACGATGGGCGAGACGGTCTACGGCACGACGAACGTGGACTACAGCAAGGCGCTCGCCAACGAGATCGCCCGCGTCCGCGACTACCGCCCCGCCTACTTGCAGGTGGGCGGCGGGGGCGTGACGGTGGCGACCGGCGCGGGCGAGCACATGGAAAAGAAGATAGACCTGCCGCCGACCTGGGTGCGCGGCTTCTTGCAGGTGCAGTCGGCGGCGGCATTTGCCGGCATTGACCTGACCCTGAGCACCGCCACGGTCGCCGAGATGCTGGCCGTCCTGCGCCGCCGCCACGAGGATCAGGGGCCGCGCTCATTGCGCTTCGTTCTCGCGCCGGGCCAAAAGCCCAAAGTCATCGTCGAGCCGTGGAACATCGAAATCGCCGAAACGAACCACGTCTATGAAGGCGACTTTACGGGCGACGTGCGGATCTGGGGGCGGCGGCGGCTGCTCACGCTCGAATCTCTGATGCCGACTGCCGACAAGGTCCAGGCGCGGCTGCTGGGGACGGGGATGCCCTCCTACTGGACGGTCTTCCAGAAGGGGCATCGGTTTGATCTAGGGCTGTCCGGCTGGACCAAGAACGACTGGTCGCGGGCGGCCCGCTTCGACCTGCTGGCCTCGACGGGTCAGGTTTCCGAGGGGGACATCGCCCAGGCCGCCCAGGCGTTGGAGACGCGCCTGCGGCTGTCGCCGCAGGAGCTGGCGTCGTACACCGACCTGTCGCGCGAGGCGGCGACATCCGCCTTGCAGCGCCTGTGCCGCGAGGGACGGGCGATGTACGACCTGGCCGACGGAGTCTACCGCTGGCGGCAGCTTTTGCCGTTCCCGGCGGAGAGCGAAGAAGAATCCGACCCGCGCCTGTTCCTGGCCCGGCGGCTCGTTGCCACCGGCGGGGTCAAGTGGCTGAAGCCGGGCGAGGAGGAGGAAGAGATCTTCGGCCTGCCCCCGGCGAGCGAGGCGGCCACCCGCTACCGCGCCCAGGTGCGCGGCGGCGAGGAGAAGCGGGAACGCAAGTTCCACGTCGTGCTGGACCTGGACGCCGACGGCCGCGCCCTGTTCGTCACCTGCGACTGCGCCTGGCACCGGCGCGAGAAGCTCCGCAAAGGGCCGTGCGCCCACATCCTGGCCGCCACCGTGCTGGCCTCGCAGCAGCAGGTCGGGGCGGGCGCGACCCAGGCCGCCGCCGGGGGCGGTGGGGCGGCCCTCCGCCCGGACCGCTTCAAGGGCCAGACCTTCGTCTTCACCGGCGCTTTGACATTGTTCACGCGGGAGCAGGCCGAGAGCCTGGTCATGCAGGGCGGCGGCAAAGCCTCGGGCAGCGTCACCCGGACGACCACGCACCTGGTAGCGGGCGACAAGGCCGGCTCCAAGCTGACTAAGGCGCGCGAGCTGGGCGTCTCGGTCCTGACCGAAACCCAGTTCCAGGCCATGCTGGAGGACAAAGCCAAGTGAACGCGGAGCAGAAGAAACGCTACCAGCAGGTCGGCAAGCAGGCTTTCATCCGCGAGGAGATGACGCGGCTCGGCTTCTGGCCCCCGAACCCCGAAGTCGCCGCCCAGGCCGCGACTGCCGAGAAGCAGCTCCGCGCGCTCTATGACGAGATGGCGTCGGCGCAGACCGACCTCGCCGCCGTCGAGGCGCAGATCGCCGAAGCGGGCGACATCCCCCGACTGCTCCTGGAGGTCCGCCGCAAGCGCATCGAGCGCGTCCGGGCCGAACGCACCGCCCGCCGCGAGGCCCGCCTCAAGGAAGAGGCGCAGAGAAAGGCCGACGACGCCGAGTGGCGGCATAAGACCCTGCCCTTCCTGGGCGGAGGCGTCTCCAAGAGCCTGGTCTACGACGCGGGCGAGCCGGAGGAGCTTGCCGCCCTGGGCCTGCCGCTCCTCACCTCCGCGACCGATGTCGCTCAGGCCATCGGCATCGAGGAGCGCGAGCTGGCCTGGCTGACTTACCACCGGGGGGCGGCGAGCCTGGACCACTATTCCCGGTTCGCCATCCCGAAGAAGCGGGGCGGGACGCGCGTCATCTCCTCCCCCAAGCGCCGCCTGCGCGCCGCCCAAAGCTGGCTGCTGGAAAACATCCTCGCCCCGCTGCCGGTGCATGAGGCCGCCGCCGCCTTCCGCCCCGGCCTGTCCGTCGTGGACAACGCCGCCCGGCACACGGGCCGGGCCGTCGTCGCCCGCATTGACCTCAAAGACTTCTTCCCCTCCATCACCCTGCCGCGCGTCCGCCGCCTGTTCCGCGAGATGGGCTACAGCGGCGGCGTCGCGACTCTCTTCTCATTGCTCGCCACCGAGGCCCCGCGCGCCGCCGTCCTGCTCGACGGCAAGCCGCATTTCGTCGCGATTGGCGAGCGCAGTCTGCCGCAAGGGGCCTGCACGTCGCCCGCCCTGACGAACCTCCTGTGCCACCGCATGGACTCACGCCTTGCCGGGGCCGCCGAGGCGCTTGGCTTCCGGTACTCCCGCTACGCCGACGACCTGGTCTTCTCGCACGCCGAATCGTCGGCCCCGGTCGGCATCCTGCTCGCCCTGGCCCGCCGGATCATCGCGGATGTGGGGTTGACGGTGAACGAGGAGAAAACCTCCGTATTGCGCCCCCAGCACCGCCAGGTCGTGACCGGCATCGTCGTCAACGAGACGCCCCACGTCTCGCGCCCCGACCTGCGCCGCTTCCGCGCCGTCCTGCACCGCTGCGAGACATTAGGCGTCGCCGAAGTCTCCCGGCAGATGGGCAAAGACGCCCGCGCCTACGCCGGCGGATACCTCGCCTTCCTGCACATGGTCGCCCCCGAACAGGCCCAGCGCCTGGCCCTGAAGCACCCCTGGGTCGTCCAGTGGAGTCAGGCCGCGCCTTAGCGCGCGGCCCTCCCCTCTTTTTTCCACGCCGAGGCTTGACAGACCCCGTTCCGTGTGTCATAATCATTCAACGATAATTGAAGTGTTGAACCGAACCATGCTTGCTATTCAACAGAAACCCATCACCGATGCCGCCCTGGCCGCCATGTTCAAAGCTCTGGGCGACCCCACGCGGCTCGCCATCTTCACCTTCCTCCGCGCCTGCTGCGGCCCCGTGGCCGTGGACGAGGCGGGGGACGTGCGGCCCGTGGACGGGCCGACGGTGGGGGAGGTGTGCTGCCAGGTGACGGGGGCGGACCGGATCACCTCGGCCGTCTCCTTCCACATCAAGGAGCTGAGACTGGCCGGCCTGGTGGAAGTCGAGCGGCGCGGCAAGAACATGGTGTGCCGCGTCAACCGGGACGCCGTGAATGCGCTCGCCGCCTTCTTCGGCAATGCGGATCAAGACGGCTGCTGTTAGGATTAGAGGGAGACGAAACGATGACCGAGATGAACCTGATGGAGCGTGACGACGTGCGCGAGGTCGTGCGTCGGAAGTATGGGGAGGCTGCCTTGACGGTCCTGAGCGGGGCGGGCGCGGCCTGCTGCGGCGGCAACGCGGGAGGAGGGGGCGCAGCGGACTCCTGCTGCGGGGGCGACGCGATCACCGGCGGCCTGTATGACCGGGCCGAGGCCGACCAGATCCCCGAGGCCGCCCTGCTGGCCTCTTTGGGGTGCGGCAATCCCACCGCCCTGGCGACACTGGCTCCCGGCGAGGTCGTGCTGGACCTGGGCAGCGGCGGCGGGATAGACGTCCTGCTGTCGGCGAGGCGCGTCTCGCCCGGCGGCTGGGCCTTCGGCCTGGACATGACCGACGAGATGCTGGCCCTGGCCGAGAAAAACAAGGCCGAGGCAGCCGCGACTAATGTCACGTTCCTCAAGGGCCACATCGAGGCCATTCCCCTGCCCAACGCCTCCGTAGACGTGGTGATCTCCAACTGCGTCATCAACCTGTCCGCCGACAAGGACGCCGTGCTGCGCGAGGCGTTCCGCGTGCTGCGGCCCGGCGGCCGGTTCGCCGTCTCCGACGTGGTGGTGGAGGGCGACCTGCCCGACGCCGTCCGCGCCGACATGGAATCCTACGTCGGCTGCGTCGCCGGGGCTTTGGAAACAGGCGACTACCTGCGGCGGCTGTCCGAGGCGGGCTTCGTCGAGGCGGTCATCGAGCCGACCCGCCGCTACCTATTCTCCGACCTGGAAAGCTCCGCCTGCGCCGCCGACGCCATCCTCACCCTGCCCGCAGATGAGAGGGCCGCCCTGGACGGGCGAATCATGGGCGCGTTCATCCGCGCTGTCAAGCCCGGCTAGGGTGCGCCCGGCTAGGGTGCGGTACAGGCCCAGGTAGAGGACGGAGTTGCCATCTCCCTGAAAAGAGTGGCCTACCGTAAACAGCAAGCTGAAGTCCGGGGTGAAGTTGTAGGAGCCGCCGACGTTGTAGAGGGCGGACGAGCGCGCCCCCGCCACTTGGATGTCCGAGGACGAGGCACCCGCCGACCCCACGTTGACCGACTGCGGGCCGTCCGCCGACGCCCCCTGGAGGAACACCTCGCCGCCCAATGTCAGGCGCGGGCTGAGGGTGCGCTGGACCAGCAGACCGCCGTACCCATAATTTTGCTGCCCTGGGGCGGAATTGTAGGCATACCCCCCGCCGCCATACGTCGTCCACGGCCCAAAGGATTTCTGGAGCCAGACCGGCACCTTGACCCAGGTGCGCCCGTTGCCCAGGCCGCGCGACTGGTCGCCCGTCGGCAGCTCCACCAGGGGAAAGACGCCGATCTCCGGGCGGGTTTTCGTCTCCGTGAGCAAGCGGTACTTGACGCCCGCCTCGGTGTCCCCCAGGCCCCGCGCGCTCGTGCCGCCCTCCGACGCATAAGCCTGGGGGATGACGAAGTGAATTTGCGTGTTCGGCGCAACGCCGTTGTTGACCTCCAGCGCGGGGCCGATCACGCTGTCGGCGCTGTGAGTTCGGTCGCGTGTGGCGAACGCATAGACCTCCCAGTGGTGCAGCGGCACCGGGTCCGGGTCGTCAGTTAGGTAAGGCGGTCCGGCCCACCCGCTCAGAGGGGCCAGCCATAGGAAGGCCGTTGCGACACCGGACAGTGTCCTGCTCATTCCATCACTCCTGCTCCCCTGCCGCCGGGTCTTCTTCCCCCAGCTTCAGGACGCGCTTGAAGAAGGCGACGGTATCCTGGACGTGCGAGTCCCAGTATTGCCAGTTGTGTTCGCCGGGATGTTCCTCGTACTCGTGCGGGATGCCCAGGCCAGTCAGGTGAGCGTCAAAAGCGCGATTCTCTTCAATGAGAAAATCGTCCACGCCGCAGTCTATCCGCAGGGCGGGGAGGCGGGCGCGGTCCATCGTCTCGGCCAGGGCGAACGGGTCATCCTGGCCGCCCGCCGGGGAGTGGCCGAAGACGGGCGTCCACTCGCGGCCCCAGTCGCCGCCCGCGTCGAAGTCCCGCCGGGCGAAGCCGACCGCGCCCGAATGGCTGACGGCGGCGCAGAACATGTCCGGGTACTTCAGGGCCAGCTTGACCGCCCCGTAGCCGCCCATGGACAGCCCGGCGACCACGCGGCCCTCGCGGGTGGGGATGGTCTGGAAGGTCCGGTCCACGAAGCCGACGATGTCTTTGACGATGTTGGTCTCGAAGGCAGCCTTGGGCCGGTCTTTGGCGTCGGTGTAAAAGCCGCGCTCGCCGTTGGGCATGACGACGATCAGCGGCAGGCCCGCGACGTACCGCTCGATGCTCGACCGCCGGGTCCAGGCGGTGTGGTCGTCGGACAGGCCGTGCAGCAAATAGAAGACGGGGAACGGCCCGGACTTGCCTTCAGGCACGATCGCCGTGAACGAGATCATCTTTTCCAGCACGTTGCTCTGATCCAGGTGGAATTCGCAGACTGCCATCGTCTATTCTCCTATTCTGATGTCCTATTCTGATGCTAAAAGCCGCAGGGTCAGTTCCCGGCGGCGCTCGTAACGCTCGTCCGAGACGGCGGGAACGGCCTCCACCGTCGGGACCGGCTCAGCCATCTCCACCCACGACCGGCAGCCGCCGTACTGGCGCAGGACGGGGCGGACGGTCGGCGCGGCCAGCCGGTAGGCCCGCAACAGCAGCACGAAGACGGGCTTGTACGGCTCCCAGTCGTAGCGCCCATGAATGAACTGAGGACTCCAGATGTGCTGCGGCGCGAGGTTCAGCAACTTCGCGCGGTCGTCCACGCGCACCACGTCGCTGACCTCGGCGGCGGCCTCGATCCGAATCTCGGCGGGGGACGTCTTGCGCGCCTCCTCCTCCCCGAGCCACTGCCCGAAGCACGGCTGCAAGTCCCCCGCCCGCTCGGTCTCGTGCGCGTAAGTGGGGTACAGCAGGAACTGCCCGGCCCGCAGGTCAAAGTCCCCGCTCTCCTCGATCAGCCCGCCCTTGCGGAGCAGAATGATCTGGTGCCCTTCCAGCAGCGACCTTTGGACGACCGCCCACTCTTTCAGGGCGGTGGTGAGATGATCTGTTAGCATTGCTTTATCCCAACTGGATGACGGTGATCTTCTCCGCATCGGCCACGGCAAACCGTCTGTTCGACGGGTCAAGGGCAAGAGGCGGTATCTTATCGAAGTCGGAGAGGATGCTGCCGTTCTGGTTTCCTGTCTCTAGCTCCGGCCAGCGCATGATGATTTTTCCGGTGGCGACTTCCACCAGCTTGGGATTCTCATAGAAGCCGACAACGAAATCGCCGACAGGCATCAGAGTCCCCAGGGGTTCTTCCAAAGGAGCTATCGTTCGGAAGCGCCTTTCATTGATGCCGTAGTTCCCTAACTGATTGTCACCTATCAAAGTATCCGTTTGGCTGTCTGCCCTAGAGAAGAGTCGGCCCGTCGTCATCAGGATGGAGCCGGCTGTGAAGGCCGCATTGGTGATCTCCGAGCTGACAGTAAACTCCCAATTCGTTTCGGCATCGAGGTGGGCCGGGTGGCTGATTGCTTCGGCGACATCATACACTCTGAGGTCGTCAATCGGATGCCACATCCACCCGGCACTGAGCAGATGCCTACCGTCCAAGCTCACCTGAAGGCGGGAATGGAAGAAATCCGCCGCTTCACCGGTACGCGGGGTGAGCCGCTCGCCGGTTTTCACGTCCTCGATTTCCAGCTTGTTGTACTCTTCGGGGCAGTGCGCCAGGACATCGCGCCCATCAGGCAGGCGCAGCAAAGCGACAGGGTACTCGTAGGCATTGGCACAGTAGAAGCTCCGGTTGATCTCGCGAATCATCTTGACGCCTTCGAGGACCAAGCCTTTCGTGCCCAGCGCCTCATAGATGACGGAGAACTGTCCATTGTTCGACGTGGTAGCCCGGTCAAACCGATAGGCATAGCTGACAAGACGGGAGGAAACAGTGCCGTCCATCCGGTAGCAGATACCGCCTGTTACCCAATCCACCAGTTCATCACCTTGCCAGCAAAGCGACTGTACATGCCTCGCCGGTATCAGAGTGCGGCCAATCTCTTTCATCCGGCTTACTCCTGTCCCGGCAGCACAGACATGACTATCTCCCGCGCTGTCTCCTCGGGCATCTGGCGCGTGTTGTCAATGACGATGCCGAACGGCGGGCTGTTGATGCCCGTCTCATAGTGGTACGGGATGCGCTCCATCTCCCACTCGGTCAGGGCGCGCGTCCCCCGGTCGGTCAAGGCAGCGGCGAGATCCGGGTTCAGCGTGAAACAGTGGATAGGTACGCCGAGCGACGTCAGCTCGCGCATCAGGTACTCGTGATTAGCCGGTGACAGTGGGTAGCTGAGGACGCCGTTCAGCCCATAGGCGACAAAATTGAGCGTGACGGCGACGGCATTTCGCAGGTTCAGCGGGATCGCCTCATCCAGCGGCATCCACCGAATGAACTCGCGCAGGTAGTCCACCTCGACGTGCGCCGTGCGCGGCAGCAATCGGACAAGCCGCTTGGAGACGGTCGTCTTGCCCGCATTGATGGAGCCGCTGAGGAGGAGGATCATTTCCCCTAGTATACCCCGCCGCCCCGTTCTGACCGGGTATACTAAGCATACAGAGTCAGGAGGGACCCCCGATGGCGATTGCCGAAGCGGAGATCAAGCCCGGAGCGCGGGTGACGGAAGAAGAATTGCTGCGCCTGCCGAAAGACGGGCCAGGCAACCCGACGCTTGCCAGATACGAACTTGTGGACGGGAGGCTCAAGGAAGTGCCGACGATATTCACGCACGACGCGATCTGCCTGAACCTAATTTGGTTGCTCGGCCCCTATATGAAGGGGCACGGCACGGGCACGACGGGCCAGTCGGGGTTCCGCATGACGGGCGGCAACATCCGCATTCCCGACTTCTCGTTCACGCGCAAGTCGCGGCTGCCCGGCGGCAAAGTGCCTAATACTTTCGGTGATCTAGCCCCGGACCTGTGCGTCGAGATCATCTCGCCCTCGGAGGAACGGGCGGAGGTGGCCCGCAAGGTGCGCGAGTATTTTGACGGCGGGGCGGAGCAGGTGTGGCATCTCTTCCCAGACCAGCAGCGGGTGGTCGTCTTCATGTCCCCGACTGAGACGCGGACGCTGGACGCGGACGACACGCTGACGGCTGGAGACATCCTGCCCGGCTTCTCCTGCCGCGTCGAGGACCTGTTTAACTTAGAGTAGAGAGCAGAGACAATGCAGTACCGCAATTTCGGGACGACAGACTTACGCGCCTCCGTCGTCGGCTTCGGCGTCTGGACCGTCAGCACACGCATGTGGGGCGTCACCGACGGAGACATCCGCCTGCGCCTGCTCCGGCGGGCGTTCGAGCTGGGCGTGACCTTCTACGACACCGCCGACGTGTACGGCGACGGCCTGGGCGAGACCATCTTGGCCGAAGCCTTGGGCGCGCACCGGGACGAGATGACCCTCGCCACCAAGTTCGGCTATGACTGGTACACCGCCCCAGGCGAGCAGGCCGGGCAGAAAGAACGCCCCCACGACTGGTCGCCCGCCTACATCAAGCGCGCCTGCGAGGAGAGCCTGAAGCGTCTGGGGACGGACCGCATTGACCTCTACCAGCTCCACAACCCGCGCGTCGAGGCGCTGCAACAGGATGAACTGTTTGCGACGCTGGAAGAGCTAAAGGCGGAGGGAAAGATCCGGCACTACGGGGCGGCCCTCGGCCCAGCCATAGACATCCGGCAGGCCGAGGAGGGCGCGGTCGCCTTCCGCACCCGCAAGATGACTTCGGTACAGATCATCTACAACCTGCTGGAACAGATGCTCGGGCCGGACGTCTTCGAGGCCGCCCGCGAGACCGGCGGCGGCGTCATGTGCCGCGTCCCGCACGCCTCGGGCCTGCTGGAAGGCTCCTACACCGCCCAGACCGAGTTCGCGCCCGGCGACCACCGCAACTTCCGCGTGTCCACCAACGAGAAGCGCAAGGCGTGGCTAGAAGATGGTCTGGTGAAGATCGAAAAGCTCGACTTCCTGATCAAAGGCACGGGCCGGACCTTGGGCCAGGCCGCCTTGCAGTGGCTCTGGTCCGAGCCGCTGCTGGCGACCGCCCTGCCGAACATCTACGATGAGAAACAATTGGAAGAACTCTGCGCCGCGTCTGACACTCCTCCGCTGACGGCGGACGAGGTGGAAAAAGTGCGGGAGTTATACGCCCACAACTTCGGCCTGGCCTGACGCCCCGCCGGGCCGCCTGCGTTTATGCTAGGCGGCCCGCCCTGCAAGTACCGGCTCCGGCTGCGCTGCCACTGCCTCCGGCCGTGTCAAGACTGACTCCATCGCCTCGATGATGCCCAGGTCCCGGTTTAAGTCCTCGGGGTGTTCAGCGACCCACTGAAACAACTCCCGCTCCGCCCGGTCGAGTTGGGCCAATGTCCGCGCCTGGCGCGCGTCCCGAAGCAACTGGCCCCGCTCCGGCTCAAGGGCGGCGACCGCGCGCCGCTCGGCCTCCTGCTGGGCTTGCCACTCCTCGGGGTTTGCCAGCTTCCATTCCGCGATCTCCTGCATGAGAAAGAGCTGTTCAAACCCCTCTCGCATCCCTTGATCGTCCGGATGGTCCCGCATCCATTGTCTCAGGGCTTCTTTCGCAGCGAGGACATCGGGCAGTCCACGCGCGGACAACACCCGCCTGTTGAGTCGTTCGCGAGCGGGGTCTTCTACTCGATCCATTGCAGCTTCTCCTTTAGCGTGGCATTTGACTTGGCGAATACGCGCACGAACTCGCTCCTCTCGTCTCCGCTCAGGGCGCGCATCTCCGCAAGCACGGCACTAATTCTGCCCTTGATTGGCGTCTGCAACAAGTGCAGGTAAAATTGCATCTTCTCGGCCTGTAGCACTTCCCGAATCTCTTCCAGAGCGACGATGTAGCGGTTGTAAGAGTGCGACGCATCCGCATCAGCGATCACCTGCGGCGGGACGGAGACAGAGAGCCGCGCCAGTATTTGCGGTCGGAAGAGGCGCTGCATCTGCTCGACGACCCCTTCTTCCCATCCCGGCGCTTGCTCGAAATCGTTCCGCACGAATCCCACCGAGCGCAGTGCAGCGCCTCATGGATCAAGGTCATCCAGCGCCTGTCTTGGTCCACTATCGCCGTAGCCAGGGAAATAGAACAGGAAAATGACTTCGCCCCTCTGTATTCTGGCTCTGGCATTAGCTCTACCCGCCCGCTCCACCGCGAAGGGAGGCCGGTCAACTCTTCCACGATACCAACGACTTGTGCGACTTCCTGCTGCGCCTGCGCTTCCGTGCTGTCCATGGAGTCATTGTACCTCAGTAAGCAAAGCGGCAGGAGAAGCGCCCGCCCATGCGGAACTAGGGGGCTATGCCCATGGGAGAACAACACTTCAGAGCCATTGAGACGAAAATTGGAGTTTTAGTGGGGCGCGATGCGATCTCTCTGAACTGCCTGTTTTACGACGGAGGCGATCTCATTCTAGAAGGCAGTTTTAATGGCCATCTGGCATCCGTACCAACAAATGATCACATCTTTTACAAACTGACCTTCTCGGGCGTTCTCGCCTTGAAGATGATTGAGATTGACTCCCTCCATCATCTTGATCCCATGAAGGAGGTCACGGGAGACTGTAGCAGCTTTGACGAGATCATCAACTCACAGTGGGTTGCAGAACTAGGCGGCAAAGTCACACGGGACCACAAACACTACCATTTTGGAACTTATGACGATACTTTCGAGATTGTTTGTGAAGGTTATAAGCTGAAGATGTGGTCGAATAGGTCTTTTGCAGACCAAAAGGGATAGTGTCACGCTTGGATCGTTGAGGAGGAAACCCGATGACGACGATGACCGAAGCGCCCGCCGCGACGCTCACCTATGAGGCGTACATGGTGGAGCCGGAAGTGGAGGGGCGCTACGACATTGTCAAGGGTGTTCGGGTCTTTCAGCCGGAACTAAGTTGGGACCGGCAGCGCATCATCATCAGCCTCAGTTCGGGCCTGATTGATTATGAGCGGGCTACCGGTGGTTACGTCGTCCCCTCGGCATTTGATCTGCTCATTCGGCGGAGCCCCTTGCAAATCCGTCAGCCCGATCTGCTGTTCATCAGCGGCGCTCGCTTGGCGGAGGGCGGTGGCCCGCCCGAAATCGGGCCTTTAGAGATTGGCCCAGAGCTAGTGGTCGAAATCGTTTGGGGAAGGGAAACCCAGCACGTTCTGGAAGGCAAGCTGGCGGACTATATCGCCATCGGTGTGGACGAGTGCTGGGTGGTGCGGCCCGACGACAGGACGGTGGAGGTGCTGGCCTTGACGCCGGATGGGACGCGGACGGTGGCGAACTATGAGGTGGGGCAGGCCGTGGCGTCGGCCGTCTTTCCGGGGCTGATTGTCCCCGTTGCGGAGGTGTTTGCGGACTAGCGTGGCCTTGACCAAGTAATCCTGCCTGGGGTACACTAGGGGGAACAGATGTTTTCCGAACGGGGCGCATTGCGGCCCGTTTTTTGTTTGCGTAGGGGGCAGGGTGAATGGCCGACTTTATCAAGATTCAGGGCGCGCGGCAGAACAACCTCAAGGACATCTCGCTGGACATCCCGCGCGACAAGCTGGTCGTCATCACGGGCCTGTCGGGGTCGGGCAAGTCGTCGCTGGCCTTTGACACCATCTACGCCGAGGGGCAGCGGCGGTATGTCGAGTCGCTGTCGGCCTATGCGCGGCAGTTTTTGGGGCAGATGGACAAGCCGGACGTGGACCACATCGAGGGGCTGTCGCCCGCCGTGTCCATTGATCAGAAGTCCACGTCGCGCAACCCGCGCTCGACGGTCGGGACGGTGACGGAGATCTACGACTATCTGCGCCTGCTGTTCGCCCGCGTCGGCGTCCCACACGACCCAATCACCGGCAAGCCGCTGACCAAGCAGACCGTGGAGCAGATGGTGGACCGGACCCTGGAACTGCCGGAAGGGACGCGGATACAGGTCTTGGCCCCGATCATCCGTGGGCGCAAGGGGGAGTACAAGAAGGAGATCGAGGAGATCCGGACCGAAGGCTTTGCGCGGGCGCGCATTGACGGCACGGTCTACGACTTCTCCTCGGACACCATCCCGGACCTGGCCCGGTACAAGATGCACTCGATTGAGATCGTCGTGGACAGGTTGGTAGTGAAGCACGCGGACGCGGCGGAGGGGGCATCTACCACGCTCGCCAAGCGGCTGGCGGACTCGTTTGAAGTGGCGGCCAAGCACGGCAAAGGATCAGTCATCGTGGACGTGATCGGCGGCGAGCCTTTGGAGTTCACCGAGAGCTTCGCGGCCACCGATTCGGCCTTCAACTTCGAGGAGATCGAGCCGCGACTGTTCTCCTTCAACTCCCCCTACGGGGCCTGCCCGGACTGTCACGGGCTGGGCATCAAGGTCGAATTCGACCCTGACCTGATCGTCCCGGACAAGAGCAAGAGCATCGAGGAGGGGGCCATCGCGCCCTATGTCGCGGCCACATCGGGCAACACTAATGAGTGGGCGTTGGGGCTGTTCCGGGGCGTCGCCGAGCGGTTCAAGTTCGCCGCCGAGGCACCTTTAGACACCCTAACCGACGAGCAGATGAAGGCGCTGATGTACGGCGTTTCGGGCAACGTCACGGTCACGTTCCGCAACAAGTGGGGGCGCAACCGGCAGTTCACGTCCGACTATTCGGGCGTCATCGGCATGCTGACCAAGAAGCTATCCGAAACCGAATCGGACGGCGTCAAGGAGTGGCTAGGGCAGTTCCAGTCCGAGAAGCCCTGCCCGGTTTGTCACGGCAAGCGGCTCAAACCCGAGGCGCTGTCGGTGCTGCTGGGCGGCATCAACATCAGCGACCTGTGCGCTATGAGCATCGCCAAGGGTCACGCCTGGTTTGAGACCTTGCACCTGACATCGCGGCAGCAGATCATCGGGCGACAGATCGTGCGCGAGATTCGGACGCGGCTGGGCTTCCTGCTGAACGTCGGCCTGGGCTACCTCACCCTGGACCGGGGCGCGCGGACACTGGCGGGCGGCGAGGCGCAGCGGATTCGTTTGGCGTCGCAGATCGGGTCCGGCCTGACCGGCGTTCTGTACATCCTCGACGAGCCTTCCATCGGTCTGCACCAGCGGGACAACTCCAAGCTGATTGACACCTTGATGCACCTGCGCGGGCTGGGCAACACGATTATCGTAGTGGAGCATGACGAGGAGACGATGGCCGCCGCCGACTGGATCGTGGACATCGGGCCGGGCGCGGGCGAGCACGGCGGCAATGTCATCGCGCAGGGGACGCCGGACGAGATCATGGCGAACCCGGCCAGCGTCACGGGCAGGTTCCTCAGTGGCCGGGACAAGATCGAGATCCCCGCCGAGCGCCGCTCCCCCAACGGCAAGTCGCTGGAGATCGTCGGGGCCTGCGGGCACAACCTCCAGAACGTCAGCGTCTGCATTCCCCTGGGCTGCTTCGTCTGCGTGACCGGCGTTTCCGGGTCGGGCAAAAGCACTCTGATTCAGGAGACGCTGTTCCCCCGGTTGCAGTCGGCCATCAACAAGACCCACCACGTCTGGCAGCCGCACGACGCCATCCGAGGCATCGAACACCTGGACAAGATCGTGGACATTGACCAGTCCCCCATCGGAAGGACGCCGCGCTCCAACCCGGCCACCTACACAGGCGTCTTCGACATGATCCGCGACCTGTTCGCCAAGACCGCCGACGCCCGGATGCGCGGCTACAAGCCAGGCCGCTTTAGCTTCAACGTCAAGGGCGGCCGGTGCGAGGCGTGCAAGGGCGACGGCATCATCAAGATCGAGATGCAGTTCCTGCCCGACGTCTACGTCCCCTGCGAAGTCTGCCACGGCAAGCGCTACAACCGCGAGACATTGGAAGTCAAGTTCAAGGGCCAGAGCATCGCCGACGTGCTGGAAATGACCGTCGGCCAGGCCGTGCAGTTCTTCGAGGCGGTCCCGGCCATCACGCGCAAGCTCAAAACCATCCACGACGTCGGCCTGGATTACATCCGCATGGGCCAGCCCGCCACGCAGCTCTCGGGCGGCGAGGCCCAGCGCGTCAAGCTCGCCACGGAGCTTGCCAAGCGGGCGACGGGCAAGACCCTCTACATCCTGGACGAGCCGACCACGGGCCTGCACTTCGCCGACATCCAGAAGCTCCTCCACGTCTTGCAGCGGCTGACCGATACGGGCAACACGGTCCTGGTCATCGAGCACAACCTGGACGTCATCAAGACCGCCGACTGGGTCCTGGACATGGGTCCCGAAGGCGGCGACGGCGGCGGCACCCTGGTCGCGGAAGGCACCCCGGAAGACATCGCCAAGGTCCCCGCCTCCCACACGGGCCGGTATCTGGCGAAGGTGCTGAGTGGGCAGAGCCTGATCGGCGGGAAGTGACTCGGGGGCGGGCGCAGGTACAATCAGGAGGAGCGTACAATGGCAACATGGCGGGAGCTAAGTCTGGAGTGTCGCAGGTCGGCAAAGAACCTGCTCACGGATGGGGGCCTGCGGAGCAGCATCAACCGTTCCTGCTATGCCGCTTATGCGGCTCTCTCCAACGCGCTTGAAGGCAAGGTTATTTACAAGGAGGGTCGGGACAACCCGGCTCATGCCGATCTACCGGCCTATATCCTTCGTAATCTCGATGGGTTGTCGCGCGAGACACGCTTCATCCTGATGAAAGCCGTCAGCCGACTTCGGAAGGCGCGTGTCATCGCGGATTATGTGCCCGCGACCTATCTCGACCGCACCATTGCGATTAACGCACTGCGCGATGTAAACACCGTCCTACTGACACTGGAGGTTGACGATGAGTAAGCAAGACATCATTCAGCGTGTGAACCAGTATCTGGGACCGCATCAGTCCGCCGAAATGACCATCGAGGTCGTAGAACGTCTCGTCCGTGCCGACGGCGACTGGTGGTATGTGCCCGTCCGCCCCACGACGCACAACCCATCACTTACAGCTACTTCGGCGTGTTGACGGATATCGAGGGCGAGCTAAAGCAGAACGACCACCTTGACGTCCTGCTGGTTCCGAGCGCATAAAGCTTCCGCCCCGAATATGCCATAGTTGGCGAAGGTACTGAGTGGGCACAGTATATTTCAAGAAAGCAGCATAATGCCAGCGTTGCCCCTCTCCTACAAAAGCCCTTTAGAAGCCGTTTTCCTTCGGACGATGGCATGGGAGATTCACGTCGCCAAAGAGAGACTGACGGTTAATAATGTTACCAAGGAGCAGGTGCAGGCGGCACGCAACGAACTGGGCCTAGCGCCGCTGAACAACAAAGGCGGTGCGGCAGATGATTTCATCAAAGTTCTCCGCAGACGGTCGCCGCCTGTGCTGTCACCGGGCGGTACGCCGCCAAGCCCTTTACAACCGCAATGGTCTAAGGAATGGCGGCTTTTGTATCTGCCGCCACATAAATCAGTGCGACAACTCTCAGACAAACCGATATTGGCTCCCCCACCACAGGCAAACGCACCAACAACCCACCACGAGTTCACTGTCACACTTCGAGATCCCGCATTGCCCATTCTTCATGTCTTTGTTGGTACACAATTCCCATCAAGTAAACCATTCGGGACACATCGCGGGCTTTATTTTCTCCGAACCGCCGAGCAGCTTTACCTTGGGAAAACGGACGAGTTTGACGTTCGCCTTTTCCAGCACATGAATAATCGTCTGAAGAGCAATAATCCTGTTCTGTGGTGGGTTTTCGTCTCCCCCGAGCAGAGTGGTCAAACATTCACCTTGGACGCACTTGCAGCCGCAGAATCGCTACTCATCTCCTTCTGGAATGAGACGAGTTATGTAGAAAATAAGACCCGAGGCAGCGACCAGAAACCGGCATTTTCGTACCTCCAACAAGGTATTCTGTTGGTGGAAGCCGCTTCGGCTGTCTTGTTGTGGCTCATGCGGGCTAGGCAGGATTTGAACCTTCCTGGCCAGAGCATCCCGTTCAAGAAATACGCAGGCAAAGATTGGCCGGGTTGCTATATGAAGCTGCCAAATCAGCCATAACCTGGTGAATGCGGCTGGGGACGCTGAACCCCAAGAGTGTTCCCCCGCCGACATCCCCGCACTTCTGGCCGCGCTCTAGCCGCCCCCCATATTGTGCCATAATCTCCTTATGAACTTCCGCCCCGTGTTCGCCCTTGCCGTGCTTTGCCTCGTGTCTTTCCCCATCGCCCGCGCGCAGCCCCCGGACGCGCCGGTCAAGTTGCGCTACCACTTCACGCCGGGGCGGACGCTGCGGTATCTGGTCCAGCGGGACCCGTACTTTGATGACCCCGCCGGGGCGGTGGAGACGACGGACCCGGACGCAGCCTACAAGCCACCGGTCGTGGAGCGGCTGACCGAGGAGGTCCTGTCGGTGGGGTCGGACGGGACGGCGACGGTTCGCGTCACGGTCGCGCCGGAGCCGGGGTTTGAGGACGAGTCGGCTCCGCAGCCGCCGGTGACGCGGACGGTGCGGGTGACGCCGCTCGGGCAGGTGCTGACGCCAGCGGAGGACCCTGCCACGGGGGAACTGCTGCGGGCGTTCTTCCGGCTGCCTTTTGCACCGGCGGGGCCGGGAGGGACGTGGCGGGGTACGGCGCTTCAGGGGGCGGAGGGGGTCAAGACGGACCTCGCGCTGACGGCAGTGCGGTACGGGGATCGGGGATGGGCGGTCATCACGCAGGACTTCCCGCCCGTCGTGGCGGAGAGCCGGTCGCCGGACCATGACGGGACTCTGCTCCAGACGACGCGGAGCGCGCGGGCGGATAAAATCATTTTTGACGCGGGCGCGGGCAATCTGCGCCGACAGACCAGCACGATGACGGTCACGCTGTCCCTGGTGATGACGGAGCGGGGCGCGCGCGGGGCAGCGGACTTCGGGCACGTTATCCCGACCGTGCGGGTGATCCAGACGATGACGATCGAGCGTCAGGAGGATGCGCCCGCGTCTCCGCCAGGGTCTTCACCCGCTTTAGCTGGGCGACGGTCAGGAAGCTGAAGATGACCAGCAGGGACCAGGAACTCATCTTCGCGAAGGCAACGGGGTCAGAGTCCGTGCCGGTCCGGGTACTGCCTGGCCCCGAAGAAGGTCGCGATGTTTTCCCGCAATCTACAGGAAGAAGCCAATCAGGCCGAAGGCGACGGGCATCGGCAGGGCATAGGGGACGCCGCGCACGGCGAAACTTGCTGCTGTCCAGTTCGGCAGTGGGCGCGCTGCGGGTATAGTAGTGGGCCGGGACGTGGAAGGCGAGAACACACTTTGCTCCATTTTTTGCATCTGCTAGGCAGTTACCCATTAGCCGTCGGCATGATCGCCCAGATCATCGTCGTGGTGTCGTCCCTCAAGGACAAAGACAAGAAGGCGGCGGTCCAAGGCTCCATCCTGATGGGGGCATTGGGCCTGATCGTGGTCTCCATCCTGCTGCGCCCCAAGTCGCCGCCTAACCCGGTGGCGGACTCGTTCGCCTCCCTGGGAGCGCTGTTCCTGCTGACGCCGGGTATTCAGGCATTGCTGAAGCTGCGCCAGAAGGAGAAGGGGCAGGATGGGTGAGCAGCCACAGGGCGAGCGCGATCAGCACGGGCATGACGACCAGGACGGGGAACCAGACCGGGCCGTACCAGGCGATGGGGACCAGGAAGTAGATGTCCGCGCTGCCCAAAGATTGCGGGAAGCCGGTCCACAGTTTCAGCCAGAGGTAGTACGTCTCGTCCCAAACGGCGAACGTGTATAGGAACAGGGCCAGCCGTTCACGCCCGGTCCGCCCCGCCGCCATGGCGGGGCCGAGCAGCAAAAGCAGGGTGGCGATCTCCCGCCCGTACTCGGTCTGGTAGACGCCCAGCCGCCCCATCTCGGCGATGATGGCCGGGCCATTCCAGGCCAGGTGCTTGGCCGTCCAGAGCTGATGGTAGTCCAAGCCGGGCGTCATGCCGGTCAAGCGGCGGATGTAGACGACGACCAGGGCCTCGACGTAGCCGAAGGCGGCGGCGTAGAGTGTCCACCAGAAGAGGCGGACGGGGAGAGTTTTGTCAGTCATTGGCGGCCCTTTCTACAGGCACATTCGGTGCGAACTTCTGGTCGGCCAGCAGGTCCGCCCGGTGTGATTGTACCGCGCGGAAGGCCAGCGTGCGGCCCAGGCTCCAGGAGCGCCAATCGCCGGTGTTGTGTGACCATTGCGGCAGGAGGCGGGCGGCCAATGTTCCCTGGACGGTGAGGGGGAGCGTCGGCAGGGAAGCGGTGAGGGCGGGTACGGCATCGGCGCTCAGGGAGGCGGCATACTCGGCATCAAAGGCTCGGCCCTTGACGGCGTGGGCGAGGTTCGCGCGGACGATCACGTCATCGGGATTGGCGGCGTGCAGGATGATGATGAGGCCGAAGGCGCAGGAGGCAGCCCCGAAGGCGAACCGCTCACGGTGCCCGCGCAGGACGGTTGCGGAAAACCAGAGGAAGACGAGGGCGAGCCAGCCCATAGAGGCGGTCGTGTACAGGCGCAGCTCGGTCAGGCCGTACTCGCCCTCATACAGACGCATCCGGGCCAGTGCTGAGGCCATGATGACGAACAGCAGGGCGACCTGGATGCCGGCCTGCCAGGAGAACAGGCGCTGCGCGCGGGCATCACCGGGCCGCTGGAGCCAGTGCAATCCGAGCAGGAGCGGCAGGACCAGGGCGGCGACCCAGACCAACTCGAAGAATCCCGACCGGGCGTACTCGGCGTAGGTCAGGCCCGCCGTCGCCTGGACGGTCGCCGCCCCGCCGAAGAAGTAGCGGACTTGGACCAGGACGAAGGACAGGAACAGCAGGTTCAGCAGGGTGAAGATAGTCGTCGTCTCGACCAGACCCAGCGAGGGCAAACCGAACCGCTTCTCGTGCGGGATGACCGGCGCGGTCGCCAGCAGCAGTGCGCGCCCAAAGCCTGCCGCAAGCCAGGCCAGGAACAAAGTAAAGAAGAGGTGGCCGAGCAGCGCACTCAGGTCAAAGTGCAGGGCCGTGTTCACCAGGCGCGAGTACACGGCGTCAGCGGCCATCAGCAGCCCGCCGAAGAGCAGCAAGAGGGGCAGAACAAGGACCAGCCCGCGCACGACGGCCAGGATGCGGGGCAGCCAGCCCGTCCGAGGGATGGTCGCCCACTCCACATCCCGGAAGACCAGTGGGAAGACCCCGAAGGCGGCCTGGATGCTCATGTGGAAGATGTCCAGTAGGTAATTTAGGACGCCGGCCAGGCGCACCCGCCCCGCCCGCGTCCGGGCCGCGCCCAGGGCGAGGCAGGCCAGCAGGCCGCCGATGTCCAGCGCTCGCAATGTGGCCGAGTCCCGCCAAGCCAGACACGCCGCCAGCAGCAGGGCGGGGGGCGCAAGCCACATCCCCTCCCCCAGCGCGGCGACACCGGAGCGGCGGGCGAGCAGGAACAGGCCGATCATCCCCGCCAGCACCCACAGGAACACGTTCACCCCCCAGGGCGTCGCCCGCAGCAGCCCGTCCCCCAGCAGCCCGATCGCTAGCGCGGTCGGCAGCAGCCCCAAGCCAATCCTTGTCGTCACAGTCATCACGTCGTTCCTCCTGATGATGTTATACCACAAACTACTTTGTATTGCAAAGTATTAGAGAAGAATTGGCAATGGGGCCGGTTTGTGATACAATAAAGCAGCGCATGACGCGCAAGGATTGGACAAGCAACTATGGCAGCGGAAACACTGGACCAGGTCGTCTCGCTCTGCAAGCGGCGCGGCTTCATCTTCCCCGGCAGCGAGATCTACGGCGGTTTGCAGGGGACCTTCGACTACGGCCCGCTGGGCGTGGAACTCAAGAACAACCTGAAGCGGCTCTGGTGGCGCCACCACGTCTACGAGCGCGATGACATCGAGGGCGTGGACACGGCGATTCTGATGAACAAGAACGTCTGGCGCTATTCGGGCCACGAAGAGACGTTCGTGGACCCCCTTGTAGACTGCAAGACCTGCAAGGGCCGGTTCCGGGCGGACAAACTGGGCGAGGCGGCCTGCCTGAAACACGCGAGCCTCCACCCCGGCGAGTGCGAGGGCGAGCTGACCGAGCCGCGCGCCTTCAACATGATGTTCAAGACCGCCGTCGGGCCGGTCGCCGAGGCGGACTCGTTCGCCTATTTGCGCCCTGAGACGGCCCAGGGGATGTTCGTCAACTTCAAGAACGTGCTGTCGTCCACCAACCGGAAGCTGCCGTTCGGGCTGGCACAGATCGGTAAGTCGTTCCGCAATGAGATCACGCCGCGCAACTTCCTGTTCCGGGTGCGCGAGTTCGAGCAGATGGAGATCGAGTATTTTGTGATGCCCGGCGAGGACGAGGCGATCCACGAGAACTGGATACAGGACCACATGGACTGGTGGGTCAACGAGGTCGGACTCCGGGCCGAGGACTTGCGGCTATATGAGGTGCCCGCCGGGGAGCTGGCGCACTACTCCAAGCGCACCGTGGATCTGATGTACCACTTCCCCATCGGCTGGGAGGAGCTGGAAGGCATCGCCAACCGCACCGACTACGACCTCGGCTCGCACTCCAAGGAGCAGGAGAAGCTCGGCCTGTCGGCCTCGGTGATGACGAACGAACACTCGACCGAGCGGCTGACCTATTTCGACCAGGCAAACACCCGGCACATCGTCCCGTATGTGATCGAGCCGTCGGCGGGCGTAGACCGTGGGGTTTTGGCCGCCTTGTGCGCCGCCTATGATGAGGAAGTGTTAGAGAACGGCGAGACGCGCGTCGTCCTGCGCCTGAAGCCCGCGCTGGCCCCGATCAAGGTGGCCGTGCTGCCCCTGAAGAAGAACGAGCCTTCCATTGTCGCCACGGCCAAGGCGATCAAGCGGGGGCTTCAGGCGACCGGCGACATCCGCGCCGTCTATGACGACTCGGCGGGCATCGGCAAGCTGTACCGCCGCCAGGACGAGGTGGGGACGCCGCTGTGCGTGACCGTAGACTTTGACACCCTGGGCCGCGAGGACGACGCGAGCCTCAAAGACACCGTCACGGTGCGGGACCGGGACACGATGAAGCAGGAGCGGGTCGCCGTCGCGGACCTGGAGGCGTATGTTCGTAGTCACATCCGATGAGGCGGTAGAAGAAGCGCGCGAGGAGGCGAAGTCCTCCGGCCAGGGCCGGACCGAGGGCCAGCGGGCCGCCGTCCGTCTGCGGCGGGTGAGCCGGCTGGAACGGCGCTGGTGGACGCGCCGTTTGGTCAACGTGTTCATCGTCTGGCACCTGTTCGCCCTGGCGGTCTGGCTTTCACCCAGCAACAGCGCCATCGAACAGTCGCCCGTCGGCGTCGGCCTGGTGCGGACCTACATGACCCTGACCTCGTTCGCGCAGTCTTGGAGCATGTTCTCGCCCTACCCGGACAAGCTGGACGTCACTCTCGAGGCCCAGATCACCTACGCCGACGGCGAGAAGCGCGGCTGGTTCTTCCCGCGCATGTCCCACATGGGCTACGTCCGGCGCTACGAGGAGGAGCGCTGGCGCAAGCTCGTCGAGGTCGCTACCCACGCCAACAGCGTGGCGGTCTGGGTGGGGCTTGCGCGCTACGCAGCCCGCGCCAACGACCACGACCCACACAACCGGCCCGTCAGCGTCATGCTGATCCGGCACTCCCGCGTGATCCCGCCGCCCGGCGTCCCGATGCCCCCTGTCCAGGCCGCGCCGCTCCAGGCCGGCAGCGGGCCGTTCGTCCTCGCCATCCACCCGGAGGACTTGAAGTGAAGGACATCAGGCGCGGCTGGAATGGGTTCTGGTTCGGCCCGGTGTCTTCGGTCCCGCTGGGCCTGTTCCGGCTGGTCTTCGGCTTCTGGACCCTGGCCTACGGCCTTCTGTTCTTCCCCGAGCGTTTCCTGTGGTTCTCGCAGGGGGGGGTCCTGCCGGTCGCGCAGGCCCTGGAATACAACGCGACCAACGGCCCGGCGACCGGCCAGGGGCTTGGGGCGGGGTATCAGATCAACCTGCTTGCCCTGCCGGGTGCCGACCATTTCCTGACACTGCTGTTCGTGGTCTACCTTCTGGCCGCGCTGTGCCTGACCCTGGGGCTGTGGACGCGGACGAGCGCCGTGCTGGTCTATCTGGGCCTGACCCTGCTCCACAACCGGGACGCCCCGATCCACAACAGCGGCGACACGGTCATGATCGTGCTGGCGGTCTATCTGCTGCTCTCGCCCGCCGGTGCCTCCTGCTCCCTGGACCGGCTGTGGCGCGTCCTCAAGGGCCGGGAGGACGACGCGCCGCCCCTGATCGTCCCCTGGGCGCAGCGGCTGATGCAGATCCAGATCGCCGTGCTGTACCTCTGCGCCTCACTCAGCAAGGCGACCGGGCCGCCCTGGATGGACGGGACGGCGGTTTACTACCCGATGCACCTGAGCGAGTCGGTGCGCTTCCCGATCTTGGGCCGGGACAACCTCTACGTCATCAACCTGTTCACCTGGGGGACGGTGGTCGTGGAGTTCGCGCTGGCGACGTTCGTCTGGGTGCCGCGCCTGCGGCTGTATGTTCTGGCGGCAGGCGTCGCCCTGCACCTGGGGATCGAGTACACCTTCAACATCCCCCTGTTCTCGGCCCTGATGATCACGTCCTACCTTAACTTTCTGACCGGTGACGACATCAAGAACTTCCTGGCTTGGGCCAAGCGGCCCCTGACCCTGACGCCCCTGCGGCTGGTCTATGACGGCGAGTGCGATTTCTGCCGTTCCTCGCTTCTGGTCGTCCGGTTCCTGGATGTCTTCCGGCAGATCACGTTCGTGGACTCGCACGACCGCGCCGCCCTGGCCGCGACCGGCGTCCGCTTTGAGGACGCCGAGGAGGCCGCCTACGCCGTCCGCCCCGACGGGCGGCAGTTCGCTGGCTTCGACGCCTTCCGCCAGATCGCCTGGCAGATGCCCGTCACCGTCCTGCTCGCGCCGATTCTCTACATCCCTCCCGTGCCGCAGCTAGGCCGCCGCGCCTACGCCTGGATCAAAGACAACCGCTCCCGCCTGCCGGTCGCCCCGCGCTACAAGGCGAAACCGGTGCGGGAGCGCGAGACTGCGACCGTCTGAGGAGAATGCCCATGACGAAGCCCGAACCGAAGCGCCGGATGTCGCGCGGCGAGTGCGCCCTCTGCGGCCAGGAGTTCAGCAAGAACACCATCGCCCGCCATGTGGACAAGTGCTGGGAGGCGCTGGCGGCGAAGGAGAAGCACGGCAGCGGCCCGCTCCAGCCGACGCGCTTCTTCCGGCTCGTCGTCGAGGACCGGGAGGGGCCGGACTACTGGCTCCACCTGGACATCCGGGCGGACGCCACACTGGAGGACCTAGATGACTTCCTGCGCCGCTTCTGGCTGGAGTGCTGCGGCCACCTAAGCGCCTTCACGATCCCCTCCGAGGAGCCGGGCTTCGACCCATATGGCAGGCCCGACCGTGGGACACGCTATCGCTGGGAGCCGCCGGGCGGCTTCGGCGACGACGACTTCTTCGACGGCCTGGATGACGCCTTCGGCATGCCCCGCGAGCATCGCATGGACGTCACGCTGGCCGCCACGGTCGCGCCCGGCCTGACCTTCTTCCACGAGTACGATTTTGGCAGCACGACCGATCTGAAGCTGCGCGTACTGTCGGAACACGAGGAGCCGACCCGGCGGAGGAACATCCGCCTCCTCGCCCGCAACGTCCCGCCCGTCATTCCCTGCGACGAGTGCGGTAAGGGCGCCGACTGGATCGGCGCGTATGGCGGGTCCTACGAGACAAAGACGATCTGCGACGCCTGCATCGAGAAGAAGGGCTACGACACCGAACACCTGTTGCCCGTCGTCAACTCGCCCCGGACGGGCGTCTGCGGGTATGTGGGCGGGATGGAGGACTGAACCCGCGTTGAAGAAAAGCCCCGCCGCGAATGCGGCGGGGCTTTCTCCGTCAGGGCGTCATCCCCTGCTCCTTCATGGCGGCTTCTATTTGGTCGTGTGTAGACGGACTAAAGGCGTAGATGTCGTTGTCCCTCTTGGCATAGAGCAGGGCGGCTTTCGCCTCGTCCATGCGTCCCATCTTCGTCAGAATGTAATAGACTGCCAGCCACTGCTCGCCGTTGGTGGGAATCGATTTTTCTTTCCTCGCCTTCTCAGACCGTACAGCGATCAGTTCACGATACGCCGCGAGGGCCTGCGGCAGATCGTGTTCCTCGTGATAGAAGGAGGCCCGCACTTGGGCTTCTTCTTCGCTCTGCACGGGGGAATAGTCGGAAAGTGGCCGGGCCATGTAGGGCATGTACTCCGGCACGACCTCGACTTTCGCTTCCCGGACGGGCAGATCGAAGACCGCCGTGCCACCGCGCCCATTTCCATCCACAAGGTTCCCATTCACATGGCTGAGATGCAGGGTCAGCCGGAACCAACGTGGTTTCCATGGGGCCTGCATTTGCAGGGGCACCCACCGTATCCCTTCCAGTTGTTCACCGCCGAACACATAGCCGTTGACCTTCTGGCCACTGTTGGTTTGATCCATGCAGGTCGGGATGAAATCCTGGCCTTCGACGCCGCTATTCTGATGGGACGGGTCTATGTACTTCGTCCCAAACTCGTCCGTCAGCTCGACCGACCCAACATTCGAGTCCCGCGCCACTTCGGAACCCGCCGTGAACAGCAGGAACACGTCACCTTTCGGGTTGACTTGGAAGTCACGGATGAAGACCTTGACCGGGCGAGCATGACGGTAAACTCCTATCGGAGTCACCTGCTGCGCGGCGACGCCACTGCTTAATCGTTCGCGCCACTGTTCACGTTCTGTGACCGCATCTATCCGCCGCGCCGTTTCCGGGAAATCGGGCGTGAATACGGCGGCGGTAATCGGCTGGTTGTACTGCTCCACCTCGACACTGTTTGTCACCCACTGAGTTTCGTTAGGCTTGCGGGACTGCCCTTCCGACCGGATCGGTAGGTCGGTGGCATCATCCACGACGACGCGTGAGCGCCAAAGAGTGCTCTGCGGTTTCCCCCTGTCACCGCGCCATTGGGAGTAAAGCAGGATGATGTGCGCGGGACGACCGGCAACGGTCGTCGCCCCCAGCAGGGTGACGTGAGTGTCTTCGTCGAGAAGAGCCGCCTGATGCAAAAGCGCCCCGACGGAGAAACCCGAAATCCTGTCAAACCATTGGATAGATGTCGCATCGTCTTGGGTGACGGTGTTTGTTTGCGTGTTGTAAGTCCAGTTCGTCCCATCTCGGCTGACCTGCACCTGCTGACACTGTGGGTAGATGCTTTCCCTGCGCCAGCTCCCCGCCTGATACCAGACCTCGTTCTTCTTCACCTGCGCTCCGTTAGGAAGGACGTTCCACACGGTATAGTGGGCGCTGCGAACGTCGCGCACCGAGTCGGCCATCCGCTGATAGGCCTGCACGGCGGTCAGCTTTGGGGGCAGCAGGAAGGCGAAGATGGCAATGACGGTCGCCGCGACGCCTGCTAGGCGCAGGCCAGTCCGCAAGCGTCGTGACCGCCGGGCAGGTGCCAGGGCTGCCGTTTTTTCTGCCAGCACGGCGACGCGCCGCCGGAGGGCATCGGATGGCTCGGCTGCCGGGTAAGCGGCCTGTAGCCTCTCTCGCAGATTGGTTTCCTGTTCGGTCGTCATTTGTCCGCCCCGCTTTCGCCCAAGAAATAGTCGTGTCCCTGCCGGTAGACGGCGGCCCGCGCCCGCTGCAAGAGGCTGTTGACGGCGGCGGGGGAGCGGCCCAGGACGGCGGCGACATGGGCCTGCGGCAAGTCCTCCACATAATGCAGCAGCAAAGCCTCGCGCTGGTCTTCGGGGAGGACGGCCAGCATCTCACGGATCAGCAATGCCCGCTCCTGCCGCGCGAGAGTGGCTTCGGGCTGGTCGGAGGATGCAGCGGGCGTCTCCTCGGTCAGCGCCGATGTCCGGCCCTCGCGGCGACTACGGCGACGGAGCGAGTTGGCGATCTTGCAGCGGGCGATGCCGAGCAGCCAGGGGTACGGGCCGTTCAGTCCGTTCCGGCGCGGCAGGGCGACGAAGGCCGCCGCGAAGACCTCCGCCGTCACGTCTTCAGCCTCCTGCCGGTCGGGGACGCGGCGGGCGACATAGGAAAATACGTCGGCCAGATACCGCTGGTGCAGGGCACCTGCCGTCCGGGCGTGTTCCTGCTCCCCTCTGTCAGCCTCGCCTCCGGTGCGCGCCCCGTCCGTCCGCCTGAGCGCCAGCCAGTTCATCAAGGCTTGTCCTCCCTGGGTCATGGTGCCCGTCCTTTCTCCTCCGTCTGTACAGGGATTAGTTCGCGTGCGCGGCTCAAATCTATCGGCGGAGCCGAAAACAAAAAGGGCGCGGCATCTGCCGCGCCCCCTTCTGCCCCGTTGGTGTTCTAGCTATTCAGCGGCAGCACGACGAGGGGCGGCTCGATCACATGGTCGGCGCTGATCTCCTCGACGGCGGTGCCGATGGCGAAGAACTCGATGACGTGGGCACCCCAGGCGTGTGTCCGCTCGTGGATGTTCGCGCCGACGACGCCCTTAGCCCCCAGGTCCTCGGCCTCCTTCTGCATCCGCTCCATCGCCAGCTCGCGGCTGTCATAGAGGGCCTGGGTGTACTGGGTCAGCTCGGTGTTCTGGCTGAACGTCCGCATGAAGTTGCCGAACGACTGGGAGGCGATGTGGTACACGCAGTTGCCCATGACCATGCCCAGGGGCCGGTAGCCTGAGCGAAGGAGGATGTAGAAGTCCTGGCCGGACAGGTCCGAGGTGAACGGGCGGCCGTGCTTGTTCTTGTAGCGGTGCGGGTCGTTGCGGTGGACGATGGCCGTGCCGATGGCGACGAACTCGGCGATGTGGCTGCCCCACTCCTTGTGGTTGACCTCCAGGCGGACGCCGACGATGCCGTCCGCGCCGAGCTGATGGGCCTCTTCCTCCATGCGGTCCATCGCCAGCTCGCGCGCGTGGTACATCGCCTGGGTCAAGACGGTCATCTCCTGGTTCTGCGACCAGGCGGACTGCTGGTAGCCGACGTGGTAGATCGAGCTGCCGACGACCAGGCCGACCGGATCAAAACCGGCTTCTTTGACCAGGAGAAGCTCGCTCGTGGACAGGTCGCTCGTGAACAGGCGGTTCTGCTCGCCGCGCCCGCGCATCTCGGCCAGCCGCTCCGTCGCGTGCTGCGGCAGGGTGGCGATGGGCGGGTCGTTTGTTGTTTGATCCATGGGTTCCTCGGTTTTCGTCGGCTTACTCGATCTTCACATCGGTCGCGCCCAGGCCGACGGCGGTGATCTTGCCGTCGCGCAGCGACAGGATCTGCACGGTCGGCGTCACGCCGGGCGGCGCATCGGGCCGCAGGCGGATGGCCGTCCCGATGATGCTGATGACCAGGTTGTGATGCTCCCGCTCGTAGGCCGGGTCCTCGCCCGGCCCGGACAGGCGGACCTCATCCATGCGGCGCGCGATCCGGACGCCGGTGATGCCGGTCGCGCGCCGCTTCCGGGCCTCGGCGGTCAGGTGGCCCATCGCGATTGTCCGCGCCCGGCCCAGGGCGGCACTCCAGTGCGTCAACTCCTGGTTAGAAAACGACCCCTCGATCCATTCGTCCTGCTGGGTCGTGAGGATGAACCAGGTGCAGTGCCCCCACACCAGGGCGGCGGGTTCATAGCCGGCCCGGTGCAAGGCCCACCACTCCTGCCCCGACAGGTCGCTCATCCAGGGGTCGGCGGGCGCGGCCCCCGGCCCTTGAACGGCCGTCCCGATCACCTGGACCTCGACCGTCTTGTCCGCCCATTCGTGCCGCACCACGGACAGGCGGACGCCGACGACGCCGTGCGCGCCGATCAGCCGCGCCTCCTGCGCCATCCGCGAGACGGCAAGGCCGGTCGCCGCGTCATAGGCCCTGGACAGAACCTCCACCTCGCAGTCGCCTTGCGACGACGCATAGGCCTGGCCGACGTGGTACATGGCGCTGCCCGTCACCAGCCCGCGCGGCCGGCATCCTTCGCGGCGCAGCAATGCGGCCTCGTCCGGGGAGAGGTCGCTGGTGAACAGGATGCCCTCAGCGCCCCCGCTACCGATCTCCTTCAGCCGCTCGGTGGCTTGGGTCGGGATGCCGCCCTGGCCCAGCAGTTGCAGGTCGCGCCCCTGCCTCTGCACCTCCGCCTGATGGGTTTCGAGGACCTGCTGCGCCAGCGCGGCCCGCTGCCGGTCCGCCTCGACCCGCGCGGCTTCTTCCTCGGGCGAACGGTTCCCCCAGGGGAGGTGAAAGCCGGGCTTGCGTGACGGGCCGAGTGTGGGAGGGGCCGACTCCTGGCGTGGCAGCGGGACGGAAAAATCGAGCCATTGGGAGATGCCACCCGCGCCCTGAAACTTGAGGGCGACCGGCAGGCTCTCGGGGTGGAGCGGGGCGTACTCACAGCCGAGCAGGACGCGGCGCGGCAGGAAGCCGGGTGCCCCGACCGCGCCGTCCCAGGCCCGGCGCGTCGTGGGATCGGCGGTGTGCAGGATGAGAGGGTCCGGCGGCGACGTCTGGGCCGGGCCGTCCAGCAGCTCCGGTGTGCCGAAGGTCGCCCCGGTCCCCACGCCCAGAAAGGCGCGGTCCAATTCATCCAGGATGCTGGCGTGGCTGTGGCTGAGGTGGGCGTGATGGTGCTGCGTGACCAGGGGGATGCCCTGTCCGGCGGCGTCCGCCTCGATCTGTCGCAGAAAGGCGTGGTCCACGCCCTCACCCGCGCCGACGAAGTGGAGGCGGAAGGCATAAGGGTTTTCCGGCGTGACCTGCGGCAGCAGCTCTTGGAGTACGAGCCGCCGCACCTCGACCTTGTCGGTGAACTCGCCGTCGGTGATGACGATGACGTACAGCCCGCTCCGGGTGCGGTACTTTTGGGTCGCCCCACGCAGGGCATCCGTAACATAGGTGCCGCCGCGCGGGCCGTTCTGCGTGATCGCCGTGCGGAGGGCGGGAAGGCTCCCGATGTGGCCGGCGTAGGAGACGCGGTCATCGTAAAAGGCTAGGTCGTACCCGACCCCCGCCTGGGTGACGTGGCCGAGGATGGCGGCGGCGACGTTGAGGACGTGGCCCTCCCGGAATGCGTCCCGCATGGAGCCGCTGCGGTCCAGCAGCACGGCCAGCGTCATGTCCGGGTTGGCGACGGTTGGCAGCTCGCGCCGGAAACGCAGGTCGAGCTGCGCCATCGGCAGGCCGCGCGCGCTGGGGATGATCTGATACCGCACACCCGCAAGGAGGTCCAAGCGCGGGTTGGCAAGCCCCCGGTCGGAGGACATGTAGGGGTTGCCGCTGGACTGACCGAAGAGGCGCATGACGTTGGTCCCTCATGGCAGCGATTTGGGCCGTTCGCGCCCGCCTGCCTGCCACCCTACGGTTATACCCGCAAAGTCAGAAACCTAAAGGGGCGCGGCAGACGCCGCGCCCCCTCTTTCGTTCTATCGGGCGGCCTAGAGTCCCTTGTCGCCGAGGAACTTGATCAGGTCGGCGACGCGGCAGGAGTAGCCCCACTCGTTGTCGTACCAGGCGACGACCTTGACGAAGGACCCGATGCCGATGGTGTCCAGGGCGCTGAAGATGGACGAGTGCGGGTTGCCCTTCAGGTCGGTGGAGACCAGAGGCTCGTCGGAGTACTGGAGGATGCCCCTCATGGGGCCGTCGGAGGCGGCGGCCAGCATGGCGGCGTTGATCTCCGCGATGGAGGCGTCGCGGCCCAGGAGGGCGGTGAAGTCCACGACCGAGACGGTGGGGGTCGGGACGCGGAAGGCCATGCCGGTGAACTTACCGGCAAGCTCGGGGATGACCAGGCCGACGGCCTTGGCCGCGCCGGTACTGCTGGGGACGATGTTCTGGGCGGCGGCGCGTGCGTCGCGCAGATCCTTGGCGGCGGTGTCCACGGTGCGCTGGGAGTTGGTGTAGGCGTGGATGGTCGTCAGCAGGCCCTTCTCGACGCCGAAGGTGTCGTTGAGGACCTTGGCGACGGGGGCCAGGCCATTGGTCGTGCAGGAGGCGTTGGAGATGACGTTGTGCTTGGCCGGGTCGTAGACGTCCTGGTTGACGCCCAGGACGATGGTCAGGTCCTCGTTCTTGGCGGGGGCGGAGATGACGACCTTCTTGACGCCGTGTTCGCGGTGGGCGACGGCCTTGGTGGCGTCGGTGAAGAAGCCGGTGCTTTCGATGACCACGTCCACGCCCTCGGCGTCCCAGCGGATGTCGGCGGGGTTCTTCTCAGCAAAGACAGTGAGCTTCTTGCCGTCCACGACGATGTTGTCGCCTTCGGCCTGGACGTCGCCGCCCTTGTAGGGGCCGTAGTTGCTGTCGTACTTGAGCAGGTGGGCGTTGGTCTTGGCGTCCGTCAGGTCGTTGAGCGCGACGACCTCGATCTCGCCGTTGGGAAAGCGCTCTTGGATGGCGCGGTAGGTGATGCGCCCGATGCGGCCGAAGCCGTTGATGCCAACTCGCACTGCCATGATGGGTAGGTCTCCTTGTTTCAATCCTCAGCCAGCCCGGAGGCCGACCGCAATGTCTGGTTCTCCTGGAAAGTCGCCCTTAGTATGACACGCCGGGCGGCCCAAAGTCAACCGGAGACGCTGCCCTGCCAGACCCGCGCCCGCCCTATCAGTGTCAAGACGCACTCGCTTTTGCCCTCGTGATAGCCGTTCAGGTCGCTGCCGTGGGCGGCGGCGCTGGCCTGTTTTACTGCGGCGTACCATGCGGCGGCTTCGGGGTGGGCGCGGAGGTAGTCGCGCATCAGGATCGGCTCGGCCCAGGTGTCGGAGCCGTGGATGGTGAAGTGCAGGTGGACGGAGCCGGCCTCCTGCCACGGGCCGCAGGAGAACATCCGGCGCTGGAAGACCGGATCGATCTTCGCGTCCTCATACCCCAGATCGCGCAGGGGACCTATGAGGGCGTCCGTGTCTTCCAGGGCGGCGGCGGAGGCGGAGATGTCCAGGATGGCTTTGGCGGCGAGGCCGGGAACGGACGTGCTGCCGATGTGTTCCACCCGGACGGCGGAGGCCAGCACACCATCCAATCGCCGACGCTCGGCCTCGTACCAGGCCGGCCACGCCGGGTCGTAGGGCGCGATCACGATGGGTGCATTCAGGATGTAGGACATCGGGCGCGGCTCTCAGCGCAGGAGCGCGGTCAGGGTGTCGGCGTTGCGGACGGCATTGCCTTCGCCGTCGTTGTTGAAGTAGGCGAAGACTTTTTTCCCCATGCCCAGCCATTCCCGGATGCGGTCCGCCCACCAGCGCAGGTCATCGTCAGAGTAGGAGCCAGCGTACAGGTGACCGGTGTCCGGACCGTGCAGGCGGACATAGACGAACGGGGCGGTCACGCGGAGGATGCAGGGCAGGTGCGCGCCGCTCATGACGCAGTAGGCGGTGCCCGTCTCTTCCAACAGGGCGAAGACGTCCTCGCGGTTCCAGGAGGGGTGGCGCAGCTCCAGGGCCGTTTTCCGCCCCGGCGGCAGGTGACGCAGGAAATACTCCAGGCGGGCATGGTCGCACTCGAAGTCGGGCGGGAGCTGCACGAGCAGGACACCGCGCTTGTCGCCGAGGGCGCGCAGGCCAGACTCGACCCGTGCCAGCCAGGCTTCCGGCTGATACAGGCGCTTGCCGTGGGTCAAGCCGCGCGGGGCCTTGACGGTCATCTGAAAGCCTTCAGGGAGACGCTGCCGCCAGCGCTCGAAACTGGCATCCGGCGGCCAGCGGTAGAAAGTGCTGTTGACCTCCACAGTCGGATACCGCTGCAAGTAGTAACCCAAACGGTCCCCAGCCGGCAGGCCGTGGGGGTACAGGACGCCGTGCCAGTGGTCATAGCTCCAACCCGATGTGCCGATCCAAAGCTTTCTGTCCATGCTTCACTCTACCCCTGCGCCTATTCTCCCCCACCCGCCTTCCGCAGCAGGTCGGCGACGGCTGGCTTTTTGAGGTAGGTGGCGATGGCCGCCGCCGTCAAGTCGTCGTTGTTGCGGGCATTGGGGTCGGCGTCGTGGTCGAGAAGGAGCTGGACGGTGGGGAGGCTGCCGCTGACGGCGGCGGCCATGAGGGGGGTGGTGCCGTTGATGTCCGAGCCGCCCAGGTCCGCGCCGCGCTCCAGCAGGAACTTGACGGCCTCGGTCCGGCCCTTCGCGGCGGCCAGCAGCAGGGCGGTCTGGCCCTGGTCGCTCTCGGCGTCCAGGTCTGCGCCCCCGTCCAGGAGGGCCTGGGCGACGGGGACGCTGCCGCTGAGGGCAGCCACCATCAGCGGCGTATAGCCGCCGGGGGTGACGGCCTCGGGCTTCGCGCCGCGCGCCAGCAGCAGACTTACCATGGGGGCGTGGCCCAGCATGGCGGCCATGACCAGCGGCGTCCCGCCCTTCTTGCCGGCGAGGTCCACGGCCGCGCCGTGGTCCAGGAGGAGGGCGGCGAGTATGGGACGGTCCTTGAATACGGCCACGGCCAGGGGTCCGTAGCCGTCAGCGTTCACCCGGTTCGGGTCGGCCCCGTGGGCGAGGAGCTGCTTGCAGACGGCCTCCTGTCCGGCGAAGACGGCGTAAGTGAGGGGCGTGTTGCCGGTCTTGGACGGGCCGTTGACGTCTGCGCCCCCGGCGAGCAGCTTCGAGACGATCTCGGTCTTGCCACCGGCGGCGGCCAGCATCAGTGGCGTCGCCCCTTTCTTGTCCGAAGGCGGGGCCGGATGCGCGGAGGGAGGCGGGGCGGCGGCTTTGGTCTTGACGGTGGCTTTCGCCTTCCTGGCGGGGGCGGCGACAGCGGGCAGGCCGGCGACGGCGCAAGACAGCAGCATGGTCAGTACGGGAACGCAGGCGGAGCGACAGGGCGGGCGCAGGGTCATCAGAGGTTCCTCCTCGGTTGCGAGATCATGCCCCCCAAAGGGCATCAGCGTCTCAGAGAGATACGCTGCCGTGCGCGGGAAGTTTCATGGGCGCAGGCCGAGGAAGGCGGTGACTAGTTCGTTTTGACAAATTTGCTGCTGCATTTCTCGCTGCCTTGCTGCCCTTCCCGAACAGGTGCCCCAATCGTTCAGGCGACCGTGCTATTCATGGCATGGACCTTACGCGGCAGGCAGTTCGTTTTTGCAAATTTCGTTGCTGCTGTTTTGCCGCCTTTTCGCCTCTCCCTCGTACAGTCATTCTGTCTACTATTATACCCGCTCCACTCATGGATTCAGGCTGCCACCGCTCTTGCCATACCGGCGAACTTGGCAGAGGCTTGGGTGGCTTCTCGAAGGTAGGCATCGGCCTCTTTCAAGAGCCGCCGCCCTTCCGCAGTTCCGGCCAACTTCGCCTCCTGGTCCAGAACCTTCCGCAGATAAACCAGGCGGCTGAGATGGTCGCGCCGCTCTTCGGTCAGGTTCTCCCGGTTCAGCCCAAAGGCTTTGATCGTCTCCTTCGCACGCCTGCTGCCACGCTTTGCGTAGGCAACCTCCTGACGGAAGCCGATGAAGCAGACGGGGTCCTCTTCGGCGGGGTGAATGAACACCGGCTTCTCCTGAGTTACGTCACCGTGATGGTTTCTCGCGCGCCTGGCCGGGTCGAAGAGTGGGAACAGGCTCCGCTTGAACCGCTGGTTGCAGATGGGGCAGGCCAGCAGCAGGTTATCCCACTCGTAGGCGAGCCAGTAGTAGCCGGGCCGCTCAAGTGGCTGGCCCTCTCCCTGGCAGAAACTCGCTTTGGGGCGGAAGTGTTCCACGTCCCCTTCCCCGCCGATCTCGCGCTCGCAGAAACAGCACTTGCCGTGCTGGGCGGCGACAAGCGCCTGCTTGACCGTTGGGTCGCCGTAGAGTGCGGCGTCGAAGTTGAATGTCTTCACCCCTGCGTCATGGTCGGCAGGGACGCGGTCATAGTCGGCGCAGTGTTTCGCTCGCTTTGTCTGCCCGCGCCCTCGCAGCAGATCGGGGGCCGCCGGTTTGGTGATCTTAATCAACGCCGGTCGCCCCTACTGCGCTTCCAGCAAGGCCGCCGCGCGCCGGATGATGTCCATCGCCTGCAAGTCTTCCGGCGTCTCGCCGGTCGGCAGGTCCCCGATCTGCGCCTCTAGCTCCGCCAGCCGCTTCTCGTCCACCTTGGTCAGACGCGGCTTGGCGAGTATCTTTTTGCGCTCTTCCAGCGCGGGGCTGACCTGCGGCGGGCGGGCGCTTTCCAGGCCGAACAGCTCGGAGGTGAGTATCTGATCCACGCGCCAGTTCTGGATGCGCTCCACGTCGTTGTCAATCACCACATGGTCGCCCTCGCGGCGCAGCAGGACGATGTTGGCGTCCGCAGCGGCCTGGACGACGAGGGGGCTGTGGGCGGTGGCGATGAACTGCGTGTTGGGGAATCGCTCGCTGAGGAAACTCATCAGTGTCCGCTGCCAGCGCGGGTGCAGGTGCAGATCAATCTCGTCCACCAGCACGACGGCAGGTTCCGCCAGCGGGTTCTTGCTCTTGGGGTAGCGGTCAAAGAGGCGGCTAGCGAGGTCCACCATCCAGGTGAGGAGCGTCCGGTAGCCGAGGCTCAGGTCTTTCAGGCGTACCCAGCCATAGGGGGTGTGGAACTCGACGATGGGTGGGCCGATTTCCTCCTCAGAGGCGCTAAACCGCACCTCTAAGACATCCGGCAGAAGTTCTTTCAGGATGCCGACAACTTGGTCCCGGCGCTCCTGGGCGCGTGTGCTATCTTTGGGCGCTCTGCTGGCGGCGTAGTCGGCTTGCAGTAACCATTCTTCGGCGTTGATTAGGTCAACGTCATCCGAAAAGAGGCTGGCAGTCGTGTCATCGGTGCGCTGTTCCGAGAGTGACGCTTTGCCCATGCGGCGGCTCGCGCCGTAGCCGTAGCAGATCAAACTCTGCCTGTCTAATGCCAAACCGCCATAAGCGCCACCGTCACGCCGTCCTACAAAACCTAGCGTACCTGTCGTTCCCTTCGGCCGGGAAGCCTTTAATTCATCACCAACTCGACAAGCCATCTCAAATGAGCATTCCGTTGTTCTTTGTCTTCTTGCAAGGGAACCGTTATTGTAAAATGTTTTCTGTAAAAGCGATGGCCTGAAGTAGTAGGTCAGGGAGTATCCGTGGAGTTGCCACACAGCAAGGAACACCACCCATGACCTACCAGGACGATTCTACTCTGTCCGCGCCCCTTTTGGAGCAGCTCACGACGCAAGGGCTGGACGCTCTGCCCGATCTCTTCCGCGTCCTGCTCAACGCCGCCATGCAAATTGAGCGCCAGAAGCATCTGGGCGCGGCCCCCAATGAGCGCACGGAGGCGCGCACAGGCCACGCCAACGGCTACAAGGACAAGACGCTTGTTACCCGCCTGGGCCAGATCACCGTCGCCGTGCCCCAGGTGCGGGAGGGCGGGTTCTACCCACAGAGCCTGGAGAAAGGCACGCGCTCCGAGCGCGCCCTGAAGTTGGCTCTGGCCGAGATGTATGTGCAGGGCGTCTCCACCCGCAAGGTGGCCGCCATCACCGAACGGCTCTGCGGCTTCGAGGTCTCCTCGGGCCAGGTCAGCCAGGCGGCGAAGGAACTCGACGCGACTCTTGCGGCGTGGCGCAGTCGCCCGCTTGCGCCGCAGCCCTACGTCTACCTGGACGCCCGTTACGAACGGGTGCGCCAGTCGGGGCTTGTCCAGAAAGCCGCCGTGCTGATCGCCATCGGCGTGGATGAAACGGGCAAACGCTCCGTGCTGGGCGTCTCGGTTGCTCTGTCCGAACACGAGGTCCACTGGCGCGCGTTCCTGCAAAGCCTGATCCAGCGTGGCCTGTGCGGGGTGCGCCTCGTCATCAGTGACGCCCACGAGGGGCTGAAAGCCGCACGGCTGGCGGTGCTGGGCGGCGTGCCGTGGCAGCGCTGCCAGTTCCACTTGCAGCAGAACGCCTCAGCCCACGTCCCCAGACAGGACATGAAGGTGCCCGTGGCGGCAGACATCCGCGCCATCTTTGGCGCTCAGGACAGGGCCGAGGCCGACGCACTGCTGAAGCGGACGGTGCAGAAGTACGAGGCGACTGCGCCCAAGCTTTCGGCCTGGATGGAGGAAACCCTGCCCGAAGGCTTGGCCGTGTTCGCCTTCCCCGAGACGCACCGCCGTCTGCTGCGGACCACCAACGGCGTGGAGCGGGTCAACCGCGAGGTGAAGCGGCGCACACAGGTGGCGAGCATCTTCCCGAACGAGGCGTCCTGCCTGCGCCTCGCGAGCGCGGTGCTGATGGAGATCAGCGACGACTGGCAGGCAGGCAAAGCCTACCTGACCTTCATAGAACGGGCGACCACAGAATAACAGCCGCGCAAGGATGCTCCCAGCTTTTACAGAAACAACTTGACACTATCAGGGAACCGCTAGCCCCCATCAAGGAGAAAATATCTGTAGATAAGGGAAGTCCATACTTTGTATCCGGCTGGAATGCGGCAACACACTGGAGCAGTGTGGTCTTACCGACGCCATTCTCTCCCACAATGATCGTCCACGGGGCGGGCCGGTTGTCGCCACGGGAGAGGTCAAGCGTCTGGGCCGGGCCGAAGCAGCGGAAGTTTTCCACCGTCAGTGACAGGAAGTAGGCGGGCGGGGCGGGCGCGTCCTGCGGCGGCGCGGAGGCTTGTGTGGTTTCAGTGGTCAAAGCGTTTGGGGCAGCCATGCCGAAATTATAGCATATGGGAAGGGAAAGAGGCCCCCACCCCCGGCTCGTTCCTCGCCACCCCCTCCCCCGCAAGCGGGAGAGGGGGAAGAACTTCGGTCTTTGCCTCTTCCCGTCTGCCGGTGCAGGAGGGGGCGAACTTGTTCGCCGGGTGGGTTCTTTGGTCGCCTACAAATCCAGTCCGGCCTGGCCGGCCGCCGCCGCGACCGAGGCGGCGGACATGGAGGAGACATTAGAGCCAACGGTGACAGGGAATTGATTATGGGAGAATTATAACACGCGGGGCGGCGGGGAGGCAAGGGCGTCTGCCTCCTCCTGGCCTTCTTCCACATTCAGGAGTGCCAACCCAAGTGGTGTTGTGCGGTACTTCTGTGCGGGAGAGTTGGGGTGCGCGGGGTCGGTCATCGTCAGCCAGCCGGCGGCCATGGCGGGCATGAGATAACGCTGGCGCGCGTCCTTCTGGTTTCTTAGGTTCAGCCTGACCTGGATGCTGGCGCGGTCACGCGGGCTGACGCAGTAGTCCAGCATGACGCGCATCTTTCCCCGCCCTGCTTTCTGCGCTACTTGGGGGGTTACTGGGGGGTACTTGGGGGGTCGTCAGGGCGTGTACCGGCAAAGTCGCCGTGAAGTAGGTCCGGTCGGCGTCGGTATTGAACGCGGGGGCGGGCGAGCCGTTTCCGCGCATCGCGCGGATGACGGTCAGGATGCCGGTCCCCCGGCCTTCCGTCAGGCGTAGTTCTTTCAGGAACTCGCCGATACGCCGGTTCCGGTAGCGGCGCGCGACGAGCCGACCGTTCTCCAGGTCTGTGAGCGAGATGGACCGGTCCGGCCCAGGGTGGCTGGTGATGGTGATGCACTCGGGGAGGACGCGCACTTCGACGGGTTCGCGGATTTCGTAGCTGCGGTGGTAGGCGGCGTTGACCAGGATCTCCTCGATTGCCGCATAGGGATAGTTAAAGAACCGGTCCGCTTCCGCCCGGTCGGGGCGCTTGACAACGGTTTCTTCCAGGACGGAGTTGCTGATGAAGAGCAGCGCATCCCGGAGCATCTGGCTCAAAAGTCCTTTGAAGACTCGCTCGATGATTCTGCCGCCCGCCGGCCCGTCGGGGAAGAGGACGACGTCGATCTGGGCCTGCGGGAAGAAGCGTTCGGGCGACTCGTTGAAGAACATCAGCCCGACGTTTCGCGGCAGCGTGTATTCAGTCGGGCCGTCCGTGATCGCCATCCGGCGGCAGAGGTCGCCGAACGGCATCGTGTCGGCCTGGTCCGCGAGGGCACCGCCGGTGTCACGCAGGAATGCCTTAATCAACGGCAGGCTCAAGTCCAGAACGGAGGCGCGCTGGTTCATGCGGTCGTCGTAGGGGATTTGCGCCGCCAGGGAAAACAGCTCGACCTCTTCATCGGCATTGGCCCGGACCGTACTCGACCCCTTGCGGATGTAGTAGCCGTAGACCTTGCCGTCTTTGGAGAGCGAGACGGGCGCCTTATAGGGGCGGCTCTGACCGCCGGGGGCGCGGAGTATCAGGACGTGCCGGCCCTGGATGACGCAGGGGTCCATCAGAGGGTGGTATGCGGGCACGAGGCGGTGGCCGATCTCCAGCACATCCTTTTGCAGCCGGTCCAGGGCGGCGGGGTTGAGGCCGGACGGCGGCAGGACGGGCGGCCCGTCCTGATCAGCGATGCCAATAAAGAGATAGCCCCCGCCGAGGTTATGGAAGTCGTTGGCGAACGCACAGAGCGTGTGCAGCACGTCCTCCGGGTTCCAGTTCTGCTTGAACTCCAGGCGCTCCCATTCGACGGAGCGGCCGAGCAGAACGTCGTCAATGTTGAGCGGGAGGGCCATTCAGCCCTCGTCCCAGCCGCGCACGATGGCGTCGCTGACTTTGGCGACGCGGGCCATCTCGCGGACGTCGTGGACGCGGACCATGGCGGCCCCATAAGCGATGCTGAGGGCGACGGTGGCGGCCGTGCCTTCCTTGCGGTCGTCGGGGTCATCGGTGCCGAGGATGCGGCCGAGGAACTTTTTGCGGGAGGCCCCGACGACGAGGGGCAAGCCGAGGACTGTCAGCTCGGGCAGGCGGCGCAGGAGTTCGAGGTTGTGGGCGGCGGTCTTGCCGAAGCCGAGGCCGGGGTCGAGCCAGAGCTGGTCGCGGCGGACGCCCTGCCCTTCGGCGTAGGCGACCTGACGCTTGAAGAAGGCCAGCACGTCGGCTACGACGTCTTGGTAGACAGGGTTCAGGGGCAGGTCGCGGGGGCGTCCGGGCAAGTGCATCAGGAGGAGCGGGACGTTGCGGGCGGCGACAAGGGCGGCCATGGCGGGGTCATAGGTCAGTCCGCTGATGTCGTTGACGAGGGAGGCCCCGGCGTCGAGCGCGGCCTGGGCGACTTCGGCCTTGTAGGTGTCCACGGACAGGGGGACGGAGGGCATCTCGGCGGCGAGGCGGGCGATGACGGGGAGGATGCGGCGCATCTCTTCGGCGGGCGGCAGGGGGGACTTGTCGCCGAAGGTGGCGGGGCGGGTACTCTCGCCGCCGATGTCCAGCAGGTGCGCGCCGTCCCGAACGAGGGAGTGGGCGTGGGCGACGGCGGCCTCGACGCCCTGGTACAGCCCGCCATCGGAGAAGGAGTCGGGGGTGACGTTCAGGACGCCCATCACGAGGGTCCGCCCGCCGCGTAGCGCCAACCAGTCGGTGTTCATAAAGCTAGTTGTAGAGGCCCATGCTGCCCCAGGAAGTGGGCGTGGGCCGGTCGCCGATCCAGTCGGGGAACTCGTGCGGCAGGAGGTGGCCCAGGCGGGCCATGCCGTCTTCGCTGAGGAAGAAGCCGCGCTCGTGGACGGCTTCGGCGAGGTCGCGGCGCAGTTTGAGGAGGAACAGGCGGTCCTCGGAGGCCAGCAGGAGAATGTGACGGGTCTGGGTGTCGTCCAGTTCCTGGATCGCTTCTCCGGCATCCTCGTAGGTGTCGCTCTCGGGGTGGGCCATGTCCAGCACACGGGAATAGGCACCGACGGCGGCCCGCAGGCTGCCCTGCTGCTGGAACAGGAGGCCGCGCCGGAAGTGGTGGTTCGGGTTCATGGGGTCCAGCCAGAGCATCTCGCCGGTCACCTGCAAGGCCCGGTCGAACTGCCCGAGCTGGAGGTAGGAGACGCTGAGGACATCGCGGGCGAACAGGCTGCGGGGTGCGACTTTGATGAGGGCGCGCGCCTCCGACACGGCCTCCTCGTAGCGGCCGGCTTCGACCAGGGTTTCGGCCAGCGCCTCGCGCGGGTCGCGGTCGGCGGGGCTGAGGTCGGTCGCCCGGCGCAGGGCCTGGACGGCCTGGTCGGTGCGCCGGGCCTCGCGGCAGAGGAGGCCCAGCCGGAAGAAGGCGACGGCATCCTCGGGGCGGAGGCTGGTGACCTCGCTCTGGCAGACGATAGCCTCGGCGAAGCGCCCCTTCTCCGCCAGCGTCTCGGCGCGCTGGGCGAGGCGGCGGGCGCGGGCCAGGAGCCGCCGCCGCTCGGTGGAGGGCGATCCGGCGCTGAGAGGAGGCATGGGGGTCATTCCGCAGTGTCCTTTGCGTTACGGGTCAAGGTAAAGACAGCGTACCCAAACGGGCCGGGGTTGATGCGCGGGCGCGGATAATCAGGTCAAAACACCGGGAGGGACGTGCCGCCGACCGGCTTGTCGCGGGTCGGCACCTCACAGGCGGAGAGCGCGCCGCTTGCGGCACAGTCGGTGCAGCCGCCCTCGGCGTGGTCCACGCAGCCGGGGACCTCGCCGACGTCCTTCGCCCGCACCTCCACAAACCGCTGAGACTCGAGTTGGACGGTCACCATCTGCTGGACGGCGTTGACTTCCTCCACCTTGGCCCGGCCCATGGGAGTCATGACGACCATGCCGGGCTGGGGCATGGCGGGCCGCCCCGGCTCGTCGCCGTCCTGCTCGTAGCGCAGGCAGCACATCAGCTTGCCGCACAGGCCGGAGAACTTGGAGGGGTTCAGGGCCAGGTTCTGGCTCTTGACCATCTTCATCGAGACGGGCTGGAACTCCCGCAGGAAGGTCGAGCAGCAGGTGGGCCGCCCGCAGGGGCCGACGCCGGGGAAGACGCGGGCGTGGTCGCGCGCGCCGACCTGGTGCATCTGGACGCGGACGTGCAGGGCGGCGGCCACCTCGCGGACGAGGGCGCGGAAGTCTACGCGGCCCTCGGCGGTGAAGTGGAAGGTGGCCTGCGCCCCGTCGAAGGCCCACTCGGCTTCCACCAGCTTCATGGGGAGGCCGAGCCGGCCGATCTTCTCCAGACAGACCTTGTAGGCCTCGGCCTGCCGCCGCTCGCCGCGCTCGCGCCGCGCCCAGTCTTCGGGCTGCGCGGCGCGCAAGACGGGGCGCAGGGGGGGCGGGGCGTCTTCGTCAGGGACGGCGCGGGCGGGGGTCTTCACGAATCCGAATTCCAGTCCTGCCGCGCCCGGCCCGGCCTCGCCGCCGACGATCACGGCATCATCGAGGGCCAGTTCCAGCGGCCCCGGATCGCAGAGGGTGATCTTCCCGAGCGGCTTGAAGGCCACTCCGACGACAATCGGCATGGTGGAGGTGTCTTTCCGCGCGCCCGGTCACTTCGCAGGCCGCAAGCAGTTACGCTTACTATACCATAAGCGGCCCGAAAAAAGCGGCCTGCGAAGGCAGGGGGCGGCGGGAGAGTGACAAAAAAAGCCCGCCGCTGTCAGAGAGCGGCGGGCGGCTTCGGCTTGAAAGGCGGCGGCCTAGTGGGCCGTATGCGCCTTGATCTCGTGGCGGGTGAGCGCACCGGCCCCGATGGCCGACATGGTGGGGTGCCGCTGGGCGAAGTCCAGCTTCTGGCCATGCATCTTGCGGTTGCGCGCGGCGACCTTGAGGGCGTGGTGGGTGGCGACGCCTGCGGCGATGCCGGTCATGGTCGGGTGCCGCTGGATGAAGTTGGGCTTGTGCGCCATCTGGGCGAACGACGGGGCGACGGGCGCGAACAGGGCCAGGGTGGCCGGGAGCAGGGCGAGCATAGCCTTGCGGGTGCGAATGATCATGGTTTGTATCCTCCACAGGTCACAGCGAAACGCGCGCTCCAAAAGTTCCGGGCGCGGCGAGTCTTTTTTGTTTCTTCGGCGGGAAGCGTCACACAGAGCGCGAATAGGGATTGAAGGGACTGACCGGCGGCGCGGGGGCGGGGGGCGGTGCATCCGGCAGGGTGGCCGGCTCGGGCGACCCGGCCTTGCGGAGCAGGGCGGCGACGTCGTCGTGGCGGTGGCGCAAGGCCCACCAGAGGGCATTATTCCCTTTGTTGTCTTCAACGCCGACGTCCGCGCCGCGCTCCAGCAGGAGGCGGGCGGTGGGCAGGCTGCCGGAGGCGGCGGCCTGCATCAAGGCGGTGTAGCCCAGGTTGTTCTTGGCTTCCAGGTCCGCCCCTTTGTCCAGCAGCATGCCGGCGATGGCGGCGCTGCCGACGTAGGCGGCCTGCATCAGCGGGGTGAAGCCGGTTTCGGTCCTGGTGGCGACCTCGGCCCCCCGGCCCAGCAGCAGCTTGGCGAGCGGGGCATCGCCGGCGAAGGCCGCGCCCATGAGGGCGGTGTGGCCGGCGCTGTCTGAGGCGTTGACGTCGGCCCCCTGGTCTAGCAGCAGCTTGACGGCCGACCCGCGCCCGCCATAGGCCGCCACGATGGCCGCCGTCGCCCCGCCGGTCGTCACGGCGTCCTTATCTGCGCCCTTGTCGAGCAGGAGCTGCATGACGGGGATGCTGCCCGCTGCGGCGGCCTGCATCAGCGGCGTGAAGCCGGTGACGGTGCGGGCGTTCACGTCCGCCCCTTTTGCCAGCAATGCCTGGGTGGCGGCGAGCCGGGCCGCGCCGGCGGCCAGCGCGATCGGCGTGAAGCCGTCCCGGTCGCGGCCGTTCAGGTCTGCCCCCTTCGCCAGAAGCAGCGTGAGGCTGGGCACGTCGCCGGAGTAGGCGGCGTTCATCAGCGGCGTCCGCGCGTTCAGGTCCGAGGCTTTCGGGTCCGCGCCGTGGTCGAGCAGGACCTGCACCGTCCGGGAATAGCCGGAGTAGGCGGCGATCATCAGGGCCGAGTAGCCGTCTTTGGTGTCCAGCGTGTTTGCGTCCGCGCCGCGCGCCAGCAGCAGCGCGGCGGCGGCGGGGTTGCCGGAATGGGCGGCCTCCATGAGCGGCGTGACGCCGAGCTTGTCGGCCGCTTTCACATCCGCACCGTGCGCCAGCAGCAGCGTCAGGGCGGGGACGCTGCCCTTGTGGGCGGCTTCCAGAAGGGCACTGTCGCCGTCATAGGCGCGGGCGTTGACGTCCGCGCCGCGCGACAGCAGCAGGCTGACGAGGGCGGGGTCGCCCGTCCCCGAAGCCGTCATCAGGGCGGAGGTGCCGTCGTCAAGGGCGCTGTTCGCGCTGTCCCCCGCCGCCAGCATGCGCTTGACCTGGGCCAAATCCTTGGCGCGCAAGGCGTCCATGAGGGCGGCGACTTTGGGGTCCGGCGGCTTGACCGGCCTAGTCGGCGTGGCGGGCGCGGCAGGGTCGGCGGGTGATGGGGTCGGCGGGACACGCTGGGCGACAGCGGGGACCTGTACGCCCCAGAGCGAGAGTGCCAGCAGCGGGAGGTAATGTGTACGGTCCATAGTGTCTATTTCGGCGCGGCCGGCTTGCCGACCTTGATCAGTGCCACCCCGTAGGCGGGGAGGTCGGTGGCGAACGTGCCGGTGAAGTCGCCCAAGTCCTGATGCAGCCACAGGTCACGGACCGGCTGCGCGCCGGTGAGTCCTACTTTCGGGAGGCTGACCCAGAGCTGGTGGGGCGTGTCGGTGAGGTTGAACAGGCCGACGGCGAACGTGCCGTCGGCGAGCGGCTTGGACCATATCTGCACCAACCGGTTGCCGGTGATCTGGGCGGCGGGGTGCCCGGCGGGGTCCTGGTCCACGTCCAGCACCTCGTCGTCGGTCAGCATGGCCGTGACGGACGGGTGGAAGGCGTTTGGGTCGAGCGAGGTCAGGTCGCAGGAGAGCCACAGGGGCGCTCCGAGCAGGGCACACTGCGAGATCTGCGCCATCTGCTGGGGGAAGGTCAGGCGGGTGGGATGCACGGCGGCGACGCCGAATTTGCCCGCCATCAGCAGGCCGGGATTGCCCCAGTGGCCCGGCCCGGCCCGGTCGGCGGTCCAGGGCTGCGCGAACAGGGCGCGCAGCATGATCGGCCAGTCGTCGAACACCTCGCGGCTGGTGACCCAGGTGTTCGCGCCCGCGCCTGGTGCCCAGTCGCCGGGATCGCCCGCGCCGAAGTTGTCCACGCCGAAGACGATGTCCCGGCCCGTCTTGTCCAGGGCGGTCCGCATCTGCTTGAAGGCGGCGGTCTGGTCGTCGGGCGGCGGCTTCTCGTCGAGCGTCGGCACGGGGCACCAGTCGTATTGCAAATAGTCCACGCCCCAGCCGGCATAGGTGGCGGCGTCCTGGGAGGCGTGGCCGAGGCTGCCGGGGAACCCGGCGCAGGTGTGTTCGGTCGCGGAGGATTCCAGGCCGAACTTGAGGCCCTGACCGTGGACATAGTCCGCCAGCGCCTTCATGTCCGGGAAGCGGCGGCGGTTAGGCAGGATCTCGCCGGTCTTCTTGTCCCGGACACCCTGCCAGGTGTCATTGATGTGGATGGTGGACCAGCCGTGCGCGGCCAGGCCGGACTTGACTAGGGCGTCCGCCGCCGCCCGCGTCTTGGCGTCGTCCACGGTGTTGGCATAGAGGTTGACGGCGTCCCAGCCCATCGGCGGGGTCAGGGCGAGCGGGTGGTCGCCGCCTTTGAGGGTGAGGGCGCGCGTGGCCTTCCCCTGTGTGTTGGAAGCCGTGAGGTGCAGGATGTGATCGCCCGCCGCCGGGGCGGTGCCGGAGAGGATGCCCGTCTTCGGGTCCAAAGTGAGGCCGGGGGGCAAATCGGCGCAGGCGAAGGTCAGCGGCTCCTCACCCGTCGCGGGGATGCGGAACAGGAACGGGTGGCCAGGCGTCGCACCCACGATCTGCGGGCCGTGGATGGCCGGCTTCGGGTCAGCGGGCAGGATGACGGGCTGGAGCCGGGCCGACGCGGGGACTTTCGCCACCTGCACCGGCGCGGTGCCCTCTTCGTCCGCCTGGCCCCCCACGATCTGGGCCGAAGCGGGGGGGAGGCCGGTGCAGAGGAGCAGGCCAAGCGCAGCGGCGGGCCGCGCCCAGGCGAACGAAGATCGTAACGTCATGGTGCTTGCGTCATCCGCCGCGTTTTACAGCGGGGCCTTGTCTTTCTTCAGGTCGTCCTCGTCGCTCGGCAGCGGGTAGAAGAAGGCATCCTCGGGGACGTACTGCTTCTGCTGGCTCGGGCTGGACCAGTAGAGCCGGACGAGGGCGGCCCCGCCCGCGCTTTCCAGATACTCCACTTTGATAGGGTACTGTTCCCCGGCCTTGAAGGTGAAGCGGTTGGAGAACTCGGTCGCCCCGTGCAGTGTCCAGTCGTCGATGATCAGCTTGTGGTTGATCCAGACGCGGACGCCGTCGTCTACGGTGGTGTAGAGGGTGTACGTCTCGGAATACTTCGCCGCGATCTTGCCGGTCCAGCGGACGGTGTAGTCGCTGCCCGAGGGGATCTTGGGGCTGGGCGACCGGTCCGGCAGGTCGGTGAAGACGAAGTTGATGTTCGGGTCGGCCCGCGTGAACTGGAACTGGTCGAAACGACGGCCCTGGTAGTAGTCGCCCTTCAGGCCGGAGCCGTCGCCGATCTCCATGTCGCTGTCCGGCAGGGGGGTCGGCGGCAAGGGCTGTTCGGTCCCCTCCTTGATGCCCTCGCTGTTCTTGACCTGCCGGACGATGGGCGGGGTCTTCTTGACGCTCTCCGTCGGCGGCGCGGGTGCGGCGGGCGGGGGAGTCCGGGCGGCGGCCAGGGCGCGGACCGGCTCCTGCTTGAGCGCGAGGGTGTGCGAACGCGGCGTGCCTTTGGCGGGCGGCAGCGGCGGGTCAATCGTGTCTGCCACCGTCCCCAGAGCGAGGTGCGGTCGGGCCAGGACGACGACCGGGACGGTGCCGCGCGCGCTGGTCGAGCCGACGGTCAGGGCGGGCGCGATCGGCTTGGCGTCAGTCTTCTTCGCCATGCCGATGGGGGCGGGCGTGGCCTTGCGCGCGGCCTGCGCGCGGCTCGTGGGCGTCGGCTGCGTGACCGGGCTGACGCGCGTCGCCGTCTTGCCGGTGGCGCGGGTGATGATGTTGGTCTTGACGGGGTGCGGCGTCGGGTCCTTCCCCGTCTCGGTCCCCATCGGCGGCGAGGGCGGCAGGATCAGAGCGCCCGGAATGCCCTTCTTGTCGCCGCCCACCGGGTCGGAGGGAAGGTCAGGATAGGCACGGGTTTCGGGCGTGTCAAAGCCCGTGGACTCGGTGTTCTGCGCCGTGATCTGCGTCGGGTCGGCGGTGTCCGACATGCCATCATTCTGCTCTCCGCTCAAGACGCCGCCCGTCGCGCCCGAAGTTCCCGGTGTTGCCGCTGCGGCAGGCGCATCCAGGTTCCCATCCGCTGCCTGCGCCCCGGCATCACTCGGCTGTCCGGCCTGTGCCCCGGCATCACTCGGCTGTCCGGCCTGTGCCCCTTGCTGGCCAGGCTGACCAGCCTGCGACCCAGGTTGTCCCTGCCCAGGTTGTCCCTGCCCAGGTTGTCCCTGCCCAGGTTGTCCCTGACCCGGCTGTCCTTGACCCGGCTGTCCTTGACCCGGCTGTCCTTGACCCGGCTGTCCTTGACCCGGCTGTCCTTGACCCGGCTGTCCTTGACCCGGCTGTCCTGGAGCGGATTGTCTGGGAGTGTTAGTTCCGGGCTGGCCTCCGGGCTGGCCTCCGGGCTGGCCTCCGGGCTGGCCTCCGGGCTGGCCTCCGGGCTGGCCTCCGGGCTGGCCTCCGGGCTGGCCTCCGGGCTGGCCTCCGGGCTGGCCTCCGGGCTGGCCTCCGGGCTGGCCTCCGGGCTGGCCTCCGGGCTGGCCTCCGGGCTGGCCTCCGGGCTGGCCTCCGGGCTGGCCTCCGGGCTGGCCTCCGGGCTGGCCTCCGGGCTGGCCTCCGGGCTGGCCTCCGGGCTGGCCTCCGGGCTGGCCTCCGGGCTGGCCTCCGGGCTGGCCTCCGGGCTGGCCTCCGGGCTGGCCTCCGGGCTGGCCTCCGGGCTGGCCTCCGGGCTGGCCTCCGGGCTGGCCTCCGGGCTGGCCTCCGGGCTGGCCTCCGGGCTGGCCTCCGGGCTGGCCTCCGGGCTGGCCTCCGGGCTGGCCTCCGGGCTGGCCTCCGGGCTGGCCTCCGGGCTGGCCTCCGGGCTGGCCTCCGGGCTGGCCTCCGGGCTGGCCTCCGGGCTGGCCTCCGGGCTGGCCTCCGGGCTGGCCTCCGGGCTGGCCTTCATTCGCGCCCTGTTGATTACCCTGCGCCCCAGGTTGCCCCTGCTGTCCTGCTGGTCCGCCCGGCACACCTTGCGGAGCAGCGTTAGCACCCGGCTGACCGCCCGGTTGCCCCGGCTGACCAGGCTGTCCTTGCCCGCCTTGTTGACCGGCAGGAGGGTTGCCACCCGGATTGCCGGGCTGACCCGGATTGCCGGGCTGACCCGGATTGCCGGGCTGACCCGGATTGCCGGGCTGACCCGGATTGCCGGGCTGACCCGGATTGCCGGGCTGACCCGGATTGCCGGGCTGACCCGGATTGCCGGGCTGACCCGGATTGCCGGGCTGACCCGGATTGCCGGGCTGACCCGGATTGCCGGGCTGACCCGGATTGCCGGGCTGACCCGGATTGCCGGGCTGACCCGGATTGCCGGGCTGACCCGGATTGCCGGGCTGACCCGGATTGCCGGGCGCGGGCGGGTTTGGAGAACCCGCCGCCGCGCCCGGCTGTCCTGCCGCTCCTCCTGGCTGGCCTTGCGCCCCTGGCTGGCCTTGCGCCCCTGGCTGGCCTTGCGCCCCTGGCTGGCCTTGCGCCCCTGGCTGGCCTTGCGCCCCTGGCTGGCCTTGCGCCCCTGGCTGGCCTTGCGCCCCTGGCTGGCCTTGCGCCCCTGGCTGGCCTTGCGCCCCTGGCTGGCCTTGCGCCCCTGGCTGGCCTTGCGCCCCTGGCTGGCCAGGTTGACCGGCCTGACCGGCCGGGTTGTTTGGCTGCCCTGGCTGTCCCGTCGGCGGTGTGTTTTGTCCGCCGGGCTGGCCTGCTGGCCCACCAGCCGCACCAGGCTGGCCGCCCTGACTCGCTGTGGGCGGGGTGCCCTGAGTCACGGGCTGGCCCGCTGACCCAGCGGCACCACCGGGATTGGCAGGTGACGCGGGCGGCGCACCAGGCTGGCCGTTCTGGGTGTTCCCCTGGTTTGATGGATTGCCTGCGGCCCCCGTCGTTGGCCCTCCAGGCTGGCCCTGTACGCCCTGTTGACCGGCTAAACCTTGCTGACCCGCCTGCGCTCCTGCCTGACCGGGCTGCCCTGCCGGTGCGCCGGGCTGCCCTGCGTTAGCACCAGGTTGCGCTCCTGCTTGGCCTTGCGCTCCTGCTTGGCCTGTCGTGGGGTTGGCAGGTGTTCCCAACGCGGGGGGATTGTTAGCGGCGTTCGGAGTTCCGTCTGCCCCTGGCGGTCCAACGGGTGCAGCGCCGGGCGTCCCCGCAGCGCCGGGCTGAGGCTCGGCATTCGTGCCAGGGACTCCGTCCGCCTGACCGTCCGGCGGGTGGAGCGCCAGGGGGGAGGCCGGGTCTTGGCCGGGCTGTCCGTTGCTTGCGACTCGCTGGGAAGGATCACCCGCAGCACCGCCCTGGGCGGCTTCGGCGGCAGGCGAGGTCGGCTGCCAGCGGCGGAGCATGTCGCTGTTCCACTGCTTGTAGGTGAACGGCGACCGGGGCCGCGCCATGGCGATCTTGGCGGGGGCGGGGCGGCGCGCGGAGGCGGTGCGCGGCTTGGCGACACGCGGCTTCTGCTCGCGCTTGGCTTCGCGCTTGCGGCCCTCGTCGCCGGGCTGCTTCTGGTCCGGCTTTTTGGTGTCCTCAGCGATGCGCTGGGCGGCGATCAGCTTTTTGAGCTGCTTGCGGTCAAGCGTCACATGCTTGAGCTTCTGCTGGCGCAGGAGCTTCTGGATCTCTTCCATCTGCTCCGGGGTCAGCGGGGGGCCGGGAACCAGCGTCAGGGTCGGCGGGAGGGTAATGTTCAGACTCGTCGCCAGGTTGAACTTCTGGCCGGGCCGGGGGGTCCACATCTTGATGACTTTGAGGGCGACCTTCTGGCCGGGGGGCGGGGGCTTCTGCTTGTCGGCCTTCGCCTTCTCCGGCTCGGGGTTCTTCGCGTCTTTGCCGTCTTTATCGCTGCCGTCTTTGTCGGTCGGAATGGCCGCCTTGAGTGCGGCGGACTGGAGCAGGGCCAGGCGGGCGGCGGCCAGGGCCTGCGCGCGGACGGCGGCGGCGGACGCGGCGCTGTCGCCGCCGTTCTCGGAGGCGGCCAAGTCGTCATGGCTGGAGGAGGTGCCGGACGGGGTCTGCGCGGACGCCACCCGGACTGCTGCCCCGGTCTTGCCTGCCTGACCGTGCGCCGTCAGCGAGGCGCGGCTGCCTCCCACGGCCTGCTTCCCGCCCTGGACGGCCGCCTTCAGCCCCGCCGGGGCGAGGCCTGCCGAAGCGGCCGGGGCCTGACCGGCGGCACCCGACGCCGTGAGGCCAGGGCGGGAAGCGTTTGCGCCCGCGGACAGCCCGGCGGCCTGGGCGGCGGCCCCCGAAGCGGACGCGGCCTGGTCCGGGCGGCTGTCTAGGGAAGCGGAGCGGGAGGCGTCCGCCGTACCGGGCCTGCCATTCGCGCCGGTTTCGCCGGCCTTCATCCCGCTGGGCGCATTCGCCGCGCGCGTGGCGGGCGGCGGGAGTTCGCGGCGCGGGAGGGGCTTGAACTGGCCCAGGACGAGGGGCTTGAAGCTGCTGGCGGCGGGGGCGGGCTTGGGCGGGGTGGCCCCCGCCTGACGCAGCTCGCGGGCGTAGACCAGCCAGAAGACCCCGTTGAGCAGGAACGAGGCCAGGTAGGCGACGGCGATCCGCTTCTTTTTGTTCATGGGCTTGCTTGGTTTCCACTCGGCAGGGGCGGCACAGTGAGGGCGTGTCCCGTCTGGTCCACGGGTTCCGTCGCCATCAGGGCCGAGACGGGCTGCCCGTCGGGGGTGCGGACACGGTTGACGGCGTCCATGATCTTGATGAGCGTCTGGGCGGTTTGCGACTTGGCGACGTTCAGGACGACCACAGCGTGGGGGTCCGAGGTGGCCCGCGATTGCAGGGCGGCCCCCAAAGCCTCGGGCGCGATCCGGCGCGTCCCCAGGTAGTAGCCGCCCGCGTCGCTGACGGTCAGGATGACGAGGTGCTGCCGGTCGGCGGCGTTGCCCGCGGGGGCGTTCGCGGCGGCGGGGGGCGTGTTGCGGGGCAGGACGACGGTCATGGCCTTCATGCGGACCATGGAGAGGCTGGTGATCATGAAGAAGACCAGCAGGAAGAAGATCGTATCAATCATCGGGATGATCTCGATCCGAGCGCGCTTGATCTGGCGGGGCGGGAACTTCATCGTGGTCTCGGCATCCTCTGATACTCTAAGGCTGCGAAGGCGCTTCGGGCGCGGTGGCGATCATCACGGTGCCGGCGTTGGCTTGCTTGATCAGGTCGAAGGCGCGCTGGAACTTGTCCAGCTTCTGGTCCTTGTCGCAGTTGATGATGACGGCGACGGCCGGGTTCTCGCTGACGCGGGCGGCGACGAGCGGCTTGATCTGGCCCTCGGCCACGCGCTCCCGGTCCACATAGAAGTCGCCCTCTTTGGAGATGGTGACGACGACCTTCTCCTGCGGCTTCAGCGCGGCGGTTTCGCTGGAGGGCAGGTCCACCCGGTGGGCGGACATGGGCACCATGGAGAGGCTGGTGATCATGAAGAAGACTAGCAGGAAGAAGATCGTGTCGATCATCGGGATGATCTCGATCCGTGCCCGCTTCATCTCACCGCGCGACAGCTTCATGGGTTTCTCCGTCCTTCTGAGCCGTTGCCTCGGCCTGAGTCTTCTGGGCCTCGTCGTAGTCCATCGCCGCGACCACGTTCAGGAACTGGGCGGCGCGCAGCTCCATCTCGCCGACGTTCTCCTTGACACGCTCGGTCAGGAAGTTGTAGGCGGGCAGGGTCACGATGGCGATGGTCAGGCCGACGCTGGTGGCGACCAGGGCCTCGGAGACGCCGCTGGTGATGGCGTTCGGGTTGCCGCCCAGGCCCGCCGCCGAGCCGACGACGTGGAAGGCGTGGATCATGCCGGTGACTGTCCCCAGTAGCCCCAGGAGGGGGGCGAGGGTGACGATGGTGTCCAGCACGCCCAGGCGGTCATAGAGGGTGGGCAGCTCTCTCAGGGCCGACTCCTCCATCGAACGCTCGATCCGGTCGCGGTCCAGGTGGGCGGAGCGCAGGCCGCCCGCGACCACTTTGGCGATCCGCCCCGGCGACTGCTCGCAGAAGGCCAGGGCGTCGGCGGCCTGCCCGGCCTTGAGCAGTGTGGAGATGCGGCTCATTAAAGCTTCGTTGTCCCGGACGGCGGCGCCGATGGCGAGGAAACGCTCGATCATGACGGCGACGCTGACCACGCCGCAGAGAAACAGGGGCCACATCACGGGGCCGCCCCGGAGCAGGAAGCCGACATCTTCAGACATAAGGCGCGTGTTCTTTTCCTGCCGTAACTGAATACGGCTATTATATCGCAAACGTGCCCATATAGCAAGGCCAAGCCCCCGGACGCATATGGCCGAGGCGGACGAGGCCAGGCCCCGGTTTCGGGCGAATCCGCAAATTTACCGGGTTCGGCTTGCAAAAACGTCTTGTTTGTGTTAGAATGTCCTGGTTGTGAAAAATTGCACGAACACTATAATGTGTTCGCCGCACCTTTTCCGACCCTCTCACGGACTGTGCCGCCTTCGCGGATAGTCTTTCCCACGTCGGCCACCTAAGATTTACGGCCGGCGATCCAAAGATGAACCCGAAAGGAACTTTTGCTTTTGTCTCGACTGACTTTTGACCGCAAGCCAGCGGCGCTGCTGGCCTGTGCCGCTTCGCTCCTGCTCCCCGCCCAGGCGGGCCTCGCCCACCGCTCCCACCACTCCGCCGCCACCCACACGGCGACGCTCGCCCACCGGCAGGACCAGAACAGGGCCATCGCCAGCGGCAACGCCGTCCAGGCCGCCTATGCCTTCCGCGGAACGCGCTATGTGATGGGCGGCACGTCCCGCTCGGGCTTCGACTGCTCCGGCTTCGTCCGCTACATCCTCGGCGCGACCGACGGCGTGGCCCTGCCGCGCACGGCGACCGAGCAGTACATCCACGGGACGCCGATCTCGAACGACCAGCTCCAGCCGGGCGACCTGGTCTTCTTCAAGAACACCTACAAGCGCGGCATTTCCCATGTCGGCATCTACGCCGGCGGGGGCAAGTTCATCCACGCGGCCAACGCCCATAAGGGCGTCCGCATGGACAGCCTCGGCGACGGCTACTACGTCGCCCACTATGCGGGCGCCCGCCGCGTCCTGCCCGCGCAGATGCGTCTCGCCGCTACCCTACCTTAAACAGCAGACTTCGGAGGCCCCCTACCCTGCCGCCCGGCTTTGTTTTCTCCCCAGGAGTTGACAAAGGCCGGGCGGTTTGGGTATCATTCTCCTGCCGCGTTTTCGTGCCAGGGAGGCCGCTGGGGACATGAGGTTCGAGGAAAAGCAGAGGGCGCGGGAGCTGCGCGGGTTGGGCTGGAGCTACAACGACATCCTTAAGGAAGTCGGCGTCTCCAAAAGCACGTTAAGCCTATGGCTGCGCGATATTCCGCTGACGGAGGAGCAAATCGCCGCCCTCGCCTGCAAGTTCCGGGCGGGTCGCGAGAAGTTCATCCACAAGATGCGTGTTCGGCGCGACACGCGCTGGGCGGGCTATCACCGCCAAGCGGAAGAGGAGTACATAACTCTCTCGCAGGATGCACAGTTCATGTTCGGACTTGCACTTTACATTGGTGAAGGTAGCAAGACGAAGCAGAATGATATGTGCATTGCCAACTGCGACCCGCGCGTCATTCAGAAGGCTTTAGAGTTCTTCCTGATGATTGGTGTTCCATATTCTTCTCTGCGATGCGCCATACATCTGCACCCTGGAATTTCGGTGGAGAGTGTAGAAAGCTACTGGCGCGGAGTCACTGGACTGCCGGAAACACAGTTTCATCAAACGAGCAGGGCTGTCAGCCGCGCGAGTGACGGCAAAAAAGGCAATTTGCAGGCTCATGGCACTTGCCAAATAGGTGCTTCTCACACTGAAATACGACAGAAGCTAGGGCGCTGGATGACCCTTGCACTTACGGCCCGTTCGTTCATCGGTTAGGACATCGGCTTTTCACGCCGGTAAGAGGGGTTCGACTCCCCTACGGGCTATGACGGAAAAAGAGGACCAGAAATGGTCCTCTTTTTCTTTGCCTATTCCCCAATCAGTCCCCGCCGCGTTAGCTCTTCCAATATCTGCTTTAGTGACTGCTCCACCGTGTCCCGGTCCGTGCGGACGGAGACTTCGGGGTGCGTCGGCGGCTCGTAGGGGTCGGAGACGCCGGTGAAGTGGGGGATTTCCCCCGCCAGAGCTTTTTTGTAAAGCCCCTTCACGTCCCGCTCGGCCAGGGCGTCCAGAGTGGCCTCGGCGTATACCTCGATGAAGGGGACGCCGTCGGCCTTGTGTTCGGCGCGGACCTCGGCGCGAACGTCTTTGTAGGGGGAGATGGCTGCCGTCAGGGCGATGACGCCGTTGCGGGCCAGGAGGCGGGCGACATAGCCGATGCGGCGGACATTGATGTCCCGGTCTTCCTTGGAGAAGGTCAGCCCTTTGGACAGGTGCGTCCGCACCTCGTCGCCGTCGAGCAGCTCCACCCGGTAGCCGCGCTCTCGGAAGAGCCGGGCGAGGTGGCCGGTCAGCGTGGACTTGCCGGACCCGGACAGGCCGGTCAGCCAGAGCGTGAAGCCTTGATGGGCTTGTGTGTCGGTCATAGGGTGTCCCAAAGCGCCTCAACTTGGCGGCGCGTATTTTTCATGCCATCATCAAAGTCATCGGCCGTGATGAGGTAATCGGCACGTGCCTCTTTCCGGGCGAGAGGCCACTGGGCGGCGAGCTGGCGATGGACTTCTTCCGCATTGGACCTTCCCCGTGCCAGCATCCGAGAGAGCTGGTCTGAGCGGGAGCAGGTGACGACGACGATGCGGTCCACGAGGGACTCCAGGCGGGCCTCGAACAGCAAGGGAATCTCAGCGGCGGCGGCTTTTGCCTCGCCCGATAAACGCCAGAGGGCGATCTGCTCGCGCAGGGCGGCGATGATGGCGGGATGGGTCAACGACTCAAGCCGGGCGCGGGCGGCGGGGTCGGCGAAGACGGTTTGGCCCAGGGCGCGGCGATCAACGGTCAGCCCTTCAGGGTCAGCAGGGTCGGCACAGGCGGGGAAGGCGGCCAGGACAGAGCGGGTGGCCGGCGTACCCGGTGCGAGCAGGTCATGGGCGAGGGCGTCGGCGCTGATCGTCGGTGCGCCGAGATCACCAAGCATCCGCGTGACAGTGCTTTTTCCGGTAGCGATGCCGCCGGTGATGCCCAATATACGCATGGGGTTCCATAAGAAAAGCCCCTGCGGATGCAGGGGCTTTGCGCGTCGGTGCTTACTCTTTCTCTGACGTCCCTTCGGTCGGCGTCCCGGCTGCCGCGTCAGCCTCCGGCTCGGCTTCGGTCACGCCGAGGTCGGCCCCGAGCTTCCCGAAGACATCGGCAAGGCTGGTGCCGAAAGTCTCCTCACGCTGGTTGGCGCGGTAGTTCTTGAACTCCTTGTAATCGTCCTCCGAGTCCCCGCCGTAGTTCATGTCGCGGCTCCGTCCGCCGCCACCGCCGCCGCTGCGCTCACGCCGGGGCCGGTCGCGCGGCGGGGCAGGGGCCAGACCGCCTTCGCGCTCGCCGCCGATGACGGGCCGGCCGTCACGTCCGCCACGCTCGCCGCCGCGCCCGCTACGCTCGCCGCCGCGCCCGCCGAGGTCCGGTTCGGGCACATACGGCTGGGGAACGGCGTTCTCCACCATCCTGCGGATGGAGAGGGTCATCTTGCGCTCTTCGGTCCGCATCTCGATGATGCGCGCCTCGACGATGTCGCCGGGGTTGACTGCGTCAGACGGCTTGGCAATCCGGCGCTCGGCCAGCTCGCTGGTCGGGATGATCGCCTCGACGCCTTCCTCCAGCTCGACGAACGCGCCGAAGGGGACAAGGCGGGAGACTTCCACCTTGACGACATCGCCGACGTTGTACTTCTCGCCGATCTGCGTCCAGGGGTCCGGGAGGATCTGGCGCAGGCCGAGGCTGATGCGGCCCTGATCCAGCCGGAGCTTGAGGATCATGACGTCCAGTTCCTGGCCGTTCTTCAGGACCTCGTTCGGGTGCTTGACCCGTGACCAGGACATCTCAGAGACGTGCAGCAGGCCGTCAATGCCGCCCAGGTCGATGAAGGCACCGTAGTCGGTGACGCGGCGGACGATGCCCTTGCGGACCTCGCCTTCCTTGAGCGAGGCCAGCGTGGCGTCCTTGCGCTGCCGACGCTCGTCCTCGGTCGCCTCACGGTTGGACAGGACGACCTTGCGGCGGTCGCGGTCCACCTCGATGACCTTGAGGGCAATGCTCTGGCCGACATACTTGTCCAGGTTCTGGTGCTTGAAGTCGCCCGAGCCGACGTGAGAGGCGGGGACAAAGCCCCGGATACCCAGGTCCACAACCAAGCCGCCCTTGACGCGCTCGGTGACCATCGCGTGCAGGAGGACGCCGCTGTTGAGGGCCTCGATGACCTTGTCCCAGGCCTTCTCGAAGTCGGCACGCTTCTTGGACAGCAGGAGCTGGCCTTCGTCGGTCCGCCCGATGACGACCACCTTGACTTCCTCGTTCACCTTGACGACATCCTCGATGTTGTCGTAAGGCTCACGGGAAAGCTCGTTGGGCCGGATGATGCCCTCACTCTTACTGCCGACGTCCACCAGGACGCCGTCCTTGTCTATGTGGACGACGGTCCCGATGACGACATCGCCCTCGGCCAGCTCTTTGAACATGCTTTCAAAGTCGGACTGGCTCATGGGCTGCTCTTCACGGGCGGCGGGCGGCGGGGTCGGCGCAGGGGCGACCGGCACGGGGGTGGGCTGACCATTGTTGATCGGGCTTGCGCTCGACTGGCCGGCGGCAGGAGCCGTCCCATTAGTTTCAGGGGCGGGGGAAGCCGCCTGCGCCACGGACTCGGGGGCTGCCCCCGCTGCCGGGGCGGCAGTCTGCTCACTCGTCACAACATCTTCAGATACGGCCGGCATAATTTCGTAGTGCTCCTCAGCATAGGGACACGATTGTCCCAGGATTGTTCAGTGTTCGTTCTCGTAGATTTCTTATGTCTGACAGGACTCGCAGTAGACGGTCCCGCGTCCGGTCACGCGGATCTTCGTGAGCGGCCGTCCGCAGGAAAGGCAGGGCTGACCATTCCGGTCATACACGCGCGGCACATACCGCCCGACTCGCCCTTCCGCGTCCACATAGTTGTCGCTCGTCGTCCCGCCGCCGTCCGTCGCTTCGTGCAGAACGGCCCGGATCTCGCGGTGCAGCCGCTCAGTTTCGGCTTCGTTCAGCGAAGCCGCCGGACGGAGCGGGTGGATTCCCGACCGGTACAGTGACTCATCTGCATAAATGTTGCCAACCCCGGCGACAAGACCCTGGTCCAGCAAAATAGTTTTTATCGCGGTCTTAGGCCGCCGCGCCAGGCCCTCCGAGAACTGCCGGGGCGTCCACTCTTCCGAGAACGGTTCCGGCCCCATCGCGGCTAGAGCGGGGTGTGCCGCCAGCTCTTCCCGGGACACCAGCCGCATCTCGCCCCAGGTCCACATGTCGTGGAAGCGAAGCTCCTGCCCGTCGTCCAGAACGAAGGCCGCCGCCAAATACTTCGCCTCCGGCGTGTCCGAAGGCGTCACGAGCAACTGGCCGCGCATATTCAAGTGAAGCAGTAGATAATACCCCGAATGTAGCGCGATAATCAAGTGCTTGCCGCGGCGGCCAACGGATTCGATTCGCGCGCCTTGCAGACGGTATCCAAACACGTCGGGATCGGGGAAGGTTCCCTTGATCATTTTGGCGACGTACACGCGCACGCCGCCGATGGTCCGCCCCGTCAAATGCTGCTCCAGCCCGCGCCGCAGCGTCTCCACTTCCGGCAGTTCCGGCATTTCTTGTCCTTGTCTATCCTGACGCGACGGTTTCGAACTTTGGGATGACCGGGTTGTCCGAACCCGCCACCGACGTGCTGGGCCGACCCAGCACGTCCTGGACGTAGCGGGGCCACCAGTCCTCCTGCGGCGTCTCCCGGCTTCGCGCGTCGAGCGAAGGCGTGGAACGGGCGATGATCTCGCCGGCCTTGTCCAGAATGTCTTTGACGGTGCCGAGATCCGGCTTCAGCCAGCGGCGGCCGATTTGGGCGTGCAGGACCTCGTCGGCCCAGTCATAGTCCTGGAAGTAGGTCGCCAGCGGGTCATTCGCCTGCTGGGCGATCAGCCACTCCTGGCGCTTGCCGGTCTTGCCGTTCATCAGGCTCTGCTCGATGTAGTACAGGATGACGTGCCGCTCCAGGGGCGTCCGGTCCAGGTTCAGGTGCATGGACCAGCCGACGTGGTTCGGGTAGCGGCTCCAGTCCACGTTATACTTGGCGAACCAGACCTCGCCCATCATGGAGTGCCGGGCCTCGTCCCATAGCTGCCGGCCCATGTCGCGGTAATACTCCCACGGCTTGCCCTTCGTCTGGGCGACGATGCTCGCCATCATCTCGGGCACGTCCATCTCGTGGAACCGCTTGAACATCAGGGCCAGATTGCGCTCGTCCCACCCGGCCACGGGGTCCGAGTAGACGTCGTTGGCCCGGTAGTGGAAGTTGTAGATCTCGCCCGAGCGCGCGTCCCGCCGAGGGTCCACGTCCGGGGCGAACTCGCCTACGGCGCGCGGCGCGGGCAGTGCCGTGTCTGAGGGAACTTCTTCCTGCCCCGTGATGCCGCCCGCCGCCGCGAGATAGGTCCGCAGGTGTTCCTGCCACGCGACGGCGACGGCCTGATCTTCTTCGGCCTGAGTGACGGCGGCCAGAGCCTGCCGCCCCCACCCCACCATCTGCTCCTCCTCGGCGGCGGCCTGACGCATCAGGCGAACGGTCGGGAAGTCGAAGAGTGGGTTGACATCGGCCATATGTCCCCGGTAGGCATCCAGCAGGGCCGGACGGATGACGCCGAAGACGCCCGCCAGCAGCTCGACCGTGTTCCGTGCCCGGATCGCCTCGTTCATCAAGGCTTCCAGGGCGTCGTCGGGCGCTTCGTCCAGGTAGAGCGGCGGGCGGCGCAGCTCGGCCACGCGCGCCCTGAGCGCCTGCGAATGCTCGCCGTCGAGGTACAGGTGCAGGCTGAGGGCGCCCTTGACCTCCCACTCCGGCGTGGGGTTCATAAACGCCGCCGAAATCTCGTAAAGCCGCGCCTCGACGTAGTTCAGCCGCCGCATCCGTTCCACGTTCTCGTCCACGCCCAGCCCGACGACCGACGCCTCAGCGTGGGTGGCTAGCCCGGCCAGGGGCGGGATGCCGGGGTTCGTTTTGGCAGAATGTGTGTCGTTCGTCGTGGTCATCAGCGGCCCGCTTTCTCCTGCCGGCTGAGGATGAACAGCGTACTTCATGACACATCATCCTCAACTTCGCTAAACCGTCGTCGCATCCTCTGCGGCAGGCTCATATTTGCCGCTCATCATAGCCAGTTGCTCGCCCGCATCCAGCATCCCGAAGTCTCGCGGGTGCTGCTTCATCCAGCCGATGATTAGTTCTTCGGCCTGCTCGTACTTCTCCGGCGTGTTGGCGGTCAGTACAGTGGCGATGATCTCATCGCGCTCGGTTTCATTCCATCCCATTCTGAGCTTCCTATTCATCGGCTGAGAGCGAAGACGGCTTTCAGCAATGCCATCCTGAACGCCTGACGCTCTTGTTCCTCTAACATAATACCGCTTTGCCTCAATACCAGGGCGCGTTCTGGCAACGGGGTTGACAAAAGCATCCGGTAGAAAGTGAGGGGCGCATCACCCAGTTGGAGGCGTAGATCCTCCAGCAACGCAATATAGACGTTGTACTGATGGCCTGCTTCGGCATCTATCAGCACTGCTTCCCGCACTGTGACCCCAAGCGCAGCGAGGACTTGTGGCCGCAGCAAGCGCTGCATCTATTCGACCGCCCCCTCTTCCCAGCCTTGAGCCGCGTTGTACTCCAAGCGCGTGTACGGCGGAGAAAAGGTGTGTAGTGCCTCGTGGATCATAGTCCGCCAGCGTAAGTCCGGCTCCGAATAGACCAGTTCGCTGACGCTGATGCTGCCGTCATAATGCGCGGCCCCAGCAAATGATAAACTCCTTGCCAGGAACGCCTTGCCATTCCAACGGGAGGGCCTGCCGAGAAGGTCTTCCAGCACTTGAACAATCTGACGCAGGTTAAGCTGTAGCTCGCCTTCCATAGCTGTTCCCGGCCTTCCTCAGAACATGATGACGCTTCGCAGGACGTCGCCGCCGTGCATGGCCTCGAAGGCCTCGTTCACGTCGTTGATCGTGATGCGGCTGGTCACCATCTCGTCGAGCTTTAGCTGGCCGGTCAGATAAAGCTGGGCGAGCAGGGGGAAGTCGTGGGACGGGAGGGCGTCGCCGCAGTGGCAGACGCGCAGGCCCGCCTTGTTCCAGTAGACGCCGGTCGCCATGTCGCCGAGGTTCAGGGTCACGGCGTCCTCAGCAGCCGGGAAGCCGATGGTGGTCGCCGTGCCGCCGTAGGAGAGCATCTTGACGGCCTGCTCGGTGCAGACGGGGATGCCGGTCGCCTCGAAAGCGTACTCGACGCCGCCGTCCCAGCCGTCCTCGGTCAGGGCGCGCACCTGGACCACGGGGTCGCCTTCTTTAGCGTTGACCGTGTGGGTCGCGCCGAAGTCCAAAGCCTGACGGAGCTTGTTGGCGCTGACGTCCACGGCGATGATCTGCCGGGCGTTCTGGAGCTTCGCGCCCTGGATCACGGACAGGCCGACGCCGCCGCAGCCGATGACGGCGACGCGCGACCCGGCAAAGACGGGCGTGGTGTTCATGGCCGCGCCGACGCCGGTGACGACGCCGCAGGCGAGCAGGCAGGCCCGGTCGAGCGGCATCTCCCTAGGCATCTTGATGGCGGCCTTGGAGTGGACGACGGTATGGGTGGCGAAGGTCCCGCAGCGCAGCACCTGGGAGCAGACCGCGCCGTCGCGCTTGCGGTGGACGCGCGGGCCGGGCCGCAGGGCCATGTAGCAGTGGCGCGGGTCGCCGCGCTTGCAGGCGGGGCACTGCTCGCAGGGCGCGCGGTAGGCAATGACGACCGGGTCGCCTTTTTTCAGGCCTTTGACTCCTTCGCCTACGGCCTCAACATACCCCGCGCCCTCATGGCCCAGCACGATGGGGAAGGTCATGCCGTTGCCGTGGAGGTTCTTGACAGTCAGGTCGGTGTGGCAGACGCCAGACGCGGCCAGCTTGACCAGCACCTCGCCGGGGCCGGGGTCGTCAATGGTGATGTCTTCGACTTCAACGTCGCGCCCGTCTTCGTTGAGGACGGCGGCTTGGCCTTCGTAAGGCATGGGGGAGTCTCCTGGAAGTGGCGGCGGAATGGGCCGGTCTGCTGCCGTACATTATAGTCGAAAGGGGAAGAGGAGTCAAGGAACCCGCCCCGCGACGAGTCGCTTCCCTTCCCGAGACGGGCGGGGGCGGAGGGGCGGCGGTTGGGATGCTCCTGCCGGCTTACCGAATGCCATCAAAGACGGAACATAGGAGAAGTGACTCGCCGCGGGGCGGGTTAGGGCTTCCGAACCCGCGCGTTCCCCTCGGGCAGTCTGTTGGGGATGGCAGTGCTGGCCGGGGCCAGGCGCACGGGGGCGGCGGGATCGGGCGGGGCAGTGAGGGAGACGTCCGGGGGAATCGGGTTGCCCCGGTCGCCCAGCCCGGAGCCGCTGCTGCCGACGGGGGACATGCGGCTCTGGGTGATGCCCTGGGGCTGGGGCGGCAGGGTTGGCTGCTCGCGCGTGGAGCCGACGCGCCCGCCCTCATAGCCCGCCGCCGCCGAGCCGCCCGCGCCCGCGCCGGTGGGGGCCTCGCTCGGGCCGCCGGGGGGGTTGGCACCGACGCGCAGGTCGGGAGGCGTGGTGACACCCCCCACCTGATCCACGGTGGGCTGGGGCCGCGAACATCCCGCGCCGAGGGCGGCGATGGCGAGCAGAAGGAGGCCGGTCTTAGTGGTTCGTGTTGGCATGGGGGAGAAAACTTTCCGGCGTCATTATACCGGAAAGCAAGGCCGCTTTAAACAACGCTGTCAGAGGGGAGCAGGATCAGCTCGACCGGGTCGCCGACCCGGATCGTCGCGGGCGCGCGGGCGTCCAGCAGGAGGCCACGCAGGCGGCCGGCGCTGATCGCCTTCATCCGGGTCAGGCTCGTCCGCCGCGCAAGCTTCGCGCAGGGCCGGTGCAGGGTCGGGGTGACTGAGAGCAGAGCATCGCCGACGCGCAGGGTGTCGCCGGGGACGAACCGGCCCAGGTCAATGCCCCGGATGATCAGGTTGTCTCCAGGCACGTCATGGGGGATGTCCAGGGCATCGAGGACGTCGGCGCTGACGGCGGAAATCTGCCGGCCGGGGATGCGGCGGCCCTGCCACCACTGCTTGCCGGGGTACTGGCCGCAGACGCCACTCTCGGGAAGCACTTGCAGTGTCGTCATCGTGACGTGCCGGTCCATCTCCGGCGAGAACGTCAGCGTCTCGACCATGCCGACCGCCTGGTAACGCAGCCCGGCGAGCCGTCCGGTATAATGGGCTAGTAGTACCTCGTCTAGTGTGTCGTCCGTCATGGGGGCATGATACCTGAATTCGTGAGCGGATGAAAACCGCTCGCTAGGCCAGGCGTCCTGCGGACGATGGAGGAGTAAGACCGGTGGACTAGATCGGGCTGAACGTCGCGGCCCAGGGCTGGGCGCTCTGCGTCCCGGCGGCGTTCCCGCGCTTGAGGTTGGGATTGCTGTCCTGGGAGTCCGTCGGCTGCTCTGCGGCCCCCTTCGTCGGCGAGTCGGAGCCGAGGACCGGCCCCGTGGACACCTGATTCCCGCGCAGCCACTTGACGTGTCCGTCGCAGAAGAGGAAGTTGGAGCCGCCCGTGTGCCGGCCCGTCGGCGCGAGGTAGAACTTGCCCACGCCCGCCTGGAAGTTCATGGTGCGCGGGCCGGAAACTCCCATGAAGCCGGTGGCGAGGGGCAGAGAGCAGGAGGTGCCGCCGGGCGCGAGGACGAAGGCCGATTCCCCATCGGAGGCCGGGGAGCCGTCCATGCAGGGCGACACGCCGGCGCCCTGCCCGCCCCACTCGTCAACCGTGGAGAGGTCCGCCACGGCCTGCGCGTCCTGAGCGGAGGCGGCGAAGGGCGCCGCCGTCACTTCGCACAGCAGGACGGTCTTAGCGGGGGCATTCAGGAGGGGGGCTGCGCCCTGGATGCCGAGGGAGCCGCTGCCCGCCAAGTCGGCGTTATAGGCAAATGAGACGGGGGAGAGAGTATAAGCCGACCCACCGAACGTGTTCTGCACCGGGGACGCGGCATCATCCGGGCAGGCGAACGCCCCCGCGCTCTTGACGAAAGGGTAGATGCGCCCCGCCCAGCCGTCACCCGCGCCCAGGTTGTCCCGGCCCGCCGACGACCCCATCGGCAGGCGTTCGTCGCTGTCCTGTAGGTACTGCGTGAAGGCCAAGCCGAGCTGTTTCATGTTGGACTCGCAGGCGGCCCGGCGGGCGTTCTCGCGGACGTTCTGGAAGACGGGGAAGAGGATGGCGGCGAGAATCGCGATGATGGCGATGACCACGAGCAGCTCGATCAGAGTGAAGGCTTGGCGGGAGCCACGCACGGGGAGCGCCTTGCGGGGCATTTTGAAGGTGGGCATATTTCTCGGCTTTCTGAGAAACGGTCGGTCACGGCGTACAAAGTTTATGGGAGGCCGACTTACACCCATTATATCACAAGAAGCACGAAACGCGCTATTTCCGTGAGGCGAAGCGCGGGGCAACCGCGCATAAACCCGACCATGCGTTGCAACGCACGGCTACGCGGCGCGAACGCCAAGAAGTACCGCTTCGCGGCACTCAGAATGAGCATCCCCTAGCCCCGCGCCCTCCGCGTCTCAGTTATTGGGGCAGTCTGCCAGTGCAGAAGCGGGGGTTGTAGCGTCTTCGCTGAACAGCCGTCCCATGAATGGCACGGCTGGGCCTGATGTGCAATCGCCCTGAGGCAAAGCGCAGCTTCCATCTGAACACACGTCACCCGCGCCATTCGACCACCTGATGCAGATGGTAGGCATCGTGCAGGGGGATGAGCAGGGCCTGCGCCTCGATCGTGAGGACGCCGATCTCGGGACGGTCAGCAGTGCGCGCCCATTCGTTGGGGGCGCAGGCGCGGAGGAAGGCAGTCAATTCCCGCCGCCGGGCGGCGAACAGGCGGCTCTGCGCGCGCCAGTCCGTTTGGGCGTAGCCGTGGTCAATCGCCCACTGCCCCTCATCATAGCCGGGCAGGGTGGGATGGTCTTCGGAGCGCATCCGGGTCAGGCGCTCCAGAAAGACCGGCTCCCAATCGGCCAGATGCGCCATGACCTCGCGGATGGTAAACCGGTCCGCGTCCGGCCGCCGGTCGGCCTCCTCCTCGGTCAGACCATCCAGCAGGTGGTCGAACAGCACGGGGGCCGATTCCAGGGCGTTGAACAGGTAGTTCCGGGCATAGGGGTACTCGGTCAGCATGGCGGCTCCAGATTCGCTCAGTGCGGCTTCTTCTCGGGCACGTTCTCCGAGGAGTGGCCCGGATTGACCTTGGCGGCGGGGTCCACATGCGCTTTGGCGTGGTTGACGGCGGTTGCCGCCTCGCCGAAGCCGGTCGCGATCAGCTTCAGCTTACCGTCATAGGTGATGATGTCGCCCGCCGCGTAGACGCCGGGGATGTTGGTCTCCATGCGCGTGTTGCTGACCGCGATGGAGTTGCCGACGATGTCGAACCCCCACTGCTTGATGGGGCCTAAGTTAGTCAGGAAGCCGAGCGAAAACAGGATCTCGTCGCACTCATAGTAGAACTCTTCTTTGGTGCGGTTGTCGAAGATGGTGACGCCCTCGACATGCTCCTCGCCATGCACCTGCTTGACCTCATGGAAGGTCTTGAACTCGATGGGCAAGGCCATGACCTTCTGAATGGTGTCCTCGTGGGCCTTGTACTTGTCCGAGCGGTGGATCTGCATGATGCTCTGGGCCGAGTCGTACAGGTTCAAAGTCCAGTCGAAGGCGCTGTCGCCGCCGCCGACGACCAGGAGGCGCTTCCCGGCCAGGATGCTCTTGTCGGTGACGAAGTAGTGCAGGCCGCGCCCTTCCAGCTCGTCCAGACCCGCCTGCGCGATCTTGCGCGGCATGAAGGCCCCGACGCCCGCCGCGATGATGGCGGACTTGGCGTAGTGCGTGTGGCCCTTCTCGGTCGTCATGGTGACCAAGCCGTCTTCCGAGGTGAGGCCGGAGACCTTCTCGTCGAGGGCCAGGGTCGGCCCGTACTGCATCATCTGCTCGGTCAGGTTCTCCACTAGGTCCCGCGCGTAGACCTTGGCGTACCCGGCCACGTCGAAGATGTACTTCTCGGGGTACAGGGCCGCGAGCTGCCCACCGAGCTGCGGCAGGCTGTCAATAACCTTCGTCTTCATGCCGCGCAGGCCCGCATAATAGGCGGCATACTGCCCGACCGGCCCGCCGCCGATGATCGCCACATCAAAAATCTCGCCTGAGTCCACTTGGTTCACGTCTACGCCCCGCTTCTAAATCCGTCATTTTGGAGTCAATGATTATCGCCGTTAGAATAAACAGTATGGGTGGAAAAGGGTTCCAGTGTCAAGTTGAACGTGGGTAAACGCGGGTTGTTAGTGTAAAATGTTTTCTGTAAATTGATGGCCTGAAATAGTAGGTCAGGGAGTATCCTTGGAGTTACCACACCACAAGGAAACTACCCATGACCTACCACGAAGATTCTACACTACCAGCGCCTCTTTTGGAGCAGCTTGCCGCGCACGGGCTTGACGCTTTGCCCGATCTGTTCCGCGTCCTGCTCAACGCCGCCATGCAGATCGAGCGTCAGAACCACCTCGGTGCGGCTTTGCACGAGCGCACCGAGCAGCGCACGGGCCACGCCAACGGCTACAAAGATAAGACACTCAACACCCGCCTGGGACAGATCACCGTCGCCGTCCCCCAGGTGCGAGAGGGCGGCTTCTATCCGCAGAGCCTGGAACGGGGCACCCGCTCCGAGCGCGCCCTGAAGCTGGCCTTGGCCGAGATGTACATGCAGGGCGTCTCCACCCGCAAGGTGGCCGCCATCACCGAGCAGTTGTGCGGCTTCTCGGTCAGCAGCGGCCAGGTCAGCCAGGCCGCCAAAGAACTCGACGCCACTCTGGAAGCCTGGCGGCAGCGCCCACTGGGCGGATGTCCGTACCTGCTGCTGGACGCCCGCTACGAGAAGGTGCGCCAGGGCGGACTGGTGCAGGATGCCGCCGTGCTGATCGCCGTGGGCGTGGACGCGCAGGGCAAGCGGCAGGTGCTGGGCGTCTCCGTCGCCCTGTCCGAGAAAGAAGTGCATTGGCGCTCGTTCCTGCAAAGCCTCGTCCAGCGCGGCTTGCGGGGCGTGCGCCTGATCGTCAGCGACGCCCACGAGGGGCTGAAGGCGGCGCGGCTGGCCGTGTTCGGCGGCATCCCGTGGCAGCGCTGCCAGTTCCATCTTCAGCAGAACGCCTCGGCCTATGTGCCACGTCAGGACGCCAAGGCACAGGCCGCGGCAGACATCAGGGCCGTCTTCAGCGCCCAGGACAGAGCCGAAGCCGACGCGCTACTGAAGCGGGCCATCCAGAAGTACGAAGCGGCGGCACCCAGACTCTCGGCCTGGCTGGAAGAGAACCTGCCCGAAGGCTTGACGGTGTTCGCGTTCCCTGAGCCGCATCGTCGCCTGCTACGGACGACTAACGGCGTCGAGCGGGTCAACCGAGAAGTGCGCCGCAGGACGCGGGTGGCAAGCATCTTCCCGAACGAGGCGTCGTGCCTGCGGCTGGCGAGCGCGGTACTGATGGAGATCAGCGACGACTGGCAGGCGGACAAAGCCTACCTGACCTTCGCGGAACAGGCCATCACGAACCCGTAGACACGCAAGGATGCTCCCAGCTTTTACAGAAACAACTTGACACTATCGGTGACGCACTAATTGAGGCAGACCCGATCAGATCAGCATTGACTTCTGATAACACAAGAGTTATAATGCGTCATCATGCCATGGGAGGTCGTCTTCTACCAGTCGGAGCGAGGCGACAGCCCCGTAGGTGAGTTCCTGGCGTCCCTCTCGGAGAAGGCACGGGCGAAGTGCGTTGACTACATGCTTCTTTTGGAAGAACGGGGCAACCGTTTGCCTAGCAACTACGCCAGCAAGGTTCAGGACGACTTGTGGGAACTGAGGCCTGAGTTTGGCGGCATCGAGTACCGCTACTTCTACTTTACCTATGTTGAGGAACAGATCGTCATCGTTCATGCCATCAGCAAGAAGTCACAGCGGCTCAAGCCGGGTGATACGCGACTGGCTCTGAGCCGCGTTGAGGAGGTACGCCGCCGAGAAGCAGAGCGGCGGGAGGCAGTTGAGAAAGCAGAGAAAGACCATGCAGACCCAAGATCCGTACAAGTCACTCCAGCAATACGTCGCCGAACAGATCGCGGCTAGTCCTACGTTCGCCGAAGAACTGACTCATGCACGCGAGGGCACGCGCCTGGGTCTGGCGCTGACCGAGACGCGCGAGGCCCGCAACCTGACTCAGCGGGAGTTGTCCGAGAAGACCGGCATCAAGCAACCGATGCTCGCCCGCATCGAGCGCGGCCAGATGCCGACCCTCCCCACCCTGCGCCGCATCGCGCAGGCGCTCAACGCGCGCGTGGTGATCCTGCCGGAAGAAGGCGTCATCGTCGAGGCTATGGAGGCGGGGGAGCTGACACCCGTGCGGCAAGGGCCGATAAAGGCTTCTCTCGCCCTGTCCTGACATCTACTGTCACTTGTCACTCGCTGATCTTCTCTGGAAAGACCATTGATGCCTATCACCTACCTCCAAGCCGCCTGCCTGGGCGTCATCGCTGGAATGCGGAGCATGGGAGCGCCCGCCCTGGTGAGCGACCACCTAGCGCGCACTCCGTCGCCTGACCTGGAGCAGTCACCGCTGCGGTGGCTGGGAACGGCGAAGGCGGCGAACGTCACGAAGTTCCTGGCGGCCGGGGAGATCGTCGGGGACAAAATGCCCTTCACCCCGAACCGCATCGCGCCCGGCCCGCTGTTCGGGCGCATCCTGTCGGGCGGGCTGTCCGGGGCGACCCTGTGTGTGCATGATGGGAAGCGCGCCGAGGTTGGGGCTGCCATCGGCGTGGCCGCCGCCGTCGCGGGCGCTTTCGGGTTCTACCACCTGCGGCGGACGCTGGGGCAGAAGACGGTCATTCCCGATCCTGTTTGGGGCGCGGTTGAGGACGTATTGGCCTTCGGAAGCGGATGGGCCGTCCTGCGCGCGGAGTAGAGGCATGAGCGTGGACCTCCCGCCGGCCGTGTCGGACATCGTTCAGAACGAGCGAAACCCCTTGCGCGCCTTCTTGCGCCGGGAGGAGTTCTACCGGCTGGCGGACGCCGAACAGCGCGCCGCGATCCGTGAGGGCTGGCCGTTTGGGCGAGGCTGGTCTATCCCCGGCCCGGACTATTCGGATGGCAACCGCATCGTGTTCGCCCCGCTTGTGGGCAACGACGCCGACGGTCTTGACGCGCAGGCACGGATTGAGGCGCGGCCGCCTCTGTTACCACGCGGCCCTGTGCGCTGGCTTGGACGTTCTTCAGATGCTTGAAGAAGCGGCGACCGTCTGCGACGACGGGATGGCAGCGCAGATGCGTGGCTTTACTCACTGGCGGCCTGAACAAAAGGATCTGTGGAGCATGGGCTACCGCGAATTGCCATCCGACGATGGCATTGCCTTCGAGTGGATCGGGGGCGGCAAAGATTACAACGCGCTCAAGCCAAAGCACCTGGACGACATGGGGCGCGAGGTGGAAGGCTAAAGCACAGCAGGGGGAGGCAGGGCAGCCGCGCCCGCCAAGCAACCGCAAGCCGAAAAGAGGGCAACCACGGGGGGTTGCCCCTACCGACCGCCGGCGTAGGGGCAGGCCCCTGTGCCTGCCCTCCCCGTGCCTGCCCGTCCTGGGCGATTGCCTGACAGTTCACACCCAGCCGATTGACTATTTCCTCCTTTCTCGGGTACACTAAACCGGCAATTTTTGTGCTTTTACGTTGTTTGGTGCAGAGGAAGTTGGGAATTTGGCGACCAAAGTAGGTCTGGTGCAGCTTGGCTGCGCGAAAAACCAGGTGGACGGCGAGGAGATGCTGGGCGCGCTCGCGGGCGCGGACGGACGCGCGGTGCAGTTCGTCGCGGACAAGAACGACGCGGACGTGCTGATCGTCAACACCTGCGGGTTCATCGGGCCGGCGAAGGAAGAAAGCATCGCGGCCATCCTGGACGCCGTGAAGCGCAAGGGGCGCGGGCAGGTGTCCAAGGTGATCGTCACCGGCTGCCTCGCCCAACGCTACGGGGCGGACCTTGCCCGCGAGATTCCCGAAGTGGATGCGTTCCTGGGGATCGAGAGCGCGCCCGCTATCGGCAATGTCGTCTTCGGGGCGCGACCCCGCCAGATCAACCTGGTGGAGCAGGTCGCCGACAAGTATCCTCTTATTCCCCAGACCCGACTGCGCGCGACCGCGACGCCGTGGACGGCCTACCTCAAGATCTCCGAGGGCTGCGACCACACCTGCACGTTCTGCGCGATCCCCGGCATCCGGGGCAAGCACCGGTCCAAGCCCATCGAAAGGCTGGTGCAGGAGGCGCGGCAGCTCGCGGCCTCGGGCGCATCGGAACTCAACCTGGTCGCGCAGGACACCACCGCCTATGGGATGGACCTGTACGGCCGGCTGGCCTTGCCCGAGCTGCTGCGGGCGCTGGCCGAGGTGGAGGGCATCAAGTGGCTGCGGCTGCTCTACTGCTACCCGACGATGGTCCGCCAGCCCTTGATTGACGCCCTGCGCGATCTGCCGCAGGTGATCCCCTACATTGACATGCCCTTGCAGCACGGCGACGATGTCATGCTCAAAGCCATGAAGCGCGGCGGGTCGGTCGAGCAGTACAAGCGGCTCTTCGGCAAGATGCGGCAGGCCCTGCCCGACCTTGCCCTGCGGACGACGTTCCTGGTCGGCTTCCCCGGCGAGACGGACGCGCAGTTTGAGAACCTGCTCGGCTTTGTTCAAGAGATGCGCTTTGACCGCGTGGGCGTCTTCACCTACTCCGCCGAGGAGGACACGCCCGCCTTTGATCTGCCCGGTGCCGTCCCGCCGAAGGTGATGCGCGCCCGCCGGGATGCCCTGATGGCCGCGCAGCAGCCCCTCAGTTTAGCGAACAACCAGAAGTGGCTGGGGCGAACCCTGGACGTGCTGGTTGAATCACAGCGCGCCGAGGAAGGGCGGACGGACGCCGTGGGCCGCTCCTTCCGCGACGCCCCCGAGATAGACGGCGCGGTGGTCGTGCGCGGCTGCGAGGCCGCGCCGGGCACGCTCGTCGCCGCCCGCGTCGTGGAGGCCGAGCCTTACGACCTGTACGCCGTCCCCGCCTAGCCGCCGCAAGACTTTTCCCTCATTTTCCATTTCCGTATCCAGAAGGAGACCGCATGGCGACCACCCGAACCGACAAGAAAACCACCGCCAAGAAACCCGCCCCCGGCCCGGACCCGACGCAGGCGCTCGCGCAGGAGACTTTGACGACCCTGCTGCACCGCGCCCTGGTCCGCCTGGGCGAGCCGGCCCGCGTCGGCGAAGTCGCCCGCGAGGTCGGCGACGATGTCGTGACGCCCGCCCTGGCCCGGCAGCGCATGGAGGCCGACCCGCGCCGCTTCGTCGCCGTAGACCGACGCTGGGATGTCAGGAGCCGCTACCTGGACAAGACCCGGCCCCTGGAACACATCCTGAGCGAAGTGATTTCCCAGTATGGGGCGCCCATCCCGATCAATGAGGTGGCGGGGGAACTTGCCCAGATCACCGGCCGCGTCAAGGAGTATTACGCCGAGGTCGCCCCGCGCCTGCTTCGTGGCACCCCGTTCTTCCCCATTGCGGGCGGCCTGTCCTACGGCCTGCGGTCGTGGCTGCTCGATATGACCTCGGAGCGCGAAGCGGACCTGCTGTTCTACAACTACCTCAGCGCGGAGAAGTTGGCCCCATTCCAGAACGCTGCCAAGGGCCTGGACTGGGCGGACAATCCCACCGGAGCGACTCTCGCCCTGCTCACGGTGAGCCAGGGCCAGCCGGTGGACAACCGGGTCATCCAGTACTTCGCCTGGAAGGCTCTGGGCGAGGACTTCGACGGCGTGGCTCTCTATGACGCCGTGGCGACCGACCGGGAAACCTTCCTGGCCCTGCCCGATCACCGCTGGCTGCTGCGCGAGGCTTTGGAGCCTCTGCGGGCCGTGTGGCGGGCGCAGGCGGCCTCGGCCGCAGAGAACCCCGTGGAAGAGCCGACCATCGAGACCGCCCCTATCGTCGAGGCCGCCGCGAAGCCGCTGGAGGTCACCGAGGAGGACGCGGAGGAGCTTGCCTCCTACTTCGAGGGCCGCGAAGAGACGGTCCCCGTGGGCGATCTGCTCACGCACGTCTTCGAGATTCGGCCCGGCTCGCGTACCTTCGCCGCCGACGCGGAGACATTGGCCGAGTATTTGCGCGCCCGCCCCGATCAGTATCTGTGGGTCGGTGCGGACCGGTTCCGCGCGCCCGACTCGCTGCCGCTGTATATCGGGCAGGTGCCCGAGTCCCTGACCTTCCCCACCCTGCCGCGTTTCGAGACGGCGGACGGCGAGATCCTGGACCAGATGCTGGCCGACGAGGGCTTTGAAGACGGCTTGCAGGACGAAATCCTGGACCCGGTCGCCCAGGACGTCAACGACCAGGAACCCGCCGGCGCGACCCGCTGGCCGGAAGGGGCGACGGCCGAGGCCTCGCGCCTGCGCCTTGTCCTGAAGGCCTACCACAAGGAGATCGGAACGTTCCCCTTGGCACAGGTCCCGCCCGGCTTCTTCCCCGCCGAGCCGAACATCGTCGAGCTGACGGTGCGGGACGCGGAGGGGACCGGCTACCCGGTCTATGTGGATCACAATGTCCAGCTCGCCTACGGCCTGTTCGACCTGTACGCGGAGATCGCCGCCGAGTCCGGCGCGGTCGTCTATTTGGAGAAGACGGACAAGCCCGACGAGTTCAAGTTCGTGGACCAGAACGAGAGCGACCCCGGTGTCTTCGTCACGCCGCCGCGCATGGAGGAACTGCTGGAGTTCCGTAATGAGGTCGAAGGGGGGGCCGCGATTTCCACCTACGACATCGTCCGGCGCATCCTGGACCACTACCGCAAGGGCACCTCGTTCCTGACCCTCTTGACCGAGGTGAACTTTGTCCGCCGCACCCCGCGCCGCCTGCTGGCGAGCGTCCTGAGCGGTTACTCGGCCTTCCATCCCCGCGCGGGACGCTGGACCTTCGACGCCAAGAAGGAGCCGGAGGGCTTCGACAAGAGCAAGACCGAGTACATCGTCAGGAAGTAGTCGGCGACGCGAGGAAGTAGTCGGAGACATGGAAGCGGCCCGGTGCATCTGCACCGGGCCGCTTTGCTCTTTCGTTCCGTTTCTCATCCTGCCACTGGCGCGGCGGCTGTCGCCGCCGTTCGCCGCGTTCTGCTCGGCGGCTTAACGAGTGGATAGGGCTGGATCAAAATCTCGGCGGAAATGCCCAAGCCTTGATGCAGCCGCCGAATCATGTCTATAGTCAATGCACGCCTGCGGTTCATCACTTCGGCGACGCGCGCCCGACTGCCCAGGTACGGCTCAAGATCGCGCCGCGTCAGGCCCCTACTCTCCAGATGATATTCCAGAGCGCCCAGAGGGTCCGGCGGCGGTATCGGGTAGTGCTGCTCCTCGTAGGCTTCCACCAGCAGGGTCAGAATATCTAGGCGGTCGCCCTCGGGCGTCTCCGGCCCGGCCTGAAATATGCCTTCGATCTCTGCGAGTGCCGCCCTGTAGTCGTCTTCGGTTTTAATCGGGCGTAGATTCATGGCTCAGTCCATATCGCCACGGGTTGAAACCCGAGGCTCCGAAAAGCCCACCGTCCCAGGGACGGCAGAAAGAAGCCGAAGGGCAGAAAGCTCTAAACCTTTCTTGCACCGTCTGGTCTTGCGTCCCCTGGACGCTGGGAACTTGGCAGCCTCGGGTTTCAACCCGTGGCATCTTCCTGCCGCCGGATGACTGTGCCGGTTCCGATGACTCGAACCCAACCCGTACATGAGGCCGGTAGTGACAACCGCGCCCAGCAACGGGCGCGGCTCTCCCGCCGCCGGCTGGGTCCATGAGGAGAACCATCGCCTCTACAATCTCCGCATCTGTACCACTTTTGCCTATTACTTCTTCCCATCTGCCGCGCTCACGCCGACGAGGGCCTTGAGCGTGTCCAGGTGTTCCACGCCGGACGCGGCGGCGGTCAGGTCGAAGACGACGCCGTCCCATGCCTTGCCCGGCACCGGCATTGGGAGATGGGCGGCGATCTCGGAGGCGGCCACGGCGTCGCCGAGGGGGACGCTGAGGTAGACGAGCTGCGACTGCCGCCGGGCCTGCGTCAAGGCGTCCTGTGGCGGGGCGGGTGTCTGGCCCGGAAGGAGGTCGTCCCAGGACTTGCGGGCCGTCGGGAGTGGGGCCTTCGGGTCGTCCCAGGAGCCGTACCAGTCAACCCCGGACGGGCCGGGGCGCTGCTGGTGGATGAAGATGCGCGGGCGGGCCGCGCCGGATGTCGTGCCTGCGACGTTGTAGAGGCCGCGCAGCAGGGCCGTGTCGGCGTCCGACCGGAACTGACGCCACTGGGTCGCCAGGGCCGAGTCCTCCCCCGTCCCGTCAAAGCCGGGCAGGCGCGTGTCTTCAGTCTCGGCGAGGTTGAGGCGGTCCGTGTCCGTGATGTCCAGGGGGTCAGTGTGGGTGAGCCGCAGGAAGGCCAGGCGGGCGGGTTCCGTGTAGCCGAGGTCGGGAGGGGCGTCATAGTCGGGCAGCAGGCTGTGGGCGGGCAGGGCGTAGCCGGGGGGTGCGGTTTCGCGCCAGACCAGCCCGGCGATGCCGGGTTCCGCCGACATGGCGCGGACCGAGGCGGCGAGGTCGGAGGCGACGCGCGGCGAGAACGCGCTGACGGCGGTGCGGGCCTTGCCGCCGTCCTGAACGGAGGTCCGGTCCAGGAGGTCCAGGTCGGCGTCAGCGGCGGCCCTGGGCGTTTCCCAGGTCAGCAGGTCCAGCGTAGGGAAGACTCCGATGCCCGTGCCCTTGGTGGCCTTCAAGGCGTAGGCGACGAGGTCCGGCCCGTCTGATGGCGGGGAGGTCGCCAGCCAGAGCTGGTTCAGGCCCAGGGGCTTCATGGCCGCGACCAGGGCGTCCACATCTTTTGTCGTCTTGGGCGCGGCCAGCACTGCCCGCCAGGGGGTCAGGGCGAATGCGGCCTGTTTGGCGGGCGCTGCGGGCGCGGGGATGACGGGTGGCACGATCCCTTCAAGCAGCTCCGTCAGGTCGAGCGGCAGCGTCACGGGGCCATCGAGGGAGGGCAGCATGACTTGAAGGACGGGCCGGGCGATTAGCTGAATGCTGCCGGCAAGGTCCGACTGGAAGGCGACATCGTTGGGGTTCTCCTGGTTCGCCTGCTCGAACACCTGGGTGATGCGCCGAGCCTCCTCCTGCTGCGGGGCGGTCATCCGGGCGAACGCAACGCCGACCGCCAAGGAGGAATGGTAGCGCGCGGCCCAGGGAGTGTGCGAAGCCTGCTCCCGTTCGGAGGGGCTGAGGGCCAGAGGATCGCCGAACCCGCTCAGGTCACTCAGGCCGTGCGCCGAAGCGAGCCGTGTTCCGGCGGAGGCCAGAAGCGTCCGGCGCTGAGCCTCGACGCCTTTGTGGAAGTCGGCCAGGATCTGCCGTCGTGTCCCCGCCCCTTGAACATCGTCCGTCAGGACATACGCCTGTCCGACCCGCCGCCATGTCCCTGTGAGGCATAGTGCGAGGGCGCGCAGCAGATCAGCCGCCGGGGCATTGAGGGCGGGGCCGGTGATCGTCAGGAGCCTGCCCTCGTACCGCCTGTCGGCATACAGCTCAAAGTGAGCGAGCGCCCCGACGCGGCCGACTAAGTCGCCGACACGCCTCAGCCCGGCCACGGGGACCGGTACTTGGAGCGCAGGCTGCCGGTAGTCGAGCTGGCCGCTTTTCAGGACGTTCGGCACTTCGGCGCGAATGGGAATGCCGTCCAGCGTCGGGGACCACCGTACCCCGTTCCCCTTGAAACTATACTGCGGCGGCTGCCCCGGCAGGATCGGCGTGGGGACGATGATGCCTCGAAAGTCCGCGTTGCCTTTCGAGGGGAGCTGGAACTGCACGGTCTGACCAAGGCGCAGGCGGGCATCGGCACGGCCGCCGGTGACGGCGCGCGGTGGGGCGTTCTCGTCCCGGTCAAACGCGATGCTCTTGACTTGGAACGGCTCAGGCGGCAGGAGGTCCAGGAAGAGGGCGCGCTGGGCCTCATTGGAGAGGTCGCCGAGGCCGAGGCCCTGGGCACTCACGAGGCTTTGCCACTGGGCGTCGTCGAGGTTCACCGCCAGCAGCTTCAGGGCTTCCTCGGGGGCCAGCCCGTCATACAGGTTGGAAAAGGCAGGTTTCGTGTTGAGGACGGTCGCGGTGGGCGGGGCGACGGCGGCGACAGCCCCGAAGGTCTGAGTGATCTGGCCGAAGGCGGCGGCAGTCTCCGCCACTGTGGCCCCGGCTCCCAGGACGGCCGCCGGCGGCAGGGTGACGGACTGTGCGCCGACGGCCAGCGCGAGACTTCCGGGCGGCTGTTTTGCCGTGCGGAGGGCATCGGCAAGGGGGTACGCAGGCCGCGCGGCCTGAGCCGTGTTTCCCATAGGCGGCGCGGCGGCTTGTGCCTGCACGGACGGCGAGAGGCAGAAGAAGAGGACAACACCAGCAAGGCAATAGGCGACACGCTTCACACGCTTGGGATGCTGTATCATGACGGTTACGCCTTTGGCCTACATCAACTGTGCCGAACTAAGGGAGTGTGCCTCCGAGAATGTCCAAGCATCCACGGGTAGTGCAGCGAACAGAAAGGTCACTACGAACAGCCAGGAACGGCGGACCAAGAACACAGGCACAAGAAGTGTTGCGGCAGCACCGGCACCCCACGCCCCGTAGCAAACCAGGTCAGTCAAGGCCGTAGCAGGATGATGTGGCGGCATGGCTACGACAAAACGACCGAGAAACAGCAGGCCAAAGAAAAGCAGCGATGGGAGAACCGCCCCTGCCACAAGACAGGCGAGAGCGTCTACAGGTTCATAGCCGGTCAACAACTTCCGCTTCGGTTTTCTTCTAGGCCGAGGCGGGTGACACTGGGGCGGGGGCGGCCATGATGCTGCATCTGCTTCATCATTTGCTTGATTATCATGTTGGCTCATCGTGGAAGCCATCCGCCTTACGTCTTCGCCGTCATCCGCCGCGTGGGGTCCACGATGTTGGCGTCGAAGATGGCAACATTGGACTGGACATGGGCGTTCGTGCCGACGACGCAGCGCTCCAGATAGGTGCCTTCGCTGACGCGCGCACCGGCCCACAGAATGGTGTCTTTGAGGGTGACGTTTGCCCCAATGATGCAGCCATCGCCGATGACGGTGTTTTCCAGAATCTTGGCACCGGCCCCGATGGTGACGTTGCTGCCGATGGCGACGGGGGAGCCGATCTCGGCGCTTGGGTCCAGGGTGACGTTCTCGCCCTTCCAGACGCCGGGCGCTTCCTGATGCAAGGGGATGTCCAGATGGACCAGCCCGGCGAGGGCGTCGAAGTTGGTCTGGCGGTAGACTTGCAGGTTGCCCACGTCCTTCCAATAGGAGGTCGTGGCGAAGCCGTACAGGGGACGACCGGCGGCGAGGAGGCTGGGAAAGACGTTGTTGCCGAAGCCCCAGAAGGTGTCCGGCGGGATCAGCTCGAAGACGTCCGGCTCGAAGACGTAGACGCCGGTGTTGGCGGTGTTGGAAAACACGTCGCCGCCTTTGGGCTTTTCCAGGAAGCGCGTGATGCGGCCGTTCCCGTCGGTGACGACGATGCCGAACTGCGAGGGGTCGTCCACGACGGTCGTGGCGATGGTGGAGGCGGCCTGTTTTTCCCGGTGGAGGGCCATTAGGCCCGACAGGTCAATGTCGGAGATGTCGTCGCCGCCGACGACTAAGAAGGTTTCGTCGCCGAAGAACGCCTGCGAGCGCTTGACGCTGCCCGCGTCGCCCCACAGCTTGTCTTCCTGCGCGTAGGAGATGTGGACGCCCAGCCGCGAGCCGTCGCCCAGCCCTTGCTGGATGACGTCACCCAGATAGTGCAGGTTGACCATGACCTCGTCGAAGCCGTGCTTCTTGAGGTCCAGGACGATGTGTTCGATGACTGGCCGGTTGACGACCGGCACCATCGGCTTGGGGATCGCGCGCGTCAGGGGGTCCAGGCGGGAGCCGACGCCCGCCGCAAGTATCATGGCCTTCAAATTGGGTGTCTCCTCGGCTCTAGTCTACCCGAAAAACGCCCGCACCGACTCCGCCGCGTACTCGACCTGTTCCGGGGACAACTCGGGATGCACCGGCAGCGACAGGACTTCGCGTGCCGCCCTCTCGCTTTCAGGCAGGTCACCGGACTTGTAGCCCAGAAAGGCGTAAGCCTCCTGCAAGTGGATCGGGAGTGGGTAGTAGATGGCCGACTGTACGTTGCGCGATGCCAAATGCTTTTGCAGAGCCTCACGCTGTCCCTCGGGGACGCGCACGGTGTACTGGTGATAGATGTGGTAGTTTCCCTGTTCGGCGCAGGGCAGGACAAGCGGCCCTTCCAGGCCGCACAAGGCGGTGTCATAGCGGGCGGCATTATGGCGCCGGGCCTCGTTCCATTCCTTCAGCCGACGGGCCTTGACCCGCAGCAGGGCGGCCTGCATGCCGTCGAGCCGGGAGCAGTAGCCGATGCGCTTGTGGAAGTAGCCGCCGCCGGACCCGTGGAAGCGCAGCAGTTTGATCTGCTCGGCCAGGTCGTCCCGGTCGGTCAGGACCATGCCGCCATCGCCGCAGGCACCGAGGTTCTTGGTGGGATAAAACGACAGGGTGTTGATGTCCCCCCATGCCCCGAGGGGAAGCCCCTGGTGGGTCGCGCCGATGGCTTGGGCGGCATCCCCGAGCAGGGCGATCCCGCGCGGGCGGGCGATCTGTTGCAGCCGCGTCATGTCGGCGATCTGGCCGAACAGGTGAACGGGAAGGATGGCCTTGGTCCGATCCGTGATCTTCGCCTGGGCCGCCTCCGGGTCGAGGTTGAAGGTGTGCGGGTCAATGTCCGCGAAGACCGGGGTCGCGCCCGCCAGGCAGATCGTCTCGCCGGTGGCGATGAAGGTGAACGGCGAGGTGATGACCTCATCGCCCGGCCCCACGCCCAATGCCAGCAGGGACAGCAGCAGGGCGTCCGTCCCCGAGTTGACGCCCAGGCCGTGCTTCGCGCCGCACGTCTGGGCGATCTCCCGCTCCAGCTTGGTCGTATTCTCGCCCAGCCCGCCGAAGTCGCAGGCGGCCATGACCTGCTCAAACGCCCCCGTCAACTCGTCCTTCAGCGCGCGGTGCTGCGCCTGGAGGTCCGCCATCGGAACAATCATTCCTCGTCCTTATCAGTGGTTCTCTTGGGACCATTGACAACCGGGACGGGCGTTTGTTACAGGCTTTTGGGCTGTGGTACAATCGCGGCATGACCAAACTATTTCATTCATGGCAAGGCTGGTGGTTCGTCACTTTCATGCTTTACGCGGTGACGATGCTCGTTTACGGGGTCCGAGGGGAGACGAGGTCAAAAGGGAGCTGGCTGGAGCGGGCCGAGGGGCGGGTTCTGACGTTCCGCAGGCCCCGATCCCTCCGGCGGAGCAGCCTGATGGTCCCTGGCGTGTTCATGCTGATGCTGTTCCCGATACTTTACGGCCTACCCGCCGGCCACCGGAACCACCAGACTACGCTGGCAAACACGCTGATTAAGGCTCAGATGACGGTGAGCGTTCTGTGCCTGAGCGCGCTCTTTATCTATCTGGGTGGGCCGGCCGACTACCGCCTGGACGGGCAGCGCCGGGTCTACGAGAGAACGGAAGGTTGGCCGTGGCGGCCCAAGACGCGCAGCGGCCCCCTGGACGACTTCAAAGGGGTGTGCGTCACACCGACCAACAATGTTGCGCTCGTGCCAAAAAAGCCCAACCGGTTGGTAAGCGGCTGTGTATTGAGTGGCACCGCCTCAAAGGTAGCGGCGCGGTCTCTGGCCGAGCAAGTTGCCCAGACGGTGGGCGTTCCGCTGATTGATTACCCCTTGAAGCGCTGAGGAGGGCGCGGCAGGAAGGAGGGCGCGACGAATCGCGCCCCTACGGTTCTTGCCGATGCCTGCGCGGGCGGGGACCGCTCACAGAAGGTGATGCCGCCCGCGCGCCTTCAACTCCTCGACGATCTTCTTCACGTCCTCCGAGCGCGACTTGGGGCAGATGAGCGTCGCATCGGGCGTGTCAATGACGATGATGTCTTCCATGCCGATGGTGGCGATGAGGCGGTCAGGGCTGTAGATGAGCGAGGCGTGGGTGTCCACGCCGATGTGGTGGCCGACGACGACGTTGCCGGTTTCGGCGTCGTGCTTGCCCGCCGTTTCCAGCACTTCGGCCAGCCGCTCCCAGGAGCCCACATCGTTCCAGCCGATGTCGGCGGGGATGACGGCCACGCGGTCCGCCTTCTCGGCGATGCCGTAGTCTACTGAAACCTTTTCCAGTGTCGGGAAGACGGCGGCCAGTGTGGATTCAAAGCCGTCGGTCCCGTGGGCGGCGACGATTTGGGCAAAGCCCGCTTCCATCTGGGGCAGATGGGTCTTGTACAGGTCGCGCAGGGTCTTGACCGAGGCGATGAACATGCCCGCGTTCCAGTAGTAGCCGCCGTCGCGCAGGTACTGCTCGGCGACCTCGCGGCTGGGCTTCTCCTTGAACTGCTTGACCAGAAAGGCGGGAACACCGGCCTCGGTCTGTTCGCGGACCGTCTCGCCGCTCTGGATGTAGCCGAAGCCGACGTCCGGCCCGGTCGGCGGGATGCCCAGCGTGACCAGGTAGCCGTCGGCGGCGACCTCGGCGGCGGCGCGCAGGATGTCCCGGAACTGCGGTTCGTTCAGGATGACGTGGTCGGCGGGCAGGGTCGCCATGACCGCCTCCGGCCCCTGCGTCTTTTCCAAGATGGCCGCCATCAGGCCGATGGCCGGGGCGGAATCGCGGCCTTCAGGTTCGCCGACGACGTTGCCGGGCGGGACCCCCTCAAGCTGGGCGCGGACGGCGGGCGCATGTTGGGCGTTGGTGATGACGTACAGCCGCTCGGGCGGGACAAGCCCCTGCACGCGATCGGTGGTTTCCTGGAGCATGGTGCGCTCGCTGACGATGTCGAGGAACTGCTTGGGCGTCTCGCGGCGGCTGCGAGGCCACAGGCGCGTCCCGCCGCCCCCGGCGGGGATGACGACGGCGATGTTCGGGGGGGCAGCATTCGGGCTTGGGTTGGACAAGGCTTGATCTCTCTTATATCGCTCTTATTGGCTGGTTGTCAGGCGTTTCAGTGTACCCGAATCGCGCCGCCCGCTGTCAACGTCAGCCGCGAACCGTTCTCGTGCGCCGCCCGTTATTAGGGATATGCTATACACTATCTTCATGCGGAGCAAAGGCCATGCAAGCGGGCGAGGCGGCTCCCGCGCGTTCCTGGCACTCCTGCCGTCCTTGCTGCTGCTGGGGCCTGCCGGGGCGCAGACGAAGCCGCCCACGCCGCCCGGCCTGACGCTGGCCGGGGCGCTGGCGTCCATGCCGCCGCCGACGCAAGGCGTCCTGCTGGCGGTCGGGGCAGACAAGGTGAAGCTGTCCGCCGGGGCAGAAGCACCGCCGACGGGCGGCGTAGACCTCGGCACTGTCGCGGCGGCGTTCGGCGAACAGGCGCAACCGTTCGGGACTGTTACCGCCGTCGCCCCGGCAACGCGCGTCGTGCTGAACGAGGACCCCGCGCCGCCGGACGTGACGGCAGATCTCAGCCCCCGTCCGGCTTTCAGAATGCTGGCGGCCAGCCTGGACGACTCGCAGTGGGCGGCATTAACCTCGGAGCGCGGCCTGGGCCTGACAGACCTGCCGGACAGGACGCAGCAGGCCTTGTTCCACGCCTTGTTCCCTCGAGGGCGGTTGTGGGTCGCCTCGCAGGACCCGGAGATGGCGAAGCTGCCCGACGACCAGCGCACGGACACGCGCGACGTTTCAGACCAGATCGACGGCGTCCGCATCCGGTTGGGGCAGACTACGCACCTCTATGTTCATGACCGTGCGGGGCAGACCATCTACTTCTCTGTGAAGGCGGCGGACGAAGCGAAGCGGCTGCACACCTGGTCGCCGAAGCTGGACTCTCCCGCCGCCCAGCACAACGTCGCCCTGCGGGCCACCGTCATCAACACGCCCCGGCCGGGCGATTTGCACTTGGATGACCCGGCGCTTGCGGTGGCGGTTCCGGTGGCGGGCCTGCGGACGGTGGAAGACATGACCGAGCGGATTGCGGCACTCTCACACAAGGAGGTCTACGCCGACCCGCACTACGCGCGACGGACGCTGATGGTGATCGGCCCCGCGCCGTCCGCCCCGGCGGGCGACCTACTCGGCGCACTGGCCCTCGCCGTGGCGGGCACCTACCGGCAGGTCGGCCCGGCCTTTGTCCTGACGGACGCCTTGGCTGGCGTCGGCGCGCGCCGCCAGCGACTAGCGGAGTGGGAGGAGGCGGCGCAAGACGGCCAGCACGCTCTGGGCGACCGGGCCGGGGCGGCGCTGCTCAAGCGCCGCATCAATCAGGCGCGCGCCCTGCCGGCATTCGGCGATCCTATAGCCCTCACACCTAGCCAAATGACGGCCATGAAGAGAGATATCATGATCCCTGAGCTGCCCGGCGAAGAGGGCCGCTACCCCTATGCGAAGCTGACGGCGGCACAGCAGGACTTGGCTCGCCGGACCGCCGCCGATTACGAGGAGCGGAGCGCGAGCAGCACCTTGCCGCAGTATCTTGCGGAAGGCGATCCCCAGGAGGCGGACCCGACCGGGCCGGTGGATCTCAGGATGGAATACAAGGTCGAGATGCTGATACCAACGATAAACACACTGGTAGAGTCGGGCCTTCAGCAGCCGATGTGGATGCTGTTCTGGCCTGGCGAGGCCATTGCCGCAGAACGTCACCCCGAAGCCTTCCACCCACAGGAGACGACAAAGTCAGTGCCGCTCCCCGCGCTGATACCTCTGCTGCGCTCCCGGCTCCGGCGGGCCGTAATCGGACACCCGCGCACGGCGGCGTCTGTGGACGCCTTAGTCGCGGCGATGCGGAAGGTCGGCCTGAATGAGCTGTGGCTGGACGTGTTCTCCGGCGGCGTCTCGCACGTCGGCGGCAAAGATCCAGACATCTTGGGGGAAGCCTTGAAGCAGACGGCAGGCACCGGCATCACCATGTACGCCGACCTGAGCCTGCTGCCCTGGGGGGACGCGCCGCCCGAGGCCGCTCGCGACCTCTCCATCGAGGGAGAGAACAGTCAGGAAGTGGGCGTACACGCCCGCGACCGGATGCAGGAGGCGGAGTACGACGACGCGGGCAAGCCGGTCGTGTTCGCGCCGCCCCCTGTCCTGGTCAGCCCGGCGGCGGAGACGGTGCGCGGTACTCTGACGGCGCTGGTGCAGGGCTTGTCCGCCCGGCCCGGCCTGGCCGGGTTCGTCTGGGAAGACGCCGAGGCGGGCAGCGACTTGGGCTACACGCCCGCGATGCGCCTGGCCTTCCTGCGCTTCGCCCACGCCGACCCGCTGGACATCACGCCAGCGTTATCTCTGAGGGCCGACGTCAGCCTACCTGCCTTCGACGACGCGGCGGCGGACAAGGCTCTGCCCGCATTGTGGGACAAGGCGCGGGCCGGGGCCAATGCCGCCCTGCTGGGCGCGATGCGTCAGGCGCGCGTGTCCGCGCGGCCCATTCTGATGGAGCAGAGCGCCGTCCGCACCGAATGGCTGGCAAGCTGGGACGACCCGAGGCAACTCCCGCCGCCCCTGCGGACGCTGTTCGTCGGCGAGTTTTACCCGAAGCCCGAACGGATCGCCGTTGGAGCGCAGAAGCAGGGCAAGGCCGCTCTGCTGCGCGAGCGCGTCAGCAACTCCGCCGACACCGACGCTCTGGCCCGCGCACTCCAAACGGACCTCGCGGGGAAGATGGCGGGCGGCAAAAGCGCCTGGGGCGGCTTCGTCCTGGACTTCGCGGACGCGGAGGCCACGCGCGGCGAGCATCCGCTGGCGGGGCTTGTTGACGCGGCGGCGCGGGAGACCAAGGCGGGGGCGCGGTGAGCAGCACGGCGGCAAGGACGAGTGGTTGAAAACCACTCGCTAGGAAAAGCGTTCTGCGAACGAGAACACGGCGCTCCGTAAGGACGCGCTCCCTTCCCTCACACCTGCCCCTGTGCCTCTTCTACCAGCTCCACCGCCTCGTCCAGCTTCTCTTCCAGGGCGTCCAGGATGGCGTGGGGGTCGGTCGCCTCGGACATGGCGGCGGCGACGGGGTCCAGACGGTCCCGGACCGTGGGCATGTCGCGGCGAAGCTCCTCCACGAGCGCGATCAGCTTGGCGATCTTCTGCTCGGTCAGGAGGCTGACCTGAAGGTCGAGCTGCGCCCGCCGCTCGGCGGCCCGCGCCTGCCGGTTCTGCGTGATCAGGATGACGATCGCCAGCAGCAGCCCGCCGGTGCTGACGGCCCCGGCCAGCAGGGGGAACGGGAACGGGTCGAACGCGGCGATGCCGAAGCGCCTGGGAAAGACGTTGACCAGCATCCAGAGGGCGAGAGCGGCCAAAGTGAGGTTCAGGAACAGGGGCCGGCCCAGGTTCGAGGTGACGGCCTCCACCACCCGCTGATGGATACTGACGCCGCTTTCGGCCCGCGCGTGGAGCGCGGCGACCGTGTCTACATGCTGGCTGACGTGTTCCGGCAGGGCTTCGGCGGGTACGGTCAAGGTTTCGTCCTTCTGTTACGGCTCGTTGCCGTCGTCCGACCTCTTCGACTGCGCTTCCTTGTCGATCACCTTCTCGATCTGCCTCACCAGCCGCTCTGGCTCGGTGGACGCGGCCAGGACCGAGACCTCCGGGTCGCCGTCGGGGATGTCGAAGTGGTGGACGATAGCCTCCAGCATCGTCAGCATTTTGGTGTTTTCCTGCTCAGATAGCAAATTTATCTGCAAATCCAGATGCGAACGGCGCTCTGCTAGCCGGTTCTGGCGGTTCTGGCTGATCAGGATGAACGTTGACAGGAAGATCGCCTCCAGATTCACGATCATCAGCAGGAGCGGCCACGGGTAGGGATCAAACCGCCACCCTTTAGGCAGGTGCGGCAGGAAGTTGTAAACCATCCAGGCGCTGAACCAAAGCACATGCACCCAGATGAATGCGATCTTGCCGCAGAAGCCCGTGATGGTGTCCACGACGCGGTCCGTGGGCGTCCGCTTGGACCGGGCGGTTTCGTCGAGTTGTGCGACAAGCTCCACGTTGCGCTCGGTCAGCTCGTCCACGGTTCTAGGTTTGTGATAAGGGTTTCGGGCGGGTGCTTGTGCTACTGACATCGGTGGGCGCTCCTTATAGCGGGTTTTTGTCTTGTCCAGCTTACACGAATGACTGAGTAAGAGACGTTTTTGTTCCGCTAACGTACTGTTCCCACATGATTTGTCAGTAAAACTTAGGGATGTGTCTGCCCTTCTACTTGGATCCCAGTGTGAATTTGTCGATAATGCTGCCATCGAGCCGGATGACGGTCGCCGTGACGCGCGGGCCGTCCACCTCGCAGCGGATGGCGTGATAGATCAGGGCGTCGTATTGGACGTCACTCAGGGGGCGGCCTACGCTGTCCACGTCGCGCTGGAATACGTCGCCGGGGATGGCGATCTGGGCGTTCTCGGGCCGGTAGGGCGGGGCACCGCCGCCGCCGGTGACGATGTAGGTGACTCCATCGCGCTTGGTCCGGTAGTAGAGGTGATCGTGGCCGCAGAAAACGGCGCGGGGGTGGTACTTGACGAACAGCGGGTGCAGGTACTTCTGCGCGTCCAGCGTCGGCCCGTGCGGGCCGACCGAGAACGGGCCCTCGTGGAACATGACGAAGGTGCTGACGAAGGCCTTCGAGCGGGCCAGCTCGCGTTCGAGCCAGACGTACTGGACGCTGCCCGGATCGTAAGGCTCCATGCTGTCCACGATGATGAAACGGTTGTTGTGGCGGGTGAAGGCGTAATACAGGCGGTTGACCTTGTCGCCCGAGTCAAACGTGCCGGGGACATAATGAGGATAGAAGGTGCCCAAATCGTGGTTGCCGCGCGCCGGATAGTAGGCGATGTGGGCGGCGCGGAGCGGCTGCGTGATCTGGTTGAACAGGTCCCACTGCTTGGGGTTGGTCCCGTTGGAAACGAGGTCGCCGCTTTGCAGGACGAACTCGGGGTGCAGTCCGACGATCTCCTGGATGACGCGCGCGTGGGCGGCGGGGTCGGTGCGCGTGTCGCCATAGGCGACGAAGGTGAACCGCTCGGCGGCCACGGCGGGCCGGGCCGGGACGCGCCTGGGGGCGGCCTGTGCGGCTACGGCCAGCAGGACCAGCAGGAACAGTGATATCCCCACGAGGGGGAGGCGGGGCATTCTGAGGCGGGGCATTCTGAGGCGGCGCGTTCTAGGCATGAGGGTTCCTTTGTCGTCGGCACTGTGGCTGCCGAAGTCTCAGGGACGATTATACTTCAAACGGACCCCAAAGCGCCGCGAGTGGCCTGTGTGCGCGTCCCGCGTCATGTTTGAGCCGGCGAGATTTGGGTAAGTAGCTGTTGACTATTCCCGGAGCTTCCCCGCACTACCCCCCTCCGGGGAACCACGACCCACCGAAGGAGACGACCACCATGCCATTTTCCAAGACGCCGGGCGTTTGCGCCCTGGGGGCGGTCCTGGCCGCTGCATTCCTGTCCCTCGCCCCGGCGGCGCGGGCGCAGGCGACGCTGACGCCGCCTGACACCCTGCTGCTGCCGACATCGGGGACGAAAGAGATTGGCGTCGCCGCCAACTACTCCTTCAACGGCAACAAGCCCTATGCCGTGCAGGGCAGCTACGGCTACTTCACCTCCCCCACCGTGGAGTTCGGCGGCGTCGCTGAGGTCTCGGGGGCCAGGCATTCCACCACGGCGTCGTCCGTGGGTGGGTTCGCGAACTACTACTTCTCCGGCGGGGCGACTAACCCGCTCCTGCCCTACCTCGGCGTGTTCGTGGGCTATTCGCACGTCAACGACAGCAGCGCCTCGGTCGGCGGGCAAGGCGGCGTGAAGTACTTTTTCAACCCGAACATCGCCCTGAACCTGGAGGCAGACTACCGCGCCGCGCGCCACTCTTCGGGCACGTCCAACCTGATCCTGGGCTTCTCCACCTTCTTCCGCTAAAAGAGCGCAGGGCGGGGATGACATCGGTACGCCCGGATGGGGTATAATCGCACTCAATCCAACCCGTCAGGAGGCGCCCCATGAGCGTCAACGCAAACACCGACACCAGCACCGAAAATGCCAATTGGGGGACACTTGTGATCCTCGTCGTGCTGGCATTCGTGGCGGTCTTCATCGGCGTCGCCCTGTACAGCGACCATCAGAAGCCGGCGACGCCGATCACGCTCACTGCGCCTGCCTCGGCACCCGCCCCGAGCGCACCGCCCCTGGCTTCTCCCGGCAGCCCGGCGGGAGCCAGCAGCATGAGTACGCCCCCGACGGCTCCCGCGCCCGCCGGAGCGGGCGGCGGCCAGTAGTCTCTTCGGAAGTCAGCAAAAAGGCCCCCCGGTTTCCAAAATCGGGGGGCCTTTTCGGTGCGCCTTAGCTGACTGCCTGCGCCTGGGCGTCCCGCACGATCGGCAGGAGGGAGGCATCCAGCGCCTCATCGGTGTCCGGGACCGGCCCGGTCTTCGCCAGGAACCAGTGTTCCGTGTGCGTCACGGACCGGCCCGGCTCCAGGAGCGTAAGCGGGCCGAGCGTTTCCAGTTCCTGGAAGGCGGCCTTGGTGAACGTCTCGAAGTTGCTGCCCATGTCCGTCAGCACGTCAGGGCCGCCTGGGGCGGGCGCGATCTGGATGATGAACGCCTGCTCGTCGGTGAGGTGTGCCCCCCACCCCTGCGCGTTGTAAAGCCCGACCTTCTGGGCGTGGGCGACTTCGTCCGCCTGCCGCAGTGACAGGTATTTCGTCCCCCAGCGCCAGCGCGGGTCGGCCATATCGGTGAATTTCCAGAGGACCAGGGGCCGGGCGGGGGCCAGTTCGTCGTCGTGCGAGACGAACGGCTCCTGCGGCAGCACGACCCGCCCGCCGCCCGCGACGATGCTGAGCGCCCACGGCGCGAGTGTGATGGGCCAGACGTTGTGGTTGGTCAGGACATGCTCGATGCGGGCCGCGGGTCCAGACGGCGCGAGCGTCACGTTCATCTCCTTGGCAATCCCCGTCGTGCTTTCCGTGCCGTAGGCGATGCGGAGTTTGCCGCCATCCAGGGTCGGGACGGGATAGGGTTCGTTGTCCGGGTGGTAGGAGCGCGGCTTGACTTCCGGCGCGTGCCAGAGCCGGTGCCCGCCGTAGGGGGTCCATTCAGCCCCGCCGGTCTGCCCGCGTGTTTCGGGGATGACCTGGAAGGCGTTCGGCCCGCCGACAAGCCCGTAGCGGATGATGCGTGGCCCGATGGCTGTGGTGACGACGATCTCGGCGTCACCGTTGCTGAGGCGGACGCTGTCCCAGCCTTCAAATTGCGTGGTTTCGAGTGTTGGAGTTGCCATGCGGGGCAGGTTCGGGGCAGGAGGGTAAAATTCCTCCTGCCCCTCCGCCCGGCGCTCATGCCGGGGAGAGGACGGTCCCGCCATACGCGAACATCAGGCCGCCGGGCTGCTCGATCTGGATGGAGACGGACGTCCCATCCGCGAGATACTCCTTGCGGACGTAGGCCAGGGCAAGGGACTGGCCGCCATGCTTGGGGGAGGCGACGGCACTGGTGATGCGCCCAATCTCGCGGCCCGGCTCGGGGCCGTCTTCGGGGACATGAACCGTCGCGCCGACCGGCGGCACGGGGGCGTCTTCGGCCAACAGAATCCGGCACAGGGAACGGTTAGTGTGACCTCGTGCATGCAGTCGGGCGACGATCTCCTGGCCGACATAGCAGCCCTTGGTGTAGGAGACGGCATCATCCATGTCGGCTTCGGGCAGGAGGACAGACGGGGAAAGCTCGTGTCCCCAGGCGGGGATGCCGGCCTCGACGCGCAGCGCCTCGGCGGAGGCATGGTCCAGGGAGAGCGCGCCGGCAGCAGTCAGCGCCTCCCAGACGGACTCGCGCTCGGCGACTGGGAGCCAGAGGTCAAAGCCGGGAGCAAGGGGGACGGCGAGGGAAGACTTCTCGCCGGGCAGATCGGTCAGTGACCGTGCGCCCTCGCCCAGCACGGACAGGATGGCCCACGCATCGGAAACATCAGTCAGCGTGACGTCTTCCATGATGAGCAGCTTGTCCAAAGTCCCGTGCAGGATCGCAAGACAGGGGGGATCGGTCTCAATGAGGAGCGCGTCGGGGAAGGCATAGACGTGCAGATCTGCCAGAATATGTCCGGTACTATCCAGCAGGGCGGCGTGACGGCTTGTGCCCGGCGAGATGCCGAACACGTCATTGGAAACCATGCCCTGCAAGAACGTGTGGCGGTCCGACCCACGCAGTTCCAAAAGGCCACGCGGCGTGCGGTCCCAGATGGCAAGGCCATCGGGCCGGTGCAGGGCTTCATAGCCGGAAAGCGGATGCGTCATTGGGCGGCCTCCGAAGTGGCGAGTTTACCGGTATTCGCGCCGCTCTTCGATCTCGTTCAGGAAGATGATCTTCACGGCGGCGGCGGTGGCGGCAAGGAAAGCGCCGAGGAAGAAACCGGACGCGGACATTTGGGGACGCAGGAGCATCATTGACTTTGTGCCTCTTTTCACAAACTAGATTGTACCATTATTCACAATGTCTGTCAACCTAGAAAAGTTCCCGGTTTTTGGGTACACCACAGTCATTCCCATGAACACACCACCTACTCTGATCTCCACAGCCACGGCGGGTTCCGCCCCCGAAGAAGTCAAGGCCGCCGGGCTTCGCTATGTCACCGACAAGCAACCAGGCATCCGGCGCGAGCCGGACGGCGAGGGCTTCCGGTACGTCGCGCCGGACGGCCATGTCATCGAGGATGAGAAGACGCTGGCGCGCGTCAAGTCGCTCGGCATCCCGCCCGCCTACACCGACGTCTGGATCTGCCGGTCGGAGAACGGCTACTTGCAGGCGACGGGGCACGACGCCAAGGGCCGCAAGCAGTACCGCTACCACCCGCGCTGGCGCGAGACGCGGGATGAAACCAAGTACGAGCGCATGATGGCCTTCGGGGAAGCCCTGCCCGGCATCCGTGCGCGGGTCGAGCGCGACCTGGGCCAGCACGGGCTGACGCGCGCGAAGGTTCTGGCGACGGTCGTGCGCCTGCTGGAGACGACCTTGATCCGGGTGGGGAACAAGGAATATGCCGAGGAGAACCACCACTACGGCCTGACCACGATGCAGAACGAGCATGTGGAGGTGGAGGGCGCGACGCTGCACTTCCATTTCGTGGGCAAGAGCGGCAAGGAACACACGATTGACGTCAAGGACCGGCGGCTGGCCCGCGTCGTCCAGCGCCTGCGTGACCTGCCGGGGCAGGAGGTCTTCCAGTACACCGATGACGACGGCACGCGGCACACGATTGACTCGTCGGACGTGAACGAGTATCTGCACGAGATCACCGGTGAGCATTTCACCGCCAAGGACTTCCGCACCTGGGCCGGGACCGTCTTGGCTTCGCTCGCCTTGCAGGAGTTTGAGGCGTTCGACTCGGCGACGCAGGCCAAGAGAAACGTCACGGCGGCGATCAAGGCCGTCGCCCAGAGGCTGGGCAACACGCCCGCCATCTGCCGCAAGTGCTACGTCCACCCCGGCGTACTGGACATGTATTTGGACGGGACAATGCTGCACGCTTTGGAGCAGCGGGCCGAGCAGGAACTCGTGGACTCGCTCCACTCCCTGCGGCCCGAGGAGGCAGCCGTCATGGCCCTGCTGAGTCGGCGTCTGTCGGAAGAGGCGGCGAAGTGACGTCGGCCCCACTCGCAGTAGGCGTCAGGCGGCTACCGCGTGGCAAAGCTCATCTGGTATTTTGGGTTGCTCGCGCCTGCCGCAATGCCATAAGCTTGGTCCGCGTCCGTACCGCGAATTGATACGGCCACGCCGCAGGAGACATCCTCAGACCTGAGCCAGACGGCGTGGCCGTCGCAGGCTACAAAATCGGCCCCGCCTCGGTGGCGCGCAAGGCTTCCCGCTCCATTGTTCAAGACTTTCCCGCCCATGTTGCCAGTCGCGTACTCGGCACCAAGACCTCCAAAGCCATCTTGGGGGGCCGTCTCGCACTGAACGGGCTGATTTGGTTCTTTTCCACACGGCCCTTCCCCCACACCCTGGGCGGAGAATGACCCGACGGCCAAAGGTGCCGGCGGAAGTCCGATGACGCACTCCCTGACCTCGAACAGCAGCACGGTCTTGGCTGTCGCAGAAACCCGCGCGAGATGCACACTCTGACGCCGGAACGTCTGGAAAGCTGTCAGGTTTGAGTTGTAGCCGTAGGAATCCACAAGCGCACCGGGAAACCCGTCCACCGAGGTCTGGTCATCAGGACACTTGTAAAGGCGGGCGGTCTTCGTATAAGGATAACACTGCGCCGCCCAGCCCGCAACGCCGGAGCCGTTTCCGAGTGGGAAAGCGTCGTCATTGTCGCCCACATATGCCAGCACGGCCATGCCAAGCTGCCGCTCGTTGGAAAGGCACATCGTCCGCCGCCCGTTCTCGCGGACAAAGAAGAAGGCGGGGAACAGGATGGCGGCGACTATCGCGATGATTGCGACAGCAATTAATAGCTCGATAAGCGTGAAACCGCCCCGCTCGCGGCCGGGTTTGATACTGTCCATCTGACTCCCCCTCGTGACACGCTTGAGATAGCGGCACGGCAAACCTATGGACCATGCCGGACGTTCTAAAACCCGCTACTAGTACCAACTGAGGCTCTTAACGTGACCGTCAAACATCAGGAAGTTGAAGCGGCCGTTGTGTGAGTACGGCGGAGGCAGATCTGGAGTCCCATCTATGGTATGCGACTGAAAATACCACAGGTCGTCCGTGAGCAGCGGCGGGCCCTGCACCGGTGCGGCCTGCTCCGAACTTGAGCCTGCCCAGTCAATCGTCTGCTTGCCGAGTATAAACCCAGGGGAGTACCAGTCGAGGGTATTGCCGTAGCTTGTGTAGAGATGGTTAACATGCCCGTGAACGTCAGGCTGGTCCACCCGCGCGGCAGTGAAGGTCCGGGCGTAGATGTCCGTCGGGCAGAACCAGATGTCGCGGTCGCGCGTATAAGGGGTTAGGCAGGACACCAACTGAGCGCCCTGTCCCGGGATCGCCCGGCCGGTGCCCGTCTCTATCCCCACTGAGTTGTAGGGCGGCAGCAGGCGGTCGTTTTCCTGGGCGTAGGCGCTTATAGCCATCCCGAGTTGCCGGAGGTTGCTCAGGCAGACCGTCTGCCGGCCCCGCTCCTGGACGGAGCGGAAGACGCTGAGGGTTATAGCGGCCAAAACGGCGAGGACCGCGAGGGCGACCAGCAGCTCGATAAGCGTGAAGCCTTTCCGTGACATGGGTTCGCCTCCAGGAAGAAGCCCGAAAGGCGGGGGTACAGCAGTCCGCTTGCTTCTATTACCACCCATACGCTTCCGTGCGGAGCGAAGTTCCGGCCGTCAAGATTTCTGACTCGCCACCCAGGCGTCGATCATCTGGCGGGACAGGCTGACCGGCGGCGGCAGGTCCGGCAGCGCGCCGACATCGAACCAGGCCGCCCGCTCCAGTTCGGCCGTGTCAATCACGATCTCGCCCCCGGCATAGCGGGCCGTGAAGCCGACCATGAGCTGGTGCGGGAAGGGCCAGGGCTGGCTGCCCGCGTAGGCGAGGTCGGTGATCGCAAGGCCCGCCTCCTCGCGCGTCTCGCGCCGGGCGCAGTCTTCCAGAGACTCGTTCGGCTCGACGAAGCCGGCCAGGATGCTGTAGCGCGTCCCCCACCCCGGCTTCTGGGCCAGGAGGATTCGCGGGCCATCGTGGATGAGAATCAGCGTGGCGGGCGAGATGTGCGGATAGGCCGCATGGCCGCAGTTCGGGCAGCGCCGCCCCCAATCCCCGTCGCGCGCCTCGGTGCGGTGCCCGCAGACGGGGCAGAAGCCGCTGGTGCGCCGCCAGTAGAGCATTTGGGAGGCGTACCCCGTCAGCAGGTACTCCGGGTCGCTCACCGACCCGAACAGGGCGCGCAGGCTGGTCGCGGCCCAGCCTTCGGGGATGGCGATGTCCGGGCCGGCTTCCGCTGCCAGGCAGGGGAGGCCGCCCAGGGTGCCGAGGTACAGCGGGTCAGTCAGGCCGAGCCTTTCCACGCTCTCCCGGTCGCCTTGATGCAGGCGGACATGTCCGCCCTCACTGCGGGCGAGCAGTTCCCCCTTGAAGAACGGCAGCCAGAGGGCGGGGCCGGGGCCGGGCTCTGCGGGCGGGTAGGCGCGGACGAACTCCGCGCCGGCATCTTGATTACTGACGTCTTGATTCACGTCGTCTCTTTTCTAGCACCTCTTGGGGGCGGGGATGGGGCTGGGAACGCGGCTATCACTTGCTGCCCGCCGCCAGGCCCTTCTTGGTCAGGTAGGCGTAGCTCTGGCGTACCGCCTCCCACATGTCCGTGTCGCAGCGGTCAAGCTCCACGATCAGCCATTGCAGGACGTCCGGGTCCGCCGCGCCGATCGTCCCGGCGATGTCCACCTTGCCATCACCGACGGCCGTCATGGCGCTGTCTTTTTCCAGGCTGCCGTCTTTGATGTGCAGCAGGGGCAGGCGCACGCCGTGCTTCGCGACCACGGAAGCCGGGGAGACGCCGGCATAGGCGGCCCAGTAGATGTCCAGCTCGCTGAACATGTCCGGGGCGCTGTCCAGCAGGAGGTCGTAGACCAGCACGCCGTCCCGCGTCTCGAATTCCCACCAGTGGTTGTGCATGCCGAAGGTCAGGCCCTCCGCGTGGGCAAGCTCCGCCGCCGTCTGGAACCGCTCGGCGACGCGCTTGCAGTCGTCGAGCGTCTGGAAGTCGTTCGGCCCCAGCCCCGCGACAAGGCGCGTGTTGCCCAGCGTCTTCTCGGTGTCGGCGATCTGGCGGATCGTCTCGGCGGTCGGCAGGCTGACGTGGCTGCTGCTGACTTGCAGCCCCAGGGCGCCCACGATGCCGGCGAGCTCCTGGGGCGAGTGCCCGTGCAGCCCGGCGAACTCGACCCCCTTGTAGCCGATCTCGGCGACCCGCCGCAGGACGGCGGCGAAGTCGCCCTGCACTTCATCGCGCAGGGTGTAAAGCTGGATGGAAAGCGGCGTAGCCATTGTGCAAATCCTCTTCTCGGTGGCGATCTCTCGGTGATGCTTCCGGCTTGTTCAAGGAGGGCGGCGGGGATTCCTGCGTTTGCGCCGCTTTTTCATCGGGGAATAAGAGGGGAAGCAAGCAGAGCGAGGCTGAAGAGGAGAAAACGCCAATGGCGACGGGTGAGACATACAACGAGCAGGCGCGGCTGAACGGGCCGGCGATCCTGGAACTGCTGAGTGAGATGGAGAAGCGGGACAAGGAGAGCAAGGGCAAGGTGCAGTCGGGCAGCGTTGCCGGGGCGGGCATGGGCGACCCGCGCGGCTTCAGCGTGGTGAACGCCACGGGGAACAGCGTGGGGAAGGTGGAGGACCTCTATGTAGACCCGCACACCCGCCTGCCTCATTTCGCTGTGCTGTCACTCGGGGATCACGTCCTCGGCATCGGCAACCGGCACGTCCTGGTCGGCTACGATGACCTGAAGGTCTTGGACAAAAAGCAGGTGCAGGTAACGCGCGCCCTGGGGTAGACGTCAGCGGCCTCGCCATTTGGCGAGGCCACTGGCGTCAGAGGTCGTAAAGGAACTCGATGGGCGCGTCCACGTCCGGGTGCAGGCTGGCATGGACCGGGCAGGTATGAGCAACACGCTCCAAAATCGGGCGCATCTCTGCGGCGACCGACGCGGGCAGATGCACCGTCAGCGGGAGGTGGCCGATGCGGCGCGGGGCGGCCGTCATCTCCTTGCCGACGTGCGCTGTTATCCCGGTCAGGTCCAGCGCGTGACGCTCGGCGAACATCGCGACCGTGGTCAGCACGCACGCGGCGAGGGCCGCCGCGACCAGGTCGGTCGGGCTGAAGGCGGAGGCATCGCCGCCGATGTCCTTGGGGGCGTCCGTCTGGAGTGTCGCGCCCTCCTGATGCCGCAGCGAACACTTCTTGCCGCCGTCATACCGCGTCTCGATCTCGACCATTTTGTATTCTCCCGTCGTTTATTGTGATGCCTCGACTTGGAACGCGGCTTCCACCGTCGCCTTGCCGGGCCGCTCGATCTTCAGGGTGATGCTGTATTTGGACGCCACCCCCAGCCGGACGGGGATGGTGTAGAACCCATTGCCCTGCGCCCGCCCCGTCGTGCTGGACCCCGGCAGGCGGGGCGAGAGCATCTCCGGCGTGGCGGTGATGTTGGCGTTCCCGACCGGTGCCCCCGTCGCGGCGTCGGCTAAGTTCACGCCCAGCGTGTTGTCGCCCGTGTGGGCGGATGCACCGGAGGTCAGCATGATTATCGTGTCGCCGGCCGTCTGACGCGGCGGGAGCAGGGGTGGGGCCGTGCGAGAGCAGCCGACGAGCAGGGCGGCCAGCGCCAGGGGAATGACGGTTCGCCGCATGGCTACCCGGAGTACCCGCGCAGGAGGCCGATCACCTTGCCGATGATGGCGGCGTTGTCGGCTTTCCGCAGGGGGATGGGGGCGTAGTTTGGGTTCTGCGCTTGCAGCTCGATCCGGTTGCCGTGGCGCGCGAACTTTTTGACCGTCGCCTCCTCGCCCAGGCGCACGGCGACGATGTCGCCGTTCTCCGCCGTCGCCTGGGGCTGGATGATGACCAGGTCGCCGGGGAGGATGTGGGCGCCGGTCATGCTCTCGCCCTGGACGCGGAGCAGGAAGCAGTCGGGGGCGTTGGTGCGGAGGAGCTGGTTGGGGACGGCGACGAAGTCCTCAATGTTCTGGTTCGCCAGCAGCGGCGTCCCCGCCGCGATGGTGCCGATGAGCGGCAGGCGGCGCAGACCGGCGATCTCGTCGAGCGAGCGCGGCTCCAGGTGGGCGAGGATCTGGATGCCCCGCGCGTGTCGCGGGCCGTCTTTGGAGGACTGACGCTCGATGTAGCCCTTCTTTTGCAGGGCGTCCAGGTGGATCGTGACGCCGCGCAGAGAGCCGATCGTCAGGCCGAGCTGCATCTCGCGGATCGTCGGCGGGTAGCCCTTCTCCTCGATGTAGGAGACGATGAAGTTGAAGACTTCCTGCTGTCTGTCCGTCAGTCCTTTGGCCATCAGGGCCTCCCTGCGTGCTTCTTCGCCTTCTTGTCCGTCGCCTTCTCGTCCATCAGCATCGCCAGCGCCCGGTACGGGTCCTGCGGGCTGCGCGCCATCTCCTCGCGCACCTCGCGGATGCGGAGGACCAGGGCGCGCGTCCGCCGCCCGGCCAGCACCAGCAGGGCGGCGATGATCGGCAGGCCCAGCATCAGAGTCCATTTCGGGTCGAGCATGTGTTTGTATCTCGTTCAAAGTGTACCAGGCCGTAGTATACCCGAAAACACCCCATTGCCGGACGTCCTTATTGCGGCGCTTCGCCCTCCCCTAGCCGGCGTCCGAACAGTTCCAACGCCATTCCGTAGCAGAGGCGCGCGACGGCGGGGTCATAGCGCGGGCCTTCGTCGCGGAGGAACGCATGGGCGGCGTTGAACTCGTGCCACTGCAAGAGGAGGCCGGCGTCGTCCATGGCGTCATAGATCAGCCGCCGCCCCTCGCGCGGGACGTGGGGGTCCTGCCGGCCCCAGACCATCAGCATCTCGCCCTTCGCCTCGGCCATGCGGTCCAGCGTGTCGTCGCGCATGCCAAAGCCCAGGCTGCGCGTGTGGATGTCCGTCGCATAGAAGCAGGCGGCGGCGCGGACGTCCGGGTTCAGGGCCGCCCGCAAGGCCAGATGCCCGCCGATGCAGATGCCCATGACGCCCAGGCCGCCGGTGCAGTGCGGATCGGCCTTCAGGGAGTCCAGGGCAGCGCGGGCGTCGGCGTCATAGCCGGCCAGTTTTTTGGTGGTCTTGTGCGCGTTGCCCCGGTCCGCGCCCGCCGCGTCGTAGGGCAGGACGGTCCCGGCGGGTTCCAGGTCGTGATAGATCTCGGGGACGGCGACGACATACCCGCCGCCCGCGAGCTGGACGGCGGTCCGGCGGATCGGCCCGGTCACCTGGAAGATCTCCGAGAACAGGACCAAGCCGGGGTAGCGCCCCGGCGCGGCCGGGCGGAACACATGGGTCCGCATCGGGCCGCTCGGCGTGGGCAGGTCTATAGTCTCGTCGTCTTTGAGGATCATGGGGGGGTTCTCCAGAAGGCGTGTGTTGAATATGACATAAAACTCTTCTAAAGCAGCGCGTGTGCTGCATGGTTCACGGAGCCTCATTGCCACCCTACGAGGCATTCAGGTTTTCCAGTTTTTGTGATATTTCACTACCGTACATCTTTCTTCAAGTCTCACTTGCTGCCCGCACTTGTAGCCTGACGGGAACAGTACGCCCTTCATCCAGGCAGTGTTCTAGCCAAGTCAAGCCGATCTGGAACAGGCTCAGGTCGCACCGGTCGGCGCGGTGAGTGATCTTCTGCCAGCCGCGCCGCAGGACCTCGACGCCCAGACAGACCATCCAGTAGTAGGCCAAACAAGTAGCGATCAGCAGCCGGCAGAGGCGCGGCGGATCACTCAGATGGCTGTGGCCCAGGTGGAAGCCCCGGCTCTTCAGATCGGAGAACAGCGTCTCGATGCCGAAGCGCTTCTTGTACCAGAAGCGGGCTTCATGCAGGAACTCAAGGTTGGTCACCAGCAGCAGCGGCTCGTCCTGATCCGGCTCCCACACCGCGCCCATTAAGACCGGCCCCAGGCCCTGAGCGCTGAACAGAAGATCGGTCAACTCTACGCAGTCGCCGGGTCTGAGGCCGCCGTCGGCCATCATCTGCGAGAGCGTGAACGTCTCGTCGGGCCAGTCGGCTTCCGAGAGGAGCACGTTCCTGGCCGTGCGGCAGACGTAGCGCCACCCGGCTGCCGAGACATCCGCCAGCAGGCTCGGCCCGTCGAACTCGCCGTCGCCCAGGAAGATCACCGCCCGGTGTGGCGGAAGGATCTGCTTGGCCTGGGCCAGCAGTTCTTGATGGCGCTCCTGCGAGAAGTGGCCTTTCCTGGCCCGGACGACCAGCCAGCACAGGGGCAAGGCCCGCATCTTCTCGAAGCCCCGCTTCCGGTCGCCTTGCGGGCCTCTGTGTTCGTATAGCACACTGAGCATCAAGGCCATGCACCCGCGCCCGACCTGGCTGCCGTCCATGATGAGCACGAGCGGACCAGGCGGCAGGCTCTCGGCGAGTACCTGGGCGTAAGGCAGGAAGAACGTCTCCGGCGTGACGCTCTTGTTTTGCAGGAACCGGGCGAAGCGCTTGCTGCGGCTCTCGTGTTTGCTGCCGTCGGGCACCTTCCTGGCGATCTGCGGCAGGTGGCAACTCCTGCTGCCGACGATGCCGCTGACCAGGGCGGCCAGGGTACAGAGGTGGCGGGCCAGATTGCCCGTCGGCTCCTCCGGATACAGTTGCTTTAGGTGACGGAGTGTGGCACAATAGCGCTTGAGGTTGTCGCTCATGGGGAGCCTTTCTTTGGTCTGTGGTAGGAACAAAGAATACCCCAGGCGGCAACCTCAGCCGCCGTCAGTAAGACTCATGCGAAAAGTGTACGGTACTGAATTGTGATATTATATGAATCCTTCTGAAGAAGCACGACATGGCATGGATTTTGCAGAGTGAACTGGCAGACGGGATCAGGAAAGCTCTTCCCTTTGAACGGAGAATGTCTCACGATGAAAACAACCCCGGAGGCCGATACCGCCGTGCCGTCGCCAGGCGCTACAGGGAGCCGCCCCATGTCTAAGCCTCGGCTGCATCTCAGCTATCTGGACGGGCTGCGGGGGATGGCGGCGTTATATGTGCTACTTTTTCACCTCGGCACGAAAGTGCTGATCGACACCGGCACATTCCCGGTCGGCTTTTACCTGTTTGCGTTCGGCGAACTCGCCGTGGATGTCTTCATCGTACTCTCCGGTTACTGCTTGATGTTGCCGATCGTGCGGTCTGCCGACGTTGAACTTTCTGGCGGAGCCAGGACCTTCCTCAGACGCCGTGCCTGGAGGATACTGCCCCCCTACTACGCCGCCCTCGGGATTTCCGTGGCAATGCTCTGGGCTTCTCAACATATCGGCGGCCATGGGGGCATGATGTCCACGTCCAAAGCGTCTGACTTGACGCCTGGATCAATCATCTCCCACCTGATTCTGGTTCATAACCTCAGCCCCTCATGGACGTACAGGCTCGACGCTTCCATGTGGAGCGTCGCCACCGAATGGCAGATATACTTCTTCCTGCCACCGCTTCTACTCCCCCTCTGGAAGCGATGGGGGCCTGCGCCGTTGCTTGCATGTGCGTGGGCCATCGGCCTGCTTCCATGGTTCCTTCACTTCGAGATGGCAGAGAGCGCACGTACATGGCTCCTCGGCCTCTTCGCGTTAGGGATGGTTGCTGCCGGCATCAATTTCCCGCGCCGGCCGCAGGCATGGCTACGGCGTTTCCCGTGGGGCATCGTCTCGCTCGGACTCGCCCTCGCTCTGTTAGGCTTTTTGGCCTTTGACACCAAACATGTAATCGACGACCGGCCCTGGCCGATCGACCTGCTGATGGGTCTGCTGACCTCCGTCGTGTTGGTCTATTGTACTCTGTTCCGTACACAGCAGGATGTCAAATCAGTTCCCCTGATCCTGCGCCTGCTCGAATCACGCCTTCTAGTAGGGATCGGGATGTTTTCCTACAGCCTCTACCTCATACACGGGCCGATGCTTGCCATTATGATCGCACTGGCGCATCACCGCCTTAATGCCAACCATCTCACGCTTCTTCTGTTGACGATCGGCGTCCCGGTGATCTGCGGCGTGAGTTTCCTCTTCTACCTTCTTTTTGAACGGCCGTTCCTGCGGCTTCGGGCGAACATGGCGAGAGGGACTTCTCAGGTCAAGCGGTGACGTCGCCAACGCCGGTAAGGGGAAAGGGCCGGCAAAGAAGCACCCCAGCCGCAAGGCTGGGGTGTCGAGGAGATCGCACCGCGAAGATATTTTGCATGATCTTCTACGGATGGTTGATTGCCAAGTCCACCTCTCCCAGCTGGCGGAAATCATCCAGGGCGGCGGCGGCATCGGCCAGCGCCCCTCCCGAACCTGGTACGGCCGCCGCCGTCAATCCCCCTTGCAGCAGTGTTGCTGTCGCTGCAGAGCTGAAGCCGGTGATCTGGTTGGGGACGACATGAGTCGGGCTGTTGTTCGGATCGTTGACGACGATATTCTGTGCGGCCAAGAGGCTGAAACCGGCTGCGACAGTGACACTGGGATCATCTATCCAGAACATGTCTCCCAGCAGCACGAGGTCGGCCGGGCGCGTACCAACCCGCGCGAATATGTGGCCTGCCTGGAAGGTGTGTGTAAACTGCATCCCCGTCAGCGTCACCCGCCCCTCATAATCGTTGACAGTCACTGCCTGAGGGCTACTAGTGTTACACTCGGTTCCCTGAACAGTCACATGCCCTGGGTGTCCTGGGTAACCGCCGTCACCGGAGACGGACAGGAAGGACGTTGTGGACTCAGTATACATGTCGGCGGCCACTAGGTCCTGGTTGTCCCGGACGACGATGTCGCACGGGTTTCCGGAGTTGGCCTTCATCAGTATTCCAAGAAATCCACTCTTTTCCGACTGCGACCCATCCACCTGAAGGACGCCGTCCGAGCCGAAGTCTTGGAGGATGGTGGCGCGTGAGCAGTTGGTGAAGTGGGCTGAACCGTCCCAATGCGTCAGATGAACCGTCGCAGAGCCGGACAGGGCGATACATTCCAGGCCGCGGTTGACACGCGGAGTGCCGCCCACACCGTACCCGCCTGGCGGTACCAGGCCCAGAAAGGAGCCACCCACATAGACGCCGTCGTAGGTCATGTCCGAGGGGGCTGTGCTGGCGCTCGTCTGCTGGACGCAGGCGACGGGATCGGGGGCATCAATCTGCATCTGCTCCAGTAGAGCGTTCTGCGGGTCACGCACGGAGAACACAGGACCCGCCGAGGGGCTGCCGCTCCAGTGAACGATCGTCTTGAATCCCGACCCGCCGATGCCGTAACCGCCCGTCAGGGGAAGGGTCGCGGACACGATGTATACGCCCGGCGGGAGGTAAACGAGCGGATGCCCGCCTAGAGCCGACGCCGCCCGAATCGCACTCAGGATCGCCTGTGTATCGTCGGTGATGCCATTGCCCGTCGCCCCGAACCCGGTTTTGACATCCAGAACGGTGGAAGGCACAGTTTCGTTGCTTGTGAACAGGCTTTGCGTGGGGTCACTGAGGCTCGGCCCCCGCGCCCCAGCGGGTATCTGCGCGATCTGAGAGTTGAGGCCGGGATCTATCAGAGTGCTGGAGCCGGGTGCCATATTGTTCGAGAGGATCACTGACTGCGACACGGTACGCCAATTAGTCAGACGAATCGCGGGGCCTGCGTCCGGTGCGTGGGTAAAGGAGCAGTCGAAGATGGTCGTCGGTCCGCGCATGCCCAGTGAAATCGCGCCCTGCGCCCCCGTCCACCCGTCCACATGGCAGTCCTGGACCGTGATGATGTCGGAGTTCTGAGCGAGCGGGACAGTGAGGAACTGGTTTGACCCGACGGAGGTACAGCGCCGGACCGAGTGGACGTGAGAGTTCAAGTAGATGTCTACGGTACTGCTCCGCTCGAAATGACTATCGCGGACATAGACCTCGCCGGCCTGGCAGTTGATGGAGATGCCGCAATTTCGGAAGTCGCACCCCTCGAAATCGTTATCATAGTCATTCCATTGTAGGCAGGCGACACCATTGTAGCACTTTTGGAAGAGGCAATTCCGGAACATCACCTCCGCCGTCGGCGCCACCTGGTTGTAGCCGGTGCGGATGCCGGCGGTACGGAAGTTGAGAAAAGCCTCGTCTTGGTGGCGGATGCGGGTTTCGTAGTACGACTTAGAGGCATGATCCACGCCGACCGCGGCCTTGTTGGCACCGTCCCAGGTGAGGCCGATGTAGCGCGAGTAGGTCACGCCGTTGGACCAGAACATCGTCTGGTTTAATGGGCCGCCCCAGACGATGCGTGTCGTCTGGCCGCTGCCCACGAGCATCGCGCCTTGGACCTTCGTGAGGGTGAGCGTCTTCGTGATGCGGTATGTCCCCGGCGGGAAGTAGACGGTCTTCGTGTGGCTGACGTAGTTGTCGTCCAGCCGGTTCAGTGCCGCCTGGATGGCGGTCGTATCGTCATGGACTCCGTCGCCGACGGCCGCCGGCTGCACACCCGTTTTGACGTTGATCCAGTCGGAGCGCTGCTGCCAGTTGAGGACCGGCAGCACCGGATCGGCAGAGGCCCGAGCGCACTGCGCCGCCGCGAGCTGAAGAATGACCAGCGCCAGGGCTGGGAGAAGTTTGTGGTGTTTGCTTTGCTGATTGCTTTGCAACATGATTTTGGTAGATCTTTCGTGTGGACTCTGTGAGGCGTGGGGGTGAGCTGCAGGGACACCACGATGATGTCCAGCGGGAACCGTCCATCCCCGTAGCGGGCTGTGTTCGTCCTAGGAAGCCGAATGAAACCCAGTTTCCGTGGTGAAGTTTTTGCCACACATCTGCTCGCTGGAGTTGGGAGCGACGATCCTCATCCATCCAGGCGGGGTAACAGTTCCAATTATCGGAAGATCCTGGTAACGCATCACTGTTGCTGATGCGGGGTTTCACGCGGGTGGCGCATGTGCGGGGCGACAGAGGGGCCACTCCTCAAACCCATTGTCCAGTCCATTGTAACACGGACTCGGGCGATAACGGGACAGAGAAGCGTTATTATGCTAGATTTTTTGTTGCCATTGCTCACTATCACACCATGGGGCGGCCCTTCAGACTTCCGAAGGGCCGCCCCATGCGCCTGCCCTCCTCTTGGAGGCCACTTCTGGAAGACCTACTCTGCTGCTAAAGCATCCGGGGGTGTGATTTCCCTGGCCCCGCCTTTGGGGAGACTGCGCTCCAGTTCACGCGTCTTGAGGACGATCATGTACTCATAGATGGATTGGAGGATGGCGTAGGTCAAGCCAGGGGTGCCATCGAGGAACCCTCGCTTGATTCCATACAGCAGGAAGAACTTGACGAGAGGGCGGCCTGGAAGCCGGTAGAACAGTTCCTTCTGGTGAAACCTCCGCGCATGGAAACCTTTCCCGAAGAACGCGAGGTGGGGGCTGAATCGGGCGTTGTTGAGGCGATTGTTGATGATCTGCTGCGCTTCTTCCGTGCTGTATTTGTCGTGGCGGATGATCCAGTGCGCCATGCCCTTGCTGAACGGGAAGTGGTCCAGATAGCCCCGGATCTGCCCGACCGGTCCGTCAGGCACAGACAGCGGGTGTCCCATCCGCTCGTAGCGCATCTTCCCGGCCAGGAACAAACGCAAGTAGAACGGTGACGCTTGCACATGCTTCAGCCAGCGGCCCAGAAAAAAATCGCGGCGCTGGATGCGGAACGCCACCTGATCGCCTGGGGCGGCGACAGCGCGTTCCACCGCCTGCGCGAGTTCCGCCGTGACGCGCTCGTCCGCATCGATATAAAAGACCCAGGGGTGCCGGAAGGGGATGTTCTGCAAGGCCCAGTTCTGGTGTGCCGAGAAGTAATCAAACTTGCGGTAAGCCACCGTCGCGCCGTATGACTGCGCGATGGAGACAGTGTCGTCGTCTGAGTAAGAGTCCAGGACATGGATGTCGTCAGACCAGGAAACCGAATCCAAACATCCTGGGAGGTCGTCCTGCTCGTTCTTTGTCAGGACCAGCACTGAAACAGGGATTGTCATTTGAACACCTGATTGAAAATTTGAGCGAAGATTTGATGCGTCCGCCGCCAGTCAGGATGGTCACCGCAGTACGCGCGGCTTGAGAGGCTTACAAGGGCTGCCGGCGCAGACCGTCCAGGGGGGCATGTCTTTTGTTACAACCGCGCGCGCGCCGATGACGGCCCCCTCGCCGATCGTCACGCCCGGCGCGATGAAGCTCTCGGCACACAGCCAGGCATTGTCACCCACATGGATCGGCAGGGCGTATAGCTGGAACGAAGGGTCCTCGTAGTCGTGAGTACCCGTGCAGAGGTGCGTTCCCTGCGAAACGACGACCTTTTTGCCGAGCGTGACCGTCGCCACGGAGTAGCAGATCACCCCATCCGCCATGCCGGCATAGTCGTCCAGGATCAGGTTCCAGGGTGCCCAGATCGTCACCCGTGGGTAGACATGGCAGTGCTTCCCCAGGCGTGCCCCGTAGCAGCGCAGGAGGAACGCGCGCCAGGCATGGCAGGGGCGGGGTGAGGGCCGGAACAGGATAGTGTAGACGATTTCCCAGCTCAGGCGCCGCAGACGGTTGGAGAGCGAGAAGCTCGGCTGGGTGTGCGGATTAACCTCCCGGAGAATGGCGGACATGACTGGCTCCTTCCTTTTCTACACTGTCGGCGCGGCTCCCGCCGGCGGGAGCGCGAAGCGCCTCCAGCAGATTTTCGGCCGCGATGCGGATGTCGAACCGGGCCTGGAAGCACGCGCGGGCGCGGCGGGCCATGCCCTCCCGTGCCTCGGCGGGGAGGGCGAGCCATTCTTGCAGCAGGCGCCGCGCGCCTTCCTGGGTGTCTTCCGCCACGAGGCCCGCGCCATCCTGATCGATCTCGCGCCAGATGTTCACCTTGTTCGAGATCAGGGCGGGCAAGCCGCAGGCCAGCGCCTCGGCGACGGCGATCCCGAAGTTCTCCTGGTGCGACGGCAGCACGAACGCTTCCGCCGCCCGGAACGCGCCCCACTTCACGTCGCCCGTCAGCATCCCCGGCCAGGCGACTCGGTCCGCGATGCCCAGGGACGTCGCCTGCCGCTCCAGCTCGGGTCGCCAGCCGGTCTGGTCCGGACCCGCCATGACGAGGCGCAGCGACGGGTCGGATTGTGCGACTCGGGCGAACGCGTCAATCAACAGGTCACAGCCCTTCTTGACATGGATGCGGCTTAGGAACAGGAGCAGGCGCTTACCTTGAAGCTCCGGATGGCGCGTCAGAAACGCCGCCTTCTGCGTCGCCGCGTCGCCAGTCGGCCCCACAGTGCCGTAGCTGACCACGACCTCGTTCGCGCGGTAGAGGCGGAACGACTGACGGGCCAGCAGTTTCTCCTCCTCACAGGTGAACAGTACGGCCTGCGCGTCCCGGAGAACACGGTACTCGCCCCACGACCAGTACAGGCTCTTCTTCAGGTGCTTCATGGGGTAGGTCCGCTTGAACCACGGGTCCAGCATCCCGTGCGTGTAGACGAAGTAAGGCGTCCGTGTGCCCCGCAGAGCGCGCCGGACGGCAAAGCCGGGATGCTGCCAGAGGCCGTTGACGATGACGGCGTCAAAGCGGGGCGCGTTCCCGCGCAGCCAGGGGATCATGCCCAGCGCATAACAGTAGCCCGATCTGCCCGGACCGAGTGCGTGAACCGTAAAGCCCAGGTCGCGCAGCCACGGCGCGGCGGGGTCATCCGCAGAGGCAACCTCGACGTGGTGCCCCATCTGCGTCAGCGCTTCGCTCGTCTGCCGCGTCCCCTCCATCACGCCACCATGGGCGAGATCCGTGGAGGAGATGACTTGTAAAATGTTCACGCTGAACCCTTCGCAAGAAAATAGATCGCCATTCTGGTTCCCAAATCACTCCATGTGTTCTAACTCGAGTGTTCACCCGGCGGGGGTCATGCGATCGACGCGTTCGTATTCCGGAACAAGTAAACATCCTGATCCGTCTCCGCGTCGCGTGCGGCTTCCTCGAAGCCGAGGCGCGCGAGTTCGTCAACGACCGTCTTTTTCTCTATGGTCGGGTGCGGATGGATTTCCATGACCAGATAGGTACAGCGACGCAGACACTCATGGGACGGCGTCGCGAGTATATCATACTCCGCCCTCTCGACATCTATTTTGCAGACATCCACCCACTCATCGCCGAACGTGGAAGTGTAGATGTCATCGAAAGTCAGTCCTTGAATTTTGAAGCGGCGCGCACCGCTGTCATCCCGCTCTTTGTAGAGATTGTCGTCCGTTCCCCCAGCGCCGAGGGCGACCTCAAATTCCTGCTTCTCCCCACACACCGCCACATTGAGGCCGATGAACTCAGCCGGGATGTTACGCTCAATATTGAAGCGCAGGCGCGTGTAGGTATTCGGGTTGAACTCAACGCAGGCAAGCTTCCGGATGCGGATGTCGTTCAGCTCCAGCATGAGCGGGAAGCCGCCGCCGTTCGCGCCCAAATCGAGGACATTGACACGGTCGCGCAGTTTCATCTGTGAAAGGAACTGCTGATACATCGGCGAAGTAATTGCGGCTCTCGTGCCGTTCTCGTCGTCAGCACTGTGATCCACGAGGATGTGCTTGCCGCGAAGGCAGTAAATCACCACAGGGTTGCTGTGGAACAGCGTCCGGGACAACAAAAGTTGTAATTTGTTGTCGAACAGCATAAGGGATTTGATCCCATGGATTTTGTTTGCGAATTTCATCGTACTCTCCTCACCGATACATGTGGTCCTCTGTCATCGATAACTACCCTCGCCCTGCTTCCCCACGAGAATCAAAGTCGGCGGCTCCAACAGAAACTCGCCTCGTCGTTTCTCGGTCTGCCAGCGCTTGTTCCCCTGCCACCCTTTTCAGTCCGCTCTCCAGCTTCGGGGGGAAACCTTGTGCCCGCCGACCGCCTTCATGCGTCGCGCCAGCTGATGCGAGGGCTTCTCTACCAGGAGGTAAGTACCCGTCCAGAATTAGGTTTGACTTAGACCCCCGCTCTGCCGGAAGGGCGAGAAGTTGATCCTCAGCGACGTGCCGACCGCCTTCAGGGCCAGCCAGACCTGATAATGCAGCGTCGGGGCGTCCGCATAGTCCTCGGCCCGCAGCCACTCGTGCTTGAGCTTGCGCCACAATACCTCGGCGATGTTGAGGTGCGGCGAATACGTCGGCAGATAGAACACGAACAGGCCCCGCTCCTGCCAGGCGTCCCGCCGCTGACGGATCGCCCGCCCGTGGTGGATCGGCGCATTGTCCAGCACGACCATCGTCGGCTTGGGCAGGCTCAGCGAGAGGCGGTCAAGCTGCTCGGCCACGAAGGCACCCGTGATCGCTCCCGTTGTGGTCTGCGCCAGGCAGCGGTTGTCGCGCGCGAGCAGGGCGAAGCAGTTGAGGCCGCCGCCTTTGGCCGCAGGCATGGACACCCGCTCGCCGGGGAACTGCCAGGCATACGGGACGCACGGCTCCAGCGAGACGCCACTCTCGTCACCAGAGAAAAGATCAAGGCGACCTTGCTCGGAGAGTCGTTCGAGTTCGGCCAGGCACGCGGCCCGCAGCGCGTACACATCAGGGTTGGGCTGGCCTTTGGGCCGCTTCCTCAGTCGCTTGTAGCGGCAGCGATGTTTTTGAGAAAACGCTTGAGCTGAGAAAACGCTTGAGCGTGGTCGTGCTGAACTCTTTGCCCAGGCTCGCTTCGAGTTCGGCCCTGGCGAGGCTGATCTTCTGGCGGTGGCTCTGCACGGCGGCCTGCACCTGCGCCAGATCGGCCCCGTCATCGAGGATGGCTCTTCGGCCACGCCCGTGTTTGGTCTTCAGGCCGCCGAGGCCGTCGGCTTGATAGCGTTTGACCCAGCCGTTGACGGCGATCATGCAGCAACCGATCTGCTCGGCGACCTGGGCCGAGGGCAGGCGGTCGGCTTTGAGCAGGATCATGCGGCAGCGGGTGCGGAAGGCATGGCTGGTGCCGTGGCGGGAGCCTTTCTCTAGGGCGGTGCGCTCCTCGTCAGTCAGGTTAAGAATAATCAGTCGGCTCATCGTGACCTAATTATAGCCTATTTCTGCACAACTACTTAATAGAGGTAAGACAGCAGCAAAGCGAAACCCACTGGCGGGACCGGTGATCAGACATCTTCAACCGAACCGGCCCGCTCGACGCCTATGAGTTTGCCTGTATGGTGAGTAGCTACCATGATTCTCTGCAATGCATGCCGACGCATGTGCATGTTTGCCGTCACCGCCCGGCCCACACGGGCTGTCGTCTCATCCAGGATGTGTACAAGCATATAAAGGCACACGAGGCCCGTGGCGATGCCGAGAGTGCCCGCCGTACTTACGACGATCAGGTCTGCGGTAGAGCTTTCGGACAGAACCAAGAACGAGAAGCCCGGCAGGAGAGACAAGACCAGGACGTTGCCCCAGAGGCGGTCATCAATCAAGGCACGGTATATCATCATGAGCCAGAACATGATCAGGAAAGGAATGACAGCGATTCCCAGCCACCCGAAGCAGGTGAAGGCATCGGAAAAAAGGCCGATCGAAATCCCGGTTGTGTGGTCTTTTCTGCCGACACTCAATCCCGGTACGCGATGAGTCAGGAAATTGCCGATCTGCACGAACGGCTTGTCGGGATTGAGGAAGCGCGGCAGCGACGCCTCGAAGCCCGGCGTGATTGTCTCCCATCCCGTAAACCCCTGGTTAATGGCCGCATCCACAAGGCCGTCCGAAACCACGATGAGCGAGTAGCGCGTCAGAGTCGGTGACGGGTTGTTGAAGTAGTCGAACTGCCTCTGCTCCTTTGACCTTTTTGCATTCTGGTGATCAACAAGGTCACGGTATTTATACGGGTTCTGGGCGATCTCCAGTAGCATGCTGGTGGACCGACTCACGTTCTCCTCGAAAGAGCCGGTGCGGACGACGTTGCGCCCGACCAGCGCATACGGGAAGATGATGAAGTTCGCGACGTAGGCACCTACGAGCAGCACTGCGTAATGTTTTAGCCGGAAACGATAGCGGAATGCGATGCAGGTCAGGCCGTAGACGATGATCGGGATGACGGTAGCCTCGCGCAGAGCGGTAAGGATCGCGAAAGCGATCTGGGAGAGCATGGGAATCAGGTTCACCAGGCCGAGGCTGCGGCGCCTGCCGGATGATTTGATCATGTAAGCCGTTCCGCTGGCGACCGCGAGCGGACCCAAAAAGCCGAGCTGCTTGAGAGGCCCGAGTACCCCGCCCTGGAGTGATCCTCCTGTCCGGGCATCAATGCCGACGGTGTGGGTCGCCAGTTGCACGGCGGTGGCGAAGAGGGTGCAGAGGATGCTCATCCAGAGCAGGCGACTGGGCTTCGTCTCCGCGATGAACAGCGGCGCCTTCCGGCGGCGAAATTTGTTCGCTACCAGAATACCGAGGGCGAAGCTCGCCATGCCGACATTGTAGACGCCTATCGTTTCCAGTGGGCGCCTGAGCGGCGCGTCTGCGGACTCCCAGAAAAAGACTTTGGCGACCTGGGAGATCAAGACGTGCTGAAGCAAGAGATACACGATGGCAAGCCCGAACAGCGTCTCCAGGCCGCCAGCCCAAGTCGCGGCATAGTATGAAATGATCAGGAGCGTGAACACCAGCAGGGCGTAGACGCCGCCGGTGCCGCTTGCTATCTGGAGTACCATGAAGAGCAGTGCCGCCCCCAGCAGACACAGCGCCCGGCTGACACGCGGGACGGGGGAAGCAAAAGCCGGGTTCAACGCAGCGCGGTTTATCATGATAGTGCCTCAGCAGCGCGCTCTCGCACGGAGTTCCTCGGAAAACATTCCATCTCACTAGTTCCCACGCCTCGGCGGCATTCAGGCAAGGCCGCCACAATCAAGGCCACCACGATCACCCGCACGGCTCCGGCTCGGAGGAGGTGCGCCCGGAGTCCTGTACGCCCGAAAGAGCGAGTGACGTTCTTCTCGCGTCATGGTGCCGCAGAACACCGGCGGGAGGTGCATGATCGCCGGCGCGACAGGACGTGGTCAAGCCTCCACCTGCTTCGCCACTTTTTTGGCGTGCGGGCTGAGGAAGGGACGCTCACACCCCAGGCTGAAAACATAGGAGGCAGCCACGATCAGAGGTACGCCGATGAAGGCCAGTACCAAAAACAAAGGCACCGGCTCCAAATGCCGGGCGAGCAGACCATACTGCCAGATCAACTGTAGGACCGGTGCATGGATCAGGTAGAGACTATAAGAGAACACGCCGACGGTCACCAGCGGCTTCCAGGAGAGTACCCGGTTTAGGGGGTTCGCGCCCGGCCGTGAGGCCAGGATGATTAGAGAAACAGACAGCATCGCGAACACCACCTCAGCCGGGGTTGCACCCAGGGGAACTTTACGGAGGATCATCATCGGCAGGTAGAAAGCAAGCGCGAGCGCAAGTGTGAGCCAAAGCCAGGGGACACGCTGCCGCCAGGCGGTCAGCAGCGCATGGTCGCCGTAGGCGATCCCTGCCCCCAGCATTCCAAGAGCGAAGGCCCCCAGGAACACCGGGTTAGCGCCCAGGAACGGCGTGTTCTTCAGGTCCTCATTGGCGATCACCGACAGTCCCAGCGTCATGGCCACCGTCAGAATGGGGCCGAGGCGTCCCCAGCCCCAAACCAGGAGTGGGAACAGAAAATATATCTGCCACTCGATGGCGACAGTCCACAGAGGATAATTGATGCCGCTGGCCGTAGACACGGACAAATTCTGTATCAGAAGCAGGTGAGTCACGAGCGTGGACACGGTGATGTCTGTACACTCGTCCCAGACCGTTCCTGTTCTTGTCCCGATCAAGAGGCAGATCAGCAACAGGGAAAGCCCGATGGCAAAGTAGTAGGGCGGCAGTATCCGTCGCACCCGCTTCCCCAGAAAATGAAGCGCCCCACCCCGCAGCGTCCCATCGCCGCGGACTACGGGCAGCATGAGGCAGAAACCGGACAGCACGATGAACAACACGACCGCCAGACTCCCTCCGAGAAACACGAAGGCGAGCTGTTTCTGTATCGGCGTCATCCGATCTGGAGCCAGATTGTCAAAGGCATAGCGGGAGGCGTGGTGCAGGACGACATACAGCGCGGCCAGTGCCCGCAGGCCGTCCAGATAAGCCAGATGAACCCTCGGGGCGGGCAACGGGGCCGAGGCAAGCTTCGGCTGGCTGGCCCCGTCGTCCTCCGCGACGTCTTTTGTGTGCGGGTCGTTGTTTGTCACGATGCTCAATGCGTGTACCTGTTAAGTTGGCGTTCGATGCGGAGTCAGTGCCGGGCAGGGTCAGTGCCGGGCGGAGGCGGCGTAGCCGGTGCCGAGCGGCGAGGCAGCAGTCACGGCACTCCGTTTTGCCTCTACCAGTTCTTCCATGATCGCGACCATGGTGTCGCCGTAGCGGTCCCAGCCGCCGAGCGCCTTGACGCGCTCGATGCAGGCCGCCGACATCCGCCCGCGCAGGCCGGGGTCGTCGGCGAGCCGCTGCATCCGCTGCGTGATGGCCGCCGGGTCCCGGATCGGGACGATGAAGCCCTGCACTCCATCATCGAACAGGTCTTCGGAGCCGGTGTTGGTGCTGGCGATGACCGGGCAGCCGCAGGCCATCGCCTGCGCCTGAACGAGCGCGAGGCCCTCCTCGACGCTCGGGAGTACCATGACATGGCTGCGGCTCATGATCTCCTTGAGCCGCGGCTGTGGGACGTGCCCCAGGCAGGTGACCGGCAGGGTTTCGGCGGCACGGGCGATCACCGCCTTCGCCTCCGGGGAAACATTGCCGACGAACGTCAGCCGCTTGCGCGGGTGGTCCAGATCGGCGAAGGCTTCGAGCAGATAGCTGAACCCCTTCCGGATCACGACCGCACCGACGAAGAGAACACTGAACTCATCAGGGTCAGGCTCGGCGACGGGGTAAAATTGGGAGAGATCCACGCCGTAGGAAACGCGGCGCACCTTCTCCGGCGGGAATCCCATTTCTCGGAACGACCTCTCGGCGAAACTGGACCCGACAACGACTAGGTCCGCCTGAGCGTATTCGGCTTCCTCCTTGGCGATGACGCGCGGATCTATCCCCTCAAAGTGCAGGCCCTGTCGCTCGTACTCTTCGCGCAAGATCCGGTCCTGGTAGCGGATGTGTGAGCAGGGCCGATCGCAGATGTAGGTGCCGCCGCGCCTCTGCGCCTTGCGTCCGGTGTGCAGCCCATTGGCGGCAATCGCCATGAACACGTCGCATGGGGGCAGGAACGCCGCCGTGAAGGCATCGAGCGCCTGGTTGCCTAACCAGGAAACTCCCCAGCGCAGACGGCGGTTCGCCGTGAGCTGGAAGATGATGTTATAGGTTAGATAGATCCAAGGCAGCGCCCAAATCTTGCTTTGCGGCAGACGTTCGGCGCGGAGTTTCCAGCGCGGATAGCCGGAGAAGATGCGCTCAAGGACGCCGCGCCGCTCGAGCTGCCGGGCAAGGTCAAAGGTGTGGAACTTGCTGGTCCCTGATAACACGATTCTCATTTTATCTTGCGTCTTGTCTTGTGTCTCAAGTTTCCGGTGGCTCCCGGCATTCTACTCTGAACGTCGCCTCGCGGCATACCCACGCCCCTCTCACGCCGGGGTCCGACAGCGGCGTTGCTCACGCAGCTTCCGCCATGGGGCGTGGCGGCGGCTTGAGAAACGGCGGCGTCAGGATGAACTTGATGAAAGCCGGCAGCGTGTCCTGCACCAGCACGAGGGACTGCCGCACAACATAGGCACTCATGAAGAGGTCGATCACGAGCAGGGAGAGCGCGGTCCCGTGCAGACCCATCAGGCGCGTCAGCACGAGGGCGAGACCGAGTGAGAGGGTGGTGGCACCGACGAAGATCGCCGCCAGCTTCTGGTGGCGGTTGACGGAGAGCTGTACCGCATAGCTTACAGACCAGAAACTGCTCACGACGACCACGATAAGCAGCAAGCTGAACAGTGTCGAGTCAAAAGGCACTTTACCCTGCGTCCACAGCCGGAAGATGGTCGGCCCGATGAAAAACAGGGCGATGCTGGAGGCCACCGCGATCCATAGGGCGGCTTGGCAAGCCCGCCGGTGCAGGCTGCGTGCCAGGGCAATATCGTTTGAACCAAAGGCGGTAGACAGTTCGACCCATATCGTGTTCGTGATCGCGTTCAATATCTGCCAGACGAACCTGGTCAGCGTCCGTGAGGCGGTGAAGAGGGTGACCGCCCCAGGGCCGAGAACGATTCCTACGACCATGACCGTCCCCTGGAGACTCAAGGCAAAGCCGATTGGAAAGCCCATAAATGTCAGGGCCGGCGAGGTGATCTGTTTCAAGGTCGCCAGGTCTGCTTGCTGCCAACCGAAGGTCAGCCAGGGACTGATGGACCGCATGTAAAGCATGGACAGGGAGTTCCCGACCAAGCGCGTCACCATGACCGCCAGGGCGAGCCCGACGAGGTGGATGCCGCAGCAGAGTACGACGGCGGCGACGATAAACTCGGCCAGGCGCTGGATGTTGTAGATCATGGTCCCGGCCGGGAAATGGCCGTCGCACCGGTAGGCGGCGCTGATCAGGCCGGTCTGCAGGTCGAAGAAGACTTGGAAGACCAGGATGGAAATGATGATCACGACCTCGGCGTGAGCGAGCGTCGGGAGGTTCAGCCACCGCTCCAAGGGGAGCCAGTGGATGACGCTCAACGTCGCCAGCGTCACGAGCAGGGAAACGCCTGTGACCAACAGCCAGGCGGATTGGAACACCTTGAGCGCGCCTTCGCGGTCCCCACGAGCGACTCTCATAGTCATTTCCGTGCCGGCCGCGTTCGCGAAGCCCAAGTCGGAGAGCGCGAAGTACGAGGGGACTGTGCTAAGAACCAGCCACTCGCCATAGAGCGTCTTGCCCCAGAAGTGGATGAAGAGTGGGATGGTGCCGACCTGGATGAGCAGATAGATCGCGGACGAAAACCCCATCGCAGCGAAGCCCCTCATCAGGCGCTCACGGACGGCTTGTGACATGGAGCCTCCCCAGCATCGTGACCCGGTCGAGAAATACGTCACACTTTCGTTCGGCTGAGACACCGCCGTCCCGTTTGACAGGCGGTTCCCGGAACACATCGGTCATCTGCATCTCTTTCAAGGTGATTATGGTCATCTGCGGCTCCCACACGAGGGTCAGACCGTTCCGACCGTCGCTTCCAAAGCTTGCCTCAGGCCGACGACGTTCTCTTTGAAGCCCCAGCCCTGGATGATCTCCAGGCTGCGCTCCCCCATCCGACGCGCTCTGCCGAGGTCTGCGGTGACATCCCGGAGCCGACTCGCCAGTGCCGCGATGTCGCCGACCGGCACGACATAGCCGTTCTCGCCTTCATGGACCAGATCGGGGGCCGCCCCGACCTCGTCGGTGACGATGACGGGCTTTGCGGCGTTCATGACCTCGTTCACGATCAGGCCCCACGGCTCGCTGTCGGCGGGGAGTACGAACACGTCGCAGAGGTCGAGGAGGGGGGGCAGCTCCGTCTGGTTCTTGAAACCGAGGAACCGCACGCCGGACCAGCCCAGATGCTGCGCCTGCGCCTCCACCTCCGCCTTCTGCTCGCCGTCGCCGACGAACAGCAGGTAAGGGTGCGGCTCCGATGTGCCGTCCGGTGAGAGCCGACTGTAGGCTTCCAAGAGTTCCCCCGCCCGCTTGCGCCGCAGGAACTTGGAGGCAAAAAGGATGACGGGGCGACCCGGCGTCAGTCCGAGGGAAGCCCTCAGTTCCTCCCGCCCGGACCGGGCGAGGGCGGCCTTGCGCTGGAAGAAGTCATTATCCACCGCGAACGGCAACAAAAATATTTTGGAGTCCGGCACACCGTAGTGACGGAAATACTCCCGGTTCAGTTCCCCGGCGACCAGGAAGCCGTCCACGCGCCGGAACAGCCGCCGGAGCAGACGCGCCTTGAGCCAACCCTTGAGCGGGTGGGTCGTGCTGCTGGCGAGCTGCGAGTCGGTCCGCAGGAACACCTTCATCCCCAGCGACTTCGCGACCAGCAGCGCCCTCAAGTTCGCCTGGTGGGCGTAGCCGTGGAGCCAGAGGGCGTCGAAGCGGCCCGCTTTGAGATACCGGGACAGGCCGTAGACGAACGGGCGCAGGGGCGTCAGGCGCTGGTTGTCCCCCAGGGCGGGCAGGACTTGGGAGGGGTAGCCTTCCAGCAGCGGCACGTCCCACTGCACCTCGGTCCCGAAACCCTCGTCTTTGTAGCTCCTGACGGAGAAGTCGCTCAGGAAGAATGCGGTCAGCTCGATCTCGGTGTTCGCGACGATGTATCTCAGCAGCGGTGCCTGATACTGGATCGGGTGCGAGACGAGGTAGGCGACCCGGTAAGGCGAACGGACACGCGGCGTTTTGATTGGCATGGCAAGACGAAGACACGGCGGAGCGGTGGCTGGATAGGGAGCGAAGTAACTTCCGACAGTTTACCCGAAAAGGGGCGGCACGGTCTACGCATTCCAGCTCCACTTCCAGCTCCATACTCGGCAAAACACGGCGGAGCCTGCGGCAGCACCACTCTCCATTCTTGCAAGAATCATGCCAAACGCCCGGAAACCGCCACGCTCTCAAATAAAAAAGCCGCCCCCCGTAAGGGGGGCGGCGGGGGCGGGAACCCGTGTAGGGATGCCATCCGGGCGCCGGAGCGCGCGGGCGGTCCCTAGGCGGCGTTCTTGACGCCCTTGCGGCGCAGGACGATGGCCATGCCGCCCAGGGCGAGCAGGGCACCGAAGGAGACGACCGTGCTGGCCTCGGGGACCGCCGGCGGGGCGGTGACGAAGTTGAAGGTCGTGCCGTCAGGCAGCGAGCCGACGCTGGAGACAGACGTGGCTCCGGTGGGCAGGCCAACCACGGTGAAGAGGCTGCCGGACGGCTCCGGGACGAACGAACCACCCGCAGGGGTGAACCCGAACGAGGTGACCGTGAAGAGCGGGCCGGTGCCCGTGCCCGACAGGATGAACGTCGCCGTGGACGACGTGGTGGTGCCGAGCGGGTTGTAGTTCGCGATGCCGCTGGCCACGAAGGACGAGCCGGAGGTCGTGATGCTGAACGGCGCGCCGCCGACCGGGGTGAAGAGGTTACCCTGGGCGAAGGCGGGGGCAACGCTCGCGGCCGCCACGAGGGCGAGGCCGGTGAGAGTGGAAGTGATCTTGTTCATGCTTGTTTTCTCTGTGTCTTTTCGATGCGATCGAGATGCTCTTGTGCAGTAGATGCTGCAAGAACCGCGACTGAGAAGGACGCCCAATTGCGGCCGTACCTTGGAGTCATTGCTGCGGCCGAGTGTTGTGTTTTTGGTGGTGGCACAGTCTCCTTTCGGATGGCGAATACGCCGTACTGAGTCCGGGCACAGGCCCCACACGGAAAGTCGCGTGGTGTTGCCGCGATGTCTTTGTCAGACACTGGAGCGTCTCCGTTCGGCCTTACCGTCCCGTGAGACGGTTCAGCCGAGACGACTACCATTGATCACACTGCAAATTTCATGCCAACCTGCGTGTTTTTGGTAAATAGACGCTAACAAGGGAGTCTCAAGGAGTGTTTCCGGGTGGCCAGGTTTTCCTTACTGTTGTACCCAAAGGGGCAACGGCTAACCTTGAAAATCGCCGCGAAAATCGCCGCCCTGAACCGGTTCCTGCTTGAATAAAAAGCCGCCCCCGAAAGGGGGGCGGCTGGAATGGGTAGCCGAGCCCGGCACCGAGGCGCGCGGGCGGCGGCCCCTAGGCGGCGTTCTTGACGCCCTTGCGGCGCAGGACGACGGCCATGCCGCCGAGGGCGAGTAGGGCGCCGAAGGAGACGACCGTGCTGGCCTCGGGGACCGGGGCGTTGACCAGGTTGAAGGTGTTGCCGCTCGGCAACGAGCCGACGCTGGCGACCGAGGTGGCGCCCGAGGGCAGGGTCGCCACGATGAAGAACGCACCGGGCGCGGTCGTATCCAATACGCCGTTCAGCGTGTACGTCTTAATCGTGTAAAGCGCACCGTTCGTGTCCGAACCGGTGATGGTGAACGGCACTGAGGTGACCGAGGTGCTGCCAGCCGCGTTGAACATCGCCGTGCCGGTGGCGGTGAAGTTGGCCGTCCCGACGCCGACGACGGTGAACGGGCTGCCGCCCACGGGGGTGAAGAGGTTGCCGGCCTGCGCGAAGGCGGGGGCAACGCTCGCGGCCGCCACGAGGGCGAGGCCGGTGAGAGTGGAAGTGATCTTGTTCATGTTTGTTTTCTCTGTGTCTTCTTGATGCGATCAGGATTGCTGTTAGAGTGCGGTCTGGTCCCGCGAGTCGTCACCGCCGCCGCGAATGAGTGATTGACTTGGTGGCACAGTCTCCTTTCGGGTGGCGGGCTTACCGCGCTGAGGCTGGGTACAGGCCGTACACTACAGTCCGCAAGTCGGTACTGAAATGTCTCCACTCGATCCCCTCGTCCTTGAGCTGCCTTCCCTGTAAAACTTAGCTGAGACTTGTACCAGTCTTCTTACTGCAAATTCCGTGCCAACTCTGCGTTTTTGCGGCATTATCAGCAAAAAAGCTAAGTTATTTGCCGACAGGAACTGCCAAAACATTAGCCACAACCATTTGTCCCTGCAACTATTCCGGATGAACATCCGTACAGGGCGCAAATCCGAGGCCGTCTTGGGTCATTATAACACCGGCGGGAAGATATTGCTGTCAGCCGGACAACCATTCGCCGAAAAAGACAAAAAGAAGGCGGACACGGAAAAGGCCGCCGTCAAAGCGCATCCCCTTCCGTATCCGCCCAGTCAAGGCACCGGCTAACGCCCAGTCACCGCGTGTTCGTACTGTGTCCAGAACGGCTGGAGGGTGGAGGTGCGCTCGAAGTCCTGGAATCTCGCTTCAACGGCAGGCCCGTTGATCTTCGTCCCCTTCACGATCTCCGCGCCGAGGACCGCCTCCTCCTTGATGCTGTCGAAGGGGAGCGCCTGCCCCAAAGATTTGTCTTCGCACCGGAAGATCCACCACCCCTTGTTGAAGCTCACCGGCCCGAACACCTGCCCGACCTTCAGGTTGAAGAGGCTGGCCTCCAGGGCCGGGTTCTGGGAGAGGGGCGACCGCCCGCGCTGCAAAGGTGCGATCAGGCCGCCAACACTCTTGCTCGGGTCAATGCTGTATGTGGAGGCGACCAGCTCAAACGGGGTGTTGCTGACGTTGAGGTCCGAAAGGGCGCGCTGCGCCGTCGCCTGACTCGCCGTGGCGATCACACGGAAGGTCATGGTGGCGGGCTTGTAGAACTGCGCCTGCGGGTTGTTCGGGTCGCTCTGCGTTTTGTAGAAGTCCTGCACCTCGGCGTCCGTGACCGTGACCTTCTGGGTCACCACGTTGGCCTGGGCCAGCCGGACGCGCAGGCTGTGCTTGTAGTCTTCCAGGGACATACCGCTGGCGCGCAGGGCGGGCAGGAAGCGCGGGTCCTTCTGGATGGCCTTGTACCGCGCATCCACCTGGGCGTCCGTGGGGGCGACGCCCTCCTTGGCCGCGAATTGCAGTTGAAGCTCTTCCTCCACCATTTTGTGGACGGCCTGCTGCCCTGCGGCCTCCTGCAGCCGTATGAACAGTTGGTCCTGTGTGATCTGGACGCCGTTGACGGCGGCGACGACTTTCTGGCCCTCGTGGCGGTGGCGCATGATCAGGTAGCCGCCGAGGAAGCCGATCAGCAGGCCGAGGGCGGCGGCGCCCCAGGGCAGCAGGGTCGGCCAGCGCGACTGCAAGGCCATGAGCGGCGGGGACGTTTCCCGGCTGGCGATGACGTTTTTCTCGTTCTTCGGGCGCAGGACGGGCGGGACCGGCGTGGGCGGGATTGACATGGTGGTACTACCTTTAAGACAATGGATTGTGAAGATTGATCGTGAGACGGCGCGTTCAGTCAAAGCGGGACGGGGCGGCATGCGGGCGGGGTGCCTATGAGGGACTCGCGCCCGACTGCACCAGCGCTTTCAGCGGGTCGTGAAGCGCGGACGTGAAATCGGTCATCGCCCGATCGTTTAGCGGCGTATCGGGGGCGGTGATCCGCACGAACAGGGACATGCTGTTGTGCGCTCCCATCAGGTGGGTCCGCCAGACGGACGCTTTTTGCAGCAGGGCGTTCCGGGGCGGGGCGGGCGCATAGTACCCGGTCAGCCAGTACAGGACGGCCAGTTTCCCCCGCCCGTCCATGTCGGCGGTCATCTGGGTCATCGGCTGACCGTCCACCTGGGTTTCCTTCACATTGCTGAGGGTCCAGCCCTGCGAGGGGAAGCAGGCCTTGGGGCTGTGCATGTCCTCGTCCTCGGTGGCCGTCAGCAGCATCAGGTCCATCGTCTGCCCGGACGGGTTGGTGTAAACGCGCTCCACGATCTTCGCCGTCGGCAGCCGCTTCTGGATGTCCGCGTCTACTTCCTGGACCGGCCCCGCCTTCCAGTCACCGACCACTGCGGGGAAGCCCTCGATGGGCAGGCGGTGGGGCTTCGGCACGTCAAGCTGTCCCAGGCCGTAGTCGGCGGCGACGGCCGACAGAATCAGGGCGCAGCCCATCAGAGGGAGAAGCGCATTGTTCGGCATCCGAGAATCCTTCCTAACAATATCAGCAGCCCGAACGCCAGGGCGATGGCGCAGTATTCCGCGCCGTCATGCGCCGCGTGGAGCGCGGGCAGCCCGCCGGCCGCCGCGAAGGCGATCAGGCCGGAAATCCGCAGGACGTTTACCAGCAGCGCCAGCGGCAGGACGGCGGCGATCAGGATCGCCCGTCTCCACTGGCTGGTCGTGAACAGGTAGCTGTAGAGCAACGTGAACGCCGTCAAACTGAGCAGCTTGTGAAAGCCGCTGCACGCCTCGGCGACCTCCAGCGAGGCACCTGGGACCTGGATGACATTCCCCTGCTTGATCAGCGGGTATCCCAGCGTGGTCATCAGGGTGGTCGCTCCGTCCGTGCTGGCGGACTGTATCTTGACCGTCAGGCCGTTAAGGAGGGAGTGCGGCAGCGGGTACGCCAGAAAAGAAAAGAGGATGGCGAACCGGACCAGGGGCAGCATCGCCGGCCCGTACAGCAGCAGGACGCCGCCGACCAGAGTCAGTGGCAGCGTCCAGATGCCGATGTACCGGAGCTGGAGGGTGTAGCTCAGGGACTGCCAGACCACCCCCACGACAAGCGGCAGGAAGCCCCAGGCGTTCGGGCGGCGCTCCACCTGGCGCAGGTCATCGCGCCGCAACCAGAGAAGGAAGGCGCACAGCGGGAAGATGAAGAACCCGTGCGCGTAGTTGTCGTTGATCGTCCATTCCTGCGCCGCCTTCGCCAGCGTCGGCGCGTATAGCGCCAGCACGCCCACGGCGAAGACGAGGGGCAGCCACCGGTCCCAGGCCGGTGAGGATGCCGTCATCCCGCCCCCGACGGGCGGCGTGCCCTGCGTTGTTCCTGCCTGTGTGATCATAGGGATTTAGTGAACGGTTCGCAGCAAATAGGTGGTGTTCGCGAGCGCACCGACTCCTGTGAGCGTCTGCAAGACGGTATTAGCGTTGAACTGCTCGTGCTTCTTCGGGATGTACAGCGAGTCGCCCGGCTGCACTTCGGGGTTCCCGATGATGTTGCCGTGCTGCAAGAATTCGTCCGCGTTCACGCGAACCATTTTCGACAACGTCTTGTCGGCGTTCGTGTGTATCAGGTTGATCTTGCCGGTGTCCGCGTCGGGAGCGACCTGAGCGCTGTTCAAGGCGTCAAGGATACGATCCCCCAGCTTGTAGTAGTAGTAACCGGGCCGCCCCACATCGCCGAAGACGTAGGTGCGGTTGTGCAGTTCGGGGATGGTTAGGATGTCCCCGGCCACGAGCGGGGCATTGGCAGTGAGATCGCCGTTGTGCAGAAGCGCGTACAGGTCTATCTTTTTTGTCACGCCGTTGTGCGTCAGCGTGGAATTGTACAAGTCGGCGGTGTCCGGGTTGATGCCACCGCTGAGGTTGATGGCGTCCAGCACGGTCAGGTTTTCTTTGTAGAAGAGGTTGCCTGGATTCTTGACTTCACCGACGATGCCTACCTTGCCCTTCTGGTCAGGGATGATCAGGGTGTCACCCGGTTGGAGCAGGACATCCACATCCGTGCCGGCCTTGCTTTCTGGGTTGCTCAGGTCAAGAACCTGTTGAGTCCCGTCGGTGTGTTGCAGAACGGCCTTCGTGGCATCGGCGGATGGCAAAGCGCCGCCCATCTGAGCGAGGGCTTGCAGCACATGGAGGTCAGGCGTGTAGTCTATACTCCCAGTATGGTTCAGGGAGCCGCTCAGCCTGATCACCTGCGCGTGCTTCTGCGTCAGGAATACATTGACCGCCGGGTTGTGGACGTACTTCCGCCACTTGGTCGTCAGCAGGCGCTTCACCTGGTCCTGAGTCATGCCAACGACCGGAACTTGGTCCAGCAGGGGGACAGAGATGTTGCCTCCAGGAGTGACCATCGTCTGGGGCATGGACAGGTTGGGGAAGTTGACGACGTTGACGCCGAGTACGTCCCCCTCAGCGATCTTGTAATCGGGGGAGACCGTCACAGGCCTCGCCGGGGAGGCGGGCGTCACGGGCGCGATCGGCATCATCTGCGCACTGGCAGGTGCGGCGGCCAGTGCCGCCAGCAGCGCCAGGGGGATCATTTGGGGTTTCATCGGTCACGTCCTCTCGACTTCGGGGTCTGTCTTCTGGGCGGGGAAGCCGCGCGGGGGCGGCTCCCGGCCTCCTGGTACGCTTTCTTGATTACGCTTCGTTCTGCTCCGGCGTTCCTTCTGGGTTGTCGAGCGACTTGTGCGCCGATTTGGAGAAGATGAGGTCGCGGGAGCGGTTCATCACCATGGTCTTGTCGAAGGTCTGCGGCAGGGCCGGCGTCTCGCTCTGGCTGGACAGGGCGGCGTAGGCGAAGCGCGACCGGAAGGCGCGCTGCTGCGGGCGGGTCAGCCCGTTCGCCAGGATGGTCACCTTCTTGCCGGTGGCGTGGAGGGCCATGGAGGCGTTGTGCAGCGTCTCCATGTCCACCATGCCCGCTCTCACCACTTGCAGCAGACAGTCGGCGTGGGCGGTGAGCAGGAGCGTGTCGGCGACGGAGGTGCAGTCGGGCGCGTCTATGATGACCACGTCCGCCTTGAAGCGCAGGGCTTCCATGACGGACGCCAGGCGCGGCTGCGACAGCAAGACGGTCGGGTTCTGGGTGCTGACGCCGCTGTTGAGGATGGAAAGGTTTTCGACGTTTGACGTGGCGATGGCCTCGTCCAGGGGGAGCTGCCCCGAGAGGACGTCGGTCAGGCCGCCCGACTCGCCGGTCTGGAACAGGACGTTCTGTGACGGGCGGCGCAGGTTGGCATCCACGAGGATGACGGACTTGCCTGCCTCGGCCATGGAGCGCGCGAGTTCGGCGGCGGTGACGGACTTGCCCTCGCCGGGGACCGCGCTGGTCACCAGGATGGTCTGATGCTCGGCCTGTTCGCGCATCATGGAGTGGCGCATGACGTAGGAGAGGTTGACGCGCACCAGGCTGAAAGCCTCTTCGAATTGCGGCAGCAGGCGGCCCTGGGCCAGCGCGGTCATCTGGCCGCGCGAGGTGCGGGGGAGCATGCCGATGATCGGCCCCGAGACCAGGGCGCGCACCTCGTCGAGCGTCCGGACGCGCTGGTCGGTCTGCTCCAGGAGCATGACCAGGCCGAGCGAGATCAGTGCGCCGAGGGCAAGCCCCAGCACCAGGTTCGTCTTGAGGTCGGGCTTGTAAGGGAGCTGAGGCGCCTCGGCGAACTGGGTGATGGTCACGTTCCCGGAGACTAGGCCAAGCTGGAGCCGGGTCGCTTCCAGGGAGGCCTGGAGGTGCTTGTAAAGGTCAGCCGCGAGGTCAGCATTCAGGCTCAACCGGCCGTACTGCTGCTGAAGGCTGGGCATGCCCTCGACCCGCTGCTGATAGGCGTTCTGGGCGGCGACGGCTGAGTTCAGTTCCTGCTGGGCGGCGACCTCCTGCGTGTGGGCGGCGGCGTCTTCAGTGGCGAGGGCGCTCCGCGCCGCCAGGGTGGGTACGGCGTTGTTCGTGGCGGCCTTCTTGGCCGCGTCGAACTGCCTCTGCGTTTCCGCGATCTGGGCGTCCAGGCTACGGAGCGAGGGGAGGGTGGGCGTGCCGGGGAAGTCGTAGGTGTATTGCTGCCCGGCGTCATGGCGCTGCGCTTTGAGCTGACCCAGTTCCTGCTGGAGCCTTTGTGCGAGGGCCTCATCGGGGACGCCGCCTTCCGACTGGACGGCGGCGTTCGCCGCCTTGAGCTGTGTGTCCAGCTGGGCGGCGGTGGCGGACAGGGAGGCGAGCCTCCCGGTGAGTACGGCGACCTGACTGTTCGAGCTGTTCCGCTGTTCGTTCACCGATTTGTCTTCCGCATCCACGTCCGACAGGTGGTGTGCCAGTTTGAAGTTTGTTTCTTTCTGCTGGGCCGCGAGCATGGCGGTGTGGGCGCGGGCGGCCCGGCGCTCCAGGTTAGCCTGGGCGAGAGTCATGTCGCGCGTCGCGAGGGTCCTCTTATACTCGACGAATGCGTTGGCGACCGCGTTGGCGAGGTCACTCGCCTGCCCCGGTTCGTTCGCATCCGCCGTGACGATCAGAAGGTTGGAGTCGGTCGGGTTGGTGACCTTCACGGCCCTCTGGATGGCGTCAGCCAGCGAGGACAGGGAAGAAGTGTCGGTCGTCAGGCCCGCCCCGATTGCCTTGTTCTTTAGCTCCGCCGCTGTCCGCCGGGCCATCTCGCGGTTCTGGATCAGAGCCAGCTCGGTTTCGATCGGGTCAACGGTCTGCGTGTTCATGCCGTCCACCGAGTCGTTGCTGGCGGTCGAAGCGCGCTGGATCAGTTGCAGCTCCGACTCGGCGCGGTAGGACTTGGGGATGCCCTTGGTCCAGGGGGTTCCCATGGTCACGGCATACGCGCCCGCCACGCAGAGCAGCAGGATGGGCAGGATGACCCAGAATCGCCGGCGCAGGACGGCCACGAATTCTTTGATGCCCATCTCGGGGTTGTTCGGTTGAAGCTCGTTCATAGATTTTTGATTCCCAGCGGTCGCTTGAACAGTCGTCGGAACAATCGCCTGAGCGACGGTCTACTCTTTCCTACTTGCTAATGCACAAACCATGCCAACTGGCCGGAAACCCGAGGAAATGGTGTGTCAGAGTTTCGGGATCTCATCCTTGCGCGGGTCTAGAAAGGGTCCGTATCCGGCGCGGCTGCCCCTTCCAGCCGCCCCCGGCGGGTGAGAAGGCTACGGAACGGCTGCTGGCGCTTCTTTCGGGACCCGGCCACCTGCCGGAAGGTGTCATGGTACTGCCGCGCGAGGCCCTGTGTGGAATATTTTTCTTCCAGCACGCGCCGCGCATTGCGGCCCATGCTCCCCACCTCGGCTGGGTTTGAAGCCAGGTGCGTCAGGACGTCCACGAGCCGGGCCGAGTCGCCCTGGAGCAGATGGACGCCGCACCGCGCCTCATCAATGACGAGCGCGACCTCGGAGCGGGGCGAGACGGCGGCGATGACGGGCCGGCCGGAAGCCAGGATGCTGTAGAACTTGCTGGGGACGCACAGCCCCTCCATGCCCGGCTCGAGTGTCACCAGCGAGACGTCCGCCGAGGCCATGAGGTCGGCGTAATCCTCCTTGGATACGAAATCGAAGAGGCGAACGTTGCCGATTTTTTCGGCGGCGATTCGCCGCGCGATGTGCGCCTTCTGGGCGCCGCTGCCCACCAGGACGAACTGGATGTCCTTCACGGGCGCTGCGTCCTCGACCGTCAGCGCCTTGGCGGCGTCCAGGACGGTGTCGAAGTCGTGATAGCGGCCGAAGTTGCCGGAATACAGCACGACGAACCCGTGGATGCCGTGCAGCGCGCGGAACCGGGTGTCGCGGGAGGCGGGGACGATCTCGCTCGGGTCGGAGCCGATTGGGATGACCTCGACCTTGTGTTCGGGCAGGTCGTAGGCTCGGCCGAGATACTCGCGCATGCACCGGCCCAGGACGACGACCTTGCCGGCGGAGTGCAGCCAGCGCCTCTGGCTGGCGCGGAACAGGCGCACGAGCGGGTGGCCGGACGTCATCATCTTCATGGTCACGGACCGGTCCGGCTCCAGGTCGTAGACGACGTAGACGTAGGGGGTGCCCTTCAGCCAGCCCAGCGCCTGGGCGCTCATGGCGACCATGGGCGGGGCGGTCCCGACCAGGAGGAGGTCGTACCGCCCCAGCCCGGCGAGCTTGCCCAGCGCGAGGAGGCAGAAGAGCAGGTTGGCCCCGAGCCGCAGCGGCGTCGGCAGCCCGTTCGGGCGGGGCGTCGCCAGACGGTGGATGCTGACGCCGTCCCAGTCCTCATAGGCCGCAAGCCGGGCACCCGCGTCGCGGTAAAGGTTTTTGCTGGTCACGACGTCTATCTCGACGTCGCGGTAGGTCTCGCGGAGGGAGTGAACCAATTCGGACAGTACTGTCCCCGTGCCGCCCGTGCTGTCCGGGTAGAAGAACTCGTTGACGATACAGATACGCATGGCGAATGGCTCTTTGACCTTCCGTGAGAGAGGGAGCGATGAGGCCTGGCGGCCTGTTTCCCTTAGATTATCGGCAGCCCGCGCTTCGGACACGAGTGCTGTTGCTGCTGTTGATGACGAGGCGGGCCGCGCCGAAGCCACAGGGAATCGGTGCAGGAGATCGGCGGCCCACAGTTGAACTACGGATTGAACTATCAAGAATCATGCCAAAACGCCTGTTTGGCCGGAAGAGGGGCGAAAAAGGCGGCGTTTCCGGTGCGGAAGTTTCGGGAGGAAGCCGCTGATGATGTCCCTGGGGCCGGACGAAGAAAAAAGGTTGGCATAGAATTTGCAGGATGGTGTCGTGTGCAGACTCGGTCGCCGACACCCGAAATGACGGCAGTGCCCGGCGCGGTGTCGTCCTGAATGATACCGCAATATCTGCCAGAATGCAATCAAAGCCGGCAACGGGGGGCCGGGCGGGTAGGCAGGAAGGGGAAGCCTACCCGCCTCCCAGACCTCCCAGAACACGAAAGGTCACTTTATTGAAGAAAGCGCTCATCACCGGAATCACCGGGCAGGACGGCTCTTATCTCGCGGAACTGCTCCTCGCCAAAGGCTATGAGGTCCACGGGATCATCCGGCGTGCCTCCACGTTCAACACCAGCCGCATCAACAGCCTCTACGAAGACCCGCACATCAACGGCGTCCGCCTGTTCCTGCACTACGGCGACATCGCCGACTCGACCAACCTGATCAAGCTCCTCTACCGAATCCAGCCGGATGAGGTCTACCACCTGGCGGCCCAGAGCCACGTCCGCGTCTCCTTCGACATCCCCGAGTATACGGGCGACGTCACCGGGATTGGCACGGTCCGCATCCTAGAGGCGATCCGCGAGGTCGGGCTGAAGACGCGCTACTACCAGGCCGGCAGCTCGGAGATGTACGGGCTGGTGCAGGAAGTCCCGCAGCGGGAGACGACCCCGTTCTACCCGCGCTCCCCCTACGGGGCGGCGAAGCTGTACGCCCACTGGATCACGGTCAACTACCGCGAGAGCTACGGCCTGTTCGCCTGCAACGGCATCCTGTTCAACCACGAGTCGCCCCGGCGCGGCGAGACGTTCGTCACGCGCAAGATCACGCGGGCCGTCGCCCACATCAAGGCCGGCTTGCAGGACAAGCTCTACCTCGGCAACCTGGACGCCCGCCGCGACTGGGGCTACGCCAAGGAGTACGTCGAGGCGATGTGGCTGATGCTCCAGCAGGAGGAGGCGGACGACTATGTGATCGCGACCGGCGAGACGCATTCGGTGCGCGAGTTCCTGGAGGAAGCCTTCCGCCATGTGGACCTGGACTGGAAGGACTACGTCGAGCATGACGCGCGCTACGAGCGCCCCGCCGAGGTGGACCTGCTGATCGGGGACTCCAGCAAGGCGAAGGCGAAACTCGGCTGGGAGCCGCGCACGACCTTCCACGGGCTGGTACGGCTGATGGTGGACGAAGAGATCGCCGCCCTGGGCCGCGGCACCGTGCGGGAGAACGCGATGGTGGGGAGCCGATGAGCGAACAGACCAATGGACGGGCGGCAGGCGGTGAGAAGATCGTCTGGGAAGAGACGCGGGTCGTCGTCACGGGCGGGGCGGGCTTCCTGGGGTCGTTCGTCGTGGAGAAGCTCACAGCGCGCGGGTGCCGGGAGGTCTTCGTGCCGCGCTCGGCGGACTACGACCTGCGCGACCGGGACGACATCAAGCGGCTGTACGCCGAGGCGCGGCCCGACGTCGTGATCCACCTCGCCGCCGTCGTCGGCGGCATCGGGGCCAACATGGACAACCCCGGCCGGTTCTTCTACGACAACGCCATCATGGGCATCCAGCTCATCGAGTACGCGCGCCAGGTCGGAGTCAAGAAGTTCGTCGCCACGGGGACCATCTGCGCTTACCCCAAGTTCACTCCCATCCCGTTCCGGGAGGACGACCTGTGGGATGGCTACCCGGAGGAGACGAACGCGGCCTACGGGCTGGCGAAGAAGATGATGCTGGTGCAGACGCAGTCGTACCGGCAGCAGTACGGCTTCAACGGCATCTTCCTGCTGCCGGTCAACCTGTACGGCCCGCGCGACAACTTCGACCTGCACACCTCGCACGTCATCCCGGCCCTGATCCGCAAGTGCGTGGAGGCGAAGAAGGCGGGCCGGCCGGAGATCGTCCTGTGGGGCGACGGCACGCCGACGCGCGAGTTCTTGTACGTCGAGGACGCCGCCGAGGGCATCCTGCTGGCGACGGAGCATTACGACGGCGACGAGCCGGTGAACCTGGGGACGGGGCACGAGTTCGTCATCAGCGAGCTGGCGCGGGTCGTGGCGGAGGCGGTCGGGTTCGAGGGCGAGGTGGTCTGGGACGCCTCCAAGCCTAATGGCCAGCCGCGCCGCTGCCTGGACGTGACGCGGGCGCGTCAGCTCTTCGGCTTCGAGGCCGCCCACGACCTGGGCGCGGGCATCGCCAAGACCGTCGCCTGGTTCGGGCAGCACGACCAGGAGCTGCGCGAGATCGTCTACGCCTAGCAGGAGGCGGGAGCAGGGGGGCGCGGATGCGCCCCCCGTGCCGGGCGCTAGGCCGCTTCCGCCTTGTGTTCGTAATACTCGGAGATGTGCTGGTAGACGTGGTCCGGGAAGTTCAGGTCCCGGTACACGTTGCCCTGGTCCGGGTCGTCCGGGTTGGGGATGATCGGGAATTCCTGCTCCTGCTGGTACTGCAAGATCTTCTCCCGCTTGGGCGGGTTGTAGTCCTTGGACTGGACCTGGAGGTAGAGCGACCGGGCCTGCTCCTCGCTGAAGTCCTTGTCCTTGGCGAGTTCCGCTACCACTTCGTCTTCACTCATGAAGTGGCGGGCCACCATCGTGAAGACGAGCCGGCCATAGTGGCCGATGTCCTTTTTATGGTCCAGCGCGTCCAGCAGATGTGCCATCATCGCGTTCTTCTTTAGATCTTCCACGGCCATCGGAAATGTTCTCCTGTCTGGGTTAGTCAACAGCAGGATTGTTTCCAGACGGGCCGAGGATCAAACATCTGTTTGCCTCCGCCAGCATCTCCCGCGCCCGCCGCGCCCACTCACTCTGCGGGTACTTTTCCAAAAGACTCGACAGCCACCCCTTCGCTTCGGACGGGTCCGGCCCCAGAAGCATCTGGCCCAGCTTGAGCCGCGCCATTTCGTCCTCGGGCGCTTCCGGCGTCTCCTCGGCCAGCGCGCGCAGCAGCGCGACCGCCGTCGCTAGATCGCCCACCGCCTCCGATGCTCCCGCCAGCCGCAGCCGCTCGCGCGGGGAGAGGGCGAGCCGGAGCCTCAGCGCGCGCGCCTCGCCGGCACAGCGGGCGGCCTCGCCCGGCTTGCCCCCCTTGAGGAAGGCGCGGACGGCACCCAGCATCTCCCGCCCGGCCTCCCGCCGCGCCTCCTCCGTCTCGCGGGCGTCCGCGCCGGGATGGGCGGCCAAGAGGCGGGCCAGTTCCGCCCGCACCGGGGCGTTATCCGGGTCGCGGTCCAGGAACGACCGGTATTTTTGCAGCGCGAGGTCCAGCGCCTCTTTGCCCCGCGCCGCCGCCGAGCGGGCGTCTTGCAGCAGGTAGTCCTGCCGGCCGTCGCGCAGTAGGCCGGTGAGTTCGGCGGCGACCAGGCCGAACACGAACCCGCCGATGTGCGCCCAGTAGGCGGTCCCGCCGGGCACGGGGTGGAGCAGGAAGGAGATCCCGCCCCCGATGTTCTGCAAGAGCCACAGCCCCAGGCCGGCCACGGCGGGCACTTCGAGCTGGCCCCAGGCGGGGAAGAAGAGCATGGCGGGGAGCCAAGCCAGGCGGATGTTCGCCCGGTGAAAGCGGATCGCGAAGGGGGCGAGGATAGCGGAGATCGCCCCGGAGGCTCCGACCAGGGGGACCGAGACGATCTCGCCGCGCAGCAGGATGATCGCCATGTGCAGCAGGCCGGCCGCGATGCCGCCGCCGAGGTAGAGGGCCAGGTACGCCTCCCGCCCCAGGGCCTCCTCGACGTGCGGCCCGAAGAGCCACAGGAAGACCATGTTCCAGAACAGGTGTGCGAAGCTGACGTGCAGGAACAGCCCGGTCAGGAGGGCGGCGAAGTGCGGCGCGCTCGGCACCAGCCCCCACCGATTGAAGTCCTGCGGTCCCGTCAAGGCGAACGCGGCGGCGTTGAGGCCGATAAGGGTGTATGTCACCCAGGGCACGCGCCGTCCGCGCCGGTCCGTGCCGAAGGGCAGCGGCAGGAACAGGGTCAGCAGCAGGAGCCAGTAGGGTGACAGGAAGAGGCCGCTCACGCCCGCACCGGGACGCGCCGGCCGGACGCCGAGGACTCGATGGCGGCGAACACCATGGCGAGGCTCTTGATGTTGTCGTGGCACTCACCCATCGGCGTCGCGCCGGTCTGGAGCGCATTCAAGAAGTCCCGGAGCGACCCGGCGATGCCGCCGGGGACGTCACCCGACACCTCGACCGAGCGCGGCTCCGTCTCGCTGAAGAACCCGCCCGGCTTGGTCACGACGTCTGCCGAAAGTACCCCGGCACCATCCCAGACCGCCGTTCCCTTGGAGCCGACCGCGCGCCATTCCCCTTCCCAAGATGTGTTCTTGCCCTCGCTGCACCACGAGCCGCGGTAGGTGTAGCGCAGGCCGCCGGTCATCTCGAACAGGGCGTTCGCGCTGGCGTCCCCTTTGTACCAGCTCCAGCCGGGGTTGAACTCCTCGCAGTAGACCGAAACGGGGTCTGCCCCGGACAGGTAGCGGGCCTGGTCCAGAGTGTGGATCGCCATGTCCAGCAGCAGGACGCTCGCCATCTCGTCCCGGAAGCCGCCGAAGTGCGCGCCGATGTAGAAGTCGGAGTTCAAGATGCCCAGCGACCCGGCCTGCTCCTGGATGAGCGCCCGGTAGGCCTGGATGCGGGCGTCATAGCGTCGGCTCTGGCTGACCATGTAGAGCTTGCCGCTCTTTTCCGAGGCGGCCACCATCTCACGGGCGCGCTCCATGCTGTCGGCCATCGGCTTCTCGCCAAGCATGGGCACACCCGCCGCCAGGGCCTGGAGCGTCACGTCCCGGTGCGCCTCTGGGATCGTCACGTCTACGACGAAGTCCGGCCTCACTTCGGCCAGCGCCTTCCCCAGATCGTCTCCGGCGTGCAGGGCGGAAAGCTCCAGTTTGTCCGCCGCCTCTTGGGCCGCGCCGGGCCGGATGTCCACCCACCCGGCGACCTCGACGTCCGGGTGGCTCTTGAGGTTGTTCCCCCAGGCCCGCCCCATGCCGCCCGCGCCGACGAGTAGTGCCTTGAATGTTGTCATGCCGCCGTCTCCTGAAGCCCCGCGCTGGGATGAGTTCGTGTCACAGTATGTCTTTATTATACCGTAGGTGGGGGCTGTTGTGAGGCGATGACGAAACCCCGCCCACCGGGTATAATGCGCGGCAGCAATCTTCCGCGAATCATCAGCCTTCCGCGAATCATTTCACCAAGAGGTAACCATGGAAAAGCGACCCTACGGCAAGACCGGCCGGGACCTGAGCGTCCTCGGCTTCGGCGGCATCATCGTCATGGACGTTTCCCCGCCTGAGGCCGACCAGTACGTCGGCGAGGCGATAGACTGGGGCATCAACTACTTCGACGTGGCCCCCTCCTACGGCAACGCGGAGGAGCGGCTCGGCCCGGCCCTGAAGCCGTACCGGGACGACGTGTTCCTGGCCTGCAAGACGGGCCGCCGCGACGCTCAGGGGGCGCGGGAGGAACTGGAAAACTCGCTGCGCCTGATGCAGACCGACCACTTCGACCTGTACCAGCTCCATGCCATCACGTCCGATGAGGACGTGCAACAAGCCTTCGGGATGGGCGGCGCGATGGAGACGTTCCTCAAGGCGCGCGAGCAGGGCAAAGTAAAACATCTGGGCTTCAGCGCCCATTCCGTCCACGCCGCGCTGGCCGCCATGGACCAGTTTGATTTCGACAGCCTGCTGTTCCCGTTCAACTACGTCACCTACGAGAACGCCGGCTTCGGCCCGCAGGTGATGGAAGCGGCCCAGGCGAAGGGGGTGGCCCGGCTGGCCCTGAAGGGCATGGCGCGCGGCCCGTGGCGCGACGGCGACCCGCACAAGAGCGAGTACCCGAAGGCCTGGTATGAGCCGCTGGCCGACCGGGCGGAGGCGACAGCGGCCCTGCGCTACACCCTGTCCCTGCCGATCACGGCGGCCCTCCCGCCCGGCGACATCCGCCTGTTCCGCCTGGCCCTGGACATCGCCGACGGCTTCACCCCGCTCTCGGAAGCCGAACATGAGGCCGTCCGCATCCAGGCCGCCGCCGACCAGCCCCTATTTCGGCTGGCGGCGTAACTTGGGGCGGACAACAGAAGAAAGGCCGACATCAAGAGGGCGCGGCAAGCAGCGCCCCTACGTCCCATCCCGTAGGGGCGCGATTCATCGCGCCCTCCTCTCCTGCCCCCTAGGGGCGAACCTTGTGTTCGCCCTCCTTCCCTCTGCCCCTGGCCTTTCCGTCCCACCTGCCCTCTCAGGCCGGGCTTTCCGGGCGTCAGGTATTCGAGATGTCCTCCAGGTATAGCGTCAGCTCAAATCTATCAGTGCCATCTTGACGCGCAAGCGGATTGAAGCCCAGTCTCTTTGGGATAACTCCCCGATCTTGACTGGCCGTGCAGCGGGTGGCAATGTCGTAAGAAAAGAGCGAAAAGCGGAAGGCACACGGAGGCCAGCCGCCGACCAATCCAGCAGGAGGTAATCCGTAGGCCCTATCGCCGCTGCTATCTGGCTGGTAATCAGCCCGACGATGAGGTCCGGCCGGTTCTGGTGGTAGGTCTTCGAGGAAAGAACAACCGCCGGCCGGCGTTTCACACCGGCGACACCGGGAAAGTCAATCGTGACGATATCGCCCGGTTCAAACATATTCCTCCTCCTCGGGGTAGAGGGTGGCCGCGTACTGCAATGAGAAGGCCGTCAGGTCGCGGATGTCTTCCTCGCTCCACTCGCTACTCTCCTCCACCGTCACCGCCACCGGACGGGTCAGTTCGTCCAGGATGAGTGCCGCCACACGCAGCCGCTCGGCAGGCGGCAGCGGGCGGACATTGGCAGTATACACGTCTTGGGCGTTAGGCATTGGGTATGTCCTCCGGGTACAGCGTGACCAGACTCGCCTCGTCCACCGCCCCCGCCGAAACCATCCGGTTCGCGTGGGCGTTGATGGCCTTCTCGAACAGGTTCCGCGCCAGCCGCGCGTTGCCGAACGTCTCGTCGCGCCGGGCGTAGTGAGCCGCGAACACGTTGGTCAGCTTCAGCTCCGTCGCCGGGTGCAGCGTGTAGTCGCCCGACACGGCGAAGTGCCGGAAGATCTCGGTCAGCTCGGCGGGCGCGTAGTCGTCGAAGTGCAGGAACTTGTTGAAGCGGGACTGGAGGCCGGGGTTGCTGCGGATGAACTTCTGCATCGGCTCGGTGTACCCGGCGACGATGACGATAAGGTCGTCGCGGTGGTCCTCCATCAGCTTTAGGAGCGTTGCAACGGCTTCTTGTCCGTACTGATCATGCCCGTGTGTGTTGTCGGTCAGGCTGTACGCTTCGTCTATAAACAGGACGCCGCCGATGGCGCTTTCCACGGCTTCTTGTGTCTTGATAGCCGTTTGTCCCAGGTAGCCGCCGACCAATCCGGCTCGGTCGGTTTCCACGAACTGCCCTTTGCTCAGGATGCCAAGGCTGTTGTAAATTTGGGCGATGAGCCGCGCAATAGTGGTCTTGCCCGTACCGGGATTGCCGGTGAAGACCATGTGGAGACTTTGCTGAGGGGCAGACAAGCCCTTGGCTTTCCGCATCTGCTGAACGCGCAAAAAGTTGGTTAGTTGCTCAACGCTCGCCTTGACTTCAGTTAGCCCGATTAATGCAGTTAGTTCCTTCAACGAGCCATCTATTTTCGTCGGTTGATTATCTCGTTTCGACTCAGTTTGTTCCTGTCTCGTCTTTCCCAGCGCGATATACGGACTGTGTCCAGTATGCCTAATCGAAGCCGTCTCCAACAGTTGCTTGATCCGTATGTAGTCCTTTTCAGTAGCTATGTCTAGAGCCGTTTTATCGTCGTCGTTTTCCAGAGTCAAATCTGCATCAGCATCTAGCAGTGCTATGACTGTTTCCAAGTGCCCGCCTTGTACTGCATAGATTAGTGCAGTGTTTCCGACAACGTCTTGTTCATCAATGTTATCGATCTTTTCCGTGAGGAATTTGACCACGTCTTTCTTTCCTGCTTCTGCCGCAGCCATCAGAACCGTCCCGCAAGCGTCATCGATCGCATCAAGGTAGGCCCAGTTATCGAGTAGGGCTTCCAAGGCTTCCATCTCGCCATATATCGCCGCAAAATGCGAAGCAGTAAGTCCGCCGGAAACCGGAGTGTTGGGATCAGCGCCAGCCTCAATCAAGCAGCCAATGGCTTCTGCATTGCCCAGCGCAGAAGCAAAACAAAGAGGTGAAAGGCCGCCACTAATGAGGCAGTTCGCGTCAGCACCTTCATTCAGAAGAAATTCAACTACTGTGTTCTGCGTCTTCAGGATGGCATGAAATAAGGCAGTTTTTCCTTCTTTATCTTTGAGTTCTATATCTGCTTTGTGCGTCAGTAATGTTCGTACTGCGGCCAAGTTACCGTTTTGGGCAGCACACATCAACGCAGAACAGCCTTTCTTATCAGTCGCATTCGGATCAGCTCCACCTTTCACAAGCAAATCTATCCTGGAAGTGCTGTTGGAGGCAGCGGCTTCTATGATATGCTTATTCATTGTTTCTTTGGATTTGCTGTTTTCTGCACCATACGCGGCCAGTTGTTCAGCCTGTCCAGAAGATTTAGTGTTGCGTAGGATGTGTGCTATGCCAGCGTGACTTTTTTGCTCTGCAAGCATGAGCGCAGTCCTTCCATCTTTAGCTACTATAGAGGCATTAGCACCATTTTGAAGTAGTAGCCTGACGACCGTGATGTGGCCTTGCAGAGCAGCCCAATGCAAAGCGGTTCTCTGCTGCTCATCCTGTTCGTTGGGGTTGACCACTTGTTTCAGCAGAAGTTCTGCTTTCCTCACGTCCCCAGAATGGGCAGCTAGGATCAACTGGCGTGAAATAGCGTTCATGTTATGCAAACTCTCCTATCTCTTCCTGCGCCCAAAAGGCTTGACGTTAGCAAAGCCGGATTAACGGTCACGATGTAATATTCAGCGATGTAGGTCCGACTTTTCAGCAGGCCGACGCCTGCTCACCGTGTATCACCTGTTTTGCGTTCTCGCCTCTACCAACCGCTTCTTTCCCCGTGCGATGATGTCTTCTACATCCAGCGGAGCCACTTCGCCGCGTTCCGCCGCCTCTATACTGGCGGCAACGTCTCTTCGCAGTCGCTCCAGTTTGATCTGACGCAGGGCTTCTTGGTCTTGCATCAGGTACAGGCCATGATGAACTACTTCGCTGACGGAGTTGTACTGGCCGCTCTGCACTTTGGCTTTGACCCATTCTTCCAGGTCTAGTGATAGGGAGATGTTTAGGGTCATCATAGGGGTTGGCTCCACATCTATTATACACCCGTTTGCTCGGAGTGGTCATTGATTAAGAGGCAGGATATAGCCATCTTTGAAAGGCAAAAAAGACCCAAAGAAAAGCCGGTGCCACATGACAGCACCGGCCTTACCCGCTTCTCTTGTCCGTCTTATGGTGTCTTCGCTTCGATGGTTACGGTGCCGCCGTCTAAGTAGTTGTTCAGAATTAGATTAAACTATGCTACAATAGCGTCATGGCGAAAATCAAGGCAATCGAACTGACCGAGGACGAACGCGCGGCGCTGGAAAACGGAAGCAAGCATGGCCCCTCCCATGCCTTTCGCCAGCGTTGCCAAATGATCCTGCTCAAATCCCAGTGGCTTACCTCCCAAGAGGTCGCCCGCCAAGTCGGCTGCTGCGAGGTGGTCGTCAACACCTGGCTCACGCGCTACCAGGAACACGGCATTGACGGATTGAAGACCCGCCAAGGAAGGGGGCGACGCCCTATCCTGCAACAGACAACCGATTTGGAAGCCGTGCGCCGCGCGGTGCAGAAGAACCGTCAGCGCGTCAGCCTCGCCAAAGCCGAACTGGAACAGGAACTTGGCAAGGAGTTCTCCACACTCACGCTCAAGCGGTTCCTAAAAAAAACGGCGGCCGCTTCAAGCGAGTGCGACGACGCCTGAAACGCACGCCCAACGCCGATGTTTACGAGTTCAAGCGTGAGTGCCTCACGGAGTATGAGCGGCTTTCGGAGCAGGGCCACATTGACCTGTTCTACGGCGATGAGAGCGGCGTGTCTCTGCTACCCTGTGTTCCTTATGCGTGGCAGTTTGCCGATGAACAGGTAGCGATGCCCAGTGAGCGCGGGGGCAATGTAAATTGCTTCGCCCTGCTTTCTCGGGACAACCGCCTCCACCGGTACTTGACGGAGCAGACAATCACAGCGGCCTGGATCAGCGAACGCTTAGATGCTCTTTCCTTGTCGCTGCCGCGCCTGACGGTCGTTGTCCTGGATAATGCCAGCGTCCACAAGAAGGCCGTCAAAGAGCGTTGGGCGGTTTGGCAGGAGCGTGGGCTGTTCGTGTTCTTTCTGCCGCCGTACAGTCCGCACCTCAACATTGCGGAGATCCTGTGGCGCAAGCTCAAATATGAGTGGCTTTGTCCCGAGGACTATGCCGACAAGGAGACGCTGCATCTGGCGGTTTGGCAGGCATTGGCTGCGGTTGGTCAGTGCCTCACAATCCAGTTCCAGCCGTTCCGAGCCACTAGGACAGCGGAGCCAATGGTTTAATCTAATTTAGAACAACTACTTACCACATCCAGAATGACGCGGTAGCCGTAGAGCAGCGACATCCCGATGAGAGACACGTCTTCTGTTTCCATGACCTGAACAGGACGCGGCAGGCCATCCCAGATGACTGTCGCGCGGTAGATGTTCATCAGAACCGTGTTGCCGTCGCCGAGGGTGACGTAACGCGACCCTCTCGCGGGCAAGGCAAGGAAGGTGATCGCTTCCGGCGGCAGCGAGAGGGTCCCATTGTAGCCGGTATCAATGACGGCCTCGGCTTCGATCTCCTGACCATCCGGCCCTTGTATCAGCACTTTCAGCACAGCTTCCTTGCTGTCGTTGATCATCCCTGTCATCATGCGGGGGTTGCCTGCTTCTTTCCACCCAGGCGGTAGGCGGCACGGTGCCCGATGCGGACCCCGAACAGGGCGGCCTCCGGCCTGCGGGCCAGAAGCCGCTCGGAGGCGGTCAGGTCTTCGGCGTCTATCTCGTAGTCGCCGGTGTTGACGTCCAGGATGAGGAACTTGCCCCGGTGGTCCTGCTCCACCTGCGCCCGTATCTGCTGGTCATACAGCGCTTGGCCGCGCTGCCCGATCTGCTGCCCTGTCTCGGTCATCGTCTGATCCTCCTAATCATGGTTTATGGTAGTTTTTGCATGATACCCGATTGCCTCCGGCCTGTGTATCGGCTATAATCTCCCTATGAGAAGTCCCCGCCTTGCCCTGCTTTCGCTGGCCCTGCTGCTGCTGGCCCTTCCTCTGTTTGCCAAGTCCCCCACCCCTCCCGACCGGCCGGAGCTGCGGGCGTTCTGGGTGGACGGGTTCAATGACGGGTTCAAGACGCCCGCCCAATGTGATGTTCTGCTGCACCGGCTGCGGGCGATGCACTGTAACGCGGTCTTCGTGCAGATGCGGAAGCGGGCGGACGCCTATTACCAGTCGCATTACGAGGGCTGGGCGCAGGACGACGCGGGGCAGTTCGACGCGCTCCAGTATTTGTGCGACCACGCGCACGCGGCGGGGCGGCCTCGCATCCAGGTCCATGCGTGGATCAACGCCTGCGCGGTCGGGGGGAACGCGAGCGCGGGGCCGCTGACGAAGCAGCACCCGGAGTGGCTGTCGCTGTCGGACACGGGGGCGGACTTCGATACCGAGTCCACAAAGATTGACCCCGGCAACCCCGAGGCGGCGGAGTGGACGTACCGGGTGTATATGGACGTCGTGCGGCACTATGACGTGGACGGGATACACCTGGACTTCATCCGGTACGGGGGGGACGGCAAGACGGTCGGGCACTGGGGGTACAACGCGGCCTCGGTGGCGCGGTACGACAAGAAGTATGGGGGGACGGGGCAGCCCAGGTGGGACGACCCGCGCTGGCGGGCCTGGCGGCGGGCGCAGGTGACGGCCCTGGTGCGGCGAGTCTATGTGAGCGCGACGGCCCTGAAGCCTAAACTGATCGTCAGCGCGGCGACGATCTGCTGGGGGGACCCGCCCGCGACCGACGCCGAGTACAACGCCAAGAGCGCGGCCTATACGGAGGTCTTCGCGCCCTGGCGGGACTGGATGCGCGAGGGGATTTTGGACCTGAACTGCCCGATGACGTACTTCCGGTCGGCAAAAGCTCTGCCGAAGTGGCGGGGGTGGAACACGTTCGCCAAGGACCACCAGTACGGGCATCAGGCGGCCCTCGGCATCGGGGCGTACCTGAACCCGGTCGGCGACACGCTGGCGATGGTCCGGGACACGCGGGCGAAGACGGCGGCGGGACACCGAGCGGCGGGGACGGTGGTGTATTGTTACGACACGCCGACGGGGGTGAACGGGCAGGAGGTGGAGGGCGACACGGCCCTGTTCGCGGCCCTGCCGAACGTCTTCAAAGGGACTGTCCTGCCGCCTTCGATGCCTTGGAAGACGGACCCGAAGACGGGCGCGCTGATGGGGACTCTGCTGTCCGGGGACAGCCTGACGCCTGTGGACGGCGCGCGGGTGACGGCGACTCGCCATGACGGGAAGGTGCATCGGACGGGGGAGAGCGACGGCAACGGGTGGTTTGGGTTCGCGCACATCCCGCCGGGGACGTACCACGTCCGGGCGGTCTGGCCGGGCGGCGTGTACGAGACGGACCTGCGGGTGCATCCGGGGGAGACGGCGCGGACGGTCGGCCTGGCGGCGGGCGATGCCCCTATTGTTACGGAGGTGGCCGGGGTGGGCGATCAGCCGGAGGGCGCGAAAGTCCTGCTGGACGGCCCGCTGGTGACGAGCGGTTCGGACCGGCTGGGCGACCACTTCTTCGTCGCGGACGGCCTGGGGCAGACGCCGCTGCGGGTGGACGCGCCCCGGCTGGTGCCGCCGACGGTGATGGGGGACCGGGTCATCGTGGCGGGGACTCTGCACCACACGCCGGATGGGGTCGTGGTGCAGGCCGACGCGGCGCGGGTGGTGGGGGCGGAGATCGTGAAGCCGGAGTAAGGCCCCGGCGGGGGGTCAGCGGCGGCGGGGTCAGCGGCGGGCGACCTCGCGCGGGGCGGTGGGGAGGACGTCTTTACTCCCCTCCTGCGGGATGCCCCGGCCCCGCCCGCGCAGGCCAAGCCAGGCCCCGAGGACGCAGGCGGCGATCCAGCCCAACCCCCATAATATTTGGCGCAGGAGGTAGCCGAGCGGGGCGGTCGCGTGGGAGATCTGGCCGCCTTCGTGCGCGTTGATGATGGCGGTCGTGCTGATGCTGTCTACCCAGAGGAAGGTGAGCGAGACGACCAGGATGCCGAGTGCCATCAGGCCCGCCGCGCTGAGGACGCGCCGCCGAGGGGCGTAGCGGGGCGCGAGCAGGCCGACGGTCAGCCCGCCGCACAGGAGCGAGAAGGGGGTGGCGAACAGGGCCTCCTCGCGGGCGGCCTGTTCGGAGAGCTGCTGGTAGAGCGCGCTGAACGGCAGGGTGGCGCTGGGGGAGTGCCGGAGCAACTCATAATACTGGCGCAGGAACGAGTTGGGGATGAGGAGCTGCACGACCAGGATGACCAGGACGACGCCCAGGGTCACCCCCAGCCCCGCGCAGATCGCCGCGCCGAGGGGCCGCTCCCGCCGCTTCGCCTTCGCCCGTGTCCCGCGTGTTCGTGCCGTGCTTGTTCGTGCCGTGCTTGCCATGGGGTTATTATAACAGCGTTCGGGGCGGGCGTCAAGGCGTCGCGGGTGCGGGAAGGCTGTTCAAGACGATTCCGTCCCACGAGTGGTTCTTCCCGATGCTCTGGAGCGGCCCCGCCCACCGGCGCAGGATCGCCGCTTCGTCCATGGGGGCAGGTACGGGGAGGTCCGCGATGGTGAGCGCGGACTGCGCCCGCGCCTGCACTTTTTCGGCGACCGGGACGCCCGAGGAGGGCCGGAAGGTGGGGAGAGGGGCGTCCGGCCCGGCCCAACTGCCGTACCAGGTGATGGTCGGGGGGCGACCTCCCCGCTGCTGGACGAGCAGGAGGGGTTTGGATGCGGACCCGGCCCCGTCGGTGGCGAACTGATGAAAAAGGGACGTCAGCAGCGACCGGTCCGCGTCGGCGCGGAACTTGTCCCATTTCGTCTCCAGAGTCAGTTCCAAGGCAAGGTCGTCGAAGCCCGGCAGGGAGGTGTCGGCGGTGCCCCGCGCCGCCGTTGGGAGGAGGTCCAGGGGGTCGGCGTGTTCCCGGCGGAGGAACGCCAGCCGCGCGGCGGGCGTGTAGCCGAGTGCGAGGCCGTCGCGGTCGGGGGCCGCCCCCTGGGCTTCGTCATAGCCGGGCGTCGCGGTGGCCCGCCAGACGATCCCGGCGATGCCGGGCGTGGTCATCAGGGTGTGGGTGAAGGCTGATAGCTCCTTGCCGACGGCGGCGGAGAACGGGCTGACGGCGACGCCGTTCACGGCGGGGACTCTGTCGGCAGGCTTGTAGGGCGTCGGCCCGGCCAGTGCTTCGCGCTCGGCTTGGGCGGCCTGCGCCTGGGCGCTGGTCCGGCCCGTCAGGGTCAGGTCCGCCGCGTCCGCCGGGGTGCCGCGCGGCCGGGTCAGCAGGTCAACGACGGCGTAGACGGCGATGTCGGTCCCCTTCGTGGCCTGCACGGCTTGCGAGAGGATGTCGGGGGCCTGGCCGGTGGGGACGACCGGGAGCCAGAGCTGGTTCAGGCCCAGCTTCTTCATCGCCGCGACGAGGGCCTGGACGTCCGCCGCCGTATGTGGGGAACTCAAAACGGCGCGGCGGGGGATTGTTTTGGTCAGCGTTGCCAGTGATTGGGCGGGAGCGGCGGGAGCGCCGGGAGCAGCCGGGGAGGTTGGCGGCGCGGGGGCATCGGGGGCGGGTGGCGTCGGCTGGAACAGGGCGTACAGGGTCGAGCGCAGGCCAGAATCAACCGGCCCGCTGACCGTCGGCACGAGCAGTTCCAGGGAGGGGTCCTCCCCGACGATGATGTCCCCGGCCAGATCGGGCGTGTAGGTGACGCCGTCGCTGCCCGTGAAAGCGGGAGTCGCCGCCACGGCGGCCCTCTGCTCCGGCGTGAGCTGGCCCAGGGTCTGCGTGAGGCTGGAAAACCCGGTCTGGTCGTAGAAGGGCTGGGCCGCTTTCTTCTGGGCATCGGTGAACGTCATCGAGTCCGGGGCTAGTGGGAGGTCGGTCAGGGAATGGACGCCGGCCATCGAGTCCCCGGCGGCGTAGAGCGCCTTGTGGCGCATCGCCGAGGCGGTGGACTCGAACTCCGACAGGACCGCGCGGCGCGTACCGAGGCCAAGCACGTCATCCGTCAGCACATAGGCCGGGCCGACTCGGCGGAACGCCCCCGTCAGGCAGAACGTGAGCGAGCGCAGGAGATCGGCGGCGGGCGCGGACGGCGCGGTCCCCAGGATGGTCAGGGGGCGGTCCTCCCACCGGCGGTCGGCGTACAGCTCCAGGCCGGCAAGCCGACCCACGCGGGCGAGGAGCGCCCCGACGTTGTTCACGCCTGCCAGCGGCACGGCCACGCGCAGGGCAGGGCTGTCCGGGTCGAGGCCGCCGGGTTTGGGGACGTTCGGCACTTCGGCCTTGACCGGGACGCCATAGAGGGAGGCGTTCGGCGCGGAGTAGCTGTCCGCACCGATCCGGTAGTGCGTCTCCTGCCCGATGTCACGGGCCGCCTCCACGTTGAGGACGGAGTTCGGCTGGCCGCCGAGTCGGGACACCAGGAGGTCCAGGCGGCGACGGAGGCGCAGGCGGACCTGGGGCAGCGAGGCGGTCAGGTCGCGCGTCCCCGGCACCGACGCCGTGGCGCTGGCGTCGGCCCCCGTGAGTGGCTGCGGCACCAGGAGGAGCTTTCGCGGCAGGGTCGCCGTGAACAGGCTGCTCTGCGTCTCGCTGACCATGTCGGACAGCCCGATCCCCTGGTCGCCCGTGAGCTGCTGCCACTGGCCGGGGGTCAGGCTGGCGGCCAGGAACTTCAGGGCCTCGGGGGTCGGCATGCCGTCATAGATGTTGGGGTTGACGGGGCGGGTGTTGAGCAGGGTCATCGTGGGCGGCGCGACGGCCGTGACCACGCCGAACGTCCGGGCGATCCGGTGGAACGCGCCCGCGACGGCCTGAACGGAGGCGTCCGGGCCGGGGAACACCTCCCCGGACGGCAGGGGACACTGCGCGGCCCCGACGGTCAGGACGACGCCGCCTGCGGGCGGCTTGACCGCCGCCAGGGCGCTCGCCAGGCTCGGCGGGGCGGGGGCGCAGGCCGCCCCCGTGGAGAGGGCGGTCAGCGAGACGAGCAGCAGGACTGAAAGCCGTGGGAGATGCCGCCGATGGTCCATTTTGGTTCCTTGCTGTCAATGCGCGGGCACGGTGATTAGCCTGCGATGGTGCGCTAGACAAAGCAAACGCCGAAATGTTTCCCCACCCGCCCCGGAGCGCGTCAATCGGGAAAGGCCGGGCGAGCGGGTATACTAGAGGCTGGTGATTTTATGCCCCGTGATATTCCCATTGCCAACGGCAACCTGCTGCTGACCTTCGACTCGCGCTACACCCTGCGCGACGTGTACTTCCCCTTCGTCGGCCAGATGAACCACACGCGCGGGCAGGCCTGCCGGTTCGGCATCTGGGTGGACGGGCAGATGTCGTGGATCTCGGAGCCGTCGTGGCAGAAGACGATGCGCTACGAGAAGGACACCCTGGTCACCGAGGTGACGGCGGTCCACTGGGGGCTGGGGCTGCGGCTGGTCTGCCGGGACTGCGTGGACTTCGACCGGGACGTCTACGTCCGCAAGGTGGAGGTGGAGAACCTGCTGCCCCAGGGGCGCGACCTGCGGCTGTTCTGGCACCACGACTTCAACCTCAACGAGTCGTCGGAGGGCAACACGGCCTACTACGCGCCGAACCTCCAGGCGATGATCCACTATAAGGGCAAGACGTGGATGCTCGCCAACGTCTGCGTCGAGAGCGACGGCGTGAAGGACCACGGCGTCCACCACTACGCCATCGGCGTCTCGCACGCGCACGGGGCGGAGGGGACGTGGCGGGACGCCGAGGACGGTGTGCTGGGCATGAACTCGGTCGCGCAGGGGGCCGTGGACAGCACCATCGGCGCGCACGTCGCCCTGAACCGGACGGCGACCGTCTACTACTGGCTGGCGGCGGGCGAGGATTATGCCGCCGTCAAGCTGATCAACCAGCTCGTCGAGGAGCGCGGGCCGGAGTTCTTCCAGCACCGGGCGCGCATCTACTGGAACCGCTGGGTCAACAAGGACGACATCCCCTACGGCGACCTGCCCGACCCTTTGGTGACGCTCTACAAGCAGTCGCTGCTGATACTCAGGACGCAGATCGACAACCGGGGGGCGATACTGGCGGCCAACGACTCGGACTATCTGACCTTCAACAACGACACCTACTCCTACATGTGGCCGCGCGATGGCGCGCTGGTGGCGTACTCGCTGGACCTCGCGGGCCAGCCGGATGTGACGCGGAACTTTTACGAGTTCTGCAAGGACGTATTGCTGCCCGAGGGCTACTTGCTGCACAAGTACAACCCGGACAAGTCGCTGGGGTCGTCGTGGCACCCCTGGGCGGACGGGACGGGCCATTTGCAGCTCCCCATCCAGGAGGACGAAACCGCCCTGGTCATCTGGGCCTTGTGGGAGCATTACGAGCGTTACCGGGACGTCGAGTTCATCCGGGGCCTGTACGCCCCGCTCATCCGGCGGGCGGGGGAGTTCATGACGCAGTACCGGGAAGCCCACACCGGCCTGCCGGGCGCGTCCTATGACCTGTGGGAAGAGCGGCACGGCATCCACACCTTCACCGTCGCCGCCGTGTGGGCGGGCTTGAACGCCGCCGCCCTGTTCGCCGAGACCTTCGGCGACGAGCGCCGCGCCATCGAGTTCCGGGCCGCCCAGATGGAGATCAAGGACGCCGCCCTGGAACACCTGTGGGACGAGGAGCGGGGCCGGTTCGTCCGCCGCATCACCGTGGACCCCGAGACCGGCGCGATAGACGCGGACCTCACCATTGATGCCAGCCTGTACGGCGTCTTCCAGTTCGGGATGCTGCCCGCCGGCGACCCCAAAGTCGTGGCGACGATGGAGCAAATCAAAGAGCGCCTGTGGTGCCGGACCGACATCGGCGGGGTCGCGCGCTACGAGAACGACTACTACCACCAGGTCAGCCAGGACGTGGGGAACGTGCCGGGCAACCCGTGGATCATCTGCACCCTGTGGCTGGCCGAGTGGCACATCCAGAAGGCCGAGACGCTTTCCGAGCTGACGCCCGCGCTGGAGATATTGGAGTGGGTCCGCAAGCACACTCTGGACTCGGGCGTCCTGGCCGAGCAGATCCACCCCTACAGCGGCGACCCGATCTCGGTCTCGCCGCTGACCTGGTCCCACGCCACGGTCGTGATGACGGTGCGCGAGTATTTGGCGAAGCTGGACAAGCTGTGCGAGTCGGAGTCCAAGAACGCCCTGCTGTCGGGCGGCATGGATTTGTACGAGATGACGGACTAGAGAAGCGCCGGGCACTGAAGTACCCGTCTGGAAGGCGCTTCGCGCCGACCGTCCTGCGGACGGAAGACAGTGAGGGGGTACAAGAAGTGGACCGAGAGGCAGTCACGAAAGCGATTGAAACGCTGGAACAGGTGCGGGAGCGGCCCGTTCTGTTCCTGTACGAGTTGTCAGAACAAGCCGCTGTTCAGTGGTTATCAGGCTTTGGAAGTGCCTGCTATGCTTTTGGTGTGCCGTACACTCTGGAAGTCGGACGTGAGGCGACCTATAAGCGCGGCTGGGGCTTTCCGGCAGCAGGACCTACCGGTGAAATGCGCGAGCGAGGCTATACGGAAGCGCAGGTTGTTGACGAGTTGCTGATGATTGAGATCACCACACTGCAAATGCTGCTCGCGTCGCCTGCATGATTGTGGACGATACTCCCGTCCCGGCTTTCGGAGAAACCAGTGGCACTCACGTTAGACATTTCCGCAGACATGGAGTTGCTTCTTCACAAACAGGCGGAGATGAACGGTCAGGAGGTCACGGCCTACCTGCTGAAGCTTGTGGAAAAAGATATAGGCGCAGAGATGGACGAGTTTTCGGGGCTGGAAGATTTGGCTGGATCAGTGGCGGGCATCCAGGCGGGCTTAGATGACGTTGATGCTGGACGCACCTACTCTATGGAAGAAGTCTTTGGCCAATTGGAGGTGCGAGCGCAGGAGCGGCGGGCAATGCGTGAAGGAAAGCGAGCCGAATGACCGGCTGGCGCAAACAACCGATCGGGGACCTGCCGCTGTACCAGGCCAAGACCATGTCGTGGCTGCCGCGCATCGTCCAGGGCTTCACGACGCGGCGGGGCGGGGTCGGGGTCGCCCCCTATGACACCCTAAACCTGGGCGCACACGTCGGCGACGCGCCCGCGTCGGTGGCGGCCAACCGGCAGCGCGTCTGGTCCGACCTGGGGTTCGGCGAGGGGCAGGTCGCCCTGGCCGAGCAGGTCCACGGCGACGGCGTGGCCATCGTCAAGGCGGGGACGGGGCAGACGCCGATCCCTGGCGCGGACGCCCTGGTGACGAACGTCCCCGACCTGTTGCTGATGCTGTTCTTCGCCGACTGCGTCCCGGTGTACCTGGTGGACCCGGCGCGCAAGGCCATCGGACTGGCCCACGCGGGCTGGCGCGGGACCGAGGCCAACATCGCGGCCAGGACGGTGCAGGCACTGGCGGAGGAGTTCGGCTGCCTCCCGGCCTCCTGCGTCGCCGCCATCGGGCCGTCCATCGGGGGGGACAGCTACGAGGTCGGGTCGGAGGTGGCGGACCGGTTCCGCACGGTGCCCGGCTCGCGGGCGGCGAACGTCGTCATGCCGCGCAACGAGCTGGCCGGCACTTACACGTTGAACCTACGCGCGGTCATCTTTTTGCAGCTCCTGTCGGCGGGGCTGAAGGCCGAGTCCATCGCCGTCTGCGACGAGGACACCTTCCGCAACCGGCGCGACTTCTTCTCCTACCGCCGGGACGGGGCGACGGGCCGGATGGGGGCATTTTTGGGGATAAAGGAGACAATGACGCCATGAAGCGCCTTCTTGTGATCGTGGCCCTGGTCCTGCTGGGGGGCGCCCTCGTTTTTCTAAACCAGGGGGTGCGGAGATCGGCGTTGCCGGACAGGGACGAGGACGAGCAGGCCCAACAGGCGGCGGCCACGGCCGCACCAAAGTCGGACACCGCGCCAACAGACTTGAAGGGTGTTTTACCACCGGAAGAGACGGTCGGGAATCCAGCGGACGCCGCGCACCATATCGAAGTGGGCTGGGTCTACGATGAAGCAAACCAGCAGAAGCCGGAGACGCTGAACGTCCCACTCCAGGCGATCCGCGACTACATCAACCACAGCGGGGGGGTCGCGGCGGCGGAGATCGTGAATCTGGATGTTCCGGCCGAGGACCGGACGCCCGCCGCCCAAGCGGTCACGGCTCTGGGCATCCGCGTGGACGGCAAGCCCCTCGTCACCGGCAACGTCTCCGAACTGCCCTTCGCCCCGAACGAGATGAACCGGAAGATCGAGGACACTTACCCCAAGTAGATGGGGCCGTCAGCGGGGCCGCTGCTTGGCCGCCGCTTTGGAAAGCTGGGCGGCCAGCCGCAGGACTTTGGTGGCCTCCCCGATGCGCTCGCCCACCCCCTGGACACCCGCTAGGGCGGGCTTCAGCTCTTCGGGGTGGATGTTCTGGGCGGCCCCCTTGATCTCCAGGGCGGAATGCTGGACCGCCCCGGCGGCGTCCTTGACGGACGTACCGATGTGCTTGAAGTGGACCAGCTCCTGCTGCGCGATCCCCTTGACGGTCATCGCTAAATTTTTGCCGGCAGTGATTGGCCGCTTGGAAAGGCGCTTGGCGTGGCCGACCGTCTGGTTCTTGACGTGCAGCGCGGACAGGACGACCCAGACCGCGACGCCGATCATGCCCAGCAGCGCGAGGATGAGCATCAGCTCGCCGATGACATAGAGAACATTGACCATAGTTTTACAACCCCGTCGCTTTTACCCGGCCCCCTAGCGGGGCAAACCACGCGGCAACTCACCAACGCCCAAAAGGAGCTTCATTCATGGCCGCTCACACCCCGAAACAACTGGCGGAGGGGACCACAGTCCGACTCGCGGACCGGGAGCCGAACGCCGCCGACACCAAATCCGGCCTGTTCTACCCCTACTATCGCTCCCTGACCGGGACGGTCGCCAAACTCTATCCCGACGGCACGGCGACCGTCGCAATCGATACGGAGAGCCTGCCGGCCGAGATCCGCGCGCGCCACCAGGCGGGCACGGACGCGATGCGGCAGAAGTGGCTGGACAACCTCTCCGACGAGGCGCGCAACAAGCTCTCGGCGGCGGAAAAGAAGTTCTCGCTGCGTTATAACCTGCTGGTCGGCGTCGCCGACCTCGCCCCGACCGATGCGCCCGCGCCGTCCGCCGCCCCGGCCGTTCCCGACGCGCCCGCGCCCGCCCCGTCCGCCCGGCGCGGCCAGGCCATCGCGCAGGCCGTCACGGATGGGGACGACATCCCGGAAACGCCGCGCCGGAGCATGGAAGAGCTGGAAGCGGACGAGGCCCGCTATCTCGCCGACCGCGCCGCCAAGAAGGACGCCTGACCCGATGCACGGACCGGACCCGATGCACGGAGCGGCCTGGGGCGTCATCCTTGTCGGCCTGCTATTCACGGGCCTCCGGCTGGCCGCCCCGCTCCTGCTGGCCGCGCTGGGCGAGACGGTGGCCGAGAAGGCGGGCGTGATCAATGTCGGCATGGAGGGGATGATGCTGGCGGGCGCGCTGGCCGGCTTCGCGGTCGCCTTCGGCACCCACAGCCCATGGGCCGGGGCGGGGGCGGCGATACTGGCGGGCACTGCCCTGGCCGCTCTGTTCGCCGCCCTGTCGGTCGGCCTGGGGGCCGACCAGGTGGTGGTGGGGACGGCAATCAACATCCTCGCGCTTGGCCTGACCGGCGTCTTCTTCCGCGCCCTGCCGCAGCTCAACGGGGCGACGGCGGCGGCCTTCGCGCCCCTCACCCTTCCTTTCCTGCATCCCGCGCACGGGGCCGCCCCCGGCCTTCCTGCCCTGCTGCTGTCCGACCTATTCGAGCAGAACGCGCTGGGCTGGATCGCCTGGGGCTTGGTCCCGCTGGTCTGGCTCGGCCTCTTCAAGACCCGGTGGGGCCTGCGCCTGCGGGCGACCGGCGAGTACCCGCAGGCGGCGGACGGCGCGGGCGTCGGCGTCGGCCGCGTCCGCCTCGCCGCGACACTTGCGGGCGGTGCGCTGGCGGGCCTGGCGGGGGCCTACCTCAGCCTGGGCTACACGGTCGGCTTCGGCGAGGCCATGACGGCGGGGCGCGGGTTCATCGCGTTGGCCGTGGTCATCCTGGGCCGCTGGAACCCGTTCGGCGTCGCCGCCGCCGCCCTGCTGTTCGGCCTGGTGTCGGCCTTGCAGTTCCAGTTCCAGGCGACCAGCACCCGGTTCCCCTACCAGTTCTTCCTCGCCCTGCCCTACCTGCTGACCCTGCTCGCCCTGCTGGGCCGGGCGCGGCTGGGGTCCGCCGCGCCCGCCGCCTTGGGGGAGGCGTACCAGCGGGGGTGAATACCGCGATAAAAAAGCATTTGGCACCTGAGTTGAAGAGGAAAAATACCATGAAGAAGAACTTGGCGGCCATGGCGCGTTGTGCTACAGCGGGCCTCTTACTCATCGCCGCCTGCGCTCTCATCGGGTTGCCCGCCCAAGCTCAGATCGGCGCGCAGAACGATTCTAGGGGGGTTACGATTGCCCCGGAAGGACTAGCGGCGATGGCCCAGGCCGGTCAGCTAGACCACGACGCGGCGATAGCCCTGCACGCGGGCAGGTACGCTGAGGCGGAAGCCATCGAGCGGCAGTCCCTCGCTGTCAGTCCCTTCCACACTGAAACCCCTGTAGAGATATTGGCGCAGGCTCTGGACGCGCAGGGAAAAGAACAGGAAGCACTACAAGCCTATCAGGGGCTAGTGGCGGATCGGCACCCAAGTAACCTTCTGCCCTACGCCCTGCTGCTGCTAAAGTCGGGCCAGTGGAAGCAGGCCCTCGCCGCCTACAATCAGGCACTCCCACACCTCCCCAGCGTCGGCCTACACCCAGAGACGCCCGTCGTGCAGGACGGGGAAGTGATGCGGGAGAACAGCCACTTTGCGCCCGACGTGCCGGAACCGACGGCGCTGGCGACGGCCATTCACATCGCACGCGGCCTGGTCTACAACGCTACGCCTGATTGGGCGCATGAGTCCCAGAACAAGGAGGCGCTGGCCGAGTACGGGAGGGCGCTGCAACTCGCGCCGGACTCGCCGCTGGCGAACTACTACTACGGCGTCGGCTGGCAGCAGTTGAGCACGTCCGAGCGGGCGAAGTCCGGCGGCGGGCAGCAGGCGAAGGCGGCCTTGCGGAAGGCGGTTCTGCTGGGCAAAGGCGAAGTCAAGAAAGCCGCGCTGAAGGCGCTGAAAGACTTCAGCGAGCCTGCGTGACCTTGCAGACAGGAGAAAGCCCGGCCTCAAGCTCTGAGGCCGGGCTTTCTGCCGTCAAATAGGGGCGGCATCAAGCGCCGTCCCAGGCCGTGCCCAGCCGCGTCAGGCGGTCGCGGTACTCGATGCGGGCGAGCCAGTCGGCGGGCCAAGCGGGCAGGCCGTGGTAGGCACCCGCGAAGGCTCCGGCGAGGCAGGCGAGGGAGTCGGAGTCGCCGCTGCTGACGGCGGCGCAGCGCAGGGCGGCGACGGGGTCGGCGGGGAAGAGCAGGAAGCAGAGCAGGCCGGTGGCGAAGGCTTCCTCGGCGATCCAGCCCTCGCCGGTGATGAGGCAGGGGTCGGCGGCGCGGTCGGCCTGGTCCAAGGCAGCGTCCAGGCGGTCCAAGACGCCCAGGCACTCGTCCCAGCCGCGCGTGATGAACTCGGCGGGTGAGTCGGCAAAGGGGCGCTGCCAGAGGGTGCCGAGCCAGTCGGCGTGGTAGACGGTGCGCTGGAAATGGGCGTAGGCGCGCGCCCGCTGCGGCAGGCCGGCGGGGTCGCCGCCCCCGGCGAGGTCGGTGACGGCCCAGGCGGTGAGGTCGGAGGCGGCGAGGGCAGTGGGGTGGCCATGCGTCAGGGCGGCCTGGAACTGGGCCAGGGCGGCGCGCGTCTCGGGTTCGAGGCCGGACACGAGTCCGACGGGGGCGACGCGCATGTTCGCCCCGCAGCCTTTGGAGTCGGGGACGGTCGCCGAGGTCCAGGGCATCCCCATTTTGAGGCGGGCGCAGGCCGTGAGGCAGGTCATGCCGGGGGCGCGGTCGTTTTCGGGACTGTCGGCCCAGGCGACGAAGGCGCGGCGCAGGGGTCCTTCCAGGGCAGCAGCGGTGTAAGGCTCCGGCGCTTCCAGCAATGCCTCGCCGACGGCCAGGGCCATCTGGGTGTCGTCGGTCACGGGGGCGGGGTCGCCGGCGGGGGCGTCGGGACCGTCCGGGCCGAAGCGCCGCTTGATCTCCGGGACGCTCAGGAACTCGGTCTTCGCGCCGAGGGCGTCGCCGAGGGCCAGACCAAAGAGGGAGCCGGAGGCGCGGTCTTTCGCATCGGTCATCGTCGTCTCCTGTGTCGTCATTCCCTGTGCCGTCATCACCTGTCAGGAAAACGGGGCCGTCACAGATGTGTGGCGGCCCCCGTTCCAGTTCCTCTCGGCGCGGCGGACCCTACTGGGTCATGCCGCCGCCGTCACCCGGCGCGGGAGGCGGGGGGCCACCATTGCCGCCGGGGCCGCCGAAGCCGCCACCACCGCCGGGGCCGCCGAAGCCGCCGCCGGGACCGCCAAAGCCGCCACCGCCACCCGCGCCGCCGCGACGGTTACGCCCGCCACGGGCACCGCCGAAGCCGCCAGCGCCGCCGAAGCCCTGAGCGATCGCCATGTTCACGCCCACGGTGCTGGCCGTCATCGTGCCGTCCGTGCCGGTCTGGCCGGTGGCGATGACCTGGTCGCCGGCCTTGAGGTCGGTGAGCTTCAGCGTCGTGTACTTGGAGATCTTCGCGCCGGGGGCCATCTTCAGGTAGAGTACCGCGTCCGGCCCGAGGCTGATCGCGAGGTGTGCGTCGTTCGCGGTCGGGAGGGTCTTGATCGTCCCCGTGGCCGTGGCAAAGCCCTGAACCGGGGCGGCGCCGGGCGCTCCGCCGCCGCCGGGGTTACCCCCGCCGCCGGGCCGACCGCCGCCGAAGCCGCCCCCACCCGCGCCGGGCAGGCCGGCGGGCGCGGTGCCGACGGTAAGCTGAGAAGCGGTGATGCCGGTCGGAACGCCCTGCACCTGCACCTGGTCGCCGACCTTCAGGTCGGCCACGGTCGTGTCGGACTGCGAGACGAGCTGCGTGTCCGTCCCGACGGTGATGATCTGCGGGGCACCGCCGCCCCGGCCGGTGAGCGTGATCGTCCCCGCGTTGGTGTCCACGGAGCTGATCGCGCCGAAGGCGAAGGGCGCACGGCCGCCGAAGCCGCCCCGGCCGCCGCCGAAGCCTCCACCGGGGCCGCCGAAGCCGCCGCCGGGGCCGCCGTTCTGTCCGGGCGGCGGGCCGCCGAAGCCGCCCCCGCCCGGCGCCTGAGCCACGGCGGCGGTCGCGAGTACGGTCGTCATCAGTGTAAGGCCCGCCGCGAGGGCGCGGCCTTTTCGCAGTGTTTCTGTCTTCATCGAGTTGCTCCCTACGTCACAGGACGGTGTCGGAATGCGCGGCGTAATCTGTTTCACCGCTTATTACATTCATATTACAGGCGTAACATGAAAATCACATGAAGGCCGATCAGTTTTCTTCACCGATTTCTTCACCGATTTCTTCACCGGGCGGCGCGTTTCAGGGAAACCAGCAGGCCGTCCACGCCGCGCTCGCGCAGCACCGGGAAGATGATCGAGACGAGGTCGGGATGGGCGGCCACGGCGGCATTGTACCGCTTGGTCCCGCTGTCGGCGTCGGGGTCGAGTACCGCATCGGGCAGCGTGTTGTCGCCCAGGATGAGTCCGCCGTCGCGGACGAGCGCCACGGCCTTCGGGAGATAGTCCACATAGCCGTCTTTGTCCGCATCGATGAAGGCCAGGTCGAACGGCCCTTCACCGTCCGCCACCATTCTCGCCAGCGTCTCCTGGGCCGGGCCGACCCGGACCTCCACTTTGCCGGCCAGCCCGGCGCGCGCGATGTTGTGCCGAGCGACCCCGGCGTGGTGGGTGTCCAGCTCCAGTGAAACCAGCGTGCCGCCCGGCGGCAGGGCGCGGGCCAGCCAGATCGTGCTGTAGCCGCCGAGCGTCCCGATCTCCAGGATGCGTCCGGCCCCGCTCATCAGCGCCAGGAGGTGGAGCATCTTGCCCTCACTGGCGGAGACATTGATCCTCGGCAGCCCCTCGCGCTGCATCTCCTCGCGCGCCCCGCGCAGCGCGTCATCCTCCTCGGCGAAAGTCCGGGTGATGTATTGGTCATAGTCGTGCGTCGTCGTGTCCGGCTCAGTCATCGTCTTCTCTTTCCGCCCTCTCAGGGCATTGTCCAATCCGATAGCACCGGCTTCAGATGCTGGTCAGGCTCCCGGTCGGACCCTTGGTTGCGGGCCAAGAATGCGGTGAGGGAAAACACGGCCAGTCCCGCCACGATCCAGAGCGCATGGGCTGCGGCCCGCTCCACCAGGGGGGCGACAGGGTTGCTCCACCCCAGCGCCCGTTCCAAGAACCAGGCGCAGGCGGCGACCCCGGTGAGGCATGCGCCCACGACGCGGAACGGCGGGTAGACAGGAGTCCGGGCCAGCAGCAGCAGCCACGGCATCGTCACGAGGATGACCAGGAGCTGGACCGCCTCGATGCCTAGGTTGAACCCCAGCACGCTCGACGCCAGGGTGACCGGGTCGAAGCCGAACCCCGTCAGCGTCTCGGCGAACGCCAGGCCGTGGACCAGCCCGAAGCCCCCCGCGATGAAGACCTCCCGGCCCCGGAAGATCGGGACCAGCGCGTGGAGGGCGGAGACGAAGATCGAGAGCGCAATGGCCGACTCGATGAACGCGCCCGGCAGCCGCGCCCAGCCGAGCGCCCCCAGCAGCAGCGTGGCCGAGTGGCCGCCCGTGAAGGCCGTGACGATCTTCACGATCCGATGCAGGGCCGCCCGCCCGCCGACGTAGCTCCCCCACCACTTTCCGGCGGCGACGAGTGGGGCCGGGAGCAGCAGGGCGAGCAGGAACAGCAGGTGGTCCGTGCCCTCGGCGATGTGCCGCGCCCCGAGCCGGAAGAGGGCGGCGAAGCCTCGGAACCAGCTCCCCTGGGAGCGGTCAATGGCGATGGACGGCTCGGTGTCCCGCATCGTCCCGAGCAGGACGGGCGGGCCGGCTACGAGGCCGCTGCGCCAGTCGCTCGCGATGGAGACGATGGCGGTGTGGGTGATGAGCCGGTGGAAGATGACGTCATAGCGGAGAGTGAGCCGGTCGGCGGGAGCCCCCGGCGGCGGGGTCATCGTCAGGTCCACCTGGACATCGGGGCTGGAGGCCACGAACGGGTTCGGTGCCGAGGCGGCGACCGGCGTCAGCGACCGGACCGTCACCGCCCAGGGCCGCCCGTCGGGGGCGACGGGGCGGACGTGCGCGCGGACGTACTCCTTGAGAGCGCCCCCATACTGCTGGATGGTCCGAGCGGCATCCATCGGCAGCGGCTTCTGCCAGCCGAGTTTCAGCTCGATGATGGGCAGGACCAGCCGGGCGTCAACCCCGCCCCGGTGTAGGCGCAGGATGACGTTCGAACTGGGCATCGGATGACCCCGTGCAGGGCAAACCGTAACCAAGAATGGCAGCACGAGCAGTAGCCGCCGCAGGAGGGATAGCCGTTGCATGGATGCCTCAGAAGGAGAATTCGGCGCCGTAGTCGGTGGCCCGGTCGCGCCAGATCGTGTGGTAGTGGTCACTGCCCTGGCAGCAGAACTCGATCCAGACGTGTGGCCCGTCAATCCGCATATAGTCGCCTTCCGTGTTGAGGGCGGTCGTGCCAGAGTAGGCGACCTTCGTCCGCCCCAGTTCGGCGTAGTAAAGCTTTCGGTAGGCAGCGCCCTGGACGGAGTCACCCGTCCAAGCCATGATCGCCTGCTTGACCAGTCTCTTCGAAGCGGCGGAAAGCCCGGAGATTGCCACCCCCTCACTGCGGGCGGGGAACTGGCCGTCCCGACCGGGGCCGACGTACACGTCGCTGAAACTCGTGTCGAGCCGCGCCTGCGTTAGCTGCTCCGGCGCAAGGGAGTGGGCCAGGCCGTACAAGGCGTCGCGCATCGGCGCGAGCGGCGCGTGGGTCTTGCCGTCCGTATCCTTCCAGATGTTCGGCTGCACGCCCACGAAGTAGGGAGTGGCGGCACCGACCCCGCCTTTGTAGTAGATGTTGAAGGCGAGATGGTGGCCGCCGATCTGGAGAAGCCAAGGCGTGGTCTTCGACGGCCTGCCCAGGAAGGCGATGATGTAGTTGCCGTGGCCGAAGAGAGTACCGCCTCCCCCAAACCCACCAGGGCCACCCGGAGGCGGTCCACCGAAGCCACCGGAGCCACCGGGCCCGCCCGGTCCGTCGGGCGGCGGGCCGCCAAATCCTCCACGCCCTGGTCCGCCGGGGCCGCGCCCGCCGGGGCCTCTGTCCTGCTTGGCGAAGGCGTCATCCCCGGCGCGGACCTCCTGAAACCGGGTGAAGCCCTCTTGGCTCAGAGCCAGGCGGGCCACCTTCAGGGCGGCGGCAGTCTGCGCCGGGTTCATGTCCCGGAAGTAGATACCGTTGCGCGGGACGAATCCGGCGGGGAAATTCGACCACCGTCCGGCGTTCTGGGGCGTCATCTCGATCTGAGCGACCGTCCGCTGCTTGTCCGAGAGCGTGGCCAGGAAAGCGTTCGCGGCGTCGACGACGGCGGGTGCGCCCGGCGATGGGGGCAGGGCCGGGTCGGGCAAGGCTGCGCGCGCGGCGGGAGCGGCGGCGTGGGGCGCGGCGGGAGCGTGGTAGGCCGCGACCAGGCCTATCGGCAGCGTCACAGCCGCAGCCGCAAAGGCAAATTGGGCACGTTTGTTCATCTGCGTTTCTCCCATCTATGTTGGTTAGTCGACTGGTGTGATGCGGAGGGCTGTTCAGTGTTCATCGCATCAACGCCGCAGACCTAGCGGTGATTCGGTTCGTCTCACGGGGCATCCTTTCACCATCAATGGCCTCCGCCGGGGGTGCCGGGCAGGCGACGACGAAGGCGGTCAGGAAGCCCGGCACCAGCAGAGAGGGGTAGCGGCCCTGAGCCGTGGTGAAGGGCGGCGGGGCCGGCGCACCCCCGGTATGGCCCTCGACGAAGACCTCGCCGCCGTGGGCCTCCACGATCTTGCGGGCGGACACCAGACCCAGGCCCGTGCCCTCGACGGCGGCGTGCATCTCCAGCCGCCCGAACGGGGCGAACAGCCGCCCCGCCTGGGCCGCGCAGATGCCCCGCCCGGCCATGCCCCGGTCTAGAACCCCCACGAGTACGGTTCCTCCCTCCGCGTGCCAGACGACGCGCACCTCGCCATCACTGTACTTGAGGGCGTTACCGATCAGGTTCATGAAGACCGTGACCAGCTTCGGACGGTCGGCATACACCTCCAGGTCTTCGCCGACGAGGGAGATCCCGCGTCCGCTGGCGAACCGGGGGCTTTGGAAGCGGGTGCCCGCCTCCAAGATGGAGCGCAGCGGCTCGGCCCACAGATTGACGGGGATGGGCTTGCCCTCCAGGACGCGCGTCTGCTCGATCAGGGACAGGCGCAGGGCGTTGAGCATCTGCGCTCCCTCCAGGACAGCCCCGTTCGTCTCCCGGATGGCCGCGGCGTCGCCGGAGTCGGCCTGCATCTCGACGAGTTCCGCCCCCATCTGCACGACCGTCAGCGGGTTGCCCAGGTCATGCACGATGCCGCCGATGGCCTGGGCCAGCACCCGGAGCTGGCCCTGAGTCTGCTCCCGCTCGCGCCGCTCGCCGTCGCGCTCCTCGGCCAGCAGGTGGCTCGCGTAGAAGGCACCCTGCGCGAGCTGCTCCTGGGTGAAGGCCGCCAGCAGGAGCGCCAGGAGCAGCACGAGGGCGGGCAGGAGGATGAAGTGCAGGTCGCGCAGGGCGTCGGCGTCGGGCGGCAGGTTGGTGCCGAAGCTCCACAGGCCGACCGTGAGTATGCCGCTCTGGAGCAGGGCGGCCCACCGGAACTGGAGCCGCAGCGTGGACAGGGTGACCATCAGGACCGACATCTGGAGTACGAAGGAGAACCGCATCGGGACGGAAGACGGCGGCCCTCCCCCAGAGGGCGGGGGGTGCGGCAAGCCCCCCCCGGCGGGGGGGCCGCTGAGGGTGTGGCCCAGTCTCCCCAGCACGAACACCGCCGTGGCCCAGCCCAGGAGGACCAGGACCGGCTGCCACGCGCGGCCAAAGCCGCGCCCCCAGGTCAGGCCGAAGACGCACAGCCAGAAGAGGAGCGTCGGCACGGCGACCGCCAGGTCAATGAACGTGGGGCCGTCGGACGGCAGCAGGGTGTGAGCGGCCGACACCCCGGCCATCAGCAGCGACACGAGGCGCAGTCCGGGGCGGATGCGGGCGTAGTAGTCCGTCTGGAACCGCCGCGCCAGATCCGGCGTCAGGCGCGGCGGGGAGCGGAGTAATCCGTCCGCGGGTGGCCCGTCCGTGTCCGGGGCCTCGGCTTGTATGTCGGTCATGAATCTCATCGTTAGTGCATCATAACAGCCAGAGATGAAGAAGATGTGAACAAAAGTGGACGAAGGGCTGAGGCCAATTCTCCACATCTCATCACACGGTTTGTGTGGTCTGTTGCGTCATTAGGTTTCTAGAGATTGATCTCCTCGGCGGCGGCTCCGGTCTCTGTTGTCGCGGCGGCGATGAGCGCGCGCACTTCCTCCCGGCAACGCGCCAGGGCCTGCCGGACAGAGCGGACCGTTTCCGGGTCGTCCCGTTCCAGGGCGTCCCGCAGCCCGCCCCAGACGGTCCGCGCCAGGTCGTCCATCTCGTCCCGCAGGAAGCCCACTTCGGGCCGGCTGGCCGGGGAGGTGGCGGGACCCGCGAAGCGCGCCCAGAAGTCCGCCACTTCTTCGGCATGGGATTCCAGGTCGGTACGCCCGGCCTCGGTCAGACTGTAGACGCGCCGCTCCGCTCCCTGGTCGGCGCGCACCAGCCCCTGGTCTTCCAGAAGCTGCATCGTCGGGTAGACCGTGCCGGGGCTGGGGGCGTACCGGCCTGCCGAGCGCTCTTCCAGGGCCTTGATGATCTCGTAGCCGTGCTTGGGGCCGTCGCGCAGGGCATCCAGGAGGATGGTGCGCGCCTCGCCCCGCCGCGCCCGGCCGCGCGGTCCGCCGAAGTGGTCCCGCCCCGGCCCGCCGTCGCCGCCGCGCCCGTGACGCCCGCCCCGATGGCCGTGGCCGGGCAAGCCCCCGTCGTGGTGGCCGCCGTGGTCATGCCCCCCCTCATGGTGGTGATGGCCGCGCTGGTGGTGTTGTCGTAGTGCTTCGTCTCGCATGGATGTCTCACTTTCAGTTGCTAACATATCACGATATATCGTGATATGTTGATGATACCCACTGGCCCCGAGATTGTCAAGGGAAGGGGAGAAATTATTTCGGGGCCGCATGGGGGACGCGCGCTTATGTCAAGACATCGGCCATAATGTTTTCATACTGCGGCGGCAAAATCAATCCTACACGGATATGGGAGGTCAGTCATGCTGAGACGAAGAAAGGAGGCACGTTCAGGCGGCCGGCGGGGGCGGCTCCTTTCCTGGTGCGAGTCGGTCCTGTGCCTGACCGGCGCCCTGCTGGGTGCGGCGGCGGGCGTCGCCAAAGCGGATGACCCTGCGCCGGATTATGCGGCCTACAAGCAGAGCTATTCGGTCCCCTTCGCGCGGCCGGTGGACTTCAAACACCTGACCGAGATGACGGTGCGGGCGTCGCTGAACGGCGGCCCGGTGCGGAATTTCCAGGTGGACACGGGATCGGTGGGGATCGTCGCGTCGGCGGACGAGGTGCCGAACATCGATCCGAACGCGCGGCCTGGGCAGATCAAATACTCCAGCAGCGGCGTGGAAGAGGACGGCGTGTGGACCACGGCGACGGTGACGTTCCCGGACTCGAAGGACGCGCAGGGGCGGGTGGCGACGGCGGTCGTGCCGGTGCTGGCCGTGCGGGAAAAAAGGTTTTCCGGCGTCGGCGTGAACGCCGTGGCGCACGCGCCGGTGCTGAACCCGCGCGTGTACATGTTCGGCGTGGGGTTCGGGCGCGGCCGAGCGGCGCACCCCGAGAACAACCCCTTCGTGAACCTGAGCGAGATGCAGGCGGGGACGATGCGGCGCGGCTACACGATCACCCGCGCGGGCTTCACGCTCGGGCTGACGGCGGCGGGTGTGGGGCCGGGCTATGTGTTCCAGAAGCTGGCGGCCAACCCGGTTTCGCCGGGGACGGCCGCGCTGCGGCCCGGCCTCAAAGACTGGGCGACGCCGCCGGGGGGGGTGACGGTCGGGGCGGTGAGCGGGCCGGCGGGCACGGTGCTGATGGACACGGGGCTGACGAACATGATGCTGGCCGTCCCCGGCGGGCCGGCGGCGGGCGAGGTGCCGCCGGGCGAGAAGGTGACGGTCGCCCTGCTGGGCGGCAGGCTGCATTACGACTTCAAGGCGGGCGACAGTGCCGACCCGCTGACGCCGCGCCGGGTGACGTGGATCACGCCGACGCACGGCGCGTTCGTGAATACGGGGCTGCGGGCGCTCTCGGCGTTCGACTACCTTTATGACGCGGACGGCGGCTACTTCGGACTGAGGCCGGTGGGGGCGGCGCGATAGGCGGCCAGCAATGCCCGCGCCCGCGCCGGACGCCCGGCGAACAGCAGGCGGGAAATCGTGTCCAGCTTCGCCCGCCGGGCGGGGTCATTCCCGTCCTTCTTCTGGAGCGCGTAGAGGGCGATGGGAAGCCGCAGGTCCTGCGCCCTGTAGGGGAAGGCGGGATCAAGGGAGCGACGCCTGTTCTGGGTCGTTTCGAGGTCGCGGTATCCCGTCTCGACCGAAGGCTCGATCTGGGTCCCCTCCCCCCAGTCGTTCCAGGTGACGAGCTGGATGATCGCGGCATCGCTCTTCAGGGCGCGGTCCAGTGTCCCGGCGTAGGTCAGGCCGTCCCGGTCGTCAATGACGCCGTAGGACGGCTGGACGCCGGCCTGCCCATAGATGTCATGGAAGCGCGGCCAGGCGGCGGGGAGGGAGAGGGGCCAGGCCGGGGCGGCGGCGTAGAAGCGGTCCAGCTCGCGGACGCTCTGGGCGTCCCCGCCCTGCGGCTGGGGCCAGGCGAAGCCGCCCACGGCGGGGGCGCGGCGGTCCTCCTCGGTGAAGAACAGGGGCAGGCGCAGCAGGCCCCCGAACATCCGGCCCCACTGGTCCCCGGTGTAGTAGGTGCCGCCGAAGACGAGGAAGACCGGGCGGCCGTCCAGGGTCAGGTAAGAAGGGTCGGAGAACCAGTGCGCCTGGAGCCAGGCCATCAGTCGCCGCCCGTGCGGGACGGCGTCCGCCTCGGGGAAGACGCGGCCGGCGATCAGCTTGGGCACCGTCTGGTCCTCGTAGACGACGGCGTAGCGCAGGTGCGCCTTCTTGACGGCCCGGACCAGGGCGAGCGTGTTGCGGTGGAGGAGGCCGTAATCGTTGTAGTCGTCGTTCCCGTACCAGTCCACCAGCACGCCGTCGATCCCGGTGAACTTCATCAGCAGGACGTGGCAGTCCAGGGCGTCCGGGTCGCCGGAGTCGTACAGCCCCATCAGCGGGTAGTAGTGGGAGGCGGCCTCGCGCCGCCCGCCGGTCACACGGTCGGGCTGGAAGTGGTTCATGGTCCAGTGCCACCCCCACCCTTTGCTGGTCGGCTTGGCCGCAAACCAGGGCATGTAGTGGGCCATCAGGAGGCGCGGTTTTGGCACGGGTCGTGCCGTGGGAGGCGGCGCGGCCCGGCCCGGCGGTGACAGGGTGAAGAGCAGGGCGAGGGACAGCATCACTAGGGGTGTGCGGGCGAGTGTCATGCATGCAAGGATACCACACGCCGCCGTTTTAGCCGATAATATCCCGCGTGAGGCGTGGGAAGCAGGGAAACACCCGCCACACGGGGAACAAAGAGGGCGGCGCGGCGGAAGAGGCGCGGAGCGAAGAGGAAAGTGGGTCCGGCGGAACACATGGCATTTGCGGAGCGGAAATCAGTCGAGGTCGGCGGGATGCAGATCGCCATAAGCGCCGAGGGGAGACAGTACCGGCAAACGAATGGGCAGGGGCGGACCACGCCGCACTCGGAACAGGGTGAGGCCGATCAGACTCCCCTGCGGTCGTCCCGCGCGGCACTGAATCAGATGAATGCGGCCTGGCGTCCGGCCCAGTGGGTGGGGATGGTGCCGGTAGGGGGCGCGGCCATCGGCTTTGTGTTTTTCCTGCTCCCGCTGCCGTCTTGGGTCCGCCTCCTCCTGTGTGCGCTGGTGGCGGCCCTGACGGTGGCCGCGTTCCACTACGCGCGGGCGGCGGACGCGCAGCGGCAGCGCTTCCACCTGATATACCAATTGGATGCCGACGCGCGGGAGCGCTGGACTCTGCTGAACCACGCGCTGGACGCGCTCACGCGGACCGAGCGAATCTGGCGGATCGAGACGCGGGAACGCACTGCGGGCCGGCAGCAGGACAAGGAGGCGCTGGTGACGCGGGTGCGCGCCTCCCTGCGCCGCGAGACGCCCATGGGGCTGACCAGCAGCATCATGCCGTACTGCCTGCACCTGGGCACGCAACGGTGGCTGTTCCTCCCGGACCGGCTGTATGTGCTGCAAAACGGGGAGTATGAGGCCATCGAGTACGCGCGCCTGAAGGTGGCGGCGGGGACGACACGGTTCATCGAGGAGGAGCAGGTGCCTCGGGACGCACAGGTCGTGGGCCGGCCCCTGCGGCGGACGGCCTCGGGCGGGACGCAGGGCATCCCCATCGCGCAGTACGGGGTCCTGGAGGTCGAAGCGCCGCCCGAGCCTGGTTCGACACCCGAGCCGGGTTCTCTGCCGGAGTCAGAACTGAAGGCGACGCTCCATGTGAGTTCGGTCGGGGCGGCGGACCAGTTTGCCGCCCTGTTCCGGGCGTTCCAGCGCTTCCGCCGGACCGACGGGGAGATGCCGCCGTCGGATGCGCCGTCCGAGGACTGCTTCGGGCGGCTGGGCCTGCTGCCGTCCTGCACGAAGGCGGAGGCGACCCGGCAGTTCCGGAAACTCGTCCTCATCCACCACCCGGACCGGGTGCGCGTGGACGGCCCGGACGTCAGGGAGCGGGCGAACGCCGAGATGCAGGAGATCGTCCTGGCCTACAAGGACCTGAAACGGCTGCGCGGGTGGTAGACGTAGGGGCGGGGTTTCCCCGCCCTACGCCTCGCCCATGACCAGGCCCTCGATGGTGTGGGCCTGCACGATGGGTTCCAAAACGTCCACCACGCGGTAAGTCATGTGTGCGCGCAGGGCGGCGGGCAGGGTTTCGTTGAAGGCAGGCGTCGCCTGCAAGTCGTGACGCTCGGCATTGCCCGCTCCGGGCGCATCCACGCCCAGGACGAGGACGGGGCGGGACTTGTCCGAGTGGTTCGCCGTGCCCCGGTGCATGGTCAGGGCGGAGCGGACGGAGATGTCGCCCATCTGCGGCATCTTGCGCTGCGCGCGGCCCTCGTACCGGGGGTAGAGTGACTTGGGCGCGAACATGCCGTGTTCAAAGCCGTCGGGGGCGTCCCACTGGGTTCCGGGGGCGATCTCGAACGGCCCCATGTCCTCGAACACGTCCACGGCGGTGACGTTGAACGCGAGCGAGGTCAGCCGCCGGCCGGTCAGTGTCTCCTCGGGGGCGGGGAAGTCGCGGTGCCAGGGCTGGTTGACCGCGCCGGGACCGGGCACGTCAAAACCGATCTCCACGATCTGGTAGTCCGGGCCGAGGACGGCCTCGCAGACCGATGTCACCCAAGGGTGGGTGGCGAGGTGGACGAACCCGCGCACCCGCTCCGGGTGGATCTCGACGTAGTAGCGCTTCGGCCCGCGCCCGACGGCCCCGCCGGGGCGGGCCAGGGCCTCCTGGAACAGCACGTCGATGTCTTCGCGGAGGTCCTGCACCCATCGGCGGTCGAAGGCCCCTTTGAGGCCGAGGATGCCGTCCCCATAGAGGCCGCCCATGAGGGCGGCGGTGTCGAACTCGGTGGCCTGCGTCGGAAGCGTCGTGTTCATGGTATTCTCCTCTGAATGGCTCCATTATAACATATCCGCGCGCTCCGTGGGTCGGGTATACTAAGGCCCCTATGGATTTTGATGAGGCGCTGGGATACATGCAGGGGCGGCTGCGGCTGGGGATGAAGCTGGGGAACGAGCGGTTCCTCGCCCTGCTGCACCGGCTGGGGGACCCGCAGGAGTGTCTGCGCGTCATCCACATCGCCGGGACGAAAGGCAAGGGGTCCACGACGGCGATGGCGGCCAATGTTTTGCGGGAGGCGGGCCATACAGTCGGGATGTACCTATCGCCCTATGTTTACGACGTCCGCGAGCGCGTCCAGATCAACGGCGAGATGATCTCGCGGGCGGACTTCGCCCGCTGGGTTTCGGACATCCGCCCGCATGTGGTGGCTTTAGAGGAAACAGAACACGGGGCGACCACGGAGTTCGAGCTGAAGACAGCAGTCGGCCTGTGCTACTTCGCCGAGCGGGCCGTGGATTATGCCGTGCTGGAGGTGGGCTTGGGCGGACGGCTGGACGCGACGAACGTCGTCACGCGCCCGCTGATGACGGTCATCACGAACATCGGGCTGGACCACACCGAATTGCTGGGCGAGACTTTGGGGGAGATCGCGGCGGAGAAGGCGGGCATCGTCAAGCCCGGCGTCCCGTGCGTCACCGGCGTTCCGGTCGGCGGCGAGGCGTGGGAGGTGATCGCGCGCATCTGCAAGGAGCGGGGCGCTCCCCTGATTCCGGTTCCCTCCCCGGAACTCGGTGCCGACGGGCTGACGCTGACGACGCCGAAACGCACCCTGGCCGGGGTGCGTTTGGAGCTGCGGGGCGCGTTCCAGGCGGTCAACGCGGCGGCGGCGCTCTGCGCCCTGGACGCCGTCGCTCCGTCTGAGCTGCCCCCGGTTTCCGACGAGGTCGCGCGGCACGGCCTGGAGACGGCCTGGGTGCCGGGCCGTCTGGAACAGGTACGGTCAAGCCCAACGGTCGTCGTGGACGTGGCGCACAACGAGCTGTCGGCCCTGGTGCTGGCGGCGGCCCTGCGCGACCAGTACGGCGCGGACGGGCGGCGGCTGACTCTGGTGGTCGGCCTGTCCCGGCACCACGACCCTGGCCCGTTCCTGGCCCCATTGGCCGCGCTGAGGCCGGCCCTGCTGGTCGCGACCCAGCCGGCCTTCCGCCCGCGCCCGGCCCTCGACGTGGCGGAGGCCGCCCGCCGCCACGGCTTTCCGAATGTACAGACGGTCGAGACGGGCGTCGCCGACGCCGTCCGGCTGGCGCTGTCCCAGGCCGGGCCGGACGACCTGGTCTGCGTCACCGGCTCGTTCTACACGGTGGGCGACGTGCCGCCCGCCTTCTGGTCCGACTTGAGTTCCGAAACTCCGACTTCCTAAAGGAAACCATTCACCATGCCACACCAAGCAATCGTCCTCATGACCGTCGCCGGCCTGTCCCTGCTCGTCACGGGGAGCATCATGATCGGGATCTTCAGCCGCGAGAAGCGGCAGCAGGCGTCGAACACGGACGAACACTGAACCCACCCCGCGACAAGCCGCTGCCCCTCCCGAAGCGGGAAGGGGGTGTGGTGGGGGCCAAGGCACTTCTTGTCATGCGGCTGCCGGTCACGGTCAGGCTTGCGATAAGACTGCCCCAATCTCTACTTACACCCTTTCCCTCCGAGGGGAGGGGACGGCGCTTGCGCCGGGGGAGAGGATCTACCGGGCCGCCGTCTTCTGGGCCAGCGCGTGCTGGATCGCCGTCCCTAGGTCCGGGCCGCGCGCCCCGACGGCGATGATCCTGCCGTCGCGCCCGACCAGCAGGGCGAAGGGGATGGAGCGGACGCCGTACTGGTTCGGGACGGCGCTCTCCCACCCTTTGCCGTCGTAGACCTGACGCCAGGGCATCTGGTTCTGCTTGAGGAACGATGTCAGGGCCGCGTGGTCCGAGTCCAGCGAGACGCCCACCACGTCGAAGCCTTGCGCGTGGTACTTCCTGTAGGCGGCGATGACGTTCGGCATCTCGCCGACGCACGGCCCGCACCAGGTCGCCCAGAAGTCCATCAGGACCACCTTCCCCCGGTACTGCGCCAGCGAGAGCGGCTGTCCGCTCAGGTCTTTTGCCACGATCGGGAAGGGCCGCGCGCCCGGCACGAGGCGCGGGTCGTGCATCGTCGGCTGGGACTGCTGCGCCATCTTCGTGACGCCCGCCGGGGGCGTGAAGGCGAAGTCCCGCGCGGTCAGCCGGGGGTCCGCCGTCAGCAGGGTGACGGTCTCGGTGTGCAGCGACTTCGGGCCGGCCTGGGAAGCGGACGTGCGCTCGGTCAGACGCCGCAGCAGGTGGTCCTTGCGGCCCACGGCGAGGGAGAGTGTCAGTCGGGGAGCACCGGGCTTCGCGGCCGGCGTGACGTTGACGACGTCCACGGGCACGCCGCCCACCGTGTCCGCGCCCGCGCCGGCCACCTGGACGCCGGGTTGGACCAGGAGACGGGTAAGGATGGCGGGCCGTGACAGCAGGGCGGGCAGCAGGGCGCGCGACAGGCTCAGGACCCCGGCGATGGCGTCTGGCCCGGTGGGCGCGGCTTGCCGGGTGAATTTCTTGTCGCGGACCGAGTAGATGACGAGGTTTTTACCGTCGGCACTGAACTGTGCGAGGGGACCGGCATGGTCGCCGAGGGCGACGCGGGCCTGGTTGGGCCGGTGGAACGCCAGGGTGATCGTTTGGTCCCGCTCGCCCGCCGCCGCGAAGTCCCGGACGGTGACAGTGGCCTTGAGGCCGGTCAATGCCTGCTGCGAGGCCACCATCTCATCAAGGAGGGTGCGCGCCTGCGGGTCGATGTGGACGCCGAGTTGGGCGCGGGCCGTGAGCGGGCCGGCGAGCAGGCTCAGGCCGAGTGCGGCCACGCCGAGCGGACGGCTGAAGGATGACAGACGCCTAAATGGGAGAGACATGGAAGATCTCCTTTCACACTCAAAACGCCGAACCGGGTCAAAACGGTTCGGCGTTTTCGTGATCGCGCGGTTATTTGGACCGGCTGCCGGTCCGGTTGACGCGGACCGGGGTGGCCGCGCCGGTCGTGCGCGGGTTCGGCCCGCGCAGCCCGCCGGACGCGGGCAGGCCCGTAGCCGCCCCGCCGCCCGTCTTCTTGCCCTTCGCCTGCGCGCGCCGCTCGGCGCGGTTCAGGGCCGGCATTTCGGTCCCGGCTTCGTTCGTCGTTTCCGGCTGCGCCTGCACTTCTTCGGTCAGACTGGGTTTCCCCGTGCCGCCGCCTGTCTCCTGCTCTGCCATAAGAAGAGTCTCCTTCCGAACTTGATTTGATCCTTGGATTATACGCCAGTATACCCGGCCCGCGCTTGCAAACGCGGCAGGGCGTACCGGAGCAGCGCCTGCATGTTGACGACGTCCTCCTGGTTGTACAGAAGCAGCAGGCGGCGGGCTTCCTCGGCATCCCGCCCGCCCCGCCGCCAGGCCCGCCACAGGCGGACGGCGTCCATGCCGCCCAGGCCGTCCGTCTCGGGCGTCCGGGCGATGCGGAGGGCCGACTCGATGCGCTTCAACCCGCCGGTATGGCCCAGCCGCTTGAGCAGCGGGCACAGGTCCACATGAAAACGATCCGCGAAGACGGATTCCAGCACGGGGAAGCGGCGCTTGAGGAACGGTACGTCGAAGCCGGTGCCGAAGAAGGTCACGAAGCCGTCATAGTCCTGCGCCTCATAGGCGAACTGCGCCAGGTTCTCGCCCTTGACATAGAAGTGCGTCTCGTCGCCGTCATACAGCCCGATCACCGTGATCGAGTCGGCGCTGAGGCCGCCGTTCGTCTCGATGTCCAGATACCCGATCTTGGGGAAGTGCGAGACCGCCCGCCAGTGTTCGCGGCCGGGCAGGTTGCGCGCGAAGTAGTCCGTCCGCCCTTCCTCCAGGGCGGCGACGCTGTCTTCCACCGTCCCGCGCAGGACTCCCTTGTGGCGCGGGGCGATCTTCAGGGCCTCGGCCCGTTCCAGATAATCCTCCCACGAGGCCACGCCCTGCGCCCACAGGGCCTGTTCGGTGACGGGGCCGACGCCGGGGGCATGGATGAATGTCGCGGTGAGCATACCCTTTCAGTATGGCGGGGCGGCGGGGGGTTTGTCAAGAAGTGGCTAGAACAGCCGCGCCATGAGGATGCCGTCAATGAAGCGCCCGTGCTGGAAGTACGCCCGCTGGCGCTGGCCCTCCTCGACAAAGCCGAACTTGCGGTAAAGGTGGAGGGCGGGTTCGTTGTGGGCGTAGACTTCCAGCTCAAGGCGGCGAATGACGCCGGTGCCCTCGGCCCACTCGACGAGGCGGCCCAGCAAGGCAGTTCCCACCCCTTTGTTCCGCCACTCTTGCGCGACGGACATGCCGAAGGCGGCGTTGTGGCGGGTGGCCCGGCGCTTGCCGCCGGTGCAGCTCAGGCTGGCGATCAGTTGGCCCTCCGCCTCGGCGACGAGGTAGACCGCGTTGTCCGAGGCGGCGTACTCCGCCAGCAGTGCCCGCTCCTGCTCGGGCGTCATCAGGAACTCGCCGGGGGCGCGCGGCAGCATGCTGTCCGGTTCATCGTCGAGGCGGTGGATGTAGGCGACCAGTTCTTCCGCGTCGTCGGGCGTGGCTTCTCGGAGGGTCATTCCAGGTAGTGTAACAGGTTTAAGGGAGGGTGTCAAGAAGGAATCGGCAGGGCACTTTAGTAACAGGCGTCATGTGGGCGATATCAGGGTGTGATGCAATGCGCCCGAAGAGGAGAACACATGAGCAGCAATGAGGCGGAAGTCGTTAAGTTCGTGGCGGCGGCGGCCGCCGCCCTAGCACACGCCTGGGGCGGCCCGGTCCGGCTCGGCGACGCGGAAGTCCTGCGCGAGAAGGGCCGCAACCGCGTCCTGCGCTGCCCGGTCGGGGAGGCTCCGAGCGGCTCCCCTGGGAGCGTCATCGTCAAGGCTTCCGTCGGCAAGGGCGAGGAAGCCTTTGACCCGACTGGTGACGACTCCGAAAGCCCGGCCGAGCGCTTCTACAACGAGTGGGCCGGGGCGGAGCTGGTCGGGAGCCTAAAGGTGGTCCCCGCCCTCGGCGCGCGCTTCTATGCCGCCAGCCGGGAGGCCGGGCTTGTCATCACCGAAGACCTCGGTGCGGGCGGCTGTCTGGCTGACCGGATGCAGGGGACGGACCGGGCAGCCCTGGAGGCGGGCCTGTTCGCCTATGCCCGTTCGCTGGGCCGTTTGCACACGGCGACGATGGGCCGCGAGGCGGAGTGGATGCGTCGCAGGAACTCGTTCGGGGCCGCCGGGCAGGAGCGGGAACGGGAGGGCGTCCGCTGGCTGCGGGAGAACGTCGCCCCGTTCCGGGCGCAGTGCGAGGCGCTGGGGGTCCCCCTCGCCGCCGGGTTCGAGGCCGAGGCCGCGCAGGTACAGGCTGCGATATACGCGCCGGGGCCGTTCCTCGCCTTCAGTCCCGGCGACACCTGCCCGGACAACCACCGATTCGTGGCCGAGGATGCCCTGTGCTTCTTTGATTTCGAGTTCAGCGATTTCCGCCACGCGCTCCTGGACGCGGCCTACCTGCGCCTGCCGTTCCCGACCTGCTGGTGCGTCAACCGCCTGCCGCCCGACCTGCCGCCGCGCCTGGAAGAGACGTACCGGGCGGAACTCGTCCGGGGCTGCCCCGAAGCGGGCGACGACGCGCTCTTCTTCCCGGCCCTGGTCCATGCGAATGCCTATTGGGCCATCGCCTCGGTCAGTTGGAGTCTGGAGGAGGCACTGAAAGAGGACAGTCCGTGGGGCCTCTCGACGGAGCGGCAGCGGCCCCCGTTGCGTCTGGCGAACTTCGCGGAGGTCAGCGAGCAGTACCATGTCCTGCCCGCACTCGCCGCGACCGCCCGCGCCCTGGAAGCGAAGCTGCGCGGACTGTGGGCCGACGGGGAAGACATGCCGCTTTATCCGCCGTTCCGCTGAAGGGGCCGCCGGTTGCCGACAGACTTCACACACATGCCGATTGATGCCAAGACGTTCCTGGACAAGCTGGCCTGCGGCTTCGGCCGGGTGGTCCTCTTCCTGCGCGGGAACGACGCCGCGCCCTTCCGGGAGGCCATCCTCGACTCGTGTTTGTATGACCGCACATTCGACGGGCAGGCTGAAGGCTACAGGACTGAGTACCTGCTGGACATAGTGGAGGCTACGGGCGAGCCGGAGTCTTACGCCGCCCACATCCGCGCGGCGCTGGGCACGGACGGTGAGGGCTACAGCTACGGCCAGCTTTATGAGCTGGCCGCGCGGTTCGCTCGGAATAGCGGCGGAGAAGCGCGGAGCGTGATGTGCGACCGCTTCGCGCGGAACGCGGTCCATCAGGACACGACCGGCGCGGAGGACCTCGTCGCACTGGACGGCCTCGCCGGCAATCTGTTCGTCGCGGAGCAGTGGCAGAGGCATTTGCTGCCGGAGGAAGAACACTGGCAGGAGGCATGGCTGCTGGAGAAGTTGGAGAAGCAGATCGGGCGGGAAGGAGCGCGGCAGGCGCTCGGACGGGCGGCTGAGGGGAGGCCGGAACTCGCGGACTACCTGACCGGGGTGGAGCAGAAGCGGGTGCAGTGGCATGAATGGCGCGACAGCCGCAGGCCCCTCGCCGTTCCGACCTACGACGAGATAGTGGAACGGATTGCCGACCCGAAGCAGACGACGCGCTGGCCGAAGTGGCGGAGCTGGGCCAGGCGTCTGGACGGTGACACGCTGGCGAGGCTGGCGCAGGACCTGCTGGCGGAAACCGACCGTGTGCCACTGATTAAGCGACTGCACATGTTCCGCGATCGGCCTTTCCCGCTCCCGATTGACCGGCTTCTGAGCCTGGCACGGGCGCGTGACGAGGAAGTGGCCGAGGCATCACGCTGGCTTTTGGGCAACCTGACCGACCCGCGCGTCCGCACCCTTGCGCTGGAACTGATGGAGGCCGAGGAGCCGCCCTCAGTGGCGTTCCATCTGCTGCGGAACAACTTCGCGCCGGGCGACTACGCGCGGGTCGAACGGCTGGTCAACCCGGACATGCCCGCCGATGACTTTCATTCACTCGGCATACTAGCCCGCGAACTCATCAAAGTGAACGCATCACCCGAAGCCGTGCCAACGCTGCTGGCACTTTACGAGCGCGGGCGCTGTGCGCTCTGCCGGGGCAGCGTAGTTGAGTTGCTTCTGTCACTCGGGCCTCTACCACCGTGGATGGCGGCGGAGTGCCGCTGGGACGCCGACGGCGGGACGCGCGCGCTGGTCAGCCGATGGTGACGGTATTGCCGGTGCGGGTGAACGGCTTGCCGATGTGGGCGGCGAAGGCGGGGGATGCGGCACTGGCACTGCCGGTTTCGCCGCCGGAGTTGAAGTCGTGCGATCCCTGCACGGTGACGTTCTCGGGCGGATTTTTGCCGAGGAAGAACAGCGTCATCGTCAGCATGGCGGTGTTCTGGTCGTCGGTGCCGCCTTTGGCGACGCGCCGGGTGACGGCGTAGTCGGCGACGTGCCGTTTTTCCTGGTCGAGCGCCCTGCCGCCCTCATATTGCCACAGGCCGGATGCATCGGTGTCGTTGTTGAAAGCGATCCGCTCCAGAGTCAACTGTAGTGCCATAAAAATCCTCCACTTGGGCGTGAACGAGACTTGGGATTCCGGGCGGCCCGCTGTCGGGTGGCGCTGCGCGCCCGGTTGTCCCTAGTATACGCCGTAGAGGGGCCGCCTTGTGTGACAAAGGACACACCCCGCGTGTGAACTGAGGCACCGGCGCGTTTTCGCTCAATAGTCCTGGGATAGCCAGATCTGGTACAGGCCGAGGATGTCCGCGAAGTCGTCCGGCAGCCCCTTCGGGTCCAGGTCTTCGATGCCGATCCAGCGCTTTTTTCCCTGGCCGACGACCAGACATTGCAGGGTGCCTTCATCCTCGGCCTGGAACCCCTGTACCTCGACGGCGGTGCCGGAGAGGGTGGCGGGGAAGGGCGTCTGGACCTCATCCTGGAACGCCACTTCCCAGGCGCTCAGTTGTTCGTACTCGTCATAGGTGTCGGTCAGGATCTCCTCGATCCTTTCCCGTGTTTCCGCGTCTGCCGGCATGGGGCGTGGCCCTCCTGTGTTAAATTCTCACCCCCTCTTACCCACTCTGCCCGCCATTGCCGCGCCGCCGGCTGAAGACCTCGTACAAGAGGACGCCGGTCGCGACGGCGAGGTTGAGCGAGTCGCTCTGCCCGACCATCGGGAGGCGGACCAGATCGTCGCACAGCCGCTGCCGGTCCTCCGACAGCCCTTTCCGCTCGCCGCCCATCAGCAGGACGGTCCCGGCCGGATAGGAAACGGCCTGATAGTCGAGGGCGGCGTGGGGGGACGTGCCCACCAGGTGAAATCCGGCCCGCCGCTTCCAGGCGGCGAAGTCACGCGGCGAGACGCGGACGAGACGCTGGGCGAAGATCGCCCCCATCGTCGCGCGGACGCAGGCGGGATCGTAGGGGTCCACGGCGTCGCCGATCAGGATCAGTCCCGATGCGCCCACGGCGTCGCCCGTCCGCAGGATCGTCCCCAGGTTGCCGGGCGAATGGACCTCGTCGGGGGCGACCCAGCATAGGCCCGTTGAGGCCGCCGCGCGCTCCGGCGTGTCCCACCTCTGGCGGACGACGGCCCCGATCCACTGGGCTTCCTCGGCGCGGGACAGGCGCAGGAAAAGCTCGGGCGTGACCTCCCAGATGGGAACGCCCTTCCGCTCTAGCTGCCTCCACAGGCGCAGCCCGAACGGGTGATCCAGGGTCTTGGGGACGACCTGGACGGCCTCGATCTGCGCGTCCTGGGCCACGGCCTGGCCGACGGAGCGCAGGCCCTCGGCGAAAAACGTCTGTGTGCGGTCGCGCTCGGACCGTCTGCCGAGGGCGCGGACGGACTGGAGCCGGGCGTCCTCCCAGGTCTTGACGCGCGGCGCGAGCGGGGAAATAACAGTGGTCATGGGGAGTGGTAGGGCGGTCTCAGCGCCCCTGGGGCGTCAGCGGCCCCGCCGGAGGGAGTCAAACAAAAAGCCGGCCCGGTCGCCACAGGAGGCAAGGGTCGGCGCGAGTCGTGCGGACGGGTCAGTGCGGGGATGAAGCGTGTCGAGGTAATCGGCGCGGGACGGGTGGGCACTCCTTTCTGCGGCCAAGGCGGAGGCGGTCGCGGCCTCGGAAGATGGGGTGATTATAGCGCGCGGGGGCGGGGGCTGTCAAGGCCCCCGCCGGGGGCCATGTCCCGCTAGGGACGCGCCGCCGGTCCTTCCGCCGGCGGGGTCGCCAGGATGTCGCGCAGGCGGCGGCCCTGGCGGCCGTTCAGCAGGACTCGGGCCTGCGTCTGGAGGGTGCCGTATTGTGCCTTGGAGAGATACCAGCTCAGGATAACCGGGTGGGGAAAGGGCATCTCGATGAAGTCGCTCTTGCCGTTCGGCGCGTGCAGGCGGCGGCGGGCGCGCATCAGTTGGGGGCGCGCGGGGCCGCCCCACCCGTTGAAGAAGGCGTTCGCCGGGCCGAGGACCTCATCGAATCCGGCGGCGCGGCGCGGGCTGAGGGCAGTCCCCTTCAGCCCGTCCACGGCCCCGCCGGAGAGGTCGTCGCGGGCGAACTGGCCGGCGCTGTCGGTGCCGTTCATATGGACCGAGAGCAGCACGGGCCGCCAGTCGAGGTGCCGGGCCGCCCTCTTCCGCAACCCATCCTGACGCTGTAGGGCGTCAATGACATCCATGGCCGTCTCGACGCCGCTGTTCTCATAGTAGCCGCCGTCCACATAGCGGCGCTTGACGGTCAGTGGGTAGAGCGAGTCGCCGGCCGCGCCCTGGACCGGCTGGCTGCGCCACTGCGGCAGGGAGGCGGGCGGGGAGACGACCGGGAACCGGGCGGAGAGGCAGGCCGCCGTGGTGAGCGGCAGGTCCACGAGCGGGTTCACGTCGTAGAGCGTCTCGAACGGGAGGGGCCAGTCGCCGTCCGGTCCGGGTGCCGGTACGCCGTCCAGCCGGCGCAGATCGTCCGGAACCGCGTCGGGGTGCAGGGTGGAGATGACCATGCGCTGCCCGGTTTCGACGCAGGTGGTGTTGAGGAACAGTGCAGGCAGGTGGCTCGCCTCGCAGGGGCGGGGATAGGCCGAGAGCATCGACTCCGCCCGCGCCGAGGCCACGCCGGGCGTCTGCCGGTCCAGGGCCTGCTCGAAGGCCAGTTCTAGGTCGCGCCCCCGGTCCAGGGCGAACCCGTTCTTGTAGCCGTCCCTGCGGTCCCGGAAGTTCGGGACGGCGAAGGGGAGGAAGCGCTGGACCATCTCGGGGCCGAACAGCGCCGCCACGGTCGGCGAGAGCATGTCGCTGGTCAGCACGTTCTTGGCGTCCGCGCTGAAATCGTAGCGGGCGGCGCCTTTGGCATTGATCCCGCGCAGGGAGGCATAAGTGACCGCTCCGAGGCTGCCGCCGGAGACGCCGCTGATGGCGAACAGATGGTCCTCGGTGCCGGGAGTATTCTTGTTCCGACTCAGCTCCGCCATGGTCGCGGTCAGGACGCCGCCGGCGACGATGCCGCCGCCCGCCGCCGCTACGAAGACCACCGGGTAAGGCTGGCCGGCATGACGCTCCTTCCAGCGCGCCACTCTCTGGTCGGAGCCGAGCCAGTCGTCGAAGGCCCGGTTGAGCGCCTTCAGGTCGGGCGGGGCCGTACTGCCGTCCGCTCGCGGCGTGTACGGAAGCTCCTTGTAGCGCACACCGTGGTCGTCGTTGAGGTCGGCGGCGTTGATCAGGAACCCGTAGGCCAGGACCAGGGCCAGGAACGGCTTGCCGTATCTCCGGCCCGCCGTGACGAGGTAGGTGAAGCCGGGCACGAGCAGGGAGAAACTGAAGAACCAGGCCGCCAGGGGTCCGGTCCCGCCGAGGAGATCGAGTGTCAGATAGGTCAAAGCCCGGCTGCCGAAGCAGCCCGAAAGGATAAACACGGCCCCGAGGAAGACGGTTGCGCGGTAGAAGTAGAAATCAAACAGCGCGAGGCGCTTGACTCCGGCTCTGCCGGCACGGCCTTTGCGGACGAACGCATGAATCCAGAGGATCAGCGCCACCAGAGCGCCGACGGCGGCCACGCCTTTGGCGCTGCCTTTGCTCTGAAGCTCGGTGGGATCGGCGAGCAGGATGAGCAGGATGATTAAAAGCGAGGGGGCGAGGCCGCAGAAGCGGGGAATCCAGTCTTCGCCCTCCGCCCACCCTTTCTTCCATGCCGCCGCGCCCTCCTCTTCCCGTCCCGCTTCGTGGACGTATTTCTTCCGGTCGTAAGCCTGCCGGCCGCCCGCTCCTGGGTCACTCCGCCCGGTCGTCTCCGTGGGGACGACGAGTGAACGGAAGAAGGAAGAGACTTTTTCCGCCCTCGGGGTCCGGTCGCCCGCGCCGCCGATCTTTGCCTTTTCTTTTTCTTTGTAGGTGACGGCATATCGGGCCGCCCCCCAGCACATCAGGGAGAAGAAGAGGGTCGCCAGCAGCGCCGACCGGTACAGGATGGGACTGGTGACGGAGTCAAAGATGGCCGTCCCTTGGTGCCCGAACGCCAGCAGCCCCGGCCCGACCAGGGCGGCGAAGAGGCTGAAGCCGCAGGCGCGCGTGGCGTCCCGGAAGCCGCCCGCCCGCCAGGACTGTCCGAAGCCGGAGGCGGCGTAGAGGGCGGCGGCGCTGAACAGGAACGTCTTCAGGGTGATCCAGAAGAAGACCCACGGGAGGGCCGCCGGGTGCTTTAAGGGGTCCGAGAGGAAGACGCACAAGGTGAGGTCGCCGATCAGCCCGCAGCCGGCCGCGAACACGGCACCGCCGATGACGTAGTTTTTCCACTCGTGGGCGCCGTCGCGGAAGTACGGCTCGGCGCGCTTGGCGGCCCAGGCCAGGGCGGCCCCGGTCAGCAGGAGGCCGGGGATATCCAGCAGGACGGCGTACAGGATGCGGTCCGGCGTGACGCCGACCTCCGCCCAGGCGTCCATGACCTGACGCGCCGTGTTCTGGTTTCCCGCGTACTGGAGTTCGGTGAGCGCCGTGGGGAGGTTATCGAGCCAGATCCACTCCCAGACGAAAGCGAGGGCGCAGAGGAGGAGGGCCACTAGCCAGAGTCCGTGCCGCCACTGCGGGCCGCGAAACCGGGCGAGCGGATCAAGCTTCTTGGGTCCGGACTTGACGGGTTCAATGTAAACAGCCATGGGATTTGTCACCGTTCCTCGCGGCCTGGGCCGCCGTTCAGCCGAGCAGAAGAGTGGGGGCCGCCTCGCGGCCGTGGTTACCGGCCGGCCCCCCCGGTTGCCGCCGCTCTGTCCTTCGCCGCCTTGTTGATCGCGGCCTGGTCCACATAGTAGGGGACGAGGTCGAGCGAGCGGGGCAGGATGGTCAGGCTCACGATGGCGATGCTGTCCTGGCGCTCCGTGTCCCGGCCGCGCGGGCCGTGGAACAGTTCGCCCAGGAGGGGGAGCTGGTCCAGGAGGGGGATGCGCCACGAGTAGTCCCCCGGCGCGCTGGTCTGGACGCCGAACGAGGAGACCGTTTGCAGGTCGAAGGCGCTGATGGTCGCCTCGGTCGTCACCGTGTGGCTCGTGATGCCGTCGAAGGGGATGTCGCGCCCGCCCGCCGCCGGGGGGTCGGCGGCGGCGGTGGAGGACAGGCTCATCTGGACGCGGGCCGAGCCGCCGTCGGGCAGGACGAAAGGCCGGATGGCGAGGCTCGTGCCCGGCGCGATCTTGCGGTAGGAGGGCACGGCGGCGTCCTCACTGAGCGCGGCCTCGAGGGCGAGCGCTTGGAGGGGGGTCAGCGCGCCGAGGGCGGTGGCGGGCGTGCTGCCGGCGAGGGTCTTGGCCCCGGTCAGCGAGTCCATCGTCAAATGGGGGATGGGCGTGAACTTGAAATAGGACTCGGCAGTCCCTTTCGTCTCGCCCAGCGTCCGGTCGCGGACGGTGAGGCTCGTCATTCCCACCAGGTCAATGCCGGTGCTGCCGGCGTGGCCGCCGCGCACGTCCTCGCGTATCCAGTCCAGGAGGGGCTGGAAGTAGACGGTCTGGAGGTCCGCCGTCAGGGCGTCCATGGCCTCCTTGAGCAGAAGGTCGGTGGCCGCACTCTGGCGCGAAAGCCGGTCCGGGTATTCGCGCGGGTCAACCTCCGGGTGGTCCGGGTCGGGCTGGGGGCCGGTGAGGAAGGCCCCCTGGCAGTCATGCCAGGCGTCCAGGAAGTCGCACATGCCCTGCATGTCGCCCGCCTTGGCGCGCGGGTCCGCGGCGTAGACGCGCGCCATGCGGCTGAACAGCGGGACCGGCGTACCCGCCCGGCGGGCCATGTCTATCTGGGCCTGGATGCGGGCGATCAGCCTGCCGAGCTGTGCGCCGTGGCGCGTGTAGACGACCCCCTCCCGGCCGTCCCCAGCGGCAAGCCCCCGGCCCACGTTATGCAGGGAGGCTTCAAGGCCGTCTATCAGATGATAGTCCTTCGGGTCGGCGGGCGGGGGGCCGATGCGGGGCGTCAACTCCTGCCGGAGCCGTCCCCGGTCCGAGACGGTCAGCAGGATCAGCATGTCTATCAGGCTGAGGGGACGATCCGGGGACCTGTCATAACCGGCGAGCGCCATCTTGGCGAAGAGATTCTTCCGCAAGGCGGCGGCCTCGGCGGTGTCGGCGGGGTCGGACGGGACGTGCGCCCGGTCCGTGGCAAGGTAGGCCCCAAGCCCGCCCTCGGAGCCGTGGATGAAGTCGCGGACGATCTGGATGCCCGCCGCGATCTCCTCGATCTTGTCCTGCGCCTGATCCCGGTTGCGGGGGGTCGTGTTGACCTGGATGGTGTAGATGTCGGCCCTGACCTGCGGGGAGGGGATGTCCAGAGACAGAGCCAGCATCTGGCGCAGGGCGCTGACGTGGGCGGCGGGGCCGACGAGGACCAGGCGGTTCTCGTGCGCGGTCACGGTCGTATCTCCGCCAGGAAAGACGCCACCCAGGAAGGTGGCGAGGGCGGCGGCGGCGGTGTCCGTCCCGATCCCGGTGATGTCGGAGGTGCCGGGGTCGGTCGCGGAGACGCTGGGCAGTGTGCCGCGCAGGAACCGCAGCGTGTAGGTGAGTGTCACCGGCGCGGCGGCCGGCGCGAGGATGGCCGGGGCGAGCGGCCTGATGTTGCTGACGACGAACACCCTGTCCCCGACGGCGGCCTGCGCCTTCTTCACGATGCCGACGACTTCCGCCGTGTCCTGGGGGCCGGGGGAGGTCAGGACCGCGACGTAGCGGCCTGCGTCCACGGGGTTGGGCCGGACCTCCACCCGGATCGGCGGCGGGACGATGGCCTGGAGCAAGGAGGTGAGCGGGCCGCTCTCATCTCGGTCCGTCCTCCCATCCCGGTCCGTCGGCGCTTCGTGCCTCCCGGCCTCTTTAGCCGCCGTCTTGAAGAGTACGAACGGCCCGGCTTCGGCCTGAACCGAGCGGGCACGCGCACTCTTGTTCACGCTGACCCTGGCCTGTGCCGGGCCGCCCGCCGCCGGGCAAGCCCCGGCGCAGACCGTCAGGGCCAGGGCGGGCAGGAAAAAGCGATTTTTGGTAACCATCTGTTCCCTTCATGCAGAGGGCAGAGCAGGTCTTTGAGTCATGTCTTATGGTCGTGCAGGGTAGAACGTGGCGCGGGGACTGCTTGCCGCCACGGATGCAATATAACACAGGAGCGCGGCTCCTGTCAAGCGTCCGGTGAGGGCGGCCCGCGTCACACCTCCAGCCCGACGGCGCGCATCAGGGCGATGGCATTGCTCTGGGTGACCACGCCGGGGCGCAGGCGGTAGTCGAAGGTCATGCGGCCCTCGGTCATCTGGTCTTCAAAGTGGACGTTTTGGGCGCGCAGGGCGGGGTCGTCGGTCAGGGCGGCGAGGGCGAGGTCGTGGGTGGTGATGAGGCCCAAAGCGCCCCGCCGGACGAGGGCGCGGGCGACGGCCTCCGTCCCCACGCGGCGGTCGTGGGAGTTGGTGCCGTGCAGGATCTCGTCGATCAGGAACAGCAGCGGGGGCGGCTCGCCCTCGGCAAGACCGGCGATCTGGCGGAGGCGCAGGATCTCGGCGTAGAAGCGGGAGATGCCGCCTTGCAGCGAGTCCTGGGTGCGGAGGGACGCGCCCAGCCGCAGGGGAGTCAGGCGCAGGGCGTTGGCGCGGACGGGGGCACCCGCGTAGGCGAGGACGGCGTTGACGCCGATGGCTCGGAGGAGGGTACTCTTGCCGGACATGTTGGAGCCGCTGACGACCAGTAGGGCGGTTCGGTCACGGTCCAAGGTCACGTCGTTCGGCACGGCTTGGGCGGCGGGGAGCAGGGGGTGGACCAGACCCTCGGCCTCGAAGAGCGCCCCCGTGTCGGCGATGTCGGGGAAGGGGTCGGCGGGGCGCTCGTAGGCGTAGCCGGCCAGGGCGTTCAGGGCCTCGAACTCGCCCAGGGCGTCCAGCCAGCCGCGCAGGGCCGGGCCGTTAGACGCGCGCCATGCCTCGATGGCGAAGGCGTGCTGGGTGGTCCACAAGACAAACGACGCGGGCAGGGCAAGGAGCTGGTTTTTGGCGACTTCCACCGAGCCGGCCAGCGTCTGGAGGCGGGCGATACGGGCGGAGGGCGGGTCGCCGCCGACGCGCAGGGACTTTTGTAGTTCTTGAAGGCGCGGCGACTGGAACGCCTCGCGCTCCAGACGGGCCAGCATCTCGGAGAGCAGGCTCAGGTCGCGCAGGGGACCGTCGAGGTCCCGGACGACCGACTTGACCGGCCCGCGCAGGGGCCAGTCGAAGACGCGGCCCAGGGCCACGCAGACATAGAAGGGGATGGCACCAAGCCCCAGCGCCCACACGCCCCCGGCTAACACAGTGGCGGCGGCCAGACCGCCCGCGATCCACCGCCGGTTTTGGGAGGGCAGCCGGGCCGGCGTTTCGCCCCACGCGGCCAGGGCACCCGGCTGGATCTTGCCGCGCAGATCGCCGCCGAGCAGGGCCAGCTCTTCGCGCAGGGCCAGCCGGGGCGCAAGCTCGGCGACGGCGGCCTGCCGGGCGCGCAGGGCGGCGGGGTCGGCGGGGGCCAGCAGCCAGGAGGCCAGGCGCTCTTCGCCCAGGCTCGTCCGGGCGGTGCAGAGCAGCTCAAAAAGTGACCCCGCCCCGAACAGGTCCAGGTCAATCGCGTAAGGGTGTTCCGGGTCCAGGAAGCGCGTCCCCGCCGTCCCCTTCCCCTGCCAGCGGTCCTCCAGCCGTGCCGTTCCTTGCTCGTAGAAGGCGACCTGCCGCCTGGCGCGCGCCAGCCGGGAGGCGACCCGCTCGTGCCGGACCATCAGGGCGGCAAAGGCTGCGGCAAACAAAAGGAGCAGCCAGGGCGAGAACCAGTGCCGCCCGAAGGCCAGATAGGCGGCGATGCCCGCCGCGATGACGACGTACAGGCGGACATCGGCCAGCCGGCTGTCCAAGCGGGCGAGCGCGTCCCGCTCGGCCTGCCGGAGCGCGAGCCGCGTTGGGTATTCCTGAAAGACGCCGGGTGTGTTCATCGGTCTGTACTCATTGGAGGTATTATACTCGCATCAGGGGGCATACGCGATGTTGAACATGGGGCGAGTGGCACGGACGGGGCTGTCGGCGTTCGGCCTGGCATGGGCCATGAGCCACTGCGGGGCATGGGCGCAGGGCGCGGATCAGGCGGCGCTGCGGCTGGGGGTGGCGGAGGTCGCCGCGCCGGGCCTGCCCGGACCGGTCGCCGTCTTCGGCCCGCGGGCGTTCGCTGTGGTCGTCGGGCGCGTCGGCAAGGGGCTGTCCGCGCCGGTCGTCGCGGCGAGCCGGCTGGGTCAGGGGAAAGTCGTTGCCTTCGGCCACCCGAGCTATCTGGACAAGGAGGCGCTGGAGACGGCAGACACCGGCGTACTCGTCCTGAACGCGGTGCATTGGCTGGCCCGTCCGGGACGGGTGCTGCGCGTGGGCGTCCGGAACCGGCCCGAACTAGCAGCCTTCCTGCGCGCGCATCAGGTCGCCGTGGACTCGCTGGACGGGGCGGGGTGGACGGCTAGGATGGGGGCCGATGCCGTCGTCTCGTGCCCGCTGGCGGACCTTGCACCGGCGGAGACCGCCGCCCTGGGCCGATATACGCGCGGCGGGGGCGGCCTATTGGCGGCGGAACTCGGCTGGGGCTGGCTCCAGCTCAACCCCGGCAAGAACTTGACGCAGCACGGCGGTGACCGGCTCCTCAGACCGGCGGGTCTGCTCTGGGCGGACGGCACTTTGGACCGCACTTCGGCGCAGGGCTACGTTGCGGGGATACCGCCCGGCACCGTCTATAATGCCTCGACGGCTTTAGACACAGTGTTGGCAGGCGTCGGGGATGGGATGCCGCAGGCGGTGGAAACTACTCTGCTGGCGTTGCAGCAGCCGATCACGCAGGCCCAGCCGCTGGAACGGCTACTGCTGACATTGGAGGTCCAGAGGGCGATGCACTTGCCCACCGACCAGGTGCGGGCGCTCCCCGCCGCCGCCACGTTCCCCGGTCTGGTGCCGGACACGGCCCCGCGCGTCACACGCACGGTGGTGCTTGATACCAGCATCCCCGACTGGCACAGCACGGGCCTGTACGCCGCGCCGGGCGAGACAATCACAGTGACGGTCCCTGCCGACGCCGCCCGGCTGGGCTTGCAGGTCCGCATCGGCGCGCACACGGACCCGCTCTGGCAGCTCGCGAAGTGGGAGCGCGCGCCGGAGATCACGCGCGCCTTTCCCATCCGGGCAGCCGATACGCCGGCCGCGAACGCCTTCGGCGGGCCGGTCTATGTCGTCGTCCCGCCCGGCTGCAAGGCCGGCGTCGTCTCCGTCACCATCGCCCATGCGGTCGAGGCACCCCTATTCGTGCGCGGGCAGACGGACCTGACGCAGTGGCGGCAGACCATTCGGCATGCGCCCGCGCCGTGGGCGGAACTCCAGGGGAACAGCGTCATCCTAACTCTGCCGTCGCGTGTCGTCCGGGACCTGGACGACCCCGAGGCCTTGATGACGCTCTGGGACCGGATACTGGACGGCTACGCAGACTTCGCCGGCATCCCCCGCCGCCGCCCGCGCCCGGAACGCTACTGCACCGACAGGCAGATCAGCGCGGGGTACATGCACAGCGGCTACCCAATCATGACGGGCTTAGATGTTGCCTCCGATTTCGTCAGCACACACGTCATCCTGACGAACGGGGACGGCAAGACGAAATCCTGGGGCTTCTTCCACGAGATGGGCCACAACCACCAGCAGTCCGACTGGACGTTTGACGGCACCGGCGAGGTGACCAACAACGTCTTCGCGCTCTACATTTTAGACACCATCTGCGGCGTCACGGCCCACACGCACCCGGCCATCGAGCCGGCGGCGCGGCAGGCACGGCTCCAGAAGTATGTGGACGGCGGCGCGAAGTACGACCAGTGGAAGTCCGACCCGTTTCTGGCCCTGACCCTATACATCGAGTTGCAGCAGGGCTTCGGCTGGGATACCTATAAGAAAGTCTTCGCCGAGTACCGCCGCCTGCCGGAAGGGGAACGGCCCAAGACCGACCAGGAGAAGCGCGACCAGTGGATGGTGCGCTTCTCGCGGGCCTCGGGCCGCAACTTAGGCCCCTTCTTCCAGGCTTGGGGTGTGCCGACGACGCCGGAGGCGCGGGCCTCGGTCGCAGGGCTGGCGGCGTGGATGCCGGCAGATTTTCCGAGCGCGGGGCGGTAGACCAGAGTTCCAGACGATAAGAAGGAGGGCGGGGGGACCCCGCCCCTACAAAGACCTACCATAACGCCCCGCCGTACTCCGTAGAGGCGGGGTCCCCCGCCATCATGCTACTTCCGCGCCGCCAGATAGCCCCAGACGTAGGCGTTCGGCCCCATGGTCTGGTCCATGGTGAACTCGTCGAGGCCGGGCATGAAGAAGACGTCGAAGTAGGCCTCGCTTGTCGGCCATTGGAGCGGGTTGGGGTCGGAGAGCGCGCCGAAGTAGTAGGTGATGGGCCAGGTGATCCAGTTCTGGTCGCCCCACCGGGTGAGGTCCACGTTGCCGTAGACGGTCAGGCCGGCGGGGGCGGGCTGGCCGGTCAGGCGGCTGTCCAGGTTCAGGGGATGGCGGACGGGGTTCGCGCCCACCCCCGAGGTGTAGACCAGGTTGGCGGGGTTCGCGCCGGCGGGGAAGAGGCACGCCTGAACGGCACCCGCCAGGTACTTGGCATTGTGGGTCAGGTGGTAGGCGCGCAGGAGCGAGACCGCGCCGTGCGGGGTGCTGTAGAAGCCGAGGAACTGCGGCTTGCCGGGGTCGTCCGAGGCGATGCCCCAGGCGTTGTTCTGCTGATAGGCGAGAGCGCCGTCGGCATCGGCGAGCAGGGCGGTGAGGGCGGCTTTTTTAAGCGCGGGATCGGCTAGTGTGGCGGGCAGGAGGGCATACGCAAAGGCGGCATCACGGCGCTCCAAGCTGCCGTAGAAGGGCGGCGCAGGCACAGTTTTGAGCGGGGTGTCTTCAAGGAAGACATCGTGCCAATGCTTGTCGTGCGTCAGCGTGTAAACCGCGACGGCGGCAAGGTTGCGGTCATCGGTGACTTCGGCGGGTAATTTGGCCCACGTCCCACTTGACTGCCGCTTCACCCTGTCTGCCTCGGCCCAGGCGATGGCTTTCAAGGCGCTCGCGCGGTATGTCTTGGCCTCGGCGGGGCTGTACGGCGCGAGGACGCGGGCCATGCGGGCGGCGACGGCGGCATAGAGGTAGGACGACTGCACATCGGGGGCGTAGACGTAGGCGGGCATTGATTGTTTCCAGCTCACCTCTCCGTCTATGGGGTCGCCGTTGGTCTCGATGCCGAACGGGACGCCGCCGTCAGGCTTCTGGAGTCGGTGGAACAGGGACAACTCAAACCGGCACTCGTTCAGCAGGTCCGGCGCGGGCGTGTCCTTCGGGATTTGCAGCGGCAGCGTCTTGAAGTAGGCAGGGAACAGTTCCAGGAGCTGTAGCTGCCAGAAGGTCGTCGTCCGCATGTGCGTGATGCGGCGCGGGTTCCAGTCCCCGGCGTCGTGGTAGCCGCCCCAGGCCTCGGGCACGGGCCGGCCGGTGTCGCCTTTCGCCAGGTCCTTTTGCGGGTCGCCGCCGTCCAGGATGGAGTAGGTAGACTGCGTGACGGGCACGGTGTCCGGGACGCCGGGGTGGAAGTCTGCGGGCCGGATGAAGCTGGTATAGGGCGGGCCGAGGGCAATGCCGCTGCGCTGGTTGTAGAAGCCCTTTATCTGGACCTGGAAGGCTTTGGCCCAAGCGTCGGGGCCGATCTCGAAGGGATAGGAACAGCCGACGCCGTCCACAACGAGGCGGTAGCGGCCCGGCGTGTGGAAGTCGGAGAAGTCCAGCGGGGCGACCGAGGTGCCGTTGAAATTGCGCGTCGTGTGCATCTTCTCAGGCTTGTCCGATGCCCAGGCTTCCCCCACCCGCCCGGTGTAGACGCTCTTCCCGGTCGCCTCGGCGACCAAATGAAATCCGAGGCCGGGGGCGAAGTCGTACCCGCCGCCGTCGCCCATCCAGAGCGACAGAAAGGCGCGCTTGCGCGGGTCATCAGGCCGGAAGCCGACCTGGTTGACGTGGACGGCCTCGCTCCAGGCCTTCGCCGGGTCAAAGTTCAGAGTGGCGGCGGGCGTCCGGACGTTGACGTTCCCTATCGTCACCGTGTAAGTCCTACCGGGCGTCAGCGGTCTGGGCAGGCTGAGGTAGACGACGTGCCGCCAGGTCAGGCCCGCCCTCTTGGGCTGCTGCCAGTCATCGGGTTTGGACTTGCGATGCACGGCCAGCGGGCGGACGGCCTCGGCGTAGGCGGGATCGTCAGCGGACCGAACGGCGTAGTTGGCGGGGTCGTCGGCCTCGGCGGTGAGCAGCGGGTCACCCACGAAGCCCTCCGGCGTGTCCAGGCCGTCGTGCTTCGGCCCGATGAGGTAGCCGACCTCCGACCCGCCGCGCACCAGCAGGACCGCATTGTCGCCCTTCTTCTGCACATCGCCCGGCCGGGGGACATAGGCGCTGAGGTGCGCGGGCGTGATCTTGCCTGTGTGGACCTGCAAGGCCAGCACGTCCGGAGCGGCGGCATAGACGGCCTCGACCACGGGCGACAGCGCGCTGACCTTGCCGTACTTCGCGCGGGCGGCCTGCCGGTCTTTCGCGGCCTGCGCTCGTGCGTCGGCGTCCATCCGGGCTAGAGCCTGCCGCGCCTGCGTGATAGCGGCGTCGGGCGCAACGGCGAGGATCGCGCCCACCTGCACGTCCACCGGCCCATCCCCGCCCCAGTCGCCCAAGAGCTGCCACTGCATGATGTGGGACAGGTCAGGCGGGCCGGTTTTGCCATTCTCATTGGGCTTTGCAAACGGAGCGCCATCGGCGGGCGTCACGACCACAAAGCCGCCTGGGGCGGCGCTTAACGCGAACTGCCACGTCCCCGAATGCCCCTGCGTGTCGTTCAGCATCAGCTTCAGCGTCTTGAGCGTGTTGCGCGGGCCGACCCGGAGGCGCAGGGCGGGGCTGTCATCGGCCTCGGCGTGTAGGTCGAGGACGGGTTCCAGATTGACGCCCGCACCGCCCTTCGGCGTCATGCCGTCGGCATCCAGCAAAGCCGCGCCGTTCTCGACGTGCGCCTTCTTGTCCCAGGTCCCGTAGGCGAACAGCAGGGGCCGGTCCATCTTGACGATTACGGCGAGCGGCGCGGTGGGCGTCTGGGCGTGTGCCGCGTGAGGGAGGAGCGCACAGGCGGCAAGGCAAATGGGAAGCGCGGCGTAGCGCATGGGTATCATTTGGGTTATCATTTCTCCGCCGCCAGCACCATGTTCGTGACGGGGAAGGGCAGCGGCGTTCCGCCCAGGTCATACAGGCGGACGCGCTTCTGGAACGAGTGCTGAACGCGCCACTCGTTGACGTAGGCGTGGGAGCCGGGCAGGACGGTCAGGCCCGCGTCGGCAAGTTCGCGCGTCCAGTCGGCGAAGCTCCAGAAGCAGAATGCCTCGTGCATCTCGGACAGCCAGTTGTCGGCGTAGTCCATCTTGGCGACGAATTCCATGGCGTAGCCCAGTGGCAGGCGGAAAAGCGTGCGGCCCTCCTGCGTCACCGGCTGGGCGTCCGGGTGAGGCTCATGCGGGCGGAAGTCGCGGCGGAAGCGTTTGAAGCGGGCCAGCGTGGAGAGAGAAGCGACCGGGGCCGCGCCGTCGTCTTCGGCCAGCCCGTCGTCGGCGAGGCATTCCAGCAGGACCAGCCGGTCCTTGTCATCGGGACCGACCACGTCGCGGATGACCAGGCAGCCGCCGGGCCGGAGCTGGCGACGCTTGCCGTGCAGGTAGGCGCGGGCGGTTTCGTCGCCCGCCCCGTAGCTCCACAGCTCGTGCAGGGTGGAGTTGCAGATGATCGTGTCGGCCCGGTCCGCCTGGGCCTCCGAAACCGGCGTCATCAGGTTCTGCTGCTTGAAGAAGACGAACGCACCGCCGAAGGCCCCCGCCCGCTGGGATTCGCGTGCGCGTGCCAGCATCTCCGCCGACAGGTCCACGCCGATCAGGTCGCTGTCCGGGAAGTCGTGCGCGACGCGCTGGAGCAGGGCACCGTCCGCGCAGCCCTCGTCCACGATCTTGCCGGGCCGCAGGAAGGGACTGATCTCGTCGTATTTGAGGTCAATCGCCCCGGCCATGTCCCGCGTGTAGGTGCTGTAGTTGCGCGTCTCGGTCAGGTCGCCCTGCTCGGTCAGGATGGGGTCATGGAACAGACGCCGTATCTGGGTCAATGCGTCGGGGAAGTCCCGGAAGACGGTCCGCGTGCTGTTGCTCAGGGGGACCTCTTCGAGCGGGGCCGTCTCCTCGCCGATCTGCCGGACGATGACGTTGGGTGTCGGCTGGCTGAACGTCTTCGTGTCCGGGTCATATTCGCCGGGCAGGACCGCGAAGCCGAGGCCCCGGTAGTCGGCGATGAGCGGCGGCGTGGAGGAGAACACAACCGTGTTACCGGGCGTCAGCGTCAGCCGCCCTTCCGTCTGCTCGGCGGCCTCTTTCAGCACCAGCCCGGCGAACTTTTCCGAAGGCGGATAGTGCGGGATGCCGAGAACATGGAAGTCCACGCCGAAGTCGGCCTTGAGCCGCCGGGCAAACTCATAGACAAGAATGGCCCGCGTCTCGAACGGCAGCGGGTTGTACCGGCTGTTGCTGCGGTTGCAGGAGGTGACGGCGAAGACCAGGGCCGTCACCTTCCCGGCGGGCGCGTCCCCGAGCATTTCGGGGAGGGCGGCGAGGTCGCGGCCCAGGATGCGGCTCAGGTATTCTTCCTGGTAGCGCGTGTTGACGATCTGCCGGCCGGGCAGGAGGAGGTAGGTCATGCGCGAGGTCCTAAGTGTTCACTTCCGCCTGGGCCACGGGAATTTGATCTTTGGCCGCAAGGCTTTGTTGACATCGTGCAGCAGCGCGACTGCGTCCTGGTTCTGTGGGTCGAGTTTCAGGGCCTGTTCGAATGCTTCTTTCGCGGCCTCTGCCGCGTGGGGGGATGCCTCGGCCGCCGCCCGCAGGAAAAGGTTGGCGCCCAGGCTCACCCAGGCCTGTGCGTACTCCGGGTCAAGGCGGATGGCCTGCCGGTACTCGGCGATGGCCTCATCCTGCCTCCCCGCAGCCGCAAGGAGGTCGGCGAGGCGGCTGTGGGCCACCGCCACCTGTGGGGCAAGTCGGACAGCCTCATGGAACGCCCCCAGGGCGGGTTCGCAGTCTTCCTGACAGCTCAGGGCATTGCCGAGGCTGAAGTAAGCTTTCGCAAATGTCGGGTCCAGGCGCACCGCCTCGCGCTGTTCCGCGATGGCGGCATCGGTATCGCCTTGCAGGAGAAGCGCGCTGCCCAGGTTGACATGGGCGGTCGCGTATTCGGGGTTAAACTCGATCGCCTTGCGGAAGTGAGCGACGGCCATGAAGAGGTCCCCCTTTGCCTGGTAGGCGAGGCCGATGTTGGAGTAGACCGGCGCGCACTGCGGCTCGAACTCCAGTTCCGCCCGATAAGCGGCGACGGCCTCGTCGTGGCGACCGACTCGCTTGAGCGCTTGTCCGAGCATGCTGAAGGCGCCCCGCAGGTGCGGGTCAGAACGGACGGCCGCACGGAACTCGACAACCGCTTGCTCCGACTTTTGCTGACGCAGGAGCAGACAGCCCAGGCCGAAGTGTGCGCCCGCCTGATCGGGCGACAGGCACAGGGCGGCGCGGTATTCCGCCTCGGCCTCATCCTGCCGCCCGGCTGTCGCTAGGGCCATGGCGCTCGCCAGATGCTCCTGCGCGGCGTCGCTCATTTTACTGCCCGCCGACGACGAGGTCGTTTGTCAGCTTATAGCCGGGGTGCTTCTTCAAAGCCACCTGGGCGTCCTCCGTCGCGCGCTGCTTCATGGAGGCGTCGGTGACGTGGCCGGTCAGGGTGATCGCCATGGGGGCGGCGTTGACGTTGATCAGGTTGCTGGGCTGGGCCAGAACGGGGTCGCGGATGATCGCGGTCTTGACGGCGGGCCGGACCACCGTGTTCGCCGCCGCATCCTCCGGCACCGCTGCCACGGCTTGACCGGCTTTGTCGGCGGCGGCTTTGGTGCTTTGGGCGGCCTTGTCGGCGGCATCCTTCGTGGTCTGGGCGGCGTCCGAGGCCGCCTGCTGGGTCTTCTGTGTGTCGGTGGCGGCGTCCTGCTTCGCCCCATTCAGGGTGTTCCCGCAGCCGCTCAGGGCTACGCCGACGCCGAGTGCGAGGAGCAGGGAGAGTGGCTTGTTCATGTTCGCCTCCTTAGTCATGTCTGGAACATAATACCCACAATCACGAACAATATGCCGGTGATTGTCGTCACTCTCATCAGGAGACCAGAATGAGCCGCCGTGCCTTTACGCTGATCGAACTGCTCGTCGTCATCGCCATCATCTCGGTCCTGGCTGCCATCCTGTTCCCGGTCTTCCAGAAGGTCCGCGAGAACGCCCGCCGCACCTCATGCGGCTCTAATGAGAAGCAGCTCGCGCTGGGAGTGCTGATGTATACGCAGGACTATGACGAGACATATCCCGGTACGGCGGTGACCGACCTGACCACGGGGAACACGATCCTGTGGCCTGACATAATCAATTCGTTCGTCAAAAACAGCCAGATTCGCCTCTGTCCGTCCGATGGCACGGACAAGACCAATTCGTATGGCCTGGACGAGCTGACTTTCCCGGACCTGACGGACCCCGCACATGCCCCGGTACAGACTCTGGCGGCGTTCCAGTCCCCCTCCAATACGATCATGCTGGGGGAACTGGGGGTGGGAACGATCGGCAACCCGAGCGATCTGACCTCGCCCGTCACCGACGCTTACAAGCTGAACGTGCCGGACGTTGACATGAACGACCAGTACGACGCCCGGCCCGCCGCGCGCCACAATGGCCTGGTCAACGTGGCCTTCATGGACGGGCACCAGAAGGCGATGCGGATGGAGCAGTTCTACGTCGGCCAGACGCCGCCGGACAAGTGGTTCTGCACTGATCCGGACAATGCGGCTGCCTGCAAAGGCAACTAGACCGCCCCGATCACCGTCTCCCCGAACCGCTCCATCTCCTCATACTGCGGGCTGAACTGGAGCAGCAATAGATCCACGCCGACGGCCTCAAACGCGCCGACGCGGTCCTGAACCTGGGCGGGCGTCCCGACCAGGCCCGAGCGCAGGCCCCGGTTGGAGACGGAGTAGTCTTCGAGCGACACCTGCTGTTCGAGCTTCGTTCCCGACAGCCACTGCTGGTAGTTGGAGTAGCCCGCCGCGTTCTGCTGCACGTCGGTGATGCGCCCGCGCTCCGCCTCGGCCTCGGCTTCGGAGTCGCGGACGATGGCATAGCCGGCTACGCCGTAGGTCATCGGCGGCAGGCCTAGTCGCTCCCGGCGGGCGCGCATGTCGGCGATCTTTTCCCCCACCCTTTCGGGCGGGTCGCCGTGCATGACGTAGGCGTCGCAGGTGCGCGCGATGAGTTCCTTCGCCGCCTCGGACTCGCCGCCCGCGTAGACGACCGGGCGCGGTTTGGAGACGGGTTTGGGCGACAAGATGGCGTCTTCCACCTGGTACAGCGCGCCCGAGTGCGTGAACCGTTCCTGTGTCCACAGGCCATTGACGACGGCCAGCCACTCCTCGGTGCGGGCGTAGCGGCTCTCGTGCTGGTCGAACGTCACGCCGTACTGCCGCGCCTCGTCGGCCCACCAGGAGGAAACGACGTTGAGGGACAGCCGCCCGCCGCTGATGTTGTCAATGTTGGCGGCCTGCTTGGCGAGCAGGGCGGGGGCATGGTAGGCGGGGCGGACGGCGATCATCAATTCCTGTTTGTGGGTGACGGCGGCCAGGGCCGCCGCCGTGGACCAGGCATCCAGGCAGGGGGCGTCCGTGCCCTTGATGTCGTTCAGGTTGAGTTCGGCGATCAGCGTCAGGTCAAACCCGATCTGCTCGGCGCGGACGGCCAGCCGCTTGGCGTAGTCCCAGGTCGCCGCCATGTTCTCGTCTTCCACGTTCCGCAGCCAGCCGCCGAAGACGGGCATCCAGTAGCCGTAGCGCATTCATTCCTCTTCTAATCACGTCAGATCGCAGGCGGTTCAGCCTTCGGGTGTAGCTTCCCCATCCCGCACACGATTACGGTCCAATAACCGCAGATGCTCCAGTTTAACGGCAACCACAAAGAGCTGTTCCGCCAGTTGACGCGCTTGTTGCTCTGGGAAGTCAATGGACACGACCCCTTCTTCATCCACCTCCCATTTGACACGACCGCTATTCAGAGTCAAACGGACTATGCCGGTTCGATCTGGAGGCCCGAACGCGCCGACCGCTGCGAACAAAAGGCCGGAGTCTTTATCATTGAGCGTCCATATGCCAGTATACAGCTCATCTTTCATAGTAACCGATCTCCCGATCCTTTTCACGAAGGCCGGTCTTTTGTTGCCTGAAGGGCTATTTCCAGCGCATCGTAGGCTGACTTGACTGCCGCTATCGCGTGCTCGCTTGCCGCCTCAAAACGCTCGCCCAGCGCATCCAGCTCCCGCTTCGTCACGGCGGGGTCACTCGCCTCGCTCAGAAAGGCCTCCATACGCATGTCGGTATGGGCCTCTTCCACCACGGCATTCCGATATGCCCACAGTGCTTCCGCTACTTCTTTTTGTCTTAAAATCGGGTATCGCATTGCTATGCCTGATTACATCCAATCATCTCGTCTTGACTGTCTGGCACACACCCATTTGTTACCGGTGAGTTGCGCTATGAAAAACGCGAGCTGGCTTCTTCCAGATAATCGGCCAAGCGCGCGAAAGGGTCGAAGCCGACGACGCGCGGGGCGTCGGCGACGAAGTTGGACAGGGCATTGATGTCATAGTAGACCAGGCTCCCGTCGCGGTCGTCTATCATGTACTCGATGCCGCCGACATCTATTCCCGACGCCGCCATGATGCGCTCGACCGCATTGGTGACCTCGTCCGGGGGCGTGTAGCCTTCCACGCGCATTCTGTTCTTGGGCGCGTCCGCAGGAGCCGCGCCGCGCGCCAGTTCCACGCCGTCCGTCGTCTGGCAGATGTCGGCGGGGCAGAGGTTGAAGCTGTCGCCGGGCGTGTAGACGTGGATGGCGTACAGGTACTTGCCGCCCAGTGTCTCGACGCGGGTGATGCGGCCGTCGCGGGCGGGGACGAACTCCTGGACCAAGGCGGTCTTGTCAATGCCCAGGTCTATGCTGCCTGCCTGCGCCGCCCGCGCCAGTTCTTCCAGCGAGTCATAGCGCACGACGCCCGCGCCGCTGCCGCCGATGTTGGCCTTGACGACGACCGGGAAGCGCAGGCCCCCGGACGCGGCGGGCGCGGCGGCGGGGTCGCCGATGACGCGCGCACGCGGGTAGGCCAGGCCCAGCCCTTGCAGCAGGGTCAGTTGCAGGGCCTTAGAGGTCTCGGTCGTGAACGCCCGCGTCCCATTGACGACGCGCGTCCCCAGCCGCTCCAGGTGGGCGAGGTAGCCCAGGGTGTAGAAGATGCCGGGATGGTCCGAGCGCAGATAGGCCGACGGACTCATGCGGTTGAACAGGACGCCGTATTCGCGCGTCGCTTGTGCCGGGTCATAGAAGTGCCGCCGGGCGTCCAGCTTGACGTAGTCCGTGCCGCGCCGATCGAGTTCGGCGAAGAGGGGCCGGAACCAGTCCGGGTGTTCGTAGTAGATGGCGATGGGGAGTGATGATGACATGCTTTTCTGATCCTATCCCCGGCGCGAGCGCCGACCCTTCCCTCGGAGGGAAGGGTGGGTAAATGGAGGGTTTGGTTTGTTTTATCGAGTGGCCTACCGAGCGCGTGAGGCTGGAAAGGGGAGGTGCCCTGGCCCCTATTTACCCACCCTTCCCTCCGAGGGAAGGGTCGGCGCTCGCGCCGGGGATAGGAGGCAGGAACCCGCCGCCCTCCCGGCGAATTAAGAGCGTATCCCTCGTCTCGGAAAGGCCTGGCATCATGCCCGACACTGATTTTCTTACAACCGCCGTTGGCGCGGTCATTGAACGCATTCTACCCGAAGTGGTGGAAACACGACACCACCTGCACCGGAACCCGGAACTGAGCGGGTCCGAGGCGCAGACGGCGGCCCTGGTCGCCGAGAGGCTGCGCGGCTGGGGCGTGGAAGACGTCCGGACGGGGCTGGCCGGGCACGGCGTCACCGGCATACTGCGGGGGTCTAAAGATGGCCCGATGTTCGCGCTGCGGGCGGACATGGACGCCCTGCCGATCCAGGAGACCAGCGGGCTGGCGTATGCCTCGTGCAGCGCGGGGGTCATGCACGCCTGCGGGCATGACGGGCATACGGCGACCCTGCTGGGGGCGGCCAACGCCCTGGCACAGCTTAAAGAATACCTGCCCGGACCGGTCAAGTTCCTTTTCCAGCCCGCCGAGGAGACGACGGGCGGGGCGGACGCGATGATCGCCGAAGGGGCGCTGGAAGGGGTCGAGTCCATCGTCGCCCTGCACGGCTGGCCGAACTTGGAGATCGGGCAGATCGGCTACCGGCCCGGCCCGATGATGGCGAGCGCGGACCGCTTCGACCTGACCATCCGGGGCAAGGGCGGCCATGCGGCCTACTCCCACACGACCGTGGACCCGGTCGTCATCGGCGCGCAGATCGTCGCCGCCTTCCAGACATTAGCCTCGCGCGAGGTCTCGCCGCTCGACTCGGTGGTCGTCTCGGTCACGCAGTTCCACGCCGGGACCGCCTACAACGTCATCCCCGGCGTTGCCGAGCTGAAGGGGACGGTGCGCTGCCTCAGCAATACCCTCCGGAACTCGATGCCCGGCAAGATGGAGCGGATCGCGGCGGGCCTGTGCGCGGCCTTCCGCGCCGAGTACAATTTCACCTATGACCCCGGCCCGCCCGTGGTCGTCAACGACGCCGATGTGACGGCGCGCATCGAGGCGGTCGGGCGCGCTCTGCTGGGGCCGGACAACGTCGCCTTCCTGGAGACGCCCTCGATGGGCGGGGAGGACTTCGCCTATTACCTCCGCGATGTCCCCGGCGCGATGTTCCGGCTCGGCGTCGGCACGGACGTGACGGCCCTGCACACGCCGACCTACAACTTCTCCGACGGCGCGCTGGCGCACGGCGTCGGCATGTTCACGCACCTCGCATTGGGCGGTGGGTTGAGGAACGGCGCGTAAGCGGGAGACGGGAGAACCGCCCGATTGTGACAGTCGGGCGGTTCTGGTCTGTCCTGGGTCCTAACCGGCGATGCCGTTGAGTCCTTGAATCACATAGACGAATACCAGCGACATTGATGCCAGGAAAGCGCCGGCCCAGGCTGCCGCTGGCCTCCAGGTCATTGCCGCCGAGATCCATGCTGTGAAATTTCTCCCAGAATCCTTCGTTTTGGTTACGCTTTGAGTTACGCAGGGCGAGGATAATGACTCCGTAGCAGTGAAACGGCCGAGCCCAAAGGGCGGCTAGGCACTCTACCTTCAAGGAGCATCACGATGACATTCCCGCCCCTCGTCAAACGGACACGGACAAAGGCAGCGCTGCTTCTGGCAGCGGCTTCGCTTTGCCTGTCCCCCCTCCTCAGCTCCGGCACCGCACGGGCCGCCGATGCCGCCGACACGGCGGCGAACGTCAACCGGATCGGCGCGGACATCGCCGACGCTTATCTGTTCCCCAGTCCTACCAACGCAAACAACGTGGTCCTGGTCATGGATGTCCATGCCCTGATCCCCGCCGGACAAGGAGGGAATGTCTCGTTCGACCCCGATGTCCTGTACCAGTTTAAGATAGACACCACCGGCGATTACGTCGAGGACCTGGTCATCCAGGCCCGGTTCACCGGCACCGGCGCGAGCCAGCGCGTTATTATCTCAGGCCCCTCCAAGCCCCTTCAAACCGGGACCACGACGCTGACGGGCCGCCCCTACGCTGTGACGGGGACGATCAACCAGGCGTTCTCGCCGACGCCGGGGATGCAGGTCTTCGCCGGGGCGCGCTCGGACCCATTCTTCTTCGACCTGAACCGCTTCTACGGCATCTTCCCGGACCGCATGACGCCGCTGACCGGCAGCCAGGTGAACTCGGCCGGCATCATGGCCGCCAACACGCCGCAGATCAACGGATTCCGGGGCTTCCCGTCCGGCTCGGGCTTCGACTCCACCCCGGCGGTGGATTTCTTCGCCAACCTCAACGTGCTGTCCATCGTCGTCGAGCTGCCCAAGGCGAGGCTCGGCGGGGGCGTGGTGCGACTCTGGGAGACCACGAGCCTGCCCACCGGCGCTCCCAGTTTCAGCTACACCCAGCAGGACCGGGAGGGGCGTCCCTTCATCAAGACGATCCTGTCCACGGTCACCAACAATCGCCATCAGGTGTACGACATGGACAATCCGACGGACGACGCCGGCCAGTCCAAAAGCGACTTCCTGGGCTTCTTCAACTTCCCGGCGGGCCGGTCCGCCGCCATCAGCAACGTGGCGGCGGCGGTGCTCATCCCCGACGTGCTGGTCGCCGACCTGTCGCAGCCGGGCAAAGCGTCCTACCTCGGCGTGGAGACCGGGGGCTTCACCGGCGGGACATTCGGCGGGCGGGCCTTGACCGACGACGTCGTGGACATTGACCTGATGACGATCTTCGGCCCCGTCATCCCCGCCCTGGGCCTGGCCCCCGACGACGGAAAAGAAAAGCCGCAGTTCGAGACCGACAACGTCGGGCCGCACCGCGACACGCTGAACGTGTTCCCCTATGTGGGTGTCCCGCACTAGGGGTTAGGTCTCATTTCGCTACTGAAAGGAACTTCCATGCTGCTTCTACGATCTGCCGGCTCGAAACAGGGCACCCTGTTGAAAACGATCACCCTAGCGCTGGCGCTGCTGGCCGCCGTCTGGCTGCCGGGGCCGGCCCGCGCCCAGGTCAATGTCACCATCCTCCCGGTCTTCACGCCGGGCACGCCCAGCACCTTCACCTACACCCTGACCAACACCGGCACGGAAACGATCGGGGAGTTCGATCTCGCCGTCCCGACCACCAGCGCGCTGACCAACATCACGGCCCCTACGGGCTTCATTGACCTTTATACGACCGGCGACACCTTCGTCCAGTGGCTCTCGACGGACCCCTCGACCGACATCGGGACGGGGCAGACCCTGGGCGGCTTCAGCTTCCAGACGACGGCCCCCGCCGGCACCGACTCCTTCCTGGTGCGGAACGCCGACAACGGCGACAGCAGGGGCGGTTCCACCGTGGGGCCGGGTGCCCTTCCTGCCGCCGTCCCCGAGCCGTCCTCCATGGCCGCCTTTTCCTGCGGTGCCCTGGGCCTCGCGGGGCTGATCCTGGCGGTCCGGCGGAAGAAGGCGAATGTGAAGGCGTCTGCCTGATCCTGTTTTTTGATCCTTTCTCCGGCCGATAAAGAAGCCACAGGAAAGCCCCTGCCATGCCACGAGAGGAATGGCAGGGGCTTTCGGATGCTTATCCGGCAATGCCGTTCAGCTCTTGAAGCGCGTCCTCGGGCAGATGCAGGGCCGCCCCGGCGACGTTCTCCCGCAGATGCTTCACGGACGATGTTCCGGGGATGAGCAGGATGTTCGGGGAGCGCTGCAAGAGCCAGGCCAGGGCGACGGCCATGGGGGTCGTCTCCAGCCGGGCGGCGACGCCGGAGAGCGTATCGGATTGCAGCGGCGAGAAGCCGCCGAGCGGGAAGAACGGCACATAGGCGGTGCCTTGCTCGGCAAGGGAGTCAATCAGCGAATCGTCTCGACGGTTGGCGATGTTGTAGAAGTTCTGGACGCAGACGACCGGCGCGATGGACTGCGCCTCGGCGATCTGCTCGGCGCTGACGTTGCTGACCCCGAGGTGCCTGATCAGGCCCTCCCGCTGCATTTCGGCCAGCACCTCGAACGGCTCCGCGAGTGAGCCTGGCGCGGGCGCGTCCAGCCCGCCGACCCGCAGGTTGACCACGTCGAGCGCGCTGACGCCGAGGTTCGCGAGGTTGTCATGGACGGCCTGGCGCAGCTCGTGGGGTGCAAGCGCCCTGGGCCAACCGCCTTCCGCGTCCCGCCGCGCGCCGACTTTGGTGACGAGCCGAAGCTGCTCCGGGTAGGGATGCAGCGCCTCTTTGATGAGCTGATTGGTGACATGCGGGCCGTAGAAGTCGCTGGTGTCAATGTGGTTGATCCCGAGCGCAACGACTTCGCGCAGGACCGCGAGCGCGCCGTCGTGGTCGGCGGGCGGCCCGAAGACGTGCGGCCCGGCGAGTTGCATGGCCCCATAGCCCACGCGGGTCAGGGTGAGATCATCGGCAAGCGTGAACGTGCCTCCGGGCAGTGTGGTGGACGTCATAGTGGACATTATCTATTTCCTCCGGGCATTGGTTTGTGGTTATGACACCAGGAACGCTCCGATAGGCTCTTGTCGGAACTCTCCCAATTTGATTTCACCCGTTTTTGTTGCGGATGGACATCACTGGTTCTCCCAAGCACCACCCTTAACCCATAAATCTTCATTCATTATTTGTACGAACCCGCCGAGACGGAACTTTTTTAATACTCGCATCGCTTCCCGAAATGTTCGGGGCCGCTGACGATCTCCGTAACATAGGACTTCACTACCGTACATCTTTCTTCAAGTCTCACTTGCTGCCCGCACTTGTAGCCTGACGGGAACAGTACGCCCTTCATCCAGGCAGTGTTCTAGCCAAGTCAAGCCGATCTGGAACAGGCTCAGGTCGCACCGGTCGGCGCGGTGAGTGATCTTCTGCCAGCCGCGCCGCAGGACCTCGACGCCCAGACAGACCATCCAGTAGTAGGCCAAACAAGTAGCGATCAGCAGCCGGCAGAGGCGCGGCGGATCACTCAGATGGCTGTGGCCCAGGTGGAAGCCCCGGCTCTTCAGATCGGAGAACAGCGTCTCGATGCCGAAGCGCTTCTTGTACCAGAAGCGGGCTTCATGCAGGAACTCAAGGTTGGTCACCAGCAGCAGCGGCTCGTCCTGATCCGGCTCCCACACCGCGCCCATTAAGACCGGCCCCAGGCCCTGAGCGCTGAACAGAAGATCGGTCAACTCTACGCAGTCGCCGGGTCTGAGGCCGCCGTCGGCCATCATCTGCGAGAGCGTGAACGTCTCGTCGGGCCAGTCGGCTTCCGAGAGGAGCACGTTCCTGGCCGTGCGGCAGACGTAGCGCCACCCGGCTGCCGAGACATCCGCCAGCAGGCTCGGCCCGTCGAACTCGCCGTCGCCCAGGAAGATCACCGCCCGGTGTGGCGGAAGGATCTGCTTGGCCTGGGCCAGCAGTTCTTGATGGCGCTCCTGCGAGAAGTGGCCTTTCCTGGCCCGGACGACCAGCCAGCACAGGGGCAAGGCCCGCATCTTCTCGAAGCCCCGCTTCCGGTCGCCTTGCGGGCCTCTGTGTTCGTATAGCACACTGAGCATCAAGGCCATGCACCCGCGCCCGACCTGGCTGCCGTCCATGATGAGCACGAGCGGACCAGGCGGCAGGCTCTCGGCGAGTACCTGGGCGTAAGGCAGGAAGAACGTCTCCGGCGTGACGCTCTTGTTTTGCAGGAACCGGGCGAAGCGCTTGCTGCGGCTCTCGTGTTTGCTGCCGTCGGGCACCTTCCTGGCGATCTGCGGCAGGTGGCAACTCCTGCTGCCGACGATGCCGCTGACCAGGGCGGCCAGGGTACAGAGGTGGCGGGCCAGATTGCCCGTCGGCTCCTCCGGATACAGTTGCTTTAGGTGACGGAGTGTGGCACAATAGCGCTTGAGGTTGTCGCTCATGGGGAGCCTTTCTTTGGTCTGTGGTAGGAACAAAGAATACCCCAGGCGGCAACCTCAGCCGCCGTCAGTAAGACTCATGCGAAAAGTGTACGGTACTGAAACATAGGACTAGCAGTAGAGGAAAACGACGATGAACATTCTTCAGAAGTCTGTGGCCGCGTTGGGGCTGGCAGCTCTCGCTTTCGGCACGCTCGCTGCCCCGGCAGGCGCACAGGTCCTCCACCCATTGCACCACCAGATGAGGCACGCCGCGAAGCTCGACCGCAAGGCCGCCCACGCCGCCATGATGGGCCACCGCGTCAAGGCCGCCAAGCTGCGTGCCCACGCCGCGCGCCTGCGCTCCGCCGCGCACCACGGGTACTAGAACTGGCCGGGAAGCATCCCGTTCTTCAGCATCCATCCTTTCAATCGCCCAAAACAGAGTCCCTGCCGCAAGGCCGGGACTCTGTTCCGCCTTCTCGTCCTCTGCTGACACGCCGGTGGCCTCGAGGAGTACTTCGAGCCGATTCCCGGCCTATCCCCATGCCACTACTCTACTACTGGCGGAGCGACAACTACCGGCGCGACCTGGACTATGGTGTCGGCTTCCACCTGAACTCCAATAACAGACTGCTCCACGACCTCAGCATCGGCGACAGCCTGTGGGCTTTCACGCGCAACAGCCGAAAGCGCTTCGTGCTGGCCGCCGAATTGGTGGTCCACGCGAAGACCAAGAACCCGCCCGGCTACCGCTACGGGCCTTACCGCGTCTGGGGCGATCTCACGCGGTCTCGGTATTTCGAGATCGAGCAGCAGCCCAACATGGAGCAGGTCATCCGGCATCTCTCGCCCAAGTCCGACGCCGCCATCCTGTCCCAGTCGTTCCAAGGGAATGCCGCCGTCCGCCCCCTGACGGCTGCCGACCATCAGGTTCTAGCGGCGGCGGCTCGGGCACTGCCGAAAGAGCCGCGCGCCCGCCTCTTGCCCGAAGAACGTCTAGAGGCGACTCTGCTGCTGGGCGACGCGCAGGCCGTCATTGATCTGCTCCATGAGGAACACCCCTGCATAGCGGAGGCGCGTCAGGAATACCTGTTCAGCAAAGCGCCCACGCGGAACCGCGAGTTGGTAGACGAGTTACAGCGGCTTTATGACGGGCGCTGCCAACTCTGCCGCTGGGACCCGCGCGACATCTACGGTTACAGCCTCTGCCACGGCCACCACATCCACTGGCTCAGTCGGGGCGGGGACGATGATTTGAAGAACCTAATGCTGCTCTGCCCAAACCACCACACCGCCGTACACCGGTGCGACGCGCCGCTCGACTACTTGGATCTCAGCCTTGACTTCGGCAAGTTCCGGGACAAGCTCGCGCTTGACGTTCACCTGGCGAAAGCCTAGGGGGGGCGCGGCAAGAGAAGAGGGCGCGGCAAGCGGCGCCCCTACAAGGCAGGACGTAAGGGTAGGGTTCACCCCTACCCTCTTCTTCCGCTGCCCGACCTCTGCCAGCCTATTTCAGCCCGTCTCCGCCCACCATGTCCGCCTTCTCCCCGCCCAATGGCTTCTGGGCGGGGGGGATCATCTGCTGGGTGGTCTTGCCGAGTTCCTGCTCGGTCTGGGTGCGGAGGCGGCGCGCTTCGGTCGGGTCGCGGACGACGTGGGGGGTCAGGAAGACCAGGAGTTCGGTCTTGTTGTCGGTCTTGCTGGTGGACCGGAACAGGTTGCCGACGATAGGGAGGTCGCCCAGGAACGGGATCTTGTTGACCGTCCGCGAGACCGAGTTGTTGATGATGCCGCCCAGGACCACCGTTTCGCCGTCCTTGACGCTCACGGTCGTCTGCGCCTCGCGCTGGTTGACGATGGGGGCGTTGAAGCTGGTGTAGCTGACGAAGTCGTTGGCGGTCTGGGTGACGTCCATGGTCACATAGCCGTTGGAGGTGATGCGCGGGGTGACGGTCAGGACGATGCCGACGCTCAGGAAGTTGTAGTTGTAGAGGATGGTCCCGGTCGTGGTCACGGTCTGGTTGGTGACATAGGGGAGGCTCTGGCTGATGTTGATCTGGGCGGTCGCGTTGTTGGTCGTGAAGATGCGCGGCGTACTCAGGACGTTGAACCGCGAGTCGGTCTGGACGGCGTTGAGGAAGACCTGGTACTGCCCCGCCCCCAGGGTGTAGCGGAGGCCCTGCGGCTGGGCCGTGTTGGCTTGCAGCCCGAAGTTTTGCGACTCGGTCTGGGTGCCGTGGAAGCCGCCGAAGGGGTTGTTCTGGGTCCCGCTGAACTCGATGCCGAGCTGGTGCGCCTTGTCCAAGTTGGCCTCGACGACCAGGGTTTCGATCATCACCTGCTTGGGGATCTCGTCCATCTGCTCCAGAATAGACTGGACGACGGGCCGGTCCTCGGGCGGCGAGACGACGATGACGCTGTTGGTGTCGATGTTCGGCACCAGCAGGACTAGCCCGACCAGGCTGCGGACGTTGACGACGCGGCCCTGGCTGTCAAACCCGGTCGTCGCGGGGCTGGAGCCGTTCGAACCGAACTGGCCGCTGTCCTGGCGCGGGTTGCCGTTGCCGTTGTTGAAATTGCCGTTGTTGCCGTTGCCATTGTTGCCCTGGAGGGAGGGCGGCTGGCTGCTGCCGCCGTTCCCGCTGGTCTGCCCGACCTGGCTGCCGCTGCTCTGGTTCAGGCCGGTATTCGTCAGCGACCCGCCGACGGGGCCGTTCGTGGTCTTGTTGCCGAAGGACTGATTGAGCAGGTTCGCGACCACGTCGGCGCGGGCGTTCTTGAAGGCATACACCCAGGTCGTGCTTTGGAAGGCGGCGGGCTGGTCCAGCTCTTTCAGCACGGTCGCGATGTGGTCCAGGTTCTCGACCGTCGCGGTGACGACGAGCGAGTTGGTGCGCGAGTCGGCGATGACCGTCCCGTTCTTGTTCTGCGAGTTGTCCGACCCGCCGAAGAAGAAGAAGTTCTGGTTGCGGTTCTGGTCTTTTTTGGCCGTCGTGGACCCACCCCGGCCCAGTGGGGCGCTGTCGTTCAGGACTCCCTGGATGACGGTCGCGAGGTCCGAAGCCAGCGCGAACTGGAGTTTGAAGACGCGCGGGATCTGCGGCTCGTCCGAGGCCTTGTCGATCTGGGCGATGAAGAGGGCGATGTCGGCCTGCTGGGCGGCGGGCGCGTAGACGACCACCGAGTTGCTGTAGTCCTCGGCGGAGGCCTTGATGACCGGCTTGTTCCCCGTCGGCGCGGGGGGGCCTTGCGGCTGGAAGAACGGGTTCGCCGGCGGGGCGGCGGCCCCGAACACCTCGGTGACGACGCGGGCGACCTCGGTGGCGCTGGCGAAGTGGATGAGGTAGACCTTCAGCACCGGCTCCGTGCTGGCCGGCCCGCCGGGCTTTCCGGGTCCGCCCGGCATCGCGCCGGGGGGCATGCCGCCCGGCATCCCACCGGGCATCCCGCCTGGGGGCATTCCTCCAGGCATGCCGCCGGGGGGGCCTCCCTGCACACCCATCATGGGCATCCCGCCCGGTTTCCCGGCGACGGACGCGCCGGCGGGAGCGCCCGCGCCGCCGGGCGTGCGGGCCGCGACCAGCAGGAAGTTTCCTTCCTTGGTGATCTCGTAGTTCTTCAGATGCAGCAGGGCGTCGAACAGCGCGAAGGCCTCGTTGAGCGACTGCGGCTTGGGGCTCTGGAGTGTCACGCCCCCGGCCAGCGCGGGGTCCTTGATGATGGCGATGCCGCTGGCCTGGCTCAAGAAGTGGATCACGGCGTCCACGTTGGCGTTGCGGAAGTCCAGCTTGACGCGCGTGTTCGGGTTGAGGTTGAAGGTCGTCCACGGGGGCGGCGGCTTGGGGATGGGCTTTGCGGCCTTCTTGACGGCGGGCTTTTTGGGCTTGGGGACCACCTTTTTGGGGACGGCCTTCACGGCGGGCCGGTAAGGCTGGCGCACCATGACCGGGGCGGGCGGGAGAGTCGCGGGCGGGGTCGTCGCCGGGGCGGCGGCAGGCGCGGGCGTCGCGGCGGGCGTTGCCGCCGGGGCAGCCGGAGTGACGGTCACGGTGACGGTGGGCGGGGGGGCCGGCGGCGGCGCAGGGTCCGCGGTGGGCGGGGGGGCCGGCGGCGGCGCAGGGTCCGCGGCGGGCGCGGCGGCCGGGGCGGTCTGGGCGGACGCGGGCGGGGCGTCGCCCTCCGTCCCGGCGGCGATGGCGGCCAGGGCAAGCAGGATCGTCCAATAGCGGAATGACTTCATAGTGTGTTATCTTCCTTGCATGCCGGGGGGCGAGGACAAAGGCGGCAGGACCGGGATCGAGCGCAGGTGGCCGACCGGCATCGGGGCGAGCGGCGCGACGGTGCCGAGGCCCTGGAGGTGGAAGCCGCCGCCCGGCTCGCGGCCGCCCGGCGCGGGCGGGACGGCTTCGAGCGGGCGGAAGGCGAGGTGCGTCTGCTGGCCCAGGGCGTTCAGGAAGGCGACGGCGTCGGTCCCGATGGAGATCACGCGCAGGCCGCGCCAGCGGTCGCCGGGCTTCAGGAACACGCTGTCGCCGGTCGCGCTGTTCTCGACAAGCGCGTTCGGGACGCCGTTGATGATGTTGATGCCGGTCAGGTTCCACTCGCCGCGCTCGCCAGCACCGGGCGGGGGCTTGGCGGCGGGCAGCTTGGACAGGAACGGGTTGCGCTTGCTGCCGAGGTAGCGGGCGAAGTGCGCCGACAGGTCGGCGGCCGTAAAGGCGTCCGCGTCGGCCCGCGCGCGCCGCGCGGGGTGCTTCTTGTGGGCCGGGGCGGGCGCGTCCGGCTGCGTCAGCAGGACGACCGCGTAGACGGCGACGGCGGCCACGGCGGTATAGACGGCGGGCCGGCTGATCTTAGCCACGTCCGCCTCCCTTCTCCGGTACTTCCTGGGCGGTGGCACCGGCGGGGGGTTCCGAGAGCGCGGGGCCGGTCGCGACGAAGGCCGACAGGCCCAGGGTCGCCGCCACCGTGTTGCCCGCCGTCTGGGACAGGGTGATCTGGACCGAGCGCAGGACCACCTTGCTGTCGGCCGCGTCCAGGCCGTCCAGGAGCGAGTGGAGGCCCGCATAAGGCCCGGACACCTGGGCGTCGAACCGCAGCTCGGTCACCTGTTCAAAGGCGCGCGGGCGGTCGGGGCGGAAGGCGGCCAGCTTCAGGGCGCGGTGCCCGGTCTGGGCGGTGAGATGGGACAGAACGGTCGCCGTGACGGCCTCGGGGTCGCCGTGCCAGAGACGCGGCTGGACAGCGGCCCGCGCCAGGCGCGTCTGCCTGCGGGTGTCGGCGATGTCGTCCACCATCCTCCGGCGGCTGCTGGTGGAGGCCCGCGCCCCGGCCGCCGCGCTGGGCTTCGGGACCAGGAGCATGTAGGCCAGCGTCCCCGCCAGGACGAGGAGGGAGAGGATCATCAGGACGCTGGGCACGACGTCTTCACGCCGCTGGAAACTGATCATTCGTGGCTGTTCCTATTCTCCCGGTGCGGGGGCGGCCGTGTCGCCCGAAGCCTGCCCGGCGCTCGCGTTCACCCCGCCGGCCTTGTCCGGCTCGGACAGGGGCAGGTTGCCGACGCAGACGGCGCTCACGTCGAACTCCACGAGCTTCGCCTTGCCGATCGTGACGCTGTTGGCGAAGACCAGCCGGACGTCCCGGAACCGGGGGCTTGCGCCCAGGGCGTGGACGATGCGCGGCACGTCGCCGGGCGAGGTCGCCGTGCCCCGGATCTGGAGAGGCTTGCCGCGCTCGACGCCCAGCCCGGTCAGCCAGGTGCCGGGCGGCAGGCCGTCGCCGACCACCGAGACGATGTCGCCGAGCGGCTGGGCGGGGCCGAAGGCGCGGCCCAGCACGTCCTGGACGCCGTAGACCTTCTGGGCCTCGGCGGCGGCGGCGTCCTGGGTGGACCGCAGGACGGTGAGCTGCCGGGCCAGGACGCCCTGGCGCTTCTTGGCCGCCGCCGCGGCCTGCTGGCGGTCCGCCCAGACCAGGGCGACCAGCAGCAGGGCGGACAGCATCAGGAGGATGGCCAGCCGCGTCCGGTCCCCGGCCAGGCTCTTCAGGTCCCGCGCGCGGTCCTCGGCCAGCCGGAAGGAGAACGGCGGCGCTTCGTGCAGCAGGCTGAGGGACGTGCCGAAGCCGGGCAGCGCGCCCGCCAGGGCGGACCCGGCGACGGCCTCGCCCGCCGTCACGACCGGCAGCGCCCCGGCCTGGGCGGCGGCCAGGGTGCGCGTCGCCTCGCACTCCGGGTCGGACGCGCCGGGGACGACCCGGCTGAAGACGAGTACCCCGCCCCGCACCACGTCCAGTGCCAGCCCGGCCGCGCCGGATTCGAGGACGAGGGCGTCCGCCTTGCCCGCGCTTGCCGCCACGGCGGGCGCGGCCAGGGCGACCGGGAGGATGCGGGCGGGCGTCAGGCCCGCCGCCTTGAGGTCGGCCTGGAGCCGCTTCAGGTCCTCCCCGCGCATGGCGGCGATGACGGTGAGCCAGCCCTCGGCGGTCTGGTCGGCGGTCTGGAAGAAGTCAAACGAAAGCTGGTCCGGCGGCAGCGGGAAGAGCTGGCCGAGCTGGACTCCCAGGATGCGCCGCAGGTCCTCCGGGTCCGCTTTGGGCAGGCGCACCGATTTCAGGAACACGTCGCGCCGCCCGACCCCGACCAGCGGGTGCCCGTGCCCGTTCAGGATCGGCCCGATGTCGGACAGCCGGAGGCCCTGCGCGGTCTCGCGGGTCGCGATGTTGACCGCGCGGACGCCGCCCGGCGTCCACTCGACGTGGACGGGGGACTGAAGGATTTTGCTTACTCTCATCTGGTCATTCTCATGTGGTCGTCCTCACGGCGCGTCCCCCGCCTGTGCCGTTGAGGTCGTCTGCGAAGGCCAGCCCCACCAGAGGGGGATGCCGGTCGTGTTCAGCCGCGTCCACGTCAGCACCACGGCGCGGCCCTCGCGCACCCCGATGACCGCCTCGACGGGGACGCCGACCCCGCCGCTGCGGCCATAAGCGCGGACGATCCAGGTGTCGCTGCCGACGGTGAAGCTGTCGGCCAGCTTCGTCAGGCGGGGCAGGTCCACGCCGCGCAGGTCGGCCAACTCGCTCAGTTTGTGAAACCCTGATGACTGCTTGGACACGATGGACGAGGCGATGCCGGGCGTCATGTCCGGGAGGGTCCGCAGGACGGCCTGGGGGGCTGTGTTCAGATTGATCTTCCCTTCGACCCTTTTCTCGCTCGTGAACGTCGCCACGTCCAGCAGCGCCCCGGCCGACTGCGCTTCCATGCCCGGCAGCGCGAGCAGGGCGCTGAAAGACGTGTAGGGAGCGCCCGAGGCGACCTGCATGGCGAGCTGAGGGTTGACGCCCGCCCGCGTCAGGGTTTCGGGGTCCGCGCCGGGCTGTCCCAGGTTGATGCGCGCCGTGCCGTCCGCCCGCGTGTTCGGCGTCCCGTTGTCTACGGTGAACAGAGAGGCCAGCGGCAGGGAGGTCCCGTCGGCGTCGGTCAGCAGGTCGCCCGAGGCCGCCGAGGGGGGGGCCTGGTAGAGAGTCTGGCCGGTCCAGCCCTTCACCAGCAGCAGCTCATCCACGGCGGCGAGCGGGCCGAGCTTGGCATTGTAAGGCGTCGGCAGCTCGTTGTAGTAGTTGTCCTTCGCGCCGTCCGGCTGGGGCTGTGACTGCGGCTCGCGCCAGTCGAGCAGGCAGTGGACCTGCTCCTGCGTGACCGGCAGGCGCTCAAGCTGGGCGGAGGGCGCGCTGTTGAGGTTGACGAGCGCCCCGGCGTCAACGAGCTGCACCCGGAAGGTGGCGTCGCCCAGGTCGAACTCCTCGCCGCCCCCGTCGCCCACCAAGGCCCAGTCGTCGTTCACGGTGACGACACTGGTGTCGGCGGCCTGCACGGCGGCCAGCGCGCGGGCGACGGCGGCATCATCGGCGTCCTCGGCCCGGCGCAGGCGCAGGCGGTCCTGCACCCCCTGGTTGGAGGTGCGCTGGTCGGCGGCCAGCATCGCCATGAGGGCCAGCAGCCCGGCGATGACGACGAGGGCCTGCACCAAGATGTATCCGCGCCGCATTCTTTTCATCGCCGCGTTCTTTTCATTGGCCGGCCCCCGCGCCCTGCGGCGATGCCGCGTCTGCACTAGTGGCCTGCGGTGCCTGTGCGTCCACATCGCTGGCGGGGATGGGCACGTCGAAGACGCGGACGTCGCTGTCCAGGTGGCCCCGCAGCGTGTAGCTGACGCGGACAGCCTGGGGCAGACGGGGGGGGGTGCCGGCGTCCCAGGACGTGTCCCACTGCGCCCCGTCCCAGAACTGGAAGCCGACGCGCGCGATCCGCGCGTCTATGAGGGACTCGGTCCCGCCCTGCGTCGGATCCGCGTCGCTGGGCCGCTGGATGCGCTCGAACAGGCCGACGCGCCCGCCCGGATCGCCCACGGCCGTCACGCTCAGGGAGACTTCGGCCAGGCCGCCGACCGGCCCGCGCGCCCCCTGCTGCGTCTCGAAGTCGTCCGTGCCGTCGAGTGCGGCCAGCGGCAGGGCCGGGGCCGTCGTGGTGAAAGTCAGCCGGTCGCTGCCCAGGTCGCTCGCGCCGCCCTCGGTCAGCCCTTCGAAGTAGGTGGTCTGACCGGCGGCGGCGACCGCGGTCGCCGTGGCCGGCGAGGCCCCCGCTGCGGTCGGGATGGGGACCGCGCCGGGGACGGCGAGGCCGAGCAGCTTCGCCCCTTGCAGCAGCCGCGCGATGCGCCGCTCGGTCGCGTCGCTCCGGTCCATGTCCGCCCGGCGGCTTTCTTCGATTCGCTGCATGGTCAGCTCGGCGGTGAAGGCGTACCCGATGGCCGAGGCCAGGATCGCCGTGATGACCAGGACGATGAGCAGCTCGATGAGGGTCACGCCCCGCCGCCGTTTCACGGGAGAGTTCATGGCGACAGGCCCCCCGCCGACGATCCCGAAGACGACCCCCCGGACGGGCGGACGAACACCAGCGTGGTCAAGGCCTGCGACTGGCCGCCGCGCGTCGCCGTGACCGTCACCTTGTCCATGTCGGTGGTCGCGGTCGTCTCGACATCCGCCGTCCAGGTGATCTCGGCGTGGCCCCGGTCGGAGAAGTCGCCCGCGTTCCCGCCCGTGGTCGGGTCCGAGAGCAGGCGGATGTCCCCCACCTTCTCGGCCACCAATTTCTGCATGAGGTCGGCGTCCCGCGCCCGCGCCCCGGCGGCCTGGATGGAGCGGATGCCGCCCAGAACGCCGACGACCGCGACGGACACGAGTACGACCGTCACCAGCACCTCGATCAGCGTGAAGCCGCGTTTCAACGGGATGAACCTTCCTAGCCGCCTGAAGTCCGCTGCTGGAGCCGACCGGCGGGCCAGCTTTCCGGCGTGGCGTCCGGCAGGTCCCCAAGCACCCATTGGGAGCCGCCGTCGGAGGACAGCGCCAGGGACTTCCGGGCCGCGCCTTCGGTGAACTCGATGCCGCCCGCCTCGGCGGTGCCATCGGGGTAGACCGTCCATTGCCAAGACCCGGTATTGGCGGGCCGACTGTCCTGCTCCACGGCGTCTACCTGAATGCCCGCCCCGAGCGGGACGCGCTTGACCTCTTCGGGCGAGCCGTTCAGCGGCACCCGGTCCAGGACCATATCGGCACCTTCCACGCGCAACCGAACCGGCTTCCCGGTCCGCACCGCCTCGTTCCGGGCCTCGGCGGGGAGGCGGATGACGCGCGCCTCCACGTCTTTGAGGCGGCGCGTCTTTTGCAGGGCGATGACGCGCGGCACGACGGCAGTCGTCATCAGCAGGAGGACGAACAGGACGACGATCAGCTCGATCAGCGTGTAGCCCGGACGCTTCGGGAGCGGTTCATTGGTCACTGGTGATGTCGGCGGCGTCGTTCTCGCCGCCCGGCGCCCCGTCGGCCCCGTAGGAGGTGACCAGGAAGTCCTGCCCGTCGGGGCCGGGGGACTGGTAGACGTAGGGGTTGCCCCAGGCGTCCATCGGGATGTCCTTGGTGGTGTACGGCCCCTTCCAGCCGCGCGCGCTGCTGGGCCGGACGCGCAGGGCGTTCAGGCCCTCCTCGGTGGTCGGGTAGCGGTCGTTGTCCAGCCGGTACTCCTGCAAGGAGCTGCTGAGAGTCGAGATGTCGGCCTTGGACTTCGCGATCTTGGCGTCGCTGGTGCGTCCGATGAGGCGCGGGATGATCAGGGCCGCCAGGATCGCAAGGATCAGGATGACGACCAGCATCTCGATCAGGGTGAAGCCGCGCCGGGACCGGTTAGGGATTCTCATGTTCATACTTATTTGACCAAATTCTGCGCCTGATAGATGGGCAGGAGCACTGACAGGACGACGAAGCCAACGACAGTCCCCATGGACAGCACGATCACCGGCTCGACCAGGGCGACCAGGCGGCGGATGCCGGTATCCACTTCAAAGTCCAGGCTGTCGGCGACGCGCCCGAGCATCTTGGGCAGGTCGCCGATCTCCTCGCCGACCCCGACCATGTGGGTCAGCACGGGCGGGAAGCCGCCAGCGTCGCGCATCGCCTCGGCGATGGCCCGGCCCGCCCGGACTTCGCCCTCCACGGCCTGGGCGCTGCGGAGGAAGACGCGGTTGCTGGCCGACAGCCCGGCGATCTCCAGGGCCTCCAAGATCGGGACGCCGCCGTAGACCAGCGTTCCGAGGACGCGGGCGAAGCGGGAGATGGTCGCCTTCTGGACGACCGGGCCGATGACCGGCGCGGCCAGCAGGAAGCGGTCGCGCGACTCGGCCCCGGCAGCCGTGGCGAGCCAGGCGCGCACCCCGACGGTCACGCCGCCGATGAGGAGGACCAAAACGATCCAGTTCTGCGTCACGAACGAGGACGCTCCCAAAAGCGCCTTCGTGGTCATCGGCAAGTCGTCCCCCATCTCGGCGAATACACCCGAAAGGCGCGGGAGCACGAATGTAATCAGGAAGATGATAACGCCCAGCGAGGTCGTCGCCAGCACGCCAGGGTAGACCAGGGCGCTGGTGACCTGGCCGCGCCGCGTGACTTCCTTCTCCTGGTAGTCGGCCAGCCGGCTCGCCACCTCCCCAAACTGGCCGCTGGCCTCACCGGCCCGCAGGGTCTGCGTGAAGACGCTGTTGAAGTACTTCGGGTGCTTCGCCAGGGCCTGGGAGATCGGCATACCCGAGCGCACATCGGTCAGGGCCTCCTCGGAGATGCGCTTCAAAGCCCCGCTCTCGGACTGGTCGGCGACGACCTGTAATACGCGGTCCAGGGGCAGGCCCGCCGAGGCGAGGTCTGCCAATCGGCGCGTGAAGAGGGCCAGATCTTGCCGGGAGGGCTGCTTGCCGCTGCGGGCCGCGCCCGGTTCCGGCTGGGCGCGGCGGTCGGCCGCGCCGATCTCCAGCACGAAGCGCCCTTCCCCGGCCAGCCGCGCGACGGCGGCCTCGCGGCTTTCGGCCTCGATGGCCCCGGCCCGGCGCGCGCCGGTGGCGTCGAGGGCGGTATATGCGAATGTCTGCTGGGGCATCTGCCGGGTTCCTAACGAGCTGGGAGGGGAACGAAGTCGAAGGAAGGGCGAACACGAGGTTCGCCCCTACGCAGGAGGCTTAATACGACTCCCGCGCGCAGACGCGCATCACTTCCTCGGGCGTCGTCTTCCCGGCCAGCACGGCGAGCTTGCCGTCGCCCAGCAGTGTCCGCATTCCCTGGTCCTTGATGGCCCGTTCTTTCATGGCGGACGAGGCGGCCCGGTCCACGGTCATGCGGCGGATCGCCTCGTCGGCCAGGAACAGCTCGTAGAGGCCGACACGCCCCTTGTAGCCGGTGTGCAGGCACTTGTCGCAGCCGCGCCCCTCGCGGAAGGGCACCTCGCCGGGCCAGTCGGCGGGCGTGATGCCCAGCGCCTCTAACGAAGGCGCATCGGGCGCGGACGGCACGGCGCAGAAGGGGCAGACGCGCCGGACGAGCCGCTGCGCGACCGTGCCGGTGAGCGAGGAGGCGACGAGGTACGGCTCGACGCCCATGTCCAGCAGGCGGGTCACCGCGCCGGGCGCGTCGTTGGTGTGCAGGGTGCTGAAGACGAGGTGACCGGTCAGGGCGGCCTGGATGGCGATCTCCGCCGTCTCGTGGTCGCGGATCTCGCCGACCATGATGATGTCCGGGTCCTGGCGGACGATGGAGCGCAGGCCGTTGGCGAAGGTCAGCCCGATCTGGGGCCGGACCTGAATCTGGCCGATGCCCTTGACCTGGTACTCGACGGGGTCCTCGATGGTCAGGATGTTGGTCGTGGCCGACCAGATCTCTTGCAGAGCGGCATAGAGCGTCGTGGACTTGCCCGAGCCGGTCGGGCCGGTCGCCAGGATGACGCCGTAGGGGACGCGGATCATGCTCCGGAACCGCTCTAGGGTGTCGGGGCGCATCCCAAGCTCTTCCAGGCCGAGCATCGCCGTCCCTTTGTCCAGGATACGCATGACGGCCCGCTCGCCGTAGACGGTGGGCACGATGGAGACGCGCACGTCCACGTTGCGCCCGGCGATGACGATGCGGATGCGGCCGTCTTGGGGCAGGCGGCGCTCCGCGATGTTCATCTCGCCCAGAATCTTGAGGCGCGAGACCAGGGCGGCGTGCATCCGCTTGGGCGGACTCATGATGTCGCGCAGCATCCCGTCCACCCGGTAGCGGATCTTGACCTCGCGCTCGTAAGGCTCCACATGGACATCGCTGGCCCCGTCCCGGACGGCCTGGGCGAAGATCAGGTTGACCATCTGGACCACGGCGGTTTCGCCCGCCATTTTTTGCAGGTCGGCAAGGTCCGTGGTTTCGTCAATGTCGGCGGACAGCCCGCCTTCCTCGTTCTGACCGGGCAGGCCCGCCAGAATGCGTTCGAGGAAGATCTCCTCGATCTTCTCCCGCACCAGTATGGGGGAGGCCAGCACGGCGCGCGTCGGCATGTGCAGCAGGACGCCCAGGTCGTCGGCGGCGGCCAGCGACTCGGGTGCCCCGATGGCGACGACCAGCACTTCCCCCTCGATTTCAAGGGGAAGCACCTGCTGTTTGAGCGCGAAGTCGCCGGGCGCGAGCCGGAGGGCGGCCTCGCTCGGCTTGACGTCTTCCAGGTCAACCCACTCGAACCCGTCCTTCAGGACGGCGGCGGGCGTTTCGGGCTGGCTTACACTTGGCTTGCTGGCAATAGAAGCGATCATGGCGGTGTTGGGGTGGAGCGAGGTCGGTCCGGCGAGTGCCGGGACAGGAAGGTGCCTTTGGTGCTAGTACGAATGCGAGGCGGGAAACGGTTCGGTTTTCGTGAAAAAAGTTTTGCGGGAGGTTTAGGACACGGTCCGGCGCGTGATGCGTCAGGGTTTTCGAGGCGCTGCCTGCCTGTTCGGTGACTTGACGGTGTTATCCTCCCTGCGCCGGAAAAATTATTTGCGGGCCGCGTCTCAGCGATGTTGACTACCTTGAAGGTTCGTGCTATACTGACGACATGCGTAGTCTATTACCGCTGCTGCTCTTGGTCCTGACCGCCCTGCCCTGCCCCGCCGGGGCGCAGGGACAGGCCGACGACCCGCGCTGGGCGGACCCGGCGGCGCAGCGCGCCGCCCTCGCCCTCGCCCGCCGGGCGTTCGACGCCTACGCCCTGCGGCGGGAGGTCATCGAGCCGCCCCGTCCGCTGCCCGTCCTGTTCCGAGAGCCGGCCGCCGTGTTCGTCAGCGCCATGCGGGCGGACGGGTCGCCGCGCTGCTGCATGGGGAGTCTGTACCCGACCCAGCCTGATGCCGCCGAGGAGATCATCGCCGGCGCGGTCGCGGCGGCGGGGCATGACCGCCGCTTCCCGCCGCTTCGGCCCGCCGAGCTGTCCCACCTGACTTTGATCGTCAGCTTCGTCAGCCGCCCGCGCCCCATCACGGCCGCCGATGCCGCCCGGCTGGACCCCGTGCGCGAGGGCCTGGCCGTCAAGAACGGCGACCGCTGGGGCGTGGTCCTGTCCGGCGAAACCGCCCGCCGGGAGAACCTGCCGCTCTGGGGACGCATCCGGGCGGGGGCCGGGTCGACCGCCCCGGTGCAGTGGTTCGCGATCCGCGATGTCCGCATGAAGGAAACCGCACGATGAAAGAAACCGCCCACGCCATTCGCCGATGGACTCTCGCCGCGCTGCTGCTGCCCCTGACGTTTGCACGGGCCGCCGCCCCTGCCGCTCCGCACAGGGCGAGCAAACCGAACCTTGACGTCTACATCTACCGACGGGCGTATGTGCCGGGCGAAAAAGTGCAGGTCCGGCTCAGTGCCTACAACATCGCCTCGGCCCAGTTCACGGCCTACCGGATGGACCTGCCGGCCGTGGTGAAGAACAGCGCGGGGCTGACGGACTTCGGCAAGACTTTGAAGGCGCTCCCCCTAGCGGGCCTGCGGGTCGCCGCCTCCTGGCGCTTCCCGGTCGGCAAGACCTACCCGGACCAGTGGGCCGAGCGGGCGGTGACGCTGCCGCGCCTGATGCCGGGCGTCTACCTCATCGCGGCCCGCGCGCCGGGTGTGGAGAAGCGGACGTGGCTGGACATCACCGACGTCGCCCTGCTGGCGAAGCGGTCCCGGCAGGAGACATTGGTGTCGGCCACGGACGCCCAGACGGGGCGGCCACTGCCGGGCCTGGCCTTGACGGTCTACGACGGGCGCGGAGCGCGGGGCAAAGTGATGACGGACGCGGACGGCGTCTGCCAGTTCCCCGCGCCGTGGCCGGACGCCGTGTGGGTCTACGGCGGGCGGGCGGGCGACCCTGCCTTCGCCCTGGCCTCCCTGCCGCCCGCGCCGGACCCGTACAGCGTCTACCCGGTCACCGACCGGCCCATCTACCGGCCCGGCCAGACCGTCCAGTACAAGGCCGTCATCCGGACGCGCACTCCGGCCGCCGTGCCGGGCGGCGTCTCGCTCCAGCCGCTGGCGGGCAAGCCGGTCGTCGTGGAGGTGCGGGACGCCACCGACGCCCTGCTGTCCCGGCAGACCGTGACGACAAACGCGGCGGGGTCGCTGGCGGGCAGCTTCCAGCTCGCCTCGGAGCCGACCCTGGGGCACTGGCAAACGGTCGTCGTCCTCGGCGAACACCGCTACTACGGCGCGTTCGACGTGGAAGCCTACCGCAAGCCCGAGATGACCGTCGCCGCCGCGTTCGGCCTGCCGCACTATTTGGGCGGGTCCAAGGTGCCCGTGGACATCACCGCCCGCTACTACTTCGGCCAGCCGGTCGCCGGCGCCCCGGTGGCCTACCACATCGAGTTCGACGGGCCGGACGCCGAGCCGGCCTACGACGGGTCGGGCACCACGGATGCGCAGGGGCACCTGCACCTGGACATCGCGACGCAGAAGCGGACCGCAGACCGGACGCTCTCCGTGCGCGCCACGGTCACGGACCTGAGCCGCCGCAGCCAGAGCGGGGGCGGCAGTACGCTGGTCGCGGCGGGCCTGTTCCGGCTGTCTCTGGAAACCGACAAGGAGGTCTACCGGGCGGGCGAGCGGGTGCTGGTGACGGTCCACAGCCTGGACTATGACGGCAGGCCGGTCCCGGCCTTCGTCCGGGTCCGGCTGATCGAAACCAAGTATGACCGCCTGCACCGGCCCCAGGAAGTCGTGACGCCCCGCGACATCCACACGGACGCGGCGGGGGTGGGGACGGTTTCTTTTTCATCGCCGCGTCCGGGCGACCTACGCCTGGAAGCGTCGGCGTTCGACGCCCAGGACGACAAGGTCGCCGCCGACGGCTCGGTCTGGGTGGCCGGGGAGGAGGAGGCCGCCGAGGCCGAATTCCCCACGCTGGCCCTGGTCGCGGGCAAGGCGGAATATGCGCCGGGGGAGACGGCGACGATCCTGCTGAACACGTCCCTGGTCAAAAGGCCCGCCCGCGCCGCCGACCACGGCGACCCCGCCCATGCCGCCCGGCCGGACGCCTACGCGCTGGTGACCGTGGAAGGCGAGCGGCTGGGGCGTCACGAGCGGCTGCACCTGACCCGGCGCTCGACGCTGATCCGGGTGCCGCTTTCGGACCGCGAGTTCCCCTCGGTCAGCGTCAACGTCGCCGTCGTCCAGGACCACCAGGTCTACGAACAGCAGGTGCGGCTTTCGGTCGTGCGCCGGGAGCAGAAGCTGTCCATCACGGTGGCCTCGGACAAGGGGAGCTACCACCCCGGCGAGACGGCGGGCTACGTCGTCACCACGCGGGACTACAAAGGCCGGCCCGTGCCAGCCGAGTTGTCGCTCGGCGTCGTGGACGCGAGTATTTATGCCCTCGCGCCCGACGCGGCCCCGGACCCCGAAAGCGTCTTCTACGGCGGTCAGGATGTCCGAATCCAGACGGAGTTCTCGTTCGCCGCTCAGTACAGCGGCGGGGCCTACCAGACCGTGCCGCGTGCGCCCGCGCCCGGAGCGCCGCCCCCCGCCGAGGCCATCCGGGTCCGGCGCAACTTCGCCGACACCGCCTACTGGAACCCCTTCGTCGTGACCGACGCCGACGGCACGGCGCGCGTTTCGTTCGCCCTGCCGGACAACCTGACCACCTGGCGGGCGACGGCGCGCGGGGTCACGGCCCAGACGGCGGTCGGCAGCGCGACGGCGGAGGCGGTTTCGACGATGCCCCTGCTGGTCCGGCTGGCCCTGCCCCGGTTCTACATCCAGGGGGACCAGGCCGTCGTCTCGGCCATCGTCCAGAACTACTCGGGCACGGCGCGGACGGTCCACGTCGCCCTGGGCGTCTCGGGGGCGACGGTGACGGGGGACGCGGCGCGCACGGTGCAGATCGTGGCGGGCGGGCAGGAGCGGCTGGACTGGCGGGCGACGGTCACGGGGCCTGTCCGGTTCACGGTCACGGCGGACGGCGGGGCGGGGGCGCAGGACGCGACCGAGACGACGCTGCCCACCCAGGCGCCGGGCCTGAAGATGGTGACGGCGACGGCGGCGACACTTGCGGACCCGTCGGGGCATGACAGCCTCGACCTGAGCGCCCTACCGCCCGATGCCACGGTCACACTCACGCTGTCCCCCTCCCTGGCCTCGGCGCTGTTCCCCGCCCTGGATTATCTGACCTCCTACCCCTACGGCTGCGCGGAGCAGACCATGAGTTCGTTCCTGCCCGATGTCGCCGTCGCCCAGGCCCTGGGGCAGCGCAGTACGAGGCCCCTGCCCCCGGCGGCGCTGGGCAGGCAGGTCAACCTGGGCCTGCAACGGCTGTACCGCTACCAGCACGCGGACGGCGGCTGGAACTGGTGGGAGGGCGACCAGACCGACGGCGACATGACGGCCTACGTCCTGTCCGGGCTGGTCGCCGCCCGGCGCGCGGGCTACCTGGTGGATGACCAGCGCATCTTGCGCGGGGCAGGGAGCCTGGAACACCTGCTGGCCGGGGAGCGGGAGATGGGCCGCCGGGCGGACTGGCTGCTGGCCCTCTCGGACGCGGACCCGAAGGCCGCAGCCAAGCTCCTGCAAGAAGCCTTCGCCAAGCGGGACCACCTGGACGTCTACGGGCAGGCGTCGCTGTGCCTCGCGCTGGCCCAGACCGGCGGCACGGCGCAGGCGCAGATCATCGCGCGTGGTCTGGCGGACAAGGCCACCATCCGGGGCCGCCTGGCCTTCTGGACCGACGAGGAGGGCGGTTATAGCTGGCGCGGCGACAACGCCGCCGTCACCGCTCATGTCCTGCGCGCCCTGCTGGCAGTCCGGCCGCATGACGCCGTTCTGGTTTCCGCCGTGCGCTGGCTGATGGGGAACCGTCAGGGGAACGCCTGGGGGACGACGCGGACGACCGCCGAGGCGGTCCTCGCCCTGGCGAAGTATCTGGGAACGACGGGCGAATTGTCGCCCAACTTCACGGCCCGCGTCGCCCTCGACGGCGCGGCGCTCCCCGGCCTGACGGCCACGGCCGGGAGCGTGTATGACGCGCCCCTGACGCTGACCCTGACGCCCGCCCAACTTGCCGGGCATCGCGTCCTCACCGTGGACAAGTCCGGGTCGGGCACCCTCTATGTCAGCCGCGTCGTCGCCTCCACCCTGCCGCCCGCCCAGGCCCTTCCGCAGAGCCACGGGCTGGCCGTCCGCCGCGTCTACCGCGTGTCGGCGGAAGACCCGTCGCAGGCAGACACCCAGCCTTCCGGGTCCGAGATGGACGTGCAGGTGGAAATCACCGCCGACGCCGACTACCGCTATGTCCAGATCGAGGACCCCATCCCCGCCGGGTGCGAGGTCGCGCCCGGCGGCAACGAGGACGGCAGCTACCCCCTGGACTCGTCCGAGGGGGCGGCGGGCTACGCGCGCCAGGAGGTACGCGACGACCGCGTGGCCTTCTTCTTCGACAGCCTGCCCAAAGGTCGCACGCGGCTGACCTACCGCCTGCGCGCCGAGACGCCGGGCGCGTACCAGGTCCTGCCGGGCCTGGCCTCCTTGACCTACTTCCCCGAAATCCGGGGCAACAGCGGACTGGTCCGCGCGAAGATCGGGGAACGGCCATGAAAGAAGCAGAAGGGATAAAGAGGGCGGGGGGACCCCGCCCCTACATGGTGCTGGGTCTGCTCCTGTGTGCCATCGGGTCAGCGCGCGCCCAGCCGCCGAACGGGCCGCCCGTCGGCAGTCAAGCACCTTCCTTCGTCCTGCCGGACGTGCAGGGGCGGCCCGTCCATCTGGAAGACTACAAAGGGCATATCCTGATACTGAACTTCTGGGCGTTCTGGTGCGACACCTGGAAGGCCGAGATGCCATCGCTGGAGGAGCTGGCGGGCCGTCAGGAGGAGCTGAACTTCCGCCTAGCCGCCGTCAGCGTGGACGGGACGCGGCTGTCCGAGTTCGCCCGCCGCACGGGAAGCACCGTGCCGTTCCCGGTCCTGCTCGACGCCGGGGGCCGGGTTTCCGCCCGCTACCGCGTCCATCACGTCCCCACCCTCGTCATCATCGGCCCGGACGGCGGCGTCCGCTTCACCGCCTACGGCTATCCGGGCAACGCCGTGGTCCGGCGCGAGCTGCGTAAGATCGCGCCGGGCAGGTGATGCGCCCGCAAGTGGGTACAAGGGGCTGGACCGCGAGAAAGACGCCCATGACCCCAATCCCGCGCCCCTTTGATGCCGTCCTGTTCGACCTGGACAACACACTGTACGACCGAGAAGCCGCCTTCGGGCGGTGGGCCGACGCCTACCTGCGGGACACCCTGCGCCTGACGGACGCAGGCGAAGCCCGCCGCGTCCGCGCCCTGATCACCGAGATGGACGCCGACGGCTACGGCTCCAAGGCGGCCATCTTCGAGCGGCTTCACGCCCTGTACCCCGCCCTGCCCGATGTCCCCGCCCGGTCCGTTGACGTCTTCTTCGACGAGTTCATTGCCCACATCACCCCCGAGGCCGAGACGGAAACCCTGCTCGACGCCCTGGCCGCCGCCGGCCTGCCCTTCGGCGTCATCACCAACGGATCGGCCCGCCAGGGGCGCAAGATCGAGAGATTGGGGCTGACGCGCCGCACCGACTGCCTGTTCGTGTCCGAAACCTTCGGCGGCAAGAAGCCCGCCCGCGCCATCTTCGAGGCCGCCGCGTCCCATCTGGGCGTCCCGCCCGACAAGATATTGTTCGTCGGCGACAACCCCGCTGTAGACGTTCTAGGCGCGCAGGCGGCGGGCATGAAAGCCGCCTGGCTGCACCGTGGGCACCCGTGGCCGGAGGGTCTGGCGGGGGAGCCGGGTTATGTGATCGGGTCGCTCGGGGAACTGGCAGGCATATTGGGCCTCCCCGGAAAGTAACATCATACAGGGGGACGGCGTTGCGGTATAATCCCTGCTGGAACTCACTACCCGTAAGTGTAAGCAGCTATGGACGCAACCCCTTTCACACTTTGGCTGGAGTTTGAGCATTGGGAGGCTAAGATTGACGATGATCCAGAGGACGGCTTTTGCAACGTCCGCATCGACCTGTCAAACGGCGAAGCTTATGCCCTCAATGTTTGGACCTTCAAGTGTTTGGAACGGACGCATTGGGAGAACTATCATACTGGGGAAAACTTGGGTGGTCGCTACCTGATTGGCCCCGATCTGCTAGTCATGCGGCTCGACCGAGCCACAATAGAAGAAGCCTTTTCAGATCTGGTTCAAGCCGCGCAACTGAAACAAGAGTGGCGTCTTACACAAGATGCGGATTAAGGGATGGGACAAGAAACCCCTGCCATTCTTTTACACGAAAGCCGGTAGGATGTCGCAATTTGATGATTGGCCTGCCGACGACCTTCGCCTCTTCAAGCAGTCATACGATGACGGGAAGTTTGATTATCTTGTCTACAGCTTCCAGATGGACGCCTTAAGTCCTGTGGATGGGGAAGAGATTAAACAGCAACGGCAGTTGGGGGTTCTAGAGATCAGCGAACTGCCCGAGTAGGAGCCACGGGTTGAAACCCGAGGCTGAGAAGTGCCCACCGTCGAAGCGACGTAAGACAATAACCTGAGACAAGAACAGGAGGGCGGGGGGACCCCGCCCCTACGCGGCCATGTTCTACGGTCCTATGTCTTCTCTCTTGCGTCCCCTGGACGCTGGGCAATTGGCAGCCTCGGGTTTCAACCCGTGGCCTCCCCATTGGCGAGATAAGAATGGAAACCATCCGCATAATTTTGTGGGCCGTTCTAGGCACCCTCTGCGGCCTCATCGTCGGGGCCTTGTGCGGCTCTGCTATGGGCCTCATAGGGACGCCGCAGAACCACGCCGATAACGATTGGGGGATGCTGATTGGGGCTGTTTTCGGCGTACTCATCGGACTCACTTTGGGCCTCTGCATCCCCTCCTGGCGGCACAACCATTGGCGCAAGAAGAGGCTACAGACACTCCTGCGGCAGCGCGGCCTCCGCTCCTTTACTTCCAACGACGACATCTGGCCCCCACCCCCGACGAACTCAGCAGGGGCAGGGGCCGCAGCAAGTACGAAATAGAAAGAGCTTTTACCTATGCCCACCGAAACCCCGACCGCGCCTCTCCTCTCGCCCGAACAGGTAGAAGCCGAGATTTGCCGGCACATGCGCTATGACCTGGGGCGCGACTGCGAGAACCTGTCCAACCGCGAGCTGTTCTGGTCCGTCGCGCTGACGGCGCGGGACAGGATGGTGGACGGGATGTTCGCCACCGAGCGGCGCTATCAGGAGGCGGGGGCCAAGCGGCTGTATTACCTCTCGATGGAATTCCTGATGGGGCGGACCCTGGGGAACACGCTCATCAACCTGGGGCTGTGGGACGCCTGCCGGGAGGCATTGGAGGCGCGCGGGGCCGATCTGGACGAGGTACGGGAACACGAGCCGGACGCGGCCCTGGGGAACGGCGGGCTGGGGCGGCTGGCGGCGTGTTTCCTGGACTCGCTGGCGACGTTGGGGATGCCGGGCTACGGGTACGGGATCAACTACGAGTACGGGCTGTTCCGGCAGGAGATACGCCGGGGCTATCAGACCGAGGAGCCGGACAACTGGCTGTCTTCGGGGACGCCCTGGCAGATCGAGCGGGCCGACGAGTCGGTCCTGGTGCCGGTCTACGGGCGGGTCGAGGCGCGCGAGGAGGACGGGCAGTATGTCCCCCTCTGGCTGGACGCCAAGCACCTCATCGGCGTCCCTCACGACATGCCCATCGTCGGGTACGGGGGCCACACGGTCAACTATCTGCGGCTCTACTCGGCCCGGTCGTCGCAGGAGTTCGACATGCAGGTCTTCAACGAGGGGGACTACCAGCGGGCGGTGAACGACCAGATCGCGACCGAGACGATCTCCAAGGTGCTGTACCCCTCGGACATCCAGGCGGCGGGGAAGGAGCTGCGGCTGCTGCAAGAGTATTTCTTAGTGGCCTGCGCCGTGCATGACATCGTCCGGCGCTACCGCAAGACGCACGAGACGTGGGACGAGTTTTCGGCCCAGGTCGCGATGCAGCTCAACGACACGCACCCGGCCCTCGCCGTGGCCGAGCTGATGCGGGTCTTCATGGACGACCACCGGCTGGGCTGGGACGAGGCGTGGCAGATCACGACGGCTACGCTGGGCTACACGAACCACACCTTGCTGTCGGAGGCTTTGGAAAAGTGGTCGGTGGGGCTGTTTGAGTATGTCCTGCCCAGGCACCTCCAAATCATTTACGAGATCAACCGTCGGTTCCTGGAGTCGGTCGCCGCCAAGTGGCCGAACGACGGCGGGCGGCAGATTCGGATGTCGGTGATTGAGGAGGGCGCGGACAAGAAGGTCCGCATGGCGCACCTGGCGATCGTCGGCAGCCATTCGGTCAACGGAGTTTCGGCCCTGCACACCGACCTGATCGAAAGCTCGCTGGTGCCGGACTTCTACCAGATGTGGCCCGAGAAGTTCAACAACAAGACCAACGGGGTCACGCCGCGCCGCTGGCTGCTCAAGGCCAACCCCGGCCTGGCCGCGCTCATCACCCGCTCCATCGGGGACGGGTGGATCACGGATTTGGACAAGCTGCGCGCGCTGGAACCGTTCGCGGACGACGCCAATTTCCGGCAGGAGTTCATGGCAGTCAAGCGGGCCAACAAAGCCGAGCTGGCCCAATTCATCCGTCTGACGCAGGGGCTGGCCGTGGACCCGGCCTCGCTGTTTGATGTGCAGGTCAAGCGCATCCACGAGTACAAGCGGCAGCTACTCAATGTCATGCACATCCTGCACGAGTATTTGAGCCTGACCGAAGACGGGACCGACCCGGTTACCCCCCGGACCTACATTTTCGCCGGCAAGGCCGCGCCCGGCTACTGGGCCGCCAAGCAGATCATCAAGCTGATCAACAGCGTGGCGAGCGTGGTGAACGCCGACCCGCGCGCTTTGGGCAAGCTGGCCGTGGTCTTTGTCCCCGACTACCGCGTCTCGGTAGCCGAGAAGATCATCCCCGCCGCCGACCTCAGCGAGCAGATCTCGACGGCGGGCAAGGAGGCGTCCGGCACGGGCAACATGAAGTTCGCCATGAACGGCGCTTTGACAATGGGCACCTTGGACGGGGCGAACATCGAGATTAAAGAGGAAGTGGGCGGCGACAACATCTTCATCTTCGGCCTGACCTCGGACCAGATCGCCGGGATGCGCTACCACGGGACCTACCACCCCGCCGACTACTACAGCGACCCGGCCACGCGGCGCGTTTTAGATGCCCTGAACTCCGACCGCTTCTGCGCGGGCGAGCCGGGCCTGTTCCGCCCGATCTACGAGTCTCTTATGCATGGCGACGAGTATTTCCACCTCGCCGACCTGCCGAGTTATATCAAGGCGCAGCACGAGGCGGGCCGGGAGTATCAGGACCAGGACGTTTGGGCACGCAAGGCCATTTTGAACGTCGCCCGGACCGGCAAGTTTTCGAGTGACCGGACGATCCGCGAATACGCGCGGGACATTTGGGGGGTTCAGGGGTACTGAAAACACCCGAAAGGAGCGCTATGACACGAGGTTTTAGCCGGCAGGAAGCTCAGGAGGAGCTGACACATCACTCACACCCTCACCCGCCGCCTACCTTGCGCGCGCTACTGGTGCTGTTCTCGGAAGGTGGCCTGGAGGTCTTCGGCATCGTAGACGGGCGGGGCGGCGAAGACTTCACGGTACAAGGCCAGGCGGTGCTGACCGTGTACGAAGACGCCCCTTTCGCCCACGCTTTTCATGGAGCAGCCGTCGGCGACCTGATAGTCTATAGGGACACCACCTACCTGGTCATCGGCCATGACGCGGAGGCGCTGCCCGACCACTCCGTATGCAACGCGGCCCTTGGAATCGACCAGTCGGTGCGGCAGATGGTCGGCGGCATGGCGGCGCGGCACTCCACCCTGGCCCACACCCTTCGGGAGCAGCGGGCGCGGCTCGATGAGGACGGCGACACTGTCTATAGGGCCAGACGGCACCACGTCTACCTCTTCGAGCAGGGCCGCTGGCTGGCGGAGGAGTGTCGCGAACACGGGTGCCTGGAGGGTCATTTCCAAGCGCTCCGCCGAGAGCCTGAGTACCGGGACATAAGCCGCCTTGAGGAGTGCTATCAGGATGAGTTGGCAAGGCTTGCGGCATTGGAAGAAGCCGCGCAAGCGGGGGTGAGGCGCGAGACGGAGCGCCAGACACCGCTCCGGGCGCGTCGCCCCGCCGTGCTGCTGGCCGACGAAACCGCGCGCCTGGGCAAGAAGCCCAGGAACCCGTCCCGCCGGGTACAATAAACGCATCATGCCCCTCCTCGAAGCCCACGATCTGACCAAACGGTTCCCTATCACCCGTTCCACCGGGCCATTCACGCGCGTCACCGACCAGGTGCGGGCGGTGGACGGCGTAGACCTGACCATCGAGGCCGGGGAGACTTTGGGCCTGGTCGGGGAGTCGGGCTGCGGCAAGTCCACCCTGGGCCGCTGCCTCCTGCGCCTGATCGATCCGACCAACGGGGCCGTCACGTTTGAGGGCAGGGACTTCCTGACCCTAGCCTCCGAACCCCTGCGGCGGGCGCGGCGCGAGATGCAGATCGTCTTCCAGGACCCCTTCGCCTCGCTCAACCCTCGCATGAGTGTCGGGGCCATCCTGGAAGAGCCGCTGCGGGTACACGGCATCGTCCCGGCCAAAGAGGTGCGGGCGGAAGTGGCGCGGCTTTTGGACCAGGTCGGCCTGCCCCGGACGGCGGCGGCCCGGTTCCCGCACGAGTTCTCGGGCGGCCAGCGCCAGCGGGTCGGCATCGCCCGCGCCCTGTCCCTGCGGCCCAAACTGATCGTCGCCGACGAACCCGTCTCCGCGCTCGACGTCTCCATCCGCGCCCAGATTTTGAACCTGTTCCGGCAGGTGCAGGCCGAGACCAATGTCGCCCTGCTGTTCGTCGCGCACGACCTGGGCGCGGTCCGCCAGATCAGCCACCGGGTCGCGGTCATGTATTTGGGCAAGATCGTCGAGACCGCCCCCGCCGACGAGCTGTACGACAACCCGCGCCACCCCTACACCCGCGCCCTGCTGGCTGCCGTGCCGAGCATTGACGGCACGCGCGCCCTGGCGCAGAAGGTGGAGGGCGACGTCCCCTCCCCCATCGACATCCCCTCCGGCTGCCGCTTCCGCACCCGGTGCCCCTTCGCCCAGGAGGTCTGCGCCCAAAAAGAGCCGCCGCTCGCGCCGTTTGAAGGCGGGCCGTCCGCGCACCTCTCCGCCTGCCACTTCGCCGCCACGCTGCCGGTCTTGGAAACAAACGCCGCGCCGTTGTGATACAATGGCGGTGTTCGAGGAGGACCCAAGAAGTTAAGGAGGACGCGGATGCCGACACGGGAAGAAGAGGCGGCGCGGTGGCGGGCGATCAGCCGGGACAGCCGCAAAGCGGCCCAGCGCCTGCTGGAAGTGGAATGCTACCGGAGCAGTGTGAGCCGGGCCTACTACGCGGCGTACTCAGCCATCACGTCGGCGCTCGTCCGGCAGGGGATCACACTTGGGTACGGCGGCAACAATCCTGGACACGCCGGATTGCCCGGCTACGTCCTCAACAACTTGACGACGCTCTCACTGGTATCACGTTTTGAGATCAACAAGGCGTTGCGGCGGTTATACCGGGGGCGTGCCGAAGCGGACTATGTCGCAACAGCCATTGTGGATCTGGCAGCAGCCAAGAGATCGGCGCGTGACTTGGGCCGAGTCCTACAGCTATTAGGAGTGGAGCGCGGGGAGGAGATCTGACATGGCAACAATGACCACGGGGAACGATCTGGAAAACGTCGCGCAGGAAATCGTGGGGCGTGTCCGCCCTTACCTGGAACACAACCCCATCGGCGAAACCGCGCCGGAAATTCTTGAGGAGGCGCTACATTTGGAAGAAGGCTGGTGGTACATCCCCATCCGGCTGCAAGCCGGGAAGATGCGCGCCTATGAGTATTACGATCTACTCACCGACATAGAAGACGAGATCAAGGAGCGGGAGCATCTGATGGTGCTTTTCGTACCCGCGAATTAGCGACGAGAAAGGGCGGGGCCAGCGGTGGCCTCGCTCTTTTTCTACCTCCGTCTCCAGAGGTCAGTAGACGAGGTTGCCGCCGAAGTCAGGCACTTCGCCCTTCTTGACTTGCGATTTCCATTGCTTCAGCTTCGCCCCACGGTCGAACGCCCAGAATTTAGCGCACTCATCGAAGTAGGCCAGCACGGCCTCGCGTCTCCCCGCTTTCAGCAACTCCTGGGCGAGCCGCATGTTGGGGCCGAACGAGCCTAGAACCGGCGAGCCGGAGACGCGGCCCATCGCCAGCAAATGCGCTTCCGCCCCGGCGGTGTCACCGTCGCGCAGGGCCAGAAGGCCCAGGATCAGGTTGGCGTGATGCAGATCGTCGCTCGGGTCAAGGCTCTGACCTTCTTTGTTCTGGCCGCGCAGCAACAAGTCGGCGGCGTAGCGGTGGGCCTTGTCATAGTCGCCCGCGTCGAAGGCCGTCACCGCGAGATCGGCTGATGTGCTGTGCTGGAGCGTTTTGTTCGTCGAGACCTCGGCGGCGGCTTCGAACTCGGCGAGTGCTTTCTGTGCCCAGAGGCGGCTGTCACCGGCGGATGCGGTTCGCGCCTCTCCCTGCAAGTGATAGAGGTGGCCCAGCTTGTCGGGCCATTGCGCGTCTTTCGGTTCCAGGGCTTCCGCCTGCCGCAGCAGCCGTTCCGCCGCTTGGTTATCGGAGAGCAGGCAGTAGTCGGCGGCTTTGCCGAGGAGGGCGGTGTTGGTCGGCTGTTTGGAAATCTGCGCCAGCCAGAGCGTCTTCCCCTCTTCAAAGGCAGCCGCGTCGATGCTCCTGGTCAGCCCCATGTTGGGCGTCCCCGCCAGCACCGACTCCGGGTGGTTCTGGATGAACCAGAACACCTGCCTTTGGTAAGCCGCTCTCCCGAAACCTGGCTCGTACTGCTGCCTCCCGTAATAGCCGAGGAGCCGGATGTGGGCGGCGTAATCGTCCGGGTGCAGCGTCAGTGCCCGCTCCAAATCCGCCGCCGCGCGGGGCGTGAGTGACCGCCCCTCGGCGACAAGCTGCATGGCGTCGAACTCGCCGGGGACGGCACTGACCGCCGACACCCGCGTCGTGGCCCTGGTCATGTGATGCTTAAGCGGCGTGTCAGCGGCCTGCGCCCGTGCGGCGGGCCGCAGCATCGCCAGCGGGACGAGGGCGGCGGCCCCGAGGCCGAGCGCAGTCAGCAGGAACCGGCGCGTCAAGGCGCGTCGCGGGCGGGTGCGGTCCAGGATCATTTGGAGCCTCCCTTCGATGCGCGAAGTGTGGGCCATCGGCAGGGCGGCCCACAGCGCGAGGTCCAAAGGCGTCAGTTTGTGTGTCATGGTCGGCCTTTCCGTGCCCGGCTCCGGCTATTTGGCGGGCAGTGTCAGAGTCACGCCGGGCGTGACGGCCCAGCGGTAGGTGTCGCTGGTGTTCTGCGGCGTGAGCGTGTAGGCGACGCCGGGAACGAGTTTCGCCTTGTCTTCGGGCATGATGCGCGCCCCGAAAGCTTGGAAGGTGCCGGCACCATCGCTGTCCATCGTGCCGTTCAGCCGCACCTTGACATCCCGCCGGCCCGGCGCGGTCAGTAAGAAATCGTGAGCGGCCCGCTTGCCGAACGCGCGCATCTGCATGTAGGAGCCGGGCACCCATTCCTTGTAGACGATGAAGAAGTCGAACGCGCTGTCTTTGGGGGTGTCGTCTGCGACCCACTTGGGCAGGGCAGGCGAGGTTTTCGGCAGCAGCCCGGTGATCGTGGCCGTCCGTAGCTCGGCGATGGGGACGGCGGGATTGTCCAGGTGGGCGTTCGCGCCGAAGTGGTCGCTGACGGAGAGCAGCATGTACGGGTTGACCGAGGAGAGCTTGGGCTGGTCCGGCGCGTCCTCAGCATAACGCAGCCCCCAGGTCTGCGCCAGCGGCGTCTTGCTCAGGTCGGCGCTCGTCGCGATGTGCGTCAGCAGGCCGAAATAGTCGGGGTCCAAGATCGGCTGGCCCAGCCGGTCGTAGTTGAGGCGCACCCAGTGGTGGCCGACGTAGACCTCGTTGAACAGGTGGTTGGCGAAGCCTCCCATTCCGTCCAGGGCGGCGCGGACGGTTTCGCGCACGGCGTTGTCGTGGACGGCCGCGTAGAATTTGGACGCCTGCGCGCCGTCGTTCGGGTCGAACGGCGGGATGCACAGGACGGTGCGGGTGGGGATGCCCAGGGCGCGGAAGATGGTGGTCAAATAGATCGAGGACGACGTGCAGGAGCCGTGGACCTTGTTGTAAAACATGGATTTGCCCAGGGCCTCCTGGTCGAACATCTGCTGGTCGGTCCAGGTCGGGGCGGGCTTCTGCTGGTCGAAGGCCGCGCGCAGGGCGGGGAAAACGGTAGGCTTGCCGTCCGGGTAATAGACGTCCCAAACCGTGAAGGCGCTCGCCTCATGTGCCCGGTGCATGGCCCAGCGGGAGACCCGCTCGACGAGGGCCTTGTCGGTTAGGGCGTCCGGGTCAATGCCGTCCTGCTTGAGCTGTGCCAGCAGGTCACGGCGCATGGCGGCGTCCCAGTTCTCGGCGGGCGTCGGCTGGAGGAAGGCGGTCATGCCCGCGTCGTCCTTGCGCCAGTCGGGGTCCTCGCCGACGGGCTGCTGGTAGAGCGGGTAGTAGGTCACTTCCACCGTAGCCGAGGCTTTGTCTCGGGCCAGAACGCGCACGTCCTGGAAGTCGTCGCTCATGGCGGCGGGGTCCACGGGCGGCAGCACCCGCAGAACTGAAGTGATGGTGTAGGTGTCTTCCTTGGCGGGGTGGCGGGCCGGGTCCGCCTTCACGCCGGCCATGCCGGAGAGGCAGGCCAGCGGGGCGAGCGCGAGGAGCGGGAGCAGGCGGCGTCGGGTTTCGGTCGAGAGCATGTCGAGTCTTTCTTTCGTGTGTAATGGGACTCTCATCGGTGTGCCACACTGCCACCCGGCTTCAGGGCGATCCCCCGGAACTCCGCCCACTGATAGGGCAGCGCCTGGAAGCGGACCTCTTTGATGCGGCTTAATGGCATACCCCTGAAGACGATGACGGTCTGGCGCATCGCCCCGGTCTCCGCCCCACCATCGGAATCGCCTTCGACAGTCTTCCCTGAGGCATCCAGCGCCGCAACTCGGGACACCCCTTCTCCGTTCGGGAAAGTGTCACTCATAGTCACCATGGCACTCCCGCGCGTCTGACTCAGACGTGAGAAGACAACACTGCCGGCGTGTCCATGGAAGGTGAACCCGCCCCCCGCCGGGAGGATGGAGACGTTGGCGGATTTCAGCGTCTCCCACGTCCCCGCCGCGACACCGCAGCGCAGTGTGCCTGGCGACGGCAGTGCGTCGGCGCCCGCCGAAACGATATCAAGGCCCACCATCCTTGTCGAATCGGACATCATCACCCAGGAACTGGTCCGCACCAGAGCAGCCCCTGCGACCTCATAAATGGGAAAGCCCCACTGCGGGCCGCTTGGGGACGGCAGGACACGCATGGCGAAAGCCCGTCGGTCCTGCCCCGTGATTGGAGACTCCAGATACCGTCCGAATGGTGCCCCCGCCAGCGGCGACCCGTCCGGCCTCCACCAGCCGCCCCGCTGTCGCGTCGGCGCGTCTGAGACGCCCAGAACTTCGACGGTCATCCCGTTCGCCAGTGTCTGCTTCCACGGGGTTGGGGTGCCTGCCGCCTGCGCCCGCCTCCCAGGCTCCAAAGTGGCCAGCACTCCGCACCCGAGCGCGGCGGCCAGCGACACGAGCAGAGCGCGCCGCGTCAGTGTCCGGCGCGGGCGGCCAGCGTCGAGGATCATTCGTAGCCTTCCTTCGATGCGGGGCGTGTGGGCCATCGGCAGGGCCACCCAGAGGGCGAGTTCATACGGCTTGCGCTTCATGGCCTGTCTCCTGCCTCTGCTCCCTGATGGGGCAGGGCTACTTCGCGGGCCGCAAGGCGACGTTTTTGAACTCGACGGAGTGGAATGGGCGGGATTCCACGCGGAACTCCTTGATCTGCGGCAGGGGCAGACCGGCGAACCGTGCGGTGATCTGGTCCAGGCCGCCTGCGGTCGTATCGCCGATGGTGGAGGGCAGCAGTTCATGGCCGCGCGCGTCTATAGCCACGATGCGGACGTCTTCCTTCGGCTGGCCGGTCGTGATCGTCACCCCCCAGATGTTGCCTTTTTCCGGCGTCACCGGGCTGAAGATGAACGTGCCGCGACTGGTCGTGACGCTGGAGCCGGTGTAGCGGGTCGGGGCGGCGGCGGCTTCCTTTTCCCAGTGACCGGAGGCGGTGCTGACGCGGACATTGGTCTTGGAGACGGACGAGGGGAAGGTCGCAGTCACGATGCGCGCCCCGCCGGTCTGGGCGTTAAGCTGTGCCTCTGTCTGCCCGCTGGTGCCCTGCATCTTCGAGGGCCAAGTGCCGTCCGAAGAAGAATACAGGCTGCCGGTCAGCGCATACTTGACCGTGACATCCCGCGCGGCAGCAGGTAGCCGGAAGGCAAACTGGACACGGCGACGGCTGAGGCCGTGAAGTTCCCATAGGTCAGTGTAGACTCGCGCCAACTGGATGGGCATGACGCCTGCCGCAACCATCGTGGGGGTGGCAGTGGTCACATGGAGCGTCGTGAGGTGCCGGGCGGGGATGACGCCGGGCGCGGCCTGTGCCCGTGCTTCAAGCCGCAGGACGGCGAGCGGGACGAGGGCGGCGGCGCTGAGGCTGAGGACCGTCAGCAGGGCGCGGCGCGTCAGGGCGCGGCGGGGGCGGGTGGTGTCCAGGATCATGGTCAGTCTCCCTTCGATGCGGGCGGTGCGCGCCATGGCGATGGCGGCGGTGGGAACGAGGGCGGGGGCGGGGCGCAGGGCGCGGGCGACGTCCAGCAGGTGCCGGGCGTAGTCCGGGGCGGCGACGCCGGAGGTCAGGACGAGGTCGTCACAGGCGATCTCGCTCTCCATTTTGAGGCGACGGGCGGTGAGCCAGGCGAGCGGGTGGAACCAGTAGAGGGCGCAGACGACATCGGCCAGCCGGTGGGAGAGCCAGTCGCGCCGCCGGACGTGGGCCAGCTCGTGCAGCAGGACGGCTCGCAGGCGGCCCTCGGGCCAGTCCCGCGCCTCGGCAGGCAGCAGGACGACGGGGCGATGCCAGCCCCAAGTCATCGGGACGGAGGCATCGGCCTGACGCAAGGCGGGTGCCTGGCTGATGCCAAGGGCGGACGCGCATTCGGCGGCTTGGGCCAGGATGGATGCGTCTGTGACTGCGGCGCTGGCCTGGGAGAGCCGCGCGATACCCCACAGGCCGAGGAGGGGCCGCAGGACGGCAATCAGGACGCCGCCGAGCCAGAGGGCGGCCAGGGCGATCAGCCAGGGGAAGGGACGCGGGGCAGGGGCGGGCGTCGGCAGGGCCAGGAGGGGGGCGAGCCGGGCGGACGGGGGCACGAAGGGGACCACCTTCGTCGGCGCTCCCGTCTCCGTAGGGACAAGCACCGGCACCGTAACGACAGACGGCACGGCGGGTGCGGGCGGCGCGGCAGGCGGGGCCAGCACCGCAAGCCGCCAGCCCGGCAGGGCCAGAGACAGGAGAGGCAGGGCCAGCAGGCCCACCAGCGCCAGGAGGCAGACGAGGTGCCGCGCCGAGGCGGACGCCCGCCGCAGGGCGAGCAGGGCCGCGCCCGCGACAAGGAACAGGATCAGGCTTTTCAAAGCGAGGCTGCCCAGCACGGGGAGCCACGTCAGGACTGGAGGCACTTCACTCATTTCTTGCCCCCTTCTTTCGCCCGGTCAATGAGCGCCGACAGGCGCTCGCATTCTTCCTCGGACAGCGGCGCGTCGGAGGCGGACAGGAGGGTGGCGACGGTCCGCTCGACCGAGCCGGCGAAGAAGGTCTGCATGACCTGCTGCAAGGCGGACTTGGCCGCCCCACGTCGGGACCGGACGGGCGAGTAGACGTAACGCGCGCCGTCCTTGACGTGCCGCAGGTGGCCCTTCGACTCCAGGACGCCGAGTAAAGCGCGCACGGAGGAGTAGGAGGGCGGGTCGGGCAGGGCGGCCAGCACGTCGGCGGCGGTCGCCTTCTCCTGCTGGTAGATGATGTCCATGATCTGCCGCTCGCGGCGGCTGAGGGCGGTGTCGGTAGCCATGCTAATAATTTAGCACATTGGGAGCAGGATGTCAAGGAAAATGCTAATTTTCTAGCATCTATTTTTCGGGGGGTGCCAAGAGGGATTGGAAAGATGAGGAGGGCCGGAAAGATGAGGAGGGCGCGGCAAGCGGCGCCCCTACGGGGATCGGAATTCTGTTTCCAGTTCCTCGACGACTTCAATGGAGTGGAGCGACGCCATAGAGTCGGCGTTGCCGTCCGGCCAGGCGTCCTGGGGCAAATGAATGGGCGCGTCGGAGCGGAGCGGCAGGATTTGGAGCCGCAGATCGCCCGCGTATATGTCGGGCGCGTGGCGCTTCAGGCCGACCTCAAGGGGGTCGCCGTTGTAGAAGTTGTCGGTCAGGAGGACGTCGTCGAGCAGGACGCGGGCGACATCGCCCGTGTAATGGATGCGGAGCCGCAGGGCGCGGTCCGTGCCCATATCTGATGGCAGGTGCAGCCGCCAGACGGCGGCGTCCTCGAAATCAGCCTCGGAAGGTGCTTCGGCGACGCCCTGGCTGCCCAGGACGATCCGGCGGGCGGGGCCGGCGGCCTTGATCTGCTCCCAGGTGGCCTCGACCGACACGGCGGGGACGGCATGGGCGGTGAAGCGGTGGAAAAGACCGTCGGGCAGCGCCGGGGCCGGAACGCCGCCGGTCGTGAGCGGCGGGGGCGCGGGAAAGATGCCGACCGTCAGGTCGGCGGGGTCGGCGGCGCGGAGGCGCAGGCTACTGTCGTCACCATCGAGGAGCAACGCGGCGCGGGTCAGGAACAGGCGCTCGCGGCCCGCGAACACACCCTTCCAGCAGGCGAGAGACTGCGGCTCATCCAGCAGCAGGACGGCGACATGCCGCCCGTCCGCCGTCCGCAGGCGCAGGGCGGCCTCGGTCCCCGGCTGTAGCTCGACGCGGGTTCGGCCCGCCGCCTCCGTCACCTCGCCGTTCGCCGACTCTACGGACAGGCCCACGGCGTCAAACACGAACTCCGAAGGGACGCCGGGGGTCTGGGCGAACACGGAGTAGTCAGTCCCCTGATCTTCCAGGCGGCAGACAAGCTGAGCGGTGGCGTACACAAGCGCCGCGCCGCCCATGTCCAGGTTGAACGGCCAAAAGAGGGCGCAGTCAGCGGGGAGCGTGACAGGCTGATTGGGGACGACGAGCGGCCCGGTCGGCAGACGCAGGTCGAATTGGACACCCTCTTTGGGCGGCATCGACTGGAGGCGCTGGTAGTTGTTGACGAACAGGAAGCCGCCGCGTCCGTCCGACCGGACCGACCAGCGCAACGTGTCCGTGTCGTCGGGAGGCGCGGGCCGTCTCTCCGGCAGGACCGAGGGCATGAGGGCCAGGCCCGCCCCGAAGTCGCGCAGGAACAGGTGCATCCGACGCAGTGAGTGGTAGTGGGCGCGGACCTGGCCGAACTCGCCCAGGGGGGCCTGGAAGTCATAGGACTTGACCGGCAGGTCGTTCCAGTAGCCGGTGGCCTGGGACTCCTGCAACGTGGACAGCCTACCCTCGGGGTTGGTGCCGCCGTGGTACATGTAGTAGCCCTGGAGGTTGCTGCCGGAGCCGAGCTTGACCAGGGCCAGGGCGGCTATGTCCGCTGGAGCCATGCGAATCCGGCGGTGGTAGCTGCGCTCCATGCCGCCGCCGATCTCGCAGGCGAAGTAGGGGTAGTGCAGGTTGTCTTCCTCCTGCGCGTCCCGGTCGCCAAGCTGGTCGGTCGCGATGGCGGCGTCGGCGCGGACGGCGCTGAACCGGAACGCGCCCCGGAAGCCGGGCGGCATCTCTTCAAGCGACCGGTCCCAGAAGCCGTCCGGGTAGCCGCCGAAGAGGGGCAGCAGCTCCCCCAGGGGCATGGGGGTACTCAGCTCCGGCCAGCCCGTCCGGGTGTACAGGGGCACGTCCAGGCCGGCCTCGCGGGCGAGACGCTTGAGGGTGAGCAGGTGTTCGGCGGGGCCGCCGTACTCGTTCTCGATCTGGACGCCGACGACGGGGCCGCCGTCTTTCCACAGGAGGCCCTGAAGCTGTGCGGCGATTTCGGCATAGAACCGGCGGACGTGGGTGAGATAGCGGGGATCGTCGGTGCGCGTTTCGGACGCTGCCAGGAGCCAATCGGGGAGGCCGCCGTTGCGGACCTCGCCATGACACCAGGGGCCGATGCGGGCGACGAACGCCAGGCCAACCTCGCCGCAGAGCTGAACGAACCGGCGCAGGCTACGGCGGCCCGACCAGTCCCAGCGTCCTTCCTGCTCCTCGTGGTGTATCCAGAACTGGTACGAGGCCACGATGTCAATGCCGCCCGCCTGCACTTTGAGGAGTTCATCACGCCACTCGCCCTCGGGAGTGCGGGCGTAGTGGAACTCGCCCATGACGGGCAGCCAGGGCAGGCCGTCACGCAGGAGGCTCCGGCTGTTGACGGTGATCTCGCGCCCGTCCGGGGAGCGCGCTGTTCCCATGGTCAGGCCGCCCTGCAAGGCGGGCGGTGGAGCAGGGATGACGGCGATAAGGGGTTTAGGCTCCTCCGGGTTCGTCACCTTATCTCCTCGCCTCGGTCGCAGCACCCTGGCGCACCTGGAAATGGTACGAGCCGGAACCGATGGAAACCACGACTTGATCTCCTACCCGCTGCGCCGAAGAGACGCCCGGCGCGCGGGCGGCGGGAACACCGCCCTCGGTCACATCTGCCCCGCCGGGCGCGGGCACGAAGACAGTCGCCGTGGTGTTGGCGGGAACCGTCACGTCCAGGGTCAGGCCCGCGCCGCCCGTATGCCAGGCGCAGGTGATGGGACCCCGGATGCTGTCGTAGATGGCGCGGGCCTGGGTCAGACCGGGGCCGGGGTGCGGACGGATCAAGATATGGGCGAAGCCGGGCTGGTTCGGGTCGGTGTCAATCCCGGCAACGTCCTGGTAGAGCCACTGGCCGACCGAGCCGAGCGAGTAGTGGTTGAACGAGTTCATGCCGGGGTCCTGGAAGCCCTTTTCTTTGGTGTAGCCGTCCCACCGCTCCCAGATGGTCGTCGCGCCCTGCTTGATGGAGTACCCCCACGACGGGAAGGTGTCGTTGAGGAGCAGCCTGTAGGCGACATCGTTGTGCCCGGTTTCGGTCAGGACGGGGCAGAGGTAGCCGACGCCGACGAACCCGGTGGAGAGGTGATTGTTCTTGGCCGCGATGTCGGCAACGAGGCGCTGGGCTGCCAGCGGACGCAGGGTATCCGGGAGGAGATTAAAGCGCAGGGCCAGGACGTAGGCGGTCTGCGTGTCGCCCTTGATGCGCCCGTCAGGCGAGACGTAGGCGGCATTGAAGGCCGACTTGATGTGGCCAAACAGGGCGTCATAGCGCGCGGCCTCCGAGGTGCGGCCCAGGGCGCGGGCCATGCGCGCCATGAGGGAGGCGTCGTAGGCGTAGTAGGCCGTTCCAAGCACGTCTTTGGGCGTGTCGGCGGCGATGGAGAGCCAGTCGCCGAAGTCGTTGTTGCGGCGGCGTGTCCACAGGCCGTCGGGGTTGACCGACGTGATGTAGCCCAGCCAGCGCGTCATCGCGGGCCAGTGCGCGGCGAGAATGCCAGTGTCGCCGTAGGCCTGGTAAACGGTCCAGGGGACGATGATGCCGGCGTCGCCCCAGGCGGGTGCCCCGTCGGACCCGTCCACGAGGCGCGGCGAGACGTCGGAGAAGCCGCCCGAGGGGGATTGGGCGTCGTCAACGTCGTCCATCCACTTCTCATAAAACGCCGCCACGTCCCGGTTGTAGGTGGCGGTCCGGGCGAATATCTGGGCATCGCCCATCCAGCCCAGGCGCTCGTCGCGCTGCGGGCAGTCCGTCGGGACACTGAGAAAGTTGCCGCGCTGGCCCCAGACGATGTTATGCTGGAGCTTGTTCACCATCGGCTGGGAACAAATGAATTTTCCCGCCGGGGGCATGTCCGAGCCGACGACGCAGCCCATCACGGCGTCCGGGCGCGGCCTGCCAGGGTAGCCGGTGACTTCAACGTAGCGGAAGCCATGGAAGGTGAAGTGCGGCTCCCAGGTTTCAACGCCGTGCCCTTTGAGGATGTAAGTGTCGGTCGCCCGCGCCGAGCGCAGGTTGGTCGTGTAGAGGGTGCCGTCGGGGTTCAGTATCTCGCCGAAGCGCAGCCGGACGGCCGTCCCCGCCGGGCCCTTGACTTTGAGCCGCGCCCAGCCGACCATGTTCTGGCCCAAGTCGTACAGATACGTCCCCGGCGCGGGCCGGGTCACGCGGCGGGGCGGGAGGTGCTGCGTGACGCGCACCGGCGGCCCGATTTGGGCGACGAGGCTGGGGGGGCCGGTCGGGTCACCCAGAGCGCCGTAGACCGCGCGCCTTATGACGAGCGGGCCGGGGGTTTCGCCGGGTCCGGGGATCGTCAGCGTCGCATCCTCGGCAGTAGTCTGCGAATGGGCTACGCCCCCCAAGGTGTAGTCCACCCGCAGTCGTTTGGGCGTGAGATAGGCGGGGTCGCCCGCGATCTTGTTGTCGGCGACGACGCTCAGGGCCTCGTTCTGAACCCGCGCCTGGAGCCTCGCGGTCACGTCGGTTTCTTTCAAGCGCGGGGCGGCGGGCTGGACCACGACCGGTCGCCAGCCGGACGGGGCGCGGCGGGCGTCATAAGTCTCGCCCTGCAAGAAGTCCGAGTGCAGGAGCGGGCCGACCGCGCCGCGCCAGGAGCCGTCGGTCAGGACCGTTTGGCGGCTGCCGCCGGCGTACTCGATCACGAGCTGCGCCCGAAACTGTGGGCGGTCGCCGTAAAGATCTCGGCGGCGTCCGAAGCCGACATAGCCGCCGTACCAGCCGTCACCGAGGACAGCGCCCAGGGTGTTCGCGCCGACGTGCAGCCGCCCGGTGACGTCATAGGTCTGATAGACGATGCGCTTGGTGTAGTCGGTCCAGCCGGGCGCGAACACGGCATCCCCCACCCGCTTGCGGTTGACGCTGAGGGCATACAAGCCGCGCGCCGTGGCGTAGAGTGTGGCCCGCTTGATGGATCTGTCCAGTGTGAACGTCTTCCGCAGGTAGGGGCAGGGCGGCAGGGTGAGTCCCCCGTCCTTGGTGTCGCGCGGGGTGGCCGCGCTGATCCAAGACGCGCGCCAGTCGGAAGGACGCAGGAGGCCCATCTGCCATTGTGCGGGCGCGCTTCCCGGCGAGGGCTTGCCGTCTTTGTCCCAGACACGGACCTTCCAGAAGCAGACACGCCCCGAGGCCAGGGCCGGGCCGCCGTAGCGGACGGCGACGGTCCGGCCCGACAGGACCTTGCCGCTGTCCCAGACGTTCCCTCGGCTCCGAGCGAGTTCTTGCGGACTGTCCGCGACAAGTATCCGGTAGGCGGTCTGCCGTTCGCCGCGCAGGGGCGACTGTACCTGCCAGCTCAGGCGCGGGCGCAGGGCGTCAATGCCGCGCGGGTCGGCGCGGTACTCACAGGTGAGGTGGGCGGGAACAAGTGGGATCATCGGGTTTCCTCGGCGTTCGGCGGGACAGGCGTCCAGTCCATCTTTGTGAGGGCGGCATCCGGCCCGGTCGCCAATGTCCACACGCTCAGGCGCGTGGGGCGACCGGCGGGGGAAAGCCAGGCGGCGGGGACGTAGAACAGGTCGGACGGGCCGCCGGCCATGTGCGGGTCCATCGCGGGGCCGAACAGGCAGCGGCCCAGGGGGTGGCCGTTGACGAACAGGTGCCCCAGGACGTTCTTCCCGGCCAGGCTGAGGACGTAGCCCCTGGAGGAGATAGAGCCGGACAGCTTCAGCGTCCGTTCATGCCAGGTGCCCCGGCCGGTCTCGCCAACGGTCAGCGCGCCGTCAGGCCCCGCGAAGGAAGCCGGCGGCGACGGGTCCTCGGCGGACACCCGCCAGCCGCCGACGGGACTTAGGGGCGCATCGCCCAGGCGGATTGGCCCCCATAAACCGCGCGGGCTGTTCAGGCGCAGGCTGGGATTGCGGCCGTCGTCGAAGTTCGCGTGGCCCCACACTTCGACGCGGACGGCGAGCGTGTTCGTCCCCTCCTGAAGCGCCTCCGCCGCGTCGAACTTGACTTCGCTGCCGAGGCCGCGCTGAGTTCCCAGGGATTTGCCGTTGAGGTAAGCCGTCACGAGGTCCCCGGCGTGCGCCAGGGAGAGGACGGGGGCCACACCGCCCGCAGTCGGGTGGGCGGCGAAGGCGCACCGATACCAGGCTGCGCCGTGCCACAGACCCACCGCCTCCATCGTCGGCGGTTCCGGCCCGGCGAAGGAGCGGGCGGCGGAAGCGGCGGGGGCGGCGGCATCCATAGTGCGCCAAACACCCCCGGCCAGAAGGTCGCGCGTCGGCGGCTTGGCGTTCGGGACGGCGTCGAGTTCCTGCCGTGAAACCAGCCGGACGACCAGGCGGCGCGGGCCGTAGAAGAGGGTCAGGCCGCGCGTCTGCCCGGTCCGATAAGCGGCTGTCCAGTCGCCGCCGTCGGCATAGACGCGGGCAGGGGTGCCCGTGGCGAACACCTTGGCGGGCGCGGCAGACAGGCTGACCTCGCCCTCATCACCCGCGTTCCCGGCCAGCGTCAGGGTCGTCGTCTGGCCCTCTTCCTCGCAGTGGTAAAGCTCGCCGGTCGCGTAGCGCAGGGTGACAGCGGGCAGGCCCCAGGCGGCCAGGGACAGGTTTAGCGGCACGATCTGGTCGTAACCGGGCGCGACGGTGAGGGCGGAGTGGCGCGGCAGGGTCAGCGCGCCGACCGTCAGCGTCGTCGGCTGGGCTTTGCCGCCGTCGTTCCACAGGAACACGAACTGCGGGCCGTTCGGGGCGGCTAGCCGGTACAGGCGGCGGGGCTTGCCGCCGCCCTCGTCGGCCCCGAGGGCGGCGTTGGAGGCAGAAAACCCGCCCTCCCAGTTCGTGTCGGACGCGGCGCGGCCCAGGGCATCCGAAACCGTGTTGACGAAGCCGGCCAGGCGGCGGGCGGCGTACCAGTTGGCAGTCTGGACGCCGCTGAAGCTGATCATGCCGCCGAAGTCCACGGACGTGCTGATATAGGAGATCGGGCTGTTCCAGTTGGTGTCGCCGTTGTTGAACAGGAAGTTCGAGCCGGACACGAAGTTGAAGGGCGAGACGCCTTTCAGCCCCGCCGCCAGCAGGCGTCGCTGCCCGGCCTCGTCCCGCCCGGTTTCGGAGCAGACGACGGGGAACGCGGCGAGCGAAGCGCCGTCTGCGGACTTGGCCGCGTGGACGGCGGCGATGAACCCGTGCGCCCGCGCCTCGATCGCGCCGCCGCCGTAGAAGTTGCCAGTGGGGATGATGCCATCGGCAAGCCCCATCGCCCGCCGCAGCGGCCCGTCGGTGCTGTTCGGGCCGCCGACGCAGGCGGTCAAAGGGATGTCCAGGCCGTCCTGCCGGGCGTAATCGCGCAGGGCGGTGAGGTAGACGCGGCGGTCGTCGTCCGGCCCCGCCCCGCCGAAATAGTCCAGCTCGTTTTCCAGTTGGTTCAGGATGACCGGCCCGCCTTTCGTGATCTGGTAGGGCCGGACGATCTTGTCTAGGGCGCGCACGAACTCGCGGACGGCGGCCAGATAGCGCGGGTTGGTGCGGCGGATCGCGAGGCCGGCCTTGGGGATGAGCCAGGCGGGGAAACCGCCGCCGTCCCACTCGTCGCAGACGTAAGGACCGGAGCGGAGGAAGACGTACAGGTGGTGCTTCTGACAGAGCCGCAGGAAGCGGGGCAGGTCGTGCGTGGGCGAGGAGAAGTCGAAGCGGCCTTCCTCCGGCTCGTGGAAGTTCCAGGGCACGAGGCAGTCTATCGTATTGTAGCCGCTTCCCGCGAACTGTCCCAGCCTCCGGTCCCAGTCGGAGGGGTCGGTGCGGGAGGGCTGGAAGGTGCCGATCAACAGGATGGTCCGCTTGCCATGGATGGTCACGCCGTCCGCGTCGGTGGTGATGGCGGGGGGCGTCGGCGGCGCGGCGGCATGGCAGGCGGCGGTCGGTACAAGAGCGGCAAGGAAGGCGAGGGCAGCGGAGAGGGCGAAGCGCATATGTATTCCTTGGGCGCGGCAGTGAGCTATCGCACGGTCACGGCCGTGGCCGCGCCTTTCAGGCCGTCGGCCTGGGCGGTCAGGTGGAGCGTCCCGGCGCGCTCGGACGACTGGAGGATGACGAGGCAACGGCCCCGGAAGGTCCGGCGCTGGGGCTGCTGAAAACTCTCCTTGCTGCGCGGGTCGCCGCTGCCGACGGCGACGATCCGGCCCGGTCCACTTACGGAGAAATGGACCAGGGCGGCGGCGTTCGGGTCCAGCCGGCCCTGCGCGTCCAGGGCCTCGACCTGGACGTAGGCGAGGTCCTGGCCGTCGGCGGCGATGATGGTACGCTCCGGCGTCAGGCGCAGGGCGGCGGCCGGGCCGGTCGTGTTCAGGGTCCAGCGCGAAACCTCTTTGCCGCCCGCGTCCAGGCCGACGGCGGCCAGTTCGCCCGGCGCGTAGGGGACGGTGTAAGTAGCCGTGTCGTGCGTGGCCCGCGTCGTCTCCTTCTCGCCCAAGTCGCGGCCGTTCAGCAGCAGGCGGACGCGGGGGGTGTTGGCGTAGACGCGGATGGTCCGGTTTTTGCCTTCTGAGCCGGGCCAGGTCCAGCTCGCGCGGTCATCGGGCCAGCCCCAGCCGCTGACCTTGTAGCCCGGCTCGCCCTCGGCTACGGCGTCCGTGAAGGCGACGACGCGCGGGCCAGTGTCCCACATAATGCCCCGGAAGTAGCTCTGCGGCTTGCGGGTGCCGGTCAGGTCGAGGTCGCCGCAACCGGACACGGCGTAGGGGTAATCGCCGACAAACCCGCCGCCCTCGCCGGGGTAGATGTCGCGCCCGATGCCCGCCTCGCCCAGATAGTCGAGGGCGGTCCAGACGAAGTCGCCGACGACGTAGGGGTGGTCCACGACCTGCATCCAGGAGTTGAAGCAGTCATTAGGAAAAGACTCGGTCTGGGCGAACACGCGGTCCGGGTGCTTGGCGTGGTCTGCGGCGAACCGTCCGGCCTGATAGTTGTAGCCGGCAACGTCGAGGTGTTCCAGCAGCGGCTCCAATTTGTCGGCGTCGGGGTTGGTCGCCTGGGAGACGGGGCGCGTCGGGTCCAACGCGCGTACCTCGCCGGCCAGCATCGCGCCGCGCGGGCCGGCTTCCGGGCCGTTCTGTTCGGGGATCTCGTTGCCGATGCTCCACAGGGCGACGCTGGGGTGGTTGCGGTCGCGCTGCACCATGCTGTCTATGTCGCTTTTCCAGTTGGCGTCGAAGAACCGGCCATAATCCTGTGGGTTCTTGCCGTACTTCCAACAGTCGAAGGCCTCATCCATGACCAGGACGCCCAGCCGGTCGCAGGCATCCAGGAAGGCGGGCGAGGGAGGGTTATGGCTCGTGCGGATGGCATTGAACCCGGCCGCTTTCAGCAGGGCCACGCGGCGCTCCTCGGCCCGGTCGTAGGTGCGCGACCCGAGCGGGCCGTCGTCGTGGTGGACGCACCCGCCGCGCAGTTTCAGGGATTTGCCGTTCAGCAGGAAGCCGTGAGTCGCATCGAAGGAGAGCGAGCGGATGCCGAACGGCGTCTCGGTCCGATCCATGACTTTGCCATTGATGCTGACAGTGCTGACCAGATGGTAGAGCGTCGGCGTATCCGGGGACCAGAGGCGGGGCTGGGCGACTTCAAACTGCTGGTCCAACGTACCGGACTCAGCAACGCGCGGCCCGCCGTCCGCAGCCGCACCGACGGGCAAGCCGTGTGCATCTACGAGGATCGAAAGCAGGGTCAGGCTCTGCCCTTTGACCCGCCCGTCAATCGTCGTGCGGACGCGCACGGTCGCGGTTCGGGCGCTGACACTTGGCGTGGTGACGTAGACGCCCCACTGGGCGATGTGCGTGGGCGCGGTCGCCGTCAGCCAGACGTGGCGGTAGATGCCCGCGCCCGAGTACCAGCGGCTCGTCTTACCGCTGGCGTCTACCCGGACGGCCAGCACATTCGATGCGCCGCCCAGCCGGGCATAGGGGGTCAGATCATAGGAAAACCCTGTGTAGCCGTAGGGGTGTGTGCCCAGCAGGTGCCCATTAAGCCAGACCTTGGAGTCCATGTACACGCCGTCAAACGTCACGCTCAGGCGCTTGCCTTTGAGGCTTGCGGGGAGCGCGAACGGCTTGCGATACCAGCCGACGCCGCCCTCGGTAAAGCCCTGGGCCGCCCCGCCCTCGCTCTCGGCGTCGAACGGGCCGCTGCGGTCCGGCAATGCGGCGGCCTCGTAGATGCCCGCGTCGCCGCCGCCATTGTAGTCGCGCACGGCGACGAGGTCCGTGCCGTCGCCCTTCAGCAGACCGGCCGGGACGAGGTAGCGGCGCGTGGCGGAGTATGCCGTCTCGTAGTTCGGCGGGAAGGCCCCCATCCCGCCGACCTTGACGCCGTTGACGAACGTCTCGTCGGAGTCGTCTACCTTGCCGAGCAGCAGGAGAACGTCATGGCCGCGCAAGGCGGCGGGGACCGGGAAGCGGCGGCGATACCAGCCGAACCTATTGGTGAAATCGCCGGTGAGGTGCGTACTCCAGTAGGCTGGGAGTGTGACGGTCTTCCAGGCCGAGTCGTCGAAGTCGGCGCTCTTCCAGGTGGGGTCGTCGCCTAATGTGAACCGCCATTGACCCGCCGCGACGGAAAGGCTCGGCGTCTGGGGCGTGGTCAAGGGCGGCAGGTCTTCGATGCTCCAATCATGGGGCAGATCCACGCGCCGCCAGGAGGCGTCGGCAAAGCCAGCCCGCTCCGCGCCGGGGGCGTCCCCCCGGTGGAAGCGCCAGCCCGCGTCGAAGCGCAGGTGTTGGCGCGGGGCGGGCGCGGCCTGGGTGGCGAGGCGGGGCGCGCTCAGGGCGAATACGAGGCTAAGGAGGGAGAAGGTTTTATTCATGGCGGTTGACTGACGGCTACACGCGCGGCTCCAGGGCGCGCAGCTCGGCGGCTTTCTCCTCCGCAAGAGTGTCGTTGATGTAGGTCCCCGCGCCCGCCTCGGACCCGGCTAAATACTTCAGCTTGTCTTTCGTCCGGTTCGGCGGGTAGAACTCGATGTGGAACTGGTAATGGGGGTAGTCGCCACCGTCAGTTGGCCGCTGGTGCAGGGCCATGATGTATGGCAGCGAGACGTTGAACAGGTTGTCGTACTTGACCAGGACCGTCTTCAGGATCGCCGCCAGATCGCGCTGCTCGGCGCGCGTGAAGTCGGTCAGGGCCGCCTTGCCGGCTGCGCGGGCGGTGATGTGGACCTCATACGGGTAGCGGGCGAAGAACGGGACGGTCGCCACGAAGCTGTCGTTCTGGGTGACGACGCGCCGGCCGTCTTCCAGTTCCTGCTTCAGCACGTCCAGGAAGAGGTTGGTGCCGTGCGCGTCCCAGTGCTTCTTGGCCGCGTTCAGCTCGGTCTGGAGGCGGGGGGGGATAAAGGGATAGGCGTAGAGCTGGCCGTGCGGGTGGGCCAGGGTGACGCCAATCGCGCGGCCCTTGTTCTCGAAGAAAAAGACGTACTTGATCTCGGGCAGCGCCTCCAAAGAGGCAAAGCGGTCGGTCCAGACCCAGACCAGGTGTTCGATCTTTTCTAACGGAAGCTCGGCCAGTGTGGCGTCGGACTGGGGCGTATAGACGATGACCTCGCACTCGCCGACGGCGGGCAGCACGGGTGTCAGGGCGGTGCCCTCGACAGAAGGCGCGGGCGGGTGCGGCTGGAGCGAGGGGAACTTGTTCTGGAAGACGACGATGTCGTACTCGGGGCGCGGAATCTCGGTCGGGAAGCCACCGGGCTTTGTCGGGGCGAGCGGGTTGTAGTCGGGCGGCGGGAAGAAGGTGCGGTCCTGCCGCTGGGTCGCCGTGATGACCCACTCTTCCAGGATAGGATGCCAGCGTAGCTCAGACATGGGCGGCCTCCGGGATGACAGGCGGTGCCGGGTCGTCCTGGCCGTTGGGAAAGGTGTAATAGATCAGGGTCCGGCCGTCGTCCTTGACGGTTTCCTCTTTAATCATAGGAACGGGACCGTCGGTTGGGGGCTGATCGGTCATGTTCGGTTTCCTTTTCGATCCTCCCCCCGGCGCACAGCGCCGGGGGGAGGATCAGAGGCGGGGGGACTACTTCCGCGCCTTCACCCGCAGCACGGTGACGGAGTGGGCGGGGAACTCGTGGAGGAAGGTCGCGCCGACGCCGGTCACTGTCGTCGTCTGCGGGGCGACTTTTTCGGGCGCGTCGAGCGAGTTCACGTCGGCGGGGTCGCCGGCCAGGACCACAGCCGTGGCGGTCTTCGCGATGCCGCGCGCCCCTTGCAGGTCTATTTGGATCTGCTGGACGGCGGGGGAGGTGTTGACCACTTTCAGGATGACGTCGCCCGATCTCGTGTCGCGGCTGGCGACGGCGTAGAGCGGGGCGGGCGGGGCGGGGGGCGTGTCGGTCACCTCCTCGACCAGCTTGCCGTCCAGGAAGCAGCGGATTTGCCGACCCTGAAGCTCGACCTTGATGTCGTACCAGCGGTTCGGCTCGACCGTCACGGGGAAGTCGGGGCCGAGCTGGGTGTTGGTGCCGTTCCGGAACTGCTGGATGGCGGTGCGGGTGTTGCCCCAGCCGCCGATGTTCCACCAGAGGTAGTTGTTGGCGTTCTGGAAGTGGAAGGCGATCAGGAAGCCCTCATCGCCGCCGAGCTTGCGGGCCTGGACGTGGTAGGTGTAGTCGGTCCAGGCCGCATCGCCCGCCGTGGCCCGCGAGTTGGTCAGGGTGCCGGTCTGCCGCAGGACGCCGTCGGCGGCGACCCAGGTGCCCTGGCGGAAGGCCCAGTCGGCGTCCCCCGAGGTGAAGTCCTTGGAGTAGAGCGTCTTGCCGCCCTGCGTCACCTGGATGTCTTTGAACTCGGCCTGCGTGGCCCAGGTGGCGACGCCGATCCTGCCCGTGGGCAGCGGGGCGGCGACCGGCGCGTCCCCGCCCTGCGGGACGAGGGTGACGGGCAGGACGGTGTCGCCCCGGTTGGTGCCGAACATCTTCTGCACATAGTAGGACGGCGAGCCGAAGCTGCTGAGTGCGTCATAGCCGATGAGGTTGGTCCCCCACTGGCGCGCGCCGGGGTTGACGTTGACGAGGAGGGGCGCGTAGGACTCCAGGACGATGACGTCCGAGTTGCGCTCCATGCCGGTCATCCAGGCGGCATCGCCCAAGGCGGCCTGCATGGTCGGGGTCGGGCTGCCCTCGGTGGAGGCCCACTCGCCGACGAAGATCTTGGGGCCGTTCCGGTCGGTCTTGTCGTAGTGGCCCGCGTCCCGCGCCATCTCCGCCGCCGAGCGGTAGTAGTGGTCGTCCAGCACGTCCATCGTGTGGCCCTGGACGCGGGCGGTGGCGATGATCTGCAATTTCGGGTACTTGGCCTTGATGGCGTCATAGAACTGGGCGTACCGGCCGCTGTAGCTGCCCGAGCGGTCGAAGTTGTCCTCGTTGCCGACCTCCACATAGGTGAGGGGGAACGGGGCCGGGTGGCCGTCCTTGATGCGGCGCGCGCCCCAGGTGGTGCTGGCGTCGCCGGTCACATACTCGATCTCGTCCAGGGCGTCCTGCACATAGGGGGTCAGGTCGGGGCCGGGGGCGACGTGGTCGCCGCGCAGGGCGTACCCGGCGAAGACGGCCAGGACGGGCTGCATTTTGAGGTCCTCGCACCACTCCAGCATCTCCAGCAGGCCCATCCCGTCGGTGGAGCGGTAGCCCCACGGCCCTTGATGACTGGGCCGCTGGGCGACGGGTCCGATCGTGTCCTTCCACTCGAACCGCTCGGCGAGAGTGTTGCCTTCCAGGTAGTTGCCGCCGGGCAGGCGCAGGAAGGCGGGCTGCATGTCGCCCATCTTCTGCATCAGGTCGATGCGGTTGCCGTTGGGCCGGTCGTGGAAGGTCGGCGGCATGAGCGAAACCTGAGACAGCCAGACCGTGCCCGCGCCGCTCGCCGAGATGACGAAGCGGTTCGCCGTGGAGGGGGCGGCGGCACCCGTGGAGAGCGTGACGGTGTACTGCTTCCAGTCGGCGGTCAGCGCGGGCACCTGGGCGGTGGCGCGGACGTCCGCGCCGTCGGCACTCTGGATGTCCACGGTCAGCGGGCCGGTGAAGGCCGGGCCGGCTTTGGCGTAGAAGGAAGCGCGGTAAGTGGTGTTCGGCTTGACGGGGATGCCCCAATAGCCTTCGTTGGCCGCGCCGACGTGCTGGCCCGCCGTGGCGGCGGTGATGTCCAGCCGCAGGCAGTTGGTCAGCGCGGTCCCGGCGATGGGGTTTGCGGTGTCCAGGGCCACCGTGCCCGTCCCGCCGCCGCTGGTAACGGCGGACCAGTGGGCGGGGCCGTTCGGGTCGTCCTTGAGGGCGCGGTTCTGGATCAGCTCGCCGTACAGGCCGCCGTCGTAGGCGTGGTTGATCTCCTCGGTCATCAGGCCGAAGAAGGTGGGGCTGATCTTGACGCCGGGCTTGTCCACCTGGACGGTGAGCTGCCCCGGCGCGGCGTGGGCGGCGGTCGCAGCGGCGGCCAGCAGGGCGGGGGCGAGCCAGGCGCGGAGTGTTGATGTGAATGTCATGTGCTGTGTTCCTAGGATGATACCCGCCTTTACGGGCGCGGAGTGTGGGCGATGATAGAGGTCAGCGGTAGACTTCAAAGCTGAACAGCGAGTAGCCGAAAGTGGTCGCGCGCTTGGTGCCGTACATCCTCACGAAGCGGGCGGGAGTGGGCGTGAACTTGATCTCCTCCGTGCCGCCCGCACCGTCGGCTGTCTTGTAGACGTCAGTCCAGGTCTTGCCGTCGAGGCTGACCTGGATGCTGTAGGCGGCGGCGTAGGCCGTCTCCCAGTTGAGCAGGACGTGGCTGACCGGCGTGACGCTGCCCAGGTCTACGGCGATCCACTGCGGGTCGGAGGCGGCGCTGCTCCAGCGCGTGGCGTCGTCGCCGTCCACGGCACCCTCCGGCTTGTAGAGGGCGGGGTCCTGCACGGAGGAGGCCGTGACGGGGCGGCCGGCGGCGAGGTCTTTCTCCGTCCGGGCGGGGGCGGTCGGGGCGGGCCTAACCTCGCCCAGGAACGGGATCGGCTGGGTGTAGTCGGCGGCCAGCCGCACGCGCGCCTGGTGCCGGATGTCGCGGGAGGATGCCCCGACCTGGATGTCGTAGTCGCCGGCGTCCGCCTTCCACTGCTTGCCGGGAACGTCGCAGTAAGCCAGGGCGCGCGGCTTTAGCATGAAGGTGAGGGACTTAGTTTCGCCCGGTGCCAGCTCGACTTTCGCGAAGTCTTTCAGCTCGCGCACCGGCTTGTCTATCTTGGGGCTGGGATCGTGGACGTACAGCTCGACGGCCTCGGCCCCGGCCCGGCGGCCCGTGTTGGTGACGTCGAGGCTCGCCGTGACCGTCCCGTCGGGCGCAAGCGTCGTCCGGTCGAGCGTCAAAGCGCCGTAGCGGAAGGTGGTGTAGGACAGGCCGTAGCCGAAGGGGAACAGGGGCGCGATCTTCGCCTTGTCGAAGTGCCGGTAGCCGACATAGATGCCTTCAGCATAGTCCACATGCCCCTTCGTGCCGGGGAAGTGGCCGAAATCGGGGTAATCCGCGCGCCGAGCGGCCAGGGTGTCGGGCAGCTTGCCGGAGGGGTTGACGTCGCCGAACAGGACGGCGGCCAGCGCGTGCCCGCCCTCCTGGCCGGGGAACCAGGTCTCAATCAGGCCGGGCACGCGCTCCAGCCAGGCGGTCAGGGTGACGGGGGTGCCGTTGTTCAGGACGACGATGGTCTTCTTATTCACAGCAGCAATGGCCTGGATCAAGGCGTCCTGGTCGCCGGGTAGGTCCATGGAGGGCCGGTCATTGCCTTCGCCCTCGGTCCCCTCGGTGCTGACGCAGACGACGGCCACGTCGGACCTGCGGGCGGCCTCCACGGCCTCGGTGAAGCGGGCCTGGCCGGGGAGTATCCAGTCCAGCGAGGCGACGGCCAGCCCGCCGTTCTGGTAGTACTCGACGCGCAGGTCGTAGGCACGGCCCGCGACCAGGTCCACGCCGACCGTCTGCGGGGAGGCCGCGCCGTCTATCCAGTGGTTGACGAGCTGCTTGCCGTCCAGGAACAGGCGGCAGCCGTCGTCGGCGGTCAGGGACAGGGCGTAGCGGCCCGTCCTCGGCGCGACCAGCTTACCGGTCCAGCGGACACTAAAATTCGTGCGCGGCAGGGTCGGGGCGGGGGAATTCGTGTTCCAGTCCTCTTGGATCTGTGCGTCGGTGCGGACCAGAGCGGGCGTCCCTTCCAGGTTCTTGTTGGCGAAATACTCCGCCCGCAGGCCGATTCCGGAGCCGTCGGGCAGGAGGAATGCGGGGGCGGGGACCGGCGTCCCGGTCTGCGTCCCCCGCACATAACTGACGGCGACCGAGGGGCCGACCGCGTCCTGGATGCCTTGCAGCGGGTTGATGGAGTAGAAAGGCGTCAGGCCGGGGCTGCCCGCCGCGCCGTACTGCATGTCCACGGCGGCCGGCCCGATGACGGCGATGGACTTGATCCTTGCGGCGTCCAGCGGCAGGACGCCGCCCGCGTTCTTCAGCAGGACGATGCCTTTGGAGGCCGCCTCGAACGTCAAACGCTGGTGTTCGGGCGAGTTGACGAGGGCGTGGTCGGGGGTGCGCGGGCCGTCAAGCAGGCCGACGCGGAGGATGGCGCGCAGGATGCGGTGGACGTTGGCGTCGATGTCGGCCTGCGTCGTCGTCCCGCGCGACAAGGCGGGCGTGACGTTTTTCGGCACGAGGAAGCCGGGGCCGGGCATTTCCAGGTCGTTGCCGGCGTCAATGACGGCGGCGGTTTCGTGGACCGCGCCCCAGTCGGACATGACCATGCCGTCCCACCCCCACCCCTTTTTCAGCACCTCCGTCAGCAGGTACTCGTTGGCGGTGGCGTGGGGGCCGTTGATCCGGTTGTAGGAGGACATCAGGGTCCAGGCGTGGCCCTCCGTCGTGCCCGCCTCAAACGCGGGCAAATAGATCTCGCGCAGGGCGCGCTCGCCGACCAGGACGTTGACGTTGTCCCGGTCCACTTCCTCGTTGTTGGCGGCGTAGTGCTTGATGCAGGCCGCGCAGCCCGTACTCTGCATGCCCTGGATGTAGCCGACGGCCAGCCGGCCCGCGAGGTAGGGGTCTTCGCTGAAATACTCGCCGTTGCGCCCGCCGAGCGGCGACCGGTGGATGTTGACGGCGGGGCCGAGCAGGACCTGTACGCCCGTGCCTTTGTTAAGCGCCTCCTGCCCGATGGCCGCCCCGATGCGGCCGACCAGGGCGGGGTCCCAGGTGGAGGCCATGGTGACTCCGGCGGGGAAAAGGGTGGCGGGTCCTAACGTGGTGTCCATGCCGCCCCGGACGCCCTGCCCGGCGTCCGCCATCGCCATGGCGGGGACGCCGAGCCGGGGGATGGCCCGCGTGGTGAAGCCGGTCCCGGTCAGCAGGCTCAGTTTCTCGTCAGGGGTCAGCCGGTCGAAGAGGTCATTGACGCGCGCCTCCAGGGGGGCCTTCGGGTCCTGGTAGGGCGGCGTCGGGGCCTGCCCGAAGGCCGAGGCGGCGGAGCAGGCGGCGAGCAGGGCGAGTCCGGCGCGGGCGAGATGGGTTTTGTTCCGGGACATGGGAAAGACCTTACGGGGCGCGTGGGCGTTCACGCGCGGGCATTGACGGGGGTATGTATTGCTATTATAGAGGCCCGCGCGGCGGTTGTCAAGGGCGGGGCCTTGCGGCGGGACATGACCAAGTCTGCCCGCCGCGCGACTTTACCAGGATAACCCCTACGGCCTCTACATCAGGCATACTCCCCTATGACCATCACCATTGAACTGCCGCTGGATGCCGCAGACCGGCTGACGCGCCGGGCCGCCCGCGAGGGTCGGGATGTGGCCGGGTACATCCAGCATCTTGCCCTGCGCGAGACCGAGGCGGAGGATAACGCGGTGCGGCAGTCCCCCCGGACGCCGGGCCTGCACGCGGGCCGGTACTGGATCGCGGAGGATTTTGAGGCCCCCCTCCCGCACGACTTCTGGCTCGGGGCAGACGGGCCATGATGGCCCATGGGTCTCCAGGCCGGGGAGGGACGCGGAAGGAGTCCCCTCCCCCCGCCCCTCCCCACTGCGTGGAGAGGGGAGTAAGAAGTCGAGTGGGGAATTAGAGGAGGCCGGAAGCGAGAAAAGGCACCAGTCCGATCCGAGGAAGGCTGACGCGGACAAGGCCCGGCACGTTCTTCTTCCGGCTCCCCTCTCCACGCAGTGGGGAGGGGCGGGGGGAGGGGACTCCTCTCCCTACGCCCCCTCCCCCCACACGCGGCGGATGGCGTCCTTGCTTTTGGCCTCGAAGCGCCGCACCAGTTCCTTGCTCGCCGCCACCAGCCGCTGCTCCTCCTCGATCTCCGCCACGATGGCCTAATCGCTGTCGTTTACAGCGCGGCTTGATTGTTTCTCATTCACCCAGCGCTTCAACCCCTCGTTCCGGAGGTCACGCTCGGGGCTAACATATCGGAAAACGTCTTCTATCAGCCCTCTGTAGTAATCCGGGGCTTCCTCTCTCATAAGCTCGGCGACAACTCCGACAAGATGGTATTGCCCTTCCTCGTCGAGTAGCCACTTGCACTCGTAAAGCGCGGTCATAGGTCCTTGTTCGCCCTGCACAGCAACGCGATGTAAGTCCTTCAAAACAGCCACGGCTATTCCTATCACGTCGGTTTCTTGGATACCATACTTCGCGGATAGCGCAGAGATGAGGGCTGTTGAATGTGTCATTCTACGTCTTCCGCGTCACTTTCCACTACGGAACCGTTGTCACCCCACACGCGGCTGATGGCCTCAGTAATGTTCCGTTCCTGCTCAGCTATCTCGCGCCTGAGTTCATCGACACGATGCTGATACGCCACGATCTCCTTCTGCGTGGCGAGAGGAGGGATAGGAATTTGGAAGTCCCCTAGATCGGATGCTTTCATGGACACATTAGCGGCCCCGGACATCAAGCCCGCTAAGGCTGGCTTAACTTGGTTCAGAACATGGAACAGGAACCGCGTGTCTAACGTATCTGGGTCAACAGGCCTTAAAGCCACCATCAAGTCCGCCAGCGCGAACCGCTCGGCGGCATAGTGTATTCGCTTGATTGAGGCTTTTCCGTGACCAGTCGAGGAAATTAACGGCACACACACAGCGTCGCCTTCGAAGTCATAGTGATCAGAGAAACCGCGCGTTTCAGCCGTTAGGACCAACGGGAATGGACCCGGCTTAGTTTTAGTGCTGGACGACTTTCCCTTCTCTATAGTACAAACCTCTGACAAGGCGAGGAAGCGGAAACCGTCACCTCTAGGAGCCAAGGCACGGTAACGCTGCGCGCTCAGGATGTAACCGTTGGCTGCGATCTTCTCCTTCGGGACAGTGAACGAGATGCCAGAATGAATTGCCTGCCCGTCCCGGAAGGCACGGTAGTCAAGGAGTGACTGCGGCAGATCGTTCGCGTCAATTTGGGTATGCTTCGCGCCCAGACTGAAGCCGATGTTTTTGATCTCGGTGAACAGAATACTGCGGTTCTCTTTGGCCCTGCGCCGGTCGAAAATGAGGACGCTGGTCTTAACGCCGGTGTAGGGCTGGAAGATACCCGAGGGCAGCGAGATCACGGCGACAAGGTGCTTCGTCACCAGCATCTTGCGGAGGTCCTTGTACGCGCCCCCCGACTGGAAAATGATGCCCTCCGGGACGATCACGCCCGCCCGGCCCGCCGGGGTCAGGTGTTCGGCGATGTAGTCCACGAACAGGACTTCGCTGCGGTTGGACTGGACGGAGAACCGCTTGTGCGGCTTGATGCCGCCTTTGGGGGACATGAAGGGCGGGTTGGCGAGGATGACATCGGCGTACTCGTTCCACTTGTCCTCACTGGTCAGCGTGTCGTACTCCTCCACCTGCGGGTCGGTGAAG